>NZ_FOOF01000008.1 GCF_900113115.1 Duganella sp. CF458 | reverse complement strand
AACCCACCAACCATGGAGAAAAAAGCTGCCTGAAAATCAGAGTCTTAGACTCTCGCCGATTCAACAAGGTGTTTCAAATTCATTGACACGCTCCGCAGCACGAAGTTCGAGATGCCAACGAACCCCAAACCTACCGATATCGTGAAATGCGCAAAGTGCGGCGCTAGCGGCAAACACGGCGAACTTACGAAGGAAGCGACGCGGCAGGCAAAGGCGCTTCTAGAAAAGAAAGTTAAGGACGCCTTGAAAAAAGTCGGATTCAAATAATGCTGGCAAATTCGAACTATTAGAGGACAACATGGCGAAGAAGGATGAACCGTACCGTTCTGTAATTGTGGAGAGCTTCAAGCCAACTTCAACAGCTGGGCTTCGCGGAGAAATACATATCCGACCAATTGATGGACAGGGACTGCCAACGGAACTACACGTGGAGTGCTCCAAGGAACTCTCGCGGGAATACCCAGTGGGTACAAGATTTCGTATTAGAGCAAAACTTACTGACCGAGAAGGCGGCGGCGAGTACTTGTACAGCTTCCACAAATGGCCAGTAGAAGTCCTTTGAGCGCAGCTGCGAAATTTTGCGCTCCTGGCAAGGAAACGTGACGTGGTAGGCGCGCGCATGGGGGCAGGTACAAAATTATGCATAATTCGAGAACAATTTTTTGCAAACTAACGACGGCCCGGCGTAAGCGGCGATAACGTCCACTCTTTACTTGACATAATATAGATTATGCGAAGTATGCATGTCATAGCAAAGTAGTAATGTCCGGTTCTAGCAATATAGAAATGTCGCATTTCAGATGGCCTCGGCGCAAGCTGGATGTTCCACTTCAAGGAGCCCGCCATGGCCAAGTCCGGGACAATTATGATGAGCATGCGCGAAGCGGATCGGCTGAAGACGATTCAAGCCGTGGTGGATGGCCATCTCCGGCCGGGTCTGGCTGCGCAGCGTCTGGAGCTCACCGCACTGCAAGTTCGGCGGCTGGTCCAACGATACTGTGCCGAAGGCCCTGCTGGCCTAGTTTCCCGCCATCGTGGGCGTTCGAGCAACCACCAACTCCCCAAAGAACTGGTGAATCGCGCTGTACGCCTGCTGCGTGACCACTATCCCGATTTCGGACCGATTCGCCTGCGAGAAGCTGCGCGAGCAACATGGCGTTCTGCTGTCCAAGGAAACGGTACGGCAACTGATGATTGACGATGGTCTATGGGTTCCTCGTCGTCAGTTGCCCTTGCGGGTCTACCAGCCACGCAATCGACGCGCCAGCTACGGTGAATTGATCCAGATCGACAGGAGCAATCATGCCTGGTTCGAAAAACGAGCCCCTGCATTCACGGTCCTGGTCATTGTCGATGACGCCACCAGCCGTCTAATGGCCAATTCACCTCCATTCCAGCCTTGGCGGCCGCACCGCAAGGCGGCTTTTGCATGGTCTACAGCGACTCGAATGGTTCGCAGCTATGGACCACGTTATCGCCTGACTGCATGAGTTCGTCGCAAGCCGCCCAGATCAATGGCCAGTATTCCTCGGTGCCGGCGCCGGCACTAATGGGCGACAAGCTGTACATGGTCTACACCAGTAATACCAGTTCTCAGCTGTACTGGACACAATCACCTGACGGCGTCAACTGGAGCGGCGCGCTGCCGATACAGGGACAGAACACCTCGATTCCGGCGCTGGCTGCACTTGGGGAAACTCTGTGCATGGTGTACTCGGACGCCAGCAGTTCCCAACTGTGGTCCAGCACGTCCCCCGATGGCGTCAACTGGAGTGCCGCGCAACAAATTCAGGGTGAGACATATCATCCACGCCGCCGCGCGCTCCTCCACGAACCACAAGACCGGTCACGCCTGAAGGTGCGGCCGGTCTTTTCCTTCAAGTTCCTTACCATGCAATTGCGTGCCCCCCTCTTGACACCTTCCCGCAGTTTGAAAACCCAATGGCCGCGCCAGTTCGCCCACCGCAGCGGCTCATGATGCAAGCGTTGCGGTGGTTTTTCCGCCACCATGGCGACTTTTAAGCATTGAATATTTTATAAGTCGTTGCGATACTCGCAGCACTGTTGGCCCGCCCCAGCGGCGCCGGCATGCCACTTCCTAAAAGCCAGCCTGACGCAAGCTTTTCAGACCGGCCCGCGATGCGGCGCACCAGCTTTCTCGTTTGCCTGATCACGCTATTGTCATTTGACGCCGTCGCCTCCAGCCGAAGCGCGCTTCGCTTGTCACGACGCCTATCGCAATGCATCCCTGCGGGATGTCCGACATGAGAAGGACCAGAAATGCGAGCTGCACAGATCCGCCGACACCTCGGCGCGCCCTCTCCCGTCTTGCCACGCACCGGAACCGAACAAGGCTTGCCATCGACCACGCCACATCTGTTGCGCGGTACGGTGGCGCCGGCGGCGAGCGCCAAGGCCGCCAGCACGCCGGCACTGAACCTGGAATTTTCGCCGCGCGACTACATCACCTATCTGTTGTCGATCGACGCGGAAATCGAACACTGCCTGATGGTGCAATACCTGTACGCCGCGTATTCGCTGGGCGGGCCCCAGGTGCCTGAGGCGTTCCGCGACAGCGTGCGCACTTGGCAGGAGGTGATACTGGGCATAGCCAAGGAAGAGATGGGCCACTTGATCTCGGTGCAAAATTCGCTGCGCCTGATCGGCTCTCCGCTGCACATGGAACGCGAGGACGAGCCCTGGGACTCCCCTTTCTACCCCTTCCCGTTCATGCTCGAACCGCTGACGCTGGATTCGCTGGCCAAGTATGTGTACGCCGAATCCCCGGTCGACTGGGACGGCGGCGCGCTGGGCGACGAGATCCGCCTGCGCGTGCAAGCCCAGACCGACAATCCGCACCAGGTCGCGGCGTTGTTCAACACCCTGATTCCGCTGGTGGCAGATCCCGAATACCTGCCCGATGCCGCTTTCGACGCCTCGACCTTGCCGGCGCAAGCCGACTTTGCCGAATGGGGCCGCGGCTACCAGGGCGGCCATCGCGGCCGTCCCAGCGGCCAGCCGACGCAGACGCCGGACGTGCTGGTAGTACCGCAAACCTGTCGCGACGACATGGTCGCCGCCCTGCACGCCATCGCCCAACAGGGCGAGGCCACCAGCGGCACCACTGCTTCGCACTTCGTGCGCTTCCTGCGCATCTATGTCGAGATGCGCGAACTGATCGAGCACACGCCGCTGACGGCGGCGCACTGGAACGCGGCCCGGCCGGCTGATTTCGCCGCGCCGCAATGGCAGGCCCTGCAACCCGAAAGCAAGTCTGGCCTGCGCGCCAACAGCCCAGCCGGACGCGCCGCCTGGGCGCCGGCGCGCCAGGTCGCGCTCAACCCCTATGTCTCGCTCAATCCCGATGACGAAGGCGGCGATGAAAGTGCCACCACCACCCGCATCACGCATCCCGAATCGGCGCTATGGGCAACGCTGCACAACATCCGTTACCGCATGCTGTTGAACTATCTGATTCACAGCTTCACGCTGTACGGCGGCTTGAATGCGGCCGGCGCCATTACGCCGCGTGGTGCGATCGTCAACGCTACCTTCGGCGAGATGTACAACCTGCGCGCCGTTTCCGAAATCCTGATGCAGCTGCCCGTCTCGGCCGACAACCCATCCGCCGGTTTCGCCGGCCCCCCGTTCCAGATGCCTTACACCCTCAACAGCCCGTTCGGCGAGGCCAACAAATGGCGCGGCCACCTCGACCTGCTGACTGCTTCGGCCAGCGTGGTTGAAGCGCTGCAGCTGCTGGCGCCCGAGTCCCGCCATCACTATCTGGCGTCGCTGCGCGAAGCCGACCGCAACATGCGCGAGCTGATCTTGCGCATCCTGTCGGGCAGCATCGACGCCGCCTTGCTTTAGGAGACCAATGATGCCGATACTGGAATTGAGAATCCTGCCTCCGCTGGCCGTAGCCCGCCTGGGCGGCGCCGCCGAGCCGCTCGAAGCGTTCGACCTGGAGACCGATCCGGACAGCCCGATGAACTACCGCCGCATCGTGCCGCGCGAGAGCTTCGAGATCGATCCGCTGGGCGGCCGCATTGTGCGTGCCTACGTGCCCGACAATATCCGCTTTAAGGACGACGACAAGCTGGTGCGGCCGGTTGCGCCTTTCCTGGAAGTCTACGCGCGCACCAGCGAGGACCCCGAGCAGCTACAACCGTTGACCACTACCCTGCTGGCTGAGCATGGGCTGACGCTGGCCAATCTGCATTGGGATGTCGAGCTGGGCAACATCAAGATCTACCGCCGTACCAACAACCGCAACGACCAGATCCACGCCACCGTCTTCGGCCTGCGGGACCACGCCCGCCACGCGCTGGAAGGCTGGTGTGAGAACTTCAAGGCAGGCAAAACGCTACCGCTCGGCCACGTGCAGTTCATCGCGCCCAGCGACGACTTTCCGGAAATCCGCCTGCGCTACACCCCGGCCGCCGGAAAGGTTTACGGCAGCCGCATGCAGCGCCTGGAACCGCAGGCCGATGGCGTGCCGCTGCTGGTGCCCGACCCGATCATCGACAACGAAGACCTGGTGCTGTACGACGCGGCGCGCGGCGACTGGCTCAACTACACCGAAAGCAGCGGTCCGACGCTGACCAACCCGGCCGGCATCTACGCCGGTTACGCCAACGCCCAGGGTCAGCAGGTCAGCTGGGGCTACCTGGACGACGAATGCGATGGCCTGGTGCGGGTGGTGCTGACGCTGGCAGACAACAGCACGCTGGTGGCCCAAGCTACTATCGGCGCCGGTCCGCCGGCTTACGCGCCGGATACGCTGCCGATTCGTGTCGTCTCGGACGAAATGGAGCAGCTGCTACACGGCCCCACCGTGCAGGAGGAGGAAGTGTCGCTGGAACAAGCCACGGAACTGGTGCTGCGCGCGCTGGAGACGGTGCGGCTGATGAACACGGCGGTCATGAACGGCAACCCGGTGAACGGGCGCCTCAATGTGGCCAGCACCATGGTGCGGCAGAACAGCAACGACTTCGAGCGCTATTACGAGCCGATCGCCGCCGCTTCACTGGTCGACAACCTGGCGCTGCGCGCCCTGCACGAACGCGTATTCAGCGCCCTCTCGGCCGGCGGCGCGCCGTGGTTCGCCCAGACACTGCGCCTGCCCGAGGAAATCGGCGACCTGTCCGCGACCGCGCTGCGCAAGATGCCGGCGTTGATGCGCGGCGCCGACGGCCGCGGCCTGACGTTGACGCGGCGCCACATCGACATGGTGGTGAAAGCCGCCCGCAACGCCATGTTCAGCCAACCCAACAACCCTGCAGGAGACCTCTGATGGCCGCCAAACAGCCCAGCCTGAGCGCCAACAACCTGACCGCGCAAATCCACCACCGTGGTGCCGGCAACCCGGCCTCGATACTGCCGCGCAGCGCGATTTCCAATTGCTTCCCTGGCCTGGAATTCGACTTCCGCAACCTGTGGCGGCGCGCCTTCGAAGGCATTGTGCTGGTCGAAAACAACAACTACGTGATCGACGCCGAGCCCGCCTATCAGCACCTGGTCACGCGCCGCCTGCTGCGTTTCGCCGGCCTGGAAGTCGGCACCATGGTCAACACCACCGGGCCGGTGTTCCCGGATGGCAGCTCGGGCACGCTGGCCTCGGTGGCCAATCCGAATGCGGTCTCCTTCATGGAATGGTCGAATTCGATTGCCCGCATCCTGCACCTGCAAGGTCAGCTGGTCAGCTGCGAGTTCACCGCCCAGGCCGATGCCAGCACTGAGGTGCTGGCCGGCCCGGACACGCCCGTCATCACCGTCGAACTACGCCTGCGCACCTTCTTCGAACCCGACACGGCGGCCTTCAATCCTGCGCTGCTGCAGCCGGGCGAACTGACCCAAGGCCTGTGCGCGCCGTGGCAGAACGACTACCGGGAGTGCGCCTGCTACTACTGGGCCGCTTCGCGCCCCGACTATGTCAACGTCGAACCGGGCGTCAACGGCTTGTCGCGCGGCGACATGTGGTTCGCCAAGAAGCGTACCGGCACCTACATTCCGGACAACCGCACCGACACCCGGTTGTACTCCTACGACGACCTGTTCAAATCCTGGCAGGAGGACTTGCAGTTCATCATCCGTGGCAAGGATGCCGATGAATCCTGATGCCATGGCCGACGCGCCGCCAGCCGCCCTGGCACGAGCCCTGAGCCGCCGCATCGCAGCGGCCTCGCGGCCGCGCCAGCGCCACGCCCACCTGGTCGACGACGCCCAGGGTGCGCAGCTGTTGATGGTCAACGGCACGCGCCTGTACCACCTGCCGCCCGCGCTGACCGAGCAGTTCCGCGCGGCGCTGGGCAGTGACGATCCGGCCTTGCTGCAAGGCCTGGTCGACAGCTGCGGCCTGCGTGCCGAGGCGCTGATCGACGACACCCCGCTGGCCGCGCCGCCGTTGCACGCGCTGTCGCTGGCGATCGCGCAAAAGTGCAACCTCGGTTGTACTTATTGCTATGCCCAGCAGGGCGAGTTCGGCGACAAGGCCAAGAGCATGGAGGAGCACCAGGCGCTCCAGGCGGTGGACCTGCTGCTGTCGCAGGCGGCGCCTGGCGCCAAAGTCAACTTGGCCTTCATGGGCGGCGAACCGCTGTCGAACCGCGCGGTGCTGCGCAGCGTGACCGACTACGCCAGCCGGCAGGCGGCGCTGCGCCAGGTCGATTGCCGGTTTTCGATCACCACCAACGGCACCTTGCTGCGACCCGACGACGCCGACTTCTTCGAACAGCACGGCTTCGCCGTTACGGTCAGTTTGGACGGTGCGGCCGAACAGCACAACCGGCTGCGCCCCTTCAAGGGCGGCAAGGGGTCCTTCGACCGCATCCTTGAACGCATTGCACCACTGCTGGCAACGCAGCGCCGGATGCAAGTGTCGGCGCGCGTCACGGTTACGCCATTCAACCTGAACCTGCTTGGCACGCTCGATATGTTCATCGGCATGGGCTTCCACAGCGTCGGCTTTTCACCGTTGCTGCGCGCCGCCAACGGCCGTGCCGAAATGGGCGAAGCCGAGCTGGCCGAGATGCTGGAGGCGATGATCGCCTGCGGCCTGGCTTTCGAACAGAACGTGCTGCAGGGCCGCCGTTATCCCTTCATGAACATGCAGAACGCGCTGCGCGAACTGCAGCGCGGCACGCACCGGCCCTACCCCTGCGGCGCCGGCGCGGGCTACTTTGGCGTCTCGGCCGACGGCGAGTTGTCGGCCTGCCACCGCTTCGTCGGCGACGAGCAAGGTGCCATGGGCTCGCTGAAAGACGGGGTTGACCGCGCCCGCCAGGCGATCTGGCTGCGCGAACGCCATGTGCACCAGCAGCAGCCCTGCTCGAACTGCTGGGCACGCTACTTGTGCGGTGGCGGCTGCCACCACGAGGTGCTGGCACGTGGGCGCAGCGCCTGCGACTACATTCGTGGCTGGCTGCACTACACGATAGGCGCGCACCAACGCTTGAGCCACCTGGTGCCGGACTGGTTTGCGGCGCCGGCCGGCCAGCCGGACTAAGTCCGATGCGCGACGGAGATTGTACGTTCGACGCGTTGGTGGTCGGTGCCGGCCCGGCCGGCGTCAGCGCTGCGCTACGCCTGCAGCAGCTGGGCCACCGCGTACTGCTGGTCGAGCGCAGCGCCATCTGGCCGCGCGCCCAGGTCGGTGAGGTCCTCACGGCTGGCGTGCGCAATATCATCGAACTGCTGGATGCCAACGACGCACTGGCGGCGGTACCGCACGTCGCCCACGCCGGCAGCCGGGTGCTGTGGCGCAGCCGTGAACCGGACCTGCTGCAGCAAGCCGGTTCGGCCATCGTCGACCGGGGCCGCTTCGACGCGGCCCTGCTGGCGTTGGCGCAGCGCCGCGGTATCGAAGTGGAACAGCCGGCCCGCCTGCTGCACCTGAACGGCGCGGCGGGCGACTGGCACGTCAGCTTGCTGTGCGGGGAATCCCGCAGCCGCCAGGTGCGAGCCCGCTTCATCCTCGACGCATGCGGGCGCAGCGCGGCGTCTCGCGTCGACTGTGCTCCCCGCCTGGCGGCCTTGTGGGGCGAGGTTGACCAGTCGGCCCTGACGGAGCTGGACGGCACCACCCTGGTCGAAGCGCTGGAGCACGGTTGGCTGTGGGCTGGCTGCCTGCCTGGCCGGCGCTATCGGCTGATGCTGCTCTGCGATCCGAAGGCGGCCCGCCAGGCAGGGGCGGCCAGTCCCGAGGCCCGCCTGCGCGCCGCCTGCGCTGCCAGCCGGCTGCTGCCCGCCGCGGCCGGACTGCCCTTGCTGGGGCAGGTGCAAATGTGCTCGGCCACGCCTTACCTGGCCGCAGACTGCTGGCAGGACGGCCGCCTGAAGCTGGGCGACGCGGCCTTTGCGCTCGATCCGGTTTCTTCGTCCGGCGTGGAGAAGGCCATGCGTTTTTCGCTGCAGGCAGCGGTGGCCTTGCACACCATGCTGGGCGACGACGGCACCGGCAGCCACGCGCTGGCTCGGCGCTTTTTCGAGGGCCGGCTGGTGGAGGCTTGCGCGCGCCACGCGCACTGGACCGAAGCGTATTATGGCCAGGCCTGGTGCGCCGGCGAGCCCTTCTGGCAGGCTCGAGCGCACTACGAAGCCAGCGCCGATGGCAAGCTGCCCCAGGAACTGCTTGCCGCGCTGTCCATAGAGCGTGTCCGACTGGCAGGCTACCAGCCGCCGGAACTCAAACCTTTGGCCGCCTTCAACCCTGCCCTGCCATTGCGCTTGCATGGCGGCGCCGCGATTGTCCAGTTGCCGTGCGTGGTTGACGACCGGGTGTGCCTGCACACGGCGCTCGACCACCCCCATCTGGAGCGGCCGTTGGCCTTCCTGGAAAACGAGGCATTGTTCCCGCACTTGACCAGGCTGGCGCAACCGCTGCCACTGGCCCAGCTACTGCGCCAGCTGGCCGCCGGCATGCCCAGCCACAAGGCCCAGCGCATCGCCACCTGGCTGTGGCAGCGCGGCTTGCTGGAAAGCGTCGGTTGAGTGTGCGTTTAATCAGATGTGCCGTTTTTAGACCAGATATCCTTCAAGCCGCTCACCAATGCGTCAAATACCGTCTTGCAGCGCGCACTGTGCCGCAGGTCTGAATGCATGGTTACCCAGGTCGTCATCCCCATGTTCATTTCTTTTTTAAGGACGCGAACCAGGTTCTTCTCTCGATCCGCCAGGCCGGACTGGTACACGCCAATTCCTGCGCCGGCGCGCACCAGCGCCATCTGGGCCAGGTTACTGTCGCATCGGTATGCGAACCCTTCACGCTTCCATCCGCCCAAGCTGGCGCCGGCCGCCCTCAGGAATGGCGTCTCCATATCAAATCCGATCAGGCTGTGGCGTGTCAGATCCGTCAGCGATTTCGGCTCACCTTGCGCCGCCAGGTACTCCTTATGCGCATAGAACCCCAGAGTGACGTCTCCGACGCGCTGGGCGAGCAACAGATCCTGCTGCGGCTGCGTCATGCGCACGGCAATGTCGACCTCGCGGCCGAGCAAGTCCTGGACGGCGTCGCTGAGAACGAGTTCGATGGCCAGTTCGGGATATCTGGAGCGCAGCGGCGCCAGGATCGATGGCAGGATTTCCACTCCAACGACGTCGCTCGCTGAAATCCGGACCGCTCCGCGAACCGCGTTGTGGCCATGGGCGCTGCGTTCTATCGCGGCTGCGGCGTGCTGCATTTCTTCGAGTTGCGCCCGCAATTGCAGCGCGGCGTCAGTTGGCTGCAATCCGGTTTGGGAGCGCGTGAACAGCACCAAGCCCAGGCCGGATTCCAATTCGGAAATGTGGCGGCCGGCTGTCGGCTGCGTCAGGCCCAGGGATCGTGCGGCGCCGGATAGCGACTGGGCGTTCAAAACGTGCAGGAAGGTTCGGTACAAGTCCCAAGGAATCGAGTTTGTCATACAAAGTTGTATAGCTGATGCAAGGTTTTGGGGGATTTTCGTTTAGCCAGAGTTTGGCCATAATTTGCTCCATAGTCAACTTTACGGAGCAAATCATGAAAGCAAAAACTGCATTGGTCCTGGGCGCGAGCGGCGGAATCGGTGGCGAAATGCTGCGCCAGCTCGTGGCACAAGGCTGGACCGTCCGCGCGCTGAAACGCGGACTTGGCGTGGCAAACCGCACGGCTGACGGTGTCGAATGGGTCGATGGCGATGCGATGAACGCCCTGGATGTCGCCAGGGCGTCGGAGGGTTGTTCAGTGATCGTCCATGCCGTCAATCCGCCGGGCTATCGCGGCTGGGGCAAGCAGGTTTTGCCAATGATCGACAACTCCATCGCTGCGGCGGCTGCGCAGGGGGCAACCATCGTCCTGCCGGGAACTGTCTATAACTACGGTCCCGATGCTTTCCCTGTGCTGCATGAAGATTCGTTGCAGCGCCCTCTTACGCGCAAAGGCAAAATTCGGGTGGAGATGGAAAGGCGCCTGCAAGAAGCCAGCGTGCAAGGAAAGGTTCGCGTCATCATCGTCCGTGCAGGCGACTTCTTTGGGCCGGGCGCCCGCAACAACTGGCTTTCCCAAGGCATGATCCAGCCTGGCGCAGTGCCGGCCGAAGTCAAATTGCCCGGCGCACCAGGTGTCGGCCACCAATATGCCTACTTGCCCGATGTCGCGGCCACGATGCTTGCGTTGCTCGATATGCGCGACAAACTGCCCGGCTTCGCAAGCTATCACATGGCTGGTTACTGGGACCGTGACGGCACCGAGTTTGGCCGTGCGATCCAGCGCGTGGTCGCATCGCATGGTGCAAAGGCGCCAAAGCTGAAGGCATTCCCCTGGTGGATGATTCGCCTCGCGGCGCCGTTCAACGAGACTTTACGCGAAATGATGGAGATGCGCTATTTGTGGCAGCATGCCGTCCGGATGGAGAACCAGCAGCTGCGGCAGGTGCTGGGCACCGAACCGCATACGCCGCTGGAAACCGCCCTCGCCCGCACGCTTGGCAGCCTTGGTTGTCTTCCGGCCCGGGCTTAACTGGACTTGGCCGCGGCCTTGGCGCGAGCCGCGTGCAGCTTCCGGTAGCTGTCGATCTTGCGCTGGTGCCTGTCGAGCCCCTCCAGCTTCATGCTGGTTGGGGTCAGGCCGTGGAATCGCACGCTGCCGTTGACCGAGCCAATCACAGCGTCCATCTTCTCGTCGCCGAACATGCGGCGGAAGTTGACGACGTAATCGTCCAGTTCCATCTCTTCGTCCAGCAGCACCTCCAATACCGCGCTCAGGGCCTGGTAGAACAATCCGCGATCCAGCGTGTTGTCGTTGTACTGCAGGAAGGCTTCCACCAGCTCTTGCGCCGCTTCGTATTCGTTCAGGGCCAGGTTGATCAGCAGCCGCAATTCGAGAACGGTAAGCTGTCCCCAAACGGTGTTCTCGTCGAATTCGATGCCGATCAAGGTGGCGATGTCGCCGTATTCATCGAGCTCGCTGTTTTCCAGGCGATCAAGCAGCGCTTCAAGGCTTTCATCATCCAGGCGATGCAGGTTCAGGATGTCGCTGCGGAACTGGAGGGCCTTGTTGGTGTTATCCCAGATCAGGTCTTCCACCGGGTAGATTTCCGAATAGCCGGGCACCAGGATGCGGCATGCAGTGGCGCCCAACTGGTCGTAGACCGCCATATAGGATTCCTTGCCCAGGTCTTTGAGGATGCCGAACAAGGTTGCGGCTTCTTCGGCATTGGAGTTTTCGCCCTGGCCGGAGAAATCCCATTCGACGAAATCGAAGTCCGATTTGGCGCTGAAGAAGCGCCAGGACACGATGCCGCTGGAATCGATGAAATGTTCGACAAAGTTATTTGGCTCGGTCACGGCGTTACTGACGAACGTCGGGCGCGGCAGATCGTTCAGGCCTTCAAAGCTGCGCCCCTGGAGCAGTTCGGTAAGGCTGCGCTCGAGCGCGACCTCAAAGCTTGGATGCGCGCCAAACGAGGCGAACACGCCGCCGGTGCGCGGATTCATCAGCGTCACGCACATGACCGGGTAGGTTCCGCCGAGCGACGCATCCTTGACCAATACCGGGAAGCCTTGTTCTTCCAGGCCTTTGATGCCGGCCAGGATGCCGGGATACTTCGCCAGCACTTCTTGCGGGACGTCCGGCAATGCGAGTTCGCCTTCCAGGATCTCGCGCTTGACCGCCCTTTCGAAGATCTCCGACAGGCATTGCACTTGCGCCTCGACCAGCGTGTTACCGGCGCTCATGCCGTTACTGACGAAAAGGTTCTCCACCAGGTTGGTTGGGAAGTAGACTACTTCGCCATCGGACTGCCTCACGAACGGCAAGGAGCAAATGCCGCGTTGCGTGTTGCCGGAGTTGGTGTCGTACAGGTGCGAGCCGCGCAGCTCGCCATCCGGGTTGTAGACTTCCCGGCTGTATTCGTCCAGGATCTCGACCGGCAGTGCATCTTTTCGGCCGGGCTTGAACCAGCGCTCGTCCGGGTAGTGCACAAAGTCGGCGTTGGCGATGTCTTCACCCCAGAATTCACCGGCATAGAAGTGGTTGTTGCTGATTCGTTCGATGTACTCGCCCAGTGCCGAGGCCAGCGCGCTTTCCTTGGTCGAGCCTTTGCCGTTGGTGAAGCACATTGGCGAGTGCGCGTCACGGATATGCAGCGACCACACATTCGGAACGATATTGCGCCAGGATGCGATTTCGATCTTGATCCCCAGTTCCGCCAGGAGAGCGGACATATTGGCGATGGTCTGCTCCAGCGGCAGGTCCTTGCCCGGAATGTAGGTGTTCGTGCCGGACGCCGGGTCGAGGGTCAGCAAGGCTTGGGCATCGGCGTCGAGGTTTGCGACTTCCTCGATGATGAATTCCGGGCCGGCCTGCACCACTTTTTTCACGGTACAACGGTCGATGGAGCGCAAAATGCCTTCGCGGTCTTTGGCCGAGATATCCGGTGGCAGCTCCACCTGGATCTTGAAAATCTGCTGGTAGCGATTTTCAGGGTCGACAATATTGTTCTGCGACAGGCGGATATTTTCAGTTGGAATATTGCGAGTTGAGCAATACAACTTCACAAAATAGGCGGCGCACAAGGCGGACGACGCCAGGAAATAGTCAAACGGTCCAGGCGCCGAGCCGTCCCCTTTGTAGCGGATTGGCTGGTCTGCAATGACCGTGAAATCGTCGAATTTAGCTTCCAGGCGAAGCTTATCGAGAAAGTTGACCTTAATTTCCATGGGAATGTTCCAAAATAGTGCTCAAAATAGCGTGGCCGCTATTATCGGCTCTTTTTCGGCGCACCGCAAAGACTGTTCGCCGGCACTCCCCTGCCCTCGCAAGCAAGCACCAGCCGCGCTTTCTAGGCATTTTTGCTTGGGGTGACGAACGCCAGAGCCTCCTCAAACGATTGCAGCACCAGGTCAACGTGCGAGGCAACGGTTGCGTGCTCGTTGCCCACGTCGTCGCGCGGACGTATCGTTACCAGTTGAACGTCCGGCAAGGCGGCGCGCAGTTCCGTGACGGCCGCAATCCAGGCGGCCGGCGCGCTCTCGATCGGATACGTGACAAAAACGGTGGAAACCAGGTTGTCGGCACCGGGATCGGCTGCCGGGTCTGCCTGATCGAGCACGAAACTGCGGGCATCGAGCTTCGCATCGCGGAAAACCAGTACCAGCAGCTCGCTCACGAATTCCTCGCGCACTCCGGGCATGGAGGTGCAGATAATCACCGAGCGCGCCGGCACGTCCAGCGAGCCTTGCCAACGTCCCAGGCGCTCCTCGCGCTGGTGCCGCAAATGGGCGCCAACGTTTTCGTCGAGCATGGATATCTTGCGCCGGCGAGCCCGGCTCGGCGCTTGGCCTGCTTCGAGCGAATCGGCAACCATCGCGACGGTAGCGCGCAAGCGGCTTTCCTGGCCACTCTGCAGGCTTGCCGCTGCCATTCCGAGGCCCGGCAACAGCACTTTGTCACAGTAACGCGCCAGGGTCGACTTCCGCAGGAAGGCGCGTGCGTCCTCGATAATGGCATTGGCATCGCCGCTCAGTACCCGGTGATAGAAGCGTTGCGCCTCATTGGTATTTGGCGATTCGGCAAACATGATGCTGATCGGTTCCAGGCTCTTGATATAACGGCCGCCGACCACGATGCACAATGTCAGCGGTGTCGAGAGCAGCAGCCCCAAGGGACCCCAGATCGCTCCCCAGAACAGTGCCGAGACAATCACTGCCAGCGGAGACATGCCAACGCTATGACCGTACACGCGCGGCTCGATCACGTTGGCAACGAACACCTCAAGTACGATGAACACCACAATGGCATAGACGGCGAGCGACCAACCAGGTTCCACCGCGGCGGCGAACAGCGCAATCGCGGCGCCGGCGATCAGCGCGCCAATGTAGGGTACAAATCGAAGTGCGGCACACAGTGCTCCCCACAGCGCGGCATGGGGAATGTCGATCAGCCAGAGCGCAATCGAGACCACCACGCCAAAAGTCAGGTTCAACAGCAACTGGGTGAAGAAGAACCGCGACACACCCTCGGCCGCGTCTTCCAGGCCTTTGATGGTGCGACTGACTTCGCGCTGGCCGACCAGCCGCAGCACGCGGTCCCGCAGGTTCTCGCGATCCAGCAAGATGAAGATCATCAGGACCAGCACGAGGAAAGCCTCGCCCAGCGGACCCGATACAACGCCAATTGCCTTGGCAATGGAATCGCTGGTGCTGGCGTGCTCGCGGATTTCAACCGGCACTGGGCGAGGCCCCGTTTCAAGTGTCGTCGCCGATGGCGGTTCTTCCAGCAATTGCGGCGCCAGGCGCGCCAAAGGGTGCTGGGCCAGTTCTTCCAATGATCTGGATTTGGCGCGAATCTCGGCGGTGTATTGCGGCAGGTCGGACGTCAGCGCCAGTACATTGGCGCCCAGCATTGCGAAAGTACAGGCGAACACCACGATCACCAACGCCAGTGCGCCAAAGGTCGAATTGACGCGCGATAGCCCCAGGCCGCCCATCGTGCGGATCAATGGGGCCAGCGCCAGGCTCAATACCAGAGCCGTTACGACGGGTTGCAACACTTCCCGGCCAAAATAAAGAAGGCCAAGCACACAAGCCGCCGTGACGGCGAAATTTACTTTCATACGGGTTCCGCTTCAGGCACACAGGTCGCCATCATACTTGATCTTCGCCTATTTCCAGCCACCGCCAAGCACCTTGTACAGGGTCACCTGGTTGCTCACCTTGGCCAACCGCGCGTTGATCAGCCCGTGCCGTGCGCTATACAAGACACGCTGCGACACCAGCGCATTCAGGTAGGATTCGACACCTTTCTGGTAGCGCGCTTCGTGAATGCGGTGGCTCCTTTCCGCAGCGTCCGCAAGCAAGGCCTGCGATTCCACGCGTTCGTCGAGCGTCCCTCGCTGAGCCAGTGCATCGGCCACCTCGCGGAAAGCGGACTGGATCGCCTTCTCGTACTGAGCCAGCGCGATGGCATGGTTGCTGCGCGCAACTTCAAGGTTGGCCTTGTTTGCACCGCCAGCGAACACCGGCAGGTTCACTTGTGGCGAGAAGCTCCATGTTCCGGTGCCTGCCTTGAAAAGCCCCGACAGTTCGGTGCTGGCGCTCCCTGCGAACGCCGTCAACGAAATGCTCGGGAAGAAAGCCGCGCGGGCCACACCGATATCCGCATTGGCAGCTTTCAGTGACCGCTCCGCTTCCAACACATCCGGGCGCTGCTGCAGTACTGTCGACGGGACACCTGCCTGCAGATCGGCCAACTTCGTCACCTGCTGCAGCGAACCTTGCGGCAGCAAGGTGGCCGGCACCCTGGTCCCCGCAAGGAGGTCGAGTGCGTTGACGCCGGCAGCCACTTGCGCTCGATAGATCGCAGCGTCGTTGCGGGCGGCTTCCGCGCTGGTCTGCGCCTCATACATATCGAGGCCGGACGTTGCTCCCGATTCAAAGCGGTGCTTGGCGATTTCGAACGTGATCTGCTGATTCTTCAGCGTATCTTCGGCCAGCCGCAGGTGCTCCTGGTCCGCGGCGAGCGTCAGCCAGGCGCTGGCCACTTCCGCAACCAGGCTGATATGCTGGGCACGGCGCGCTTCTTCGGTCGCCAGATATTGTTGAAGTGCGGACTCGGACATGTTCTTCACGCGGCCGAAGAAGTCCAGTTCGAAGGCTGGAATCCCAAGGCCCCCGCTGTACTGCCGCGTGACGGTGGCCGATCCGGCCGGCGACTGCTTGCCGGACACCCTTTGGGCCGTCTGGCCAACACTTGCATTCACATGCGGCAGGCGCTCGGCGCTTGCCACGCCATGCTGCTCGCGCGCTTTGTCGATGTTCAGGACCGACACGCGCAGGTCGCGGTTGTGATCCAGTGCCAGTTGCACCACCTGCGCAAGGCTCTCGTCGGAGATGAACTCCCGCCATCCGATGTCGGCGGCAGCGCGCACTTCCGCATCACGGCCGGCAGGTTTGTACGCCTCGCCGGAAGGCCATTGTTGCGCCACCGGCGCTGCGGGACGTTGGTGGACCGGCGCCAGGCTGCAGCCGGAAAGCACGGCCGCGACGGCCAGTGCAAACAGGGACTTGTTCATTTCGCTATTTCCTCAATCATGGCGGCCTGTTTGGCGCCCTCTTCCACTTGTGGCTTCTTCGCAAACCAGCCGCGCACCAACACAAAGAACACCGGCACGAAGAAGATCCCGAGGAAGGTCGCGGTCAGCATGCCGCCCAGGACGCCAAAGCCGATGGCAAGCTGCGCGCCGGAGCCGGCGCCGCTGGCCATCGCCAGGGGCAGCACGCCAAGGCCGAAGGCGATCGACGTCATCAGGATCGGCCGCAAACGCATCTTCACGGCGACCAGGGTTGCCTCCCGCAGCTCTTTACCCGACTCCTGCAGTTCCTTGGCAAATTCGACGATCAGGATCGCGTTCTTCGCCGACAAGCCGACCACGGTCAGCAAGCCAACCTTGAAGTACACGTCGTTGGCCAGGCCCACGCCCCACGTCGCCAATACCGCGCCGATGATGCCCAGCGGGATCACCAGCATGACGGAGAACGGCACCGACCAGCTCTCATAAAGCGCGGCCAGGCACAGGAACACGATCAGGAACGACAGGGTGTACAGCAAGGTGGTCTGCGAACCGGCTTCGCGTTCCTCCAGCGACATGCCGGCCCATTCGTAGCCAATGCCTTTCGGCAGCTTGGCGATCATCTGTTCCATTTCGACCATGGCATCGCCCGAGCTGACGCCCACCGCCGCCATGCCCTGGATATTCAGCGACGAACTGCCATTGAAACGCTCCAGGCGCGGCGAAGCGGTTTCCCACTCGCCAACGGCGAAGGCGGAAAACGGCACCATCTCGCCATTGCGGTTGCGCACAGACCATTTCTGCATATCCTCCGGCAGCATGCGCGATTCGGCCCTGCCCTGCATGAACACCTTCTTCACCCGGCCGCGATCCATGAAGTCGTTGACATAGGCGGAACCCCAACCGACCGACAGCACCTGGTTGATCTCCGAAACATCGAGGCCGAGGGCAGCGGCCTTCTGGTGGTCGACTGTTATCTTGTACTGCGGCGTGTCTTCCTGGCCATTCGGACGTACGCCAACCAGCTTGGGATTCTTGGCTGCCATCGCCAACAACTGGTCTCGAGCTTCCATCATCGCCTTGTGGCCCAAGTTGGCGCGGTCGGTCAGCTGCAGGTCAAAGCCGCCGGCGTTTCCGAGCTCCATTACTGCCGGCGGCGAGAAGGTGTACACCATCGCATCGCGTGAATTCATCATCGCTTCCAATGCGCGGTAACCGATATAGCCCGAGTGGTTTTCCAGGCCCGGGCGTTCCTTCCAGTCCTTCAGCTTGACGAAGGCCATGCCGTTATTCTGTCCATTGCCGGCAAAGGAGAAGCCCGCAACCGAAAGAACGGATTCCACATTGTTCTTCTCTTTCGTGAAGAAGTAGTTCTCGACTTCTTCAATGGTCTTTACCGTGCGTTCCTGCGTGGCGCCGGATGGCAGCTGGATTGCGGTGAACAGAATGCCTTGGTCCTCTTCCGGCAGGAAGGCAGTGGGGACGCGCGCAAACGCGAAGCCAAGGACGCCTAGGAGTGCGGCGTAGACCACCATGGTCTTACCGGTGCGGTGAATCAGTTTGCCGACAATGCCCTGGTATCTCTCATTGCTGCGATCAAACTTGCGATTGAACCAGCCAAAGAAGCCTTTGTTCGACACATGCGAGCCTGGCTTCAGGATGGTTGCGCACAGTGCCGGAGTGAATACCATCGCGACCAGCACCGACAGCACCATTGCCGAGACGATCGTCACCGAAAACTGGCGGTAGATCACGCCGGTGGACCCGCTCATGAAGGCCATCGGCACAAACACGGCGGAGATCACCATCCCGATCCCGACCAGCGCTCCCGAAATCTGGCCCATCGACTTCAGGGTTGCCTCTTTCGGCGAAAGACCTTCTTCGGTCATGACACGCTCAACGTTTTCCACTACCACGATCGCATCGTCCACCAGCAGGCCGATCGCCAGCACCAGTGCAAACATGGTCAAGGTGTTGATCGAATAGCCCATCATCGCCAGTACGCCGAACGTGCCCAACAGGACGACCGGGACCGCCATGGTTGGAATCAGGGTGGCACGCAGGTTCTGCAGGAACAAATACATCACCAGGAACACCAGGACGATCGCTTCGATCAGGGTTTTCACCACTTCATGGATCGAAATCTTGACGAATGGTGTGGTGTCAAAAGCGACCTGCGACTTGACGCTTTTTGGGAAGAACGGTTCCATCTCCGCCAGCTTGGCCTTGACCGCATCGGCAGTGGCAAGGGCATTGGCGCCCGTGGCCAGCTTGATTGCCAGTCCTGCCGCAGGCTTGCCGTTGTAGCGCACGGCACTCATATAGTTCTCGCCGCCCAGTTCAATCGCGGCGACGTCGCGCAGGTAGACGGTTGCGCCATTCGCCTGGGTCTTGAGCAGGATGCTCCCGAACTGCTCGGGCGTCTGAAGGCGGCTTTGCGCCGTCACGGCAGCATTCAGTTGCTGGCCGCGCACTGCCGGCGCACCGCCCAGCTCACCAGCCGACACTTCGGTATTCTGGCTCTTGACGGATGCGATCACGTCGGCGGGCGTAAGACGGTAACCCTCCAGTTTCGCTGGATCGAGCCAGATGCGCATCGCGTACTGCGTTCCGAAGTGCTGTGCCTCGCCCACGCCCTCGATGCGCGACAGCGATTCAATCACGTTCGAAGCAATGTAGTCGTCCAGGTCGGCGTTGTTCAAGCTGCCGTCTTCGGACACGAAGCCAAGCACCAGCAGGAAACTATTGGTCGCCTTGGAGACCACCAGCCCTTGTTGCGTAACTTCCGTTGGCAGCAACGGTGTTGCCAGCGCAAGCTTGTTCTGCACCTGGACCTGCGCGATATCCGGATCGGTGCCGCTCTTGAAATTCAAGGCAATGCTGATGCCGCCAGTTGCATCGGAGTTTGACGTCATATTGCGCAAGCCATCGATCCCCTTCATCTTCTGTTCGATGACCTGGGTGACGGAATCTTCCACCGTTTTGGCTGAGGCGCCCGGATAGGACCCGCTGATCTGGATGGTTGGCGGCGCGATATCCGGATACTGGGAGATCGGCAACGTTTGAATCGCCAGCACGCCCGCGAGCATGACGACGATCGCTAGCACCCAAGAAAAAATGGGGCGTTGGATAAAGAATCTTGCCATGTTTCGCTCCTTACTGCGGCGCAGTCGAAGGCGTCAGGGCGACTGCCGGCTTGGGCTGCGCGAATACCGCCGGCGCCCCTGGCTGTACCTTCTGGTGCCCTTCCACGATCACGCGGTCGCCCACCTTCAGGCCGGATTTCACCAGCCACAGATCGCCCAGGGTGCCGGAAGTCTGCAATACCCGCTGTTCGACGATCCCTTTGTCGTTCAACACCAGGGCTGTCGCTTCGCCCTTGGGGTTGCGCGTCACGCCCTGCTGCGGCACGGCGATCGCATGTTCGTCTATGCCGCTTTCAATGGCCGCGCGTACGAACATGCCAGGCATCAGCTCATGCTTTGGATTCGGTACGATAGCGCGCAGGATGACATTGCCGGTGCCCGGATCGACACTCGAACCGGCGAACTGCAGCTTGCCTTCATGCGCATAAGTCGTACCATCGGAGAGTTTCAGCATCACGCGCGCTTGGCCGCCGGCCTGCTTCAAGGCCCCGGATTCGGCCAGCTTCTTCAAACGCCGCATCTCCTCACCGGACTGGGTGACATCGACATAAATCGGGTCCAGCTGCTGCACTGTGGCCAGCGCGGCCTCCTGCCCTGCCGTGACCAACGCACCGGGCGTAACGCTGGAGCGGCTGATGCGACCCGAGATCGGCGCTTGAACCTTGGTGAAGTCCAGATTGATGCGCGCGGCATCCAACGCCGCTTTGGCGGACTCCCGTTCCGCGCGCGCCTGGGCTTCGCCGGCCACGGCATCGTCGTACTCCTGGCGGCTCACGCCTTCCATCTCCAGCAGGTCCTTGTAGCGCTGCGCTTTCGGCGCGGCGGCCAGGAGATTTGCCTCTGCACGTTTCAATGTGGCTTTCGCCGAGTTGTAGTTTGCCTGGTAGATGGCCGAATCGATCTGGTACAACTGGGTGCCGGCATTGACGTCTGCGCCCTCCAGAAACAGGCGCTTCTGCACCAGGCCACCGACCTGCGGGCGCACTTCAGCCACCATGAAGGCTGCCGTCCGCCCCGGCAATTCGATATTGACCGGCAGCTGGCGCGCCTGCACCGTGTGCACGCCGACTTGCGGTGGCCCCGCCTCACCCTGCGCCGCTGGTTGGGACTCGCATCCGGCGATCAGAGCCGCCGCGCATGCGAGGAAAACGAATCTTTTATTCACGCGAGTAATCACTCATTTAATGGTTAAAAATTCTTCAATCGAAGAACATGCGGCGGATGGCCTTGAAGCCGCTGGCTTTAAAGGCTTCGACCCGCCCGGGTTCACGCAACGCAAAATCGATCGTCGTATTGGCAATCGAAATAAATAGCGCGTCCGCATATTGCGGGGAATGTCCGGCCATCACTTCGCTGGAATGCACCAGCTCCATCATGCCAACGTCAGGAAACAGCTCCATCTCCGCCGCGCGCGTTGCATCGGTGAGGATTTCGGTCACGGCCAGTTGGGTTGCAGCCCTGTTCCATACCGGGTGCGCCAGTGCCCAATCGATATGGGCATCCCACATGGCCTTGGCTCGCTGGACCAGTGGCAAAGACGGATTGAAGGTATGGCGCGTCGCCCCCCAGCTTTGTTCGCAGATATACAGGTACATCTCGTTCAAGAGCACTTCTTTGGTGGCGAAATAGCGGAACAAGGTCCCTTCCGCGACCCCGGCCAGTTTGGCGACCAGCGCCGTAGGCGCGCCAACACCCCGCTCGGCTACGGCCTGGGCGGCAGCTTCCAGCAGGTGCAACTTCTTCTCTTCGCTCTTCGGTCGTGCCATCTGCGCCTCAATAATAACGGAGTACTCACTCATTATAACCATGCCTTTTGTCGAATGTAAACACTTGTTTAGCAGAAGTTACAGCGCACGCTTGACTTCGATATTCAAATGGACAATATTGCCTATCAGCAATTGGAAAGCATTCCACTCAAGGAGATTTCATGGTGACCAGGCATAGAATTACCCACGGCTTGCCCCTCGCCCTGGCGGGGCTGCTGACAGCATGCGGCGGCGGTAACGGAAGCGACAGCAGCGGACAAGGAACCGTGCTCAAGGCGGGAAGCACGGCGCAGGCAACGGAAACTGCGTTGACTCCGGTGGCCGCAAGCGCCTCGGCATTCGAGCGCGGCGACCTGTCGGCTGCGGCCGCCATCGACCATAACGATGGCACGCGCTGGAGCAGCGGCTTTACCGACGACCAGTACCTGACGCTTGATTTCGGCAAATCTGTTGCCGTCAACCGGGTCAAGATCCACTGGGAGAATGCCCATGCCACCGAATACCTGCTGCAGGTATCGGAGGACAACGCCACGTGGACCACCATCAAGTCCGTCGCGAACAGCCAGGGCGGTACAGAAGATTGGTCCGGACTCGCGGGCCAGGGACGCTACTTGCGCATGAAGGGCATCAAGCGGTCCTCGAACTACGGCTATTCAATCTTTGAGATCCAGGCGTTCTCCGGCACGCCGGCCTCCCCTACCCCTACTCCCACGCCGCAACCGGATCCGCAGCCTGGCGATCCCGCAACACCGGGTGTTGTAGTCAAGCCGGCTACCGCAACTTCGTCGGCGGTGGAAAACGCTGGCCTGTCCGCTTCCGCTGCCATTGACGGCCAAGCCAACACGCGCTGGGCAAGTGCGAAAGAGGACGGTGCGTGGATCCAGTTCGATTTCGGTGTCCGGACCGCGGTCGGCTATATGAAGCTGACCTGGGAGAACGCCTATGCCAAGCAATACTCCCTGCTCGTCTCGGACGATGGCAACAATTGGTCGCAACTGCGGCTGGTGACGAACGGGAAAGGCGGCACGGAGGAATTCTTCAACCTCGGGGTCAATGCCCGGTATATCCGCATGCAGGGAATTGCGCGGGCAACGCAGTACGGCTACTCGTTGTTCGAGGTCGAGTTCAAGTCGCCAGGCAGCGACAATACTTTGCAGGCTGGCGCAACTTCGGCGCTGCGCTTCCCGGCTGCCGGCGAAAGCGTCGTGCCGCTACCGGCTGCGGCTGCCCCGCTGGAAACACTCCAGTTCACGCTGGCCGACGGCACCCTCGTAACCCGTTTCGGTGCGCGCGGATTTGCGCGCCATGGCCGCGAGCGTGGCGAGGACTGGAATGAAGTCGGCTACGGCCCGAATGAAACAGTTGATCCCGCAAGTGGACAAGCGGTCGATAAAGGCCCGGGCAATTACCTCACCTTCGTGCCGCAATACTTCAAGAACCGCACTTGGGGCGTGGAGATCGTCGACAACAGCCGCGTTCCCGGCGTGACCAAGCCCACGCTGGTGGTCAACCAGTATACGACGGTCGATTTCCTGTCTGGCGGCATCGCCTTCTTCCGCGCCATCGATCGGCCGGGTGTGACCGGTTATGGCTGGATGGCACCGGGGGAACTGGTCGACAACAACATCAAGGTCTGCAAGACCTCGGCCTACCCCGCGGCTGGCCAGCTTGCCGCAGCGGGCGGTATGAATGGCGCCTGCACCCTGCTGGTCAAACAGTATCCCGGCATGAGTGGGCTGGACGCAAACGGATTCCCGAACGGGACCAACATCCCGGCGCGCCCGCTGGTTGTGGGCGACGTGATCGAAGTGTCGCCTTCCATGTTCTCCACCACGGAGTCCATGCTTGGCAAGGGCGATAACGGCGGCATCCGCTACTACTCGGCCGAGTGGACTTATGTGGTCGGCGCTGGCCTGCGCCCGTGGTATGGCGTGCAGCCGCGCCTGAACTCCGTGCCGTTGCCGGCGGAGACCTTGTCGGGCGGCCTTGGTTCGGTGTCCTACAACTACTCGGATAACGGCTTGTTCATGTTCCAGCAGCCGCAGAACGATGTGGGCATGCAGAATATGCAGCGCTTCGTGGAAGGCCGGCGCCTGATCCACACCAATTTCACTACCGGCGACCACAATGAAGCCGGCAACGACCGCTACGCGCCTGCCGTAGGCTTGCAAGGCCAACGCTTCAACCAGTCCGCATGCATCGGCTGCCACGTGAACAATGGCCGCAGCCCGGCGCCATTCGCGGTCAACCAGAAGCTGGACACGATGTCGGTACGCGTTGCGGTAACCGGCGCCGATGGCCAGCAGATGCCGCATCCACTCTATGGCACCGCGGTGCAGATGAATGCCGTCTCGGCCACCGGCACCCCGCAAAACTGGGGCACCGGTGTGCGTGTTGCCGGTTTCGAGACGCGTACGGCCAAGCTGGCCGATGGCACGACCGTCGAACTCCGCAAGCCGAGCATCGCCTACGATGGCCCGGCGCCGGAGATCGCCTCGCTGCGTGCCGCACAGCCGATGATTGGAACCGGCTTGCTTGAGGCAGTGCCCGAGGCCGACATCCTGGCCCGCGTACGCAGTGCGCCGGACGCGGATGGCGTGAGAGGCGTGGCCAATTTCGTCTACGATCCTGAAACGGGGGCGGTACGCCTGGGCCGCTTCGGCTGGAAGGCTTCGAAAGCGACTCTTCGCCACCAAGCCGCGGCAGCCCTGTTGCAGGATATGGCAGTCACATCGCCGGTCTACCCGAACCGCAGCTGCGGCAGTGATCCTGCCCAATGCAAATCTGCCGCCGCGCAGCGCGGGGTGAGCGAGCCGGAACTGCAACTGATCTCGCAGTATCTCGCCCTGGTTGCCGTGCCGGCCCAACGCAGCCTGCCTAGTGGATTCCCGAAAGGCGTGGCGCCGCTGGACGAGCACCGCGTCGATGCGCAGCAGGTGAGTGCCGGCTCCCGGCTGTTCCAGGCGATGCGCTGCTCGGCATGCCATACCGTCGAAATGCGCACCGGCCCTGGACACCTGCTGGCTGAACTGCGCAACCAGGTGATCCGCCCCTATACGGACTTGCTGCTGCACGATATGGGCCCTGGGCTGGCGGACAACTTCGTCGAGGGCCAGGCCAAAGGCGGCATGTGGCGTACCGCGCCGCTGTGGGGGATCGGCTATACCGACAAGGTGATGGGCAATGGCGGCAAGGCTGGCTACCTGCACGATGGCCGCGCGCGCAACCTGACCGAAGCGATCATGTGGCACGGCGGCGAAGGCGATGCTTCACGCCAGCGTTTCGCCGCCTTGCCACAGGCCGACCGCGCGGCGCTGCTTGCCTTCCTGCAGTCCTTGTAAGACGACTCAGTCGAAGTCGAACAGATCGCTGAGGAAGCCTTCTTTCTTCTTCTTGTGCTGTGGATGGCTGCCAAAGCCGTGAGCGTGACCGCCATGCTGCTGGTAGCGGGGATCGTGTTGCTGGTTGCGCTGATCGGGCACGCGTTGCGGTTGGACGGCTTGGGGAACGGCCCCACCAGGGAGGGAGCGCTCGATGATCTTGTCGAGCTCTCCCCGATCCAGCCACACGCCACGGCAGTTCGGGCAGTAATCGATCTCGATTCCCTGGCGCTCGCTCATCACCAGGTTGACATTCTTACAGACGGGACATTGCATCGCTTGCTCCTCAATTTTACGGACGTCGGCGATGCTAGGCCGTCAAGCTTAGGCTGCCCTTAAAACGGCTTACAGGTCCCAGGCCGGGGCCAGTCCTTCCGGGTTCACCATGCGGCCGTTGCGCTCCAGCGCTGCGATTTCCGCCATATCCTGCGCGGTCAACTGGAGCCCGGTGGCGAGCAAATTACTGGCCAGGTTTTCGCGCCTGGTTGATGAAGGAATGACCGAGTATCCCAGCTGCATCGCCCAAGCCAGCGTCACCTGCGCCGCAGTGGCGTCATGGCGGGCGGCGATGGCTGCAATTACCGGATCGCCCAACACTTTGCCGTAGCCCAGCGTCATGTACGACGTCACGTGAATGCCCTGCCCTTGCAGGAAATCCACCAGCTTGCGGTTCTGCAGGTAGGGACTCAACTCGATCTGGTTGGTCGCGATCTGCCTTGCACCGACTGCTGCAATCGCGCGCCTGGTGTAATCGATATTGAAATTCGAGATGCCGATCTGGCGCGCCAGGCCGTGCTCACGCGCCGTCGCCAGCGCCACCATATACTCCTCGACCGGCACTTTGCTCAGGGGCCAATGGATCAGGGCCAGGTCGACGTAGTCGGTGCCTAATTTCTCCAGGCTTTCTTCCAGGCTGGCGAGCAGCCGGCCAGCGGCGAAGTTGTCGTTCCAGACCTTGGTGGTCAGGAACAGGTCCTTGCGCGCGATGCCTGATGCGGCAACAGCCTGCCCTACTTCGGCTTCGTTATCGTAGATTTGCGCGGTGTCGACGGCGCGGTAGCCCGCTTCGATCGCGTTACGGACGGAGTCGAACGCGGCTTGTCCTTGCAGGCGGAAGGTGCCGGCGCCAAATGATGGAATGGTCATTTATAAGATCCTTGGTATCAGTGTGGCCACACTCTACCCTCGCGACTGTTGCGGAAAAAGCCTGTTTTCCGCGAAAGATATTTGAGCAATAATCAAAGGTATGAAGACGACGCTCGACGAAATGCAGGCATTTATTGCCATTGTGGCCACAGGATCGATCAGCGCAGCCGCCGAACGCCAGGGCCTGACGGTATCCGCCACCAGCCGCACCCTGACCCGCCTGGAAGAAAAACTGGAGACCACGCTGGTCCGGCGCACCACGCGGCGCCTGGAGCTGACCGAGGAAGGCAAGGCGTTCCTTGAATGCGCGCGGAGCATCGTCGCCAAGGTCGAAGAAACGGAAGAAAAGATGTCCCTGCGCCGCCAAGGCCCTGCCGGCCGCCTGCGCATCGATGCTTCCACGCCGTTCATGCTGCACGTGATCGTGCCCCTGGTGAACGGCTACCGCGAACGTTTTCCCCGCGTTGAGCTGGAATTGAACAGCAACGAAGGCATCACCGACCTGATGGAGAAGCGCACCGACGTCGCCTTCCGCATCGGCCGCCTGCGGGATTCGACCCTGCATGCCACGCCGATCGGCACCGGCAAGCTGCGCGTTCTGGCCGCCCCGTCGTATATCGAAAAGCACGGCGCACCCGCCGCCGTGGCTGACCTGGCTAACCACACGATCCTGGGCTTCAACCAGCCGGAAACCTTGAACGACTGGCCATTGGAAGACGCGGACGGCCAGCCGGTGCATGTCACGCCCAATATCTACACTTCAAGCGGCGAAACCCTGCTGCACCTGGCACTGCACGGGGCGGGCATCGTCTGCCTGTCCGATTTCTTGAGCAATGCCGACCGCAAGGCCGGCCGCCTGCAACAGATCCTGGTCGATGCAACATTGGAGGTGCGGCAACCGATCAATGCCGTCTACTACCGCAATACCGCCCTGTCGGCGCGGATTGCGTCGTTCGTCGACTACATGAAGGAAAAACTGGGCGATCGCGGCTTCGACGAGCCGGTATAATAACTACCCTTGCAACTGTAGGGTTATCTCAGAATGTCTTTGCTTGATCACGAGCTCGAACTGCTGGCGCCAGCTAAAACCGCGGAAATTGGCCGCGAAGCCATCCTGCACGGCGCGGATGCTGTCTATATCGGCGGCCCCGCCTTCGGCGCGCGCCACAACGCCAGCAATCCTATCGAGGATATTTCCTCGCTGGTGGAGTACGCCCACCGCTACCGTTCGCGCATCTTCGTGACCATGAATACCATCATGCACGATTCGGAGCTCGACCTGGCCCGCAAACAGATCTGGCAACTGTACGAAGCCGGCGTCGATGCCCTGATCATCCAGGACATGGGGCTGCTCGAACTGGACTTGCCGCCGATCCAGCTGCACGCCTCGACCCAGTGCGACATCCGCACCGTTGAAAAGGCCAAGTTCCTCGGCGACGTCGGCTTCTCGCAATTGGTGCTGGCGCGCGAGCTGACCCTCGACAAGATCAAGCAGATCCGCGCGGAAGTCGATACCCCGCTCGAGTACTTCGTGCACGGCGCGCTGTGCGTGGCGTTCTCCGGCCAGTGCTATATCTCGCATGCCGACACCGGCCGCAGCGCCAATCGCGGCGATTGCTCGCAGGCCTGCCGCCTGCCTTACACGCTGTCCGACAACCAGGGCCGCGTCGTGGCCTTCGAAAAGCACCTGCTGTCGATGAAGGACAACGACCAGAGTGCCAACCTGGAAGCCTTGGTCGACGCCGGCATCCGTTCCTTCAAGATCGAAGGCCGCTACAAGGACATGGGCTATGTGAAGAACATCACCGCCCATTACCGGCTATTGCTGGACGAACTGCTCGAACGCCGTCCTGAATTCGCCCGCGCCGCCAGCGGCCGCACCCGCGTGCTGTTCACGCCGGACGTGGACAAGACGTTCCACCGCGGCCACACCGATTACTTCGCGAACGGCCGCCAGGAAGATATCGGCGCCTTCGATTCGCCAAAATACGTTGGCGTGGAACTGGGCACCGTGGTGCGCATGGGCGGCGACCACATCGACGTCATCACCAATGCGCCGATGGCGAACGGCGACGGCCTGAATTACATGAACAAGCGCACCACCGTCGGCATCCAGGCCAACAAGGCCGAGAAGCTGGGCGACAGCGAAGACGGCCAGCGCTGGCGCATCTTCCCGAACGAGCAAATGGCTGTCCTGCCAGGCCTGAAAGTCGGGACCGTGATCCACCGCAACCGCGACCACCAGTGGGAAGCGGCGCTGCACAAGAAATCGTCCGACCGCCACGTCGGCCTGCAACTGACCCTGGCCGAGAATGAAGGCGGCCTGCGCCTGTCGATCATCGATGAAGACGGCATTGTCAGCAGCAGCGATGCGGCACTTGCACTGCAGCCGGCGCAGAACGCCGAACAGGCCGAGAGCGGCTTGCGCGCCAGCCTGGCAAAGCTTGGCAACACCATGTTCGTGGCTGATCATGTGGAGCTGAAGTTGTCGCAGCCGTGGTTCGTGCCATCATCCGCCATCAACGCCCTGCGCCGCGATGCTGTGGCGGCGCACGAGGCGGCGCGACTGGCGGCCTGGCAGCGCCCTCAGCGCAAGGCGCCGGCCGAACCGCGCGCCGTTTATCCGGATACGCAACTGAGCTACCTGGCCAACGTCTACAACGAAAAGGCGCGCGAGTTTTATCACAAGCATGGCGTGCAGTTGATCGCCGCCGCTTATGAGTCGCATGAAGAAGCGGGCGAAGTGCCGCTGATGATCACCAAGCATTGCCTGCGCTTCTCGTTCAACCTGTGCCCAAAGCAGGCGAAAGGTGTGCAGGGCGTGCAGGGCCAGGTGAAGGCCGAACCGATGACGCTGGTCAGCGGCGACCACACTTATACACTGCGCTTCGACTGCAAGCCGTGCGAGATGCACGTGGTTGGCGCGATGAAGCCGGGTATCCTGAACTCCCCTCCTCCATCGGCGGTACCTTACAGCCCCCTGGTATTCCACCGCAAGCGGCCGAACTAGGCAAGCAAGGCGCGCGCTTCGGCCAGCAAGCCCTCGGCGCAGGGCTTGCCGGTCTTGGATTCGCGTAACGAGACGTGCCACAGGCCGATGACACCGGCCAGCTGACTCTCGTCTTTCGCGTGTTCGATGCGGCGCACCAGGTCGGCCGCCATCAGGCCAAGGTGTTTGCGCGCCGCGGCCACCATGAACTCGCGCGCTGCCACTGTCGCCGCGGCGGGAGGGGTAGCGATGGGGGACGCAGCGGGGGGTGCCGCAGCCGGCGCCGGCGCTGAACTGATGCCTACCAAGCCCTTGCGCAGCAAGGCTTCCACCGCCTCCAGCATGTCGTCCTCGCCCAGCCAGGTTTCGATCTCACCCAGGGCCTTCTGGCCGTCGATCAGGATCAGCACCGAGCGCTGGCGTGCCGTCAGCCCAGCGCTGCGCTGGACAAATTCCACCCGTCCGGCCTCGGTCTTGCCAAATACCGTGGCGCGCAGGCGAATTCGATTTTCCGGAGTTAATTGCATATTGACATGCTAAGGGGCAATTGTGACAACTTCATTTCAGCCTTATACATTTTCCGTGATATAAAGACATCACCACCGTCCCGCACACCACGCCATGCCCTATCGCCTGCGTACGCTGACAGTCCTGCTGCTCGCTACTGGAGCGTACTATCTGCTGGCGCGGCTTGGCCTGATGCTGGCCCTGGCGCAGAGCAATGCCAGTCCGATCTGGCCGCCTTCCGGCTTTGCATTGGTACTGTTGCTGCGCTATGGCCGGCAATTCTGGCCCGCGATCCTGGTCGGCGCTTTCCTCGCCAACCTCGCTGTCTTCCAAAACAATAATGCCGCCTCGTTGCCGGTGCTGTTGACCGTCTCGCTGGCAATCGCATTCGGCAATGCAGCGGAGGCACTGATCGCCCACTGGCTGCTGCAGCGCCTGGGCATTGCCGGCATGGGCCTGCAAACCCAGCGCGAAGTGTATAAATACGGCGGGGTCGCCGCTGTGGCGGCCCTTTCATCGGCACTGGTGGGCGTGCTGTCGCTGGAACTGTCGAGCATCGTCCCACCCGCGCTGGCTTGGCAGGTTGCCGCAACCTGGTGGACTGGCGACTTCCTCGGCCTGTTGCTGCTTGCGCCGCTCGCCATGGCGGCCCCGGCGCGGCCGGCATGGCCGCACTGGGCGCCGGGCCAACTGGTGTTTCTCGCTTCGCTGGTGCTGGCCACCTTGGCTGTCTTCCTGAGCGATGCGCACTTCGCCGCGTTCCAGTTCCTGCCGTACTGCCTGCTGTTCTTTCTCGGCCTGGCGGCCGTCAACCGCTGGCGTTCCATGGTGCGCATCGCACTTGCGATCATTTCCAGCATCGCGATCCCGGCCACGGTCATGGACCACGGCCCCTTCGTTTCGGGTGTGCTGCACCATTCTTTGCTGTCGCTGTCGACTTACCTGGCCATCAGCAGCATCCTGGCCTGGGTCCTGGCTACCGAGGAAGATCCCGCCCTGGCGGAAAGCTATGTCTGGACGCCGATCCTGATCCTGCTGGCCTGTATGACCCTGACCGTCGGCGCCTGGGCCTGGATCACCTACGACACCGAATCGCGTACCAGCGAGCGGTTCCAGCGCGCCGCCGACAACGTGCGCGAAACCATACGCATGCGCATGGAGGGATATGAATCGCTGCTGCGCGCCGGCACTGCGCTGTTCGACGCTTCGGTCAGCGTCGAACGCGACGAATGGCAGCAATTTGTCGCGGGACTGGATGTGCAAAAGCAGTATCCAGGGGTGCTCGGCGTCGGTTTCGCGCGTTTTGCACCGGCCGGGGCGGTGGCGGCGCTCAACCAGGAACTGCGTGTCTGGCCCGAGGGCGACCGCGACCTGCATGCGGCCATCGTCTACCTGGAGCCGCGCTCGGAGCGCAATAACGTCGCCCTTGGCTATGACATGATGTCGGAACCCACGCGGCGCGACGCGATGGTGGCCGCCATGCAAAGCGGGAAAATGACCGCCAGCGGTCCGATCACGCTGGTGCAGGAAATTGAAGGCCGCAAGCAGGCCGGCTTCCTGATGTTCAATCCCGTCTATCACCAGAATGCCGCAGGGCACCGCGAATTGCATGGTTTCGTCTACAGCCCTTTCCGCATGGTCGACCTGATGCATGGCATCTTCGGCGACGCATTGCGCGAGGTGCGTCTCGACGTTTACTTCCAGGATATGAAGGGCCAGCTGATGTACACCAGCGCCCGCAGCGGCATGGGGCAAAGCTTCACGCGCTTGTCCAGCCTGCAGTATGTGCCGGTCGGCGATAACGGCCAGACCTGGGCCTTGAACGTACGTCCTACCGCCATGTTCGATACCGCAGTCGACCAGGGCAAGTCCTTCATGCTGCTGCTGATGGGCACTTTGATCAGCCTGCTGTTCTTCGGCGCCAGCCGCAACCTGGTGCACGAACGTATCGCCGCATTGCGCGCCAAGGAGCAATCGGCCCGGCAGCTCGAACAGCAAACGGCCAGCCTGGAAGAATCCGAAGCCCGCTTCAAGCTGCTCACTTCCCACATCCGCAACCACGCTATCGTGTTGTTGGACCCGGCCGGCACCATCACCACCTGGAATGAGGGCGCCCAAAAGCTGTTCGGTTATGCGTCCGCCGACATCGTCGGCCAGCCCTTGCAGACGCTCTCCACCGAGAGCCATGCCGTCACCAGCATGAAGCTCGCGCTGGAACATGGCCAGTATGAATCCACGTCCTGGCGCCGGCGGCGCGACGGCAGCACCTTCCTGGGCTTGAAGCAACTGTTCCCGGTGCGTGACGAACAGGGCAACTGCATTGGCTACGCCATGATCATGCGCGACGTCACGGCTGAAAAGGCGGCCGAAAAGGAACTCAACGACGCCAAGACCCAGGCCGAGTCGGCCAGCGCCGCCAAGAGCGCCTTCGTTGCCAATATCAGCCATGAGTTGCGGACCCCGATGAATGCGGTGCTCGGTGTCAGCCAGATCCTGGCGCGCACTCCGCTCAATGCGGAGCAACGCCAGTACCTCGACATGGTCTCGGGCGCCGGACGCTCCCTGCTTGCCCTGCTCAACGACGTGCTGGACTTCTCGAAGATCGAAGCCAACAAGCTGGAGTTGGCCGATGACGACTTCCTGGTCGAAGACGTGCTGAGCGCATTGGCGGCAGTGATGGCCATGACCAGCACCGACAAAGCGCTGGCACTCTCGCTTTGTGTGGAGGCCGACGTGCCGGCTTCGCTGCATGGCGACGTGCAGCGGGTCCAGCAAGTGCTGCTCAACCTGGTCAGCAACGCACTCAAGTTCACCGAACGCGGCACGGTCAGCGTCCACGCCAGCCGGGACCCGGCCCAGCCCGGCATGCTGCGCTGGGATGTCAGCGACACCGGCATCGGCATCAGTACCGAGCAATTGCAGCGCCTGTTCAGCCCCTTCAGCCAGGCCGACGCATCGATGGCCCGACGCTATGGCGGCACCGGCCTCGGACTCACTATTTCCCAGCGGCTGGTGCAAATGATGGGCGGATCGATCGAAGTCAACAGCACGCCAGGGCGCGGCACCACGTTCACCTTCCTGATGCCGCTGCGCGAAGGCGACCTGCCGGATCCCTATAGCGCCCCTGGCGCCAGGCGCAATTGGCGCGTCCTGTACGCCGACCCCAAGCAGGAACAGCATGATGACGTGGTCCAGTTGGCGGCGCGCTGGGGCTGGCGCTGCGATACGGTTGATTCCGCGGCCGGCATCGGCGAAGCCCTGGCACGCGCCAACTATGACTTGCTGATTTATGACAGAAGCCTGGCGGCGAGCGCGCGCAGGGCCAATATCGCGCAGCGGATCTGTGTGCGTTGCGGTGGCCAGCCGCCAGCCGCCGATCCCGGCCATGATCCTGAACTGTTGCGCCCCCTGACCCGCTCGGCGCTGTATTACGCGCTGTCCGTCCAAGGCGGGAAGGCGGCCGCACCCGCCGCCCGGTCCCGCGCGGCAGCGGGCGCGTTCAGCAGTGGCAGCAAGGCACTGGAAGGATTGTCGATCCTGCTGGCCGAAGACAATGCGCTCAACCAGCTCGTCGCCCGCAGCATGCTGGAAGCTGTCGGCGCCAAGGTCCACATCGCCGAGAACGGGGAGCAGGCGCTCAGCTTCTTGCGCTCGGGACGGGCGCCCGTCGACCTGGTGCTGATGGATGTGCAAATGCCGGTGATGGACGGGTTCAGTGCGACCCAGGCGATCCGTAAGGAGCTGGGGCAGGACTTGCCCGTGCTGGCGATGAGCGCCGGCGTCACGCTGGGTGAGCGCGCCGAGTGCGAGGCGGTCGGCATGAACGGTTTCGTGGCCAAACCGGTCGACGGAGATGACTTAATTACAACAATTCTGCGATTTGTTCACGCCAAGGCCCGCAATTGAAATCTCTCGAATTGACACAAACGCTATAATTCACCCGCAGTCATTAAATTTTTGGAAATAAATGAAAAAGCTTTTACTCGGGGCTACTTTTGCTGCCCTGTCGCTGCCGGCGCTTGCCGACACCTTTTCAGTGATTGAAAACCAGCCTTTATCCGAACTTTGGGTAAATCCCGGTTTCTACTCTTATCACTTCCAGCGCGACAAAGGTTTCGACGACACCAACCCCGGTTTCGGCGCTGAATACCGTTTTTCCACTGTTGCCTCCGTGACTGCCGGCCGCTTCCATAATAGCGATCGCCACATGTCGAATTACGCCGGCGTTTATTACCAGCCGTGGTCGATCGGCCCGGTGCGCCTGGGCGCGGTCGTCGGCGGCTTTAATGGCTATCCGAAAATGCGCGACGGCGGATGGTTCCTCGCGGCAATTCCCGTCATCAGCGTGGAATATCAACGCGTTGGCGTTAACTTTGCTATCGTACCTACATACAAGGAACGTCTGCATGGCGCTTTATCCGTGCAACTCAAGTTCAAACTGATGTGATTGAAATGAACAAGCGCACATCCATTGAACATTTGCAGTCCAGTTCGCTTGAAGAATTGCAGCGGCTGGCTGGATTTGTGTGCGGCAAGCCGGTGCCGGCCGAGGCATTGGCGGATGAGCAGCTGTTATTTACTTATTTGCCCGAAAACTATTCCGACGATCAGCATGCCGCGCTGGCCGACCTGGCGCAATGCGTGCGCACCCAACACAGCCTGCGCCAAGGCCTGGCCCGCGCCAAAGGCTTCCTGGCCGGATTCGCCGAGCATGCTCCGGCCCCGCTCTGGATCAAGGATGCCGAGGGCGATTACGTCATGGGCGGCGGCCTGGAACAGCAGGATGGCGCAACGCCGGAGAATCCGGACGTCACCAAGACCATGGAGACGACCGATGAGGGCAAGCGCCACTGGCTGGTGCACAAGTTCCCGATCCATGTGAATGGCGAGTCCTTTACCGGCGGCTCCGCGATCGATGTCACTACCGAGGTGGAAAAAGAACGCGCGCTGATCCGCCACGATAACTTCTACGTGCTGCTGTCGCGCCTGAGCGCCCTGATCCCGCGCTCGCGCACGCTGGAGCAGCTGTGCCTGGACGCCTGCCGCCTCGCGGCCCACCAGCCCAGCCTCGATTGCGCGGCCATCAGCCGCCGCGCCGACGACGGCACGCTGTACCTGTTCGCCTCGGCCAGCCGCGAAGGCCAGGAGCGCCACTGGAGCGCGGGCGAGCACCCGCCCGACTGGCTGGCGGCGGAACTGGCGGGCCATGTACTAGCCACCGGCCGTGTGCAATCCGGTTCGCGCAAGGGCCATGAAATCGCGTCATGCATGGCGGTTCCGCTATTCGTCAACAACCAGCCCTGGGGCGTGGCCACCTTTTACTCGCGGCGCGAGCACCATTTCGACGCCTTCTACCGCGAGCGCGCCGGTGAGTTGAGCAATGAACTGAGCTACGGCATCGAACGCCTGGTCAACGCGCAGGAAATGCATCGCCTGGCGCGCACCAATGTGCTGTCCGGGCTGCCGAGCCGCCTGCAGTTTGAAGAGGAAATTGCCGCCCTGGCCGCTTCCGACGCGCGCGGCACGGTCCTGCTGATCAACATCAACCGCTTCGACGAGATCAGCTCGGCCTACGGCAATGCCGCCGCCGTCGGCCTGATGCGCCACATCGCCCAGCGCCTGCGCTCGGTGGTGGCCGAGAGCATGCTGCTGGCCCACGTCGGCGTCGGCCGCTTTGCGGTGTTCCTGCCGGCACATGGCACGCAAACGGCCGCGGAATTCATTCACGAAACGGCGGTGCCGATGCTGCAAGGCGCCTACCAGGTCAAGGAACACAAGATCTGGTGCACCATCAATGCCGGCGCCGCGGCGCTGCCGGACGACGGCACGACCGCCGACGAGTTGCTGGTGAAGTCCTGGGATGCACTGTCCGCCGCGCGCGACCTCGACCTGCGTTTCGGGCAGTACGACCGTGCCGCCGACCGCGTGGTGGCGCGCCAGATCAGCCTTGAAGTGGAATTGCGCGAAGCGCTCGAACGCCAGGAGTTCGTCAACTTCTACCAGCCGAAGATCGACCTGCGCACCGGCAAGCTGACGGGCGCCGAAGCGCTGGTGCGTTGGCGCCATCCGCAGCGCGGGCTGGTGTCGCCGTCGGAATTCGTGCCGGAATTGGAGCGCACCGGCCTGGTGATCGCCGTTGGCCGCCAGGTCATGCAGCGCGCCATGCAGGACTGGCGCGCCTGGCACGATGCGGGCCTGCAGCCGCCGCAGATCGCCGTCAACGTGGCTCCGGCGCAGTTCCGCTGCGATTCCCTGTTCAACGATATCGAGCATGCCCTGCATACCGCCGGCGCCGACAATCGGCCGCTCTCGATTGAAATCACGGAAAGCTCGCTGGTCTCCGATCATGACCGCGTGGTTGAAATCCTGAGCAAGGTCCGCGCCCTGGACGTACCGGTGGCGATCGACGATTTCGGCACCGGATATTCCTCGCTGTCCTACCTGGTCAGCCTGCCGGTGGACGTGATGAAAATCGATCGTTCCTTCGTCACCCGCATGTCGCAGGACGCAGGCTATATGGGCCTGGTCAGCACGGTGGTATCCCTGGCGCACAACCTTGACCTCAAGGTCGTGGCCGAGGGGATCGAGACGGAAGAAGAAGCCAAGCTGCTCAAGCTGCTGCGCTGCGAACAGGGACAGGGCTACCTGTATGGCCACCCTGTCCCGGCCGACGAATTCGCGGCCTTGCTCGAACCGGCTTAATGCGCGGCTTAGTGCGCGGCTTAATGCGCGGCCTGGTGCCCCGCTCAGTGCCTTGCTGAGGCGCGGGCCGTCGCCACCTGGTCGAGGATGTGCCTCGGCACCGCCGCGTAGTGCTGGAACTCCATGGTGTAGGTGGCCCGGCCCTGCGTCAGCGAACGCAGCGAGGTCGAGTAGCCGAACATCTCCGCCAGCGGCACCAGCGCGCGAACCTGCTTGCCGCCGCCTCCCGGAATTTCGTCCATGCCCTGCACCATGCCACGCCGCGTGGTCAGGTCGCCCATCACATTGCCCATGAATTCCTCGGGTGTCTCCACCTCGACGTGCATCATCGGCTCCAGCAACTGCGCGTCAGCCTTGCGCATGCCTTCCTTGAACGCCATCGAACCGGCCATGCGGAAGGCGTTCTCGTTCGAATCCACGTCGTGGTAGGAGCCGAAGGTCAGCGTGGCGCGCACGTCGACCACCGGGTAGCCCGCCAGTACGCCGGTGGTCAGCGTCTCGCGGATCCCCTTCTCCACCGCCGGAATGAACTCGCGCGGCACCACACCGCCCTTGATGGCGTCGACGAACTCGAAGCCTTTGCCCGCTTCCATCGGTTCCAGCTTCAGCACCACGTGGCCGTACTGCCCCTTGCCGCCTGACTGCTTGATGAACTTGCCCTCGATATCGCTCACCGCTTTGGTCACGGTTTCTCGATACGCCACCTGGGGCTTGCCCACCGTCGTTTCGACGCTGAACTCGCGGCGCATGCGGTCCACCAGGATTTCCAGGTGCAGCTCGCCCATGCCGGACATGATGGTCTGGCCCGATTCCTCGTCGGTATGCACGCGGAACGACGGATCCTCCTGCGCCAGGCGGTTCAGGGCAATCGCCATCTTCTCCTGGTCGGCCTTGGTCTTCGGTTCCACCGCCTGCGAAATCACAGGCTCGGGGAACACCATCTTCTCCAGGATGATGACCTGGTCCGGATTGCTGAGCGTGTCACCGGTGGTCACGTTCTTCAAGCCCACGGCGGCCGCGATATCGCCCGCGAACACTTCCTTGATCTCCTTGCGCTCGTTGGCGTGCATCTGCAGGATGCGTCCCAGGCGTTCCTTCTGCGTCTTGGTCGGGTTGTAGACCGTATCGCCGGAATTGACGATGCCCGAATACACGCGGAAGAACGTCAACTGGCCCACAAACGGGTCGGTCATGATCTTGAAGGCGAGCGCGGAGAACGGCTCCTCATCCGAAGGATGGCGCTCGATTTCCTTGTCGTCCTCATCGTGGCCCGCGATCGCCGGCACGTCGACCGGCGACGGCAGGTACTCGATCACCGCATCGAGCATGGCCTGCACGCCGCGATTCTTGAAGGCGCTGCCGGCCAGCATCGGCACGATCTCGTTACGGATGGTGCGCGCGCGCAGCGCGGCCTTGATCTCGTCTTCGGTCAGCGTTTCGCCGTTCAGGTATTTCTCCGTCAGTTCGGGCGTCGCTTCAGCGGCGGCCTCGATCATATGGTCGTGCCACTGCTGCGCCAGGTCTTGTAAACTGGCGGGTATGTCTTCATAGGTGAACTTGACGCCCAGCGTCTCGTCGTCCCACATGATGGCGCGCATCTTGACCAGGTCGACCACGCCATGGAAGTTTTCCTCGGCGCCGATCGGGATCTGGATCGGCACGGCGGTGCCCTTCAGGCGGTCCTTGATCTGCTGCTGCACGCGGAAGAAGTCCGCGCCAACCCGGTCCATCTTGTTGACGAAGGCAAGGCGCGGCACCTTGTACTTGTTGGCCTGGCGCCAGACGGTTTCCGACTGCGGCTGCACGCCGCCGACCGAGTCGTACACCATGACCGCGCCATCGAGCACGCGCATCGAGCGCTCGACTTCGATCGTGAAGTCGACGTGCCCCGGCGTGTCGATGATATTGATCCGGTGCTCGGGGAAATTGCCGCCCATGCCTTTCCAGAAGGCGGTGGTGGCTGCCGAGGTGATGGTGATGCCGCGTTCCTGCTCCTGTTCCATCCAGTCCATGGTCGCGGCGCCATTGTGCACCTCGCCCAGCTTGTGGTTGACCCCGGTGTAAAACAGGATGCGCTCCGTCGTCGTGGTCTTGCCAGCGTCGATGTGGGCGCTGATGCCGATATTGCGGTAACGCTCGATAGGTGTCTTGCGGCTCATCACAATCTCCTTGAACGATGCCTTGCGGGCATCTTCGATTCTATCAGTAACAGGAGTGCGAAGATTGGGCGGCTCAACAAGAAATCAAGGGAGCGCTTTCGCCTTTATCATCGTACTCGCGCGCGCAAACACACCGGCACCAAGATGGTGCAGCGTATGCAGGTCGGCATTGTCCTCGCGGAATGACCAATGCCCTTCGGAAAATACACGTTCATCCGCCGCGGCGGCGACCACTTCGGCGAAGCAGGTGTCGTACGCATCTTCGGCATGGCGCTCAGGGATCAGGCGGCATTCGAGCCAGGCTACGCAGCCCGAGGCGATCAGCGGCGCGCCGGTGGCTTCCCCGGTCCGCGCCTCGATGCCGAAGCGCGCGAATTTATCGCTTTCCCGGCCGCTCGCCGTGCCGACCGCGTAAGCCAGGTCCGCCGCTGCGGCGCCCGGAATGCAGAGCGCGAACACGCCGCTGGCAGCGATCAGTTCGCGGCTGAAGGTATGCTTGTCGATCACGACGGCGATGCGCGGCGGCGTGAATTCCACCGGCATCGACCAGGCCGCGGCCATGATATTGCGGCGCCCTTCATGGGCACTGGCGACAAGGACGGTGGGGCCGTGGTTGAGCAGGCGGCTGGCGTGGTTCAGCGCAACTGGCTTGAAGTGTTCAAATTGCTGAGTCATCGCCCATTTTAGCGCCGAAACGGACTTCCGGCAGGCCGACCGCATCCGTCACCGGCATGCCGAATACGCCGCCGGCATAGCGCTCGCTTTCGAGCAGGTCCACCAGGGCGCTGGTCACGAAGAGCTGGTTCAAGTCCGGTCCGCCAAACACCGGGCAAGTCGGTTGGCTGACCGGGACCGCGACGGCGCGCTCGACGCTGCCGTCGGGCCGGTAGCGCACGATCCGGCTCGCGCCCCATTCGGCATTCCACAGGAAACCGTCGGCATCGACCACGGAGCCATCGGGCTCGCCGCAGCCCGGCGGCAGGTGGGCGAAGATACGTTCGCCCGATACGTCGTCGCCGTAATCGCAACAGCGGATCAAGCCGGACAAGGAGTCGCAGAAGTACATGGTGGCGCCGTCCGGGCTAAAGCAGATGCTGTTGGCAATTGCCACCGGCGACAACGGCAGCAGTTCGAGCTGGCGATTGTGGCCAAGCCGGTAAAAGCGTCCGACCGGCGCCCTGCCGATTGCCTCGTTCATGGTGCCGAACACGAAGCGCCCCTGGCGGTCGCAGCGGCCATCGTTGATCCGGGTTGCGGCAACATCGGCTTCGACCTCAACGATGGTCATCGCCTCGCCCGTGGCCAAGTCGAACCAGGCCAAGCGGCTTTCCAGGCCAAGCAGCAAGCGGCCTTCCGCGGCGGTCAGCGCGAACGATGCCAGGCGCTCCGGCATGTCCCATTGCCTGGTTTCCCCGCTGGAAGGACGGTGGCGCCACAGCTTGCGGCCCAGGATATCGGTCCACAGCAGCGCTTGCGTGCGCCCGCACCAGACAATGCATTCGCCCAGCGCATTCTGGGCATCGACAATCAGCTCCATTTCACCTCCACCTGTCGATGACGTAGCGCGTGTTCGCGCTGTAGGGAGCACCGGGACGGCAGATCGCATCGGGGAAACCGGGCTGGTTCGGCGCATCCGGGAAATGCTGCGGCTCCAGGCACAGCCCGGCATGGCGCGTCAAGTCGCGCCCCTTGCCGCCCAGCGTGCCGTCGAGGTAATTCCCGCTGTAGAACTGCAGCCCGGGGCAGTTGGTATAGATATCCATCCGGCGGCCCGAGGCCGGGTCGGCCAGGCTGGCCTGCGGCCCCGGTCCGCGCGCCAGCACGAAATTGTGGTCATAACCATGGGCCAGCGCGAGTTGCGGGTGCGCCTCGGCCAAGGCGTTGCCGATCCGCCGCCTGAGGCGAAAATCGAACGGCCCGCCGTCCACCTCTTGCAGCTGCCCTGTCGGCAGCAACTCCGGCCCCACCGGCAGGTAGCGTGCCGCGTCGACGCACAGTTCATGCCCAAGGATATCGCCCTCGCCTGCCAGATTGAAGTAACTGTGCTGGCTGATGCTGACCGGCGTTGGCTGGTCGGGGATGGCCTGGTAGCAGCAGCGCAGTTCGCCGCTGGCAGTGAGCTCATAAGTCACCATGACCAGCAGGTTGCCGGGATAGCCTTCCTCGCCATCGCGGCTGAGGCGGCACATGCTGATGCGGGCCAGCTCGTTGTCGCCGCTGGCATGCCCCTGCCAGCATTGCTTGTGAAAGCCGCGCCGCCCGCCGTGCAGGTGATTCCCGCCCTCGTTCTGCGTCAATTGGACATGGTTGCCATCGCTTTGGTAGCGGCCGCCGCCAATCCGGTTGGCGAAGCGCCCCACCACGGCGCCGAAGTATGCCGTGTCGCGCTCGTAATCGAGCAAGGTGTCGAAGCCCAGCACGAAATCGACCGGCGCACCGTGCCGCGCCAGCACACGCCAGCTGCGGATGATGCAGCCATAATCGAGCACGGACAACAGCATGCCCTGCCCGTTGTCGAGCGTGAACTCCATCACCGGCTCGCCATTGGCGAGCTCGCCAAACAGCCGGCTGTCGACACAAGGCTTCATCGCGCGCGCCAGGCCGCGACCAGTTCGCGCGCCCTTGACTCCAGCTCGGGCAAGGCGATGCCCGGCTCATACAGGCGGCCGCCGATCCCGAATCCATCGGCGCCGGCGCGCATCCATTCGTGCAGGTTTCCCGCGCTCACCCCGCCGACGGGCCATAACCTGGCCGACGGCGGCAGGATGGTCTTCACGCTGCGCAGCCCGCTCGGCCCAAGCGTCTCGGCCGGGAACCATTTGATGGCGTCGGCACCCGCGGCCAAGGCCGCCAAGGCTTCGGTCGGGGTGGCAACGCCAGGCAGCGTCAGCATGCCCAGTGCGCGGGCACGCTGCATGACGGCCGGATCGAAGTTCGGGGCCACCATGATGCGGCCGCCGGCGGCATGGACGGCATCGACGTCGGCAACCGTTGTCATGGTGCCGCCGCCGACCAGTGCATCACCGGGCTTGATGCGGTCCAGCAGGCGGATGCATTCGAGCGCGCCCGGCCGGTTCAAGGGCACTTCGAGGATGCGGAAACCGCTGTAGAACAGTGCCGCTGCGACGGCCGGCGCCTCCGCCTCCGTCAGGCCCCGCAGGATCGCCACCAATGGCGGCTGATAGTCGTCGATTGCGCTCATCAGATTGCCTCCATGAAGCGTGCCAGCGCTGCGCAGTAAGCCTGGTCCGGGTCGATCAGCTGCGTGGCATAGCCGAGCATTTGCGCCACTTCGCGGTACGGCGCCGTCAACTCATGCGACGCGATCAGGTGCAGCACTGGCATGCCGCCGGCGCCGGCTGGCGCCTCGTCACGGCGCGCTGCGAACTCGGTGCCGATCAGCAGGCCGCTGACATAGGAACGCGTTTCACCGGCACTCGACCCGCCCGCCACGACGCGGGCGCGCGCCTCGAACAGAGTATGGCTCAGGGCTTCGGCGCTTTGCGCACGGTTGGCGCCGGCACGCAGGGCTTCGGCATCCGCTTGCCCTTCGGCCATCAGCCCAGCCAGGGTGCCCGATGAGCGCAATGCTGCATACAGCTCGCCCGTGATGTAGGTGGTCAGGCGCGAAATCGTGCCATCGCTCACTTCCACCCATTTGCTGTGCGTGCCCGGCAGTACATAACTGCCATCGCCATGCTGGCGCAAAAGCGCCCCGAGGAGCTGGGTTTCCTCGCCGCGCATGACATCGATGCTGCCATGTTCGCGATAGCAGTAGCCTGGAACGATGAAACAGCCGGCGGCGCCGCTGACCGGCACCAGCGTGTCGGGCAAGCGCGCCAGCGGCACGCTGCTATCGAGGTAGGCCACTTCCTGCCAGCCTTGCGCGCTGCCCACCATGCCCGACATGACCACTGGAACCAGGGCATCGAGGTCGAGCTGCTGCCGCAAAGCCTGCAACGCCTCGGCGAAATGGCCCTGCGCGGCAAGCGCGCCCAAGGCGTCTTCATGCTTTCGCAGGCAGGCGCCGTCTGCGCCGATCACATAGGCGCGCCGGTTGCTGGTGCCCCAGTCGATGCCCAGCAGGCAGGCTGGCGCTACCATTCGGCCACACTGCCATCGGCATGCCGCCACAGCGGGTTGCGCCAATCGGGCGCGGCGCGGCTGGCTTCGATGACCCGTTCCTCGTTGATATCGACACCCAGGCCCGGCAGCGGCAAGGGTGCGATATAGCCGCCCTCCATGCGGAAGTCGGCCGCATTGTGGACATAGTCCAGCAGTTCGGCGCCCTGGTTGTAATGGATGCCCATGCTCTGCTCCTGCAGCACCGCGTTGTAGGCAACGAAGTCCACCTGCAGGCAGGCGGCCAGCGCCACCGGCCCAAGCGGACAATGCGGCGCCAGCGTGACATCGTAGGCTTCGGCCATGGCGGCAATGCGCAGGCACTCTGAAATGCCACCGGCGTGCGACAGGTCGGGCTGCAGGATGGCCAAGCCGCCCTGCTCCAGGACTTTCTTGAACTCGAAGCGCGAAAACATGCGCTCGCCGGCTGCCAGCGGAATACTGGTCATGTCGGACAGGCGCCGGTAGTATTCGGACTGTTCGGCCAGCACCGGCTCTTCCACGAACAAGGGCCGGTAGGGTTCCAGCGCCCGCAGCAAGGGCTTGGCCATGGGCCAGGCCACGCGGCCATGGAAGTCGATGCCGAATTCGATCTCGTAGCCGAACACATCGCGGATGCCGGCAATGCGTTCCACCGCCGCGTCGACCGCTGCGGCACTGTCCAGCATGGCCATTTCCTCGGTACCGTTCATCTTGAAGGTATTCAGCCCGATCGCGCGCAAGGTCTCGATGCCCGCCACGATATCGGCCGGCCGGTCGCCACCTACCCAGCTGTAAATCTTCATGCGATCGCGCACCCGCCCGCCCAGCAGCTCATACACCGGCACACCCAGGACCTTGCCCTTGATATCCCACAGCGCCTGGTCGATGCCGGCGATGGCGCTCATGAACACCGCGCCGCCGCGATAGAAGCCGCCACGGTACATGGCTTGCCACAGGTCGTTGATACGCGACGGTTCCTGCCCGACCAGCAGTTCGCCCAGTTCGTGCACGGCGGCTTCCACCGTCCGCGCCCGGCCCTCGATCACCGGCTCGCCCCAGCCGCTGACACCTTCGTCCGTCTCGATCTTGAGGAACATCCAGCGCGGGGCGACCCGGTATGTACTCAATTTCGTGATCTTCATGATCGCCGCCGCCGATCAGGAAGCCCGTGGCGCCACGCGGCTGCGCTGCCGCGCCACCTGCTCCGCAGCCCGTTTGCCGGCCAGGAAAGCATGGTCGGAATTGTAGTATTCCCACTCGCTGTAGCGGCCCGCCAGCAGGATATCGTGCTGGGCCAGCCAATCCCGGACGGTGGCCACATTGCGCGCGCGCTGGTGATCGTAGACCACGTAAGCGATCGGCATATCGACCTGGTTGGCCACCAGCACCTTGTCGTCAGCGCGCATGAAACCGACCTTGATGGCGTCTGCGATACAGCGCTGGATCAGCGCGTCGCCATCCAGCGGCAAGGGCTTCCACGGCGAGTAGGAAATCTCGCAAGTGAAGCCGAAGCCGCCTGGTGCATTGCATTCGCCGCTGGCATTTCCCTGCACGAAGATGCGGTGGAAAATGCTGTCTTCCGGATAGTAGATCCAGTGCTTGTCGGTGACACCCGTGCGTGCGATGCCGATATTCACGCAGCGGATCGAGATATGGCGCAATCCGCGTGCCGCTTCGCGCACTTCGGGTGGCGCTGCCGTGCCGATCAGCCGCACCAGTTCCGGCAGCGGCATGGTGCTGACCAGCTTTTCGTACTGGAAGCGCCGCCCATCGGCCAGGGTCACGGTATGCGCTTCCGGCAGCACCTGGGCCACTTCGGCGTTGAGCTCGATCTTGCCCCGGATATGCGGCAGGAAGCCATTCATCAACGCCTGGAAGCCGCCCTTGCGAGGGTAGCCGAAACGTGCATTCGGCCCCATCGGACGGGCCACCGGCTGCAGAGCGCCGTCGATGATCTCAGCCAGGTTGGGCAGCGGCACGCGGCCACCCAGCCATGAGGTTTCCATCTCGCTCAACGGCACGGTCCACAGCTTGCGGTTATAGGGGATCGCGAAATGCTTCGCAATACCCGCGCCCCACACCTTATAGATGAATTCCTCAAAACTTTGCGTCGTCTGTTCGCGTGCCTGCGGGCCGGCCCTGGCTGCTTCGGCACTGCCGTCTGCGCAGCAATCCTCCACTTCAGGGCTGGCGCAGGAAGGCGTCGCTGTTGCCTCGCCGTAGCGGGCTTCGATCGCCCCCAGGATGCATTCCTTGATCACGTCCGGCGGCAAGCCATAGAGCGCGCCCTGGAAGGGATAGCGGGTGTACACATCCTTGCTGTAAACCCAGGCTTCGCGCATTTGCCAATGCTGGTTCTCCCCCAGCAGCTTGTCGTACAGATCCAGCACGTATGGATCGTTGGAGAACATGATGTGCCCGGCATAGTCGAAAGTGAAGCCAGCGTCCTTGATCGAACGGCACCAGCCGCCGACGGAAGAATTGCGTTCCAGCAGCAGGTTGTCCGCGCCCACATGGTAGGCGGTGGACAAGCCGGTCGGGCCACCGCCAATCACTATGCTGCCGTAGTGCGGCGTGTTGGCTGGGCTGCGCAGCGGGTTGAGCTTGGCGGCCGCGCCGTCGGTATCGCCGGCCAGGCGTGCCGCTTTGCCTCCCGGCGCCGTCTGCGCCATCAGCGCAAGCATGTGTTCAGCCGTGGCATCCCATGAAGTGCGGGCCACCACATCACGCATGGCCTGTACCATGGCTGCGGCCTGCCCGGCACCCTGCGTCAACGCCGCCTCGCAGTGCGCAATGAACTCCTGGTGGTCATGGCCGATGGCCACGATGCCGCCATAGGGCTGTTCGACGTCGCGGATCGCCGTGCTCACAATCGGCAGTTCGGCCGCCATGTATTCCAGTACCTTGGTCGGACTGATGAAGCGCGTGGCCTCGTTCAGCGCAAACGGCAGCAGGCAAACGTCCCAGCCGGCAAGGAATTGCGGCAAGGCCTGGTAGGATTGCTGGCCGAGGTAATGGACGTTCCGGCGCTGCGGCAGCGAAGCAGGATCAATCTTGAACACCGGCCCTACCAGCACCAGCTGCCACGCGGGATGCGCATCGGCGATAGCGGCCACCAGGCCGGCGTCGAAACGCTCATCGATGACGCCGAAAAAGCCCAGGCGCGGATGCGGGATGGCCGCTTGCAGGGGGTGGTCATTGCTGCGTACCAGGGCCTGCCCGAAATGCGCGGCATCGACGCTGCTCGGGAAACAATGGGCATTGTCGTGGCGCGAGCGCTTGGCCTCAAACAGGCTGGGGCCGCCGGTAAACACCAGGTCGGCAATATTCAGCAAGGCCGTCTCGCGCTGCAGCAGCTGCTTGGGCGGATTCTTGAAGCCGCTCAGCTCGTCCATGCAATCGTAGATCACCAGCGAAGGGTGAAGGCCTTGCAGCAGCGGCAGCGCCATCGGCGTGTAGAACCAGACCAGCACCTGTTCGCCTTCCGGCGCCAGCGCCGACACCAAGGGTTGCAGCAAGGGGATCTGGTCATCATGGAAGCCGTGGGCCTGTACCGGCGTATGCGGCTGGCATACCGTCAGGTTGGGCGCGGGATGCGAGATGACCATGCGCGCCTCCCCTTCCTCATGCACCGGCTCTTCGACCACCACCACCTTGTAATGCTTGGCCAGGCGGGTGAGCAGGTGCTGGGGACGCTGGAACACGAAATCCCAGCGCAGGTGGCAAAATACGATCAAAGTCTGCATGTCACTCTCCTTGTTTTGACAGAGCCTGCCTGCCAGTCGAATCGATTGCTGCAATGCGTTGACACGCTGACGCGCGACTAACGTGCAACTAAGGCCCAACTAAGGCGCGTTGCGTGTCGCGGCGCTGATCTGTTCCAGCGGGATCTTGGGACTGCGGTCGGCATTCAGCAAGCCGTTCGTCTCCTGGAAGGTGTCGGCAAACTGGGTGTAGCAGAAACCGCTGAACATCGCGGTTTCGTTCACCACCTTGAGCAGGGCGCGGTAATGCTCGAGATACGCTTCCGCATTGTTCTGGCGCGAGTAGCCCCAGGTGTGGTGCTCGGGCGCATTGGGATCGAACGCAATGCCGCCAAACTCGGTCAACACGATCGGCTGGCCGCGGTGCGGGAAACCGTCCAGTGTCAGGATGCGTCCGCCGGGGCGGCGCTGGTCGAACAAGGTGCGCACCGGATCGGTGACTTCATAGCGCTGGCGTACCCGGTCCGGGTCGGGATCATAGTCATGGATGCCGAGAATATCGGTGGCCGACGCTTCCCAGCCATCGTTGCCGATGACCGGCCGTGTCGGGTCAAGCATGCGCGTCAGGTGATACAGCGCTTCCACCGCGTTGCGATGTGCCTGCACCGCCGTCAGGTTCGGCACACCCCAGGATTCATTGAACGGAACCCACACAATCACACTGGGATGGCTATAGTCGCGATCGATTGCTTCGCTCCATTCATGCACCAGGCGCGTCATGGAACGCGCGCTAAAGGCGTAGGCGGACGGCATTTCCTCCCAGACCAGCAGCCCGAGCCGGTCGGCCCAGTACAGGTAGCGCGGGTCTTCGATCTTCTGGTGCTTGCGCACGCCATTGAAGCCCATTGCCTTGGCCAGTTCGACATCGCGCCGCAGATCATTGTCGGAAGGCGCCGTCATCAAGCTGTCGACCCAGTAACCCTGGTCCAGCACGAGGCGCAATTGGTAGGGACGGCCGTTCAGCATGAAGCGGTCGCGGTTGATCGACACGGAACGCATCGCCGTATAGGAACGGACACGGTCCAGCAACTGGCCATTGGCATACAGCGTCAGCTCGGCATCAAGCAAGGTGGGACGCTCGGGGCTCCACAGCAGCTCATTGCGCGAGTCGTCAATGCCGGGGTCGGACAGGGCTATCTTGCGGTTGGCTTCCTGGCCCACCAGCAGGTAGCTGTCGGCGGCCAGCAGCCGCTGGCCGAGCCACACCCTGACCTCGACTGCCAGCTCGGCACAGGCGTCACCGCCGGCCAACACCTCGCAGCCCAGCTCGTAGCCATCGAAGATGGGGGTCCAGCGCAACTTGCGGATATAGGTGGCCGCCACGTTTTCGATCCACACGGTTTGCCAGATGCCGGTCGTGCGCGGATACCAGATCGAATGCGGCTCGCGCTGCCAGTCCTGTTTCCCGCGCGGCTTGGCCAGGTCGGCCGGATCGTCTTCCACCAACACAACCAGGGTTTGCTCGCCTTCGATCAGTTCATCCGTGATGTCGGCCGTGAAGGAGGTGTGGCCCCCTTCGTGTTCGGCCACCATATGGTTGTTGATCCATACCCGCGCCTGATAATCGACGGCACCAAAGTGCAGCAAGGTCCGCGCGCCGCGCTGCGCGACATTGAAACGGCAGCGGTACCAGCAGGCGGGATGAAAACCGGTATCGCCGATGCCGCTGGCGGCCGCTTCCGGTGCAAACGGAACGGTGATCTTGCGCGACCATGGAATCGGATCGGACGGCAGGCTGAACCTGTGCTCATCGTCGAATTCAAATTCCCATTCACCGTTCAGGCATTGCCATGCATCGCGGACCAGCTGGGGCCGCGGGTATTCGAATTGATTCATTGTTTCCCCTGCCCGAATTATTTTTCGTCGGGTCATCGTAGCAGCGGGAATGGTGCAGAGCGGTTTCGATACGAACTGGAAAAATTGTCGACGCCGCGCAGAGCGCCTTTAGCGATCAGGCGGCAAACCCGCCGCGCCGGGCTGGCGGCGCTCGCGTGGACTCGACATGACGCGTTTGATGATGAGCAGCGGAATGCGGCGCTGGACAAGATAGAGGTAGGCAGCCTTCGGACCGGCGATGCCCTGCATGGCGAGGCCGTGGTCGATCAAGGCCGCGGTAAAAACATCGTTGCGAAGATTGGCGCGGCCCTTCGTGTTCATGCGTGCCTCCTGTTCGCCGCATCCTACATCGGCAGCCCAAGTCACGCCAACACCTTGCCGCTGTTTACTGCTGATTACTGCTTTTGACTGCTGCTTACCGCGGCGAACCGCCCAGGATGCGTGCCGGCAGCATGACAATGGCGCGCAGGAGTTCGAACACCGCCTCGACACCAATGCCGAGCAGGCGCAGTGGCAGCATCAGCAGCCAGACGAATGGGTACAGGACCAGTGCCAGCAAGGCGAGCGGCCAGCACAGGAACAACAACAACAGCCATAAGATGAAACCGAACATCCCATTACCTCCGATTGAAGTTGAGGCAACTTTATAGCGGACGTCCGGCCCGGACAACGGACATGCGACCAAATGCGTTGGCAGGCGACGAGCTGCCAGAAAATGGGGACGAACTGCAAGCCCCGCCGGCGCGCGTATCGCGTGCCGGCGAAGTATCAGGTCCCGGCAAGCACGAGCGCCGCGTCCGCCAGCACCAGGCCCGCCTGCATAGTGGCTTGCAGGGACTGGATCTGGCCACCGGCGCGGTAGGCAAAGCTGAGCTGTACGGCCTTGCCGGCACGCACCCGCACCGGCTCGGCGAGCGGCAAGGTCATGTAGTGGTTCAGCCAGTCGATCGTGCTATTGCGCTCGGGCACTACGGCGAGGATATTCTTGGTGATGAAGCGCAGTGCGTTCAGTTGGCCGTCGCGTTCGGCGATGAACCGGCCTTCCCAGCGGTACAGCATTTCGTTGGGCTGGGTGAAATCGATCAGGGCATAGACCTGGGGCTGGGCCAGTTCCACTGTGCCGTTCTGGAGCTGTCCGGGCTGCTGGAATTGGACGATCGGGGCAATAAAGCCATCAAAATCGTAATCCTGCTGCACGGGCTGGACAGCCATCAGGACCGCTTCCGGCATGAATACCGGCAACGGGCCGCCGAAGCGTTGCAGGTAGCGCTGCTTGAAATGCTCGATCACCTCGACTTGCTTCTCGCGCAGCATGGCGACGTGGATCATTTCGCAGATCACCAGGTCGACCGGTTCCGGCGGCAGGTATTCGAAGGCGTCCGCGTGGACCACCTCGACGCGCGCGCCATTGTTGTTCATGGCGAGGAATTTGCGCGCTTCCTGCACCATCTCCGGGTTGAATTCGACGCAATAGACCTTTTCAGCCTTCTGTGCCGCGAAGAAGGACAGCACGCCGGTGCCGCCGCCCAGTTCCAGCACCTTCATGCCGGGCTTCACCACGTAATCGATGGCGGCCTTGAAGTTGTGCATGCGGTTGGCATCCATCAGCATATTGTGGTGGTAATGCACCGGGATGAACTGGCCGAGGTAGCAGCTTTCGATTTCGCGTTCGTTCAGCATGGCAGTGGCGCGGGCGCGCGGTGGGTTTTCGACAGTAGGATTGTCGCCCCAAGCGCATTTGGCCATTTGCACGATATGAAAGGGAAATACCGTCCTATTTGCCGCTGAGGTGCCGGCGGATTTGCTCGGCGATCCACGGTTTCTGGGCACGGATGGCGAACTGGGCGGCATTTTCACGCCAGGCACGGTCCTTGAGTTTGGCGTTGGCCCCCTCCTCCAGCAGCAGCTTGACCGCGTCTTCCTGGCCTTCACGGGCCGCCAGCATGAGCGGGGTGGTGCCGGTGGGCGACGCGGCGTCGATATAAGCGTGGCGCTCGAGCAGCAGTTTCATGATCTCGAGGTCGCCGGCTGCGGCTGCGTAATGCAGGGCGGTCCAGCCGGGACGGTTGACCTGTGCCCCCTTGCCTAACAGTGCCAGGACGGCAGCCTTGTTTTTTTGCAAAGCCGCCATCATCAGGGCGGTGTTGCCATTGGGAGATTGCGCATCGACTTTCAGCCCGGAATGGCTGAGCAGCAATCGGGCGACCTTCATCGCGTCGTTGCGCATGGCGATGATGAGGCCGGTTTCGCCGCGTTCCGGGTCGTGCAGGTTGGGATCCAGGCCCCGGGCGAGGATAGCTTTCACCGCCCGGTCGTCGTCGATCTGGACGGCCCGGAAGAAGGCGACCTTGTCGGCTTCCACATCGGTTTCCTCGGCTGCCGGGTTGGCATATAGCGGCCCGCCGAATGCCGCCAGCACCACGCCGGCCAGGAAGACGCTTGCCCGACGGCGGCTGGTCATCAGGCGGCAGCCTTGAAGAGCTCGAAGAAATTGGCCGACGTCTGCTCGGCGACTCTTTCCACCGGAACGCCCTTCAACTTGGCGATGAATTCCGCGACGTGCGCCACGTAGCCCGGTTCATTCATCCTGCCGCGATACGGCACTGGCGCCAGGTAAGGCGAATCGGTTTCGATCAACATGCGTTCCAGCGGCACTTCCAGTGCTACCGCCTGCAGCTCTTTCGCGCTCTTGAAGGTCACGATGCCGGAGAAGGAAATGTAGAAGCCCTGTTCCATCGAGGCGCGCGCGACTTCCAGCGATTCGGTAAAGCAGTGCATGACGCCGGCCACGCCGCCCTTGTCACTGCCGGCGCCTTCCTCGCGCATGATACGGATGGTGTCTTCCGAGGCCGAGCGGGTGTGGATGATCAAGGGCTTGCGCGAGGCGCGCGAGGCGCGGATATGGGTGCGGAAGCGTTCGCGCTGCCACTCCAGGTCACCCTCCAGGCGGTAATAATCCAGGCCGGTTTCACCGATGGCGACAATCTTGGGGTGCTTGGCCAACTCGACCAGTTGTTCGACGCCAGGTTCAGGCGTGTCCTCGTAATCGGGATGCACGCCGACCGAAGCGTAGATGTGCGGGTATTGCTCGGCCAACGCGAGTACGCGCGGAAAGTCCGGCAAGTCGACCGAGACGCACAGCGCGTGGCTGACTTTATTTTCCGCCATCTTGGCGAGGATTTCAGGCATCCGGGCGGCCAGCTCCGGGAAGTCGATATGGCAGTGGGAATCGATAAACATCCCGGCATTTTATCGAAAATTGCGGAACTTATCCGGAATGCGCCTGTCCAATGTCAAGACCGCGTGGATGCTGCCACGCCAAGTAGCGGAATCCAGGAACGCATGTCGAAAGCAGAAACCGAGATCGCAGCGTTGAAAAAATGCCAGAAGTCATTGCTTCAGGGGCAGGCCGAGTTACGCGCGACGATGGAACGCGGGTTTATTGAGCAGCGAACGGAAATGGCCGCATTGCGCAGTAGCATGGACGCAGGCTTCGCGGATCATCGAAACGCTATGGAGGCAGGCTTCACCGAGCTTCGACGTGCCTTGGAGCGCGCCTCAAGCGAAGAGCGTGCCGCGCGCGCCGAGTCGGTCAAAGAGCTACGCCAGGAGATGCAACGCGGATTTCGCTGGACCTTCAGCGCTTTGTTATCGATCCTGGCGCTGGTCCTGGGCATCATCGCCCGGCTGGCGGGCGCCTTTTAAGCGACGCGCTTGCCGAGGATGATCAGGTCGCGCTCGATGCCGTCGAGATTGGCGACGCGCGGCAGCTTGGCCCAGGTTTCGAAACCGAACTTCGCGAACAGCGCCAGCGATGGCTGGTTGTGGCCGAAGATGAAGCCGAGCACCGTGTGAACCTGCACCTGCGGCGCAAAAGCGATCGCTTCCTGCAGCGCATAGCGGCCCACGCCTTTGCCGCGCCAGTCTTCATCGATATAGATCGAGACCTCCGCCGTGCCCGAATAAGCCGGCCGGCCATAGAAGTTCGAATACGAAATCCAGCCGATGATGCCATCGCGGCCGGACTCCTCGATGACCCACAGCGGCCGGCGCGCCGGCTGGTGGTCGTGGAACCAGGGCAGGCGCGATTCGACCGACACCGGCTCGGTATCGGCAGTCACCTCGCGCGAGGCGATGGTGCTGTTGTAAATCGCGACTATGGTAGGTAAATCGTCGAGCGTGGCGAGGCGGTGGCGGAACTTCGTCATGCGTTACAGCGTGTGGGTGGCGCGGGACGAGCGCAGTGCGGCGCCCAGGATTTCCTCGATCCGCAGGCGGGTGCGGGTGCCGGTCTCGTCGTCCGGGAAATGCACGCCGATTCCTTGCGTCTTGTTGTTGGCCGCGCCGGGCGGCGTGATCCACACCACTTTGCCGGCAATCGCGTACTTGTTCGGATCGTCCATCAGCGTCAGCAACAGGTAAATCTCGTCGCCGATCTTGTACGGCTTCTGGGTCGGCACGAACATGCCGCCCTGCTTCAGGAAAGGCATATAGGCCGCATACAGGGCTGCCTTTTCCTTGATTGCGAGGGATAACACCGTTGGCCGGTTGACGGCTGCGGTGCCTGGATCGTTAGGGCTTGCGCTCATTTTTTCCTTTCTTCAGCTACAGCAAGCAGTGTAGTCAAGAAGCATATCTTCAATAAACAATTTCGGCGACAGCGGATGGTCGGATGTCGCGCGCCTTTCATTGGCGCCCTTGATCGCTCCCATCAGGCGGCTGATGTTCACCTTGTCCGCCAATCCGGCCAGCTCACGCTGGTACCGCGGATAATAACGGATGTTACCTGCAAGTTTGTACGAAAACAGGTCGTAAAGCCAGCGTTGTTGCCACGAAACCAAGGCACTCAGTGGTACTTTCTGCAATTTATCGGCAGTTTTCAGTGCGCCTTCCACACTTGGGCGGGCCAAATATTGCAAGAAAGCGTCCAATTCTTCCCGATTGCCCGTTTCGGAGGCAGCCACCGCGGCCAAGGGCGAGCCGCCCTGCTCGCGCAACCAGCTATCGGCGTCGGGCACGCCCTGCTCCTTGAGCCAGGCCAGCGCTTCGGCGTGCGACGGCATGGGCATGCTGAACTTGCGGCAGCGCGACAGGATGGTCGGCAGGACACGGTCCAGCCCGTTGGAGGACAGCAGGAAGACGGTGCCCGGAGGCGGCTCTTCCAGTGTTTTCAGCAGGGCATTCGAGGCCGGCATGTTCAGCGCTTCAGCCGGGTACAGCACCACCACGCGCAAGCCCTGGCGGTGGGTCGAAATATTCATGAAGTCGGCCAGGGCGCGGATCTGCTCGATCTTGATCTCTTTGGAAGGCGCTTTCTTGGCGGCCTTCTTATCTTCGCCCTCCTCGCCTTCCGCCGGCTCATCTTCGAACATCTCCGGCCGCACGCGGCGGTAGTCCGGGTGGCTGTGTTGCTGGAACCAGCCGCAGCTTGGGCATGCGCCGCAGGCATGGCCGTCCGGGCGCGCGTTTTCACACAGCAGCGCCTGGGCAAACTGTTCGATGAAGTCGGCCTTGCCGGTGCCATGCGCGCCATGGAACAGGATGGCATGCGGCATGCGCTGGCGCAGCTGCTGCAGCTGTTGCCAGGCGCCTTGCTGCCACGGGTAGACCTGGCCGCTCAAGCAAGCGCTCCCACGATCCTGGCCAGCTCGGCCTGGATGTCGGCAATGCTGCGGGTGGAGTCGATCACGCGGAAGCGCTGCGGCGCCTCCGCGGCGCGGCGCAGGTATTCGGCGCGGGTGGCCATGAAGAAGTCGGCCTTCTCGCGTTCGAAGCGGTCCAGGTCGCGGGTGGCGTCGAGGCGGGCGCGCGCCACTTCCAGCGGCACGTCGAACAGGATGGTCAGGTCCGGCTCCAGGTCGGGGTGCACCCAATGCGCCAGGATGTCGAGCTTTTCACGGCTGAGGCCGCGGCCACCGCCCTGGTAGGCGAAGCTGGCGTCGGTAAACCGGTCCGAAATGACCCAGGCGCCGCGCGCCAGGCCGGGTTCGATGACTTGCGCCAGGTGCTCGCGACGGCTGGCGAACACCAGCAGGGTTTCGGTTTCGACATGCATGGCCTGGTGCAGCCACAGTTCGCGCAGCTTTTCGCCCAGCGGGGTGCCGCCCGGTTCGCGCGAGCTGACCAGCTCCAGGCCGCGTGCCTTGACCAGCTCGCCGACAAACTGGATATGGGTCGACTTGCCGGCACCGTCGATGCCTTCAAAAGTGATGAATTTACCGCGTGTTGTCATTGTTATTGCTTTTGATACTGGTTGACCGCCCGGTTATGGTCGGTCAGGTTGTCGGAGAACTGGCTGGTGCCATTGCCGCGCGCCACAAAGTACAGCGCGCCCGATTTGGCCGGGGCCAGCGCGGCCGCCAGCGAGGCGACGCCCGGCAGCGAGATCGGGGTCGGCGGCAGGCCCACCCGGGTATAGGTATTGTACGGGGTGTCGGTTTCCAGGTCTTTCTTGCGGATATTGCCGTCGAACTTGGGCCCGATGCCGTAAATGACGGTCGGGTCGGTCTGCAGCAGCATGCCCAGCTTGAGGCGGTTCACGAACACGGCGGCAATCATATTGCGCTCGGACTTCTGGCCGGTTTCCTTCTCCACGATGGAAGCCATGGTCAGCGCCTCGTAGGGGTTTTTATACGGCAAGCCGGGATCGCGTTTGCCCCACGCCTCGTCCAGGCGCTTCATCAGCATGCTGTGCGATTGGCGGAAGATGGCCAGTTCGCTGGAATTCTTGGCAAACAGATAAGTATCAGGGAAGAACAGGCCTTCGGGATCCTTGAAATCGGGATTGATGCGCGCCATCAGCTCGCGGTCGCTGAGCTCGGCTGTATCGTGCTTCAGGCCGCTATGCGCGGCAATCGCCTGGCGCATCTGGCGGAAGGTCCAGCCCTCGATGATGGTCAACGATTCCTGGGCGAACTCGCCACGCACCAGTTGGCCGATCAGGCGCATCGGCGTTGTGCCAGGTTTCAGCTCGTACGTGCCAGCCTTTAGCTGGCCGCTCTTGCCAGTCACCCGCGCCAGCAGGTTGAACATCAGCGGCTGGATCGGCACGCCGGCGGCGACCATTTGCTGCCCGGCGGCGCTGGCACCACTGCCTTTGCTGATCGTGAATTCTATGGCCGGTTCCTGGCCAATGACCGGCTGGCCCGCCCACCAGGCAAACCCGCCCATGGCCCCGGCCACGGCCAACATTCCCAGTGCGATCGACTTCTTGATAAACGCCATTTCCAAATGCCCGTTCGGTAACTCAATCTTGAACCAGTTTCAGCCTGGACGACAGCCTTTTCCAAGCCCCCGGCGGAATTTGCGCGGGATCACTATAATGAAGGCCGTAATGATAATGCTTTCATCGCCAGAATACGGAACTTTATGAATAACTGGAATCAACTTTTAACACAGGAACACGAAACCCTGACCACCAGCCAGCTGGCAAGCGGTTTTGTCGCCCCGCTGGGCGACCAGGGACTGATCGCTTTTACCGGCGAAGAATCGGCCAGCTTCCTGCATAAGCAGTTGACCAACGACGTCGAACACCTGGGGCTGGGCGAGGTGCGCCTGGCCGGCTATTGCTCGCCCAAGGGCCGCATGCTGGCGTCCTTCCTGATGTGGAAGACAGCAGAATCGATCTTCCTGCAACTGCCGCGCGCGATCCAGCCGGCGGTGCAGAAACGCTTGCAGATGTTCATCCTGCGCAGCAAGACCAAGCCGGCCGACGTCACGGAGCAATACGTGACCTTGGCCCTCGGCGGCGGCGATGCGGAAGCGGTGCTGCAGACCTGGTTCGACGTGCTGCCGGCCAAGCCGTTCAGCAAGATCGATCATCCGCTTGGCACCGTGCTGCGCGTGGCCGACGCCTTCGGCGCGCCGCGCTACCTGTGGCTGGCTGCGGCGGACACCGCCTCCATGGCCGCTTCCATGCTGAAGGACCGCCTGCTGGTGGGCGGCAATGAAGCCTGGCGCCTGTCCGAGATCCATGCAGGCGTGCCGCAGGTCGGCCCGGGCACCCAGGAGCAGTTTGTGCCGCAGATGGTCAACTTCGAACTGCTGGGTGGCGTGAACTTCAAGAAAGGCTGTTATCCGGGCCAGGAAATCGTGGCCCGCAGCCAATACCTCGGCAAGCTGAAACGCCGCACCGCTCTGGCATCCATCGCCGACGCGTCGGTGGCGCCGGGGGCCGAAGTCTTCGCGCCGGCCGATCCGGCGCAACCGTGCGGCATGGTGGTCAACACGGCGCGCAATGGCGCGGGCGGTGTTGATGCCCTGGTGGAAATGAAGCTGGACGCGCTGGAAGCAGGCGACGTGCGCTTTGGCTCGGCCAGCGGGCCGGCCTTGCAGTTCAAGCCCCTGCCCTACGCGCTGGATAAGCTCGACGTCTGAACATGGACCTCTACGTGTATTACAAGGTGCAGGCCGCACAGGCGGCTGGCCTGCAGGGGGCGGTCGTCGCCATGCAGTCAGCGCTGTCGGTGGCGCATGGGGTGGCGGCGCAGCTTAAGCGCCGCCCCTTGGCCCCTGATGGCGTGCAGACCTGGATGGAAGTGTATCCAGCGATCGCCGGCGATGCTTTCGTGGCCGCGCTCGACGCCGCCGTGGCGCAAGCCGGCCTGGCGCGCTGGACCAGCGGGCCGCGCCATGTTGAACTCTTCGAGGATTTGCCGCCATGTGCCTGATCGTATTTGCCTGGCAGGTGGTGCCCGGGGTGCCGCTGATTGCCGCGGCCAACCGCGATGAATTCTACGACCGCGATACGACGCCGGCCGCGCCATGGCCGGATGCGCCGCATATTTACGCGGGACGGGATCTGAAGGCCGGCGGCAGCTGGATGGGAATTACGCGCCCCGAAGCCGGCCAGGGCGGGCCTTCGCGCTTTGCCGCGATCACCAACGTGCGCAATCCGCAGGAGCACAATCCGCTGGCGCCATCACGCGGCCAGCTGGTGGCCGATTTCCTGGCAGGCGCCACGACGGCGCAGGAGTATGTGGCGCAGGTCGCCCCGGCCGCTGGCGAGTACAACGGTTTCAACCTGGTCCTGTGCGACGGCCAGGAGCTGGTCTGGTACTCGAACAAGGGAAATGACGACCCGCGCAACGGCCAACCGCTGGAACCGGGGATTTATGGCCTGTCGAACGCCCTGCTCGACTCGGCATGGCCGAAGGTGCTGAAGACGAAGGCGCAATTCGCCAGCCTGCTGTGTCTGGGCGCCCCGGCAGACGCCTACTTCGAGATGTTGTCGGACACGACCCGCGCGCCGGACATGCGCTTGCCGGAAACCGGCGTCCCGCTGGAACTTGAACGCTTGCTGTCGGCAGTGAAAATCGAATCGCCCAACTACGGCACGCGCAGTTCCACCGTCGTCAAGCTGTATTCCGACGCACCGGCGGAGCTGCACGAAGTCCAGATCCGTTAAGGCAGCTGCTCCCGCACGCAGGATGGTTTTTCCTTGCCCTGGCGGGAACAGGAAATCAGGGTGCGGGTACCGGTATCGATGGCGTAGAAATGGGTCGGGCCGTTGGTCGTGGCGGGCGCCGCGGCGGCAGCCGGCCATTGCATGCCCGGGCTGCCGACCTGGGCCTGCGCGACCTGGATCGGGCTGATGGAACCGGCGAGGAAGCCCGCGCCAAACACTGCGCAAACAGCGAGCGCGATGATCGAACGTTTCATTTTCAACTCCTAGAATTCGTAGTGCATTTCGATGTGGGGAATACCCGCTTCGTGGAAGACATCACCTGCCATGGCGAAACCGTGGGCCAGGTAAAACGCCGCCGCGTGGGTCTGGGCGCTGAGGACAACCTTGCCGTCGCCGCGCTCGCGGGCCTTCTCCATCAGGCCTTCAAGGATCGCGCCGCCGACGCCCGCACCGCGCGCGCTGCGCAGCACCGCCATGCGCCCGATATGGCCATCGGGCAGCAGGCGGCCGGTGCCGAGCGCCTTGCCCGCGGCATCGTATGCCACCGCGTGCAGGCAGAGGGCATCCCTGTCGTCCATTTCCAGGTCGGCCGGCACGTTCTGTTCCTGCACGAAGACTTCCATGCGGATCGGTTTTGCATCGGCCTGCATGGCGGCCCAATCGCCAAAGCGGAGTGTTGTCGTCATGCCGCGCATTCTCTCACAACATTGCGCGCAAGGCCTCACGAACCTGCGGCGTAGCCGCGTACGGATCGGCCGGATTGTCCTGTGCCACCATGTCGCGTGCCCGCTGCGCCACCCCGTCCAGCGCCTGAGGGTGGGTGAAGATGTAGAACCTGCCGTCGGCGATGGCAGCAAAGGTCAGTTGCGCCACGTCTTGCGCGGACACCTTGCCCGAGGTGACGGCCTTGCTCACCATGGCCTGCGCCGCCATCTGGCTGGCGGTCGGCTTGCCCTCCATCGGCGTGTCGCCGGGCCGGTTGCGGTGCGACTGGTGGATGCCGGTCGGGACGAAGAATGGGCACAGCACCGAGGCGCTGATCGGCGCCTGCACCAGCGACAGATCGTGATACAGGCTCTCCGTCAACGCCACGACCGCGTGCTTGGACACGTTGTAGACGCCCATCACCGGCGGGCAGAGCACGCCGGCCATCGACGAGGTATTGACGATGTGGCCTTCATAATCCGGGTCGCGCCTGGCGCATTCAAGCATCAGCGGCGTGAAGACGCGTACGCCGTGGATCACGCCCGACACGTTCACGCCCATCACCCAATCCCAATCCGCTTCGGTCGCTTCCCACAGCAGGCCGCCGAAGCCGACGCCGGCGTTGTTGAAGACCAGGTGCACCGCGCCGAACTCGCGCATCGCCGCATCGGCCAGCGCCTGCACTTCAGACGACTTGCGTACGTCGCAGCGTACGGCCACGACCTGGGCGCCCTGCCCGCGCAATTCCGCGGCGGTGGCGTCAAGCGCGTCCTGCTGCACGTCGGCCAGCACCAGCTTCATGCCGAGCGAATGGGCTTTCAGCGCGAACTCGCGGCCAAAGCCGCTGGCGCCACCGGTGATTACTGCGACCTTGCCTTGGAAGTTTTTCATGGAGTGAGTTTCACAAGTTGTTTGCCGAAGTTGTGGCCTTGCAGCAGGCCGATAAGGGCGTCCGGCGCGGAGGCCAAGCCCTGGGAAATCGTTTCGCGGTATTTCAGCTTGCCCGCTGCGACCAGCCTGCCCATTTCAGACAGGCCTTGCGGCCACATATCCATATGTTCGGTGACGATGAAGCCGCGCAGCGTGATGCGGCTCAGGAGCAGTTTCTTGGCGTTGCGGATCGGGATCTCGGCGCCGGTGTAGCCGGCCAGCAGGCCGCACAGGGCAACGCGGGCGAAGGCATTGGTGCGGCCCAGCGCGGTGTCGAAGACTTCGCCGCCGACATTTTCAAAGATGGCGTCGATGCCGCCGGGCGTGGCCGCCGCCAGCTCGGCCTTCAGGTTGCCGCCCTTGTAGTCGACGCAGGCATCGAAGCCCAGTTCCTTGACCACGTAATCGCATTTCGCTTTGCCGCCGGCGATGCCGACCGCCCGGCAGCCGGCCAGCTTGGCCAGTTGGCCGACCGCGCTGCCCACCGCACCGCTGGCGGCCGATACCACCACGGTTTCGCCCAGCTTCGGACGCAGGATCTCATGCATGCCATACCAGGCGGTCATGCCGGGCATGCCGACCACGCCCAAGTGGGCCGATGGCGGGATCGCGCCGGTGTCGACCTTGCGCAGTCCGGCGCCATCGGACAACCCCATCTCGGCCCAGCCGAACATGCCGGCCACGAACTCGCCGACGGCGAAATGGGCGTTGCGCGACCCGATCACCTCACCCACGGTGCCGCCGATCATGGTCTGGTCGAGCGGCTGCGGCGCGGCGTAGCTTTTGGCGTCGCTCATGCGCCCGCGCATATACGGGTCCAGCGACAGGTAATGGTTGCGCACCAGGACCTGGCCCTCGGCCAGCGCCGGCACGTCCACTTCTTCAAGCCGGAAATTTTCCGGCACGACGACACCGCGCGGGCGCGAGGCCAGCACGATGCGATGATACTTAGTCATGCAAACTCCTTAGACTGCCGAGACCCCGCCATCCACTGCCAGGACCTGGCCGGTAATGTGCCGGCCGGCGTCGGAAGCGAACAGCGCAACCGCGCCCTTCAAGTCCTCCTCGCCGCCCAGGCGCTGCAGCGGTGCTGCCGCCGCCAGCTTGTCTTCACCCATGGCCTTGATCACGCCAGCGCTCAGCTTCGAAGGGAAGAATCCCGGCGCCAAAGCATTGACGTTGATGCCGTACTCGCCCCATTCGCCGGCAAGGGCGCGGGTGAAATTGATCAAGGCCGCCTTGGACGTATTGTAAGCGACGGTCTTCATGGTGCCGGGGCCATTGCCTGCCAGGCCGGCGATCGATGCGATATTGATAATGCGGCCGGAGCGGCGCGGGATCATGGAACGCTTGCCGACCGCTTGCGACAGCAGGAAGATGCTGCGCACGTTCAGGTTCATCACCTTGTCCCAGGCTTCCAGCGGATAGTCTTCCGCGGGAGCGCCCCAGGTGGCGCCGGCATTGTTGACCAGGATGTCGATATGGCCGCCCAACGCGTGCAGCGCAGCGTCCACCAGCGGATCGATCGACGCTTCCTTGCCCAGGTCGGCGGCGATGGCGAAGGCTTCGACGCCGCGCTCCTGCAACACGGCAACTGCCTCGTCCAGGTCGGCCTGCTTGCGCGAGGTGAGCACCACCTTGGCGCCCAACTCACCCAGCGCCAGGGCCATTTGCAGGCCCAGGCCGCGCGAGCCGCCGGTGACCAGTGCGGTTTTGCCTGCGAGGTCGAAGAGTTCCTGGGTAGTTCGCATGTTCGAGTCCTTATAGTGAGTAATCCATGCACTGGCGCGCCTCGCGCACAGCGCCGAAGAATGGCTTAAGAGCCTGGTGCTGCGGGTGCGACTGGTATGCGTCGAGCGCTTCCTTGTTTTCGAATTCGGAGTACAGCACGACGTCGTAGGTGGCCTCCAGGCCCGGTTCGGCAATGCCCACCTCCAGTGTCAGGATGCCGGGCACGATGCCGGCGCAGGCCAGCAATTGCTGCTTCATCCTGGCGGCATTGGTGGCGCGGTCGGCGCCTTCGGCGTGCTCTTTCAGCTTCCACATGACGATGTGCTTGATCATTCGCTAATCCTCAGAACCACGCATCCTGCATGTCGAGCGTGGTCGTATCGAGGGCGGCCAGAAGATCCAGCTGCGGCTGGACCTTGGGCAGCTCCCATTGGTAGAAATAACGGCAGGCTTGCAGTTTTCCGCGCCGGAAGCTGTCCTCTTCCGGCAGCTTGGCGACAGCTGCCATGGCCTGCTGCAGCCATATCCACGCCACCACCACATGCCCCACCGCCTCCAGGTAGACCGTAGCGTTGGCCAGGGTCTGGTTAAGGTCGGAGGCAGCATACAGCGCCTGCGTCACTTGTTCAACCCGGCACCAGGCGGCATCGAGCGCGCTGGCGTGCGCGTCCAGCTGGCGCGCATCGGCGCCGCGGCCGGTGTTCCTGGCCGCCTGCACGGTGGCGCGGATTTCCTCCGCCATGGTCTTGAGCAAGGCCCCATCGTGGATGCTGGCCTTGCGGCCCAGCAGGTCCAGGCCGTGGATACCGTGCGTGCCTTCGTGGATCTGGTTCAAGCGGTTATCGCGGTAGAACTGCTCGACGTTGTACTCGCGCGTGTAGCCATAGCCGCCGTGGACCTGGATCGCCAGGTTGTTTGCCTCCAGGCCCCATTGCGAAGGCCAGGACTTGGTGATCGGCGTCAGGAACTCCAGCAGGCGGCCGGCGCGCTGGCGCACTTCCGGTGTCTCGCCGGTATGCTCATCGTCGACCAGGCGCGCGCTGTACAGGCACAGGCCCAGCGCGCCTTCCACGTAGGCCTTTTGCGCCAGCAGCATGCGCCGCACGTCGGTATGGGCGATGATCGGCAGTTGCGGCGATGACGGGTCTTTGGCGGCCGGATGGCGGCCTTGCGGGCGCTCACGGGCATATTCCAGCGCGTGCAGGTAGCCGGTGTAGCCCAGTACCGCCGCTGCCAGGCCGACGCCGATGCGGGCCTCGTTCATCATATGGAACATATTCAACAGGCCCTGGCCCGCGCGGCCCACCAGGTAGCCGACGGCGCCGCTGCGGCCGCCCGGCAAGTGGCGCCCTTCGCCGAAGTTCAGCAGGCAGTTGGTGGTGCCGCGGTTGCCCATCTTGTGGTTCAGGCCGGCCAGGGCGATGTCGTTGCGCTCGCCGTTGTCGAGGAATTTGGGGACGATGAACAGCGAGATACCTTTCACCCCCGCCACCAGCTTGCCGTCGGCGCCGGGGATCTTGGCCAGCACAAGGTGGACGATGTTCTCAGCCAATTCGTGCTCGCCGCCGGAAATCCACATCTTGTTCCCGCACACGCGGTACTGGCCGGGCACGTCCGGGTCAGGCGCGGCGCGGGTGCTAATGTCCGACAGACTGGAGCCGGCCTGCGGTTCGCTCAGGCACATGGTGCCGAACCAGCGGCCCTCCAGCATGGGCCGCACGAAATGCTCCACCTGCGCGGTGGAGGCGCATTTCAGCAGTGTGTTGGCGTTGCCGATGGTGAGGAAGGCGTAACTGGACGTGGCCATGTTGGCGGCGGTGAAATAGGCCGTGACCGCCTTCTCCACGGTCAGCGGCAACTGCATGCCGCCCAAGGCGTAATCATGGCCGGCGGCCATCAGGCCCGCCGCCGAGAACGCGTCCAGCGCACGTTTCACTTCCGGAATCACGCTGACCCGCGCGCCGTCGAAGTGCGGTTCCTGCTGGTCGCTCAGCTTGTTGTGCGGCGCGAACAGCTCGGACGCAATCTGTTCGGCGGTGTCCAGCGCGGCCGTGAAAGTCTCGCGGCTATGGTCGGCAAAGCGCGGGCGCCCGGCCAGGCGCTCCGCGTCGAGCCAGTCATAGAGCATGAATTCCACATCGCGGCGGTTCAGCAGCCGGGACGCCATCACAGCACCTCGAACAGGCCTGCCGCACCCTGGCCGCCACCGATGCACATGGTGACCACCACATACTTGACGCCGCGGCGCTTGCCCTCGATCAGCGCGTGGCCGACCATGCGGGCGCCGGAGACGCCGTAAGGATGGCCGACCGCGATGGCGCCGCCGTTGACGTTCAAGCGCTCCAGCGGGATGCCCAGCTTGTCGGCGCAATACAGCACCTGCACGGCGAAGGCTTCATTCAACTCCCACAGGCCGATGTCGTCGACCTTCAGGCCGGCGCGATTGAGCAGCTTGGGCACCGCGAAAACCGGGCCGATGCCCATTTCATCGGGCTCGCAGCCCGCCACCGCGAAGCCGCGGAACACGCCCAGCGCCTGCAAGCCTTTGGCGGCGGCGGCGCGGTCGCTCATGACGATGGCGCAGGACGCGCCGTCGGAAAACTGGCTGGCATTGCCGGCCGTGATCACGCCGCCCGGCAGCGCGGTGCGGATGCCGCGCACCGCTTCGAGCGTGGTGTCGGCCCGGATGCCTTCATCGGCGGAGATGGTGACCGCGCGCGTGCCCAGCATGCCGCTTGACTTGTCCGCCACGCCCATGGTGACGGTGATCGGCGCGATCTCGGCGTCGAACAGCCCCGCTGCCTGGGCCGCCGCGGCACGCTGCTGGCTTTGCACACCATACTCATCCTGGCGCTGTTTCGGAATGCCGTAGCGCTGGGCGACAATTTCCGCGGTCTGCAGCATGGGCAGGTAGATCGCCGGCTTGTGCTCATTCAGCCACACGTCCTGGTACATGTGCAGGTTCATTTCCTGCTGCACGCAGGAGATCGATTCGACACCACCGGCCGCAAAGATCTCGCCCTCGCCCGCCAGCACGCGCTGGGCGGCGGTGGCGATGGCTTGCAGGCCGGACGAGCAGAAGCGGTTGATGGTCATGCCCGGCACCGTGACCGGCGCGCCGCCGCGCAAGGCGATCTGGCGCGCGATATTGCCGCCGGTGGCGCCCTCGGGGTTGGCGCAGCCCATGACCACGTCTTCCAGCTCGCCCGCCTCGATGCCGGCCCGGGCCAGCGCCGCCTGCAGCACATGGCCGCCGAGCGTGGCCCCGTGCGTCATGTTGAAGGCGCCTTTCCAGGATTTGGCGAGCCCGGTGCGGGCGGTTGCAACAATGACTGCGTCGGTCATGGCGGTCTCCTGCATGAATTGTTTCGAACCAGCATAGCACAGCTTTAGCACGGTCGTTCGCTAAATTGTTTGACTTGTAAGTTTTGTGTAAGTTTCAAGCAAGCATGACGTAAGGAACCGGGTCCAGACTCCATCCTGCCGTTGAAGCATTTGAAATACACACACCACAATTGGAGACAAGCAAAATGGCAATTAGTTCTGGCACCGCCGACGGGCGGAGCATCGGCGGCGGCAAAGCCGCACCGATGACCAAGGAAGAGAAGAAGGTCATCTTCGCCTCTTCGCTCGGTACCGTGTTTGAATGGTACGACTTTTATCTTTACGGTTCGCTCGCATCGATCATCGCCAAGCAGTTCTTCGTCGGCGACCCGACCACCTCCTTCATTTTCGCGCTGCTGGCCTTCGCTGCCGGTTTCATTGTGCGCCCGTTCGGCGCCATCGTGTTCGGCCGCCTGGGCGACATGATCGGCCGCAAATACACCTTCCTGGTGACGATCCTGATCATGGGCTTGTCCACCTTTATCGTGGGCCTGCTGCCGAACTACGCCACCATCGGCATCGCGGCGCCGATCATCCTGGTCGCACTGCGCCTGCTGCAAGGCCTGGCGCTGGGCGGTGAATACGGCGGCGCCGCCACCTATGTGGCCGAACATGCGCCGCACGGCAAGCGCGGCCTGTTCACGGCATGGATCCAGACCACGGCCACGCTGGGCTTCTTCCTGTCGCTGCTGGTGATCCTGGGCGTGCGCCAGTCGATGCCGCTGGAGGAATTCGAATCCTGGGGCTGGCGCATTCCATTCCTGGTGTCCGTTGCACTGCTCGGCATCTCGGTGTGGATCCGCCTGTCGATGAACGAGTCCCCTGCTTTCGCCAAGATGAAGGCGGAAGGCAAGACCTCCAAAGCGCCCCTGAGCGAAGCCTTCGGCCAGTGGAAAAACCTGAAGATCGTGATCTTCGCGCTGATCGGCCTGACCATGGGCCAGGCGGTAGTGTGGTATACCGGCCAGTTCTACGCGCTGTTCTTCATGATCCAGACGCTGAAGATGGACATCGCCACCGCGAACATCCTGATCGCCATTGCACTGATCCTGGCGACGCCGTTCTTCATCTTCTTCGGCAGCCTGTCCGACAAGATCGGCCGCAAGTGGATCATCCTGGGCGGCTGCCTGATTGCAGCGGCCACCTACTTCCCGCTGTTCGGCGCCCTGACCCACTACGGCAATCCGCAACTGGAATCGGCAATCAAGAACTCGCCGGTGGTGGTGGTGGCTGATCCCGCCTCCTGCCACTTCCAGTTCAACGCCACCGGCGAGAAGAAATTCCCGTCGTCGTGCGATATCGCCGCGTCGATGCTGTCGAAAGCTTCGGTGGCCTATACCCGCCAGGATGCCCCGGCCGGCAGCGTGGCAGTGATCAGGGTGGGCGACAAGGAAGTGCCGGCTTTCAACGCGACCATGACCGCCGACGGCCTTAACTTCGACGCCGACTCCAAGAAGAAGGAAGGCGAACTGAAAAAAGCGGTGGCAGAATCGGTCAAGGCAGCCGGCTATCCAGCCAAGGCCGACCCGGCCCAGATCAACAAGCCAATGATGGTGTTGATCCTGTGGGTGCTGGTGATCTATGTGACCATGGTGTACGGCCCGATCGCGGCCATGCTGGTGGAGATGTTCCCGACCCGCATCCGCTACACCTCGATGTCGCTGCCATACCATATCGGTAACGGCTGGTTCGGCGGCTTGCTGCCAACCACTGCGTTCGCGCTGGTGGCGTTCAAAGGCGACATTTACTACGGCCTGTGGTATCCGATCGTGATTGCGTTGGCGACCCTGGTGATCGGCGCGCTGTGCATCCGTGAAACCAAGGACAACAACATCTACGCGCAAGACTAAGCGGTCCTGCTGCCGACCGAAGCCGCCCTGCCCGGGCGGCTTTTTTCGTTTAGCGCCGCTTTTCGGTATGTTCCAGAGCGTAGCTGGCGGTGCGGTCGATGATATTGCCGCCCAGTTCAGCTATCTGCTTGGCAAAGACTTCGTTGCCGATGGTTTCGCTCAGCGCGACAAAGGCCAGGCCGCCCGCCATCGGCAGCGTGTAGTCTTCCAGCTCATCGGGCCGTGGCGGACGCGGTGGGCGTGGACCGCCGCCGGGCCAGTTGAGTGGTGGGCGCGGCACCGTGCCGCACCAGTCGTCCAGGATGGCTTTCAGGAAGGCCTTGCTGTCGCCGCCTTGCGTGGTGAGCGCGGCCGCGGCGTCGACCTGCCGTTGGGCCAGGCTGACAGCGGACAGCTGCGCAGCTTCCAGCCAGGGAACCGGGTCGGGCTCGGCCAGATGGGCAGCATGCTGATACTTCCTGCCGAGCGGGCCGCCGCCGATCACTTCCCATACTTTGGGGTTGATACGGGCAATGATCTTGGCCAGCGTTGTACTGATGTGCAATAGTTCTGACATGGCGTCTCCTCCAGAACAGTTGGGGGTATTGGAGACGCCGGAGCGGCGGCTCCAGCGAAGACTTTACGCTGCAAACCGCCTTGGATACTCACACTTTGTCACCGCGGCATACACGCAACAACCGCACGACAGCCGCGCTGCGTGACTTAGCCGATGATACGGAGGGAGAAGTCGGTGGCCTTGATGTCTTTGGTCAGGGCGCCGATGGAGATGCGGTGCACGCCGGTTTCGGCGATGGCGCGCACGGTGTCGAAGTTGACGCCGCCGGAGGCTTCCAGCAACGCCCGGCCGCCGTTGAGCTGCACCGCGGCGCGCATCATGTCGAGATTGAAGTTGTCGAGCAGGATCGAGACTGCGCCCGCGTTCAATGCTTCATCGAGCTGTGCCAGGGTTTCCACTTCGACCTGGATGCCGACTTTCGCGTCGAGGCGCTTGGCCGCCGCCAATGCCGCGGTAATGCCGCCGGCCGCCGCAATATGGTTTTCCTTGATCAGGATGCCGTCATACAGCGCCAGGCGCTGGTTCTGGCCGCCGCCTACGCGCACCGCGTATTTCTGCGCCAAGCGCATGCCTGGCAGCGTTTTGCGGGTGTCGAGGATGGCCGCCGTGGTGCCGGCGATCACGTCGACATAGCGGCGGGTGGCCGTCGCCACGCCCGACATCAGTTGCATGAAGTTCAGCGCCGAGCGTTCGGCAGTGAGGATGGCGCGTGCCGGGCCGACAATGGTGCAGACCGCGGTGCCGGCGGCCATCAGGTCGCCTTCCGCATAGTGCCAGTCGATGCCGATGGCCGGGTCCAGCGCTTCCATCACGCCTTCGAACCAGGGCGCGCCGCACAGGACCGCTTCCTCGCGCACGATCACGCGTGCGGTAGCCCGGCCGTCTTCCGGTACCAGCTTGCCGGTCAGGTCGCCGGTGCCGATATCTTCCATCAAGGCCGCCAGCAGGTTGCGCTCGTACGCCCCGGCCAGCGCATCGTCGAACGGTGCGAATGTATTCTTCAGTGTGCTCATGCAGGACCGATACCTTGGAACAGTTGGGCTTCTTTCGCCAGGTCTGCGCCTGGGGCGATCCTGGCTTTCTTGGCTGCCGCGAAATCGAGCATGCGGTTGATCGAGCGCTGCGCCAGCTTGCCAACTTCTGGATCAACATGAATCTCGTTGTTCATGTTTTCCAGCACGTCGGCCAGGTTGCGCAGGCCGTTCATCGCCATCCATGGGCAGTGCGCGCAGCTCTTGCAGGTGGCGCTGTTGCCGGCGGTTGGCGCTTCGATGAAGGTCTTGCCCGGCGCCGCCATGCGCATCTTGTGCAGGATGCCGTTGTCGGTGGCGACGATGAATTCGGTGTTTGGCAAGCTGACGGCGGCGGCGATCAGCTGCGAAGTGGAACCCACCACGTCGGCCTGCTCGACCACGTTGGCCGGCGACTCCGGGTGCACCAGCACTTTCGCGTTCGGGTGTTCGGCTTTCAGCAGGTCCAGTTCGACGCCTTTGAATTCGTCGTGCACCAGGCAGGAGCCCTGCCACAGCAGCATGTCGGCGCCGGTCTGCTTCTGGATGTAGCCGCCCAGGTGCTTGTCCGGTGCCCACAGGATCTTCTTGCCCTGCTCGTGCAGGTGCTTGACGATGTCCAGGCCGATCGAGGACGTCACCATCCAGTCGGCGCGCGCTTTCACGGCGGCGCTGGTGTTGGCGTACACCACCACGGTGCGGTCCGGGTGCTGGTCGCAGAAGGCGATGAAGTCTTCCGGCGGGCAGCCCAGGTCGAGCGAACAGGTCGCGTCCAGGTCCGGCATCAGCACGGTTTTTTCCGGGCTCAGGATCTTGGACGTCTCGCCCATGAATTTGACGCCGGCCACCACCAGGGTCTTGGCCGGATGGTCGCGCCCGAAGCGCGCCATCTCCAGCGAATCGGAAACGCAGCCGCCGGTTTCCTCGGCCAGGTCCTGCAGGTCGGCGTCCACGTAGTAGTGGGCCACCAGCACGGCGTTGCGCTCGCGCAGCAGGGTCTTGATGCGTTCCTTCAGCAGGATTTTTTCGTTGGCCGGCACGGGGGCCGGGGTGCGGGCCCACGCATGGGCCACGCAGCTGCCGCCTTCGACTGGCTTCTCGAATTCGACAGTCTTGATAGGTGCAACAATCGCGTTCATTTACTCGATGCCTTGGCTCTTCAAGTATTCTTCATAGCCGCCGCGGAAGTCCACGACTTCGTTTTCCTTGATCTCGATGATGCGGGTGGCCAGCGAGGAAACGAACTCGCGGTCATGCGACACGAAGACCAGGGTGCCGGCGTACTTTTCCAGGGCGATGTTGAGCGACTCGATCGATTCCATGTCCATGTGGTTGGTCGGTTCGTCCAGCAGCAGGACATTGTGACGGCCCAGCATCAGCTTGCCATACATCATACGACCTTTTTCACCACCCGACAGGACCTTGACCGATTTCTTGACTTCGTCGCCGCCGAACAGCAGGCGGCCCAGCGAGGAGCGCACGGCCTGGTCGTCGTCGCCTTCCTGGGTCCACTGGCCCATCCAGTCGGTCAGGTTCAGGTCGGATGCGAATTCTTCGGTCGGATCCTGCGGCATGTAGCCGACGTTGGCATTTTCTGCCCACTTGACCAGGCCGGTGTCGGCGGTGAGGCCGGCGATCTCCTGGCCGCCGATGCAGCGCAGCATGGTGGTCTTGCCGGCGCCGTTGGCGCCGATGATGGCGATGCGCTCACCCGCTTCCACCGCGATGTCGACATTCTTGAACAGGGTGCGGTCGAAGGATTTCGAGATGCCCTGGGTTTCCACGGCCAGGCGGTGCAGCTTTTTCTCGCCGTCGAAGCGTACGAACGGGTAGGCACGCGAAGATGGCTTGATGTCTTCGATCTTGATCTTGTCGATCATCTTGGCGCGCGAGGTGGCCTGGCGGGCCTTGGACTTGTTGGCCGAGAAGCGGCGTACGAAGTCCTGCAATTCGGCGACTTTGTCCTTGGCCTTGGCGTTATTGGCCAGCTGCTGGTTGCGGGCCTGGGTCGAGGCCAGCATGTATTCGTCGTAATTGCCCGGGTAGATCTTCAGCGTACCGTAATCCATGTCGGCCACGTGGGTGCACACCTGGTTCAGGAAGTGGCGATCGTGGGAAATGATGATCATGGTGGAATCGCGCTGGTTCAGCGTTTCTTCCAGCCAGCGGATGGTGTCGATATCCAGGTTATTGGTCGGTTCGTCCAGCAGCAGGATGTGCGGATTGGAGAACAGGGCCTGCGCCAGCAGCACGCGCAGCTTCCAGCCCGGCGCCACGGCGCTCATCGGACCCTGGTGCAGGCTGATGTCGATACCGGCGCCCATCAGCAGCTCGCCGGCGCGCGATTCGGCGGTGTAGCCGTCGTACTCGGCGACCTTGCCTTCCAGTTCGGCCGCTTCCATATAATCTTCGTCGGTGGCTTCCGGGTTGGCGTAGATGGCGTCGCGCTTGCTGATCGCTTCCCACATTTCGGTGTGGCCCATCATGACCACGTCCAGCACGCGCATCTCTTCATATGCGAACTGGTCCTGGCGCAGCTTACCCAGGCGCTCGTTGGCGTCCAGGCTGACGTTGCCGGCGGATGGTTCGAGGTCGCCACCGAGGATCTTCATGAAGGTCGACTTGCCGCAGCCGTTCGCTCCGATCAGGCCGTAGCGGTTGCCGTCGCCAAATTTGACGGAAATGTTCTCGAACAGCGGCTTGGCGCCGAACTGCATGGTGATGTTTGCGGTAGAAAGCATGCTGGGGAAATGGTGAGAAAAAGCGAATCGGGCATTATACCCTGCGCCGCCTATGGACGCCTAGCGGGGACCGGCGACAGAGGCCGGTGTAAGCCCAGGCACAAATTACAACAAAGACAAGCCGCCCCGGGAAGCGGCTTCGGAGGTTCAGGCCATGCTTGGCGTAATGACCACAGCGCCAGTATTGCGAGCATGACTCACACTGATTGCCAGCGACGGCTGCCCGTTTGCCATTGCCGCCTCGGCAGCCAACGCAAGATGAATCAGGTCTGATGCGGCGCCAAAATTGCCGGCTAAGGCCATCGGCGCCAGTCTTCGGGTCAACACGTCCAGCTCGGGCAACACTTGCTCCATGGCCTGGATTACTTCAAGGCTACGGGGCAAACGATGATCGGTGTTGCTGACGACCATGCCGATCTCTTCCGCAGGCGCCCGTGCAGCAACCATTGCGGCCGTCATGCTGTCCGGCAGCGTGCTGCAATTGCTTTTCCCCGCTGCTCCGCGGTCGGCGGCGCGTTGCTGCTGCTGCGCGGCGCCGATCGAGCAGGTGACAACAAGATTCGACTCCCTGGCGTACGAGCCGTCCACCAGCATCAGGCCCGCCCCGCCCTCGGCCGGCACAAAACCGTCAGGCACAGAGTTGGAAAACACCTCTTGCAACGCCAGGGGAGCGCGCAACTCAAGGGGGTCCACCAGGCTGTCTGCCGCCAGCAGCAAAGCATGCTGCATCTTGCCAGCTTTCAGATGCGGCGCCAGGGAGTTGATCGTCACATAAGCATCGGAGTTCGCCGCGGGCAATAAATGCAGTTCGTACTTCGAACTACGCCAAGAAGAGTGCGCCCAGGCCATCGCAAATCCCTGCCGAGCGTCTTCCGGCGGCAACGCTTCGGGCTGTAGTAAGTAGACCGTGGTTGACAGAGATGAGCGAGCCAGTTTTTCTTGCTGATTGAACAAGGAATCAAGCACGGACACCAGCATTGCCGGCACACGCTCGCCACGGGAACGCGTTGCTAACGGGAAGTTCAGTGCCTCAAGCGGCAGATCCTGGATTGTCGCGGCATGGACCGGGTGCCCCTCGTCGTTGCGGATCGCGCTGTCTGGCTTGAACGCTTTCTCGCAAGCGAGGCAGCGGGACAGCGTCGCACCCGCGTCGCCCAACGGCGTTATAGCGCTCCAGGCGGCGATGCCCAATGGTTCAGATGGGTCTGCCGCCGGAGCCGGAACGGCAACGGTTGCCGCTTGAGCAAGTGCCGTAGCCGGCGCTGGATCGGCGGTCCTAAGCGCTCGCAGGCCAGCCCAACTCACAAAGGCAGTCGCGAGCGGCGGCAGTAGCGTGATTATTATGATCGACTGCGTATCGCCAACACCTATCTTGCCAAGAGAGCTGAAGACGCCATCGAGCGATATAAAACGCAGCAGCATGACCCAAAACAGCGCCAGCAGCAGAAACGTCAGCAGCCATGCGCCGGCGCGCACGACAGGATTGGGGGACATGAAGAATGCACTCAATTTCAAAATATTAAGCTTGTGATGCGGTCGACAGACTGGCAATCAAGGCGCAGCCACAAGCGCTGCGATGCCCATGTAAAGCCACCTGGCGGCCATCGATGGTAAAAGTCGGCGAACCTTCGACGATTGGATTGGTGCCATGCCCCGATTTCGGGCAATTGACCATGTCACCAACCCGCGCGATGCCGACGCCGTGAATAGTGTGATTAGGCGAAGCGCTAACCACGACGCCGTTATGCGTGGTCTTATCGCCAAGGCGAACTATAGGGAGTGCCATCACTCAGTCTGCTTAGAAGCCCAAGGCGGCCTTGGACGCCTTCCAGCCGTTTTCCACCGCCGACATCCCTGCATCAATGGTGTTGCCGACAGTTTCCGAAACTTGCTTCGCCCCTTCGCTTACCTGGTGCGCCATATCGGATGCGCCTTTCTGGGCAGCGTGCAGGAGTTCAGTTGATTTCTTTTCGGCGGCGTTCATCAGCTCGGTCGATTTCTTTCCGGCGGCATCGGCCAACTCGGTAGCTTTCTTTTCGGTGGCGTCCGCCAGCTCGGTGGCTTTCGTCTGCACGGTATTAATCGATGAAACAATTACTCGCTGACCGGTCTCAACAGTGGAAATGACGACTTCCTTGCTGGTCTGATAGACCTCGACAGCGTATTTTTCCCCCGCATGTACGGTATCGATAACGAACTTCTCGCCGATTTTATATGTTCGCGTGGCGACGAGGACGCCCTTGTTCCAGGTTTCGACCACGACCCCTTGTGCTGTGTGGTAGACCTTTATGACGCCCTCCTTGGCCGCAACCGCACTCTTTTCCAACCACTGCAAGCCCTGAGCAAGAACGTTATGGCTTGACTCTGTCATGCCGCGTGGGCGGAAATAGCTGAAAGGCTCAATGCTCATGAGAAAACCGGACTTGGAGTCATGCACCATGTTCCTAACGAAGGCCACCACATGATCGTTGGCTGTAGCCTTCCACGCCTCCAGACGCCAAGCCTCAGGATTAACGACTTGCCCATAATTTTCGCCGATAAAGCGGACAGTCCTTGTGGCGGCCTTCACTGGCGAAATAGTCTTGACGTCGTTCGCAATGGCTTTGCCTGGGTTAAGCAATAGTTCCGCTTCGCGCGCCATGCTGTCGTGGCCAATGAGTCGATTCCCCAGCGAACTCTCTTTTTGCACAACGTCTGCGGTCTTGATACCTTTGCGAGTCATGGTCCCATACGCTGAATACAAGGCCTTCATGTGCGCGGCTATAACCTGTTCAATGCTTCCGTTCGGTGCCACACTGGCCATATAGTTGTTGTACAGCTCCTGGGTTTTGGGCTCGATCGCAAATCGCTCGATAAACACCGCCTTATGCAATTTCTCGACTTCGCGATATGAGTACATCCGCACCCCGGACTTAATAGCCTCACCCATCATGTCGCGCATCGGAATTCGCGCCAGATTGTTGGTAATGCCCTGATTGGCCGAGTCGTCATTGCCACCATTGGTCGCAAGTGGCAGATACCCGCCGCCGACATCTGAGTGGACCCCGGGATAGACTGTCTCGGTCCAACTAGAAGCTAATTGGCCTTTCTGTCGGATCAAGTCCACCGGAAAAGAAAAACGCAATTCGTGGGCGGCAACATAGTGCACGCAGCGTTCGCTCTGGCTGGGAACCCTGAGATTCTTTTCCGAGAACAATCCATCCATATTCGCGGAGGGCGCTCCAAACGATGCCACTGTGTCGAACAGTCCCATGAATTGGAGGCGAACTGGAATCTCCTTATAGGTCAATTGACCATGCTGATCCTTCTTGCAGAGCTTGATGAAGTCATTTGAGAACGCACGCGCCAACGCGGCTCCCCGCGAGAAGCCAAAAATCGAGATATTGATGACTTTAATCAACCGATGGCCACCCAATGCCATGCTTAATTCTGCAAAACTCTTGTCTTTGCTTTTGTCTGCATACGCTTTGGCGACACCACCGAGCTTGCTTGCATTGGTTATTAGCACCTGACGCAGGGCATCATTGACATTGCTTTGTCCGAATTCTGTACGACGGGTACCGCCACCGCCGCCTGCGTTGCCGAACGCCGTATCCTGAACGCTGGTTCCCGCCTTATCCAGCCAGCCCGTTGCCGTTCCATTAAATGGCGTGCCAACGCCCGAAATGTAAATAGCATGAATATTCTTTGCACCCTCGACCAGATCGATGGCAAACGTCGCCGACAGCCACATGCGTGCGACATTGCTCCACTTCTTTGGCTTTTCGTCCACATCCTTGTTGTTGCCAGTGCCGTCAAAAAACAGGCTCAGATGAACGACGTCGGAGCAATCCTGTTTTGCAGTCGACTCGCACCCCGGCACATCACGGTTGCAAGCCTGCGCAGCATGCAATTGCTCATTCTTATCGTCCACGCTTACGAACCTCTGCCAGAATAGTTTCGCCGCGAGGACTCACCTCAGGGATATATTGCGAAAAAGTAAATTCCGCAGTGTCGTCGGGATAAATATGCACTCCTAGATAGCGGGAATTCGGTGGAACTTGATTCTTGCCGATGGCCAAGGCATTTTTGGCCATCACGGTGTCGCCATTGCGTGGCGTTCCTTCAGGACCACTCAGGCGCCAGCTAAGAGTTTGCGCGCCAAATGGAATCGTTTCGCCAGTCATGATGCCCCCGCCCCCGCCGTAAGCCATTGCCCCGCCGATATCGCTGCCGTTCAGGAGCACCTCAAAGATCGGCCGGTTCACATAATTGAACAACACAACGCTTAACACAATTTCATTACTCATAAATAGTTTCCCTTTACAACTGGCAACAAGCGGATACAGCAGCGCTGCTCCTGCAAGGCTGCCGAAAAATTTCCGGCGAGTCTTCACACTCATGGATAGTGCCCCTTTTTCCTTGTTCGATATGGCGAATTGTCACTTCTTCTTCCTGGGAGGCCTTCGCGAAACTGACAACCATTGACATTGCTCGTCAAGTTGAGATTGATAATGAATTTAACGGACATCCTTTAGGGCCTCAGCGAGGATGCTCTCCCCGCGAGGAGTTCGCTCGGGAATGTACTCTGCAAAAGTCAATTCCGCCGTATCGTCGGGATAAATATGCACCCCTAAATACCGCGAATTCGGTGGAACCTGATCCCTGCTTATAGCTAGGGCATTCTTGGCGATCACAGTGTCGCCGTTGCGTGGCATTCCTTCGGGGCCGCCCAGGCACCAACTCAGCTTTTGCGGGCCAAACGGAATTGTTTCCCCGGTCATGATGCCCCCGCCCCCGCCATAGGCGATTGCCGCGCCGATGTCGCTGCCGTTCAGGAGCACATCAAAGATCGGCCGGTTCATATAGCTGAACAACACAACGCTCAGCACAATTTCATTACTCATAAATAGTTTCCCTTTGCAACTGGCAACGAACGGGCAAAGCACCAGTGCACTTGCAAGGCCACGGAGAATATCGCGACGACTTGTCGAACTCACTGGGATTGCTCCAATTCACCGCCAAGCGCTTTCAGGGCAACGTTCTCATCCCAATCAGCCATAACGTTGTCATGTTTCACTAGACAGGGCACCGCCGTACTCAACTCAGCAGCTCGTTGAGAGGGAGCCTGCCAACGCGCCATAAAATCCCTCACGGGCATCAGCGCGTTCCCTTGTTTACGAAAGCGGAGCGCGAAATTGCGCGTTTCCTTAAGCATTCAACGCAAATCGTTTTGGGAAGTTTTTGCTTGGTCTTCGCTGAGAGTGCAGCTCCGTTGCAACTGGCGGCGAACGGATAAAGCAGCGCCGCCCCCGCTAAACCCCCAAGGATTTTACGGCGTCTCGTCATTATCATGGGAATTGCTCCAGTGCCTTCGCGAGGGTGATTTCGCCAGACTTTACTTTGCCCAACAGTTCTATGATGACGCTGTCATTCCGCATTTGCTCGCCGTAGATAAACTCCGCGCAGATGTAGTTGATGAGGTCTTGCATGCCCCGCAAATTGAGTCGCCTAGCAGACAGCAAATGTCGCTTCACGCTTAAATACTGCTCAAGTTCTGACATGCCATGCATTAGCATCGGCTGATTCTGTTTGATGTACCCCCGCAAATGGTCGGGGACGCTTGCTTCGATCAACATTTCCAACTGAACCGGGGCCAACTTGAGCGGCAGCACTACCTGGTCGGCGTCGCTCTGTCGCGCCTCGTCTATTATTTGCTGCTCCTTACCATCTCGCCCCCAGTACCACCATACCTGAACTCCCGTCAGCAGTTTGCTGCGCTGTCGTGCGGTCAGTACGGGGCCCGTCACATGCAATGTGCTATCGCTTTTCTGTCCAACCAACGTGCCGAGGATGACGGGATCCCAAAATGCAAAGTGCATTTCATCTCCATCGGGCAGCACAACCTCTGTAAACGCGGCCAGTTGGGCATGGAGCCGCGAAAATCGCAGGGGGCTGGCGATGACGGTGACACAGGCAGGATTTGCGGCGGAGCGACGTGCAATGAGCCGCCAAGCATCCAATTCTTCCACGAACGGCGGCAAGGCTACCAGGTGGGGGGCCGCTTTGCTCAATTCCGGGCCCTGCGCGTCGGGAAGCAAACATTCGCTTTGCGTTTCGGGTGTCGCCTTGTGAAGCGCCGCAAGCAGGCTCGCGTCCTGGGCCGAATCGACAATGGCGTACAGGTGCAACGGGACCGCTTGGGGAAGGGTTTCCCAATGCTCCAAAAATTCTTTCATAACTCTCATTGTGTTCCCTTGTTCATAAAGGCGGATCGTGACATTGCACGTTTCATCAAGCATTCCAGGCAGATCGCTTTGGGAAGTGTCGGCATGGCGAACGGCATAGCCTTGGCGGAGGTCAGGCTGAACTCGCTTTGATGGATAATCCGCTGGCCGCTGGTTATATCGGTGATGCCCGATCCATTGATCTTGATTGCCGATCCGCCGGCGCCAATCGTAATTTCGTTCTTGGCCCAAATCTCAATGTTCTCGGTGGTCGAAATCAGGCGCAGCACTTTCTCCGCAATGATGTCCAGGTTATCGCTTTGCGCCTGAATTTCGACCTTGCCTTTGGCGGCAAAGAATTTCATGCCACCGTTGTAGGCAAACAGGCTCAGCTTCTCCCTAATGCTGGCGACGAAGCTCTTTCCAACAGCCAGGTTGCTGTCCTTCCCCGACGACATTGTGATGTCCTCGCCACTGTGGATGTGCGTGCTCTTGGGTGTCGTCAAGCCGATGCCGCCTTGAGCCGCAGCCAACAAGATCGGCTCTTTGAAGCGATTGGCTTGTTGTTGGCCATCGCCGTCATAGCTGTCTTGTGTCGCCTCGGCGAATTTCTGCAACGACTCCTGAGCGTCCAGGGTTTCAGCATTGGCCTTGCTGCTGGTTTCCGAAAGGGACTTAGCCAGGTTCTGACTGGTTTCCAGCTGCTGCTCGGCATCCCGCACGTCGAGTTGCGATCCGGGCCGGCCGAAGGTGCTGATATAAAGGCCCTTATTCGCTGTAATGGCGCCGAAAGCGTCGGTGTTGAGCGCAAAGCCCGAACCGTAGAATGGACCACGCTTGTTGCCTTGCTGCCCAACCAGGTAGCCCAGGTTCAGCTGTGCATTGGTATTGGTGCTGTAGAGTTGAACGCGGTTCTGGTTGGTATTGTCGTCCATCACCAACTGCGTAAATCCGCTACCCTTGTACTCCTTCGATTTATAGCCGGACAACTTGCCGTCCGTGTGCCAGTCAGGCGCTTGCTCAGTGTTATAGACGCGGCCCGTGATGATCGGGCGATCCGGATCTCCGCCCAGGAAAGTCACGATAACTTCCATCTTGATGCGCGGGACATGCAGCCCACCATAACCCTGCCCAGCATTCGGGTAGCTCACCCTGACCCAGCAGGAGGCCTTTTCGTCGCCCGGATTCAAACGGTTCCACGGGAACTTGATCTTTACCCGGTTGAGGGCGTCGGTATAGATTTCTTCGCTTTCAGGGCCCACGACCACCGCAATTTGCGGGTGCATTTCCGGTTTGGTGTGCACCAGTGGGCTGCGGTATTCAACACTGCGGCGCTGCACCTCGATGCTGTTGACAAAGTAGCCGCTCTGTTCATTCAGGACCTTGTCGCTGGCAGCAGTCTGGCGTTTTGCATCGGCAATCCTGCCTTCCAGGCTGCCGGGATAGTGATTGACTCTGGTCGAAAACGGCAGATTGTTCTCGATGTACCAATGCAAGCTGATGACCATGAACTGCCGGCCTTCTGCCTCATCACTGTTATGGTCGGCGTGGTCTGCCAGGCTGAACCAGCGCCCAACCCCCGCAGCCATGCCAGGGACGCTCGACCAGGCAAAATATCGCTTGGCCTGGGACTCCCAGCCTTCGACCTTGATCTTGGCCAAGGTGTCGCCACGCTCCCGCTCCAGATAGGTATAGGGCCCGGTATATTCGTAGACCTCCAGCTGGTCAGGCACCTCGCCATGCCCAGGCTGGGTATAGGTATTCGTGGCTTTTTGATTGCTGGGCGCCTTGTAGTCGTAGGTTACCGTCGACAGCTGCCGGCTCTGCAACCTGCGCTGGCCGCCCCAATGGGTGATCTTGTCGATTTCATCGCTCTTTGCCCCACGATGGAACTGAATTTCTTCCGGCACCAGCGGCTTCAACTGGGACACGGAATCGGTAATCACCAGGGTGTGGTTGGATCCGTCTTTTCCTGCTCGTGGTAGCAGTACCAGCCTTCGCTTTCCATCAAGCGCATCACGAAATTCCAGTCGCTCTCGTACTGCGTGCAGTAGGAACGCGGCTGGGCCGGTTCGGCCAGGTCAAAGCGGAAGCGGCCGCTAGCCTGCGGGTGCTGGTTGAACACCTCGCTGATGATGTCGTCGGTGCTCTTGTCCTGCCAGATGCGGGCATCATGCCGGAATCGCAGGAAATATAACCAGGACGAAAACACCAGCTGGTAGACCGTGAACTGGCCGTCGTGCCCGAGCATGGAGGCTTGCTGCACGTAGCCGTGCACGGGCAGATAATCGGTGGAGCCTGCTTGCCTGATCCACAGCGCAATTGGCTGGGCAATCAACTGCTTGAGCTCAATATCGTCCTGCAGCGACAGGGCATCGAGCGTAAAAGTATAACCTCGTCCTAACCTGTCCTCCCCCACGACGCGGTGCGGTAGCAGCACATCGGTACCCAGGGGCGTGTCAAGCTTCAGCAACCGGCCCTGCTGCGTGACGCCAAGCAGAGCTTGCATATTTTTCATCCAAAAACCCCAACCATTTGCATTTGAGGCAACTATTTTATCACTGGCAACTAATACGTGAATTCAACAGTGCGCGGGGCAAGGCATACCTGTGTTATTGGCGAATCCAGTCGCGCAGTTCGTAGTACCAGTAGGCCAGTTGGGCAGCTAGCAGGCCGGCGGGGCCGCCGGTGGTGGGCAAGCCCCAGGCTCCAAACTGCTCAACCTGGGTCAGCTCGCCCATCAACGCCGCCGACAGCACGTCGCCGGCCAAGGAAGTGGGACCGACCCCGTGACCGCCAAAGCCCATGCCGTACCAGACCCCGCTGGGTAGCCTGCCCAGTTGCGGCATCTTGTGGCGTCCATAGCTCATCAACCCGCTCCAGGCGTGGTCTACCCTGGTCCCGGCCAACTGCGGATAGACCTTCAACATGTCCTCGTACAGCAGGCGCGCCACGTCCTGCGGGCTGCGCGAGCGGATCGAAATGCGGCCGCCCCATAGCAGGCGGCTGTCCTGCAAAGGGCGGTAATAGTCAAAAGCAAACCGCGTGTCGTAAATAGCCGCATCGGTCGCCAGCACGGCCGGCATGCGATCGCCCAGCGGCTCGGTCACCATCACATAAGTCGCAATCGGCAGGATCGCGCCCGCCAAGGCGGGATAAAGGCGCTCGATATAGCCGCCGCAGCAGACCACCACCTCATCGCACAGCACTTCGCCGCCGGCCGTCGCGACGCGCCAGCCTTTGCCATTGCGCGCCTCGATTGCAGACGCCCTGCTCGCTTCATGCACCCGCACGCCGCCGGCGTGCAGCGCGCGCGCCAGGCCCTGCGTATATTTCAGTGGATGAAAGTGGAAAGCGTTTTCCTCAAACAGGGCGCCGAAATAGCGTTCGCTGCGGGCCTTTTCGGCGAAATCGGAAGGCGAAATTCTTTGCCACTCGACGCCTAGATGCTCCTGCATGAAGCGCTGGCGCTCATCCAGTACGCGCGGATCGTCGAACCAGTTCGCAAGATAGATGCCGCCATGCGTCGCATCGCATTCAATGCCGTACTGCGCAATACGGCGGCGAATCTGGTCGACCGCGCCAAGCGTGAGCTGGTAGAGCCGCTTGCCCTGCTCCGCGCCAACAGTGGCAAGCAAAGCCTGTTCATCAAGCGAATATCCGCCGAACACGAACCCGCCATTGCGGCCCGATGCGCCATGGCCGACAGTTTCGGCCTCGAGCAGCACCACGTCGCGTTCGCCGTGCTCCATCAGCGACATCGCCGTCGCGAGGCCGGCAAAACCCGCGCCGATGATGCAAATGCGCGCCTCCTGGCGGCCTGCCAGCGGCGCATAGGCATCGCCGGGCGCAGTAGCGCGGTAGTAGCTCTCCGCACCGTTCATCACAGGGTTGGGTACCCGCTGACTGTCAGCTCGAAGCCCTCGGCGTCGGAAACGAGCTGCGCCTGTGCCCCAAATGGCAAAGTACAGCGCTCCTCACCGTGTCCGAACGGCAGCCCGGTCAGCACCGGCACGGGCAGCAGGCCCCGGATATAGGCCAGCATGGTATCGAAGTCATAGCCGTTATCATGAGGCGACAATCGGTAACCGGAGAAATCGCCCAGCACGATGGCGCGCTGCCGCTCCAGCACCCCGGCAAAATGCAGCTGCAGCAGCATGCGCTCGACGCGGTAAGGGTGTTCGCCGATATCCTCCAGGAACAGGATGCCGCCATCGATGTGCGGCCAGTATGGCGTGCCAATCAAGTGGTTGATCATTGCCAGGTTGCCGCCCCACAGCGTGCCCTGCACGTCCACCTGCGGGTTGCCAAGCGCCGCCCCGCGCACGGAGTGCGTCGGCCCATGCAGGCAATCCCAGAACTGCTTGAGCGTGTACGCGACCGGCTCCTCGCGCACAAAGTCCGCGCTCATCGGCCCGGCGAAACTGATACGCCCCGCCGCCTGGTACAGGCCCATATGGAAAGCCGTGAGATCGCTGAAGCCGACGAAAAGCTTGCCGCTGTCGGCCATGGCACGGAAATCGATATGCGGCAGGATGCGGCTGATGCCGTACTGTCCGCGCAAGGCGATCACGACCTGGCAATTCGGATCGGCTGCAGCGGCGTTGAGCTGGGCCAGGCGGTCCTGATCCGTGCCGGCGAAACGCTGGAATTTGCGGGCCGGATCATAGTAGTTGTGGACGATGCAGCCTTGCGCCTCAAGACGGCCTATACCGCGTGCCAGCGCGGCGTCATCGATGGGGTAGCCGCTGGTTCCGGCGATGGCAATTCCGATATTTTTCACCCAGCCATATTACTCCGCAGGTGTTGATCGAGCAAGGTTAGCAGCCTGCCAACCAAGGCCGGCGGCATATCGTGCCCCATGCCCTCGATCAGCTCCAGCCGCGCGCCCGGGATCTGGCGCGCGGTGTCGATGCCGCAGGCGCACGGCACCAGCGGATCGGCATCGCCGTGGATCACCAGCGCCGGGCAGCGGATCTTGTGCAGCAGCGCGCTGCGGTCGCCGGAAGCGGCAATCGCCACCAGTTGCCGCGCCACCCCGTCGCCATTGACATTGCGCGCCACCGCCTCGCCGGCCATCTGGCGCAGCAAGTGTTCCGGCGTCGGAAATGCCGGGCTGCCAATGGTCCGGAAGGTATCGACCATCTGCTCCACCACGCGCGCGCGATGGTGGGCGCTTGCGGTGCGCCGCAGCAGGATGCGCCGCGCCGCCGGCGTCGGCCCGGGCAGGCCGGGACGGCCGCTGCTCGACATGATGGAGGTCAGGCTCAGCGTGCGCGCCGGGTAGCGCGCCGCCATGATCTGCGACACCATGCCGCCCATCGACACCCCGACGACGTGCGCCGCCGCCACCCCGAGCGCGTCGAGCAGCCCGAGCGCATCGCCGGCCATATCGTTCAGGGTATACGGAGCGCTCTGGCGCCAGCCGCACAGGTGGCGCAGGTAGGCCAGCCAGAGGTTGGGCGCGCCCAGGTGGTCGAAATGGGAAGACAGGCCGGCATCGCGGTTGTCGTAGCGGATCACGCGAAAGCCGCGCTGCGCCAGCCCGTCGACGAACTCACCGGGCCAGGAAATCAGTTGCAGGGCCAGCCCCATGTTCAGCAGCACAGCCGGTCCGGCCGGGTCGCCACTCGACTCGTAGGTAATCGTAATACCGTTTATATCAACGCTGGCCATAGTCCAGCATAGCACCGCCACAGCAGTGCGTGGCGCACCCTCAGGCGGCGTTGTTTTTGCGCACGGCGCGGCGTTCGGCGAAGAATTCTTTCAGGACCTGGCCGCAGTCTTCGGCCAGCAAGCCGCCTTCCACTGCGGCGTGGTGATTCAGCTGCCCGCTCTCGAACACATTGACGACGGAGCCACAGGCGCCGGTCTTGGGATCGCTCGCGCCGTAAACAATCTTCGACAGGCGCGCGTGCATCATGGCGCCGGAACACATCACGCATGGCTCCAGCGTCACGTACAGCTCACAGCCCGGCAGGCGGTAGTTGCCCAGTGCTTCGGCCGCGGCGCGCATCGCCATGATTTCGGCGTGTGCGGTCGGGTCGTGGCGGCCGATCGGCTGGTTGTAGCCGCGGCCGATCACCACGCCATCCTTGACCACCACCGCGCCGACCGGCACCTCGCCTTCGGCCCAGGCGCGACGCGCTTCCAGCAGCGCCTCGCGCATGTACAGCTCATTCGACAATTTCAGCCCAGCAGTTAGGCGTTTCGTGCAGCACCAGCTTGTGCAGGTGCAGGCCGGTGCCGTAGCGGTCCTGGAAGGCGGCCTTCAGGATGTCCCAGGCCACGGCAGCCAGGTTTTCCACCGTCGGGATGCGGTCGATCACCACGGTCTTGTGGCTGGGCAGCGAGGACAGGAAATCCTTGACCGCGGCGTCCTTTTCGTACACCAGGAAGGCGTGGTCCCAGACATCCACCAGGTGCTCCTTGGCGATGGTCTTGACGTCGGAGAAGTCCATGATCATGCCGTTGTCGGAATTGCCTTCGGCGTCGATCACCTTGCCGGTCAGCGTGATTTCCAGGGTGTAGCGGTGGCCGTGCAGGTTGCGGCACTGGCTCTTGTGGTCCGGAATGCGATGGCCGGCATCGAATTCCAGCTTACGGGTAATCGTTAACATCGGGTCAGCAATACTTAAGGTATGTTCAACAGTTTATGGGTTTGCAGGCTCAGTTTCCATTTCGGATTGCGCTTGCAGGTCTCGATCGCCAGCGTGGTATTGAAGGCCGCCAGCGGGCCATCCATCGGCTGCACGAAGAAATTCTCGAAATCCAGGCCTTCGTAGGCGGCCAGGTCCTGGTCCTTCTGCGGGATCACGACCTTGATTTCATTGCCTTTGCCAACCACCAGCTTGGCGCCCATTTTCGGGCTGACGCAGATCCAGTCCACGCCTGCCGGTACTTCGATGGTGCCGTTGGTTTCGATGGCGATGGTAAAGCCCACCGCGTGCATCGCCGCGATCAGCGGCGCGTCGAGCTGCAACAGCGGCTCGCCGCCGGTGAACACCACGTATTTGTGGCCATGGCCGGCCGGCCACTGGCTGTCGATGGCCTGCGCCAGTGCCTGCGGCGTGGCGAATTTGCCACCGCCCTCGCCGTCGGTACCGACGAAGTCGGTGTCGCAGAACTGGCATACCGCGCTGGCGCGGTCCTGCTCGCGGCCCGTCCACAGGTTGCAACCCGAAAAACGGCAAAACACGGCCGGTCGCCCCGCATGGGCGCCTTCGCCCTGCAGGGTGTAGAAAATTTCCTTAATGCTATAGGTCACGGGTGAATCCGGTGGTCGGCAACCCTACATTATAGCGTGTTTCACGAAACGAAACGGCTTTGCGCTTCGTCAACATTTGCCGCTGGCGGCAGCGGCACAATCAAGTTCCCGACGCAGTGAACAACAAACAGGGCCGCCGCCAAATGAATAGTCTGCTCAAAATCTCCCATCTGATGGAAGCACCCTCCTCCGACCAGCCGCAGGGTTTCGCCCTGAAATTGATGGAACTGCTGGTCATTCCCACTTTCGTCCTGGACACCCAGGGCCGGGTGATCATCTGGAACCGCGCCTGCGAACGCCTGACCGGCGTGCCGGCGCACGAGCTGCTCGGCACCAGCGGGCACTGGTGCGCCTTCTACGCCAACCAGCGCCCCACCCTGGCCGACCTGGTGATTGCCGGCCGCACCGGCGAAATCCTCGACCTGTACGACGGCCAGTCGCGCAGTCCGGCCGGCGCCCAGGACAAGCTGTGCGCGGAAAACTGGTGCGAAATGCCGCGCACCGCCGGCCGCCGCTACCTGGCCGCCGACGCCAGTCCGATCCACGACAGCGACGGCCAATTGGTGGCGGTGGTGGAAACGCTGCGCGACCTGACCGAGGAAAAGCAGGCCCAGATCGCGCTGGAGCAGCTGGCCACGCGCGACGGCCTGACCGGGTTGGCCAACCGGCGCTGCTTCGACCGCACCCTGCTGGCCGAGTGGCAGCGCGCCCTGCGCCAGGCGCAGCCGCTCTCGCTGTTGATGGTCGACGTCGACAACTTCAAGCAGTACAACGACGCCTACGGCCACGTCGGCGGCGACGATTGCCTGAAGCGCATCGCCGGCGCCGTGGCAAGCGAGATGCGCGCCAACGACCTGGTGGCGCGCTACGGCGGCGAGGAGTTCGCCGTGATCCTGCCCAACCAGTCGCTGAAAGGCGCCGCCATCGTGGCGGAACGGATCCGCTGCCGGGTCGAGGCGCTGCGCCTGCCCAACATCGGCGCGGCGCAGCACTACGTCACGGTCAGCATCGGCGCCGCCACCGCCATCGCTTCGCACGAGCACCAGCCGGCGCAACTGGTGGCAACGGCCGATGCGGCGCTGTACCGCGCCAAGCACATGGGCCGCAACCGTATCAGTCTGCCCGGCACTTAGCGCTTTCCGCGTCGCCCAGCGTGGCGCGGTTGCGGCCGGCGCGCTTGGCCTCATACAGCGCCTTGTCGGCCGCTTCCAGCAGCCTGGCCGGCGTGTCGTCCATATCGGGCGCCAGCGAACACAAGCCGACGCTGATGGTGACGTGCGGCGCCACCGGCGAGGCGGCATGCGGCAGCTGCAGTTCCGCCATGTGCTGGCAGAGCCAGGCGCCGTAACGCTGCATGTTGTTGCCGCAGCTATTCGGCAGCAGTACCACGAATTCTTCGCCGCCGTAGCGCGCCACCAGTTCGCCGGGCCGGCGCGTGCACTGCGCCAGTGCTTGCGCCACCGCGCGCAGGCATTCGTCGCCCATCTGGTGGCCGTAGTGGTCGTTGTACAGCTTGAAGTGGTCGACGTCGACCAGCGCCACGCCCAAGGCCGCGCCCTGGCGCCGGTGGCGCGCCACTTCGAGCGCGATCTGCTCGTCGAAATAGCGCCGGTTGTGCAAGCCGGTCAGGCCATCCTTGTGCGCCAGCGTGTCGAGGCTGGCCAGCGCCGCCTGCAGGCGCAAATGGGTGCGCACCCTGGCCTGCACCACCGGGCCGCTGAGCGGCTTGGTGATGAAGTCCACCGCCCCGGCGTCGAGGCAGGCGATTTCACTTTCCACGCCGCTGCTGGCGGTCACGAAGATCACCGGGCAATGGCGCAGGTCCGGATCGGCCATGATCCGTTCGCAGACGGCAAAGCCGTCCATGCTCTTCATCTGCAGGTCGAGCAGGATCAGTTGCGGGCGCTGGGCCCGTGCGATCTCCAGCCCCGCCATGCCGTTGGTGGCGAACAGCACGCGCGCCTGCTCGCGCAACATGGCGCTCATCAGGCGGATGGTGTCGGGGTTGTCGTCGATGATCAGGATGGTGCTTTCCATGCTTCCTCACTCAAGACGTCCAGCGCGGTACCGAAGTCCAGCGCTTCGATGGCGGTTTCCAACTGGGCCGCGGCATGGTCGCCGCGCTGGCTGGCCAGTTGCGGGCGCAGCTGGCGGAACTGTTCCAGCGCATCGAGATCCTGCCGCCGCAGCATGTCGACCAGGGTATCCATGGCCGCCTGCAGACCCTGCTGCACGGCGGCCGCCGGCGCCGGCCGCTCCAGCTGCAGCCAGTGCGCGCCGGCCTGCAGCGTCGCCGACAGCGCTTGTTGCGCCAGCTCGAACTGGGCGCCGACTGCGGCGGCGTCGGCGCTGCGCAGGGCCTGTTCGGCCGCCAGCGTGGCGTCGGCGAAGTGGCTCGCCCCCAGGCTGCCGACGCCGCCGCGCAGGGCGTGCAGCGCCGCCGCCGCGCCGGCCGCATCGCCGCCTTGCCAGCGCGCGCGCGCGGTATCGAGATCGCCCTGCGACTGGCGCACCACGCGCTCGACCAGCGACACGATATTCTGGCGTTGCGGGCCCTGCCCGATCACCGACAGCAGCTTGCGGATCGAAAACACCCCGGGTTGCTGGTCGGCGTCGCCGGCGTCTGCCTGCAGCTCCGGCGACGCAGCGGCGGCGGGCACGGCTGCCTGCGGCGGCGCGCCTGCCAGGTGGGCTGCGATGGTGGCCAGCATCTGGGTGTAATCGACCGGCTTGGGGATGAAACCGTCCATGCCGCACTCCTGGCACCTGGCCTGCTCGGTATCGAGCACGCCGGCGCTCATCGCCAGGATCGGCAAGCGCAGGCCCATTTGCTGGCGCAGGATACGGGTCGCCTCGAAACCATCCATCACCGGCATCTGCACGTCCATCAGGACCAGGTCGAAAGCACCCGGCCCGGCGCGCAGCAGGTCGACCGCCTGCTGGCCATGCTCGGCCACCGTCACCAGCGCGCCGGTTGGCTCGAGCACGCCGCGCGCCACCACCTGGTTGGTCGGGTTGTCTTCCACCAGCAGGATGCGGGCCCCGCGCAACACATCGGCATACACCACCACCGGCGCCGCTTCCGGCGCCGCCTGCGCCGCGGCGCCCTGCTGGCGCAAGCCTTGCAGCAGCAAGCGCATGGCCGCAGGCAGCACCGGCTTGGCCAGCGCCGCCGCTTCGGCCGGCAGCGACTTGCGGTCCAGGCTGCGGTTCAGGCCGACCAGGCACATACCCTGGTACGGCGCGCAGCCTTGCGCATCGAGCAGCACCGAGTCGACCAGGGCCACCTCCCAGTTGGCGGCAGCGGCAGCCGGCGCTGCCGCATGCGCTGCGACCACGCAGCCCCAACTGCGCAACTGCGCCTCCAGGTAATGCAGCGTCGGCACGTGGTCGTCCACCAGCAGGACCCGCAGGCCGGCCAGCGCGCCGGCATCGGGCCCGTCCACGCGCGGGCGCCGCGCCGCTTGTAGCGGCACCGACACCACGAACTCGCTGCCGCGCCCGGCTTCGCTGCTGACCGTGATGGTGCCGCCCATCAGCTGCACCAGTTGCCGCGAAATCGACAGGCCCAGCCCGGTGCCGCCAAAGCGGCGCGAGGTGGAGGTGTCGGCCTGCTCGAAGGGATTGAACAGGCGCCCCAGTTGTTCGTCGCTCATGCCGATGCCGCTGTCGCTTACCACCAGCTGCAGGATGTCCATCGCACTGCCGGGCGCACTGCTGCCGAGATGCACCCGCACCTCGCCCTCGGCGGTGAACTTGATGGCATTGCCGACCAGGTTCAAGGCCACCTGGCGCAGCCGCTGCAGGTCGCCCACCAGGCTGTGCGGCAGCTGCGGGTCCTGCGTCAGCAGCAGGTCGAGGCGCTTGCCGACGCTGGCCGACTGCATGGCCGCGGCCACCGCTTCGGCCAGCTCGTCGAGCTGGAACGGCGCCGCCACCACGGTCAGCTTGCCGGCCTCGATCTTGGACAGGTCGAGAATATCGTTGACCAGGGCCAGCAAGGCGCTGCCGGAGGCGCGGATCAGGCGCACGTATTCCTGCTGCTCGGCGCTGAGCGGCGTGCGCTCCAGCAGTTGCCCGATGCCCAGCACCGCATTCATCGGGGTGCGGATCTCGTGGCTCATATTGGCCAGGAAAGCACTCTTGGCGCGGCTGGCTTCCTGCTGCTGCAGTTCCGCCTTCTTGCGCGCCGTGATGTCGAGCGCCACAATGTGGAAGCCGCAGACTTCCCCTTGCACGTCGGTGTCGGGGATGTAGTCGGTCATGAAATGGCGCTGCCAGCCGGCGCGCTCGGTGTCGGTTTCGAAGTGGACGCGTTCGCCGCGCAGCGCCGCCGTCACCTGCGGCCCGATCTGCCGGTACAGCAGCTCGCCCAGCACCTCCTGCATGCTGCGCCCGATCATGCCGGCCGGGTCGATCCCGAGCAGGGTCTGGTAGCTGCGGTTGGCAAAGCGGAAGATCTCATCCTGGTCGACGTAGCCGATGGCCGCCGGATTGTGGTCGGCCACCGTGCGCAGGAAGCGCTCCTTGTCCGCCAGTTCCAGTTGCGCGCTGGCCAGGGCCGACAGCTGTTCGGCGGCCGCCTCTTCGCTGCGCCGGCTCTCGGTGGCGTCGGTCACGAACACCGCATACGCCAGTGCCCCATCGACCCCGTGCCGCGCCAGCGTCAGTTCGGCGTCAAAGCGCGCGCCATCGCGGCGCCAGCCGGTCAGCGCCACCGGCTGGCCAACGCTGCCGTCGCCCAGGCTGGCCAGCAGGCCGGCACTGGCCTGCAAGAGTTGCTCGACCGGCTTGCCCAGCGCTTCGGTACGCTGCCAGCCGAAGATCGCGCCGGCGCGCTCGTTCCAGTCGGTGACGATGCCGTCCTCGGTCAAGCCGATGAAGGCTTCCTGGGTCGCTTCCAGCATGGCCCGCATGCGCAATTCGACCGTGCGCCCGCGCTCGCGCGCCAGCGCCAGTTCCGCTGCGCGCTGGTCAAGCTGCGCCTGCAGGCCGGCCTGCTGCTGCGCCAGCTGCTGCGCCTGCTCGTGCTGGTGCCGCAGCGCGCCGTTGCAGGCGTCGCGCAGGGTCTCCAGCTCGCGGAAGCTGCCGGCCAGGGGCGGCACGGCGCGCGCCGTGCCCTGCTGCACGGCGCGCAGGGCGCCGGCCGCTTGCTGCACCGGCTGCAGCAGGGCGCGCGCGGTGCGCCAGCCCAGCAACGCAAACAGCACCGCCAGCGCCATGCCGCCCAGCGCGACGCCGGCCTGCAGCCGGCGCACCCCGGCCAGGGCGCCGTCGGCATCCTGCCGCACCAGCACCGTCCAGCCCAGGCCCGGATAGCCGTCGTAGCCGCGCGTGCGGCCATACCCCACCAGGTAATGGCGGCCATCGGGCCAGCGCTCTTCCACATAGCCGGCATGCTGCAGGCGCGCTTGCGCCAGGGCGCCGCTGGGCAAAGACTGCTCCAGCAAGCCGTCCGGCCCTGCCAGCACCTTGCCGGCGTGCGACAGCACCAGCATGTTTTCGCCCAGCAGTTCGCGCACCCAGTTCCAGTGCAGCTGCACGCCCAGCACGCCGGCCGGGCGGCTGGTGCCGTCATAGTAAGGGAATGCCAGGTCGATCACCCGCAGCGCGCGACTGCCATTCGACGGCAGTTGCCGCCCCAGCAGCGGATCGGCATGCACATCGTGCACATACACCCCGCTCGGCGCTTGGCTCCACCAGGGCTGCTGCGAGACGTCGGCGCCTTCCAGCACGCCGCCGGCGGCGGTGGTGACCCTGCCGGCCGCATCGGCCAGGCCAAGCCAGGCATACAAGGGATAGGTGCGCTGCAGGTCTTCCAGCAAGTGGCGCCGTTGCGCCACGCCCTGCGCGCCAGTGGCGCCGGCGCGGCGCGCCAGCAGTTGCACTTCGCGGTAACGCTCGAACATGGCGGCATCGAGCTGGTCGGCGCTGTCGGCCGCCCGCTGCGCCAGGCCCTGGCCGATGCTGTGCTTGAGTTCTTCCGCGGTGCGCCAGCCCAGCAAGGCGGCAGCCAGCAAAGTCAGCAATAGAACCGCGATCGCCAGCAGTCCGGCCAGCACCGTGCCCAGGCCCGCCGGGCCAATCCTGTGTCGCAAGGAGGGACGTTCGGGCAAGGCTTGGTCTGGCATGGCAGCTCCGGTTCTCCGAAGCCCCGAGTATAACCGACTCTCCCGCGAAAAGTTGCCAGAAAGTCTTGTTTAAAGCGCCTTCATTAATGCACTTTACGTCCGGCGCGCGACTTCTGCGCCTTGGTTTCACCGTGTTCGCGCCGCTGCTTGTTCACGATGCGGGCCGCGACTTCCTCTTCGCGCCCGGGATAGCGGTGTTCTTCCTTAAACTCGTGCTTGAGTTCCTTGAACTCGCGCTCGCGTTTCTGGCTGGCTCCTTTTGGCATGCTAGGCCTCCTGGTTTCCAAGAATCTGCAAACCCGTATGCTAGCCAAGCTTGGACCGGCACAGCGCACGCAAAGGCCGGCCGCCGCAGCCTGCAGGCCAGCCGCGACCGCATGCGATCGCCGGCGGCAAGCGGGACCTGTCGGCGCGCACCGGACAGCAAGCGGCCGAACTGCTGCGCACTGTGGATACGGTACAACAGCTGGCCGGCAGCCACGCCGAGTCGGCCGGCATCGCACCAGTGGGGCGCAGCGGGACGACCAGCAACGCGCTGCGCCGCAGCGCGCCCAGGCGCGGCGCTGATCAGAACTGCTCGACCCAGGCCGCCAGTTGCGACGGGGTCAGGGCGGCGTCGGCCTGCACCAGGCGGCATTCCACGCCCAGCACATTGCTGGCCATGTGCAGCGCCGCGCCGCGCTTGCCCAGCCACAGCAGGCAGGCCAGCCAGAACGCGTGCTGCGACGACACCGCCGCGCTGGTTGGGGTTTCCAGGAACTCGGTGAGCTGGGACGCCTGCAGGAACAGCGCGTGGCCGGCATCGACCGCGCGGAAGGTCGGGCCGAAGGCTTCCGCCAGCAGCGCGAAGGCGTGCGCCGGGTCGGCGTCGGCATAGCGCTGCTCCAGCTGTTGCAGGTGGTCGCGCACGGCGCAGCCGAACGCGGCGCTGCGGAAGGCTTCCGAGCTGATCAGGTCGGAGTGGTCCAGCATCAGCCAGTCCGGCTCCGGCGGCGTCATGCCGGCGCTGAGCGCGCCGGCCAGGTAGCTCTCCACCGGCACGAACGACGGGCCGGCCGACAGGCTGGCCGCCAGCGTGTACAGGGTGCCGATGCGGCTGGCCACGGCCTGCTTCTGGCGCACCAGCAGCTTTTCGCGCAGCAGTTGCGAATGCTCTTTCTGCAGCTTGGCCAGGGCCAGCGCCTGTTTCAATTCCATGCGCAGCGCGGCGATATCCCAGGGCTTCTGGATGTAGCGGTGGATCTGGCCCTGGTTGACCGCGTCCACCGTGTGTTCCAGCTCGGAGTAGGCGGTGGTCAGGATACGCACGATGTGCGGGTAACGGTCCCAGGCATAGAACAGCAACTCGTTGCCGTAGGCGCCAGGCATGCGCTGGTCGGACACCAGCACCGCGATGTCATCGGCGTGCTCGTCGAGCATGCGCTTGCCCTCCTCCACCGACTCGGCCACGTAGACGGGCGCCAGCGCGCCCAGGGCGCGCTGGAAATATTTGAGGGCGGTCGCCTCGTCGTCGACGTACAGGATCGCCGGCGCGGGTCGTGCCGTTTCTTTTTCTATCATGCTGGTTCCTTCTCTAACTGCGGGAAATTCATGGTGACGGTGGTGGAGCAACCCTGTTCCGACTGCACCCTCAGGTGGCCGCCGAACGATTGCATCACGCGATTGCAGAAGATCAGCCCCCAGCCGCTGCCGCCTTCGCTGGCATGCATGGAGACCGGATCCAGCAACAGGCGGTTCAGCAGCGCCGGCGCGATGCCGGGGCCGTTGTCTTCCACGATGATATACGGGCGCTCGGCCACGCCCACGGTAATCCTGATGCGGGGCTCGGGGTGGCCTTGCAGGGCGCGCAGCGCATTGCTCAGCAGCGAAGACAGCACCAGCGCCACGCAGTTGGGCGAAGCGCGCACCGTGAATTCGCCCTGCACGTCCACCGCGATCATCTCGCGCTGGCCCGGTGCCAACGGGTACACGCCCAGCAAGGCCGTGACCATCTGCTGCGCGCTGCCGCTGGCCAGGCGCGCGGTCGGCACCACGCTGGCGCGCTTGACCGATTCGACAAACGAGGCCAGCACCGACAAGCAGTAGCGCGCATTATCGGTCATGTGCGCGGCGGCATTGACGATATCGGCCTTCAGCGGCAGCCCGTTGTCGTCCGCCTGGCCGTTCACGCGGCGCTGGATATTGCGCGCGAAATTGGCGATGGTGGCCAATGGCGTATTCAGTTCGTGCGCCAGGAAGGCTACCGTTTCTTCGATGGCCAGCAGGCTTTGGCGGCGCATGGCGCGTTCGCGCGCATTCTCGCTGGCCAGGCGCAGTGCATCACGCACGGCATGGGCGTCCAGCGGCTTTTCCAGGATGCGGAAAATGTCGCCGCCGTTGATGGTTTCCAGCAGCACCTCCTTGTCGGCATAGGCGGTGACCAGGATGCGCACCAGGTGCGGATAGTCGCGCTCGACCTGGCGCAGCAGTTCGCCGCCGACCCGTCCCGGCATGCGGTAATCGGTGACCAGCACGTCGACCTCGCTGTCCGGCTTGGCCAGGATTTCCAGCGCCTCGTCGACGCTGGGCGCGGTCAGCACGGTGAAGTCGTTTTCCACCGCGCGCGCAAAATACTTGCGTGCCAGTTCCTCGTCGTCGACGTAGAGCACGGTCGTGGGCTGGCTGCGTCCGCTCATTTCTCGCCTCCGGTCACGCGCGGCAGGTCAAAGCTGAACTTGGTCCACTCGCCCGGCACGCTCTCCGCGGCCAGCAGGCCGCCGTGGCGCTGGATCACGCTGTAGCAGATCGACAGGCCCAGGCCCAGGCCCTGCCCCACTTCGCGCGTGGTGAAGAACGGTTCGAACACCCGGCCGATATTTTCCGCCGCGATGCCCGGGCCATTGTCGCGCACCGTGATCAGCAGGCGCTCGCCGCGCGCTTCCGCGTAGACATCGATGGCCGGCCCCTGGGTCGCGCCCTTGCGCATGGCCAGCGCCGCATTGCTCAGCAGGTTGATCAGCACGCCGATGATGGCCGCCTCGTCGCCGCGCACCAGGGTGTCCGGCTGCAAATGGCGATTCACCTTGATGCCCTTGATCTCGTGGCCCACCAGGCGCACCGACGATTCCAGCGCCCGCTCGAACAGGAACTGCGCGCTTTCGTGGTCGCTGCCCGACTTGCGGTAGGCGAAAGTCTTCAGGTCGGACACGATGTACTGCACCCGCTGCATGCCCGACTTGGCATCGGTCAGGCATTCCAGCAGCACCTCGCTGCTCTTGGCGCCCGGCTCCTCCATCGCGATGTCGATGGCCATCATGCAGAAGTTGACCGGGTTGTTCACCTCATGCAGCAGGCCGGCCGCCAGGGTGCCCAGGGCCGCCATTTTCTCCTGCTGCAGCATCTGGCCCTTGATTTCGGCCAGGCTGCGGTTGTTCGCTTCGAGCTGGGCGTTCTTGTCGGCCAGTTCCGCCTTCAGCTGGAACAGGTTGAAGCGGGCCTGCTCGTTGTAATAGGTGCAGACCGCGCTGGCAATCGCGCTGAAGGCCAGCAGCAGGGAGTTGACGGCAAACGCGCCGCCCGTCGGCGCCTGGCCGTCGTGCACCCAGCAGGCCGCCGCGTACAGCAGGTAAGTCAGCAGGCCGAGCGTCAGGTTCTGCCACATGCGGAAGGCAAAGGCGATGGCCGAGGCGAACACGCCCAGGTTCAGGCCGGCGTAGTAAATCGATGCGGCGCCTTCGGTGACGGCGATCATCCAGGCGATCATGACCTGCGGCAGCATCAGCCAGGCGAAGCTCATCGCCTCCACATGGCGCGCGCCCCAGGGGCCGCGCATCAAGCCGATGATGCCCAGGATGGCCAGCGACACCAGCACCCGCGCCAGGGTGAACGCCCCCAGGTGGTCGGGATACAGGCTGAAGTCCAGGCCGATCCCCAGCAGGACCAGGCCGATCGCGGTCCACGCGCCGCCGCGGCTGAAGCGCAGCCGGTAGGCGCGCAAGTCCGATTCATACGCCGAATGCAGGTGCAGGTTCACGTAGGGTGCCGGTCCCGTCATGGCAGCGACGCTTCGGCAAACACATTGACGCCGGTCGCATCGACATAGGTCAGGCGCTCGCGCGACTGCTGCGGCAGCAACTGCTCCATCTTGGCTTCGTCGCGGTAGATCAGGTACCACTCCAGCAGGTGTTCCATGCCCGGGCGCTCCGGGTTGTTGGCGTGGACATTGGTCACCAGCAGGCGGCCGCCGCGCTTCATGCAGGAGGCGAAATAGTTCAGCAGGCGGCTGCACACCTTGTCCGACAGGTAGTCGAACAGGCCGGCGCAATACACCACGTCGAAATCGGCGCCCATCTGCGGACCGTCGACGCGGCGTTTCAGCAGGTTGTGCACGGAATCCTGCACGAAGCGGATGTCGGGCTGGCGCGCCAGGTTGGCGCTGATGCCGCTCAACTGGCCGCGCGTCCAGGCCAACGTTTCCTCGCTGAAGTCGACCAGCTCGAACGACAGCCAGTGCGGTTCGTCGTATTCGCGCAGGAAGCGCTGGATCTCCTGCGCCGGCCCGCAGCCGACGTTGAGCACGCGGAACGGACGCCCGACGCGGCGCGCCGCATCGGCATGGCGCTTCAGGAACGCGACCAGGATCTCGATCCGGTTGCGGTGCGCCACCGCCACCGCCGTTTGCAGGAAGGCCGCGTTGACGATCTGGAAGTAGGTGCTCGGGCCCTGGCGCGGATCGCCCAGGATCTGGTTCACCATCTCATAGTCGCCGGCATAGCCGAGCGGCTTGCTGAAGGTGCGAAACACGAACGGCGCACGCAGGATCAAGGGATGCAGCGCGCCCTGGGCAAAGGCGCGGTGGGCGGCCGCCGCTTCCTGCTCGACCAGGCCCGCTTCCTTGTTCAAGTCGTCGAAATAGCGGCGCACGCGCATGATCAGGGGCTCGGCCAGTTCGGCAAAGACGTCGGCGCGCAGCCGTCCGCCTTCCTTGGGCAGCGAGTCGGACAGGTCGACCTGCTCCACCCAGCGCGCCACTTCAGCCAGGTAGGCGCGCGACTCGTTGACGGCAATCTGGTAGTCGCGGCGGATGCGGAAGCGCTCGTCCCAGTCCAGCACGAACTTGCTCGCCTCGCGTCCCACAGCGCCCGGCTGCATCACCACCTCGCTCAGTTCGCGCCACTCGTCGATCAGGGTCACCGACACCACGGCAGTCAGGCCCGTGTTGACCATGCTGATCACCACGGCCTTGCCGATATAGGCGCTGGCCGTCCCCATGCGCACCGTCAGCTCGCTGAGTACTTCGCTGACCTGCACGATGGAATACGGGTTATACACTTCCATCACCAGCGACTTGCGCTGGAGCGTCACGATGGTGCCGCGGACCGCTTCACCTTGCGTGTTCAGGAAACTGACGACCGGATCGATTTGCGCCTGTGAATACACTTTTATTCGGAACTTAAATGGTTGCCGTGAATTAAATTGAGTGTACTGACTTGTAGCCCAAATCGCAACGTTTCCCTATGAAGAATTGCCCGCCAAACAGTAGGGATTAATAAATTGACAAGCAAGCGCAGCCACCAAAAGTTCGCTGCCGCACAGACGCGATCATTTCCGGATGTCAAACTGGCGGCGAGTCTTGGAGAACACGATGGAGCAGTTACGCAAGCAGTCTCCCGCCGAACTGGAACGGGCTGAATTCCACGAACGGTTTGCGCGCAGTTTCACCGATCCGCGTTTCGACGGCCTGCGCGACGCCGTCGACGCCCTGGAAGAACTGGCCTGGCGCCAGTACTGCGAGCAGCGCTGGCCGGCGCCGCGGCATTAAGCGTTGCTCGCCAGCAGTTCCAGGCGGGCCGCCAGCCGCTCGGCCATCTGCGCCGGCGTAAAGCCGGCGTAGCGGTTGGCCACGCCGCGCGCCGACATCAGGGTGCGCCCGTCCATGAGCAAGCTGCGCACCACGCTGCGCCAGTCCACCGTCCCCGGCAAACGGCCGCCATTGACCGCCACGCCCGCCTGCTCCAGGCGCGCCGCCAGCAAATAGCGTTCAAGCTGGGTCGGCAACAGCAGCAGCGGCACCGCCGCCAGCAGCGCATGCGTGATGGTGCCCTCGCCGGCCTGGCTGACGCAGATGCGCGACTCGGCCAAGGCCGCCGCCAGGTCGACCGGCCCGCGCGCATAGGCCAGGCTGGTGGCGTGCACCGGCGGCACGGCCCCGGCAGCGACTTCCGGTTGGTAACACAGCACCCGGCAACCTTCCATCACCAGCGCATGCAGCACCGCCACGTGGGCTGGATGTTCCTGGCGCAGGTAGACAAAGACTTTATGGCCATGGCCCGGCGGCCATTGCGGCGCTTCGCCGGCGGGCGCCACGAAGGCTGGCCCGAACCACTGCTCGCGCTCGGGGGGCCGGCCATAATGGTCCAGTTCGGGCCAGGCGCACAGGAAGTGTTGGCGCCCCAGCAGCGCGTCGGCCGCCTGCACATACGGCACGCCGCCATGGTGCACCAGCACCGTATTCATGACTTTCAGGGTATGCTGCTCGGCCGCGGCCAGGCGCTGCAGGTCCATCGCTTCCCAGGGGCGAAAATTGGGCAAGGGCTGGCCCGCCGGCGGCAAGGTGAAGCCGGCCCCGAGCGCCGCCGCCGGAATATCCAGGGTGCGCGCCGCCAGCAGGGCGGTGGGGGCAAATTCGCCCACCACCACGTCCGGCTTCAGCAACTGCAGCGCCGAACGCCAGCCGCGCACCAGGCCGTCGAGCCCCTGCGCCTCGCGATAGCCAGAGGCGAGCAGGATCTCGGCCAGGCTGGCCGCGTGCTGCGCCGCCCCGTGCAACCATAGCGGCGCCTGCAACATCGTGACGTCGAGGCCGCCCAGCAGCCGGCGCGCCTGCCCCAGGTCGCGTACCGACAGGCTGACGGCGTGGCGGCGTGCCAACAGGGCTTGCGCAATGACCCGCAAACGTCCTGCATGGGCGGCATCGCCGCCTAATTCCCAAGCCAGGTGAAAGTGCGCCATCCTCAATTCACCCAGCCAAGTGTCATTGCAGTTTTCACATTATTTCCAATTAAGGCCGTGCGTTGGATTTTAGAACACACTCGCAAACAGGTGTGCAATACTAAGCCATGGCCCCCACCCGACTGCTACCACGGAGCTTGCGCGCGCGCATGACCTGCGTGGTCATCTTGTTCGTGCTGGCAGCCACCACCATCGTGACCTGGCTGGCGCTGTCGCTGTCGGAACGCGACATGAAAAGCGTGATCGGCCAGCAACAGTTCAGCCTGCTCTCGGTGGCCGCCGCCCATATCGACGAGCAATTGGCCACCAAGCGCTTGCTGCTGGCCTCGATCGCCGAAGCCATTCCCGCCACCCAGCGCACGCCAGCGGCGATCCGCGCCGCCATCGAGCGCCATGCTTCGGCCTCGGCCGAGTTCGCCAATGTGGCCGCCTTCGACGGCAGCGGAAAATACCTGGCCAGCCTGCGTGCGCCGCAGCAAGAGAACCCGAACGTGGCCGACCGCCCTTACTTCGAACAGACCCTGGCGCAAAAGCGCGCGATCATCTCACCGCCGCTGCGCGGACGCGTGTCCAGCTTGCCGGTGGTGGTGCTGACCCATCCCATCATCGATAGCGGCGGCGACGTGCAAGCGGTCCTGGTGGGCAGCATCGACTTGCTGAATTCCGACTTCTTCCATCATTTCAACACCATGAAGCCTGGCAAGACGGGTTTCATGTTCATCATGACCACCGACGGCCTGTTGGTCAACCACCCCAACAAAGCCCGTCTGCTGGAACATATCAATGCCAGGCCCGGCCTCAACCTGGGCACCCAGCGCGCCCTCGACGGCTTCGAAGGCTGGATGGAAGCGAGCAACAAGGATGGCGTGGACGGCATCTATTCTTATAAGCGGCTGAACGCCACCAACTGGATCGTGGCGGCGCGCTACCCCACTGCCGAAGCGTTCGCCCCCATGATCAGCATGCGCCAGCAAGGCGTGCTGGCGGCCAGCCTGTTTGCGGCGGTGGCCGGCGTGTTAAGCTGGCTGATGATCAATGCGCTGCTGTCGCCGCTGCAAAAGCTGCGCGCCAACCTGCACGCGATCCGCAACCGCGGCGGCGATATCAGCCTGCTGCGCAGCGGCGGCAAGGACGAAATCGGCGAACTCAGCGAAGCGCTGTACGAACTGACGGCCGAACGCCAGGCGGCACAGGAGCGCCTGGCCGACAGCGAAAAACGGGCGCGCGTGATCGCCGACAATATCCCGGCCCTGGTGGCCTATATCGACCGCGACCTGTGCTACCGCTTCACCAACGAGCATTACCAGTTCCTGCTCGGCATCGACCCGCGCGCCATGGTCGGCAAGCGCTTCGACCAGGTGTTTGGCGGCGCGGCCTTCGAACGCTGGAAGGATTGCTTCGAGCTGGTGCTGGCCGGCCGCCGCATCCACGTCGAGCGCCCCGGCGAGGAACTGGAACGCCACCTGCACCTGATGGTCGAGCTGGTGCCGGACCTGGCCCCCGATGGCAGCGTGCTCGGCTTCTACATGATGTGCACCGACATCACCGAACGCAAGACCGCCGAACTGGCCCAGGCGGCCAGCGAAAAGCGCTTGCGGCTGATTGCCGACCATCTGCCGGTGATGATCAGCGCCATCGACCGCGAGCATGTGCTGCAGTTCGGTAACGCCACCTATCGCCGCTGGCTCGACACCGATCCCGATACCCTGCCCGGCCGTCCCATGGCCAGCGTGGCCGGCGAGCAGGCCTACCAGCAAGCCCGCGCAGCGCTGGAGCGCGCCTTCGGCGGCGAGGTGACGGAATACGAATCGACCGCCCGCCTGCACGGCGAACCGCGCGTGCTGGAAACCACCTTTGTGCCGGACGTGCGCAAGGATGGCAGCGTGCCCTTCGTGTACGCCTTGACCACCGACGTCACGCGCAGCCGCGAGGTGGAGGCGGAATTGCTGCGTCAGGCGCGGCGCGACCCGCTGACCGGCATTCCCAACCGGCGCCAGTTCGAAGATGTACTGGACCAGGCCATCGAGCGCGTGCGCCGCCAGGACAGCCAGATGGCGCTGGCCTACCTCGACATCGACAACTTCAAGCACATCAACGACAGCCTGGGCCACGCCGGCGGCGACGAGGTATTGAAGGAGTTTGCGCTGCGCCTGTCCGGCAGCGTGCGCACCACCGATACCGTGGCACGCCTGGCCGGCGACGAATTCGTGATCGTCTTCGAGCATATGCGCCATGCGGACGAAGTACGGTTGCTGGCGGAAAAAGTCATGGCCGCGGTGATGCCCGACTTCACGGTGCTGGACGCGCCGTTGCGCGTCACCGCCAGCGTCGGCATTGCCTTGTACGCCGGCGGCACCGAAACGGCGGGCGGCCTGATCGGGCGCGCCGACATGGCGCTGTACGACACCAAGCGGCGCGGCCGCAACGGTTTCACCATCGACAATGGGCGCGGCCTGCCGGAAGCCGTGGTGGTCCCGCCTTAAACTTCGCGCAGCAGTTCGATGAAGCGGCGCCCGGCCGGCCCCGGCGGCGCGTCCTTGCGCCAGCTCGCATACATCGAGAACGCCTGCCCCAGCACGGGACTCGCTTCCAGCGTCAATTCCACCAGCGCACCGCTGGCCAGCTCCTGCTCCACCATATGGCGCGGCATGCCGCCCCAGCCCAGCCCCGCACGCAGGAAGGCATGCTTGGCGCCGAGATCGGCCAGGCGCCAGCCCTGCGGGTTGACCACCCCGAACTGGCGCCCGGCGGTCAGCGTCGAACGGTCGCTCAGGATCAATTGCACATGGCGCGCCGCCGCGCTGCGCGCGATCGGCGCCGGCATGGCCGCCAGCGGGTGGCCGGCCGCCACCACCGCCACCAGCGGCACCTCGAACAGGTAGTCCGTTTCGCACTCGGGCGGCACGTCGGGATAGGAGCCGACCACCGCCAGCCGGCAGCGCCGCTCCAGCAAGGGCTGTACCACGGCGCCCAACGCTTCCACATCCAGCCGCAGCGGCGTGCCGGGAAACGCATGGTGGAATGCGCGTACGGCCTCCGTCAGGCGCGCGATCGGAAACATCACATCCACGGCGACCGACAGTTCCGCCTCCAGGCCCTCGGCCAGGGTGCGGGCCTTGGCCTTGAAGCCATCCATGCCGCTGGCGGCGGCGCGCGCGGCATCGAGCAAGGCGCGCCCTTGCTCGGTCAGCCGCGGATACCTGCCGCTGCGGTCGAACAAGGGGAAGCCGATTTGCATCTCGAGGTTGGCAAGGGTCTGGCTGACCACCGATTGCGCGCGCCGCAGCTTGCGCCCGGCTGCCGAAAAGCTACCCTCTTCCGCTGCCGCGATGAAAGTGCGCAGCTGGTCCATCGACATTGCGTCAAGCATGTGCCATCCTGTGTTAAACCGATGGCGGCCGATTCTACACCACGCTGTAAGACTGGTCCGACACGGTGGCGCGCTTTTCTCTGCTTGGAAACACTGCCTTGCACTTGGATACTGGTTGACATGATGACCACACTTCCACTCAGCCGTAGCAACCCGGCCGCAGCGGCCGGACCATCACACCAGCTCTATATGCTGCTGCGCGAGGCGCCCGACCGGGCAGCAGCGACCGCCTACCTGCAACGCCGGTTGGCCGAGGCCGGCGCGTTGCCGCCGGCCTGGAGCGGCGGCATGCAGGGCCTGGAAGAGTGGCTGGAACTGCGCGGCCGCAACCGCGCGGAAGAGTTCCGGCAGTATCAGCAAGGGCGCCAGGAAGGTGCTCCGCGCCGCCATTTCGCCACACTGGCGCAGGCACGCCGCTTCCTGTGCGTCCAGGCGCCCGGGCTGCTGGTCGAAGGCGCCTGGCTGCACAGCGTGCTCGATCATTGGCGGCAGGCGGCCTATATGCCCCTGGTCAAGCTCTACCTCGACTACCTCGGCAAAGGGGTACCGACAGCCAACCATGTTGCGCAAGTGCGACAGGTGCTCGCGGTCCAGGCCTGCAGCACCTGGCAGGATCTCGAAGACAGCGGCTTTGTGCAAGGCGCCATCCGGCTCGCGCTGGCCAGCGCCGGCGAACACTATCTGCCCGAGTTGCTGGGATACCAGCTCGCCGTGCCCGACCAACCCGCCGCCCAACCGTCGCTCCTCCTCGAGCTGGCGGAGCTGGGCATCGCCTTGCCGCCGCCGCCGCCGTCGGACACCCCGATCCTCAACGTACTGCGCGCCATGCTCGGCGCTGAGCCCGACACCGCGCCCCGCTTCCTGCAACAAGTGGAAGTGGGCTACGCCCTGGGCCGCATCGGCCTGCAGACCTTGCCCGCCACGCCGGAAGATGGCGCCCCGCAAGATGCGCCGGTGGCCAACGGCTCGGCCCACGCCGCCATCTTCGCCACACCCGCCGGCGGCACCGACGGCGCTGCCACGGCATCGCCTGCACCGGAACAGCCGCGCCCCATCCTGCGCCACCGCTTCGATGGCGACGAACACGCCTGGGAAACCATCACCAGCGACCTCGGCCTGCTGGAAGCCCAGATCGCAGCCTGTGGCGGCAAAGCGGAAGCGATGACCATGCTGGCCCGTCACATGGGGCCCGCCGTGCACCATCAGCCGCTTGGACTGATGGCGGCGCGCGTCTATGCGCAATTGTTCGCGCTGGCCTAAGTCGCCAGCGCGGCGCGCAGCAGGGCCGGCGTCAGGCCGGTCCAACGCTTGAACGAGCGCCGGAAGTTGGCAGCATCGTGGAAGCCCAGGTAATCGGCCACCGCTTCGTTGTCGGCCCGCCGCGACTGGAACAGGTAGAGCGCGACATGGGTGCGCACCTGGTCCAGCTCCGCCACGAAATGGGTGCCGTAGCGCGCCAGGTGGCGCTTCAAGGTGGCCGGGCTGATGCCGAAGGCTGCGCTGGCGCTTTCCAGCGTCGGGCTGCGGCGCACGTCCGCCAGCAGGTGGTCGTACAGCGCATCGGTCAGGCTGGGCACCTGGCCGGCCTGGCCCGCGGCAGCCAGGGCGGACGCGCATGCATCGGCGTTCCCGTTTGGCCATGGCTGCGAGAAACAGCCTGCATCCAGCAGCATCGCGTCGAGCTGGCAATCGAAACGCAGCTCGCCGCCAAGATGCACCTCATGCTGTTCGATGTGGCGCGGGCGGGCACGGTTGAAGCAGAACCGCCAAGGCAGCCGCTGGCCGCCCAGCCAGCGCACCAACGAAACCAGCGCCGTCATGTGCATTTCGACCAGCGCCGCGCGCAGGCCGGGCGCACCGTGGCTGTCGGTCCAGTACAGCACTATCTGCCCGTCGGCCAGGTGCAGGCGGGGCCGCAGCAGCGGCAACAGGCGTGACGGCCAGCGGCACACGATTTCCAGCGCATGCTGGAGCGATGCCGCCTGCCGGAGCGCGGCCGACAGCGCCGGGTCACCGCCTGGCAGCAGTTGCTGCCCGAGCATGAAGCTGGTATCCGGGCTATCGAGTTCACGCAGGATATTGGACAGCAATTGCAGGCATTGCTGCGGACTGACCAGGGATCCTTGCAGCGGCGGGCTGCCATCGCCCGGCATACCGCTACCGCGCGCAATCGTAGCAGGCAGTACGTCGCGCTGAAGCGCGTAATCGAGAAAATGCCACGGCAAGCCGCGCGCAGGAATGTTCGCCTGGTCCGGCAGCGCGTACCGGGTCACGGCGCGGGATTCACGTCCGGCTGCGGCGCCAATACCTGTCCGGCGCCGTCGATCGCGGCGGACAGCCGCGCCAACAGGCTTTCGGCATCGCCATGCGCCGCGCCACTGGCAAACCGAAGGCTCACTTGCAACGGCCCTATCGGACCGTGATGCCGCATCATCGACACCATGCGGCAAAGGTGCTGCGCCAGCGCGCCGGCCTGGCCAGCCGCCATTCCGGGCAGCAGCAATGCAAAGCGATCGCCGGCATAGCGGCACAGCAGATCTTCATTGCGCAGGTTTAGCAGGAGCATATGGCCCACCGCCTGCAGCACACGGTCGCCTTCGCGTGCGCCATGCTCGCGATTGATGCGGTGGAACCCGTCAATATCGAGCAGTACCAGTGCACACTGTCCCGAAGGTTCGCGCTCCTGCTCAAGGCGGATCTGGTGCCGCAGGTAGGCGGCATCCGCCAACTGCGTCAGCCGGTCGAAGGCGCGATGCTGGCGGAACAGGCGCTCCCGCTTGGCCAGATGGTCGTTCAATATGAACTGTTCATGGCGCCAGTAATAGATACCGGCCGTCAGCACCAGCATCCCGACCGGCACCAGGGCCTCCAGGCAGTTGTCCCAGCTTGCCGCCTTGTCGACCCGGAAGAATTCATCAAGGCAGTCGGCCCAGGAGCCCAGCATGATGGCGCCCAGCCCGCCGGCCAGCAGGCGCGTGACAAGCCCGCCGGGACGGCTGCTCAAGGTCATGACAAACCACAGGCCCGCCATGGCCGCCATGCCGCCTTCGGCAACAATGTCCATCCAGCGCCAGGCGTTGAATGGTTTGGCCTCGCCCGCGCCGGCATACAGCAGCAGGCACACGGCCACTGCGAGGGCCGCGGCGAACAGGAAACGACGATGAAGTTTCAGCATAGCCGCCCAGCGTACCCGCGCCTTGTGACCGGCGCATGACAGCCGCAGGGTCATTTCAGCTCACCGCTGCGTAACCAGCCTGTCATCCACGCTTCACATAATCCGCTGCATTCTTCCACTCCCGACTGAATGCACATGACAACCCAACTGACCGCACTCGCCGCCGGCGTACTCACCCTGGCCAATGCCATTGCCTCGGACGCTGCGGGCGCTGCGGATGCGTCACTGGCCGGCGCCAGCGTCGTCATCACCGGCCAGCGCGCCGTCCTGGCCAAATCCATCGCGGCCCAGGACAAGGCGGACAACATCATCAACGTACTAAGCAGCGACGACATCGGCAACCTGCCCGACAAGAACGCGGCCGAGGCCCTGGCCCGCCTGCCGGGCGTTTCCGTGCAGCGTGACCAGGGCGAAGGCCGCTACATCACGGTGCGCGGCCTGGGACCCGACCTGAACACGGTCACCATTAACGGTGCCCTGGTGCCGTCGCCGGAGGCCAGCCGCCGTGCCGTAGCGCTCGACGTGCTGCCGGCAGGCCTGATCCGGTCTCTCGAAGTCAGCAAGACCCTGACGCCGGAGCAGGACGCCAATTCGCTGGGCGGCACCGTCGAAGTCAAGGCGCTTTCCGCCTTCGACCTGCCGGGCTCCCTGCTGACCTTGAATGCGGCCGCCTCGCACGACCAGTACACGGGAAAGAACAGCCCCAGCGCAGGCGTGCTGTGGGCCAGCCGCTTTGGCGATGGCAAGTTCGGCGTGGCCGTGGGCCTCAGCGGCGAAAAGCGCAAGTTCGGCTCCGACAACGTGGAAACCGGCGGCGCCTGGGATGGCGAGCGCCTGTCGGGATTCGAACTGCGCGACTACCTGCCGGTGCGCGAGCGCCGTGCCGCCGCGCTGAACCTCGACTACCGGCCGGACGCGGGCAATGCCTGGTTCCTGCGCAGCTTCCTGAGCCGCTTCAGCGACGATGAAGTGCGCGACCGTCTCACCGTCGGCATCGTCAGCGGCGGCGCACTGGCCGAAGGGGTGCCGGCCAGCGGCCGACTCGAGCGCCGCATCCGCCAGCGCAAATATACACAGGATATCCAGTCGGCCGTCATCGGCACCCGGCAGAAGCTTGGCACCTGGCAGCTCGACCTGCAAGCTGGCCGCAGCAAGGCCGATGAGGACACGCCGGAGGCCCTGAACGATGGCCGCTTCCGCGGCAACGCCAACTTCAAGGACATCAGCTTCACCGGCAGTGAACGCCCGACGCTGACAGCGCCGGGTGCGGCCTACGATCCGGCCAACTACAGCCTGAACGCCATCGCGCTGCAGCAGCGCTACTCGCAAGACACCGAACATCACCTGAAGTTCGATCTTGGGCATGAATTCGGGCTGGGCGAGCTGCGTTCGGCAATGAAATTCGGCGCCAAGGCAAGCCGCCGTGAAAAGAGCAACGACACCAACCAGTGGAGCTACGGCAGCAAGGCCGTCGCCGGTCCCTTGAGCATGTCCTCATTCGTGCAGGCTACCCAGCTCGACTATCCGTTCGGCCGGATCGGCGCCGCCCTTGATCCGGGCGCCATCCGCACCCGTGTCGCAGGGCTGGACCGCAACGCCGCCCGCCTCGCAACGGAATCCGCCATCAACGATTTCACGCTCAATGAGGATATCGATTCCGCGTACTTCCAGAACGCCCTGTCGCAAGGCGACTGGCGCTTGCTGGCCGGCGTGCGCGCCGAACACACCGGCTTCGACGCCGCCGGCGTGCGCAGCAGCGGCAACACCGTTACTCCGCTACAGCGCAGCCGCTCATACACCAACTGGTTGCCCTCGTTGCAACTGCGCTATGACCTCGACCGCGACACCAGCTTGCGCGGCGCCTGGACCAACTCCGTCGTGCGTACCAATTTCAGCCAGCTGGCACCCGGTATCGCGCTGGCCAGCGCCACCGAAGCGACGATCGGCAACCCGGACCTGAACCCGCTCAAGTCGCACAATGTCGATCTTGGCGCAGAGCGCGTGATCGGCAGCGATGGCGCCGTCTCGGCCTATCTGTTCTACAAGGATATCAAGGACTTCACCTACACGACCAATCTCGCCGGCAGCGGCCAATGGGCGGGCTACACCAGTGCAAGCACCTATGCCAACGGCGACAGCGCGAAAGTAACCGGCATCGAACTGTCCTGGCAACAGCCGCTGCGCATGCTGCCGGCGCCCTTCAACGGCCTGCTGCTGGGCATCAACGGCGCCCTCACCGACTCGCGCGCCAACGTTGCCCGCTTTGACAGCAAGGCCGGCGCCATGGTCGCGCGACGCATCGCGATGCCCGGCCAATCCGACCGCGTCATGAACCTGATGCTGGGTTACGAAACCGGGCCAATCAGCACCCGCGTCGCGTTGAACTACAAGTCGCCCTACCTGCTGGAGCTGGGCGCGGATATCCTGGACAGTGCCCAGGATCGCATTGTCGATACCCAGAAACAGGTCGATTTCTCCCTCTCCTGGCAATTGTCCAGGAGCGTACAACTGAGCTTCGATGTGGCCAACCTGAATAACGAGAAATACTATGTCTACCAGGGCGTCAAGGCGCATAACGTGCAGTATGAGCAATACGGCCGCACCTACAAACTGGGCCTGAAAGCGAGCGTGTTCTGATGCGCCGCCTGTCCTTGATTCCCTTCTTGCTGGCCTGCGCCCTGCCGGCAGCAGCCGCTGAAAGCGTCGCCCTGCCCGGTGGCGCCAGCCTGGTGCTCGACAAACAAGGTTTGCACCTGCGCGCGGCCGACGGCGCCGAACGTGCCGGCATCGCGCTGCGCGGCCGCCATCTCGACTACCGTGACGGCACCGCCCTGGTGGTGGACGCCAGTACCGAACGTGCCATGACTGTCGCCGTCGATGCCGCCGCCGGCACATTGTCGGCCAGCGCGGTGCTCGATGGCGCAGCCATCGCACCGGAAGCCGCCTGTCTTTACCGCGACGCACAAGGCCTGCTGTACGCCTTCCTAGCGGGCAAGGACGGCCAGGCGGAGCAATGGCTGCTGCACGGCCGCCCACAGTTGCTGCGCAAACTCGCCCTGCCCCCGCACAGCGGGCAATGCCTGGTGCACGACGCTAGCGCCAGCCTGGTCGTAGCGGAAAAAGGCATGGGTGTCTGGGCCTACCGCGCCGATGCGGAAGGAGCACCTGGCCGCCGCGTCATCGACGCAGCGGCGCACGGCATCGCCCCTGCGCCGTCCGGCGTCACCCTACTCGGCCGCGACGGCAAGCCGCGGCGCATAGTCGCGTTGCGCAGCGGCTTGCCGGCTGCCGTCATCGTGCAGCCGCAGGTGCAAACCGAAAACATGCCGCGCATGGGCGACGCGGCCGATGATCCGGCCATCTGGATCGACCGCCAGCACGCCGCCCAGGGCCGCGTGATCGGCACCAACAAGAAGCAAGGCCTGCACGTCTACGACCTGCAAGGCCGCCAACGGCAATTGCTCGAATCGGGCCGGCTGAACAACGTCGACCTGCGCCAGGGCGTCATGCTGGACGGTCAAAGCTTCGACCTGGCGGCCGCGACGCAGCGCGACGAAAATTCGCTGCTCCTGTACACCATCGATGCCACCGGCAACGTCGCCGAAGCGGCGCGTTTCCCGACGCCGCTGGAACGCATTTACGGCATCTGCCTCTACCAGCCGGACAGCGGCGGGCTGGAAGCCTTTGTCAACGACAAGGATGGCAGCTACCTGCAATACCGCATCGGGCGCAGCGCGGGAGCGTTTACCGCCACCGAGGTGCGCCGGTTCAGGCTCGCCACCCAGCCTGAAGGCTGCGTGGCCGACGACCGCAATGGGCGCCTGTTCGCCGGCGAAGAAAAGCGCGGCGTCTGGTCCATCGACGCCCGCGCCGATGCCAAGGCCAAGCCGCAGATGATCCTGCCAGTGGGCGGCCCGCTGCGCGCCGACGTCGAAGGCATGGCCCTCTACCACGGCGCCAACGCCAGCTACCTGGTGGTCTCAAGCCAGGGCAGCAACAGCTACGTGGTGGCCGACGCCGCCCCGCCGCACCGCGTGCGCGGCAGCTTCCGCATCGGCATCAACCCCGACGCGGGAATCGATGGCGCTTCAGAGACCGATGGCCTCGATGTGACCTCCGCCAACCTGGGCGGCCGGTTCGCGCGCGGCATGCTGGTGGTGCAGGACGGCTACAAGCGCCTGCCCGACGGCGCCCAGAACTTCAAGTATGTTGCATGGGACGATATCGCCCACGCGCTGGGCTTGCCGTAATGGTATGCTCCCCGGTAGTTCAAACCGGGGAGCAGTCGTGTCGATTGTCGAAAAACTATTCAAACTCAAGGAAGCCGGCAGCGATGTGCGCACGGAAGTGGTGGCCGGTATCACCACCTTCCTGACCATGGCCTATATCATCTTCGTCAACCCCGCCATCCTCGGCGACGCCGGCTTGCCGAAAGAAGCCGTCTTCGTCGCCACCTGCCTCGCCGCGGCACTGGGCACGGCGATCATGGCCTTGTATGCGAACTATCCGATCGGCATGGCGCCCGGCATGGGCCTGAATGCCTACTTTGCCTACGCCGTGGTGCTTGGCATGGGCATCCAGTGGCCGGTGGCACTCGGTGCGGTGTTCATCTCCGGCTGCCTGTTCCTGGTGGTCAGCCTGCTTGGCCTGCGCGAAGCCATCGTCAACGGCATTCCCCGCTCGCTGCGTATCGCGATCACGGTCGGCCTGGGCCTGTTCCTGGGCTTGATCGCGCTGAAAAGCGCCGGCATTGTCATGGCCAATCCGAATACCATGGTGACCGTGGGCGACCTGCACAAGCCGCCGGCGTTGCTGGCCATTGTTGGTTTCCTGCTGATCGTCACCCTGGACCGGCTGAAAGTCAAAGGCGCCATCCTGATCGGGATCATGGTTGTCACCGTATTGAGCTTCTTCTTCGCAGGGAATCAGTTCCGCGGCGTATTCTCGGCGCCGCCATCGCTTGATGCCACTTTCCTCAAGCTTGACGTGCCGGGAGCGCTGGGCGTCGGCGTGCTCAATGTGGTCCTGGTGTTCTTCCTGGTCGAATTGTTCGACGCCACCGGCACCCTGATGGGCGTCGCCAGCCGCGCCGGCCTGCTGGTCAGCGGAAAGATGGAGCGCCTGAACAAGGCGCTGCTGGCCGACAGCACCGCCATCGTGGCCGGTTCCGTGCTCGGCACTTCCAGCACGACCGCCTACCTGGAAAGCGCTTCGGGCGTGCAGGCCGGCGGCCGCACCGGCCTCACCGCGCTGGTGGTGGCGCTGTTGTTCCTGGCAGCCCTGTTGATCGCGCCGCTGGCAGGCGTCGTGCCACCATACGCCACGGCGCCGGCCCTGCTGTTCGTCGCCTGCCTGATGCTGCGCGACCTCGGCGACTTCGACTGGAACGAAACCACCGAATGCATTCCGGCCGCCATCACCGCCCTGCTGATTCCTTTCACCTATTCGATCGCGCACGGCATCGCCTTCGGCTTCATCACCTATGCCGCACTCAAGCTGATGACCGGGCGCTTCCGCGAAGTGAAGCCGATCGTGTGGGTGATCGCCATCGTGTTCGGCTTCAAGTACGCCTATATCGGCGCGTAAGCACGCGCCTGCACGCGAATCTTCAACACGCCGATCAGGTTGCACAGGCGCATGCGGGCCAGTACGAGGGCATCTTCGCCCTCGGCTGCCACATCCAGGTCCAGGTTCATGCCATGCACGCCCGGTGCCATGCGCATGGCATGGAGCTGGACGCCTCCGCGGCGCAGCGTCGCCAGCACCGCCTCCGCGGCATCCATGGCGGAGCAACGGTCGAGGCGCAGGCGGAAAGTTTTCTGTTCGGTATTCATGTGAAGATTATCCGGCTGGGAGGCCGGAATAGGCATCCAAAGTTTGCCGTGTTTTCCGTGTAAAATAGAAGAATCTTCTTCATTTATGCGAAAACATGGAACACCTTGATGAAATGGACCGCAAAATCCTGAGGGAACTTCGCCGGGATGGCCGTTTAAGCAATACCAAACTCGCCGAAACTGTCGGCCTTTCCACCACCCCTTGCTGGAACCGCGTCAAGGCGATGGAGGAGCGCGGCGTCATTGAAGGGTATACTGCGCTGCTCAACCAGCAGGCCCTCGGCCTGCCGGACACCGTTATCATCGAGGTCACGCTGGATCGCCATGATGACGACATGCTGCACAAATTCGGTCTGGCGCTGGCCGAACTTCCGGAAGTCATGGAGGCCTACCTGTTGACCGGCGAATACGATTACCTGATCAAGGTGGCCGTGGCCGGCACGGCAGGTTATGAGGAGTTCCTGCGCCGCAAATTGTATAAACTGCCCGGCATTCGCCACAGCCGCTCGACCTTCGTGTTGCGCTGCCTGAAACGGGCGCATTCTGTAGAGCCCTGATAGAATTCAGTTATGAAATACCTGATCCCCCTGATTTTCGCCTGCGGCCTGGCCGCAGGCAACGCACTGGCAGAAGATAACGCAGTCGACCACACCGGCAACATCATGCTGTCCGCCGAGATCGGCGCGATTACCACCAGTGGCAATACCGCCGGTACTTCCGTCACCGGCAGGTTCGAAGTCCTGCAAGACACCCTGCGCTGGAGCAATGAGTACACCGGCAACGGCTACTTCAAGGAAGACCGCGCCCGTGTCGACGGCGAGGAAACCAAGCAACGCTCGGCCGAGCGCTACCAGTTCACCGCCAAGGCCGGTTACAAGCTGCTGGAAGAAAATTCCACCCTGTTTGTCCTGGCCGGTTTCTCGGAAGACCGCTTCGGCGCCTATACCCGCAGCGCCAGCCTCGGTGTCGGTCATGGCTTCCGCGTTTACCAAAGTGACAACAAGACCCTGGACATGGAAGCCGGCCCGGGCTTCTTCAAGGCGACCCGCGCCAATGGCGAAGAAGATCGCGGACTGGTGCTCCGCGGCCGTGCCGCCTTCCGCTGGAAGATCAGTGACAGCGCCACGTTTGCGCAAATGCTGACGGTCGAACGGGCATCATGGAACACACACTCGACTTCCGAGACTTCGCTCAGCGCCCGCATCAACGGTTCGATGCATATGAAGGCAGCGTTCAGCGCGATCAACGACTCCACTGTGCCGATCGACAAGCAGAACACCGACACCCAGACTTCGGTGACCCTGGTCTACTCGTTCTAAAGCAACCGTAGCAAAGCCAGCCCCGCCAGCGCCTGCAACACGGCGCAGTGCCACAGGAGAATAGTGTTATCCAGCGTGGCACGACTGGCCGCCCTCAGCTTCCCCTTCGCCGCAACGTAGATTGACGCCGGCGCCAGCACGGCCACGTGCAATCCCTGATAAGCCAACAACGCCGCAACCGCAGCGCTCCACGCATCATGCGACGGCGACAGGCCAGCGGATCGTTGCGCGCCCAGATCGGCCGCGAACGCCGCAAGCAGGCACGCGCCGGCCACCAGTATCGGCCAGCACCAGCTTGCACGCCGCCCGTTCAACCAAGCCAGGACCGAACTGGCCGCCAGCAAAGCCGCCTGCAGCCAGGGCCAGGGCGGATCCGGCAAGTGGGCGCCGGGCGGGGGGCAGGCTTCCAGGCGCATGGACAGGTGCACCAGCGTGAACGCCAACGAAGCGAAGATCGCCGCATCGACCACCACCAGCACCCACGTCGCCCACCATGAATGCGATGCTGCCCCCTGCGCCCCGATCGGGATCGCGACGTGCTGCGCGACGACAGCAAATGGCCGGGTTCGCACCGGCTCCGCCTGCCATAGCCAGGCAACCAGCGTTGCGAAGGCAAGTGCGCCGCACAACCATGCGGCGATGGCCTGCTGGACCGTCATCAACAGGAAGAATCCCGCAGTCCCAAGCGCGCAAAGGAAGGGCAGCCAGCTATCGCCCGGTAATACCAATAGATGCCCGGGCCTGGCATCACGCCAGCCAGTCACCAGCGTCTCACGCATGCCGGTCACGGTGCCCGGAAGCCAATGCATGCCGCGCTCCACCTCTTGCGCCAGCAGCGGCTGACGCCACAACGGTTCCGCCGAGCGGACATCCGGCTGGCTGCGTGTCGCATACTCGTCCTGCGGCAGCCATTCCAGGGAGCTCGCCTTCCAGGGATTGCCATGTTCCCGTTGCGGGCGCCGCAAGGTGCGCACCAGATCGAGCGTGAACAGCACAACACCGGCAGCCAGCAGCAAGGCGCCCACGGTGCTGGCCATATTCAACCCAGCCCAACCCATTTCCGAGCCATACGTATGCACCCGGCGCGGCATGCCGAGCAAACCAGTCGCGTGCATCGGGAAGAACGCCACATTGGTGCCGACGAAAATCAATCCGAACACCCAGCGCGCACAGGGTTCCGACATGCGCTGACCGTTGAACAAGGGCATCCAGAAATAAGCTGCCGCGAACATCGGAAACACCAGCCCGCCCACCAGGACGTAATGCAGGTGGGCGACGATGAAATAGCTGTCATGGGCCTGCCAGTCGAACGGCACCGCCGCCACCATCACGCCCGTCAGGCCGCCCAGTACGAATACCAGCAGGAAGCCGAGAATGAACAAGGTCGGCGCATTCAATTGCACCCTGCCTCGCCAAAGCGTGGCGATCCAGGCAAACACCTGCACTGCGGTCGGGATGGCAATCGCCATGCTGGCGGCGGACACCAACGTGGTTTCAAGCTGGCCGAGGCCGGCCGTGAACATATGGTGCATCCACAAGGCAAAACTCAACGCTCCCACTGCAAGCAGGGAAAAGATCACCGCGCGGCGCGCCACCAACGGGGTTTGCACCAGGGCCGGCAACATCGACGACACCATGCCCGCAGCCGGCAGGAAGATGATGTACACCTCCGGGTGCCCGAAGAACCAGAACAGGTGCTGCCACAGTACCGGATCGCCGCCGCGCGCGGGAATGAAGAACGGCCAGTCGTAGGCGCGTTCGAGCTCCAACAGCGCCGTGCCCGCGATCAGGGGCGGGAACGCGAAGACCACCATCGCGGCGACAATCAGCATCGTCCAGGCGAAAACTGGAATGCGCGCCAGCGTCATGCCCGGCGTGCGGGTAAGCAGGATGCCGATGATCAGTTCGACGGCGCCTGCAATCGCCGAAATCTCAATAAAGCCAATCCCTAGAAGCCAGAAATCCGCGTTCAGGCCGGGAGAATATTCCTTGCCCGTCAACGGCGGGTACATGAACCAACCGCCATCAGGCGCAAGCCCGAAAGCCAGGGTCACGATGAACCCCGCGCCGCCGAAGGCATAGGCCCAGTAGGCGTAGGCGGACAGGCGCGGAAACGGCAGGTCGCGCGCACCCAGCATGCCGGGCAGCAGGAAGACCGCGATGGCTTCCACCATCGGAATGGCGAACAGGAACATCATCACCGTGCCGTGCATGGTGAAGAACTGGTTGTATGTGCCTGGCCGCAGCAGGTCGTTGCCGGGAACGGCCAATTGCAGCCGCATAACCAGCGCCAGGGCCCCGGCAAACAGGAAGAATCCAAAGGCGGTTGCGAGGTACAGGCGGCCTATGCGGGTGTTGTTGACGGCGGTCAGGCCGCGCCAGCCGGCCGGTTTGCGCCAGGCGCGCTCCAGGGCCTCATACTCGCCCGGCGGCCGGGGGAGACTGTTGGGCGTATCAACGCGTATGCTCATCGGAGCTCCTCCAGCCAGCCTGCCAGGGCTTGCAAGTCCTGGGGCGAAAGGTTGCTGGGCGGCATGCGGGCGCCCGGTTTGGCAGCCTGGGGGTCGGCGATCCAGCCGATCAATGCGGCACGATTCATGGGCAGTGCCCCCGCCGCGATGTGCGTGCGGCTGCCGACATGCGTCAGGTCCGGCCCGAGCGCACCACCGTCACTGACACCGCGCACCGCATGGCATGCATTGCAGCGCGCAGCGAGAAAGACTTCCCGTCCGCGATGCGCAAGCGTGTTCGCAGGTGCGCCCTGGCGTGCCAGCCAGGCGTCGAACTCCTGCGGTGCGACAGCCACCACATCGAGCGCCATCGCGGCATGCTGGGCACCGCAGTATTCGGCGCATTGCCCCCGGTAGCGGCCGGGCGCATCGGCGCGCAGCGTCAAACCATGCAGGCGGCCCGGCACCATATCGACTTTGCCGGCCAGCGCAGGCACCCAGAAAGCATGCAGCACGTCCGCCGACGCGAGCGCGAGATACACCCGCTCACCTGCCGGCAGACGCAGTTCATTCGCCAGCACCGCCTCGCGGCCGCTCAACGTGTCACGGTAGCGCACCTCCCACCACCACATGTACGACGTCACGCTCACCTGGATGCGGGTTCCCGAGAACGGCCAGGACACAAGCGAGGCTTGCCTGCCGGACCAGCCCATGAGCGCCGCCAGCAGCGGCACCGGCAGGAACAGGCCGCCACCCACCACCAGACGGCGCGACCACGACCTGCCGCGCTTCCGGACGACACTTGCGAGAACGAGCAGCGCCACCAGTAGAAATATGACCGCACCAGCCGCAAACAGCAGCCAGCTGAAACGGCTAAGCAGTGCCGCATCCGGCCCGGCAGGCGACAGGACCGATTGCAGCGCAGGTGTCATTTCAGCGAATGGAGGTAAGCTGCCATGTGGCGCGCATCGTCGTTGGAGACGCCCATGTCCGGCATCGAGGTCGCGGGATCCATGCTGCGTGGTGCCGAGATCCAGCGCACCAGGTTGGCCTGCTGGTTCGGCCAGCGCCCGGCTATATAACTGCGCAGGCCGAATTCCGCGAGTGACGGGCCGGCCTTGCCGCGTGCCGCTTCCACATCCGGAATGTGATGGCAACTGCCACACTGGAATTGGGCCAGCAGGGCCTTGCCGCGCCGCGCATCGCCGCCTACATCGGCTTGGGGGTAGGGTTTGCGCGGCTGGCATGCGCACAAGGCGAGCGGCAACAAGAGGGCCGCCACGCCAGCGCGCGCCGCGTAGCCGTTTTTCCGCAAACGCATAGTGATTGCTTTCACGAATCGTCCCTGCCTTCCCGCTGCCGATCCCTATAATTCACTGAAGACATCATCGCCCTTTTCCCGATTGTGCGTCGCCTTATTGCTACCGCCGCTGTCACCCTATGCCTGGCCGGGCTGGCCGGGATGCTTGCGGCTACCGTGGTGCTGCAGGCCGGCTGGTACGACGCTTCCGCGGTTCGTCCGCATTTCCAGTTCGTGCACACGCTGATTGAGCGCGGCATGCAGCAGTCGGTACGCTTCCATGCGCGCGGCATCGTCGCGCCGAAGGCGCCGGCTGGCGCATTGGCGCGTGGTGGCGCATTGTTTCGCCAGCATTGCGAGCAGTGCCACGGCGGGCCGGGCAAGGCGATGGGCGTCATTGGCTTGAGCATGCAGCCGGTTCCCGGCCCCTTGGTCGACGCCGCGCGACGCTGGAAGGCGCGGGAGATGTATTGGATCACCGCGAATGGGATCAAGATGAGTGGTATGCCCGCCTGGCGCTTCCACCTGGACGAGCAAGAAATCTGGGACGTGGTTGCCTTCCTCGGTGCGCTGCCTGCGATGACGGCGGCCGACTATGCGCTGATCGAAAAGCCGGCGGCGGCGCCCCGGCCTGAGCCGGCCACGGGAACGGTCGCTGCGCCGGACCGTGCGCGCGGCAGGTTGGCGCTGACGCAGTTTGCCTGCCAGTCCTGCCACCACATCCCGGGCGTGACCGGGCCTCTGACGTTCGTCGGCCCCAACCTGGAGGGACTGGCGCAGCGCAGCTTCATCGCCGGCAAGCTGCCGACTTCCGAGGAAAACCTGGTGAAGTGGATCCGCGCTCCGCAACAGGTCAAACCCGGCACCGTCATGCCGCAGCTCGGCGTGCCGGAACGCGATGCACGGGACATGGCGGCCTACCTGCTGCAGGCCACGCAGTGATCACTGATCCAGTTGTTTTTGCGTCTGGTACAGGCGCGCATAAATACCGCCCTTTTCCAGCAGCGCATGGTGGCTGCCCTGCTCCGCAATCGCTCCGGCCGACATCACGACGATCCGGTCGGCGTTTTCGATGGTGGACAAGCGGTGTGCGATGACGACCGTAGTGCGGCCTTCCATCAGTTTTTCCAGGGCCGCCTGCACCTGCCGTTCAGACTCCGTATCCAGTGCGCTGGTCGCCTCGTCCAGGATCAGGATGGGGGCGTCCTTGTACAAGGCGCGGGCAATCGCCAGGCGCTGGCGTTGCCCCCCCGACAGGCGCATGCCGTTCTCGCCGACCTCGGTCTGGTAGCCCTGCGGCTGGCGCATGATGAAGTCGTGCGCGTAGGCCGCACGCGACGCGGCTTCAACCCGCGCCAGGTCCGGCGCCGGGTCGCCGTAGGCGATGTTCGCCGCCAGCGTATCGTTGAACAGCACCACATCCTGGCTTACCAGGGCGATCTTGCTGCGCAGCTCCGGCAGGCGGTACTCGCGCAGGTCGACTCCGTCCAGCAGGATGCGGCCGCTGCCAACGTCGTAAAAGCGCGGCAGCAGGCCGGCCAGCGTCGTCTTTCCGCTGCCCGACCCGCCGACCAGGGCGACCGTCTCGCCGGCCGCGATATCGAGCGAAACGGAGCGCAGCGCCGGTGCGGCTTCGGGATCGTCCACGTTGTAACGGAAGCCGACGTCGACCAGTTCGATGCGACCCTTCACGTTGTCAGCGCTCCGGGTGCCGGTATCGGCTTCCATCGGCGCATCGATCAGGCCGAACACCGACTCAGCAGCAGCCAGGCCGCGCTGCAGCGGTTCATTCAATTTGGTCAGGTTCTTGATCGGGCCTTGCAGCGACATCAGGCAAGTGATGAAGGCAACGAAGGCGCCCGGCGTCAGCGCGCCTGCCTGCGCGCGCAGCAAGGCGTAATAGATCACAGACGACAGCGTGGCGCCGACCATCAGCATGATCAGGCCGGAGTTCATGGCTGCGGTTGAGGCGTGCTTGACCGCCAGCTGGCGATTCATCTTGACCACTTCGTCGAAGCGCTTCTGCTCATAAGCCTGGCCGCCGAAAATCTTCACCACCCGTTGGCCGCCAATGCTCTCGTCCAGCACGCGGGTCAGTTCACCCATCGCTTGCTGGGCGCTGGAACTGAGACGGCGCATGCGGCGCGCAGCGATGGTCACCACCAGGGCCACCATTGGCAGCAGCACCAGGCAGAACAAGGCCAGCTTCCAGTCGATATCGAACAAGGCACCGAGGAAGCCGATCACCGCCACCGTATCGCGCACGGCAATGGTGAATACGCTCAGGCCCGCTTGCGTCACCTGGGTTGCATCGAAGGCGATGCGCGACAAGGTGGTGCCGGTCGACGACTGGTCGAAATAGCGGTTCGGCAGCCGCAGCACGCGGGCGAACATCTTCTCGCGCACATTGGCCTGCACGCGCTGGGTCAGCCACGCCGAACCGTAATCGCCGGTAAATGTGCTGACCATGCGCAGCAGGGCCAAGGCCATGATCAGGGCCGGAATCGCCCACATCGCAGCGGCGCCCGGATCGGTCGGCAGGATGCGGTCCAGCCAGCCATGTATCGTCGCCAGCGCGCCGCTTTGCGCCGCCGGGCCGGATGCGCCATTCGGCTGCACGGCGTCGACCACATTCTGGAGCTGGCGGATCAGCAGCACGTCGGTCAGCGAAGCCACACCCACGCCGAACAGGGTCACCAGGGCGGCCCACTTATAGGGGAGGAATTCCTTCAGCAGGCGGACGTAGAGTTGGCGGCTTTGCACTATGGTGGCGGGAGTAATTGGCAACCCCGAATTGTACCAAAGCAGGAATGCGGCAACCGTGGCAAAATGGCCTGCTCCCCAATGTGAAGGAAAAAAATACATGCGCAACGACACCCGATTTCACGCACTGCACCAGGAAGGCATCCTGCTGCTGGCCAATTGCTGGGACGGCGGCACCGCCCGCATCGCTGCCCTGGCTGGCGCCCAAGCGCTCGCCACCAGCAGCGCGGCGGTCGCCTGGGGCCATGGCTATGCCGACGGCTCCCAACTGCCAACCGCCCTGCTGCTGGAAACCGTACGCGACATCATTCGCGCCAGCGCCTTGCCGCTGACGGTCGATATCGAAGACGGCTATGCCTCCGACCCGGAAGCGGTGGGCCAGTTCGTCGGACAATTGGTGCAGGCCGGCGTGGTGGGCATCAATATCGAAGACGGCGGCTCCCCGCCCGAACTGTTGGCGCGCAAGATCAGGGCGGCACGCACTGCGGCCAAGGCAGCCGGCATCGACCTGTACATCAACGCCCGTTGCGACGTCTACCTGCGCGGGTTGGCCGAACCGGGGGCCCGCGTAGCGGAAACCCTGCGCCGTGCGGCGGTTTACCAGGAGGCCGGCGCCAGCGGCTTGTTTGCGCCGGGTGCTACCGACGAAGGCGACATCGCGGCTCTTGCAAAAGGTACAACGATGCCGCTCAACCTGTTGGCGCGCCCGAACCTGCCGGCCCCGGCCCGCCTGGCCGCACTGGGCGTGCGCCGCCTGAGCGCCGGTTCAGCGCCGGCGGAGGTCATGATGGGCCGGCTGAAGGCCTACATGGAACGCTTCCACCAGACCGGCGCCATCGACGACGAGCAGACCTTCCATTACGGCCCGCTCAACCAACTGATGTCTACTGCACGATAGTGGCGGGTTCGCTCCAGTAGAAGTACAGGTCCTTGGTCCGCCCGGCCTGTACCTGCACCTCGCGGCGCTGGACCTGGCCGTCGGCAGCCGTTGCCGTCACGCGGTAGCGGCCCGGCTCCAGGTTCACGAACATCAGCGGCCCCGCGTCGCGGGCGTTGACGTTGGTAGCCCCTTTCGTGTCGGAGATCTCGACCTGCACGTCCGAACGGTATTCGCCGGTGCCGCGGGTCGCGAAGGTCATGCGCACGTTGTAATCGGGCTTGCTTGCGAGCATTTGGCCGCGCTCTTCGATGCCGACGCCGCCAGTGACGAATTGCGGCTCATCGGCTGCCACGGCCGCGCCGATGGCGCTGCAAGCCAGGGTGAAGGCGAAAGTTATGTTTCGAGTAAACATGATGCACTCCTTTCCTTGTTCAGGCTTGCCGCCAGTATTCCCCTGCCGGGCCCGTCCCGCTATCAGTCATCATGTCGTATCCATGTCGGGGAAAGCCTACATAACCCTATTTCCTTAGTTGCCAAACTGATAGACTCTTGAACTTTGCTAGCAACAGTTTTAAGCAACGTTGCAAAAATAATCATATAAAGCAAGGCACTAGGGGTAATCATGTCGAATTGCGGGGCGAATCTTTGCCCGACCGTGCTGGCGGCCGCCGTCTCCAGCATGCTTTGCGCGCCGGCTTGGGCGCAAGGTCAAACTGGAGAGCAGCTGCCGGAAGTCCTGGTGACGGCCCAGCGCGTTGCCGCGCCCGAGTCGCGCACGCCGGTCGCCATGTCCGTGCTCACAGCCGGGCAACTGGACAAGTTCGGCATCGACAACGCCGCCGGCATCGGCAAGCGCCTGCCCAATGTGCACCTGGACGGCGCCCCCGACGGCCTGCGCATCACCATTCGCGGCGTGTCGAATTCCGACTCCACCGAAAAAGGCGATCCCTCGGCCGCGTTCATGCAGGACGGCATTTATATCGCGCGTCCGCAAGCCCAGAGCGCCGGTTTCCTCGACGTTGAGCGCATCGAGGTGCTGCGCGGCCCGCAAGGGACGCTGTATGGCCGCAATACGACAGCCGGCGTGGTGAACGTCATCAGCAATACGCCGGTCCGGCAATGGGAAGGTGCCGCCAGCCTCGCGCTGGGCAATTTCAATTCGCGCGTAGCCACCGCCATGCTGAACGCACCGGTCAACGACAGCCTCGCCCTGCGTGCCGCCGTGGCGGTCAACCGGCATGACAGCTACCTGCGCAACGGCCAGGGTACCGGTTTTGAGCTTGGCCACGACCGCGACGACCGTTCGGCGCGGCTGTCGGCCAAGCTGGCGCTTGGCCAGTCGGCTTCCCTGCTGCTGCGCTACGAGCACGCCACGCAGGACGGCAACATCGACAATGTAGTCCCGGATACCAATTTCTACCGGGGTGTTGAAGCCGGCAATCCTGAGTGGTACCCGGCCGCCACCGACGCCCGCCTGACCAACGCCTTCAAGCCATTCAATACCAGGCTCGAACAAGGCTACAACCACAAGTCGATTAGCGGCTTCGGCGCCGAACTGTCGTGGAACCTGGGGCCGGTCACGCTGGACTATCTTGGCTCGCACCGCAAGAACCAGCATGACTTCCTGGCCAACTTCTATTACCGCGTGCTGCCGACCGTGGCGATTGGCGTGCACGAGAATTTTTGGGGCGCGCAACGCCAGGATTCGCACGAACTGCGCCTGTCGACCAACGGCAGCGGTCCACTGAAGGCCCAGGGCGGCTTGTACCACTTCAGCGAAGAGTCGCACCAGCTCTATGTATTCCGCGACCTGCAGCTGGTCGAGCTGCCGCCCTACTATATTTTCCCGCATGGCCCGACGATCTCGCGCAGCAAAGCCGCCTTCGGCCAGCTTACCTACAGCGTGACGCCGGCACTGCGGGCCACGGCGGGCTTGCGCTATACGGATGATGAAAAATCGCGCGTCGGCTCGACCAACTTCCAGCAGGCGCGCGAATACAATCCCGCCACCGACTTCAAGATGCTGAACGACGCCGCGCTGGCCACGCACAAGACAACCTGGAAGCTGGGCGCCGAATACGACCTGGCTCCGGCGGCGATGGCCTACGCCAGCATCGCTACCGGCTACAAGTCGGGCGGCTTCAACGACGGCTGCCTGGCCGGGTCGAGCGCGCTGGGCATTCCGTGCCCCGCGGCGATTGCCGTTCCAGCCGACACGCTGTTCTACCAGCCCGAAACGCTGAAGTCCTTGGAAGCAGGCCTGAAAACCCGCTTCTGGAACAGGCGCGCCAGCTTGAACCTGGCCGTGTTCAGCTATGACTATACCAACCTGCAGTTGTCCGGCGTCGCCATCGTGGCGGGAGCGCCGCGCTTCGTCACCCGGAATGCCGGCGCAGCCAGTGTCAAAGGCCTGGAGCTTGATGGACAGGTGCGCGCGACCGCCGCCGACAGCCTCAGTTACGCCCTGACGCTGCTGGACGCCCACTACGTCAGCTACCAGCCCGACGGCGTGGTGTCGTGGGCCGGCGAAGCGCTGGACCGCGCACCCCGCTCGGTGTTCAGCCTGGGCTGGGACCATACCTTCCGCCTGCCTGCCGCGGCAATCGTTGCCGGCATCAATGCGCGGCGCAGCGCCGCCTACAACATCAGCGTTCCCAGCCAGTTGCTGCAATACCGGGTGCCGTCCCGTACCGCCAGCGACCTTACGCTGGCATACCGTCCCGACGGCGCCAACTGGAGCCTGATGGCCCGCGTGAAGAACCTGGAAAACAAGGTCCAGCCAGTGACGATCGACAGCTTCGGCATGGCGGTTCCAAGTGAACCAAGGACGTTTGACATCCGTTTCGACTACCACTTTTAACCTGGAGACGTATGAAGTCGCTGCTGAACCACCTGCCCCGCCTCACCCTCATCCTGCTGGCCGGTTTCCTGATTGCGCTGGCATCGCGCAGCTGGAGTGAAACCACCACGCTGCTGATCGTCAGTTCGATCCTGATGTTTGCCTGTTGCTGGGCGAGTGCGAGCCATTTCCTCGGTCACGCGCCGGCCTTCCGTTTCGTCGTCATCGCCTTGGTGCTGGGCTGGTTCGCAGAAGAGATGGGCGCGCGCTTTGGCTGGTTCTTCGGTTCCTATACTTATACCGACGTGCTGGGTCCGCGTATCGGCTCGGTGCCGTTCATTATTCCGCTGATGTGGTTTGCGCTGTGCTACGTCGCCTATGTGATCGGCAACCTGATCGTCTGGCAGTCGCCTACCGACGGCGTGCCGTCGACCCTGATGACCTTCATCATGGCCTTCCTCGGCGCCATGATCGTCACCGCCTACGACCTGGGCGCCGATCCCTACATGGTGTTCACGCTCAAGGCCTGGATCATGACCAAGACCGACGGCGGCTGGTTCGGTGAGACGCTGCAAGGCTTCGTCGGCTGGATGGCCGTGTCGTTCGCCATCATTTACGGCTTCCGCCTGACGCTGCGCAACAAGCCGCCGGTGCCTAGCAGCCGCATTACTCCGCTCTATGCCCTGGTCCCGCTGCTGATCTACGGCGGCAGCATGGTATTCCAGGCCCTTAAAGGCAACCCGATCGAGACCCGCACCATCGCCCTGTTCGCCATGGGGATTCCCGTCCTGACCGGGCTTTGCGGCTGGATGCGCTGGAAGGAAGCACAATGAACGCACCCATTGCGATCGCGCCAACCCTGCGCGCCGATCCGCTTGCCGATGACACCATCGCGGCCATCCTGCATGGCCACGACGGCAGCCAGTGGGACGCCATCGCGATCGTCAACCGCTTGCTCGGCCAATGGCAGAGCAACGCCATCGTAGCCGGTTGGCGCGCGCCGGAAGGCACGCCGGCGCCCATCGCCACCGCACTGGAAGCCTACCTTGCGGCGGGAACCAAACTACCCGATTGGGCCGACAGCGCCAGGATCGCGCGCTCGGAAGACCTGTTCTTCGACATGAGCATGCTGTCCTGCAGCCTGCTGTTCTGCGCCAGCCTGCCGGAATGCTATGTGGTGCCGGACCTGGCCGGCGTGCTGCACGTCGCCGGCCAGCTTGAGGCGCATACCGATTATCGCGTGCGCTCCACGGCCGCCATGATTTTCCCGGTCATGATGCACGGCGGCCTCACCACGCCGGAAGGCGGGGGGGTGGCCCAGATCCTCAAGGTGCGCCTGATCCACGCCACCATCCGTCACCTGATCCTGCGCGGCAATCCTTCCGATGCAGTACTTGATGGCGGTATCGCCGTGGCACCATTGGATGCGCCTTGCCGCAACGTGCACGACACGCTGTACAACAACGGCTGGGACGTGGCCGCCAACGGCCTGCCCTGCAACCAGGAAGAACTGGCGTACACCCTGCTCACCTTCCATTACATCTTCCTGCGCGGCCTGCGCAAGCTTGGCCTGGGCTTGCCGCAGCAAGACGAGCAAGCCTACCTGCACACCTGGAACGTGGTCGGGCATATCCTCGGCATCGAGTCCGGCCTGATGCCGCAAACCATGGAGCAGGCCGAGGCCAGCTTCAACGAGATCCAGGCGCGCGCCCGCCTGTCGCCCTACCTGCCCGACCCGCGGCCCGAGCTTGGCGCCGCCCTGATGAAGGCCATGCAGGACCAGATCCCGCTGCGCATCCTGAAGCCGTTCCCGGTCCTGCTGACGCGCTACCTGTGCGGCAAATCGGCCCGCCTCGACCTGGGACTCAACCAGCGCGTCAACCTGCTGTCGCGCGCCCTGTTCATCGGCGGCATGGTCATGGTGCGCGGCTTCGATGCTTTGGTGCGCCTGGTGTTCCCCAACTTTTCGATCTGCCGCATGATCACCCGCATCTTCGGCTACCAGTTCACCGTGAAATTCCTGATGGACCAGACCCGCCCTCTGAAACTCCCGCCGACGGTACTGAACCAGGTCGATCACGCCGTGCGCGGCTGGGGCAAGGACCCCAAGGCCCCGGCATGGATGAATGCACTGGAAGCGCGCCTGGCAGGCCGCGCCCCGGCCAAGCCGGCGGGAGACCAGCAGCCATGCTGAAGCGCTTCATCCTCGCGCTGTTCGCGCTGTTGCTGTCCTTGGCGGCGGTTCCCGGCTTCGCCGGCACCGCAGGCGGCGCAGGCAGCGTCACCAGCGCGCCCCTGGTGCTCGACGAGCGGCCTGGCTCGCACGACGCCTGGCCCGCCGTCACCATCCTGAAAGACCCGGGCGGCACACTCAGCGCGGCGGAAGTCCTGGCAGCGGCAGCCGGCTTCCAGAAACCGGAATCGGCCTATGCGACCCTGGGCGTCAACAAAGGCACCGTGGTCTGGGTCCGTATTCCCGTTTTCGTGCCGGCCGACGCCACCGGCGAATGGACCCTGAACATCGACTACTCGCAGATCAACCGGGTCGACGTCTTTGCCGCCACCGACGGCGCGCTCCACAGCCACACCGTGACCGGCAACCTGCAACCGGTGGTCGCTCCCGGCGGCGGCGGCCGCACGCCGGCGGCTGCTTTGCGCCTGACGCCCGGCGCCGACCATGTGGTCCTGCTGCGGGTTGAGAACATCGGTTCGATGATCCTGCCGATCAATTTCTCGAAGGCCGCGGTATACCACTCCTCCGCGCTCGCCGAGCAGATGCTGCAAGGGATGCTGATCGGCCTCAGCCTGTGCCTGCTGCTGTATAGCCTGGCGCAATGGGCCAACCTGCGCGAGCCGCTGTTCGGCAAATACTCGCTGCTGATCGCCGGCACCACCCTGTTCTCGTTCGAATTCTTCGGCCTTGGCAGCCAGTACATCTGGCGCGACAACGTCTGGATGACGCTTCATGCCGGCGGCCTGTTTGCGCTGATGGCATCCTGCGGCGGCTACCTGTTCGTCGAGCAGTCGCTGGCCCGACCCGGCGTCGACCGCACGTTCTCGATCCTGATGAAGGGCGGCGCCGCGCTGGCCGCCCTGTTTGCCGTTGCCTATTGCCTCGACGTGATCAGCATCGACGTCCTGGTCATCATCGTCAGCACCCTCGGCCTGCTGCCCATGCTGCTCGGACTGCCCGGTGCCTACCAGCGTGCCCGCCGCGGCGACTCCGTCGGCATCTACTTCATGGTCGGCTGGGCGGTCAGTTTCCTGTCGTCCGTGGTCCTGAGCCAGGTTATCAGCGGCAAGCTGGCCGCCAACTTCTGGACCATGCACGCCCTGCAGTTCGGCAATGCCTTCGACATGCTGGTCTTCATGCGCATCCTCGGCCTGCGCACCAAGGCCATGCAGAACGCCATGTTGCGCGCCGAAGCGGCTACCCGCCTGAAGTCGGATTTCCTGGCCAATATGAGCCACGAAATCCGCACCCCAATGAATGCCATCATCGGCATGAGCCGGCTGGCCCTGATGACCGACCCAAGCCCGAAGCAGCGCAACTACCTGGCCAAGATCCTTGGCGCAGGCGAGCACCTGCTCGGCATCATCAACGACATCCTCGACTTCTCCAAGATCGAGGCCGGCAAGCTGGCGCTCGAATCCGCACCGTTCAGCCTTGATGAATTGCTGGACCACCTGTCCACCCTGACCGCCATCAAGACGGATGCGCGCAAGGTCGAACTGGTATTCCGGGTTGAACGCGGCGTGCCGCAAAAACTGGTCGGCGATCCGCTGCGCCTGGGCCAGGTGCTGATCAACCTGACCAACAACGCCGTCAAGTTCACCGAACGCGGCGAGATCGTGGTCGCCGTCAAGGCAACCGAGCGCTCGGCCGACGGCGTGGTGCTGCAATTCAGCGTCAGCGATACCGGTATCGGTATGAGCGAAGAGCAGCTCGCGCGGCTGTTCCAGTCCTTCAGCCAGGCCGACAACTCGATCACCCGCAAGTTTGGCGGCACCGGGCTGGGCCTGAGCATTTCCCGCCAGTTGGTGGAGCTGATGGGCGGCAGCATCAAGGTCACCAGTACACCAGGCGTCGGCAGCCGCTTCAGTTTCACCGTCAAGCTCGGTGTCGGCGACGCCAGCACGGAGGCGGTCGCTTCGCCGACCGCCGGCCTGCAGCAGGCACGCGTACTGGTGGTGGACGACAGCGCCACGGCGCGCGAAGCGCTGGTGGAGATGCTCGGCACCTTCGGCGTAGCCGCCCACAGTGCCAGTTCCGGCGAGCAGTCGCTGAACATGCTGGTGCGCGGTGTCGAAACCGGCATGCCTTACCAGGTGGTGCTGATGGATTACATGATGCCGGGCTGGGATGGCGTTGAAACCATCCATCGCATCCACGCCGACCCGCGCTTCGCCGCCCCGCCGTCGATCCTGATGGTCAGTGCCTGCACCCGCGAAACGGTGCTGCAGGAAGAAGGCGAGCTGCCGCTGCAAGGCTTCCTGACCAAGCCGGTCGGCCCGGCGCTGCTCTACCACAGCCTGCTGCAGGTGCTGCGCCCGGAGATCGCACAGCCGGCCACCCTGCAAGGCGACCAGCGCGGCCTTCCGGCCGAGGAACTGGCCAGGTTGCATGGCGCCCGGGTCCTGCTGGTGGAAGACAATGCCAACAACCGCGAAGTGGCGGTCGACTTCCTGGAAACCGTGCGCGTGCACGTCGATATCGCCGTTCACGGCGGCGAGGCGGTCCGGATGGTGCAGCAAGGCGATTACGACCTGGTGCTGATGGACGTGCAGATGCAGGTGGTCGACGGCCTGAGCGCCACGCGCCAGATCCGCGCGATCCCGGCGCTGCGCGACCTGCCGATCCTGGCCATGACCGCCCATGCCATGCCGGACGACCATGCCAAGAGCCTGGAAGCCGGCATGAACGACCATATCACCAAGCCGATCGATCCGGACGTGCTGTTCCGGGCAATGCTGAAGTGGATCGCTCCCGCACGCCTGGTAGGCCGTACCATTCCCGGCGCTCCTGCCGCTGACAGCAGCGCCGCCCCGGTTGCCGTGGCTTATCCGCCGCTGGCGGGCGTCGACTGGCAGTACGCACTGGCACGCGCCGAGCGCGATCCGGCCATCCTTGCCAAGCGCATGCGCAGCTTCTGCAGCGAATACGGCAACGGTCCGGCCCAGCTCACCGCTGCACTGGCCGACGGGGACTGGAGCCAGGTCGAGCGCCTGGCCCACAACCTGAAATCCAGCGCCACCTATCTTGGCGCAGTCGGCCTCGCCCAGCTGTCCGACATCGTCGAAGCGGGCATCCGCGACGGCCGCCCCGAACGCTGCACCAGGGAAGCGGCCGACATGGCCAAGGCGCTGGGAATCATCCTGGCCGGCTTTGCCAATGCCTTGCAACCGTCGGCCGAGGCCGGCGGGGGCCAGGCCGCCGACTTCGGCCGCCTGCTGCGCGAACTCGATCGCTACCTGCGGGCCGACGACGCCCGTTCGGAAGACCTGTTGACCGAGCTGAGCGCCTTGCTGGCCGGCTCCGGCCAGGCCGCCCTGTTGGCGCGCATCCAGCGCGCCGTGGACGACATCGAATATCATGACGCCCTGAAACCGCTGGCCGAACTAGCGCAAGCGCTCGGCATCGATATGGAAATGAGTGCATGACCCAGGAGACGCAAAAAGTTCTGATCGCCGATGACGACGGCATCAACCGCCAGGTCCTCGCGACCCTGCTGAAGCCGGAATACGTGGTGCTGCTTGCCAAGACCGGCGAGCAGGCCATCGAACGCGCCCAGCGCCACCTGCCCGACCTGCTGATGCTGGACGTGATGTTGCCCGACATGGACGGCTACGAGGTATTGCGCCGCCTGCGCGCCGATCCGGCCACCGCCCACATCGAAGTCATCTTCATCACCGGCATGGGCCGGCCCGAAGACGAGGCGCGCGGCTTGAAGCTGGGCGCCGCCGATTACATCACCAAGCCTTTCAACACGACGGTGGTGATGGCGCGCGTCGCCACCCACCTGGAAGTGGTGCGCCAGCGCCGCATGCTGGAACACCTGGCGCATATCGACGGCCTGACCGAGCTGGCCAACCGCCGCCGCTTCGACGAAGTGTACGAAAGCGAATGGCAGCGTGCCACCCGCCACGCGCACACGATCTCGGTGGCGCTGCTGGACATCGATTGCTTCAAGCAGTATAACGACCATTATGGCCATCCCGCCGGCGACCGCACCCTGCGCGCCGTGGCCCGTGTGGCGCGCAATGCCATGCGCCGTCCCTGCGATGTCGCGGCACGCTACGGTGGCGAAGAGCTGGCGATCCTGATGCCGGAGACGGATGCCGCGCAGGCCCTGTACGTGGCCGAGGGAATCCGCGAGGCCGTGGCGCAACTGCTGATCCCGCACGAGCAGTCGATTGCCGCTCCGGTCGTGACGGTGAGCATCGGCGGCGCCACCCTGCCGTTGGGCGGCGGGGAAACCTCGGCCGTCCTGTTCGAGGCGGCCGACGCAGCCCTGTACCGCGCCAAGGAGGCGGGCCGCAACCGCGTCAACTGGAGGATGTGATGGCCAAGCGACTGATGATCGAGGGTGTGGTGCAAGGCGTCGGCTATCGCTACGCGCTGGCGGAACGCGCAAGCGCGCTCGGCCTGGCCGGCTGGGTGCGCAATCGTGCGAATGGTGCGGTGGAAGCCAGCGTGCATGGTCCTGCCGACGCGGTGAAAGCGATTATCGACTGGGCGCACAAGGGACCCAGTGCGGCACGTGTCAGCCAGGTCCACGTGGCCGACGATCCGGAAGCCGCGCCGCCGGGCGCCACCTTCGACATTCGCCCCACGCTCTAGCACGATGGCGATGATGGCGATGATGGCGATGATGGCGATTATGCGCCGAAGACCCTGAACAGGAGCCAGCCGGGCAGTGCAAGATAAAGCGCGGCATGCCCGATGCGCTCCAGTCCCTGCCTGGCGTCGATGGCAGCACGCGGGCGCAACAGCGCAACCAGCATGGTCGCGGATTCGATCACCGTGCGCACCAGTGCGGCCCCCAGCACCACACCGATCGTCCAGGCAGCCCACCAAAGTCCGAATGCGCCCAGGTATGCCGCCAGGCCAAAGCTGTAAAACTCGCCCAGTGCGCTGCCATATGCAATATGCTGGTGCAAGTGGAAGGCTGGCAGCGCAAGTGCCAGCGGCAACAGGACGAACTTCACCAAAGGATGATCGAGCCGCGTCGCCGGCGCCACCAGCATGCGCCAGCCGGACGCCTTTGCCGCAGGGGGCCCCCCGTGCACCGCCAATGCCGCCGAGAATGCTGCGGGGTCGGCAAGCGCGAGCCCATAGCCCGGAGATCTCCCGGAGCGCAGTCGCAATGCCACGCCGGGGCCAGGCACCGGCAAGCGCCACGGCTCGATCGCAGCCAGCTCGGCCAGCCCCAGCATCAGTTTCTGCCGTCCCCGCGCCAGCACCAGCCGCCCTTCACTCACCGAGGCTTGCGCCGAGAATGCCCTGAGCACCAGCCAGGCGATCGCTTCCGGCACCAGGAAAAACAGGCCAAAGATGCGCAGTTGCGCCAGGGTGTTGGTGCGCAGCGGTTCATTCAGCAACAAGGCCACGCACATACCCAGCAAGCCTGCCCGCGAAATCACCCGCAGCAAACCCGCAACGATGCGCGCCGCCGGCGGCAAGACCGCCACGCGCATCGGGAATGCCGGCTGCGGCACGCGCGCCTTGGCGCCCTCGCCCTGCGGCTGCCACGCCTGGCTGAGCGGCCTGACAGTCAGCACAAGAAGCAAGGCACAGCATGCCAACCCGACCCAGTCGCCCCACAGCACAACCAGGGTCGGCACCGGCGAGCGTACCGGCAGATCGGCAATCACCAGGGCCGGTTCGCCGACCTTGGTGCCTGCCAGGATATCGCCGCTTGCATCGATCGCGGCGCTGAAGCCGTTGCTGGTTACGCGAAACTGCGGCAAGCGGGTTTCGATGCTGCGGAAAGCGGCCGCCGCCTGGTGCAGCCGCGCGCCAGGTCCATCGCCGCTGAACCAGGAATCGTTCGACATCGTCAGGATCACCTGCCCGCCAAGCCGCGCACCTGCGACGGCCAGGCCGGTGTCGACATCGTCGCGGCAGATCAGCGGCAACACGGGAATCTCGCGGCCATCCGCCAAGCGCAACGGAAAGACCCTGGCCCCGCTACCGGCCACCCAATTGCCGGCCCACGGCAGAATGCGCCGCACCAGCTGCCCGTCCAGCCATGCAGGCAAATACTCTGTGAACGGGAACAGATGCGACTTGCGGTACATGCCGACCAGCCCCCGACCGGGTTGCATGAAGGCAGCGGCGTTGTACTCGCCGCGGTCATCCCGGTCATATGTTCCGAAAACCAGCGGTACCGCAGCCGCATTGACGTAATCGGCGATCTCGCGGTCGAACTCCGCCCCCGAATTACTTTTCGGCTTGCCGAAAGTGGTCGGATAGGCGGTCTCGGACCAGAGCAGTGCCTCCGCACGCTGGCGCGTGACTGCGTCATAGCCCATCGCGAAATGCCGGTCCAGCACTTCCCGCACGACAGCATGGGCGCCCTTCTCCTGCCTCTGCCGTTCATAATCAACCAGGTTCGCCTGGATCAGTGCCATGCGCAGCGGCTTGCCAGCCGGTGCTGGAATGCCCGACAGCGCGACCGCACCGTAGGCTGCCAGCACGGCGGGGGCCAGAGCGGCCAGCGCCAACGGCTTGGCGAACGAACGCCAGCCCTCGCGGTAGCGCACAAGGCCCGCCGCCACGCCCTCGTTGGCAAGCAACAGCAAGAGCGTCAAGCCGGCGGTTCCGCCCACATCCGCCGCCTGCCGCAGCAGGCGCGAAGGATACAGGCCGTAGCCCAGCGTATCGCCAAGCATGCGCGGCACCAGCCACTCGAGCGCGATCCAGGCTGCCGCCGCAGCCAGCGCGCGCGCACCGCGCCCGTACCAAGGCGCCAGCGCGTAGCGCACCAGCGCATAGGCAAAGAACTGCGGCTGGAACAAGGGGGCGGCAAGCAGCAGCAGGGCCATCCCCGTCCCTTCGCCGAGCTGCGTGTATCGCCCAAGGGCCGCGCCGAACCATGCGAAGCCGGCCGCTGTGTAGGCCAGCGACATCGCCCAGGCGCACAGCAGCGTTCCGGCAACCGACCGGCGCCCATCGAGCGCGATCAGCCATGGGACGAGAAGCACGAAACCGAGCACCCAGCCCGCGCCTCCGCGCGCATACAGGGCAGTCATCGCGGCACTGGCAAGAACGCTGGCAAGTATCTTCATCGTCCGGAGCTATCGGCAGGAGGAGGAATCACAATGCGCCGCAGCGGCAAGCCGGGCGGCGCCATGTCAGGTGGCACGACGCGGTCCTTCGGCATTGCAAGCGGCCGGTTCGAGGCATCGTAAAGTTGGAATTCCGGGGCAAACATCAGGATGGGTTCAATCGCCTGGCCATCGTCGGTCACCTGATGGTGGCGCACATAGCCCGTCGGCAGCGCGAAGTCTTTCGGCACCGCCAGTCCCACCACCGGCGGATTGGTGCCGGGCGGGTTGAACGCCCCCAGGCCGGTGTGCACGCCCTGTTCGTGCAAACGTTTGATGACCTCGTTCATGGTCGGATTTTCGCCGCGCATGACGTAGCTGCGCAAGTCGCGCGTCGGATCGGCGTCGCCTTCCGGCGCAGGATGCATGGGACCCTGGCGGGCTTCGCGCGCAACTGCTGACGCGGCAGTGGCGGCGGAGGCTGGTCGTCCGGCAGCCGCCACATTCGCCGGGGCCGGCGTTTGGCCAGCCCCCGCAGCCGCGTCATCGCGCGCAAAGTACCAAAGGAAGAACACCAGGCTGGCCGCGCCAACGGCCAGCAGCAGCGCCGCCGCCAGGTAACCCGGGCTGGGGCGCCAGGAACTCACGGCGTTGGCGTGTTGAAGACCGAAACCGCCCACCCCATGCGTTCATGCCCGAACTGGTTCCAGATCGGGTTCTTGCCTGAACTGAAGGAGGTGTAGCGCGGCGCCCCGGTGCCGGTAGTGCCGCCGAACAGCCCCGCCGTCACGGTGCTGCCGGTGTAAGTCGGGTGCGTATCGTCCGACTGGATGTAGTCATAGCTGCTGCCGGCCGATACGAAGTGCGTGTTGGCGTCGCGGATGGTGGAACGCAAGGTCGACGTAATGCGCGTCACATAGCTGGCCTGGCTCTCGCCCGCCACATAGCGCAACGCATCGGAATCGGCCATGCCGTCGCCATTGCTGTCGTAATCCGCACCCATGTATTGGGCGAAGTTGTCGGCGCACTGGAAACCCTTCTGGCGCGCCGTATCGCACATCATGAAGTTCATGCGTGCCAGCGCGGGCAGGAATTTCTGCTGCATGTTGACGGTGGCGCCGGTATTCGGGTCCTTGCAGGAACTCTGCACGTTGTCCGCCGAGTAGCCTGGATAGTGCAGGTTCGAGATGACCTTCACTTTCACGCCCGAGTAGGCGTTCGCGTTGATGTAGTCCATGGCTGCCGCGACATAGGTCTTGCAGCTGTTCTCGGCGGCAGTCAGCACCGCGTCGTCGCAAGTGCCGCTCTGCCCCTTGAAGGCGGAGCGGGCCTGCAACCCGTCATTGCCGCACATTTCGAACGTGACGACCCGGGTATTGCTGGCCTGCATGTAAGATCGCTCGGCAACAATTTTGTTATTGTAGACATCGGAAGCCACGGCGCCGGATTTGGCACGACGCACGCTTTCGATGTCGGCATTCCATGCCGCCGACAGGTATTCGGCGTCCACCGTCGGCGCCGAGTATTTGGCCGCGCTGGTGATCGAACCGTTATAGCCCGCATAGATCGAATCGCCATAGGCCACCACGCGGTACTTGGCGGTGGTGCCGGCGCGGTCGATGGTCCAGGATACGTTTTGGGTCAGGGTATTTGCGGTTGCTTGCCCCGCCAGGGTGAAAAAGACGACTGCGGCCAGAAGCGTGTTGCGGATGCGAGTTTGCATAGATTGTCTCCGATCATTGAAGTATTTATTCGAGTCGACCAGCCAACAACTCATCTTAGCGCCAGCCCGCCCGGCCACAAGCGCGTGGCTCGCCAGGACAATCAAATGGCCCCGAAGGCCTTGGCGCCTGTCGCGCGCAGGCCACGAACCGGCTCCGATGCGGCATAATATGGCATGCTGAAACTGACCTTCCTTGGCACCTCATCCGGCGTGCCAACTATCCGGCGCAACGTCACCGCGCTGGCCTTGCACACAACAATGAACCGCGACTGGTGGCTGGTCGATTGTGGCGAAGCCACCCAACACCAGCTCCTGCGTATTCCGCACACCGTCCACGAGCTGGTGGGCATCTGCATCACCCACGTCCACGGCGACCATAGTTACGGGCTGCCCGGACTGCTCGCAAGCGCCTCCATGAACGGCCGCAAGAAACCCTTGATCCTGGTTGCCCCGGCACCCGTCAAGGCCTGGCTCGATGCGACCATGCTGCACACGGAGCTCTTCCTCACGTTCGAGATCATCCACATCGACGTGGCCAGCCAGCAGTTGGTGCACCGGCAGGATGGCCTGGCGATCGAACGCTTCCCGCTGTCGCACCGCGCGCCAAGCTTCGGCTTCAAGTTCAGCTTCGAAAAGACGACATGGAAGATTGATAGTGACGCCCTGCGCGCACGCGGCGTGCCGCCCGGCCCGGCCTGGGGCCTGCTCCAGCATGGCAAGGATGTGCAGCTGGAAGACGGATCGACACTCTTGGCTGCCGAGTTCCGATCGGAACACGTCGAACGCGCGGTCGCGGTGATCGGCGGCGACAACGACACACCGTCGCTGCTGGCCGGAGCCTGCCGGGATGCCGACATCCTGGTCCACGAGGCAACCTACACCGAAGCCGTTTTGCAGAAAGTCGGTCCCGGTCCGCAGCACAGTTCAGTCCAACGCACTGCCAGCTTCGCCGCCACGGCTGAAGTGCCGAACCTGGTACTGACCCACTTCAGCGCCCGCTACGACAGCGCGGAAGGCATGGCCGAAGTGGAAGCCGAGGCGCGGCTGCATTACCAGGGCACGCTGTTGCTGGCCCGCGATTTCGATACCTATGAACTCAACGCCGGTGTCCTGGCCAGGCTGGCGCCGGCCCCGCGCGTGAAATGACACCATGACACCATGACAGCAATCACCGAATTCCGTAACCAGTTGCCGGCCCCCGAGTATGACCACCCGCGCGAAGAGCGCCGGCTGGAGGGCAATCCCAAGCGCACCACCTGGAACCATTTCACCAATGCCAGCGGCGAAGTCCACGCCGGCATCTGGGCCTGCGGGAAAGGCAGCTGGCGCATCGCCTTCGCTCCCAACAAGGATGAGTATTTCTGCGTTCTTGAAGGCCGCTGCCGGGTGATCGACGAAAATGGCCATGCCGCCGAAGCCGGGCCCGGCGACGCGCTGGTGATCCCGGCCGGCTTCAAAGGGGTGTTCGAGGTCCTTGAGCCGGTCCGCAAGCACTACGTCATCGTCGAGCGGCAGCCGTAGGCCGCCACCCGGTCAAGCACAAGACGGCCTGCGGGTGTTCCCGGTCGTGCTTTCCTGGCCTGGATTTGCAAGATTCAGGAAGGTTGCGCTGACTCTGCTGCGCATTTCCTCCATGCCGTCATCCGTCGCCGGCCTGGCGGCGCGCAGGATCCGGATGATATTGGCGCCGACGTTGACCGGGTTGCGCGGTTCGCCCATCGCCGCCGCCCAGGCGCCATTGATCGGATTCCGGTCGTGGCAATTGTGCCAGTCGCCGTCCTGGCCCTGGTAGCTGTGGAACTCCTTGACAGTGCCCCAGGCAAAACTGCCGCCTTCACTGACTTCCCGCTCCACATGCCCACCCGCATAGCTGTCCTGGACGATATGCAGGAAGCTTCCCAACGCCACATCCTTCAGGTTGAGGGCCGCGCGATCGCGGTCGGCCCGGAACATGGTGCCCACGCGCCACTTGGCCATGTTCTTGTTGTCCCGCAGATGGGGGCGCGACGGGAAAATCTTCGCCCAGTGGAACCTCGCATTCGTTGAAAGCATGGGCACGACCTGTTCCAGGCGAGTATCGTCAACCACCAACCCGGCCTGGATCAAGGCCACCAGCTCGGCCCACATGAGTATCTTTTCGCGCACCTCGGTAGCTGCCACCTTTTCCTCGCTCATGGCATGCAGGAACTGCATATCGTAAAAATGTGAGCGAACGATCATCGCCAGCAAGGTCGGATCGTCGGTTTCGACTTTGGGGTGCGTCTTCCCATACAGCATTTGCGATCCCCAACATGGCAGGCTATTGGTCGCCTGCAGCTTCAATTTGCAGAACAAATACATTGCCCCGGTCCGCACGACATACGGCGAATCGTTCCACCTTACGCCATACAGCAAGCTGCGCCCGCTGTCGGTGGCGGCCAGCTTCTCCAACTCAACGCCCGCAGTCCCTGTTGCCGTGGCCTGGGCCAGTGAGCGTAAGGTCATTTGTTCGTGCACCGGATCAAAGAAGGCGTTCGGGTGACCTTTCTCGGCGCCGAGTTCCCGCATTGCCTTGGCGCGTTCTTCCGCCGCCGCCTTGGCGTTGCCTTTGAACGCCCAAGGGTCCAGCTTATAGGCCTGGGCGTTGGAGGCGCAAGCCGCCACGCACGCGAGCAATATCATCTTGCGAACCTTAGACATCGGTAGTCTCCTTATGCCGCTTTTGGCTGGTCGATCTTACGCATCCAGTCCGGCGTCGGAATCTGGTGCCGGTCGTAGAATTTTTGCAGGCGCAAGCGCGTCGGCTGGCCATTGCGCAGGCCCGCGAAATCGGCGGCATTTTCGCCGAAGAACTTGCGGGCCACCAGCTTGCTTTCGAATACTTCCTCGAAATTCGCCAGATAGGACTCGATATGCCCTTGCGTGATCGTCATTTCCCAATCGGTGCCGTACATGAAGCGATTTGCGAGCGAAGCGCTGCCCTTGCCATCGGTTTCCTTGATCAATTGCGCAATGGCCGTCTTGAAGCTCTCTTTATGATCGACGGCTTCAATGAAGTAACCGGAATCCGCATACGCATTGCGGCCAACACCGTTGACCTGCATCAGCCCGGCGAACTCCTTGGCCCGGACATATGCGCTGGCCTCACTCCCGCCAAACCCTGTGTCGCCGAAATGCCCGAAATTGATGCGCAGTCCCGGGAACTCCTTCAGCGCACACGCCCAGTATTCGGCCGCAGCCAGGCCTTCGAAATCGCCCGATGGGCCGTTCGATTGCGCCGTATGCGCCATGATGGGAATGTCGTTGTCGACGCAATGCCGGTACAGGGAGCGCAGCGCCGTATCGAGGCGCTGTCCAAGGTCGGGCAGCAACAGCCGCTCGTCGAACCATTCCTGGCGCCAGAACGCCGGCGATCTTTCTTGCAGCCTTTTATTGCCCAAAGCCGCGAACCCCATCGGTGGATAGAGCTTCACGCCGATACAGCCGCGATCGAGCGCATCCTTGACCAGCTCCAGTGAGCTCGATGGCGCCAGATGCAGGCCAAATGCGACCTCGCGCAAGGGATCGAACGGCACAAAGGCATGGACACGGCCGCCCGTTACGATCGCCATCTGCTCCATTGTTTCCACCTGCCCGGCCAGCGACGACGCGGTCGGGCTACCGCCGGCCAGCCACCAGTCGTAATCGACCATCATCGGCATCAGCAGGTCGATGACCCGCTTGCCTGGTACGTTATAGAGGCCCAGGTAATCGTGCACGCTGACGTACCGGTACTGGAAATTCTGAATGACAAACGCGATAGCACCGCGCGCGCTGATGCGGGCGATAGCCACCAGTCCCTCGCCCGCTGCGGCGCTTCCCAGGTACTTCCGGTAGTCGCCATACGTCGGCATCTTTGAAACCAGCTCGATTTCGTCGGCTACCGCGGCTTCAGCCTGGATCTTCATGTCCAACGCCAAAGCCTGGTCCTGCACCTTCCGCCTCGCACTCTTCAGGGCTGGCGAGGCATTGAGCGCATTCGTCAGCTCCTGCACGGCATTCCTGAATGCCCTGTCAGCCATTGCCTGCACCAACGTCGATATCGCGGGCTGGCCGCTACGATCGCCACAGGTTGCGAGTTTGAGCTTGATTTTTTCCAGTTCGGCCAGCTCCTCCCTGGCCTTGGGCGCGTTGGACCAGGCAGCCGTCTGCAGCAACGCCCCGATGATGGCGGCAACGCTGCCCGGTACGCCCACCTGGCGCGACATGACAAGTTCGAGAAATCTTTTGACCGGAAGGTCGGTTCCATTGAACACATGGGCGTGGACATCGATCGTCAGTTCCGCCTTAAGGTCGCTGACCGCGCCGCTGTTCGGGCAATAAGGAACAATCTCCCGCGGGCCAAAAAGACAGCAGCCACTCAGGACTGGAAGACCCAACACACCTGCATACTTCAGGAAACTGCGGCGACGCTCGATGCCATTCACGATATCCCCTGTCTGGTTTATTGTTGAGAAAGGCTAATCATTAAACAACATCTTCGCAACAAACTGGTGAAACTCGCGCCGCAACTCGATGCTTTTTTGCTATTCTTCGCTCCTTTCGCCAAAAGGAGTACCAATGAACTACGCCATCAAAGCCCTTGCGCTCAGCGCCAGCCTCGCCACCGTCTGCCTGCATGGCCATGCGGAAGTAATCCCTCTCAAACTGGCACCGGGCCTGTGGGAACAAACCCGCGTCACCATGATCAATGGCCAGGATGTGGAGGAAGCGATGCGCAAAGGCCGGGAACGCATGATGGCGCGCCTGACGCCTGAACAGCGCAAGCAGATGCAGGACCAGATGGGCCAAGGCGGCAACGCCGGCGGGACCCAGACCTGCCTGACGGCTGCCCAGGTGGCCAAGGGCGTCGACACCGAAGACATCAAGCGCAAGATGGAGCAGTCGTCGCAAGGCTGCAAGCTGGACATCATTTCGGCCAGCAGCTCCGGCGCCAAGTTCAAGGCGGCCTGCATGGGTCCACAGGGGACCAACTACAACGGCAGCGGAGAATACATCGTCGCCAACAGCAAGGAATGGCGCTTCAAGATGGTCGGCGACGGCAAAGTCACCGGTCCGAATGGCGCACCGGTGCCGCAAGCGGGCAACTTCCACGCCACCCAGGAAGTGACCGCCCGCTGGAAAGGCAGCGACTGCGGCAAGGTAGCGCCGCAGCAGGAAGGTTAAGGCTTGACCGCCACCAGGTTGATCAGGGTTTCTTCACGCACCGCCGGTGGATTGATGCGCAACACACGCTCCATCAATCCCAGGTCCTCCCGGCTCCACCACAGGAATGGGTAGGACACCGCGCTGTCCGGTACGTTGAAACCGGCGTCGCGCACCATGGCCAGGTATTCCGGCGCGGTTTTCTGCACGTCCATCGGATGGCGGAACAACAGGCGGATGATCCACGAATGGATGTAACGCTTGGTCGATTCGGCGAACAGCAGCACGCCGCCCGGCTTGAGGACGCGGAAGAATTCGCGAATCGCGTTTTCCTGGTCCACCAGGTGGTGGAATGTCTGGTGGCAGAACAGCAGGTCGACCGAATTGTCTTCCAGCTTGATGTTGGAGCTGGAGCAGCAGATGAATTCCGTCTTGACGTTGTGCGCAGCCACTTCCTTCGCCGCGTGTTGCAGCATCTCCGGGTCGATGTCCATGCCGATCAGGCGTTGCGGCGCGAAGCGCTGGTGCAGCTTCGGCAGGGAACGGCCAAAACCGCAGCCTACATCGGCCACCACGCCAAAACTGGCCGGCGCATTGGGCATCAGGCGCTGCAAATCCGCCAGCGCGCGTTCCAGCACGTGCACCGTCCACGTTTCAGTCCGCAAGAACCATTTGCCAAATGCCGTCTCTTCAATGTGGACTTCACCGGACGGCGGGACGACTTCTAAACTAGCGCTCATATCTATTTTTCTGTTCAAGTTGATTCAAAGGGCGGGCAAGAACCGGCCCGGCAAATCACGTACAATGTCGGGCCAACCGAACTAGTCGAGCCTTTTGCCGTGTTTTTCCTGCGCCTGCTTCTTGCTGCCCTAACAATATTGCTACTTCCTTCCGGAGCGATGGCGCAGGCCGACCAAGCCCCTGTGCGCTTCCTGCTCACCTTCGACGATGGCCCGGCATGGGCGCCCTACTTCAACCCCACCGTGCGCATCCTTGAAACCCTGGAGAAAAATCCTTACCAGGACAATATCAAGGGCGTGTTCTTCACCCAGACCCGTGCCTGGAGCGGCGGCGGCACCGAAAGGGGCCGCGCGCTGATCCGGCGCGAACATGCCGAAGGCCACGTGGTCGCGCTGCACTCCGCCACGACCTTTCATTCCAATCACCGTCTCATGAGCCGCGAAAAGCTCGATGAGACCCTGCAGCTTGGCGTCGCCGACCTGGTTGCCGAAACCGGCGTGGCGCCCAAACTTGTACGCCCGCCATTCTGGGCCTACGACGCCGATACCCTGGCGTCCTACGAAGCGCATGGCATGCGCATGCTGCTGACCGACCTGAGTGCCAAGGACGGCGTCATTTACGTCTTCAACTTCAGCTTCCGCAAGCGCTCCAACATGCTCAAGATGCTGGCGGAAACGCGCAAGCGCTGGGCTGCCGGCGACATGCCGGTGGTGGACGGCGTCACGCCGGTCGTGGTCACTTTCCACGACGTCAACAGCCACACCGCCCGCCACTTCGAGGAATACCTCGGGATCCTGCTCGACGTGGCGCGCGAACTGGAAATTCCCCTGTCCGACAAGCCTTTCTACGACAACCGCGAAGAGCTCGAACGCGCGGCCATGGCGTCGACTGTCGATACTCCCGACGGCGCCCCGCCCCTGCCCGGCCTGTGGCACTGGCTCTGGCAGTAACGCATTGACGCATTAACGCATCAACGCAGCAAGCATCAGGGCAGCGTGACCAGCACCGGCTGCGGCACGCTCGCCAGCTGCACGGGGCTGCACAACACCACCGACAACTCCTCATGCGGCACGGCGACGCAATAGGCACCCACCGCCATTCCGAGCTTGATCCGCGCTTCCTTCTCGCTCCACAACCGGTAAAACCCCGCCACCCGCTCCGCTTCCTCCCAGCGTTGCATCTGCTGCCAGCGCGCCATTTCATCGGCATCGAAGGCTTGCTTCGCCAGCGCGGCCAGGTCGCGCGACGAATCGCGCACTTCAATATCCAGGCCCACTGCATGCTCGCCGACGGCGCATGCCACCCAGCGTCCGCTGTGGGAAATGCTGAAGCCGGGCGTGGCGCCAGCCGGCGCCGGGGTCAGCAACCGCGGCGCCAGCCCGGTGCGCTCTTCCAGCAGCACTTGCTGCGCCGGCACCCGCAACAGCGGCGCCAGCGCCATGCGCAGCAGCACGCGGCCGGCAATGAACTGGCGCCGGCGCTGCTCGCGTACAAAGCGGCCGTGGCGCGCCAGTTCGCCCGGTGTCAGCCAGGCCAGGTAGCGCTGCAGGTCCGCACTGGTCAGCGCACCCGCATCGGCCAGCCAGAGCAAGGTCCCGCGCGCCATGCGCCGCGCCTGCTTATTTGGCCAGCTTGACGAAATCGCCTTTCAGCGCCACGCCGGCCATCAATGCGCCATCCGCGCATTCGAATTCGGTAGCGCTGGCGAATTCAACATTCTTGAAGTTGCTGACGATATTGATGACGGCATCCGCGCCCAGGTCCTGCGCACGCTTTTGCAGTTGCAGCATGGCCGACAGGAACACGTAATTGCATGCTTTTTCAGGCGACTTGCCGAAGCCATTGGTACGCTGGCTGGTCTTGTCGGTAATGATCTTGCTGGCAACAGCTGGCGTTGGCTGGCCGGCGAAGAAGAACTTCACCGAATTGCCCAGGCGGGCCTGGGCGTCGTTAGCCGCCATGGCGCCTTCGATCGGCAACTTCAGCATGTCGTTGCCTGCCGATGCAGCCGAAGAAGCCAGGGTGGCGGCTGCCATTACTGCTACCGAAATCATCTTTTTCATCTAGTCTTCCTCTTATTTGTTGTAGCGTTTGAAAATCAGGGACGTATTGATGCCGCCAAACGCAAAATTGTTCGACATCACGTATTCGCAATCCAGCTCACGGCCGCTGCCGGCAATATAATCCAGCGCAGCGCATTCCGGATCGGTTTCTTCCAGGTTGATGGTCGGGGCGAACCAGCCCTCGCGCATCATTTCGATGCTGATCCATGCTTCCAGCGCGCCACAGGCGCCCAGCGTATGGCCCATATAGCTCTTCAGCGAACTGATTGGCGTGGCGCCGCCGAATACCGCCAGCGTCGCATGCGATTCGGCGATGTCGCCCTGCGCGGTCGCGGTGCCGTGGGCATTGATATAGCCGATGTCGGACGGCTGCAGGCCCGCGTCCTGCAAGGCCAGTTCCATGGCGCGTTGCATGGTGGCGGCGTTGGGCTGGGTCACGTGACAGCCGTCGCTGTTGGTGCCGAAGCCGACCAGCTCCGCATAGATCGTGGCGCCGCGCGCCTCCGCGTGTTCCAGGTCCTCCAGGATCAGGCAGCCGGCTCCTTCCCCGATCACCAGGCCATCGCGCGCACGGTCGAACGGGCGTGGCGTGGCCTGCGCTTCGTCATTGCGCACGCTGGTGGCGAACAGTGTGTCGAATACCGCCGCTTCGGTCGCGCACAGCTCCTCGGCGCCGCCGGCCACCATGGCGAGCTGCTTGCCGCTCTTGATCGCCTCGTAAGCGTAGCCGATGCCCTGGCTGCCCGAGGTGCAGGCGCTGGAGGTCGTGATCACTCGCCCGGTCAGGCCGAAGAACACGCCGATATTCACCGGCGCGGTGTGCGCCATCATCTTGATGTAGGTGGTGGCGTTGATGCCCTTGGTGGTGCGCTCTTCCATCATGCGGCCGAAGTCGCCGATGGCGCTTGGGGTCCCGGCGGACGAGCCAAAGGACACGCCCATGTCGCCACTCTTGATCAAGGGATGTTCAATCAGGCCCGCATCTTCCAGCGCCAATTCGGTGGCGCGCGTTGCCATCAACGCCACGCGGCCCATGCTGCGGGTGGTCTTGCGGTTATAGCGGCCGGACAGCTCGAACGGCGCGGCGGGCACGCCCAGGCGGGTGTTCAGGCCGTCATAGTCTTCCCATGCTTCCATGCGCACGACCGCGTTGCGGTACTGGCCGAGGCGTTCGCGGATTGCGGCCCAGTCGTTGCCCAATGGGCTGATACCGGCCATGCCGGTAATAACGACGCGGCGGTTCATGCCAGGCCTCCGTTGACCGAGATGACCTGGCGGGTGATATAGCCCGCATCCTCGCCGACCAGGAAGCTGACCGCGGCGGCCACCTCTTCCGGCTTGCCGACGCGGCGCGCCGGGATCATCTTCAACGCTTCCTCCATCGGCACGTCTTCGATCATGTCGGTTTCGATCAGTCCCGGCGCCACACAGTTGACGGTGATCGAGCGTTTGGCCAGTTCCAGCGCCAGTGCCTTGGTCGCGCCGATGATGCCGGCCTTGGCTGCGCTGTAGTTGACCTGGCCGCGATTGCCGATCAGGCCCGAAACGGAGGCCAGCGTAACAATGCGCCCCGGTTTGCGGCGCTGTACCAGCGGCATGATCAACGGGTTCAGGACGTTGTAGAAGCCGTCCAGGTTGGTTTGCAGCACGATGTCCCAGTCCTCGCCGGACATCGCCGGGAATGCGTTGTCGCGCGCCACGCCGGCGTTGCAGACCACGCCGTAATAGCAGCCGTGCTGCGCGACGTCCGCTTCCAGCGCGGCGGCTGTGGCGGCCCGGTCGCTGATATCGAACTGCAGCACGCGCGCTGCGCGGCCCATCTGCACGACTTCCTGCGCAACGGCTTCGGCCTCTGCACGCTGGCTACGGCAATGCAGCACCACGTCGTAACCGTCGCGCGCCAGGCGCAGCGCGATCGCCTTGCCGATACCGCGCGACGATCCAGTCACCAGCACGCTCATGGACTTATTCTGATTCATCCTACGTTTCCATCTTTGAGAAATTGATTGACATTATCCGGCTGGAATACCGTGACCGTCGCGGCGGCGGCATTGGCCAGCCCGTCCACGATGTCGATTCGGCATTCGAAGGCGCCCAGTCCGTTCTCGGACTGCAGCACGCGGCGCACGTGCACTTGCAGCACGCTCCCCAGCGCAAAATTCGGTACTTTGGCTTCGTACTTGCGCGAGCCAAGCAGGAAGCCAACCTTGACTTCTTCGCCGCGCTGCAGCGCGAGCCAGCCCGCGTGCGCGGCAATCGCCTGCGCCATGTATTCAATGCCCACCCAGGAGCCGACGCCATCCGCGCCGGCGAGCATGCTGGCCGGGTGGATGCGCACTTCCGCGCACAGGTGGTCCGCATCGGCATGCAATGCGCGATCGAGCAATACCATCTGGCCGGAATGCGGCACCAACTGGCGGATATCGGGCATGCTCATTCCGGCCTCCCGAGCAGCAGCACGGCATTCGAACCGCCAAACGCAAAGGAGCTGCTCAGCACGCGGCGCAGCGGCCGGCCCAGCGCAGCGCCCGGCGATACCAGGTTCAGCGCCGGCAGCGCAGGATCAATGGCGCCATCCCACAGGTGCGCCGGCAGGCGCCCTTCAGCATTATCGTCCTGCATGGCCAGCCAGCACAGCGCTGCTTCAATGGCGGCTGCCGCGCCCAGCGTATGGCCGGTAAATGGCTTGGTCGAGCTGACCGGCACTTCGTTGCCGAACAGGGCATCGATCACGCGCGACTCCATGGCGTCGTTCTGCGGCGTGGCGGTGCCGTGCATATTGATGTAGTCAATCGCCTTGGCTTCGACTCCGGCGCGGCTCAGTGCCTGCTCGAACGCAAGGCGCGCACCGGCGCCCTCAGGATCAGGCGCCGAGATATGGTGGCCGTCTGACGATTCGCCCCAGCCCATCAACTCGACCGATTGCTCGCCGGCCGGTGCGGCTTCCATCAGGAACAGGGCCGCGCCTTCACCGATGTTAATGCCCCTGCGATTAGCGCTCATCGGATTGCATGGTCCTGCGCTGACCGATTCGAGCGAGGAGAAACCGGCCACGGTAAACGCGCACAAGGAATCGGCGCCGCCGGTGATGACTGCGTCGCACAGTCCCATACGGATCATGCGCGCGGCACTCGCCATGGCCTTGGCGGCCGAGGAACAGGCTGTCGAATGCACATAGGCGGGGCCTTCCAGTCCCAGCTCCATGGCCAGCAGTTCGGCTGGCGAGCCCATTTCCTGCACCCGGTAGCTGAATTGTTCCGGCAGCTTGCCGTTCGCCACGTGGTGGCCAAGCGCTTGTTCCGTTTCGCCGATGCCGGATGTGCTGGTGCCGAGCACCACGCCGACACGGCTTGCGCCATAGCGGGCAACCGCCGCCTGTATCGCCGGGCGGATCTGCGCCACGGCAGCCAGGGCCAAGGCGTTGTTGCGGCTGCGTAGGTGTGCCGGCAAATGGTCTACCGACGGCAAATCTCCAGGCACGGCGCCCAGGGCCAGTTCGCGGCCCTCCGACCAACGACTGGTCGCGCTCACGCCAGCCTGGCCTGCATACAGCCGCGCCTTCACCTGCGCCTGGCCTTCGCCCAACGCGCAGATGATGCCGCATTCGTTCAGGTATATCTTCGACATTGCTCGCCCCCGCACTCAGTCCGCATTCGCCGCGAACTGGATCGTCAGCTTATAGCGATAGCGCAGGTTTTCCAATACCACGGTACCACTCCAGCGCTGCGCGTCGCTATAAGTGATCCGCATGACAGGCGCGTCGTCAAGGTACAGCGTACGGATGCGGCCCTGCTCGGCCACTCGCCAGCCGGCCGGCAATCCGGCTGCAACAGCGTCGGTTGGCCAGATGGTGAGCTGGATATCTTCCAGCACATCCTCCGCTCGTACCTGCGCCGGCAGCATGACGTGGCGCCACGAGCTCAACTCCTTGCCGTCGTAATGCAGCGACAACACGCGCTGGCCGAATGCCAGGCCGACCACGTCCACGGCATCCGGCTCCACCTGCAAGGCCACGTCGAGGTCATCGGTACGGCCATTGCGTTCCACTTTCAGGTGCTGCTGCACGCTCAAGGAGGTACCCAGGGCGGCTGGCGCCAGTTTCAGGCCCAGGCGGGCCTGCGGTTGCGGCGGCGTGGCGGCGCAGGCGGCCAGCAGCATGGCGCAGGCGGCAACGGCAAGGCGGCGCGACATCGCGTTAAACATTCTTGATTTCCTTCACAGTACCAAAACACGGGACCAGCAGCCACACCAGCGTGGTCCCCAGCAGCATCGTCAGGCCGAACGCCTGCAAGGCCGGCGTCGCGCTCAGGCCCAGCAAGCCAAACGACAGGATGGTGTTGGCGGCCGACATGCCGACCGCCAGCCAGGGCGTGCGATCGCTGCGGTCAGGGTGTTCCTGCATGAAGATGCCGTAGTCCACGCCCACGCCAAGCAGCAGCATCAGGGCCAGCACATGGAACAGCTGCAGGTTCTGCGACGCGAAGCCGAGCATGGCCAGGGTGGCGATGCTCGCCAGCGCGGTCGGTGCCAGCACGCGCCAGGTGCGGCCGCGATAGCGGTGGAACAACAGGCCAAACACCACGGCGTATGCGCCCAGCACCACCCAGCCCATGTAAGCGCGGTAGCGGCCCAGCACCGATGAAATCTCGGCCACTTTGTCCACCCACTGCACGCCCTGCAAGCCGTCGGCCGCCAGCATGACCTGCTTCGAAGCCTGGTTGTCCATGCCGCGCAGCGCGACGATGCTGGCGTAGACGCCTTTCTGTTCGCCGAGCCACAGGTGGCGCCATGGCTCGCTGGCCGGGGAAGCCAGGAATTGGTCCAGCATCAGCGGTTGGCCGGCGACCAGCAGCGCTTCGCGGGTGGCTGCGATCCATTGCCGGTCTTCGCCCGCCTGGGTGGCGATCCCTTGCAACGGCCCGTCATCCGCCAGCAGCTTTTCGGTCACCAGTGCACGGCGCGCGGCTTGCGTGCGGGCGGACGGGACCCAATTCGACATGGCCTGGTAACCGCTCAGGCGCTGCGCGGCCACCTGCTGATCCAGCCGTGCTTTCAGTTGTTCTTCGCGTTGCAAGACCTGCTCGGCCGAATCGCCGCGCACCAGGAAATACTGGACCGGGGTCGGCGCGTCCAGCAGCTTGCCCAGCTTGAGCTGGTCGGCCACCAGGTGCTTCGGCGGGTTTTGCAACAGGCGGATATCGTCGTTCGCGCCAAGGCGGCTGATACCCCAGCCGGCCAGCACGGCAAAGATGGCCGCGGCTGCCAGCGAAACACGGCCGGCACGCCACAGCGGCCAGCGCTGCAGCGCGGCGCCATAATGCCTGGCCAGGCCGCCGCTGCGCAGGGTACGGCCATTGATCAGCGCCGGGAACCAGCACACTACGGTGAACCAGGCGAACACCAGGCCGAGGGCCGAAAACACCGCCATCTGACGCAAGCCGGGGAACGGCGTGAGTGCCAGGCCGGTATAGCCGATCACCGCAGCCAGCAGCGTCAGGCCGAGGCCCGGCAGCAGGCGTTTCAGCAGCGAAGCGGAATCGAGCTTTTCGTCGGCCGCCAGGCGGTTGCACAGGAAGTAGATGCCATAGTCCTGCGCCACACCGATCAGGCTGGCGCCGAACACCAGCGTCAGCAGGTGGATGCGGCCGAACAGCAGCCAGCACACCGACAGGGCGCCAAGACAACCGATGCCGATCGACAGCAGGATCAGCGCGATAGGCTTGAGGGAACGGAACGTACACCACGTCAGCAGGACGATGCCGATCAGCGAGCCGATGCCGATGGTCGACATCTCGCCGCTGGCCTGGGCGCTGGCATGCGCGGCGTGCAGGATCACGCCGGCCTGGATCAGGTCCACCTGAGGACTTGCCTTGCGGGCCGCCGCCTCGGCTTGCTGCAGCAAGGGCAGCACGGTCTCCTGCGCCGTCATCGACAACGCAGCTACCTTCAATGTAAGCGGCAGCAACACATACTGGCGCTGCGCATCGGCGACGAACAGGTGGCCGTCGCGCGGACGTACCGGGGTCTCCTGCGCGCGTTCCTGTACCCAGCCGGCGAACAAGCCATACGGGTCATCCTGCCAGGCACCGAGTTTGGGGCCGCCAAACGGTGCATACAGCTTAGCCAGCGCCGACTCCAGCCAGAATTGCGAAGGTTGCTCGCGCAACTGCTGCTCCTGCTGCGCGGTGAGCAGAGCCAGGCGATGACGCTGGAACAGGCCAAGCCAGTCGTTCTGGGTCTGCTCAGTGATCGGAACGGCCTGGAACAGATCCTTGCGGGTATCCAGCACCGCCCGATAAGCATCGGCCGCGCGGCGCGCGTCATCCCATTCGGCGGCACCGGCCAGCACCAGCACGCGCTGCTGCGCCGCATCGACCATATGGCCGAACGACGCCTGCAGCACCGGGTCGCGCTCCTGCACCGGCAGCAACGCCATGATGTCGGTGTCCGGCACAATGCGCTGGACCAGCCACAGGGTGGCGTTATGGCCCAGCAGCAGGCAGGCGACCAGGGCCCACAGCCACGCGAATTTTCGGGTTTGCGTCAAAACAGCGCCGCCTCTTCCTTGTTCATCGCGCCTTCGCCGGTCTGGATGGCGGAGAATACGATCGTGGTGCGGTCGCCGCTGGCTTCGTTCATCACGATCTGCTTCACGTAAGCGCCGCCTTCCAGCTTGATGGTGCCGATGGCCTTTTCCAGCGCCGCCTGGCGCGGCTTGAGGGCCACGTTCCAGCTGTTGGCATCCACACTGCCCTCGCCCTCGAACAGCGTATCGAGCTGGGCCAGGTCGCCCGACAGCAGCGAAAACAGCACGTTGTTGATCATGCGCACGGTCGGTTCGGTCTTGGCATCCAGGCGCATTGCCACGCGCTCACCCTGGTAGTTGACGATTTCTTCGCGCGTCAGGCGCAGCGTGTTCGGGAACGGCTTCAGCGTGCGCCACAGCACGCCCTTGCCGGCGATCACGCAGAAACGCCCTTCCGACGCCAGCGGCTTTTTCATGCCCGCCAGGTGCTTGGTCTGGTCGAAGCGGCCGCACATGACGGCCGGCTTGGCCAGCATGGCCTGGATTTTCGCGCTTGGCACGGCCGCCTGCGCACCGCCTAGGACGGCCAGCGCCGCCGCGATTGCTAAGTATTTTTTCATGCTGGTTCAATCCCCAGTTTTTCAAACAGTACCGGCGGCGAGGCGAAGCACATCTCCTTGCTCGCGATATCGACGGCAACCATGGTGGTGCTGGCGCGGTTCAGGCGCCGGCCGGTTTCGGCATCGGTGACCAGGTAGTCGATCTTCATGCGGTTTTCCCACTCGACCAGGTCGGCGCGCAGCTTCAGCCTTTGGCCGAATGCCGCGGGGCTGACGTAGCGCAGCTGCATGTCGATGACCGGCCAGGCGTAGCCCGACTCCTTCATCTGCGGATAGTTGTAGCCGATCTTGTCGAGCAAGGCGCAGCGCACGATCTCCAGGTACTTCACGTAATTGCCATGCCAGACGATCTCCATCGGATCCAGGTCGAAGAACTGGACCTGGATCTCGACTTCGGCGAACCAGCGGCTTTCCTTGTGCTTACGCATACAAGGTCCATGCCTTGCTGCGGATGCGCTGCAGCATCAGGCGCAAGTCCGGCTCCAGGCGGCGGTCTTCTTCGACCGGCGCGATATCGGCCACCAGCGCCTCCTGCATGGCCGCCAACGGGCTTTGCGGCAGCACGCCCTGGTGGTCGCGGCAGCGCAGCCATACGCCTTGGCGCACGGTGACCAGCAAGGCTGCCACCACCTGTTCCGTCAGGTCCAGTACGCGCAGGCAGTCGCGGGCGGCAATGGTGCCCATGCTGACCTTGTCCTGGTTGTGGCATTCGGTGGAACGCGAAAATACCGACGCCGGCATGGTCGCCTTCAGCGCCTCCGCCGTCCAGGCCGACGCGCTGATCTGCAGCGCTTTCAGGCCATGGTTGATCGGCGCACGCTCGCCAACAGCCCCGGACAGGTTGGCCGGCAAGCCGTGGTTGTAGCGCGCATCGACCATCAGCGCCATCTGGCGATCCAGCAGGTCCGCCAGGTTGGCGACCGCGTTCTTCATGCCGTCCATGGCGAAGGCGATATGGCCGCCGTAGAAATGGCCGCCGTGCAGGATGCGTTCGTTCTCAACGTCCACCAGGGGATTGTCGTTGGCGCTATTCAGCTCGTTTTCGATCAACTGGCGGAACATCGGCATGGTGTCGGCCAGGACGCCGATCACGTGGGGCGCGCAACGGATCGAGTAGCGGTCCTGCAGGCGCTTGCCGTTTCGTTCCCATTGGTCGGTCGGCAGGTCGGTGCGCAGCCATGCGGCCACCTGCTGCATGCCAGGGTGCGGCTTGGCCGAGAACAGCACTTCGTCGAAGTGGTGGGCATTGCCGTCCATCGCGAACGAAGCCATGGCGGTAATGCGGGTGCACAGCTTGGCCAGGTAATCGGCGCGGTCGTAGGCCAGGCAAGCCAGCGCGGTCATGACGGCGGTGCCGTTCATGATGGCCAGGCCTTCCTTCGGGCGCAAACGCAGCGGCGTGATGCCGGCTTCCTGCAGCGCCTGGGCGGCCGGCACCTGCTCGCCATTGCGCCATACTTCGCGCTCGCCGCACAGCACGGCGGCCAGGTAGGACAGCGGCGTCAGGTCGCCGGAGGCGCCGACCGAGCCTTCCGACGGGATCAGCGGCAGCAGGCCGGCGTCCAGCAGGCGGGTGATCTGCAGCAGCAGTTCGACACTGACGCCGGAAAAGCCTTTGCTCAGCGAGGCCAGGCGCGAGGCCAGGATGGCGCGGCTCTGGGCCGGCGTGAAATACTCGCCCAGGCCCACGCCGTGGTAGGTGTACAGGTGGTGCGGCAGGTCCGGCACCAGCTCCGGCGGCACCGTCACGGTGCAGGAGTCGCCATAACCGGTGGTCACCCCATAGATGGTGCCATCCTCGCGCAGCAGACGGTCGAGGAAGTTGGCGCCGCGCTCGATGGCCGAACGGAATTCGGGATCGTCCGACAACACGGCGGCTGCGCGCCCTTGCGCGATATCGACGATGTCTTCGATCGACAGGTTGTTCCGGTCAAAGCGCACGGTGCGCTGCGGGGTATTCAGTTGGGCGATGTCAGCGAGATGCATCGTTGTGTTCCAGTTCAGGTAAATGCCAGAAATCGTAGAAATTGAACCACTGCAGCGGGGCGCGCAGGGTGTGGTGTTCGAGCCGGCGGGCGTAATCGGCAGCCAGCACTTGTAGTGCGGCTTCGCGCCCCTGGCGCGGGATGCGCACCTGGTCGCGGAAATGCTCGAAATGCACTTCCGAACGGCTTCCCCGGCGCACCGAAAACAACAGGTAGACCGGGCATTGAAGGATGCTGGCCAGCATATGCGGGCCGATCGGGAACGCGGCGGGGGCGCCGATGAACTCGGCCACCGCCACGCGCGGATTCAAGGATACGGGAATGCGGTCGCCGGCAATCACCACGAACTCGCCGCGCGCAACCCGCTCCGACAGCATCATCGCCGTGGCGGGCGACATCTCGGTCACCTGCAGCAGGTTAAGCTGGCTGGCCGGGTTCAGCCGGCCCAGCATGGCGTTGAAAGCTTGCGCGTGCTTGGTGTGCACCAGCACCGTCAACTTGATGTCATGGCGCTGGCGCGACAGCACACGGCACAACTCCAGGTTGCCGAGGTGGGCGCAGACCAGCAGGCCGCCGCGGCCCGCCGCCACCGCGTCGGTAATCAGCTCGCCGCCATGCAGGTCGACCGAATTGAAATCGAACAGCCCACCCCACAGCAGCATCTTGTCCAGGATGCTCTCGCCGAAAGCGCCGAAATGGCGCATCACGCCAGCCGGCCCGCTGGACGTATGGCCGGCCACACGGCGCAGGTACTCCTGCGAGGCGCGGCGCGGCAACGGCTTGGCCATCACGTACCAGGCCAATACCGGGTACAGCACCAGGCGGAACGGCCAACGGCCGAATACGCGGAAAATCCAGAACATCAGGCGCATGCCCGCCACGAAGCTCACTTCGTTGATGGACGCCCAGTGCAAGCCGCGCGCGCTCATTGTGCCCGCCATTTCCGCGCCAGCAGTTTGGGAATGCGCGGCAGCATGCCGAAGAACAGCACGGTGTGCATGCGCGTGATCAGCACGTTGTCGCGCCAGACGCGGAAGTGCGAAACCCCATCGGCCGGGTAGGAAACACGCGTTCCCACGTTCACCACGCGCAGGCCCGTCCAGAACAGGCGCACGATGATGTCGGTGTCGAAATTCATGCGCGAGCCGATGGACTGGCGCGCCGCGAGGGCATTGACCGCCGCCACCGGATAGACACGGAAGCCGCACATGGAGTCCTTGATCTCCAGCGAGATGGTGTTGATCCAGACCCAGATGTGGGTGGCATAACGGCCGTACAGGCGCGCCTTGGGCACCGATTCGTCGTAGATGGGATAGCCGGATACCACAGCATCAGGATGCGCTGCCGCCTGCTCCAGGAACTTCGGCACGTCGGCCGTCTGGTGCTGGCCATCCGCATCGATTTGCACCGCATGACTGAAACCGAGTGCCCCGGCACGGCGGAAACCGGCCAGTACAGCCACGCCCTTGCCTTGGTTGCGCGCCAGGCGCTCGAGCACGACGCGTTCGCCATGCTGGACCGCCAGCGCATCAAGCACGGCGGCGCAGGCAGGCGAGCTGCCGTCATCGACCAGGATGACCGGCACGGCATGGCGCAGCAAGCCTTCCAGCACAATGCCGATGGCGTGCTCGTGGTTGTACACCGGCACCACGATGCAGGGTTTGAAATCAGCCATCGACGCCTCCCAGCGCAATGCGGCCGCTCGAATGCTGGCCGACGGCGGAACCGTAGCTGAAGCGCAGGTTTCGCTTGGCGGCGTCGTACGCCAGTTCGAGTTGCACCGGAGTTTCCGGCCCCACCACTTGCTGGAACTTGAGTTGGCTCATGCCCTTGAATTGTGGCGGCAAGTCGAAATACTCACGGCCATAGTGCATCGCCCAGTCGACCTGGACCACGCCGGGCAGGATGGGCGCCACGTCGAAGTGGCCGTCGAAATACAACAGGCGGGCGGGGGCCGTGATTTCCAGCAGCACGCGCCCGGCGTCGCGCTCCAGCTCGCGCACCAGCGGCAGGCGCGGACGCTCGTCGCCGAGCAAGGACAGCAAGGCGGCCAGGGTGACCTTGCCCTGCGCATTGACGGGCATCTGGTCCAGGTAGCGCCAGCGGCGCGGCAAGGCCACGGCGTCCACTACGCCGGCCAGCACCGCCCGCAGGCGCGCGTTCAGTGCCTGTTTTCCCTGCTGCTCCAGCAAGGCGCGGCCTTCGGGGCTTGGCACGACGAAGGCGGCCAGGCGCTGGCGCTCGCCCGGCACCGGTTCGCACAGGGCGACCCGGGCTTCGATGGCATGGCCGGATGCCAGCAATGCCGCTTCCATCGCATCCAGCGAGACGCGTTTCTCCTCGATCTTGACGATACGGTCGCTGCGGCCCAGCAGGCGGAAGCCGCCATCGACAGCCGCCGCGCGGTCTGCCAGCGCAAGCCAGTTGTCGTCGGCAAGGTGCGGTGAGCACACGTCCAGCGTGCCGTCTGCCTCATTGATGCGCCATGACACGTTCGGGAACGGGCGCCAGGCGTCATCCCCGATGTCGCGGCGCTGGCGCCAGGCGATGCCACCGGTCTCCGAGCTGCCGTACACCTCCGTCGGCACTTGGCCAAGCAGCGCACCGGTAGCCAGTGCGGCGTCCGCCGCCAGCGGGCCGCCCGATGAGAACACGCCGCGCAGCATGGCTGCCGCCGCGCTCCAGTCCAGGTGTGACGGCAAGCGCTTCAGGTGGGCCGGACTGGCCACCAGCAGGCACGGGCCCGCCGCCATGGCCGGCAGCAGTTCTTCCGGATAAACGATGCTCGCGGCATGGATTGCACGGCCACTGGCCAGCGGCCACAAGACCTTGAACAGCAAACCGTAGATATGCTGGTGCGAGACTGTCGCCAGTACGGCGGCATCGCCGGCGCGCGCGCCGAACAGCTCTTCCAGCGTGGCGACTTCGCTCGCAATCTGCGACAGCTTTTTTGGAATGGCCTGCGCTGCGCCGGTGCTGCCGGAGGTAAACACGACCAGGGCCGGCAAGTCCGGCTCCAGCGCCGGAAATGCAGCGCTGCCCGCAGCAGCAGCAGCCACAGCGGCGGGCAGCAGCGGCGCCAGTTCGGCGGGGAACTCGCCAAGGAAGCCATCCACTTCGCCGCGCAAGACCGCGCAACTGGCCGGCAGCGTATCGGCGCTCAGCCAGATGGTTTTTCCCGCGTGCCAGGCGCCCAGCAACGCAGCGCCGAATTCAATACTGTCTTCCAGGTACAGCGCAAAATGACGGCCCGGCTGCGCGCGCAGCAGTTCCTGCCAGGCGCCTACGCGGACCAGCAACTGCGCGTTGTCGACGGCCTGCCCCGCACGCCAGCCGGCCAATGCATTGGCCGGGCGCGCCGCAATGACGGCGTACAAATTTTCGATACGGTCAGACATTATGCAAGCGCTTGAAACGCAGGCGCACCAGGTATTCCGCGCCAAACAACAGCGCCATCAGCGCATAGGAGATGACACCGGTGTACAGCGACCAGACGGCCTCCGGCGCCCACAGCGCGGTGCCGAATGCGATCGCGCCATTGATCACGAAGAAGACACACCAGACCTGCGTCACCTTACGCATATAGGCTTGCGCCACCGGCGGGAAATCCTCGCCGCGCAGGCGCGCCATGCGCTCGACGGCGGACATCGGCGTGGTAAGGCTATATGCGAAACCGGCCAGCAGCGCGGCGCTGACCAGCACCGGGTACAGTTTCAACGGCAGCAGCAGGTTGCTCCAGATGGCAGCGGCCACCAGCACCAGCGCGCCTGCCACCGACCAGCGTGCAACGCCGTTCAGCTTCAGCGCCGGCAGCCGCGAGATGGCCGCGACCAGCAGCAATCCGGCCAGCCAGCGCGGCTCGATGCGGCCATGGCCAAACCAGATCGCCAATGGATACAGCAGGGTAATCGCTGCCGCCAGAACGCTCATCCTCATCGTACTTACGCAACCTGCTCCGTTTTGCCGGCCAGTGCTTCCACCACGTCGCCGATGGTGCGGATGGTTTTGAATACTTCCGGCTGCAGGCGTTGGCCGGTCAGCTGTTTCAGCTTCACGGCCAGGTCGACGGCGTCGATGCTGTCGATGTCCAGGTCGGCGTACAGGTTGGATTCGGCGGTCAATTCCGACTTATCCAGTTCAAACATATCGGCGAGCAGGTCGACCACCCAGGCTTGCAGCTGGTCTTTGCTCATTTCTTTCAAGTTAATCATCTTTCACCCCTACGTTGTTTTATTTCTGTCTGTGGCTCTCAACCATCGCCGCCAGCGCCTGCACCGAGGCGAAATGGCGGCGGGTCTCCTCCGAATCGGCGGAGAGAGAAATCCCGTATTTCTTCTGCAATGCGACGCCCAGCTCCAGCGCGTCGATCGAGTCAAGGCCCAGGCCTTCGATGAACAGCGGCGCTGCGCTGTCGATATCATCCGGCGCGATGTCTTCCAGTTGGAGGGCATCGATGATCAGTTGTTTCACTTCGAGTTCAAGCATTGCTTTGGCACTTTCCGGCAAAATAATTCTGTAAGAAGTCGGTCAATTGGCGCGCTGCCATCACGTCGCTGGCGCCCTCTGTAAATCGGGCGACCGCCAGGTCGTCCTGTACATCAATCTGGATCAGGAAGCGGCGCGACGGCACGCGCCACCATTTTTCACCCTTGTGCAGCGTGGGCGGATCGCACTGCAGCAGCACCGGGGTTATGTCCCGGCCGCCGCGCACCGCGATATTGGCGGCGCCACGCTTCATGCTGATCACGCCATTCTTTGGGGTGCGCGTCCCTTCCGGGAAGATAATCAGGTTGTTGCCGCTCTCCAGGGAGGCGATGCAATCGTCGACCAGCTCCGCTCCACCCTCGTTATTGATATAGCCCGCGCCCCGCACCGGGCCGCGCGTGAACGGATTGTTCCACAGCGCGCCCTTGACGATGCAATCGGCGTTCTTCACGAAAGCCATCAGGAACACCGTGTCGAGCAAGGTCGGATGATTGGCCAGGATCAGCATGCCGCCCCGCTCCAGCTTTTCCAGTCCGCGCACTTCGTAACGCAGCACGCCGATCACCCGCATCATGTCGATATAGATGCGGAAGGCGCAGCGAATCACCGTGCGGGCCGCATTGATACGGCGTTGCCGGTCCCGGATCGCCAGGTTCATCACCGGGAACACGATCAGGCCAAGCACGATCCCGCCAACGCCGAAGACCACGAAGCTCAAGCCCGTGACGAGAATACGCCAATAACGGTCAAGCATCGCGGCTCCAGCTCCAGCGCAGGCGGCCATCGCAGCGCTCCAGCTTGCGCGCGCCACTGGCGTGGAAGGCCCCTACTTCAAGGCTGCCCGGCATGCCGGCCGCCTGCGCCTCGGCGCAGGGCTCCCACTCCAGCCGCAGCGCATCGTCGCCGGCAGGCGTCACCAGCCATGCCCAGGCATGCGGCTGTTCTTCATATTCTTCGAATGGCGTAAACAACTCCGGCAGCGGGCAATCGCAGGCCACCAGCAATACCATCGGTGCACCGTCGGCCAACAAGCCACAGGCCTCGATCAGGGCATGCTCGACCGACGCGGTGCCGGCTGCCAATGCGGTGTAGTTGGCCCGATCGCTGCGCGCGATGCTGAACAGGCCTGGAATCGCATTGTGTACCGCCATGCCGAAGGCCATCGGCGACAGCGGCTCGCCACGCGCCAGGTCCGACAACAGTTCGACAGCGCGCGCCACATCGCCGTGGCGGGAACAAAACACGGTTGGCACGCCGCTGCGGCCCTCCAGGCAGTCGTATGCCACTTCCAGCGCCATCTTGCCGAGGAAGCCGGCACGACGACGCAGCATGGCCGGCATCGCCTTCACGCCGGGCTCCTCGCCCGGGCGGATAGTCGACGGAGCTTGCGCCCAGGCCTGCCAGGCTTCAGGCGTGGTGATGCCTGGCGCCCATGCGGAATGCCTGAGGATTGAAAAACGTATGCCCTGGGTGCGCACTTTGGTGAACTATCGGAAAACTGAAGGAAGCCGGCGATTATAAACGAACAGCCCACCGGAGCGATAGAAACATTATCCCCGGAGCAACATTTTTTTGCATATTAGCACCTAAAAGCATCAGAACTTCGCGCAAATTCTCTCCAAAACTCTCATTTTGCTGCTGATATTGACATCATTGCTCGTGATAAACTCCGGTCGAGCTATTTTCAGGAAAAATTTGAATGGCAGTAATGTCGTGGTTTGGCTGGTCTGTGCTGTGGACGCTCCCCCTGGTCTGGCGCCTCGTGAAGGTGTTCCTGCTGAAGAGGACCACTGTGCTCGGGCAGGGCTTTATTCGTTTGGTGCTGGGCACCCTGCTCATGTTGCTGGCCAACTCGATTGCCGCCACGAGCAGCCGCCCCGCCGGCATTTTCGTGATCCTGGCCATCGGGACGGTGGCCATTCCCTGGATGTTCGGCTATCGCGCCCTGGAATTCCTGGCCTGGTGCGGCCGCGCCATCCGCCGCCTCAGGCGCCCCGCCGATAACGAGCGGCGTGCGCCGGCCCGCAGCGGAGCCCACGCCTCCGCACCGGCTGGTCCCGCACGCGCCAAGGAACGGCTGGCAGAGAAGCGGCCGGCATGGGAATCTTCAGCCGACGCCGCACCCGCACGTTTCTTCGGCCTTGATGCGCTGGAGAAGACCCGCGCGCCTGCCGCGCGACCAAGTGCGGAGTGGGCGGAAGTCGAAAGCCTGCGTCCAACGCCGGCAATGCTGGCTCGCGCCAGGGCCCTGGAAGAAGCCGAGGCCCGCACCCGGCAAGCGCGGACAGTCAGGATCGTGAAATTGCCTCACCCCGCAGAGCCGGTGCAGTCCGTGCACGGCCCGACTCCGCCGGCGCCGGCACCGGCGGCACCCGCGGCGGTCGCGCAAGTACAGCTTATTCAAACGGCGGTCGAAGTTCGTACGATTACGGCCGCGCGAGCCGAACCAGCGTGGATCAACGAGACGCCAAGTGCGCCGTTCCCCCCCCTGCCGCCGGCAAACGCCCCGCTTGAGCTGGAATACACACCATTTACCCCGGCACCGAATCCGGCGCCTGTACTCCCTTGGCAGGAGGCCCCTACGGTGGTACACCTGGAGCCGGTCATCGCAGCGGGACCCGCCGTGCCCACAACGCCAGTGATGCCCCTGATGCCCGTGCCTGTGGCACCCGTGGCGAGCTCCCCATCCGCCCCCGTGATAGAAGCCATAACGGTCGGCCCCGAGCCCGGATTCGACGTGGAACTGCCGGGCCTGGGCTTGCTGGATGCCTACTCGGAAGCCAAGTTCGAGGTATCCAGCACCGAGCTGGAGGAAACGGGCCGTCTGATCGAGCAGCGCCTGAAAGAGTTCAAAGTGCCGGTCACCGTGCTTGGCGCGACGGCCGGACCGATCATCACCCGTTTCGAGATCGAGCCGGCCGTCGGTGTGCGCGGTGCGCAAATCGTGGCGCTGGTGAAGGACTTGTCGCGTGCGCTCGCCGTGACTTCGGTACGCGTAGTCGAAACCATTCCAGGCAAGACCTGCATGGGCCTCGAGCTGCCGAACACCCGCCGCCACATGATCCAGCTGTCCGAGATCCTCGCGTCGGAAGCATATCGCGCGTCGCGCTCGCAATTGACGCTGGCAATGGGCAAGGACATTACCGGCGCACCGGTCGTCACGGACCTGGCACGCGCGCCGCACATGCTGGTTGCCGGCACCACCGGCTCCGGCAAATCGGTGGCAATCAATGCCATGATCGTCTCCTTGCTGTACAAGGCCACGCCAACCGACGTACGCCTGATCATGATCGATCCGAAGATGCTGGAACTGTCGGTGTACGACGGCATCCCGCACCTGCTGGCGCCAGTGGTCACGGACATGAAACTGGCAGCCAATGCGCTGACCTGGTGCGTCGCCGAAATGGAGAAACGCTACCGCCTGATGTCGGCGCTCGGCGTGCGCAACCTGGCGGGCTTCAACCAGAAGATCCGCGACGGCAAGGCCGCGGAAAAATACATCACCAATCCCTTCTCGCTGACACCGGATGCGCCGGAACCGCTGAATACGCTGCCGACCATTGTCGTCGTCATCGACGAACTGGCCGACCTGATGATGGTGGCGGGGAAAAAAATTGAAGAGCTGATCGCGCGCCTGGCACAGAAAGCCCGGGCGGCCGGCATCCACCTGATCCTGGCGACACAGCGGCCTTCGGTGGACGTGATCACGGGCCTGATCAAGGCCAATATCCCGACCCGCGTAGCTTTCCAGGTTTCCTCCAAGATCGACTCACGTACCGTGCTTGACCAGATGGGCGCGGAGACCTTGCTTGGCCACGGCGACATGCTGTTCCTGCCGCCTGGCAGCGGCTATCCGCAGCGCGTGCACGGCGCTTTCGTGTCGGACGAAGAGGTGCACCGCGTGGTCGATTACCTGAAGCAGTTTGGCGAGCCGGAATACGAAGAAGCGATCCTGGCAGGAACGCCGGCCGAAGAACCGGCGCCCGACCTGCTCGGCGACGTCAGCGCTGGCGAAACCGACCCGCTCTACGACGAAGCGGTGGCCTTTGTCATCCGCACCCGCCGCGCCTCGATCTCCTCCATCCAGCGGCAGCTGCGCATCGGCTACAACCGCGCCGCACGCATGGTGGAGGACATGGAGGCCGCTGGTCTGCTGTCGTCGATGTCGACCAACGGCAGCCGCGAAATCCTGGTGCCCGTCTCCAGCGAGTAAGCACCATGCCAGGCGCGGGCGCCTGGCACGCACCGCCAAATGTCATCAAACCGTAACTCTTCTTCGTTAAGATTCACGATTTTGCATGACCAACCGAACTTACAATGTGCTGTTCCTCAGCACGCGCAACACGGCGCGCAGCATCATGGCCGAGGCTTTGTTGAATGCCGTGGCTGGCGGCCGTTTTCGCGCGTTCAGCGCAGGCACCGACCCTGCCGGCAAACTGAATCCGTACGCGGTCGAGCAGATCAGGACCCTGGACGACACACTGGCCGGCTTGCGCAGCAAGCCGCTGGATGAGCTTTCGGCACAAGGCGCGCCGGAAATGGATTTCGTGATCACCATGTGCGACCTGGCCTCGGGCGAACCCTGCCCGAACTGGCATGGCCAGCCGGCGACGGCGAACTGGAACTTCCGCGACCCGGCCGCCGTCCAGGGTTCGGTGGACGATATCCGCCAGGAGTACTTCACCGTCTGCCGCGAAATCAAGACCCGCCTGGAGATCTTGCGCAACCTTCCTGCTAAAGCGCTTGACAAAATGGCACTACAACGCAAAATAGCGAGGATTGCTGGCGTCCAGCTATAACCCTGCTCAAGGCATCGACTCATGCTCATTAAATTACGCGCCTTCGCCGCGTCCATCTCACTGTTCTGGCTGGGTGCAGCCCATGCAACCGGACTCGAATTCCGTTTCAACGAAGCGCCTGCCCGGTTGTACAGCGCCGCCGTCCAAAAGGGCCAGATTGACGCCGCGACCGGCGAGGCGATCCGCCGCCTGCCGGAGACCGGGGCGATGGTGCGCAAAATGAGGCTGAAGGATGCCGATGCCTTTATCGACTACTTGCGCGGACTTGGGCGTGATCCCCAGAAGGTAGAACTCGCAACCCAGGTGCAATCCGAATTCGGGCGCGAGAATGGCGGCAAATTCGCACTCGCAGCGACTGAAATCACGAGGCAGTTGAAGGCCTATGTGCCGCCTGAATTTACTGCCAACCTGACCGTGCACTTCCTCTTCGGCGGCAATGCGATGGGTTTCGCGTTTGACGACAAGCACGACGACGTCTATGTCGACCTGTCGCGCTTCACTCAGGCGACACCTGAAGAACTGGCAGAAGTGGTATCCCACGAACTGTTCCACGCAGTCCAGTCGCATGTCATGACGGCGCCGCCCCGCCCAGCTGCCGATATGCAGCAGTCGGCCACCGGCAAGATCTGGATGAACCGCCTGCTATACGACCTGGTGCAGGAAGGCACGGCCGAACTGTTCTCCCACCCGATTGCCGACCGCCCCGCCACGCCGTTCTCCACGCGCGGCAAGGAACGCATTGTACGCAACCTCAAACGCATCAAGAACATTGCAGCCTTGATGGAAACCAGCAGCTTGCGCCTGCTATTGGCTCCGCCTCGCGATGAAGACCATTACGACCGCATTTACGGCATGCTCTTCTACGGCAATTTCGACGACATGGGATATGACATGGGCTGGGTCATGGCCAATGCGATTGAACGCAAGGACGGCAAGCAGGCCATCTTCCGCTTGCTGCAAGGCGAACCTAAGCAGTTCGTCCTGCGCTACCAGCAAATCGCGGAAAGCGACCCTACCCTATTCCGCTTCAACGAAGACTTCCTGAGTGCCGTGCGAGCATTGCCGCGTTGATTAATGTTTCTGGAATTCCATTGGGCGGCCCGTGCCTTCCAGGACCAGGCTGCCATCCCTGACTTCGAGCGTGTGGTTGAAGGCCTGCGGCGCTGGCGCAGGCGGCTGGAAGTCAAGCTGGTATGCCCTGCGCTGGGCGTCGCTAGCGGCGACTTCATGCACCAACCATTTGCCTTCATCGACTTCCGGATGGCTTACCGCGATCTGGCGTACCGGCCCGCTGAAGGCTGTGCGCCAACCCTGGCCTCCGGTATTCCCTTCCGCCTTGCTCGGCGCCTCTCCCAGCAACACGACTTTGAAGCCCGGGATACTCCGCCCCCGGTAGCGCAGGTCCACCAGAACCTGGCCCGCAGGCACTGCGTCGGATGGTGCATCGGTTGACACCTGCATGGACGCCGCCCGGGCAGGCGTGCTATCCGAACGGAATACCACCTGCTGGTTCCAGACCTCCCAGCTGCCCTGGGCAAATTCATCGACCGCGCCGTAAGACATCGAGTACTGGAATTTGCCGTTCGGGCGTAGCAGGATCTCGGCGCCCATCTCCCGCACGCCGCTCAGGTAATAGTGCCCCGGCAGTTTGGCTTGCAGCGCAAGATCGGCAGCCTTGTCGTCCTGGGGGAGCGCTTCTTCTTCGGCCGACTTCTGCCTGACCGGCGGCGTCCAGCCCGCCTTGGCCAACAAGCCCGCCAGCGCCGCATGCCTGCTCGCGCCAATGGCCTCCCATGTCTCTACGCTGAAACTGTCGCGGCCCGGGCCAAGCTGCGGCAAGCGTTCCAGCAATTGCCGTCCCATCCAACCCTCCAGAAGCACGCTGCCGGTATCAGCCAGGTACAGCGCAAGCCTCTCCTGCGAGCCGACGCAAGCAACGTCGCTGCCGAATCCATGCTCGCGCAACAACGCCCAGTAACTGGCCGGCGACTCCAGCACCACCTTGGCCAGATGGACATTCGACTTCAGGCAGGCCTGCTTCAAGGACAGGCCGAAATCCTTGCTGACCGTGCGCAGCATATCGACGTTAAGCGAAACCACCGCGCGGTCCAGCGCCGTCCCCCAGGGCTGCGCGGTGGCGGTGTCGATGACACCTCCATGTGCCAGCAGCACCTTCAGCGCTTCCATATTGCCTTGAGAAATCGCGTACTCCACCGCATTCGGCTGCACCGAGTCGTTGCGTGCCTTGTCGCGATGGTTCGGGTCCCCGCCTTGCGCCACGATCACGGGCAGCAAATCGGCCCGCCCGGCGCCAATGGCGAAGAGCAGGAAATTCGGTGCGGCGCCGGGCTTGCCAAGCATGCCGTGCCTGATCAGCAGATCCGCCACGCTACGGTCCGGCGCCCTGAACGCAGCATCGATAGAACGTCCACCCAGGCCTTCAGCGGAGGCGCCTGCATCGAGCAGCTTGCGAAGGCGCGTGACGCTGATGCCATGTGCACTGCCCAGCACTTCTTCGATCGGCCAGGGGCCCATTTCGGCCAGCGACTTCTTCCGCACCTGCGCGATATGATCGAGCAGCACGTCCAGCATGTTGCTCTTGCCTTCCGGTGCCTTGAGCGCAAGCGACAGCGCGGATTCCGGTTCTTCCAAAGGATCGGCACCCTGTGCCAGCAGCACTTTCACGAGTTCGACATCGTTTTCACGCACGGCGTCGACCAGCTCCCGCCGGCTGGCGCCGGTGTTGGCGGGCACTCCCAGCGCCGCTAATCCGGGGAGCCAATCGAGCCGTCGCGCGCGAATAAGGTGAGACGGCAAGGTGCCACTCTCTACCCGCCCCATGCCGCCGTAGAGGGGACGGTGACTGCGGCCATAGCCCTCGTCTTGCGGGCCTTCCTGGGCCCACTTCATGTCCTTGACCAGCAATTGCCGAAGTACTTTATCGCGCCCGGCCGCGCTGCTGTACATCGCCAGCATCGCGGCATCCAGCCAGCGATCCCTTCGGTCCTTGCCATAGCGGGGCACGCGTTTTTTCAACCAGGCGATGGCCTCGACATTACCTGCTTCGGCCGCGTAGCCGAAGGTGGTCTTGCCATCCTCGTCGCCGGCTGGGCGGGTACCGGTTTTCAGCAGCGCGTCCAGCACGGCCGTGCCGTGCGTAAGTGCCACCAGGTTTGGCCACAACAGGTAATCGGCGGATGGGCGCTTGAGCTTTCCATCGTAGCGGATATAAGGGCGCTGCGCGCCAGCCTGCAACAGTGCCAAGATACTTTCGGTGCGCATTTCCGGGGTGATCAGTTCCGGCAATCCGAGCCCGTATTCGTGCTGCTCAAGAGAGAACTCCAACGGGGCCAGGCTCTTGCCCTCGCCGCCGTAATGGCGCGGGTCGGCACCGTGCTTGAGAAGCAAACGTACCATTTCTGGCGTGCCGAACATGGCGGCCAAGTGTAAAGGCGCCGCATTGTGACGTGCGGTCCCCTCATTGAAGCTGGCACCGCGCTTCAACGCCAATGCCAGCATGCGGGTTTTCACCGGCAGCAAGGCGGCATGGCGTTCCTGCTGACCATGCCAATGTGCCGTATCGCGCGCATCGTTGCCGGCATTGCGCCAGGCATCGGCTTCCGCACGCAAGCTTTCGGCCGGTAGCAGCAAGGCGTGCAGCAGCTTTTGTCGATCGACGAGATATTCGTTGATGTGGTCCACCTTGCCCAGCAGGCGCGCGAAGCTCTCCTCATCGCCTTCATTGGCGGCCTTGAACAAGGCCAGAACGTCTGCTGTCGGCGTGAGCTTGCCGGTCGCATCGTCGACATAATTGACCTTGCGCTGCATGCCGTAGCGCGTCGCCAGCGGCAATGCATCTCCTTTCTTCCACTTTGCGAGCAGCGCCATGCCCTCGCCCAATTGCTGACTGGTCAGGCTATCGTCCCAGCCATGCTTGCGCGCTGATGCCTGCTGATTGCCGCCACGCACGGCCAGCGAATGCAGCACGTAGCCGAGCACGAAGTCTTTCGGCACGCCATATCCCATGGCGTACAACTGGCTAAGCTGGTACTGCGCATCCGAAATGCCACCCTGCGCGGCCTTGCGCAGCCAGAACGCAGCTTGTTCGGCATCCACCTCCAGGCCCTCGACACCTTTCCAATACAATGTGCCTGCCTTATGCGCGGCATTCAGGTCGCCCGCTTTCGCCGCTTCCTTGTACCAGTCGCGCGGATCGCGCTTACCCGTGACGGAGGTCGTCGGCAAGGGCATCCCTGTCTTCCATGCCGATGCCAGGCTTTCGGCCTCAGCCAGCTGTTCGGGCGACATTGCCAAAGCGCCCTCGTGCAGCGCCTGGCCCAAGCTCGCGCCGTCGTTCCCGCCGTTGCGGCGGCTGGCCAGCAGCCTGAACGTATGGGCGAGCACACGGTCATGCGGCACACCTTCGGCGCGCTCGTGACGGGCGGCCAGTTTGGACAGGTCGCCGGCTGCGCCCTGCTCCGCCACCCGGGCCACCCAGAATGTCGCCTGCTCCGGCTTGCCCGGCTTGTCGCTGTACTCGTAAAGATGAATCAGGCCCCGCTGCGCCGCCACGTTGCCCGAACGTGCAGCCGGCAGGTACCAGGACTCGGCCGCCGCCGCGTCGCGCGCCTGGCCGGGGCAATGCCGTTCATCGTCCAGGTAGACATCGCCCAAGGCTTTTTGCGCGGCCGGATCGCCTGCCTTCGCGATCGGGGTCAGCGCCTTGATCGCATCTTCACAGCGCCCCGTCTCATAGGCAGCCTGCGCGCTAGCCATGTCGGCGCGCGCGGCGCCGGCCAGGCCGATCCCCATTCCCAGCAGGGCCAGCGCGAAGAGTTTTTGCTTCATATATGCTTTCGAAACTTGCGGCGTGGCCGCGACGGCCGCAATGATAAATCACGAGCATATATTTATGGCAACACGGTTGCTCGTCAGAACGCGCTCTTGACCACGCCGCCGTCAACCCGCAGCGCCGCGCCGGTCGTGGCCGAAGACAGCGGGCTCGCCACGTAGGTAACCAGCGAAGCCACTTCCTGCGGCGTCGCGAAGCGCTTGATCAACGAGGTCGGCCGCACGTGATCGAAGAATTCCGCTTCGACCTGCTCGAAGCTCTTTTCGGCCGAACGCGCCAAGTCTTCGACGAAGTCGCCAACGCCACGCGACTTCGTCGGGCCAGGCAATATGCTGTTGACGGTGATGCCCGTTCCGGCAACCGATTCCGCCAGCCCGCGCGACACCGCGAGTTGCGCGGTTTTGGTCATGCCGTAGTGGATCATCTCGGTGGGGATCTGAACCCCGCTTTCGCTTGAAATGAAAATGATGCGTCCCCAGTTGGCCCGCTTCATCTCCGGCAGCACCAGGCGCGCGAGGCGCACGCCACTCAGCACGTTGATGTCGAAGAAGCGCAGCCAATCCTCGTCGGGAATATCTTCAAAGGCCTTTGCCTCGAAGATCCCAAGGTTGTTGACGAGGATGCCGATGCCGGCATGACGCTGCACGACTTCCTGCGCTGCCCCGGGCTGGCTAAGGTCGCCCGCAAAGCCAAGCACCGTGCCGCGCGTTTCCGAGCGTATGCGCTCCACCGCCTCATCGACCCCGGCTTGCGACCTGCCGTTCACGATGACGCTCGCGCCTTCCTGCGCCAGCGTGTGTGCGATGGCATAACCGATACCCGCAGTACTGCCGCTGACCAACGCCAGCTTGCCTTCAAGTTGCAGATCCATTGTGTTTGTCCTTTCTGAGAGGTGGCGGTCCACAGTGTCTCATTCTTAACATTTTTATTTGAAAATTCTTTTTCCGAACACTTTAGTGATTATGGGTGACTATTTATGAATTGCATTTTACAAAACATAGACAAATTAATATAAAACTCCATTGACACTGCCTGCCGCCGCCGCTATCTTTCCGTCACCGTTGGATTACGCAGGATTTACGTCAGGAGTTTGTATGAATAGTGCTTACAGAAGCTGGCTGTGCTCCTCTCCTTTTCGGGGAAATTTACTTCAACGCACTATTAAGTGCAACGCCGATATCTGCATCTTTGATTTGGAAGATTCGGTTCCTAATAATCTGAAAGCGACTGCCCGTACCGAGCTCGTAGCGCAGATGAGCCTGCCTCATGAGAAGAGATATGCGTTACGCATCAATGCCTTATCGACGAGAAATGGCCTGCTGGATATGATGTTGCTGGCCGATAATGACTTCGATGTTGATATCATCCATCTACCCAAAGTCGAATCGGCCGGGGAGATCCGGATGCTCAGTCACTTGTTAAATGAAATGGGCCGGAAAGTTGAGATATTCGCTGTGATTGAAACACTTGCAGGATTAAAGGCAATTGATGAAATTAGCGGCGTCGGCGGGCAATTACGCGGTTTAATTCTGGGCGCAGCCGATATTTCATCTGAAATAGGGATTCCTGTTAACAATAAGGGCCGCATGCTGGGCCAGATCAAATACCAGATTGCCGTAGCCGCCTTGCGGCACGGCCTGGAAGCGATCGACGCTCCCTGCTTCGCCATCGAGGACGCAGCCGCGCTCCAGGAAGAACTGGACATCGCACTGGACCTGGGCTTTACCGGCAAGATCGCCATCCACCCCTCCCAGGTCGCCGCCATCAACCACGCCTTCTCGCCTTCCGAGGCCGAGCTGCGCGACGCCATCGCCGTGGTCCGATCGGTCGACAGTGCCACCCACGGCATCGCTTCCGTCCAAGGGCAGATGATCGGCCCACCGTTCGCCAAGTACGCACAGAAAGTCATTCAAAAAGCAGGTCTAACCACGGAGCAAGCACGTCAATGAAAAAGAGCATCAGTGTCCTGGAACATATTGAAGGTCAGCGTTACCGCGAATCGCATGGCATGTACTACGAGGATTTCGATGTTGGCGATATTTACGAGCACCGTCCCGGCCGCACCATCTCGGAAGCGGACAATACGTGGATGTCGTTGCTGTGCATGAACGTTCACCCGCTGCATATAGATGCGGCCTATGGCGAGCAGACTGAATTCAAGAAGCCCCTGGTATCGAGCCTGATCACCTTTGCCATCATCGGTGGCCTGAGCCTGGCCAGCACCAGTGCACGCGGCGTGGCGAACCTGGGTTGGAGCAATGTACGCTTTATCTCGCCGGTGTTCGCCGGCGACACCATCTATGCCGAAACTCGCGTGGTGGCAAAGCGCCAGTCCGAGTCGCGTCCCGGTGATGGCATCGTCACGGTGGAAACCAAGGGCTTCGTGCATCCAGACCGCCAGTTCATGGTTTGCGAACGCAGCTTCCTGGTCCCGATGCGCAACGCCCACCAATAAGGCCGTACATGCGTATCATCAATAGCAAGGATGTGCGCGCCCTGGTGACGATGGCCGACGCTGTAGCTGCGCTGCGAGATGGCTACCGGGCCAGCGTGGCCGAACCGGCGCTGGTGCCGGCTCGCACCATCATCTCGCCGCCGGGCAGTCATGCCTACCTTGGCGCCATGCCGGCTTTCGGCGGCACCGCTGGCAAGTTCGTCGTGAAGGTGGCCGCCCTGCACCTGCACGACCCGGCCCCGGCCACCATGCATTCGCTGGTCACCGTGCAGGATGGCGTCACGGGCCAGTTCCAGGCCCTGATAGAAGGCAATAGCCTGACCTCCCTGCGCACGGCTGCCACCGCTGCCCTGGTGACCGACTTGCTGGCGCCGGCCGATGCCGGCACCGTGGCCATCATCGGTAGCGGTGCCCAGGCATTGAGCCAGCTGGAAGCCATGTGCGCAGTGCGTCCGATCCGGCGCGCCCAGATCTATTCGCGCAACGCGGCCAATGTGCAGGCCTTCATCCAGCGCTGCGCCGCGCTCAAGAGCATGCAATGCGAACTGCTGGCGGCACCGAACCTGCGCAATGCGCTGGAGGGCGCGGAGATCGTCTGCACTGCCACCACTTCGGAGACGCCATTGATCGAGGCCGATGCGCTGGCTGCGCGCTGCCATATCAATGCGGTCGGCAACCATACCGATGAAAGCATCGAAGTCGGCCGTTCGGTGCTGGATCATGCCTTCCTTGCCGTCGAGGAGCGTGCCGCTGCCATTCGCGAGGCCGGAGAGTTCAACCGCCGCGCGCTGGAAATCGGCGAGCTGCTGACCCGCTCCGTACCGCCGGCGCCGGCCGGACATAGCGTCTTCGTCTCGGTCGGTACCGCCTTCCAGGACTTATGCCTCGCCACCCTGATCCAGCAGCGCGCCGCCCAAGCGCAAGCCGGACAGCTCATCGAATTTGCTTGAAGTATCCAAAATCAAAGGAAAGAACAATGCCAGACGATCTGATCGCCCCACGCAGGAACCAGTTCATGAACAACGAGAAGGCGCTCGCCATTGGCTCGCGCTTCTGGGAAGAGACGACAGCGCACGGCCTGGCCGGCATCGTCGCCTCGCTCGGCAAGGATGGCTACTTCACCACCGACACCGGCCACCGTTTTGTCAACCTGAGCTGCTGCTCCTACCTGGACCTCGATTCGCATCCCCACATCATCCAGGGTGCCATCCGCGCGCTGGAAAAATACGGCGTGCTCGATCACTGCATCTCGCGCGTGCGCGTACAGATGCCGGCCCTGCTGGAGCTGGAAGACAGCCTGTCCTCGCTGTTCCGCGCCAAGGTGGTCACCGCCATCTCGGCCAGTGCGGCCAGCGCCGGCATCCTGCCGCTGATCGCTTCCGGCCACCTGGCCAATGGTGAGAAGCCGGTGGTAGTGTTCGACAAGAACGCGCACTTCTCGATGAACCTGTACAAGGCCGTGTGCGCCGACGAAACCGAAGTGCTGACGGCACCGCACAACGACATGAACTTCCTGGAGGACGTCTGCAAGAAGCATAAGAACGTGGCATATATCTGCGACGGCACCTACAGCATGGGCGGCCACGCCCCGGCCGAAGAACTGCTCGCGCTGCAGGAAAAGTACGGCCTGTTCCTGTACTTCGACGACTCGCACTCGCTGTCCATCGTCGGCGAAAAAGGCGAAGGCTACATCCGCTCCAGCATTGCGGAAGTGAACGAGCGCACCATTATCGTGGCTACCCTGAACAAAGCCTTCGGCGCGGCCGGCGCGGCCATCATGTTCGGCCCGAAACGCGTCGACCAGGCGCTGACGCTGGAGCGCTTTGGCGGTCCGCTGGCATGGTCGCAGCCGATGAACACGGCGGCCATCGGCGGCGCCCTGGCCGCGGCGGAAATCCACAACAGCCCGGAACTCAAGGAACGCCAGGACAAGCTGCAGCGCAATATCAAGTTGTTCGACCAGCGCATCGACACCGAACAGAAAGGCTTGCGCTTCCCGATCCGCGTGGTACGCGCCAGCCACGAAAACGTCATCAACGTCGGTCTCGACCTGTACCGCCAGGGCTTCTACGTCTCGCCGGTGTTCTTCCCGATCGTGGCCCGCGACAAGGCCGGCCTGCGCGTGATGCTGCGCGCCGGCATGCCGGAGTCGGAAGTGCAGCGCCTGGCCGACACCATCCTGCGCAATAAACTGTTCTGAGCGGAGCAGACATGAACGGCCTGGCCCGCACATTGCCCCTGGTTTCACTGCTGGTGACGCTGGTCATCTGGGCCTCCGTGCCAACGGTGGCCAAGGCGGCCCTGGCGCATGTATCGCTGGTGACCTACCTGATGCTGCGCTACACGCTGGCCGGCCTGTTCATGCTGCCCTACCTGAAGCAATCCATGGCCGGCGCGTCACGGCTGTCCTGGTGGAGCTGGGCCGTACTGATCATCAGCAGCTGCATGATCATCTATGTGCAGACCTGGGCCATCCAGCAGGTTACCGCCAGCTGGTACATCGTCGTGTTTTCCAGTTGCCCGGTGCTGATCGCGCTATTGCTGCGCTACCGTTTCACCGTCCGCGCCATAGGCGGGCTGCTGGCGACGGTCGGCGGCCTGGCGCTGTACCTGCAGGACAGCCACGCAGCCGGCACGCCTTTCCAGTTGGGCGCCCTGCTCGGCGTGCTGACCGGCATGCTGGCCTGGGTTGCCTATACCGTGATCATTACGCGCTTCCACAAGGTGTATGACGACACCCAGATCACCGCCATCTGCAGCTATATCGGCGCGATCTTCAGCCTGGTCCTGTTTCTCGCTGCGGGCGACTACAGCGTGCAGCAAGCCAACTGGCAGGTAGCAGCCGCCATTGTCGTCAGCGGTGCACTGATGCCGCTATCGCTATGGTGCTATTCCTATTCAATGCGCAAGGCCGAAGCGCTCACCATCTTCGGCCAGTACCTGGAGCCCCTGATCGGGCTGTTCATCGCCTTCCTGGTCTTCGGCGCCGAGCTGACCGCAGTTGCCTGCGGCGCCGTGGCGCTGATCCTGGGCGGCACCATCGCCGTCACGCGCTATAGCGTGAAGCCGGCGAACTCACACTAATTTTTTGGAGGAACCATGCGATCTTTACTGATTCTGTGCGCCGGCCTGTTTGCCGGGGCGAGCGCCCTGGCGAAGGAACCGCAAGTTGCGGAAAAGCCGCTGCGCGCCCACCTGGCTTACCTCGCCAGTGACTATCTCGAGGGCCGCGGCACCGGCCAGCCGGGCGCCGAACTGGCCGTGCGCTACCTGGAAAAGCAGGCCGCCGAGGCCGGGCTCAAGCCACTGCCCAACGGCAGCTACCGCCAGGTGGTGCCGATGCTGGGCATGAAGATCCAGTCCAGCAGCCTGTTGCGCTTCGACGCCAACGGCGCCAGCCAGTCGCTGGAGTTCGGCCGCGACGTGGTCTACGGCTCCGGCAATGGTGAAACCGAACTGCGCGCGGATGTGCCGATGGTCTTCGTCGGCTACGGCATCCGCGCACCGGAAGAAAACTGGGACGACTACAAAGGCGTCGACGTGCGCGGCAAGCTGCTGCTGATGATGCTCAACGACCCGCAACCCACGGCAGAAGAGCCGAACCGTTTCGGCGGCAAGTCGCTGACCTACTACGGTCGCTGGGACTACAAGTTCGAGGAAGCGCGCCGCCAGGGCGCAATCGGCGTGCTGGTACTGCATACGGACGCTTCGGCCTCCTATCCCTTCTATGTGCCGGCCAACGCCTATAAGCTGGAACGCGTGCACCTAGCGGGCGGCGGCAACCGCATCGAAGGCTGGCTGGAAGAAAATGCCAGCAAGGCACTGTTCACGGCCAGTGGCCTCGACATGGCCGCGCTGCGTGCCAGCGCCGAGTCGCGCAGCTTCCGTCCGGTGGACCTGACCGCCAAGGCGCATATCGAAATGTACAGCAGCATGCGCCAGCTGGAACAATCCAACGTGATCGGCATCATTCCTGGCCGCGACCCGCACCTGAAGCACCAGGCCGTGGTGTACTCGGCGCACTGGGACCACCTCGGCACCGACCTCGCCAAAGACAGCAAGAACGCCCGCACCGGCAAGACCGACCATATCTGGAATGGCGCGGTAGACAACGCCTCCGGCGCGGCAGCCCTGCTGGCAATGGCCAAGGCCGCTGCGAAAAAACCTGCGCGCCGCACCCAGATCTTCTTCTGGCCTTGCGCCGAGGAGGAAGGCATGCTGGGCAGCACCTACTATATCCGCCAGCCCGCCTGGCCGCTGGCGCGCACCGCCGCCAACCTGAACCTGGACAGCATGAACTTTGTCGGCATCACGCGCGATATGGGCGTGCCGGGCAGCGACGCCAGCACTTTGCGAGCGACTTCGGCCGAGGTGGCCGCGAAAATGGGCTTGCGCCTGGTGCCGGAAGTACCTGATCCTGCGGGCAGCTTCTTCCGCAGCGACCACTACAACTTCGTGAAGGCAGGCGTGCCGGGCATCCGCGTCGGTTCTTCGGTGTTCTCTGGCGACGGCCTGTTCGACTTCGTGAAGGACCCGACCGGTTCACTGGCGCGCATCCGCGAATACACCGAGCATTACCACCAGGTGTCGGATGAATACAATCCGGCCTGGGACCTGTCGGGCATGGTGCAACAGGCGCAGTTCACGCTCAATCTCGGCTACGCCGTCGCCAATGCCGACCGCATGCCTCACTTCAAGGGCCAGCCACCGCGTTAAACCGCGGCAGCCGCCGGCAAGGCCCGCATACTGGCCTTGCTGCGCGCGCCAGTGCGCGTGCGCGGTTACTTCGCGCTTGCGAGATTCCCTAAGCCAGGATATCGGTTTTGATGATCTTCGAAGGGTAAAGATCTTTCAATCCTTTTCCATATAAAAGTTGGCAATGTCGGACTCTCCTCGCGTAGCTTTGCCCAGCGGGATTCGATTGAAAGCAGCTCCTTCCGCAGCTCCTCATCGCTCGATGGAGGAAGCGTGGCGACCAATTCGATCCTATGTTTCAGATTGGCGAACCGCGCACCGGCGATCCGGTGCCTCTCCGCTTGCTCGGCATTTTTCAAGAACGTCTGCAGGCCCGTAAGGATCGCTGCCAGTACGCTCAAAAAGCCAACTGCGATTTGCACAACAATGCTTCCATCTTCAGTCGGCATGCTTGCGGTATGGGATTTGCTCAAGGTCGAAAAGATCGCTGTTCCGACGAGCGTGCTTAACACGGACGCAGGAACGCCAAGAAGCAGATGAAGACCAGCGAAAAATCGTGCGGAATCGTAGTGGGCTAACTGCACACGGTGATTTCGAAAACGCCAGTGTTGGATCAACTCAGCAGGATTCATGTTCTCCTCGTTGATGTTAGCGGACCTCCTCTAGCATATCACCGCCGAGCGATTCAGAATGGGCTCCGAAAGCTCATTCCCAGGCCCGCGCTTGCGAGCGGTATGCCGTCCACGTAAAGCCGAAGCCGATCGACAGTCCACTGTTCTTGCGGAACAGCGGGCTGTCGCGGTTGGCGGCGTGCGTGTAATTGTCGTAGCGCGTGAAACCGAACACGCGCCAGTCCGGCGTCAATGCATGCGACAGGCTGAGGCCGACCCGCGTCATCATCAAGCCGGCTTTCGCTTCATAGGCCGGACGGGAGGCGGTCGCGTATTGCGGTGCGACTTCATAGAAATACTGGTTCAGGCGGGCATTGCCGAATACCATGCCGAGATTGGCGTCCGCATTCCATCGCTGGTCGCTGCCGCTGGTCTCGAACACGACACGCGGTTCGAACACGAGGCCCTGGCGGCGGAAGCCATTACCCAGTTCCAGCGGCATGCGCAGCGGCAGTTCGAGCCGTACGCGGTTCGCGGCGGAAGGTTCCGACAGCAGTACTTTCAGGCGCGGGCCGAACTCCAGCAAGGAGTTCAGGTCAGGCATGCCGGCGCGTGCAGGCACGTCGTCGGAACGGGCCGGTAGCGACATCTGGAATCCAAGGTCCAGGTCCACGCGCTCGGTATCGAACAAGCGCGCGCTCACGCCGGAGCGATCCGCACGCAGCACTTTGCCGCGATAGATCAGCATCGGCAGCACCAGCGCGCGGCTCTCGCGGTCGGCGGAACCGGGATAGGCAGGCGTGGAGGCCGCGCCACCGAACAGGCCGACCTCCCACAATGGCAAGTCCGGCTCCGGCGTCGGTGCCGCGCTGGCGGGCAACGCCAATGCCAGGATTGCGATGCCAGCCCATAGTTGCTGCTTCATATTCATACTCCAGGATCAGTCGGTCAAAAATGGCGTTGATGATACAACCAATAGCAAAAGCTAACCATGCCATAATTTCATTTTTCATAAGAATTGGAATGTCATGAAGCCAGCCGCCATCTTGCCCATCCTGTGCATGCTTGCAGCATGCGATCCCGAGTCCGCCAAGCCGCACCAGGACGAATCCCAGAAGCTGGGCGACGGCAATACGATGCTTTGCGTTGCCGGCGGCATCAAACTGGCAGGCAAGGGCGCACCGGATGTCGGGATTGCCAGTTTCGGTGTCCAAGGCAATACCATCACCGGCTTCGGCCTCAGCCTGAACGTCAAGCATGACGGCAAGATCCACGAAGTTTCCAGTTCCCTGATGCCCTTGCCGATGCAATCCGGCAGCTACCACTTTCCATCGCTGGCCGAACCGGCCATGACTTTGGCGTCTTACAAAGTCAGGACCAGCGACGGTGATTTGCTCAAAGACTATAACGGCGGAATTTATAGCCAACATTTCTCCCCCATCGAGAACGATCCCGACGCCAAGCTCAAGATTCAAGTAAGCAAAATGGAGGTCACGGACGCAGCGCTGCCGGGATTCGAACGCGTCCACGCGGTCGGCAGCTTCGCGTTCAACGCCGCAGCCCTGCCCGCCTCTTCGCCAAGCGATGCTTGCGTCAGCAACGGCATCGCGCGTTCACTGGCCGGCGTGAGCGCCGGCAAGCGCCAACTGCCACTCTTCGATGCCGCAGTGTGCGGCGCCGAGAAGAAGCATGTCGAGTGTGAGTTCGATGTCGTAGCGGACTTGGTCAAACTCCAGTAGCACAGCAGCACGGCATCACTTGTGTGGTGAATAAGTGTGAGTTTTGTTCACTGTTATCGGATGTACTATCGTTTGCAAGGCAGCCGCACGCCTGTTCCTCGTGGATGGAGAATTCGATGGTCCGCTACCGTTGTCTTCCGGCTTTTTTGCTCAGCGTGGCAGCTTTGCCCCTGCTTGTCGCCTGCGCGTCCGGTCCCCCGAAGCCGGCCATCATCCAGGCAAACATCGCAGTCGCCAGCGACGTCAATCCCGATGCCCGCGGACGCGCCTCGCCCATCGTGCTGCGCCTGTTCGAGCTGAAGAATTTAGGGGCATTCCAGAACGCCGATTTCTTTTCCCTGCTGGAACGCGACAAGGAAGCCTTGGGCGGCGAGTTGCTCGCCAGGGAAGAGTTCACCCTGCGCCCTGGCGAGAACAAGCATTTCGACCGACCGCTGCAAGCCGAGACGCGCTACGTCGCCGTGATTGCCGCTTTCCGCGACCTGGAGAAATCCTCCTGGCGCGCCGCCGTTCCCGTGCGCGTCAGCCAGTCGATGCCGGTATCCATCAGCGTGCGCTCGCGCGATGTCTCGATCCGTGCCGAAAAATGAAACCGCCTCACCTGGATTGAAGGAACAACGATCATGTCGTGGGAAAGCAAAGTCATCTGGTCGGAAGGTATGTTTTTGCAACCACAACATTTCCAACAGCATGAACGCTATCTCGAAAACCTGATCGAGGCCCGTGCCAGGCCGGCACGCTCGCATGGCTGGGGTTTCCTGTCGCTGCAAGTCGACCAAAGCGCCCTGGCCATGGGCAAGGTGACGCTCTCCACGGGCAGCGGCCTGTTCCCCGACGGTACCCCCTTCGACTTTCCTTTCACCCACGCCGCACCCATACCGTTGAACATTCCGGCCAGCGCCCGCGACCAGCTCATCATGCTGGCCGTTCCAATGCGCCGCAAGGGCTTCTCGGAATCGGATGCGGCCCCGGACGGCAACGGCCGGCTTGCGCGCTACGACGTCACCGAACTGGAAGTGACGGACAGCAGCTCCCACAATGCCGCGCCAATCCAGGTGGGGCAGATGCGCCTGAGCCTGCTCCTCGAGAGCGAACGGACCGACGCCTATGCCTGCCTGGGCGTACTGCGCCTGAGCGAACGCCGCGCGGACAATCAGTTGCTGCTCGACAAACACTATATTCCGCCCTCGCTGACCATCCGCGACAACGCCGCGCTGGCGGGCTTCTGCAACGAAATTTACGGACTGCTGCATCAGCGCGGCGAAGAGCTGGCAGCGCAGCTGTCACAGCCGGGGCGCGGCGGTGTGGCCGAAATCGCCGACTTCATGCTGCTGCAGGCGGTCAACCGGCATGAACCGCTTTTTGCCCATTACTGCGATGTTGCCCTGTTCCACCCGGAGCAATTGTTTGTCGCGATGCTGTCGCTTGCCGGCGACCTTTCCACTTTCAGCCGAGAGAGCCGGCGGCCGGAAAATCAACCCGCCTACCAACACGACAACCTGGAGCGGACCTTTGCCCCGCTGATGAACGAGCTGCGCAGCGCGCTCAGCATGGTGTTGCATCGCAGCGCCGTGCCCATCGACCTGCAAGACAAGAAATACGGCGTGCGGCTGGCGCAATTGCCTGACCGCGACCTGCTGAAGTCGGCCGGTTTCGTGCTGGCCGTCAATGCAAAAATGCCGTCCGAAACCTTACGGGCGCGCTTTCCGGGCCAGGTCAAGATCGGCCCGGTGGAACGGATCCGCGACCTGGTCAACCTCGCCTTGCCTGGCATCCCTTTGCACTCGATGCCGGTGGCGCCGCGCCAGATTCCCTATCATGCCGGCTTCCATTATTTCGAGGTGGAACGGGGCGGCGAACTGTGGGACCAGCTGGAGCGCTCGGGCGGATTGGCCATGCATATCGCCGGTGAATTTCCGGGACTGGAACTCGAATTTTGGGCCATCAAGGGATAACCATGAGCCAGGACGATCCATTTGCCACGGCGGACGCGGAACATACCATCATGGTGCCTACGCCGGGCGCGCGCCAGCGCCCTCAGCCTGCGCAGACGCCGGCCACCCAGCCAAGCGTGGACTTCGGATTCGTCCCGGCCGCGCAAGTTTCCGGGCTGAATGCGCTACTTGCCGCTGCCAATCCGCTGCTGAACCTGGTACCGCAATTGCGCGCCACAGTGCACCACGCCGATCCGGCCGGCGCAAAAGAGTTCCTGGCAACCCAGGTCAAGGAATTCGAACGCCGCGCAAAGGCTGCCGGCATCGCCAACGAAAACATCATCGCTGCGCGCTATGCCCTCTGCACCCTGCTCGATGAAGCTGCCGCGTCGACGCCTTGGGGCGCTTCCGGCATCTGGGCCAAGGACAGCCTGCTGGTCCGGTTCCACAACGAAGCGTGGGGCGGCGAGAAATTCTTCCAACTGCTATCCAAACTGGCGGAGACGCCGCGCGAACATCGCGAATTGCTGGAATTCATGTATACCTGCCTGGCGCTTGGCCTGGAAGGCCGCTATCGCGTCCTCGACAACGGGAAAGCGCAGCTGGAGGCCTTGCGCGAACGCCTGGCCCTCATGCTGCGCAACCTCCAGGGCGATTACGAGCGCCCGCTGTCGCCGCGCTGGGAGGCAACGGACGTGCCGCGCCACGCCTTGCTGGCCACGCTGCCGTTATGGGTTGCGGTTGGCGTACTGGGCTTGCTGCTGCTCGCTGTGTATGCCACGTTCAACCTGGTCCTGAACCGCGCCTCGGATCCCACGTTCACCCAGATCCAGAACATGCGTGCCAGGCCGGCAACCATTGCGTCCCCACTGCCGCCAACCGCGCCGCCGGCTGTCAAGCCGCGCCTGGCCGGATTCCTGGCCCCGGAGATCGAACAAGGCCTGGTGGCAGTGCGTGACGAGCCTGGGCGCAGCACCATCATCATCCGCGGTGACGGGCTGTTCGCGCCGGGAAGAGCTGCCGTCTTGCCCAACTACGCAGGGGTACTGGAGCGTATCGCGGCAGCACTGAAGGCCGTCCCAGGGGCGGTGGTGGTCAACGGCTATACAGACGACCAGGCGATTCGCACCACGCGCTTCCCTTCCAACTGGCACTTGTCGCAGGAGCGCGCTGGCGCTGTGGCCAAGCTGCTGGAACAGAAGGCCGCAGCGCAAGGCCGTTTCTCCGCCGAAGGACACGCCGACGCCAACCCCGTTGCTCCCAACAATACGCCTGCCGGACGGGCTCGCAACCGGCGCGTTGAAATCATCCTGACTCCCAGGCCGGACGTCCAGTAGAGGAGCGACATATGTTCAAGAAGCTCCTTGCCTGCTTGCTGAACCGCTGGGTCATCGCGCTGCTCGGCCTGCTTGCGCTGTCCTTGCTGATCTGGTTCGTCGGCCCCCTGATCGCGATCGCCGACTACCGTCCACTGGAGCCAGGTGCAATCCGGGCCGCCTTGATCGCCCTGGCTATCCTCTTTTACATTGGCAAGCAATTATGGAAGTTGCTTAAAGCCAGGCGTGCCAACGCGCGTTTGATGGATGGCTTGCTGAAACAACCCGCCAGCCAGGCCTCTGCGGTGGATCCGGTTGCGGCGGAGGAGCTCGCGACGCTGGGCAAGCGCTTCGCGGATGCGATCGTCGTGTTGAAGAAGGCACGCTTAAGTGAGCGCGGCAGGAATTCCGTGCTGGACCTGCTTGCCAACTTGCGACAGCAGTGGGTCTACGAGCTGCCCTGGTATATCATGATCGGCTCCCCGGGCTCGGGCAAGACCACCGCACTGGCCAATTCCGGCCTGCAGTTTCCTTTGAGCGAGCGCTTCGGCCAGGCAGCCATACGCGGCGTCGGCGGCACCCGCAACTGCGACTGGTGGTTCACGGACCGCGCCGTCCTGCTCGATACCGCGGGCCGGTATACAACCCAGGACAGCAACCAGCAAGCGGACTCCGCGGCCTGGACCGGCTTCATGCAGTTGCTCAAGAAGTATCGTGTACGGCGGCCGATCAATGGCGTCCTGCTGACGCTGAGCGTGCCGGAACTGCTGGAGCAGTCGCCGGCCAAGCGCGCCAGCCATATCGAAGCGCTGCGCATGCGCCTGCAAGAATTGCACGATGAACTGGATATCCGCTTCCCACTGTATGTGCTGGTGACCAAGATCGACCTGTTGCCGGGATGTATGGAGTTTTTCAGCGACATGGGCAAGGAAGAGCGCGCCCAGGTTTGGGGGACAACCTTTCCTTATCGTGAAGCAGGCACGGAAGCCGCAACGGCACCGGCTTTTTCCGCGGACTTTGCCGCCCTGGAAGAGCGCATCAATGCGCGCCTGATCGATCGCATGCAGCAGGAAAGGGATCCACAGCGGCGTGCCCTGCTCTACGCCTTTCCCCAGCAGCTTGCCGCTGTCAAGACCACGCTCTGCGAGTTCGTCGACCATCTCACCTCGACATCCCGCTTCACCGACCAGCCGTTGCTGCGCGGCGTCTACTTCACCAGCGGAACGCAGGAAGGCAGCCCGATCGACCGCCTGATGGGCAGCCTGGGCCGGGCATTACAGCTCGAGCGCAAAGTCTTGCCGCCGAACACTCCCAGCGGCAAAAGCTACTTCATCACCCGCCTGCTCGACCGGGTGGTCTTCCAGGAAGCCGGGTTGGCGGGTATCAACCAGCGTTGGGAACGCAGGCGGGCCAGGCTCCAGCTCGCTGCGCTGCTGTTGGCAGGCCTGCTCTGCATTGGTGCCATTGCGGCCTGGACCGTCAGTTTCGCCCGTAACCGCGCTTACATCACCGACGTACAGGCCAGGACTGCTGCGGTTTCCAGGCAGCTGGAGCAGCTCGGCGCCATCAGCACGACCAATGTGGTGGAGCTGCTCCCGGCGATGCAAGCCGTGCGCGACCTGGCGCGTGTGGCCAATGTTCCTGAGGGCAGCCCGCCCGCTTCGATGGGCTTCGGCCTGTATCAGGGAGACAAACTGGCCGCCGCATCCAGGAGCTCGCACCGACGCCTGTTGCATGACGTCTTCCTGCCCCGCCTCGAATTAAGAGTCCAGCAGCAGTTGCAGTCGGACGGCCAGAGCAATCCCGAGTTGCTGTACGAAGCGTTGAAGGCTTACCTCATGCTGCACGACGGGCGCTATATGAACCCGGCGGCCCTGAAGGCTTTCATCACAGCCGACTGGGAAAACAGCCTGCCACGCGAAGTCACCCTTGGCCAACGGCAGGACCTGGAACGGCACCTGGACATGCTGCTGGCAAGTGGCGACGTGCTGGCCCCCAATCCAGCCGATCCCCGCCTGATCGCCGCTGCACGCCAGGCCCTGGCCCAAACGCCTTTAGCCGAACGCATCTACAACCGCATCAAGCGCCAGGGCGCCGGCAGCAACCTGCCCGACTTCACCATTGCCAACGCGGGCGGTCCTTCCGCCATGCTGGTATTCACGCGCCGCAGTGAGGCCGCACCGGGCAAAGGGGTACCCGGCATTTATAGCGTGAACGCTTATCGCCAGGTATTCATGCAGGAAGCGGCCCGCGTCACCGGCCAGTTGGCCGACGAAGAAGGATGGGTGCTGGGATTAACCGAACGGGAACGCGGCCTGGCAGCGCCGGACAAGAACTCCGCCCTGGTCGACGAGGTACAGCGTCTCTATCTGCAGGATTACGCACGGACCTGGGCCGGCTTTATCGACGATATCGCGCTGGTGCGCGCCTCCAGCCTGAAACAAAGCATCGAGCAAGCGCGCATATTGTCGGCGCCCGACTCCCCCCTGCCCCTGCTCTTGCGTGCCATCGTCAAGGAGGTGACCCTGGTGCAGCTGGACGAGGCGGACAAGACGGTCGCAGACAAGGCCGGAGACAAGATCAGATCCACGCGCGAGGAGCTGCGTAAGCTGTTCGGCCAGGGCGCCAGCCAGGAAAGCGCCGCGTCCGGCCTGGCACTGCCGGAGAACATCGTGGACCGGCAGTTCGACGCCCTGCGGCGCCAGGTCCGCAGTCCGGCGCCGGGCCAACCCGCCCCGATCGACGCCAGCATCGCCTTGATCAACGAGCTTTACCTGCTGCTGACGGCTACCGATGCCGCGCTCAAGGGCGCCAGTACACCGCCGCCAAGCGACGTGCCGAACAAGGTGAAAGCCGAAGGCAGCCGCATGCCGGAACCGCTGCGTGGCGTCATGCTGACCCTGTCCGCCGGCGGTGCCAGCCAGGCGCTCGGGCTTACGCGCAGTAATCTGAGCCAGGCCATGCAGGGCGCCCTCGGCGATTTCTGCAGCAAGGCCATTAGCGGCCGCTATCCCTTCTCCAAAGCCAGTGCGCGCGACGTCACGCCGGACGACTTCAGCCGCCTGTTCGCACCCGGCGGCCTGATGGACGATTTCTTCCAGAAGAACCTGGCGCAGTATGTGAACACCGCTACCCGCCCCTGGAGCTTCCGCCCGGTGGGCGATGCGAGCCAGGGTCCCAGCTCGGCGGCCCTGCTGCAATTCCAGCGCGCGCAAGTCATCCGCGACGTATTCTTCCGCAATAGTCCCGCCATCAGCATGCGCCTCGACCTCAAGCCGACGATGATGGATGCCTCGATTAACCAGTTCATCCTGGACGTCGATGGGCAGCTGGTGAAGTACAGCCACGGGCCGCAAGTCCCTGCACCGGTCCTGTGGCCCGGCCCGCGCGGCAGCACGCAGGTGCGCCTGCAACTGAGTCCGGTCAGTACCTCCGGCGCCTCGGGCCGCACCTTCGAAGGCGCGTGGGCCCTGTTCCGCCTGTTCGACCAGGTGCAGCTCGATGGCACCGGGCAGCCAGAGAAGTTCCTCGCGACCTTCAACGTGGATGGCCGCAAGGCGCAGTTTGAGGTGCTGACCAATAGCGTGCGCAATCCTTTCCGGCTGCCCGAACTGGAGCAATTCCAATGCCCGGGGACGCTCTGATGCGGGACGCCGCGCCGCGCCTGCCCGGCTGGTATGGCAAGATGCCGGCCCTGGGCGACTTCGCCTCGCGGCGCCTGCCGCCAGCCTTTATCGGCGTCTGGGACGCGTGGCTGCAGCGAGGCATGGCCGCCAGCCGCGCCAGCCTGCAGGAGCGCTGGCTGGAGACCTACCTGAACGGGCCGCTCTGGAGTTTCGCCGTATTGCCGGGCGTATGCGGCGCTTCGGCCTGGGCCGGCACGCTGATGCCCAGCGTCGACAAGGTCGGTCGCCACTTTCCGCTGACCATTGCGGTCGAACTCGAACCGCAGCCTGAAGTTGTGTCGGCCATCCTGTCTGCCCAACGCTGGTATTCTGACCTGGAACAAATAGCGCTCGATTGCCTGAATGCCGGCTTCGACCCGGACAGGCTGGAGGAACGCCTGGCCGCCAACACCTTTCCCCGCGCGCAAGCCGCACAGGAACAGGAGGCTGCGCGCCGGTTGGAGCATTGGTGGAATAGCGCAACGGTTGGCGCGATGGCCCTGGAGCTGCCGGCCAGCGAGACACTCCGCGAGCTGTTCCAGGTCGCGGGCCTGAACGGCTACGGGCGCAAGGGATGCGGCAAGAGCTTGTGGTGGACCGAAGCGGCGGCAGGCGGCCCGATCCATTTGCTGGCATACACCGGCCTGCCGGGCGGAGATGACTTCGCTACCCTGTTGGCGGCTGGCCGCTGACACCGCTGGCGGCCGGTCACGCTTCGTCCTCGTCCAATGCGCTTTCGGTCCCGGCCATACTGTAATCCCGGCACGCCACAAGAAGCGCTGAATAATTGTCCTGCAGATGGCCTCCTTGCGCCCTCACAGCGCCTTCAAGCTGGCTTAACCAGGTCTCGGGCGACAGCGCTGTATGCAGCTCCTGCTCCATGTTACGCTCGTCCAGATGCTCCCAGAAGCCGTCGGTACAAAGCAGGAAAATATCGCCGTCGCACACACTGAAGGAAGATGGATGGATGCACGGCTCGAGCGCCTCGGCATCGCCCAACGCGGCCAGCAGAACGTTGCGCTGCGGAGAACTGCGTAGCTCTTCCAGTTGCATGTAGCCCGCGTCGACCATGCCCTGCAACACACTGTGGTCGCGCGTCTGGAACACAATGCGCCGGCTGCGGAAACAATACAGGCGCGTGTCTCCGACATGGCCCCAAATGGCGCTTCGCCGTTCAGTATCAAAGGCAAGGACGACGATGGTGGCGCGCATCTCCGCATACTCGGGCATACTGTGTTGCGCGTCGACGATTGCCGTATTGGCTGCAGCGATGGCCTTCATCACGCCTTCCACGCTGCATTCCTGGCAACGCCGGAACCATGCCAGGGCATGTTCGACCGCAAGCCGGGACGCGACCGCACCACCCTTATGCCCGCCCGCGCCGTCGGAGAGAACGCAAAAGCAGGCTGTGGGACTCGACCAGCAGCCGTAAGCGTCTTCATTGACGGCGCGCCCGCCCGGTTCCGATAGCACGGAAATCGTGAGTTCCATCGCTAGGATCTGTCTTCCTTGAGCTTTGCCATTTGCGCCTCATAAGCGCTGAGGAATTCCCTGCCGAACCACGTCTGGAAGTCGTCTTCCGCTTCCTTCGTGATGTCGTTGTACAGCGCCAGGTACTGCGCCCACAGCCTGGCTTTGCGGTGCGCCGGAAGCAGCGAATCGGCCAGCGTCCTGTCGGACAGGCGCTCTTCCAATTGTTCCGGGTCGAATCGTTGCAAGACGCGCGCCAGCGCGGCCCGCATGCCCGCCATCACGCCGAACTGGTGCGCCCGCAAGTCATCGTAAGCATCCTGCATCGCCTGCAGCGGCGGCATGAATCCTTTTCCGCGCGGCGCCAACAGACTATGCAAAGCCACTTCCACATTCGGTGAAAACTTGAGCGGATTGTTCTCGCGCATCGCAATCACGGTCATTTGCGCATGCATCTCCCTTTTGGTCAGCGACCTGGCCATCAGCAGGTCCAGTGTTCCTTTGGTTGACTGGCGCAAGAGCTGCCCGAACATCGCCATCATGTCAGGCGTCAGCGCGGTCCCTATCTCAAGATCAGGCACGCCCGCGCCTTCCAGGAAGGCCTGCAACAAGGCGGCCTCGCTTTCCCTGGCCACCGGCGCGGCGGACGCCAGCGGCAGCGCCACTTCCGGGGCCGGGACGGCTGTCGCCGCGGCGGGCTTCTGCGCTGCATTGGCACGCTCCGCTGACGGCTTCGCGGGCGAACGCATCACCATGGTCTTGATACCACCCGAGTCCTGCTCATTGCCGACGTCCCAGGACACCACGGGTCCCATTGGAGCGGCCTGAGCCACCGCCGGGCCTTGCCTCGGGGACGTCGGCCTGCCCTGGATATCCTGCCGCGCCTTTTGTTCGTTGCCGATCGCGACCGGTGGCGGAGCGAACGCAGCGTGTATTTCGAGTGCATCGTCGCGTTGGCTGTTTGCGCCAGGCTGCGGCAGCGGCACAGCACCCAGCGCCACCAATGGGTCGCTGTATCCCGCGTCGGCAGACTGCTCGGCTAAGGGATGGCCATCCGGAAACAAGCTGCCACCGGCATTGTTGCCAAGACCGAACAGCTGGTTGATGTCGGAACTCGATGCCGGTTCCAGGCCCAGGCGAAAATCGTCCCCGATGCTTGGGGGCTGAGCCTGCGCAGCAAGCGGCTGCTTGGCTGACTCCACGTCTGCAAACGGATCGAAGTCTTCAGGAATGCCACCTGGCGGGCGATCCGCCTTCCGCGGTTCTGGCTGCCCTGCCGCCACGCTGTCTTCAAACAAGCCAAGCGGATCGTCCACAGGCGTCCCTGCAAGGCTGCTTGCGCCAGGCGCGGCCTGCGGCAATACCTGCAAGGCATAAGCGCCTATGCGCAGCTCATCGCCATATGCAAGTCTTGCCTCGCGTCCGTTCCCCAGTGGAATGCCGTTGACATACACGGGCGAAGCACTGCTCAAGTCGCGAATCACATACGTTCCGGCATGGAAGGCAATCGCGGCATGCGCACGCGACACGAAGCGTTCCGGGTCCGGCAACACCAGCGCATTGCCATTTCCGCGACCTATCACACCACCCGCTTCGCCGAACGCCGCCCCAAGGTCGGCGGCCAGCGGCTGGCCATTGAATGACACGGCTTTGATCATAATCATTGGTGCACCTCACCACCTCTCCGCACCAAACAAGGTGCATAAGCTATGCAAGAGCCAACGGAGCCGTGCCGATCAATGATCAAATTCTAACAGCACTCTTGCCTATCCATCGTCGGCTGCACGCCAAATAAGACACGCTCCAAACGCATGTGTCGACCGCCCTATCATTCCAGCCACAACCAGGTGCTGACCAGGGCGAATATGGCGCCGGTCAGGAACCAGGTCTTACTGGCAGGAGCGATGCGGCCACCGTCGCGATAACATCGCAGGCCAGCGGCGGCCAGGAAAATCAACGCCAACACGCTCAGCAGCAACCTGGCTTGCATGGCTCAATCCATCCTGGCGAGCCAACGTTCCTGCCGCCACGCCGGAGCATCGGTAGGAAAAAGCGGCGTCCCAGGCCGCAACAGGCAAAGATATTCCGCCGCCGCCTTGCGTTGCCTTTGACAGCCCTCGCGCAGCACCTTGCTGGCTTGGGCGAGCGTTACCGGCTGGCCCAGGAAATAGCGGACGCCCGTTGCGAAACGAACTTGTTCCTCTTGCCACCAGGACTGCAACTTCACCCGGTCTGGCCATGGCAGGCCATCGTCTTCGTCCATCTCGACGTCGTCATCGCCGGGATCGTCGTTTGGACCGGCCGCAATGTTTTCCGGCGGTTTGCCGTCGTAGTCCAGCAAGGCCAGGTCCAGGCCGGCGATCGTGGCGACAGCCTCTCCGGCCAGCCGCGCCAAGTTCCGGTCTTGCATCTGCGTCAGGAGCCACGGGATATAGCTGGCATCTCCCGCCATGCCAGCGCCCTGAATCAGCAAGCGGTCGCGCAGCGGTTGGGAAGCCAGTTCCCTCAAAAGCAAGTTTGCCTGGGCCGGATCGATCATCTTCAGTATCAGACGCAGCGCGCGGGCCTGGCGCGGCCCCGCTTGCAGCACACTGTGTTTTAGAATTGCCGTGGCGCCCTCGCGTTCTCCCAGTAACGCTGCTGACCAGGCTGCCTCGAAGCGGCAGTTTGGGTCACCGTCGTCCATTGCCTTCGAACATTCGCCCAGCAAGTCGCGCCGACCGGCCTGTCCGGCGACGCGCAGCGCACATGCGCGCAAGGCCACATCAGCGTCACCCAGGGCCGCGTCCAGCGCACGCCCTGGATCGACTTGATGCATGGCACACGCGGCAATGCCGACTTGCCGATGAAATGGGCTGGACGAAGCGAACAAACTGCTGATGGTGCCTTGCAAGAATTGCGCTGAGACCCAGGCGAAGGCGAGATGCAGGCCGCTCCGGCATTCCGGCATCGCCTCGGCGAGCGCCAACAGTTTTCCCAGCCTGGCCGCGTTCCTGGTTTCAATCGCCATCACTGTCGCGGCAAACAATTCCCCTGGACCCGCCTGCGCCAGCCCTGCTTCGCAGTGGAACCAGCCGGCCTCGCCCGCTACCGAGAGCCCGTCCAGATGCGCAGCGATCCTGTCGTCGATACGGCGCAAATGGCGCAAGCTGTTCTGGGCTGACTGAGCAAATACGCCACGCTGCTGGCCAAGCATGGCGGCTTCCTGCGCATGGCGGCCGACGATTGAAGCGATCGAACGCCCCCTTGTGGGCAGCGGCATACCGGTGTCCAGGATGTGCATATCAGGTGTATTTCTTCCATTGTTTGCCGTCAAAGGAAACCACATCCTTCTGTCCTATGGACCATAGAACGTCTTCCGCCGTGGACAGGCTGTAGCAACTGACTGGGCCAATCCTGCCCATATCCACTGCCTGCAGGGTATTGCCATTGAGCGTGTACAACGCTTGCATGGTAGCCACGTAGAGCTTGTCCCGGTACCAACACAAGTCCCATAGGTCGGCACTGACTTCATCCTCCCACTGCACGGTGTCCCATACATCATGCCGGCCTTTGACGAGCACGCCTCGCTGCCCGGCAATATAAGCCTGGCCGTCGCCCGCACAACAGACGGCGGACAAGATCACGTTGCTGGGGCTGCACTGTTCTGTCCAGTTGCTGCCATCGAATGTCCAGATCTCGCCGCCCCATCCCGCGGCATAGATTTCCTGCTCCGTAAAGCCGTCCAACGCTTCAAAACCAAGCTCTTCAAGGTCCTTGGCGCGCGGGGCGCTGATATCGATCCATTGTGCTTCCCCCGCGCGCCGATAGACTTGCCGCTTCATGCCGCAGGCGTAAACGTGGCCGTCAATCGTCCTGGCGTTGCGGATCATGACCGGCTCCGGCATGATCGTTTCCTCAGCAGACTTGCCGCCGACATAGGTTGCGACGTCGCCCTCCTCGCCAATGAGGACGAGCTTTTCCTGCGGTTGGCGCGCCACTGCAATGGCGGTGGAGTTCCATCCTCCGTCGACCGCGTCACCCCACTGGCCACGGTAGATGCCGAGCACACTGGCGTGGGCGATATCCCGTTTCAATAAATTCCTGTCTTTGGTGACGATGTACACCAAGTCGCGCAACCTGGCGGCGCCCCTGATGAATTCACGCGTTTCCAGCACTTCCTTGCTCATCTTTGGTCTCCTGTCGGATTAAGGTACTGTGCTGCCGATTCGTTTCAATTCGTCTTTGATGGTATTCTGCAAATCATTGAACGTTGACAGGTCAGTTTTGCCGCACGGCGAATATCTCACGTCCTTGGACTGGTCTCCCAAGCCTTCGTGCCCTTCTCTCAGCTGCGCCGCCAGGCAGCCGCGCGAGCAATGCGGCGCCACCGCCCTCACGCCCCGCACACAATGCGCGAGTTCCGCGTTGAAAGAACGGTGAGTGTGTTTCGCGATCCCGGCAGTTGTTTTATGGTGCGCGTGCCGCAGCCCGTGTGAACCGGTAGCATTTCCTCCTTCGGTACACATGCAGGGCGCAGGGTCCTCTTTGTATTTTTCCCACCCGGGCATTCTGGTGCCTTTACTCCATGAGTCCTTGCAAAAGGAACTTTTCGGGACAATGTGGTCGGGGGTCTGCGCTGGGCAACAGCCATTGATGCCGTCGTCCGTCCCGTTGTAAGGGACCAGCCGGCATCGGCGCGCCGCGATGCAAGGATTTTCGGTGGCGCTCTTCGAACGCGCAGCGATCACGGTCTTGTCATAGCTGAACTGTTGATCCAGCCCCGCCTCCACGCAGGCATCTTTTCCCGGCCCGCCAACTTCCTTCCGATATCCAGCGCAAGCAGCCTTCTCACGATCCATATCTTTCTTGCAACGCTTGCCGACTCTGGCGCTGGTGGCCGAGTCGACGAATGGCCAGGGAATCGATTCGTTGGCGGTCGGGCTGCCGTGATTGTTGGTCGTATTGTCCAGGTGGCGAACGGCGTTTTCCCCTTCCAGCTTGACATCCATCGACCAGTTGATGAAGTACACCTTGCCCTTGTTGGTGCTGGAAACCACGCCCTTCTTGGCTGCGCAGCCAGCTTCGTCGCCGGTCGAGGTCTTGAAGTAGGACTTGTTCTTCAACATGACCTCCTGGCCCGAAATCCGAACGCTTCGGCTGCCTTCGGTGGTATCCGATGCCAAGGCCGTGTTCGGGTAAGGCACCGGCACGCCAGGCGGCGTGGCGGGATTTTCGGGCGGCGTCATGCAAACGTCCGGCGTGGCGCAGATTGTCTTGCCGGCGCCGGCCTTGCATGCCAGCTCACGGCCGTTGGCGAACACCTTGTTACTCATTTCACCCTGCTCCGCTATCCCATGAAAAAATCATCGATGCGCGTTTGCCATCATCGTTGCCAAGATGCAGCAGCACATTGCTTCCCTTGGCATAGGCTTTCTCAAAAGCGCTCTTCAGCACTGCGATCATGACCAGGCCGATCGGTGCGCCAATTTCGCCGATGCAGTCGGCGGGGTGCCACACGTCGAACTCCGTGCGCTTGGTGCGGTCAATGCGGCCGAACGCCAAGGTGGCCTCCTTGAAAGCATATTGGCCGCCCGACGCGTCGATGATCTTGAAGCCAAGTACGCTCTCGCCGCAGCCCGCGTCGGCCAGTGACTGCTGGATGGCGGCGGTCAATCCGTTGGCCCGCAAGGGCAAGTCGGAATGGATGTGCGCAGGTTCGACTGCAAATCCAATGCCGCGGCAAAGCAGTTGCGGGCCAGCTGATTGGCCGGGTGCTTCGATCAGCAAGGCACCCGCGCCTTCGCCAGGAATGAAGCCGTCGGAATGTGCGCTGGTGAGAAGGCGCTCGTGTTCTTCCAGATGGCTTAAGGTCTTGCCAACCAGCAGACTGTCGCTGGCTGCCACCAGCACCCTGCGAATGCCATCGCTTTTCACCAGCGTGCGCGCGCAATCGAGGGCGCTGGCGAGCGCGACGTGGCCATCTGGGAACACGCGGGACATGGGATGAAACTTCAGGTTCAGCGCGCTTTCCAACGCAAGGAGGAATGTCGCGTCGTCGCGTACAATGCGGCCGGGCCTGTCGGTCTCGGCCAAACACAAGAGCAACGGTATGTGCTGGCAGGACTGGCGCGTCGCACCACCGAGGCATTCGGCGATTGCCATCGCCGCCATTTCCACCAGCCGCCGCTCACCGCGCCAGGACTCGGCGAATGGTACTTCGCAGCCCATTAGCCACTCACCATACTGGTCCTGGAATCTGGTTTCCCGGAAATTGTCGATCGCGCTCCGGATGGCGGCGCAGTTCGACCCGGCGTCGAAGCCCACCCCTGTCACCAGTCCGATTCGCCCAATTGCAATGGGATCAGGCATCAGCTCGCCCCGTCAAGTACGGCGCCGCGCTTGTTCAGCACAAGATCGCCGAGTGATGGATACCATTCCTTGCCGAGCTCGCGCGCCCGCCACCAGCCGCGCGGCATCCGCCCTACCAGCACTTGCGGTATCTCGAACATATCTTTTTTAAGTGCGATGCGGGCGCGCCACGTCAACGTCAGCAGGTCTTCGCCGGGCCGCAGTACGATGGTGTCGGCAACCGCCAGGGTTTCATGCCGCGCACCGTCTTTGCGGAAGAACACCACCGGCACGTCAAGTGCCGGCAAGCGAAACACGCTGCGTCCGCGCGAGGTCAGGTTCAACAACACTACTTCCTCACCGCCACTTGGATAGGGCATTTGCTGGTCCATGGGCGCGGCCTGGTAAAACGCTTCATTGAAGTCGCTTGGCAGGAAGGGAAAGGTATGGTCTATCCAATCCTGGTCATACGTCCCCGCTAAAGGCCGTCGCCCGTCCCATCCGCGCCCGACCGGGCCTAGCGACATGGGCATATAGTCGCCGTCCGGTACGCGGACCGGCCGATTCAGTTCCTCGGTTTCCGGCAACGGCGCCCCATCGACAAACCTGCTTTGCGCCTGCTTGTGCCAGCCGCGCCCAACCGGATTGAGAGTGAACGCTGCATGCAAGGCCGGATCGTCGTGGTATTGATTGCACCCGCCAAAGGCCGTATCGTAGGAGATCGGCTTCGTCACGAAAGGCAGGGGTGGCGTCACCTTGACGTTGAACATGCCGAGCTCCCAGCGGCGCTGGCCCACCACCGCAAAACTCTTGTGCCAGTCGCCGACGCGCAGGCCAACCGGAACCCGCAGTGCAGGACGGCCCTCCGGGGCGTACGCACTACCAGTCAACAACACATCGCAAAGCCGCTTGTGCGGCGCGAAATCGGCCTCGTCGAGCGGCGCGGTCAGGCCGGGCGCGCCGGTAAACGTGTCGGCCATGATGAGCGGGACCTGTTCCTCATGCAAGCGGGCCACGGTTCCGTCGTGCGGCAGGGTAAAGGTACCCTTGACCACTACCACCAGCGATTCCCGCCCCGAGGGTTCGGTGCCCATCGTATAGCCTGCTACCATGTCTGTGGCATTGATCACTTCCATCACATTCCGTCTCAGTTCAGGTGAACCGAGCCGCCTTTGACATGGTTCGCGCCCGATGAGCGGCTCAGGATATAGCTGCCGCGGATCAGCACCTTGCCGGCGCGGGTCAACGTGATGCTCGCCTTACCACAGCGCAAGACCAGTTCCTCCTTGGCCGACACAATCAGGCGTTCCCCATCCGCATCGACTTCGACCTGGCCCGGCTGCTCATCGAGCGGCCAGCCCTCGCTGCCGCGCAGCAGTCCCATGATGATCGGTTGCGCCGGATCGCCTGCGGCAAACACCAGGACCACTTCGCTTCCCACCTGGTGGGCGCGCAAGTCGATCACCGATCGGGCGCGCATGGCGGCACTTCCAGCTTGCCCTGGATAGAGCACCAAGGGCGTGCGCCCGTCGTCCGCCATGCCGATCAGCTCTCCTATCACCACGCCTGCCTGGGGCCGGAGCGCATGCGCTCCGGATGCCCCGCTTTCGCGCGCCATCAATTCGCCGGCAATCACGTCCCTGCCACTCATATTCAACCTCCGTACCGGATAGTTAGCCTGCCTGTCAGTTCTGCAAAATCTTCGATCCCTTCATCACGATATCGCTGGTTGCCTTGGCGTTGATCTTGCCCGAACCTTCGACCGTGATGTTTTTTCCTTTGATGTGAACCGTTCCATCCTTATGCATGGTGATGCTGGAATTGCCGGTCTTGATCGTGATGGTTTCGCCGGCTTCGATGACCAGGTTCTTGCCAACGTTCAGTGCGTCGTCATCCCCGACCGACGTCGCGCGCGCATTCTTGATGGTGCTCGTTTGCGATCCGCCGACGCTCTCGCTCATGTTCGCGCCTACATCCAGGCTCTGGTTGGCGCCCACGTCGACCGACTGGTTGATGCCAACGTTTACCATCTGGTTGGCGCCGACCGTTACCATTTGCATGGCACCGATCGTTACTTCCTGCGCGGCGCCGACAGTGATCGTTTCGTTGATGCCCACGGTGTGCGTGCGTTGAGCAGCCACCGTCGCCGTCTCACAAGAGCCGACCGTGATGGTGCGATTCGAGCCGATGGTGATCGTCTCGTTAGTCCCAACATTCTCGGTGCGGTTCGCGCCTATCATGATCGTTTCGTTGACGCCGACCGACTCGGTCCGGTTCGCGCCGATGGCAATCTTCTCGTTGCTCCCCACCTGCTCAGTGCGGTCGACGCCGACTGTGATCGTCTCATTGTTCCCGACGGTTTCGGTACGGTCATGCTTTACTTCGGTCGTCTCGTCGTTGTCGACCGTCTTGCGGCGGTCATGTCCGACAAAATGGGTCTCGTCGTTCTCGACCTCGATATCCTGGTTCTTTTCAGCGTGCAGGTAGACCTGCTCCGCGCCCTTCTTGTCCTCGAAGCGCAGCTCGTTCGCATTGGCACCCGTGCCGGACTTGGAGGACCGGCTCAGGATCCCGGTCTGGGTCATATTGGCCGGCAAGGCATAGGGCGGCATCTGCTCGGCGTTGTACACCCGGCCGGTGATGATCGGACGGTCCGGATCGCCTTCCAGGAAATCGACCACCACCTCTTGGCCGATACGCGGGATCGAAACCATGCCCCAGTTCTTGCCGGCCCAGGGATGCGAGGGACGGATCCAGCACGAGCTGTTCTCGTTCTTTTTGCCGTAGCGGTCCCAGTGGAACTGTACTTTCACACGGCCGTACTTATCGGTGTAGATCTCGTCGCCGGACGGGCCCACCACAATCGCGGTTTGCGGCCCCTGCACGAAGGGCTTGGGCGTGCTGCGCTGGGGGCGGAATTGCTGGCGGCTGGCGAGCGCGGTGAAACTGCAGTGATAGCTGGCACCGGGAGCGGCTGCATCCTGGGTTTCGTAGGCGTTGTATTCCAGCTGGTGGACGGCGGCCGACACCAGATACTCGCGATTCTGGTCGGCGCGCGCCTGGCCGGTCAGCTTGAATACATGTCCGACACTCAGGCCGCGCGCATTGGTGTCGCCGCGTGCCAGTTCAAAGCCGCTTTGCAACTCATCGATCCTGGCCTGCACGTAGCGATTGCCGTCCGCCGCCTGCACGTAACACCCGGGATAGTCATAGATTTCGTAGTCGGCCAGCACATGTTCACGCGTCACCTTGGTTTTCACCGCCAGGTCCACCGCCGGCCGTTCGAAATCGAAATCCGTGATCACGCAGTGACCAGGATGAATTTCCCGGGCATAGCGCCATTGCTTGACGTACTCCTGTTCGGGACGCACTACCCGGTCGGAATCGATGAATGGCAGCGTGTCGCAGCCGGCGGCCGGCTCGTGGGCGCTGTAGGCATCGACCAGCACCAGCGTATGGCGCCCTTCCGCATGCGTGAAATAATAGTAAATCCCTTCGTTCTCCATCAAGCGGCTGACGAAATTGAAGTCGGTCTCGCGGTATTGAACGCAGTAGTTCCATTTATGGTAGCTGTCGCTCAAGTTGCTCTTGACGTCCGCCACCGAATGATCGTTGAACACCTGCTTGATGATGTCGGGAACCGTCATGTCCTGGAAAATGCGGCAATCGGCCGTCCGGCTCAGGAACCAGAGCCAGGGCCGCACCATGGCGCGGTAGACATGGTAGCGGCCCGACATTCCGGACTGGGCAAAGCGCGTCACGTAGCCGTTGAAATGGCGCACGCCATCGCCCTGCATTTCCAGTTTCACCGTCACGTTCTTGCCCAATATCTGGTCGAGATTGATGTCGCCCTGTTCGCTTAGTAGATCCAATTCGAACTCGCTCAGGCGCGACAACTCCTCGCTCGCATGCATGCGATGGAAGAGCAGTACGTCTTGCCCTAATGGCGTTACGATCTCGATCGCCCTGCGCATTCGGCACTCCCGGCTCAGTCGAAGCGATAGTCAAATTCCCCGTCCCGTACGGAGACCGCGATGCGGGCGATCCGCCCTTCCCCGATGCTGCGCGACAGCAGTTCGGCGCTGATCCTTGGCAGCATGGTGTTGGTCAATATCGCGTCGACCACGCGTGCCCCGCTTTCCAGTTCGTTGCAGCGCGCCGCGATCAATCGTGGCACCTCTTCGTCGTAGCTGAAAGCGATGCTGTGCTGTTCGGCTATGCGCTGGCCAATGCGATCGAGCTGCAGGCGGATGATATTGCCCAGCATGGCCTCCGACAGCGGCGCGTAAGGCACCACCACCAGTCGCCCGAGCAGGGCTGCCGGAAACACCTTCAGCAGCGGTTCGCGCAGGGCCTTGGCAATGCCATCCGCGGCCGGCAGCAATTCGGGATCCTTGTAAAGCTGCATCAACAATTCCGAACCGACGTTGGAAGTCAGCAGGATCAAGGTGTTCTTGAAGTCGATGTGGCGCCCTTCGGCATCCTCCATCCATCCCTTGTCGAAGACCTGGAAGAAAATCTCGTGCACATCGGGGTGCGCCTTTTCCACCTCGTCCAGCAGAACCACGCTGTACGGCTTGCGGCGTACCGCCTCGGTCAGCAGGCCGCCTTCGCCATAGCCGACATAGCCCGGCGGCGAACCTTTCAGGGTCGACACGGAATGGGCTTCCTGGAATTCGCTCATATTGATCGTAATGATGTTTTGCTCGCCGCCGTACAACGCCTCGGCCAGGGCCAGGCCCGTTTCCGTTTTACCGACACCGGATGGGCCGCACAGCAGGAACACGCCGATCGGCCGCTCTGGGTTATCGAGTTTGGCGCGGGAGGTTTGCACCCTGCGCGCGATGGTATCCAGGCCTTCCCGCTGGCCCACGACCCGCTGGTTCAGCGTATCGGCCAGTTTGAGCACCGCCTCCACTTCGTTCGCGACCATGCGTCCGAGCGGAATGCCGGTCCAATCGGCGGCCACCGACGCCACCGCCTGGGCATCGACGGCAGGCAGGATCAGGGGAGCTTCGCCCTGCAATCCGGCCAGTTGCTGCTGCAGCGCATGCAATCGGTCCAGAGCGGCTGCGCGGCCACCACCGCCTTGGGCATGCTCCGCCTGACCATCCACCGCAGTGCCGCCGGCGCGCAGCGTGGCCCTTAGCGCAAGGATCTCGTCGACCAGGCCTTTCTCCACCTGCCAGCGCGTCTGCAAGCCATCGAGGCGGTCGCGCTCTTCCCGCAGCTTCTGCTGCGCGCTAGCGCGCCGTTCCACCGCATCGAGGCCGATCGCCTGCTCCCGGCCGATGATGTCGAGCTCCGTTTCGAGGGCCTCGATGCGCCGCCGGCTGTCCTCCACGCCGGCCGGCGTGCCATGCTGGCTGATGGCCACACGCGCGCAGCTCGTATCGAGCAGGCTGATGGCCTTGTCCGGCAGCTGCCGTGCCGGAATGTAGCGGCGCGACAAGCGCACCGCGGCGTCGATTGCTTCGTCCAGCAGCTGGATGCGGTGATGTCTTTCCAGGGCGCCGGCCAGGCCGCGCACCATGAGAATGGCCTTTTCCTCATCCGGCTCTTCGACCTGGACCACCTGGAAGCGCCGCGTCAGCGCCGGATCCTTCTCGATGTATTTCTTGTACTCCGCCCACGTGGTCGCACCGATGGTGCGCAAGCTGCCGCGCGCCAACGCCGGTTTCAACAGGTTGGCGGCATCGCCGGTTCCCACCGCGCCGCCGGCGCCGACCAGGGTGTGCGCCTCGTCGATGAACAGGATGATCGGCCTGGTCGAAGCCTGGACTTCATCGATCACCTGGCGCAGGCGGTTCTCGAATTCACCCTTCATGCTGGCGCCGGCCTGCAACAGGCCAATGTCGAGCATCAGCAGCGATACATCCCGCAGCGGCGGTGGCACGTCGCCGCTGGCGATGCGCGCCGCAAAGCCTTCCACCACAGCGGTCTTGCCGACGCCGGCCTCGCCGGTCAGTATCGGATTGTTCTGCCGGCGGCGCATCAGGATGTCGATGATCTGGCGCACTTCAGCGTCGCGGCCCGTGACCGGATCGATCTCCCCTTGGCGGGCACGCTCGGTCAGGTCCACCGCAAAGCGCTTCAATGCGTCCTGTTTTCCCAGTTGCGCCGGTGCCATGGCCCCGCTGGACTCACCGGGCGCCGCACCCAGGCCGCTGCCGTCGCTGGCCAGCAGCTGCTGTTCCGGGGAGCCGGCAACAATCGCGGCGAAATCTTCGGTCAGGCTGTCCAGCTTGATGCGCTCGAACTGGACCGAAATATGCAACAGCGCGTTGCGCAGCGACGGCGTTTTCAAGATCCCCACCGCCAGGTAGCCGCTGCGCACGCGAGATTCGCCGAACATCAGGGTTGCATACACCCAGGCCCGCTCGACCGCATGCTCGATATGCATCGACAAGTCGGAAATGGAGGTCGAGCCCCGCGGCAGGTGGTCGAGGGCGGCCGTCATGTCGGCCGCCAGCCGCGATGCGTCCAGTTCAAAGTGGCGCACGATCCGGTGCAGGTCGGAGTCCGCTTCCTGCAGTATCTGTTGCAGCCAATGTTCCATTTCGACGTAGGGATTCCCGCGCAACTTGCACAGCACTGTCGCGCCCTCGATCGCCTTGTACGCCAGGCTGTTCAACTTCCCAAACAATGCAATCCGGCTGATCTCACCCATGGCGTTTTCCTTTTGACGATAGGCCCGCCTGCAGCCGCTCCGGGTCCAGCACCAGGTCCCGCGCATCCTGCTGACGTTCCCGGGTACCGAGCCAGGTGCTCCAGCCCAGGCGTTGGTGCTTCCCCAGCCGCGCGGCAGGAACCTGCTCGCGCTTGAGCAACAGGCGCACATCCCAATCCAGTTCGAGGCAGAGATACTGGCGCACCCAGGACACCAGCTTGCTCAGCGCCGGTCCCCCCGGCAGGAACTGTTCCAGCTGCGCCAGATCCAATGGACCAAGGCAAAGCCGGAACTTGTATTGCCGGTCCCATACGCGGCGGCCCAGCACCGCACCCTGCCCCACTGCCGCCTGCAGCGGCACGCGGCGCCCGCCCAGGCGGGTGCGCTCTTCGACCGGCAGTGCAAGCCAGTGGCCGACATAGGGCTCCAACGTCACAGGCACCCGGAAATAGCCGCTCAGCAGGGCCACCAGGCCATCGCTGTTGCGGATCTGGCGCGACAGCAGCCCGGCATAGAACAGCTTGGCGTTATCCTGTACGGCATCGCGCTCGCGCAAGCTGGCATCGCCCAGGCCGCACAGGGCGCCGACGTACAGCGAGAAGCGGTCGTCCCTGGGCCGGTCCAGGCTGACTGTCGGTTGCGCTTGCGCCCAGGCACGGTAGAACAGCGCCAGGAAGCGGTGGTGGAACAAGTCCAGGAAGCGCGTCAGCGCAAGGTCTCCCGCATGCTGTTCACGGCTGCGTGCGAACTCGGTCAGGTGCAGGGGCAGCGGCCCGTTGGGCCCGAGCAGCCCGAAAAAGCGCACCGCCAGCCGGGGTGCCGGCGCACCAGGCGCAAGACCGAAGGACGACAAGGTGGCCGGCGCAAAGTCCATGGCCGCTTCCTGCGCCAGGCGCAACGGCTCATCGGCCGGCCGCAGCGCCTGGCCGATGCGCGGCAATTGCGGGAACAGGCATTCGACGCGGCGCAAGGCCTGGAAGAAGTCGTGCCGGTACGGCGCAGTCTCCAGCGCCTGGAAATAGGTCAGATGATCAAGCCGGTCCCGCATCTGGGCTCCCAATGCATGATGTCACCGCGCCCGCTCGAGCGCAGCACGGTTTCGGCGAAGGAATTGATCGATACGTAGCGAGCGAAGAACTGCTCCATGACGCTGCCGAACAGGAACGCGCTGCCGCCCTGGAAGCCCATCTCGTCGACCTCCAGCTCGATCCGCAATCCGCGTCCGAATGAAATCGGACCTGCGCCACGCAGCCGGCGCACCACCGGCGCCGCCCGCACGGCTTGCAGCGCATCGATCTGGCGTTGCAGGCTGCCGCCCGTCGCGCTGGCGTACAGGGCCAGCATCTGGCGCAAGGCCTGCGCCCCTTCCCCCTCGTCAGTGTTCAGCAGCGACAGGTAGTTCAGCGACAAATGGCTGATGAAACGCCAGGCCGCCGCGCCTTCCCAAACCGGGGAGTAAGGCTTCGACGGTCCCTTGGCGCAACGAATCCCGGCAACCGGTGCCGCATGGTCCAGCACAAAGTCGGAAGCGCCCATGCCGAGGGGCAGGTGCAGCGGGAGATCGCGGTTGGTACACAAGGTCGTGATGGAGAGCTGGCGCAAATCGTGGCGATATGGCGCTTCGTCCGGATCGACCAGCGAGATGAAGACTTCGCTGCCGACATAGTTCGAGCGGAATCCAGTCCTTTTCTGCGTTTCCGACAAGACGCGCGGCTCGCGCTGGGTGGTGAAGTAAGCGTTATGCCGCCGGCCCTCCGCATGATAGGCCGCGTAGAACGGTGCGAAGCTGCGCTCGCTGTCGCTACCGACGCCATGGCCCGTCACGCTGGTCACCTCGTAGACTTCATAATCCATGGGCCGGGTGCGGTCGGCCACCACATGGTAGTCGTGGCTGCCATCGCTCAGGTGCACACGGTCGGCCCGCTTGGGAAACAGGTTGATGGCCGGCGCACAGAACAGGGAGAAATGGGAGGCATCGACCACGTTTTCCAGCCCGGCATCGCCGCGCTCGAACAGCAGCACCAGTTCCAGCTCCTGGCCCGCGTGCCGGCGCACGGCCGGCCCCAGCCCGTGCAGGTCGACGAACAGAAAACGCTGTGGAAAGGCGAAGTATTCCTGCAGCAAGCGATAACCCTGGAAGGAGCGTAAGCTGGCCGGCAACAACGCCTCCTCATCGCTGTAGCCCAGCGGCCGCACATGGGCCGCCGGAAGAAACGCATGCCAGGACCATGGATGCCCTGCAGGTGCGGCCAGCACCCCCACGCAAGAGCCGAGGCACAGCTCATGCAGCTTGTAGGCGACGTCGTCGCCGCCGGACAGGTAGATGGGCAGATGCTCAAGCCGCAATTGCTGGAATGGCAGCCCGGCGGTAGTCCTCAGCCGCAGCCGGACGCCGCCTTTGATGCGCTGTGCGACCGGCAGCGACGACAGTGGCAGTTCCGGCGCAAACGAAAAATAGCTGGCCGATGCTACTTCGATCGGCCACAGCGCAACATCGTGCGCTGTACGGAACTCGCAGGCGACATGGTCGCCATTGCCCGTTGCACCACGCAGGATGCTGCCGCGGGCGATACGCACGCCCTGCGCCAGGTTGGTGTCGTCCGGCTGGGGCCGGAACTGCCCCATCAGCATGGCGGGCGTGGGCGCCAGGAAGTTGGGATAGACGATTTCCTGCAAGCGGCGGGTAAAGCGTGGAAACTCGGCATCGAGCTTGAGCTGTACCCGCGCCGCCATGAATCCTACCCCTTCAAGCAGGCGCTCCACATAAGGGTCGCTGACTTCGATTCCATCCATGCCCAGCCTGGCGGCGATCTTGGGGAATTGCCGCGAGAATTCCGCACCCATTTCACGCAGGTGCTGCAGTTCTTGGTTGTAGTGGCGTAGCAGGCGGGGATCCATTTCAGGCGCCCTTGCCAAGGTCGACCAGCTGCACCACGCCGGTCTCCAGGTCCACTTCGGTGCGCAGGCATAGTTCCAGCGGCGCCGGCTGCGCCCACAAGTCGCCCCGGATTTCAATGCGCACGATGTTGTGCTGGTCCAGCATCGAATCGAGCGCCAGCGCCCTGACCTGCAGCGAGGACGCCATGATGCGGGGTTCGAAATCGAGGATGGCTTGCATGATGCTGCGCTCCATTCCCATCAGGTCCAGGGTGGACGCGGTTTCGCCCGACATCGCAGGTAGCCCGAAATTGAGCACGGAGCGCTGCACATGCTCGTAACGCGCCAGGCCGGTATCGACGCCCGGTCGCACGGCATTGAACAGCCAGGCAAGATCGCGCAGGACTGCGGCCCGCAAACGCTCCTTGCCAAGCAGCCGGCCCGCTTGCGTTTCCTGCTTCTGCTCCGGCGCATCGTCCACCAGGCGGTCCAGCAGGGCCGGTTGCAGCCGCTCTTGCGGCGTGAGTTCGGCCATGTGTCATCCTATCCTGATGCAGCGTATATCCATCAGCGGCAGCTCACCGGCATCGGTGGCGAGCATCCGTTGCCCCAGCCCCCGATACATGCCGGGCGCCGTCTCCAGCCACTCGGTCCTTCGCCCCAGAAGCAGTGCCCCATCGCCGCACGACTCGGAACCGGGGTAGCGGGTGGGGATCAGGCCAGCCGCTTCGCCGCCGTTGGTAAAGGCGAACTGCGCCGGGGTCCAGACCACATCGCGCAGATCCTCCGGCGCCTCGAAGGCAATCTCCTTCAAATGGGAGAAAGGCAACCAGTAGTACTTCCCGTTGATCACGGCCTCCAGCACGGGCCCCAGCCGCGGATCGGCATCGGCAATCCAGCTGAAGGACTGGCCGTCAATGGTGCCGCCGGAAACGGGGGCGCGCTCGAAAGCCATCTCGCGTAATTGCGCCGCCTGCTGCAGTTGGCCGCGGCCTGCCTGCAAGGAGGATTCAATCAGCAGGGCCAGCCATTCCTCGGGCTGGCCAAACACCATGGGCGATGTACTGCCGTCGAAGACGCGGGACCGCTGCGCTTCGCAGCGGATGGCATCGCCATACACCTGGGCCATCGCCAGCGCCGAGGCATCGAGTTCGGCCGCCACGCCCAGCTGGGTCAGCGCCCGGTCCCACTGGCCCAGCACCAGCAGGAGCTGGAACAGGAAAATCCGCAGCTTTGCATCGCCGGGATAGAGCCGTACAGACTCTTGCAACAATTGCAGGGCCGCGGCCGGATCGCCATTGCGCAGGCTCTGTTCGGCGCCCTCGATATCCCTCATGTGTTTCCCCTGGCGCAGCGCTTCAAGATTGGCCCTCGTAGATGTCCATTTCAAACGATGTGCTGCCGCGATAGCCGCCATCGGCGCCCTGCGGCTTATATTCCACCAGCAGTTTGCTGAACGCGATGCTCAGCTCTTCGGTCAGTTCGGCAAATTCGCCGGGCGGGCTCGATTGCAGGCTGATGGCCGCAATGCGGGCTTTCGTCATCCGCAGCGTGAAATACTCGACCGGGTCGGCGCCGCCGGCCTTGCGTACCGTCAGCGCCGCCTCCTTCAGCACTTCATTGCTGCGCAGTGCCGCCATCAGGGCGGTACTGGCGCGGTCGACCCGCTTGACCACCTTCAGCTCGCGCACCGCCGTCTTGCCGGTCGCCTGGCCATGCATGAAATTGCCTTCCATGCCCCAGGACCAGGCCAGCACATCGATCTCGTCCGCATGCGACGTGTCCTGTGCTTCGCCCTTGATGGCGCCTTGCCTGGCGCCATCAACCTTCAGGAACATATCGCCTTGCGCCATCTCCTCTCCCCGCCTGGCCACTAGGCCTTGATGTTCTTCGCGATATGCCAGGCGGCTTCCACCGCCGCTTCGCCCGCGCCGTCCGATTTCTGCGGCGTGTACTCCACCTTGAATTCGGCAAAATTGAGCCTGATGTTCTCGGTCAGCCGGTCTTCGCCGCCGCTGCCGCCGGTTTCAATCGACGACACCAGCACTTCCTTCATCGTGATCTTGATGTATTCCAGCGGCTTTTCACCAGCCTTGCGAATGGTCAACTGGGCTTCCTTGTGGTGCTTGCCGTTGCATGCGGCCATGATCAGGTTGGGCGAGGACTTGTCGACGAACTTGGTCAAGTTCAGGTCGCTCACACTGACCTTCCCGGCACCACCGCCGCCGCCGGAGTGCATGGTGCCCGACTGGCTCAGGCCCCAGGTCCATGCCAGCACATCGATTTCGTCCTTATGCTTGTCGTCGCGCGACTCGCCTTTTATATCGTCCAGCTTCAAAAACATATCGACAGCCATGGCGTTTCTCCTTGAGTAAGTGCGTGTCGTTCAGGTCCAATACCCGGTTCATGCCGCTTTAGCCGACGGCAATTTCGAAACCAGGCTGAGCGACACGGTCAAACCTTCCAGCTGAAAATGCGGTCGCAGCGAGAATTTGGACGTGTAATAGCCCGGATTGCCCTCCACTTCCTCGACCACCACTTCGGCGGCGGCCAGCGGCTTGCGCGCCTTGGTGGTTTCCGACGAGTGCGCCGGATCGCCGTCGACGTAGTTCATGATCCAGTCCTGCAGCCAGCGCTGCATGTCTTCACGTTCCTTGAACGTTCCGATCTTGTCGCGCACGATGCACTTCAGGTAGTGCGCGAAGCGGCAGCAGGCGAACAGGTAAGGCAGGCGCGCCGCCAGGTTGGCGTTGGCGGTGGCGTCCGGATCGTCGTATTCGAAGGGCTTTTGCAGCGACTGGGCACCGATAAAGGCGGCGAAGTCCGAGTTCTTGCGATGCACCAGCGGCATGAAGCCATTCTTCGCCAACTCGGCTTCACGCCGGTCGCTGATCGCAATTTCGGTCGGGCATTTCATATCGACCCCGCCATCGTCGGTCGGGAAGGTATGCGCCGGCAAGCCTTCCACCGAGCCGCCCGATTCAATGCCGCGGATGCGCGAGCACCAGCCGTACAGCTTGAAGGAACGATTGATATTGACGGCCATCGCGTAGGCCGCATTGGTCCAGGCGTATTTGCTGTGGTCGGCGGCGCCCGTATCCTCCTCGAAATCGAATTCCTCGACCGGGGACGTCTTGGCCCCGTACGGCAAACGCGACAGGAAGCGCGGCATGGCCAGTCCGATGTAGCGCGCATCCTCCGATTCGCGCAGCGAGCGCCAGGCGGCGTATTCCGGCGTGGTGAAGATCTTGGTCAGGTCGCGCGGATTGGCCAGTTCTTGCCACGAGTCCATCTGCATCACGGTCGGCGAGGCCCCTGCGATGAAAGGCGAATGCGCCGCGGCCGACACTTTCGCCATTTCGCCCAGCAGTTCAACGTCCGGCGGACTATGGTCGAAAGCGAAGTCGCCGACCAGGCAGCCGAAGGGTTCGCCGCCAAACACCCCATACTCTTCCTCATAAACCTTTTTGAACAAGGGGCTCTGGTCCCATTTGGTGCCTTTGAAGCGCTTCAGCGTCTTGCCGAACTCCAACTTGGAAATATTCATGACGCGGATCTTCAGCATCTCGTCCGTTTCGGTGTTGTTGATCAGGTAGTGCAATCCGCGCCAACTGCCTTCCAGCTTCTGGAAATCGGGGTGGTGCATGATCAGGTTGATCTGCTCGGTGAGCTTCTCATCGAGCGCCGCGACAATCGCTTCGATCGATTTCAGGACATCGGTGCCGATCAGTTTGGTTTGTGCCAGGGCTTGCTCCGCCAGGGTGCGCACAGCTTCTTCGACAGCGGACTTCGCTTCATCGCTCTTCGGCTTGAACTCTCTTTGCAGCAGGGACGCGAATTCGTTCTCCGCCAGTGCGACGCGCTCGGATTTTTCGGCGATCAGTTCGGTATCAGACATTTGCATAGCTCCGGTAAACAAGGCGCGATTGATGGGATGCTCAGCTTGCCGCGCCGTCAGCCGGCGTGCCTGGCTTGGCATTGGCCGCCAGCGACTTGAGCAGTGCCGGATCGCGCAACACCTTGGCGATCAATTCTTCGGCGCCGGACTTGCCGTCCATATAAGTCATCAGGTTGGACAGTTGCTGGCGCGCTTCCAGCAGCTTGTTCAGCGCATCGGTCTTGCGCGCCACCGCGCCCGGAGAGAAGTCGTCCATGTTCTCGAAGCTGATGTCGACGCTGATATTGCCTTCGCCGGTCAAAGTGTTCGGCACCTGGAATGCCACGCGCGGCTTGATCGCTTTCATCCGGCTATTGAAATTGTCCACATCGATATCGAGGAACTTGCGCTCGTCCACCGGCGCCAGCGGTTCGACCGGCTTTCCGGACAGATCCGCCAGCACGCCCATCACGAATGGCAATTGGATCTTCTTCTCTGCACCGTACAGTTCCACGTCATATTCAATCTGCACACGCGGGGCGCGATTACGGGCAATGAATTTCTGACTGCTGTCTTTTGCCATGAGCTGCTCCTATCTATCAGGTCTTCTTAACGCCAGCAATATCCTGGATCCGGCCCAGACTGTCAGGGGCAAGGTCCTGGATGATTTCCACGAAACTCTTGTTCATCAGCCTTTGCGCACGCCGGATCAGCAAAGGCGCCGGATTGCCAGGCTCGGTTCTTTCGAAGAAAAGGCAGATCTTCTCAAGCTGCCGGATCGCGTCGTCACGATCGCGTATCTCACCTTGTATCGCCGGGTCTTCCGTGACGGGCTGGTCCCCGCCGCGCGGCGCGATACCCATTGCGTCGTCGTACGCCTGCGCGACCGCCTTTAATACTGCCAGCAGCTCGGCCATATCAGGCGCCGCCGCCGGATCCAGCTTTTCAAGAAGCAGCGCTCGAATTGCGTCGATGCCGGAGATGCCATGGCGCGCAGCCTCGAAGGCACTGGAATCCTTGGAAGCGGCGACTGTTATCGCCGCCGATATCTGCGCCAGCTGGGGCGCCGTTTCGGTGCCAGCTGGTTTGAACTTGCCTGTCGCAATCAACAAGTCCCGCACGCTGACCCGCCCCATCGCGCCGGACGGCACGATTAAGGCATTGCGCACATCGGCCAGCAATGCATTGCTATCGGACAGGAAAGCAAGCGTATTCAGTCGCACGGCAGGATCGTGCTCTCCTTCGATCTCAAGCTTCGGATGCACGTCGTCCCAATAGCGCTCGAGCATGGCGCGCACCAGCGACAAGCCTTCACTCAGGCCGCTTATGCCTTCAGTGCGGACCAGGGCGCGCGTCAGTAAAGCCGCCACCCGCAAGTCCTTGGTGCGTGAGAACAGATTGAGCGACTTTTGCTTCAGGTCCGACCAATCAGGCGGCTCGGCAGGAATGACATTGTCGCCAAGGCGTTGCTCCGCCTTGCCACCTGCAATGCGCTCAAGCTCCTGGTACAAGGGATCGTATTCAAGATAAGGTCCGCAAGGTGGGTGTTCAGTCACTTCCGCAAGCAACTCATTCATATCAAGCACGCAGTAACCCCCCACCTTCGATCGACACTACAGCGATGATCATCAGCTTCCTATAAAGCCTATAGGTAAAGCAGATTCTTCGAACATCCGTTGCGCAAATTGCGTGGCGTCTTCTGCAATTTTATCTCCGAAATATCATTCAAATCTCTCGCTTTGTCACCTCACTTTCCTGCACTCGAAACGCGACTAGTCGTTATACTTCCGCATAAGAGAATCAACCAGTCATCCAGGATCAACATGACCGACCACTCTTTCAGCGACAGCGATCAGACCGTGCTGAGACCCGGACGCGTGTCGCCGCATGCACTTGCTCCGGGCACCATGCTGGCGGAGTTCGAAATCAGGAGTGTGGTTGGCCAAGGTGGATTTGGTATCGTCTACCGCGCATACGACCATTCGCTCGGACGCGATGTCGCGGTGAAGGAATACATGCCGGTTTCGTTTGCAGGCCGGCAGGACAATACCCATGTGACCATCCTGTCCGAACACTACGCGGAGGCATTCCGCGTCGGCCTGCAAAGCTTCGTCAAGGAGGCGCAGCTGCTGGCCAAGTTCGATCACCCATCACTGGTCAAGGTGTACCGCTTCTGGGAAGCCAATGGCACCGGCTATATGGCGATGCCGTTCTACGATGCTCCCACCCTCAAGCAACTGCTCAAGCTGGAACGCACGCCTTTCACCGAGGAAGCCTGGCTGCAGAAGTTTCTTGGCCAGATCCTCGATGCCCTGCAAGTGCTGCACGATAAGCGCTGCTATCACCGCGACATCGCGCCCGACAATATCCTGATGATCGAGGGCCGCACGCCGTTGCTGCTCGACTTCGGTGCGGCTCGCCATGTGATCGGCGACGTCACGCAAACCCTTACCGTCATTCTGAAACCGGGTTATGCCCCGATCGAACAGTATGGCGACATGAACCACATCAGTCACGGACCCTGGACCGATCTGTACGCACTGGCCTCGGTGGCGTATTACATCATCACGGAGTCGGTGCCGCCAGCAGCCATGTCGCGCCTGTTGTCGGATTCAATGGTTCCCTTGGCTGTCAGCGCCAAGGACCGCTATAGCGCGCCGTTCCTTACGGCGCTCGACGCAGCGCTGAATTTGAGGCCGGAGCATCGGCCGCAAAGCGTCAGCCAGTTCCGCACCATGCTGGGATTGGAGCCGGTGCTGGATCAGGGCCCGGTTTCCATGCCATTCGCACCCGCTCCAATCGTTGAGACGCCGGCCTCTGTCGGACGCAGCGCGCCTGTTTCGATCCGGCCAACTCAACCGATCCAGGGAGTGCCCAACGCAGATGCGGAATCGACGATCGTTCCATTGGCGCGACCGATAATGCAGGCGCCGCAGGCCGACACGGAAGTTGCTTCCGAGGTCCCGCCGCCGAGCAAGGCGCGCTGGCCGAAGGTGGCAAGAATGTTCGGTGTATTCGTCGTACTTTGCCTGATCGCTGCGGCTCTGTTCTGGCCCTCACCCAAGCCGCGGCCACCAGCGCCCGTTGCAATCAAAGAGCTGCCAAAGGCGGCTCCCCCTGCTGCCCCCATGCCCGCCGCAGCTGCGCCAGCATCATGCACCCTGAAGTTCGACGATGGGTCGCTTGCTTGTCCCGCCATGGTCGACATTCCAGAAGGAAGCTACCGCATGGGAGCCATGCCTGGCGATACGCGAGCTGCCGGCGAAGAATTCGGCGCTGTCACCGGGAAGATCGCAGCTTTCAGCATCGCTGCGCAGGAAGTCAGCGTCGATCAATGGCAATTATGCGTTGCCGACCGGGCCTGCCCGCCCATCAAATCACAGGCAACTGCGCAAGGAAAACTCCCGGTCACGCAGGTGAGCTGGGATGCCGCCCAGCAGTTCGTCGCCTGGCTTTCGAGTAAGACAGGCCTTTCGTACCGTTTGCCGACCGAGGCGGAATGGGAATACGCGGCACGCGCCGGCGCCAGCACCGCCTATCCCTGGGGTGATGCGATTGGAGAGGATTACGCGCACTGCGGGCAATGCGGCAGCCACCTGCCGATTACCGGACCCGCTCCCGTTGGCAGCTTCAAGGATCATCGGGGCCTGTACGACATGGTGGGCAACGTATTCGAGTGGGTCGACGATTGCTGGTACGGCAGCCATGCCGACGCCCCCAGCAAGCGCGACCAAAGCGAATCCGCCTGCCGCAAGAAAGTGCAAAAAGGAGGCGCTTATGATTCCGTCGAAGCGGATGTCCGTCCCTCCGCCAGGACGTGGGACGACCGGGCCAACTCCGATGTGCGAGTCGGCTTCCGCGTTGCCCGCTGACCCTGTCCCATCGTTTCAGTGAGGCTTTTAATGAAACGCACTCATAGCTGCTTCATCTTCGTGCTCGCCGCCTTGTCGGCATGTACGCAAATGCAGTCCGCGCAACAGCCAACGCCGGCACCTACCGCCACCGAGCCGGTTACGCCCGCAGTGCCGCCCCCGCAGCCAGTGGAGAGCAAGCCTGAGCTCAATACAAAGGAGTTCGAGGAGGAGTCGCAACGCCTCCTGTCCATGCAAAAAAGCTACTTCAGCGTTTTCCGGATCGACGAAGCCAGTATTGGCCTGAAACCGCGGCAGAACGCAGTCGGCGTGTTCGACCTGCAAAAGCCCCCGCGCGGCGAACGTATGCGCCTGACCGTATCGCAGCAGGCAAAGAAGCCGGCCAGGCTTGCAGTCGGCACCTACACGGTGGTACTCGACACAGTCGTCGACTACATCGAAATCCAGACTTGCCAATCTGCCGCTTGCGCCGGGAAGCGGCAGCGTATCGTTCGATCGCTGCCTAAACAACTCCAGATCCAGATCTCACCACAAAACCAATACTTCGGCAGCAAGGACTTTTCCCTGGCCGAGCTTGCGAATGCCGAGGGCAAGGACAAGAACTACAAGAGCATGTACCAGAATGTAGTGGTCACCGTCAAACGCATCTCCGTGGTGCCGGTGCCTCCGGCGCCGGCATGAAATTAACGTGAGGTGATCCCATGTTCACAATTGCAGGAACCCCATATACGCTGTCGGAAGTGGCCAATCTCATCAAGAACGACGACAGCGCTGTTTGGCATCCAAAGTACATTTACTACCTGCCGAAGATTGAAAACTCCGGCTCGACAAGCTTCCCCAACCTGACCACATTGATCATGAACCTGGCGAGCTACTGCGTGAAGGAAAATTCGCTGGACGCCATCCAGCTACAGCGCACGCGTGGCACGGCACCAAGCGGGAATGTCGCCATCCGCAAGGGGGTAATCGATCGCAGCAAGGTTAACGAGGCGGATCGGATTGCCATCGCCCATCTCATGGCGGGCAATGAAGTGGGCAATGGCATCTCCAACAAATCGCGACACACGACCGATCCCGAAACGGGCAAACCCAAGGCATACAACGTATCAGTCAAAGAGTATTACGTTAACGGCGCGGACGGGCGCAGGGCCACCAAGCGCACCGAGGGTACCAAGGTAACCTATTACTATTCGGATAGCCACACCAATAACACCTATCAGTATCAGCTTCTGCTCTAAGCGAAAGCGGGCACCAAAGTGCCCGCCCGTTTCATTCCGGATCAGTCTTACTTGAGGCCCTCGAGCGCCGGACCGATCTGGGACACCAGCAGCGCCCTTTGCTTGGCGCGCACCCGTACGCCGTTGCCAATGCGCTTGGCATCGACCAGCGCGTCGGCCGAGAAATGCTCCTTGACGTAGGCTTCCATCTTGTCCGCATCGGCCGCGTTGACCGAGCTGGCGACGATGGCCGGATACATGCGGTTGCCCGCTACCGAATCCTGGTTCTTCAGCAGCGCCTCGCGATGCTCGACCGCGAAGGCCCAGGCCTGGTCGACGTGTTCAGCCGAGGCCACGCTTGGCACCACCATGCTGGTCAGCTGGATCGGCAGTTCCGGCAACAGCGCAATCCGCAGCGTGCGCTCGGACAGCTTGGGGTCGATTGCCAGCGCCAGGGACCGTGCGAAACGGTTGCGCTCTTCCACCGACTGCGCCTTCAACGCCAGGCCCTTGAGCGCGTCGTACGTCCCCTCGTCGGCGTAACGTCCCACCACCGACATCACGAAGCCCAGCGAGGAAGGCGGCAGGCTGGCCGGATCTGCCAGGTAGCGCTGGAAGCGCGCACGGGCTTCCGCGATCACCTTCTCGTCGCCCGTGCGGGCCAGCACGCCGGCCAGCGCGGTGCGCAATTGGCGATCCTCGACAGATTCGCCCGGCTTCTCTTCCCAGCCCAGCGCCTGGAATTTGGGCAGCACCAGCGCGGCGATGTAGCGCCCAAGCTTGGCGCGTTCCGGCGTGCCTTGCGCCAGGTTATAGAGATTGCCCAGGTTATTCAACATCGCACCCCAGGCGGCAAGGCGCGGCTCGTCCTTGAACTGGCCGGCCAGGGAAAGGTAACGGGAAAGAGGAATACGCTCGCTCACCACCATGGCCCAGGCGTCGCCCAACAGCTTGACGCGGCTCGCGTCCGGCAGCTTGGTGGCCATTGCAGCCAGCGCATTGAAGCTGGCGTCGTCGTACTGCACCCGGTAGTACCCGACACTGTCCGGATCGACGATCAACTGGCCATCGCAGCCGGCGCGGGTCACTGTGGTGCTGGCGCTCGACAGCATGGTGTACTCCGCCTTGCCGCCGACCGTTCCCAGGGCGACCGGAATGTGCCACAAGCGTTGCGGAACGGGGCTGCCGTCCAACACGAATGGCTGCTGCGTCAAGGTGATCTTGCGTTGGCCCTTCTCGCAGCTCTGCGCGACCTTCACGACCGGTACGCCGGCCTGGGTAGTCCAGTCGGAGGCCAGCGTCGCGACAGGCTTGCCCGATGCCTTTTCCAGCGCCGCCCACAGGTCGGCAGTCGTGGTGTTGGAGTACTGATGCTTGGCCATGTAGGCCTGGATGCCTTTGCGGAACGCCTCCTCGCCAAGGTAAGCTTCGAGCATGTGCAGGAAAGCCTGGCCCTTGCCGTAGGTGATCGCGTCGAACACGCTGTTGGCCTGCTCTTCGTTTTCCACCTTGGTCTGGATCGGGTGCGTGGTGGCGCGCGCATCAAGGTTCATCACGCCTTCGCGATCAACCATCGCATCGAGCTGGACGCGCCATTCGGGATGGAAGCTGGCAGTGGCTTTGGCCGCCATCCAGGAGGCAAAGCCTTCATTGAGCCAGAGGTTGTCCCACCAAGCCATGGTGACAAGGTTGCCGAACCACTGGTGGGCCATCTCGTGGGCGGTGACGGAATAAACGGTCTGCTTGGTGCTGTCCGGGTTCTTTTTCGCGTCGTATAGGAGGGCCGCCTCGTTGTAGACGATGCCGCCCCAGTTTTCCATCGCGCCGTTCATGCCGGGGATGGCGATCTGGTCCAGTTTGGCCAGCGGGTAAGGAACGCCGAAGTAGTTGTTGTAGTAATGCAGGAGCTCTTTGGAAGCATCCAGCGCAAATTGGGTAGACCCTTCCTTGCCGATGGTGGAGACCACGCCGATTTCGACGCCATCCTGCGTGGCCGCATTGCGCGCCATTTCACCAGCAACCAGCACGAACAGATAGCTTGGCATCTTCGGAGTGACACCGAAAGACACGCGTTGCAGGCCGTTCGGCAGGGTTTCCTGCTTTTCAGCCGGCGTGTTCGAGAAGGCCTTGAAGCTGGCGGGGACATCCACTGTCAGCTTGAACTTCGCGCGGAAAGACGGCTCGTCCCAGGTTGGCAGCAGGCGGCGCGCATCGGTCGGTTCCATGGTCGTCGCCAACAGGGACTTGTCGTCCGCACCGTTCTTGTACTTCAGGTAGAACAGGCCGCGCGGTTCGCGGTTGACGACGCCGCGGAACTTGAGCGCGAGCGTATATTTGCCCGGCGCCAGCGGCTTGGCCAGCTTGAAGCTGAGGGTCTGCGCCTGCTTGTCCAGCAACGGTTCCAGTTTGGTTTCCGCCAAGCCCATGCCGCTCAGGCTCGCCGCGTCGATTTCCATGTTCATGGCATTCAGCATGATGCTCGAAGTGGCCTTCCGGACCTCGATCTCCACCGACTCGGAACCGCTGAAGGTATTGTTCGCCACATCCGGCACCAGGTGCGCCGTATATTGAAGCGGGATCACGTCCTTGGGCAGCTTGCCCGGCGTGGCGGCAAAGTTGAAAGGTGTTTCAGCCTGGGCGCCCATGGCGGCCAGCGACAGTGCAAGTGCGGACAGCGGAAGTCTCATGGATTCTCTCTTTTGAAATGGCACGGATTGGCCAGCTTGAATTCTATGGAATGGGATGGAGCTGCCGTCCCCGGTATGCGACAAACGGTCGAATTCCTTCCTCGAATTGCCAAATATGCCACTCGAGCGGGTTGGCAACGGTAACATTTGCTTACCGCCGAAACAGTTTTTGCGTCACCGTATTCCCCTTCCCGGCCGTTCTGGATGTAAGCGCCAATCATGGCGAATTCAGGAAAGAAGAAAATGGAAAACAGCGCACGCACCAAGACTCACCCAATGATCATCCTTGCCGCCGCCTCGGTAGCAATCGTAAGCCTGGCTGGCGCCGCATCGATTGCGGGCCTCCTGCCAAACTCCAATGCGAACACGATGCCTGGCGCAGTCGCCGCACCGATTGCCGCCGCCGCGACGCCGGCTACCGAGGTAGCGCCAGTGCCTGAACCCGAAGTACGCAAGGTGGCGGAACGCAAGCCGGTGGCACATAGGACGTATGCGCCAGCCCCGCACGTGGCGGCAGCGGAACCGCAAGTGTCGTCGCCATCCACAGCGCCTGCGCCCGCACCCACACCCGCACCCGCGCCTGCACCCGTAGCGCAGAACAGCGCGCTGGGCATCGGTATCGGAGCCGTGGTGGGTGGTTTGATCGGTAACCAGGTAGGCGGCGGCAATGGCCGTAAGCTGGCCACCGTCGTCGGTGCAGTCGGTGGCGGTTATGTCGGCAACGAAATCGCCAAGCGCAACCAACAGCAACAACAGCAGCAGCAGCAGCAGCCACCGCAACAGTAACGAAACCGGCTTTGGTGCGCCACATCATTTCTTGCCGAAGCCTATAAGCAGGTCTTCGGCAAGAAGGGCTCAAATATGCAGCGCGTGCCCCAAGGCGCGCAGTGCGGCCTCCTGGATCGCCTCGCCCAAGGTCGGATGCGCATGGATCGTGCCCGCCACATCCTCGAGCGTCGCACCCATCTCGATGGACTGGCCAAAAGCGGCCGATAGCTCCGACACTGCCTTGCCGACCGCCTGCCAGCCGACGATCAGATGATTGTCGCGCCGTGCCACCACCCGCACGAAACCGTCCTTCGATTCAAGCGACATCGCGCGCCCATTGGCAGCAAATGGGAACATGGCTTCAACGCAATCGATCCCCTGCGCACGCGCCGCCTGTGGCGTAGCGCCAACCACCACCACCTCGGGATCGGTAAAGCACACCGCCGCAATGGCCGCTGGACTGAAATGCCTGCGCTTGCCGCTGATGATCTCGGCCACCATCTCGCCTTGCGCCATGGCGCGGTGCGCCAGCATTGGCTCGCCGGTCACGTCGCCGATGGCCCACACATCGCGCATCGAGGTGCGGCACTGGTCGTCCACCTTGATGAAGTGCCCATCCATATCGATGCGCAGTTTTTCCAGGCCGAAGCCGCGCGTGCTCGGGCGCCGCCCAACCGCAACCAGGACCTGCGCCGCAGGCAATGCCGACTCCGCGCCGGTGGCATCGCGGATGCGCACCGCATTGCCCTCCCCGTTCAGGCCGAGCACGGTGCAGCCAAGGTGGGTTTCAATGCCCAAGCCCTTGAGCGCAATCGCCACTGGGCGGGTCAGCTCCGTGTCGTAGGCAGGCAGGATGCGTTCCTGCGCCTCCACCACGTGCACTTCCGCCCCAAGCTTGGTATATGCAGTACCCAGTTCAAGACCGATATACCCGGCACCCACGACGACCAGCCTGCCCGGCACAGTCTTGGGCGACAGAGCTTCCGTTGCGCTGATCACCGGCTCGCCGAACGGCATGAAGGGCAGCTCGGTGGCGTGCGAACCTGTCGCCAGCAACAGGTGCTCGCAGCCGATGCGCTGCGGGCTTTCGCCGTCGCGGATCACTTCGACGGTCTTGCCGTCAACGATGTTGGCCCAACCCTTGACGACACGCACGCCGTTTTTCTTCAGCAATGCGGCCACCCCGCCGGTCAAGCGCCCGACGATGCCGTCTTTCCAAAGCACGGTCTGGCCGATGTCGATGCGTGGCGCCTGCACCGAAATGCCAAGCGCCGAACCGCTGGCGAAATGGCTGGCCTTTTCGAATTCCTCGGCCGCATGGATCAAGGCCTTGGATGGGATGCAACCAACGTTCAGGCACGTGCCGCCCAATTCAGCGGCTTCCACCAGGGTGGTAGGTATGCCAAGCTGGCCGGCGCGGATGGCCGCAATATAGCCGCCAGGACCGCCGCCGATCACCAGCAGCGTAGTGGTGTGTTGATTCATCGATTACTCCACAAATAGCATGGCCGGGCATTCGAGCAAGCCGCGGATGGTTTGCACGAATTGGGCGGCATCCATTCCATCAACCACGCGGTGATCGAAGGAAGACGAAAGATTCATCATCTTGCGGATAACCACCGCGCCTTGACGCACCATCGGCCGCTCCACGATCTTGTTGACGCCGATGATCGCGACTTCCGGATGGTTGATCACAGGCGTCGTGACAATGCCGCCAAGCGGCCCCAGGCTGGAGATCGTGATGGTCGAGCCGGACAACTCGTCGCGCGTGGCTTTACCGGTACGTGCGGCATCGGCCAGGCGCCCGATCTCGGCAGCGCTGGACCACATGTCGCGCGCCTCGGCGTGACGCATCACCGACACCATCAGCCCCGAATCGGTCTGGGTGGCGACGCCGAGATGGACAGCGCCATACTGTGTGACGACGCCGGCATCGTCGTCGAAGCGCGCATTCATCTGCGGGAACTGGCGCAACGCAACCACCAGGGCTCGCGCCAGCAATGGCAGAACGGTCAGCTTGCCGCGCTCCTTGCCCCATTGCTCGTTCATGCGCACGCGCAGGTTTTCAAGCTCGGTGACGTCAACCTCCTCGACGTAGGAGAAGTGCGGTATGCGGCGCTTGGACTCCTGCATCTTCTGCGCGATCTTGCGGCGCAAGCCGATTAACGGAATGGCCTGCTCCGCGTGGTTCTCACGGTATCCGCCCGTTGCCGTGGACGGCGAGCCGCCTTGCACGCCGCGCGCGGCATAGGCCTCAAGATCCGTGCCCAGGATGCGGCCAGCCGGGCCACTGCCGTGCACGAACTGGAGCTCGACGCCCATATCCCAGGCGCGCTTGCGCACGGCTGGCGAAGCAAGCGGACGTTCGCCGGCTTCGCGTGCCACACGGGCCGGCGCCGATGCGGGCGCACGCGGCGCCGCCGGGACGGGCACCGGCACCTCTGCCTGCGTCGCCTTGGCAGGCGTCGTGGGCGCCGCAACGGCGGGAGCGGGACTTGCGGCAGGCGCCGGCGGCGGTGGCGCTGCATGAGCAGGAGCCGCGCCTGCTTGCGCCTTCAGGTTGCCCGCGCCCTCCACTTCAATATGAATCAAGTCCGCCCCGACGGCCATTACATGGCCCGCCGCGCCGCCCAGCATGGCCACGGTGCCGTGGACGGGCGAAGGAATTTCGATCGTGGCCTTATCGGTCATGACATCCGCCAGGATCATGTCCTCGGTAACGGCATCGCCCACCTTGACATGCCACATGACCAGTTCAACTTCCGCAATGCCCTCGCCAATATCAGGCATCTTGATGACGTGAATACCCATCTTATGCCTCCACCGTACGTTTGAAGGCCGCGCCAACCCGCGCCGGCCCCGGGAAATACGCCCATTCCTGCGCGTGCGGATAAGGCGTATCCCATCCCGTCACACGTTCGATCGGCGCTTCCAGATGGTAGAAGCAGTGTTCCTGCACCAGCGACAGCAGTTCGGCCCCGAAACCGCAGGTGCGGGTGGCCTCATGCACCACCACGCAGCGGCCGGTTTTCTTGACCGACTCGACGATCGTCTCCAGGTCCAATGGCCACAGGCTGCGCAAGTCGATGATCTCGGCGTCGATTCCGGTCTCCCGCGCAGCCGCTTCGCATACCCACACCATGGTGCCGTAAGCGAGCACAGTGAGCTGCTTGCCCGGCCGGAAAATAGCCGCCTTGTCCAGCGGCACGGTGTAATAGCCCTCCGGCACTTCGCCCAAAGGGTTCTGCGACCACGGCACTACCGGCTTGTCGTGGTGGCCATCGAACGGCCCGTTATACAGTCGCTTGGGTTCGAGGAAGATCACCGGATCGTCATTCTCGATCGAAGCGATCAACAAACCCTTGGCGTCGTAAGGATTCGACGGCATGACGGTCCGCAAACCGCATACGTGGGCGAAGACCGCTTCCGGGCTTTGGCTGTGGGTCTGGCCCCCGTAGATGCCGCCGCCGCACGGGGTCCGGATGGTGATCGGCGCGGTGAAGTCGCCCGCCGACCGGTAGCGCAGGCGCGCCGCCTCGGACACGATTTGGTCGTATGCAGGATAAATGTAGTCGGCAAACTGGATCTCGATGCACGGCCGCAAGCCATACGCGCCCATGCCGATTGCCACGCCGACGATGCCGCCTTCGGAAATCGGCGTATCGAACACGCGCGATTTGCCATATTTTTTCTGGAGGCCCTCGGTGCAGCGGAACACGCCGCCAAAGTAGCCCACGTCCTGGCCGAAGACCACGACGTTATCGTCCTTCTCCATCATCACGTCCATCGCCGAGCGCAGCGCCTGGATCATGGTCATGGAGGTCTTTACAGTGTTTTCCGCCATATCAGATCCCCAGTTGCTGACGTTGCACGCGCAAGTGTTCCGGCATGTCCTTGTAAATGCCATCGAACATCTCCGCGGGACTGAAGGTATGGCCGCTGGCCATGGTGCCGTATTGTTCGGCCTCTTTCTGCGCCGCCAATACTTCCGCCTCCAGGCGTTTCTGGGTTTCCTCGTGCTCCTGTTCGGACCAGGCGCCGGCTTTGATCAGATACTGCTTCAGGCGCACGATCGGATCGCCCAAGGGGAAATGCGACCAATCGTCGCCGGGACGGTACTTCGACGGGTCGTCCGAGGTCGAATGCGGTCCGGCGCGATAGGTCACCCACTCGATCAGGCATGGTCCAAGGTTACGGCGCGCCCGGTCGGCGGCCCATTGCGACGCCGCATACACGGCCAGGAAATCGTTGCCATCGACGCGCAGCGAAGCGATGCCGCAGCCGACGCCGCGCGCTGCGAAAGTGGTGTCTTCGCCGCCGGCAATCGCCTGGAAGGTCGAGATCGCCCATTGGTTATTCACCACATTGAGAATGACCGGCGCGCGGTACACGTGGGCGAAAGTCAGGGCGGTGTCGAAGTCCGCCTCCGCCGTGGCGCCGTCGCCAATCCATGCCGAAGCGATCTTGGTATCGCCCTTGATCGCCGATGCCATGCCCCAACCCACAGCCTGGATGTATTGGGTGGCCAGGTTGCCGGATATGGAGAAGAAGCCAGCCTTCTTCACCGAGTACATGACCGGCAATTGCCGGCCCTTGAGCGGGTCGCGCTCGTTCGACATCAACTGGCAGATCATGTCCACCATCGGATAGTCGCGTACGACCAGAATGCTTTGCTGGCGGTAGGTCGGGAAGCACATGTCGTCAACATTGAGCGCAAGCGCCTGCGCGGTCCCGATCGCCTCCTCGCCAAGGCTCTGCATGTAAAACGACATCTTCTTCTGGCGCTGCGCCATCAGCATGCGGCTGTCGAAGATGCGGGTTTTCATCATGGCGCGCAAACCCTTGCGCACGACTTCGATATCGATTTGCGGGACCCAAGGCCCGACTGCATTGCCCTCGCCGTCGAGTACGCTGACCAGGGAATACGCGAGATCGCGCGTATCCATGGGAGCCACATCGACTTCGGGACGGCGCACGGCGCCGGCCGGCGATAGGCGCAGATAGGAAAAATCAGTTGCACAACCTGGACGTCCCGTCGGTTCGGGCACGTGCAGGCGAAGTGGTTCGCCCTTGCTCATTCAGATTCCTTCAATTGCGATGGTGACGCAGGATCAATCCCGGCGGGCCTGCTGCGGGTAGCGGCGGCCTGCCTGGACTTTGGAACCGCCCGCTGCGGATCGCAAAGCGGGCACGAAAAAACATTTCCTCAAAAGCAACGCTAGGGTAGCACGCTTTTTCGTGCCGAAGGGTCACAATTAAAGTTTCACCAATGAACTGCCGTTAAGTGGAAATGAGTTCCATTTCCTCACTCTCCAACTGCCAACCGGCCAGTCGCTACGGCGCCCCCACCGTCAGCCGGGGCAGCAATCCTGTCGTTGCCAGGCTCGACACGCCAGCGGCGTCCGCGCCCTCAACCATCGTCACACTGAGTCCGGAAGCGCTTGCCGCTGCCGCGACGCCCATGTCGACCAGCCAACGCTACCAAGACCTTGGGGCGGACATGCTCAAGCAGCTGGGTGCCGGTGCGGCCGTTCCGGTGGATCATGCCAAATTGCCCGATACGGTCGATAACAGGTTCACGCTGAGTATCACGACACGAAGCGGCGCGCAGGTCGACCTCACCCTGGCCAATGTCGATGACGACATGATCTATCAGGTCAGCTCAAGTGCAGAGCTGGATGACGATGAGCGTAAAGCCCTGACCAACCTGGCGGCGAGCTTCCAGGCCGCCATCGATGGGATGACGGGGCCAACCCCTCAAGTCCGTTTGAACGGCCTGACCCAGTTTGATAGCAAGTTTCTGGAGTCAATTGATTTCCATGCAGAAGTCGCTGGCCCAGATTCCACATCGCAGGCCTTGGATTTCCACATTGACGATTCGATGCGGAGAGTGAGCATTGGGGGCCCTGAAGGGCAAGCTGAAGTGAATGTGGACACCAGCACCCTGGAGCACCTTGGTACAAGGAAGCAGCAGGCAAAAGCGATCAACAGCTATCTGGCCCAATTCGACCAAGCCGTCTCGCGTGGACATGGCGACAAGAAGCTGATGTCCATGTTCAAGGACGCCTTTGCCGATATGAACCGGACAGCCGTCGCCGAAGAGCGCGACGATTTCCTCCGCACGCCATCGAAGTGGCAGTTGAACTCCGACGACCGCTCTGCGCTGACCGGCCTGTCGGATTTCAGCGCTTCCCTCAAGCAGACCCCAAAATCCAGTAACCCTCTCAAGGCTTGGGAACAGGACACGTTCTCCTATGACGTGTCACAGGCGACCAAAGTGGAGGGCACAAAGCCCGACGACCGCAAGATTAACCAAACGCAGCAATCGCACCTTGGCGCTCAGTTCCATACGGATATCGGAAAATCCAGCCCGCCGTGGTTCGACGGAACCTTGCAGACCCAAAACTATGAATACCATGAGATCGACGACAATGCGCTCAGCAATGTCTCGCTCAATTACAGGCTGGGCAAGCTGAAGAAGGCAAGCCTGGAGCAGATGGCGAGCCAATCGGAGAACGTGAAGACGATCATCCTGGGCAAGCTGCAGTCGGAAAAAACCATTCCGAGCCAGCAATCGCTGCTGCGTGACCTGCTGCCATCGCTCACCTCCTACGAGCACATCAAAGGTGAAGACACGCTGAACGAGAACATACCCCTGCTCAGTTCACCTGGCGAACTCGTGGCTCGCAACCAGCAATTCTAAGGCTCCTCCGTCGCGCGATGCTTGACCAGGAGACGGTGCGGGCCGGCTCCTTTCACGGACAGCTTGTCGAACGGGTTACGCAGCCGGCAACGATCGATCGAGAGGCATCCGCAGCCGATGCAATCGTCAAGCGTGTCCCGCAACTTGCGAAGCTGGGCAATGCGCTCATCCAGTTCCACCCGCCAATTGGCGGAAAGCCGTTCCCAATCCGCCCGGCCGGGAGCCCCCGTTGCGGGTAAGGTGGCCAACGCAGTTTGAATGTCCGCCAACGATATGCCCACCCGCTGGGCGACACGGATAAAGGCAACGCGCCGCAGCACGTCCCGCGAATAGCGGCGCTGATTGCCTTCAGTTCGAAAGCTGCTGATCAACCCTTTTGTTTCATAAAAATGTAGGGTGGACACGGCCACGCCGCTACGGCCGGCCACTTCACCGACCGACAGGTTGCGAGAGATTTCAGCTTCCTCAGTCATGACGTTCATTGCCCCCTTGACCTCAATTATACTTGAGGTTTTAGACTGCTTCTGCCGCGAGCAATTCGCACGCATTAAACAGGAGCTTTCTAGAAATGCCGGTGAATATCCAACTCAAACACACCATTGTCTGGTGCGCCGACAAGCGCAAACCAGCAGTCTTCCTTACCGAAATCCTGGGGCTCCCCGACCCGTCCCACCTTGGATCGATGCTCGTGGTTCTCACCGAAAACGAAGGCTCGGCCGCTTCCGAACATCACGCCTTTCTACTGAGCGAAGAAGAACTCGACCAAGTCTTCGCACAGGTCCAGGGCCGGAGACTCAAGTACCGGGCCTACCGCCAGGATGCAGGTCGAGGGATATATTTTGAAGACCCCGACGGTAATCTGCTCGAGGTCATGACCGGGCCTTGCTCGGCCACAGGAGTTGAGCGCCCACCCTCGGCAATCATCAAGACTGATCTTGCGGACGATATCGCGCCAGGATCGACTGGATAATGCCGCGCGCCTTGAGGGCATCGATCGCGTGGTTCAGGTCCTTGATACCAATCCTGCCTTGCGCGGGGACTGCACAATAGGTATCGAAATCCGTGATCTTCAGGTGGTTAGAGGCCAGCCGCGCCCGCTCTGGATGCGCCTTGCGCTGGTAATCAAAATAGATACGGTTCGTAAAAATGAAATCGAAACGCCCGAGCAGCAACTTTTCCAGGTTCTGGCTGTCGTTCGCGGCATTATCACGCTCGACCTTGGGCTGCAGGTGCTCAACCTCGGGGTAGCGGTAGCCCCGGATCGTCCCCACCCGCACTCCCGCGATAGCGTCCAGCGACGCCGGCACGGGTGTTTCACGACGCATGGCGACAATCATGCGGTTCGAGATGATCGCGTCAGACCAGAGAAAGGTCTGATTATCGAGCCACTCGGGACGCAAGTCGCATAGTACGTCGGCGTGCCCCCGCAACAGCGCGCCTTCGACCCTGGTACGCGGCAGGATCAGGTATCTTGGCTCCAGGTGCAATTGCGCACTGAGTGCATCTCCGAACTCCTTCAGTATGCCGCCCCTCAATTCTTCACCGCGAATGTCAGTCATGGGCATGCCGCTGCCGTTGGAAATCGCCATCACCAGCTCGGATGCAGCGACAGGCTTTACACATAGCAAAATGACGAGCAGCAAGTGTCGCGCAAGAGACATCGTGATCCGGTCACGTTTCATCAAAGTGCCATACATCAATTCAAGCATCCTTTCGTGCCTTGATTGTTCGCCGCCGGGGCCTTCGCAGGACAACCGCCCTTGAACCTGGCTGATCGATGATAAACCCAATGCGCTTTTTTTTAACCGTGCCGGGGTGGATTGCATGTAAAATGCGCACCAAACGTGAAAGGTGCCCTTCTGCTTGTCGGCTGAAGGGTGAAACGGGAAGCCGGTGACGTGCGGGATTTTCATCTCGCACCAGTCCGGCGCAGTCCCCGCTGCTGTAAGCCTGACGACTTTGATCAACCGCCACTGTGCAGCGCACGGGAAGGCACGATCAGGGAAGGATGAAGGTAAGCCAGAAGACCGGCCAGTCACGATGAATGTCCAAAGCCCGGGGTGTGGCTTTTGGCAGAAACGTATTTGCCGTTTCCATTTATAGCTTGAAGCAATCGCACTTGGTCGTTGTGCGCTCGCGCGTTCGCAATGCGCTCGCGTCATGCCGGCCGTTGCGCTGCCGCGTCACGCGTTTACTTACTGCAGAAATCCTTCCATGTTCTCATTCCGCCCAGCCAATTTGCCTTCCCTGCACCCAATCGTTGCCGCCATCGCAGTGCTTTACAACTCCGGTGCGTGGGCCCAGCAAACCGACATCATGCCAACCGTGACCGTGCAAGGAGCCATGGAGTATGAGGGATTGGGACTGGCGCGCCAAAGCGCTACGGCCAGCCGGTTGAACCTGACAGCGCAGGAATTGCCGGCCAGCGTTGAATCGCTCAGCGCAGACACAATGCAGGCGCGTGGCGACCTGCAGGTCAAAGATGCCATCACACGCACAACCGGCCTGACCGACACCAGTTCGCCGGGTAACGGCGTCGCCTATTCCGCGCGCGGCTTCGCGGGCAACGGCTCTATCGCACTGCTGGAGAACGGCCAGCGCCCGCAAGTAGGCTCCGGCACGGCCACCTATCCGTCCGACCCCTGGGGCTATGAATACATTGAGGTGCTGCGCGGTCCCGGTTCGGTCGTCTACGGCAGCGGCACCACCGGTGCGACCATCAATGCCATTCGCAAGGCGCCGCAGCGCCTCACCAGCTTCGAGGCAATGGCCGGCATCGGCGGCGGCAAGGCGCTGCGGGGCGGCGTTGGTGCCACTGGCGCCTTCGGTGAAAAAGGAGCGTTCCGCCTCGACGCCTATGCCGATCGCAGCGATGGCTTCATCGACCGCGGCCAGTCCCGCCACGGCAAGATCCTTTCCAGCATGGCTTACGCGCTGGCGCCGAACCTGGATGTCGACCTGTCGCTTGACCACCTGGAGCAAGAGCCGCAGCGGTACTTCGGCACGCCACTGGTCGGCGGTCGCATCTCGCGTGAGCTTCGCGACCAGAACTATAACGTCGGCGACGCAGACATCTCGTTCAAAGACGATAAAGCGGTCGCCCGCCTCACCTGGCGCGTCAACCCGGCGCTGAGCATCAGTAATGAATTGGCCTACATGAAGGCACATCGCAACTGGCGCAACGTGGAATACTATTCCTACGACACGCAAGCCAAGTTGGTCGAGCGCAGCGACTACATCGCCATCCAGCATGATCAGGAACAGACCGGCAATCGCCTTGAAGCGCGCTGGAACGCGAGTTCCAACCGCATGGTCGCCGGCTGGGAAGCGGCCACCATCAACTTCACCCATACCAACAATTCGCCTTACGGTGGTTCATCCACCGTGGCGCCGATTGGATTCAACCCGGGCGTGTTCGACAGCCCCGATCCCCTGCGCCCGAATTTCAACACCGATACCACAAGCCATGCGCTCTATCTGGAGGACGCCTACACCATTTACCCAAGCCTGCTGCTGCTCGCTGGATTGCGCCACGACCAGTACAAGGTCGAGCGCGTCAGCCTGCTGGGTGCCGCTGGTTTCACCTCCAGGCTGCATTCGAATACAGTACGACTGGGTTTGACATGGACACTGGCCGCCGATACCGCGCTGTATGGCCAGGTCAGCAGCGGCAGCGACCCGGTATCGAGCCTGCTTTCGCTGAACCTGGCCAACAGCCGCTACAAGCTGACCGGCTCGCGCCAGGTCGAGGCGGGCATCAAGCAATCACTGGCGAGCGGCAAAGCTGAATGGACTGCGGCGCTATACCGCATCAGCAAAGACGACATCATCACCCGCGACCCATCCAATCCAGCGCTGTCGATCCAGGGCGGTGAGCAGTCGTCGCGCGGCGTCGAGCTCAGTTCCAGCGTGAACCTCACGCAAGAGTGGCGTTTGGAAGCCAACCTGGCCTACACCGACGCCCGGTTCGACCAGTTGATCGAAGGCGGCAATGTCTCGCGCGCCGGTAACCGTCCGGCCGACGTACCAAAGATGTCGTCCAACTTGTGGCTTAACTACCGTAGCAACGGCTGGCGCATGGCAATCGGGGCGCGCTATGTGGGTGAACGCTTTATCGACAACGGCAACACGCAGGCGCTGCCGGCTTATACAACGATGGATGCCTCGCTGGGCTGGAACGTCAACCGCAACGTCCTGCTGCAACTTAACTTGCGCAATCTGGCCGACAAGCTGTACGCCAGCACCTCGTACAGCGACAGCCAGTACCTGTTGGGCGACCGCCGTCACGCCGAGCTGACCATTCAGTGGCGCTATTGACCATCAGCGCCATGGGATCGTGGAAACGCCAGCTACACCTGCTACACCGCTGGCTCGGAATCGGTGTCGGCTTGCTCGTAATCCTGTGGTTCGGCTCCGCCATCGTGATGATGTACGTGCCGTATCCAGCCCTTAGCGGGCAGGAACGCATGGCGTGGCTCGCACCGTTGGATCTCGCGCGGGTCAAGGTGAGCGCCTGGGATGCCTGGCAGTCTGCCGGGCAGGCAGGCATTCCAAGTGTTGTGAAAATCAGCACCGTAGCGGGCCGGCCAGCCTACCACTTCATGCGCGAGGGCCGCTGGTGGTCGGCCTGGGCCGACACCGGCGCCGCGCTGCACGTCACGCCGGACATGGCCCAGGCCTCGGCCAGGGCGGCCGCGCTTGAAGCCAAGAGCTTGACGGTACAGGCGATCGAGCTGGATCAGTGGTCTTTTGGTTCCATCCGCGTGCATCGGCCACTGTACCGGGTCGAGGCGGACGACACGGCCGGCAGTGTGCTGTACGTATCAGGCCGCACCGGTGAACTGGTAAGGGACACCACGCGCAATGAGCGCGCCTGGAATTGGGCCGGTTCCGTCATCCACTGGATCTACTTTACCCCACTACGCGAGCATGGACAGCCATGGCGGCAAGTGGTGCTATGGACTTCCGGCGCAGCCTTCGTGCTGGTGATGGCCGGCATGATCCTTGGCATCCAACGCGTGCGGCTGCGCCAGCGCTATGCCGGCGGCCGACGCTCACCGTATCGCGGTTGGCAGGCATGGCATCACTGGCTTGGCCTCGGCATCGGTACGGTGACGCTGACGTGGCTGTTCAGCGGCTGGCTTTCAGTCACGCCTTTCGACTGGCTGTCATCGCCGGGCGTGACGGCGAACGACCGCTTAGCCTTCGCAGGTGGTCCGCTGAGCCGCCAGGATCTGTCGGTCGATCTGGCGCAAACCATCCACGCCGGCGACAATTTTCTGGAGCTCGAATGGCGCAGGGTCGGCGGCAAGCTGTTTTTCGTGGCCCTTGATCGTGCCCGGCAAACTTTGCTGGATGCCGGCAGCGGCGCAGTGCTGCCGCCTATTCCAGAACAGGTACTGGTACAGGCCGTGCGCGCCACACGACCCGGCACACCGGTGCTGACGGCCGAGGTGATCGATACAGGCGACAGTTACTACTACAGCCATCATGGAGACCGTCAATTCCCGGTACTGCGCGTGCAGTTCCAGTTGAATGATGAGACCACGTTCTATGCCGATCCCGCGTTGGGCCAACTGGTTGGGCATGCCGACCGTAACAGCAAATGGAATCGCTGGCTGTTCAATGGTTTGCACCAGCTCGATTTCGCAGCGGCAATGCGTTCGCGGCCGATGTGGGATGTCCTGGTTGTGTCACTTTGCATGCTCGGTGCAATGCTGAGCATGACCGGGCTGGTTCTGGGCATCCGCCGCCTCAGGAGGGTACCATCCCCAGCAGCTATAATTGGGCGTGCACGGCAGAACCTACAGAAAAGCGAATGAGCAATATCGAACTACCTTTCCGCGCAACGACCAAGGAAGCCTGCGCCTGGCTGGCGCAGCAGACCGGCGCACCCTGGACCCTTGCCCGCCTCCTGGAAAACGGGCTGACGCCAGTAGTCTGGCTTGACTACGATCCTGCGTACCCTGAGCTGTTCGGGGATGCCAACGGCGGTTACGCGGCACCGATCTTCTTCCAAGACGATGTCGCCCGCCTGGTGGCCGGCAGTGAAGACGTGCTGATCACGTTCACGAAGGACGCCTACAAGCTTCCAGCCAGGCTCCCCGAGCCGGGATTTCGTCGCTCACTCGACGAACTGCGCTTCCTCAAAAAGGACCTCGAGCGCCTCGCCGGGAAGCTGAAGCACGAGGCAAGCTCCGCGCAGCAGCAAGCAAAGGGGACCGGCGCGAGCGAATCCCAGTTCGGAATCAGCAAGGCAGAGGTGCTGCTTGCATTCGCCGCTTTCGTGCGCCTGGACCTGGCTCGGCAACTGGATGAGGCTACAGGTATCTTTGGCGACGATGGCGCCCGCGTCAAAGCAAGCGCCCGAAAATCGAAGCGAAACGCGGTATGGAACCCAGTCACTTTGGCGTTGGGCCTGCATGACGTGTACCGTGTTCCGCTCGGCCCATTAAAGCGCACATTCAAATCGCACGACTTCCTCTACGCCTGGGAAAACGATTGGGAAGAGTCCCTGCGTTTGCTGGGCAAGTGAGCATTTCCAGCCGCGAAATCACCCAAATAGTGTATGCTGCCGGCATGAATCAAGACACCGACATCCAGCTCAGCGGCCCGTTCAAGGCAGTGGACGGCAGTGGCCGTACCATCGACATCAAATCCATTCGCATCTTCGACGAAGGTTACGGCGTGATCGACCTATATGTCGATCTGGCCGCACCGGCTGCCGATGGATTACACAAAGATCTCAAGCTGATCGCCGAAATCAGCGCTCGCCTGCGCGTGCTAGGCTACAACGGCCCTGATCTGGCACCAGGCGATCCGGTGATCCAGGAAAAGCGCTTGATCGTGCTCGACACGCCAGACGAGTTCCTCGCCTTTGCAGTGCGTAAGGGTTTCAAAGACCTGACTTCCGAATTTGACGACGAGTAAACACAAGGCAGGCGCCAGTCCCTTCCAAGTCCCGTTCTCAAGCCTCCGGAACGGACGTCGCCATTTGCACCACCACCTTCCCTTTCGCCCTGCCTTGCGCAAGGTAGGCCAGTCCCTCCTTTGCCTGGGCGAAGGGAAACACGGTATCCACCACAGGACGCAGGCGTGACGCGGCAAGGTGATCGCCGATATTTGCCAGTTGCCGGCCATCCGGACGCACGAATAGGAATGAGTAGCTGGCCTTACGCCGCTTCGCGAGCCGGATAATTTTCCCACTCAGCAGTTCGAACACGAACTTCATCGCGAAATTCATCCCACGCTGCTGTGCGAAAGCGGCGTCCGGCGGGCCGACCAACGATACGATCTTGCTGCCCGTCCCCACGACCTGCAGCGACCTTTCCAGCTCGCCGCCACGCAGCGTTGCAAGGACTACGTCGTAGTCGCGCAGCAGCTCCTCGAACTCCTGTTTTTTATAGTCGATTACTTCGTCGGCGCCGAGCTGGCGCACAAAGTCCACGTTGCCCGTGCTGGTCGTCGTTGCCACCTTGGCGCCAAGCAGTTTCGCCAACTGGATGGCAAAGCTGCCGATGCCTCCGGCGCCTGCCGGTATAAACACCTTCTGGCCCGGCTGCAACCGGGCCCGTTCTGCGAACGCTTGCCACGAGGTCAGGCCAACCATTGGAATAGAAGCCGCCTGCACAAAATCGAGGTTGTCCGGTTTAAGCGCTGCAGCGTGCTCCGGCACCGCTGCATATTCGGCAAGCGTACCGACGCCAAGGTCAAAGGTGCTGGCAAAGACCGCGTCGCCGACTTTGAATCGAGTCACCGCACTGCCGAGCTCCACGACAACACCCGCCAGGTCGCTACCCATGGTCGCGGGCAGTTGGAGTTTGATGATCGGTTTGAAGCTGCCCGTCGCAATGATGTTATCGACGGGATTGAGGCCTGCCGCGTAGACCTGGACCAATATCTCGTCCGGCTTGATTGTGGGCCGCGGAAGGTCCGCGAACTCAACATTATTTGCGCCGCCGTAGCGCTTCAAGACTAGTGCCTTCATTTCCATATTCCTTGTTTATCAGCGAGATGAACCGAACGCCTGAATGGCGCTAGGCCAGGCTTAGGTCCTTGCGTAGCCCGGCGTCCACCAGGCCGGTCGGCGCGAATGAGCGCAGCAGCCGGAGGCGCCTTGCCAGGGTTCCGGCGGTGTAGCGCAGTCGCGGCTTGCTTGCCAGCGCTGCTTTCAATATGGTCTCCGCTACCACACCTGGTCCTTCGGCACCGGCCATCGCTTCCTGCACGCGGTGCGCGACGGTCTTCCGCACTTCAGCGTAGGCTTCCAGCTTGGCGTCCGGTTCCAGCAGGTTGGCATCGAATGGAGTCTTGGTGTACGCCGGTTCGATCACGATCGAACGGATACCCCAATTACGCAGCTCGTGGTCCAGCGATTCCGAATAGCCTTCAATGGCGTGCTTGCTGGCCGCATAAAGCGCGCCATAAGGCATAGGGAGGAAACCCAGCACGGATCCAATGTGCACGACGCGGCCCTTCCCTCGAGCCCGCATATGGGGCAACACGGCGCGCGTCATGCGGACCACGCCAAAGAAATTGGTGTCGAAAATTGCCTGCGCCTGTTCGATCGAGCTTTCTTCCGCACCCGCGGGGGCCACGCCAAAACCCGCGTTATTGACCAGCAAATCGATTTGGCCCTCCATGGCGAGCACCGCCGCAACTGCAGCTCGCACCGAATCGTCGCTGGTCACATCGAGCGGCAGCATTTCGTATTTGCCCTTAGCCCCTTGGGCACCACGGCGACTGGTGCCGTATACCTTGAAGCCAGCCTCCGACAGGCGCGTTGCCGTCGCCTCACCAATGCCGGACGAAGCGCCGGTAACCAAAGCAATCTTTTTCATAACGCCAGTTTCCTCTCAAATCGAACACACAATATGACACCCATCATATTCAATGGCAAAAAAAACGGGCGTGGCCATTGCGCCCCCTTCACTCGGCGGCCGGTAAAAACTGCTTCAGCGCGGCTGCACAAAGCGCCTGCGACAGCTTGGGATCGTCGACCGCCCGCGCCACCATCGTTGTGCCGATCAAGCCGCAAACCAGGGCCATTGCCTGCTCGTGCGCCTGGGGTTGGCCCCAGTCCGGAAGTTGACGCGCAAACAAGTCGATCATTTCCTTGATGTGGATGGTCGCCACACGCCGTACCTCCGGCGCCTGCCTCGGCATCTCCGATCCTAGTGCCGAGACTGGACAACCAGTCTCAATAGCCCCTATGTGCTCAGGGGACAGGTAAGCCTGCATCATGGCCTGCAACGCTTGCCCGGGGGGAGCCGCCGCCGCCACGCGCGCCGCCAGCGCCACCGATTCGGCGCCCGCCCGATCCCCCGCTTCAGCGAGCAGCGCATCGCGGGAATCGAAGTGCGCATAGAAACCACCGTGTGTCAGGCCGGCTTCTTTCATGATGTCGGCCACGCCGGTGCCACCGTAGCCGGTACGGCGAATGGCGCGCGCCGCGACTTCCACGATCCGTTCGTGCGTTTCTTCTTTACGACTTGGCAACTGTTGTTTGATGGTCTTCTTCCTCATGACGACCATCATATATCAAATCCGCGAAAGCTGCAGGAAAATGCGGCCGCCTTACGGCTTGAAGTAATTGCGATCCGCCGGAGCCTCGTGCAACGTAAACGTGTGCTGGTAATCCGGCGGATACACGTCAATGATGCGATAGGTTCCGGAGGTCAGCCAGCTTCCTTCCGTCCAGCTGCCATCGGTGTTCAGTTTCTTGTAGATGGTCTGGCTCTCGATGAAGACCCTGCCCCAGAACAGCCACTTCCCGTCGATGTTGTGCACGTAATAGACCCGCACCGGGTCCAACTGAAAGATGCGGGCGCTCGGCTTGTCCTTGAATTCGAACACCCTGTCCCCGATGTCCTCCAAGGTGATCGGCTTCTCCCGGTGCCGCGACAGATTCAGCAGGTCTGCCGGGAAGCCCTGCTCCGTCGTGAGTTGAAGGGTATCGTTGATTTCCACATAGCTTCCCATGTCAGCTCCTTGATTTCGGACGGCCAAAGCGTTCAATAAGATTGTCGAACCCGCGCTGGTAAAACGAGCTCAGTGCGTCTTCCTTGTAGCGGAATGTCGAGGACCAATGCACCATGCAGGTCCGGTCGGGAACGATTTCCAGCACGCGAATTTGCGCGTGGTACTCCTTCACTTGCTCGCCCCACGCCCCGGCTTGCCATTTGTAGCTGTACCAGCGATTCGGGTTATCCATCGTCACCAGTTCCTCGGTGGTGGTAGGCTGCCCCGGGAAGGTCAATACCCGACGCAGCATGGGAATCTCGGTCTGTTCCGGGTCGACGGCCGATTCCGTGATATCGGGATGCCAGTGGTGGATGGTGTAGAAGCCACCGACCACCGCCCACACCGCGTCGGCCGACGCGTTCAGTTCGACCGTACTGACTACATGGCGCAGGTCGCCCGCCTGCTGGGTTGTCGATTGCATGCTGTCTCCTCAAAGAGTGATCAGGCGGAAGCAAGGGCCGTAATTGCCCCGGCCATTCGGTATCGGAATCTGCATCAGGGGCCGCGCTGTTTTTTCCAGTTCGAACATCAACTCGATGGCGCGCCACATCGCGCCCTGCCCGCCCTCGCCCCAGGCGCTTTCCAGCAGATGGATTGCCTTCGAATAGGTACGGTCAAAGCCAAGCAGCAGGTCGCCCACCTCCTGGCTTACTTCATCGGCGCGATAGCCGCCTTCCGGCACCTCGGCCATGGGCCAGACATCCGGAAACGCCAGCGGTCCACCGAATATGTACTTCTTGTTGACAGGGTCGTACTCGATCTTGCGCCGCTCGCGCACTTCCCAGAAACGGTAATAGTGCGATAAGGACGCCAGGCCCTTTTCGGAAGGATCGAGGTGCACCGCGCCCTCGCCTTGCGTCTTGATCCAGTGGATGGCACTGGTCACCTTTTCCGGCGCATCGACGACAAACCAGGACAGCGGCCCCGCGACCTGATGATCCGGCGTCATCTCCGGCTGCAGGCTTTCGAATTCATGGGCGATCGCGTCGTACAAGGCGCCGATGGTGCTGGCGTGCGTTCCTTCGTGATCATGGGCATGCTTGTACTTGCTGTCGTACGTGCCGATGTCCATCGGATCTTCCGGCAGTTCGATCTCCATGAAGTCGTCCAGCGTGGAATCGCTCAGGCCGGCCAGCCCAATGTGAAGTTCAGGATGCACACCGCCTGGCAATGCACATGGATAGTGCAGGCCGCCGCTGGTGGTGTCGTAGAGATGCGGCGTTCCTCCCAGCGAGGCAAGCATATTGCAGGCCAAGGCCATGTGCAGCATCTCTTCCTGCACCACGTGCCGGATCGTTTTGGCCACGGGATCCAGGTTGTCCTTGATCGACCACAGGGTGCACAGGTACGGGGGCAACGTCGCGAACTCCAGCATGACCGCCTGCTGCAGTGTTTTCTTCAGCAGTGCCAGCCGCTCCCCAGGGCTGATTTTCACCTCGAGTTCCGCATGCATCAGGCACGCTACATTCTCCTTGATGTTGGGATTGCGGGCACTAAGAACCTGGCACACACGGTCGTGCAGACTGCTGGCTGGGGCGGTAGTCATGGCTGGGCCTTGTTGATTGGGTGAGCAAGGAAGTGGTCGGACAGGCGCATGGACAGCGCCGTCAACGTCAACGTCGGATTGACCGCGCTGCCACTCGGGAAGACGCCGTTCGAGCAGAGGTACAGGTTGTCGGTAGCGAAGACTTTCAAGTCGCTGTCCGTGACGCCCATCTCCGGCGTGGCGCCCATCCGGCAGGTGCCCGTGGTGTGGTGCGCGCCCGGGTCTTCCGTCTTGGCGTACACCACTTCATAGCCCATCTTGACGATGACTTCCTGCATCAAGTCCAGATTGGCCTGCGTATTGATGTTCTCCTGCTCGGTGCGGCTAAAGCTGACCGTCGTCAGCGGCAAGCCGAACCTGTCATAGCCCTCGGCAATTTGCAGGCGGTTGTCGAACTTTCCCTTCTCCTCCATGAAGGCCTGCAGCTCCATCTCCATTGGCCCGCTGACGATGGCATCGACTTCTTCGGGCGTTTTCCCGGCGATCATCAGTTGCGCAATATCCGTATTGGGGCGCACACGATCCTTGAACAGGAAGATCTTGCCGATCTTCTGCCGTTCCGGCGTATCGTAGCTGCGTGACATCAGGGTCGGGAAATCGTACTCCTGGAACCATCGGTTCGGATTGCTGGCAGTACGGCCGCGCACCTTGAGCATGGAGTGCGAAATGATGAAACGCCCAAGCAAGTCATGGTCATTGCCCACGCCTTGCGGCCAGTAGTCGTTTTTCGACTTCATCAGCAGCTTCGGCGTTTCGTAGGAGCCCGAACAGATGACGTAACGGCTTGCCTGCACGGTGTAATGCGTGCCGGTCACGTTGTCGATGCAATCGAGACCGTCCACTTCCGCCTTGCTGCGCATACGCACTTCCGTCACCGGCGTGTTGGCGCGCAGTTCGAAGTTCACAAAGCGCTTGTTATCTGTCATCTCTGTCAGTACGTTCTGCGCCGAGAAACGCGCACCGAATGGACAGTACTTGCAGGTACCGGTGGTCAGGCATTTACGGTAGCGCGCAATCGGCATCTTGCCGGGCTTGATGCCTAACGCCTGGAAGGCTTCGATCATCACCCCATCCGCCGCGGTCCAGGCGAATGGCGGTGCCGGATAAGGTTTGCTGCGCGGAGACCAGTCCTCCGCGTCGTCACCGCAAACGGACAGGAATTCTTCGGCCTGGTTGTAGTAGTCTTCCAGGTCGTTGTAGCCGATGGGCCAGTCGGCGCCTTCGCCGGTATTGGTGTACAGCTGGAAGTCTTCCGGCTTGAAACGCAGGCTCCAGGCTCCCCAGTGCATGGTGGAACCGCCGACCGCCTTCACCCGTGTACCCGCGGATAGCCAGTTCACGTTGCCGGTGGACGGCACCTCCCAGTCCTGGTCGTACGTAAAATCGTAGGGCGTACGATTCAAAGTGATGTAGTCCCACCATGAGCGCCGGTCGCGCGACGGTATGAACGGGCCGGCCTCCAGCATCAGGATGGCGGTTTCGGGGTCGTCTTCCAGCAACCGCTTGGCCAGGCTCACGCCAGCCACGCCGGATCCCACGATCACATAATCATAGACACGGCTGGAAGTCATGAGTTGTTCTCCTTCGGTTCGTACTGCCGCACCAGCGCATGCTCGTTGTAGCGCGAACCCTTCACATAGCCGTGATAGTTCTTGCCGCCGAAGTGCTTGAAGCCGCTCATCATCACTTGCAGCTTGATGAATTCATCGACCACGTAACGCTTGGCATGGGCCAGGCGCGTGCCTGGCGGGCCGGGTGGGATCCCGTTCTCCAGGAACAGCTTGCGGTATGCCTGCTGCTCGCCATACATGGCCACCAGTTCCCGTACCACGTAGATGGCGTTGATATACTCGCCGGTGTAGCTGGGGGCCAGTTCAGATTTTTGCTGCAGCATCTCCAGCCACGAACTTTTCAGGTTGGACGATTCGTAGCGCACGTTCTTCCAGATCACCGCAATCTGCTTGAAGATCTCCCAGAGCGCTTCCTTGTTCGCGTGCGTCAACGCCTGGCCATCGCCGGGCAGCAGGCTGGAATCCACTTTGGCCTGGCATACCGGCCCGCCGATCAGCTCCATCACCTTGTCCATCGTCTCCCTCCGGTCTTATTGTTGCGGGATGTGCATGCCCTGCAGCAGTTCACGCTCGGTCACCTTGGCGAGGTTCTCGCCGTAGTAAGTGCGTATCCAGCTATCGTCCGGTGCCAGGTACGGCACGTTGTCGCCAATGCCGGCGCTGGCCGCTTTGCCAACTGCTTTGTTCGCGTTAACCTTCGAGTAGCGTTTGGCGACATCACGGAAGCGGAAATGGCTCCACAGGCGCATGAACTCCCCGAGGTAGATATCAGCCACGCTGCAATTGCCCCTTACGATCAGCATGTTCTCGTCGTTGTTCGTCGTCGAGGCATCGCTGAAATTGGCTGAGCCACTGATGACGGTCGGGTTCGCCCCCATTGGATCGACAAAAAGGTATTTGGTGTGAACATAGTTGACGAAGCTGTTCAAGCCACTGAGCTTTTCACCCAGCCAGCGATGCAGGGCCGAGTCGCCGATCACGTTGGTGTCGAGCACCTCGCCGATAGCGATCAGGTTGTTACGGACAGCCTTGAACTCGTCATATGTCGGTCCGGGCTTTTCCAGCAACACGTAGCGCATATTCGCGGAATTGCGCGCCAGGACATCGGCGAAAAGCTTGTTGACTCCGAATGCCGCCGTAAAGCCTGCCAGTTTCTGCGCCTGGTCGATGTTCCCCGAATACCATTGCAAGGCATTCAGCGACGGCCTTGGGCTGAACACAACGTGCACGCCAGAGGACAAGTCGCCCACCGGATCGGGTGTCTGCTTCAGGTTCTCAGGGCGCAGTTTCACGGCCGGCGTATCCACGGCCAACTGCTCCCAATATTGCAGATACTTCGCCGCCACCTCCGACAGGCGTGTGATATGCACCACGTTCGACTGCCCATAGATTCCGCCATCGGTGAAGTTGGTCGATCCGGTCAGTACTTCAACCGGCTTGCCATCTTTGAGCAATACAATGAATTTGTTGTGCGAGATATAGCTAGGGTTAGCCTTACGCGGGATCATCAATGCTTCGATGCCCGCTTCCGCAATGGCCTTGTTGCTGGTTTCCTGTGGCTCTTTCTTGCGGCAGTCGTAAACGATTTTCACATCGGCGCCACTGGCAGCGGCCGCGCCAAAGGCCGCCAGCACAGCCTTGTGGCTGAATTCATAGGCTGAAGCCCGGATCGCAAAATGCTTGCCTTTTGCCTTGCCGATGAAGGCGATGATCGCTTCCTCCACCCCACGCGACAGCCACTTGTACGCCTCAGGACCCGCCTGCGCCGGGCTGACGTTGCCGAACTTGCGTGCATATGCCTGGCTGCCGGCTACGCCACGATTGAAGTAGATGGCGTGGGCGCCGTTGTCTTCGTTCTCCGTGGTTACGGGTACATCGACCGCATCGCCGTACTGCAGGTTGCGGGGATCTCCATAGACCGGCACGACCCTGTAGATGTAGTTGTTGCTCGCCTTGGCGGTATAGTCCCCCCAAAGGAACCCTTGCACCGGATGCTCCAACGTCGATACCAGGGTGCCTGGTGCCGGATTGGGCTCGGTCGCTTCAAAGGTCTTGAAACCCTTCAGCCAATACTGTTCGCGCGCCGTCTTGTCCGTCCGATGGATTGCAAAGCCCAGCAAGCCTTTGCGCGCTTCATCGCTCACCTCCATGCCGAGTAAAACGACATAGGTACCCGCCACTGCATTGACGGTCAATGCTTTTGGTCCTTCCTGGGATACACGCATTCTCACCATACACCTCGCTATCGCAATAGGAACGTCTGCAACGAATCCGGATAGAAGCATGGGAAGCTGGAGCAGCTCAGACTTTCCAGCGAGCATGCGGGATCTACTCTACATGCGCAAAATGACAAAAAATTGCACACATTTTCACAGTCGCATTTTTACGTCGGCTTGTGATCTGGAAGGACGGGCGAGCGCATCGAATGGAACCCGGGGAGCGCTCATGTTACTCATGAGTGCCTTTGGAAGCTTCCGATCGGCTTCCAGAACAACTTCGCCTGGAGTCACCATGAAAACCAGTCCACTTACGACTGCCCCCATATTCGACGCGCATCCAGCTCCTGCGGCGCCGCAAGCGAATACCGCGGCGACAGTGCAATTACCCAATACCACTGCCGGACATGCCACGCATGCCAATGCGGGCCGGGCAGGTTTTCAGCAAAGCCTTCTCAGGGCATCAGGCGCGGAGCGTGAACTCGCCAGTTCCAGAGACAAAGTCAAAGAATTCGAGAAGGAGCTCGCAAAGTCGGAGCGCCCTGTCGTTCAGTTCCCTCCTAGCGCGAGGGGTGATATGAACGCCTATAAATACACGGCCTTCCTTGACGAGAAAGATCGCCCGCTCACGGTATTCGAGTATTTCAAGAATCCGCGCCCGGGATCCGAGCAGGAAGCGTTCAACCGCAATCTCGATGTCATCAAACAGCATCTGGAATCGTTAGGCGACAAGTTCCAGGAAGGCCGCGACTACATTTTCGGCACCCTGCAGGATGTTACCAAGTACAAAGCGTCGGTGAGCGAGGAGAGACGGAAGCACTACCAGCAATATGACGGTGTGATGGCGAAGCCCGAGGTCCGAGAAAGAGCCCACGAGATGTTCAAAGCGAAGATTGCGTCGGAACCTGAAATCAAGGCCTATCTCGCGAAAAAATTGCCCTCCGTCGACTTCACCGCGGCGCATCACACGCGAGAATCGAGGCTAATTGTCGTCAATATCAACAAGCGGGCGCACCAGGAAGAATGGAATCCCCGCGAGTACCGCCACACGACGCCTGACGATGCAGTCATGCGCGGGATGATAGATGAAGTCTACAACGCACAGAATTCGATCGGCGGAAAGGACAAGCTTGACATCAGCTTCGTGGGTAGTGCGTTCAACGAGCAGGAGCAAAAGGTGTGGAGCGACTACGCCAAATCAAAAGGCGTCAATGCGCACTTCTTTAACGATATGGTAGGCGAAGGTCTCGACCGCAACCAGCAAAGGGCGGCGATGTTTGCACTGACCGACCGATATAAGGCAACGACCTATCTGGGTCATCAGTCTGGAGTCAATGAAGATGCCCAGATACTTCCGCGAACTAACGTCTACAGCCTCAGCGAGTACCTGGGCCAAGGCCAGGTAGGGATCAGCCGCGTCGAGGCCAGGCCGCAGCTGGATACTGTGAAGACGAGCGATCTGGGCATGGCAACAGGTGCAAGCAGCATGGGCAACTTCTACAGCCTGCGCAATTCAGAACTTCTGACGACAAAAGGCATTCTGGCCGCCATTCAAATCAAGGTTAACCTCACAGCGAAGCACAGTTCGCTCGAAGATCTCATGAGTAAGCTCGATAGGAAGAACAACCCGGACATGACCGATGCCCAGGCCATCGACAAGCTATTCAACATGATTCTTACGGATGCTGGAAAGATGAATGACGGCAAACCCTCGATCAATCTTAGCGACGAAGTTCGGGACGATTACAAGAGAGCGATCGGTGTGATCGTGCAGCGCGAGAAGTCTAAAGAACAGGGTTTGAGCGCGGAAGCCAAGCAATACTTTGCCAACGCCATGAAGCAAGAGCTGACCCGCCATGACCAGCAGGATCCGGTCGGGCAGCACGAGGACAAGCTTACGTCGCACAATGCAGGACTACGGCCCTACACACTGGGGAGAAACCAGATTGATCATAGACGGCCTACGGAAAATCACGACGACTACCTGAAATCGGTATTTCCGCCGGATTGAACCGCCCTCGAGAAAGTCCCGTCGCAGGCCAGCTCAAGTGCAATAGTTCAGACTTGATCTGGCAATACGCGTCAGACTGCCGACAGCTTCCGCCCCTTTGCGGAAGTTCGTGCTGAGCGCCGACCCGAATGAGATAACAGACGCAATAAATGCGTCTATTCAAATGTTAAAGAATTGAAGAATCGCTCTTGAAATTTGAGGGATTCTTTCTGGTCTTTATCGGTTACGACGCCCAACATAAAGGTCCCACCTGGTACCCTGAACCACAATCCGTGGGTGACTTTTTCACCGTTGCTGCCAGGTATTTCGCCCAAAGTAGAAACTGCATCAGCGCCCTTGAACGTCAATGTTTTAGCATCAGGCTTTGTGATGGTGGAGTCAAAAGTCCCGCCCATTCCTGAACCGGGACCCGAGCGCTCAAAAACCGCTAAAAACGTAGAGCCATACCGGTCAGTGCCTCGCAACATAAACGCAGGCTGCTCCCCACTACCCTTTGTAATATCTTCAAATGAGCCGGGCATTTCGATTGAAAAATGGCCATCAGTAGAGCGCACTCGCGACCAACCATCTTGCGTAGCCGTGAGTGCATCATGGGGATATTTCTTGTCCGCGTACTCCTTTCGAGTTACTGGCATTGATGGCATTGCCTGTTCGGCAGGCTGCATGAAGAAAAAGCGGCGACCACGTCCAGACGTAAGCTTGGTGCCGTAAAAACGCATCCGCTTTCCAATAATCTTATCTGCAGGCTTTCCCCATAGGGTAGTTATCGCATTAGGGAAGCACGAATCCGTTTGTAGCACCGCGGTGAAAAACTTCGGAGACTTCTCACTTTCAAAAACAACCTTGGCATTTTCGATGCTAACGTCAATACGGCCAGGTGTAGAGTTCATTTTGAAAGTATTGTTAACATCCCCTTCAATTACCCAATCTGCTCTACTTGCAGCGTCTTGCGCCGACTTAACGATGGCGGTGCAGCTCGAATTATTCTGACCGACGGCGGAATGGGAGGCCGTAAAGAACAGCGAAGCCAGGGCTACATACAAAATCTTCAAGAACTTTTCCTATTCTGAGGTAAACTATATAAAGAGGCCGCAATTGGCCGACCTCAGTCAATTTGTGGCTAATTCGATTTCGCGCTTTACGTCATCGGGGACGTTCAGCCAGGTCGTAGCACTGTTCAACTGCAATCGCAAATCTATTTCGTTTTCAAGCTCTTCAAGAACATAGGCGAACCAATCGGGGGAGCGTCCACGACTTTTCATGTTGAACAAAAAAGCGCCAAGATTATTGTGCCATTCGATGCCTACCAAAGTATAGTTCACGGTCTGAAACCAGGGTTCGCCACCGCCCAAGATCCTTACTCGCAGCATCTGATCAAAGCACGTAACTTCAACGGTCTGTACGGTTTCTAAAGTCATTAGGTTCGTGATTGCTCAGTGGAAGTCCGTTATTGGCCGGATTCTGCCTGCGGCATCAACGTTTCAGCTCAGTGGCGGCCGTAGGCCGTCCACTGGAGCGCCTTGTTGGGCTGTTAGCCGCACAAGACCATGACGAACTGCGAATTCTTCGCATAGTTCCGCAAGCTTATCTGGGTCCGCCCAGAATTGCCGATCTAGTTCATCCAAGCGCTGCTGCCTCGAATCGCTAGATGTGTTCGCCAAGAAATCTCTTCTCGCCGATGTATTTTCAGGTACGTCTTTGAAACCGAAAACGATCTGCTTCGCTTTTTGAAGTAGAAGTAGACTTCCTAAGGCTCCCATAGCTTCCAGTCCGCGCAGCGCCGCATGATATGTGGAGGCGGAACTATTGTGAAAATACTGATCAAAGCCACCGTTGTACACTTCGCCAGAAAGGCAGCCGACTGCCCAATACTGTAGTTCGTGCTCAGATAACGAATTCAGCCCAGCTGGGGTTTTGTAAACCATGTCGACAAGATCGCGCCAATAAATGCGGATTGGGTCAGTTGCGTCAAGCTCGCGCTCGCGCTTTGCTGCAATCTTTGACGCTTCAATTTGCGCTCGAGTACCTGATCTACAAGGCATGCAACGTCCTCCATTTCGTTCCGCAGTTTCCTGCAAAATGAGAACGCCGCAATCAGAACATGGAATCTTCATCTGGTGTTAGGCTCAACGTGTTATAGATCGCAAAATACCGAGTTAACATGGGCGTCTGCGATATCACATCCCTTGTTTTTGACCAAGGAAACCCTTCAACGGCGGGGCTTCTTTAGTATTTACTGCGTTTCCATACAGGTTTAACAAAATCGACAAAAGTCGCAGCGACCTGGTGCGCACCGATTTTGACATATTTACAACCAACTGGGGAGGGAAGCCGAGGGCGCAACGGCAGTTCCTGGCCGGAATCGGTCCAAACGAACTCTAACTCATCAGACATTCTGTGTCAGGTCAGGGCTGAGTCACTGCAGCTTAAGAAAATCCCACCACATGGTATAAACTTGACATCATTATCAAGTTCAACCCATGCGTTTGCTACTTCATGCGAAAGGATATTTCTTGAAACTGCCGTCCGCCCCTATGGCTCGCCATTTCATTGCCGCCGTGTTTTCCCTATCTACGCTTTCCTTCACCGCGGCCGCCTTTGCAGGTCCCGACTGGGCTATCGATGTCGCCGGTGGCGAAGACCATCCCCTGATCCAGCGCTACAACAATTCCTGGATGATGGCCTACAAGAAGATCAACTTCGACCAGACGATTTTCCCGGGCAAGCTGGGCCTGAACAGCGAGAATAATTTCGTTGAGCCGGTCGCGGTGGAAGGCCAGATCACGCGCATGGTGTATTTCGCACCGCTCGGCAAGACCCCGCTGGAAGTGCATCGCAACTACGAACAAGCCCTGAAGGCAGCAGGATTCAAAGCCATCATCAGCTGCACGCCGCGCGACAAAGGTTGCGAACATATGCGCTACGGCTTTGACGATCATTACGGCGACATGAAGGAAGCCGATTTTCGTGCCAACCGGGCACGTCACCCGGAAAAATCCGCGCTGAACAGCCAGATGCATTCCTTGGGCGGCTCCAATATGCTCGGCACGGATGATATCTACTTCACTTACGGCACGTTGACAAAGGATGGCAGCACCGTCCACGTGATGCTAAATTCCGGCAAGGTGTATCGCACCGACTTCACTACCACTTACATCGAGATTGCCGAACCGAAAGCGATGCAAGGCGGCCAGGTGACCGTCAATGCGGATGCGCTGAAGACTGCCCTGCAGTCCAGCGGCAAGATCGCCTTGTACGGCATCTACTTCGACACTGGCAAAGCGGAAATCAAAGCGGCTGAATCCAAGACACAGCTGGATGAAATGGCGAAACTCTTGAAGAGCCAGCCGGCACTCAAGGTGTACATCGTGGGCCATACCGACAACCAGGGCAACCTTGACGCGAACCAGGCGCTGTCACAGCAACGCGCACAAGCGGTTGTTTCCGCGCTGGCCAAGCAATACCAGATTGCCGCCACGCGCCTCGCGAGCAAAGGCGTAGCCAGTCTGGCGCCTGTCGCATCCAACGCGGACGACGCCGGACGTGCCAAGAACCGCCGGGTGGAGCTAGTGGTTCAATAATCCCGTGCGGCGGCTATGCGGGGCGCGCCGCTGCCAAAACAACTGATGGGAATAGCGGCTCACCGCCGCATAGGTCTCGTCGAGACGTTGGCCATAGCGGGCGGCTACCGCCCGCATCTCGGTGAGGTAGCTCTCACGCGCATCGTTGGCGCCGTCGATGTAACGCTCGATTGCCCGGCCGGCACTCTCGGCCGTGGCAAGGGCATTGAAAAGCCCCTGCGACGCAATTGGATCAAATGACAGCATGGCGTCGCCAATTGCAAAAAAGCCTTCCGGCAGTCGTGCAAGAGCACCTGGATCCAGCCCTCCCCCACCGGCAGGTTGCGCGTGCACCGGAAAATCCATGACTGCCGGCTGGATCGCGGCCAGCAGCTGATGGCGACGCGCCTTGGCCAGTAGCCGAGCCGGATCACGCAGCGCTTTCAGTTCCGAGTCATCGCCATCCAAGTGAAACGCGAGCACGCGTTGCCCGGCCGGTACGCGCACGCTATACCACCAGCCATTGCTGTCGGCACAGATGCGGGTGGAGTGGTCCTCATCGCATTCGTCCACCGGCAGGTGTGCGTAAAGGCAGATCAGCCGGTCTTTTCCGCAACGAGCCAGCCCAAGCTGCCTGGCGGCAGCCATACTCCGTCCAGTGGCATCGACCAGCACCGGCGCCCGATGCGTCCGGCACAAGGGCCCGTCACACTCGAAGTCGACCTGCCAGCGCCCCGCGTCAAATGACGCGGTCAAATGCCGGGCGCTGTCGACCAGGATGGCACCGGCCTCAATGGCGGCCGCCCTCAGGCTTGCATCGAAACGCATTCGATCGAGGTGCCATCCCGCTCCATGCGGGTCGCGAATGGGATCAAACCATGTTGGCGCTTCCGAATCCCATTGGGACACCATTGCACCGCGCGCCGCATGGCCTTGCGCAAGAAAGCTGTCATGGATCCCCAGGCGCCGCAACAGCATATGCGCGGCGCCCGGCAGTGACTCACCTATTCGTTGTGCCCCGCTCGCTCTCGCTTGCGGCCGATCCAATAGGAGCACACGGTGCCTGGGCCGCAGGCGCCTGGCCAACGCCGCCCCGGCCGGCCCCGCGCCCAAGATGATCGCATCCCACTCCGGCGGCGAATGGTCAGTCGGAACCGGCATCACTCCACGGGCTTGGGTGTTCCGCGGCGCGCAACCTGGCGCATCCGGCTGTCGGTGGCCTTGCGTTCGGTCTCGGACAGCGGCTGGCCACCGCGATCTTCCACCTGCATCACAGGAGGAAGATCCGGGTCGTTAAGGACCCCCTTGCGCAGCTCGACTATGCCTTGCCGGTCGAAATGATTCACCATGGTTAGCAACTGCTGTTCGTACCCGGCGCCCAGCGTCCGGTCCCAGTCAGCGCGGTCGTTGAAGGCTGCCAGGCGTTGATCGCGTCCCAATTCCTGGTCCACCACCTTGTTGTAGTTCTCCACGCTAAGCACCTGGTTCGGCACGCGCGCCGGCCAGAATGTAGGAAGGTAAGGGTCATACTGCGGGTCGTAGCCGGACCGGCAGCTCGCAGTGTCGGTCTGCCACGGTATCGCCATCCAGCGGGTGATCGAACCTGCGGACTGACCGTACAACGGTCCGTTAAACGAGCACGCTTCGGCTGGAGTGAGCGTCTTGCCATAGTCCGGCTCAGGATCGTCCTTGGCACGGTGGTGCCAACGATAGGGTTCGCTGTACATCGAACCATGGCGCACCGGCCAGGTCATCTCGCAGCCGGGATGGAAGGCGTCGGCCAGGCAGAACTCCATTGCTGCGCGGTCAAGCATGGCTGGCTGCTGTTCCAGCGGCACATGATCGATGTCGGGGTCGAAGTCAAATACAGCGCCTGGATCGCAATCGGCGATGAACTTGCCCTCCGCCCAACGCCCAAGCATCGTCAACTGGGTGGTCGTCAGCGCATTCATGGCGCGGGGAATCGGCGGCATCGGCACATCCATCGCATCGCCATAAATCCATGGCCACGGCTTCATCGACGCATCCTGGTACTGTGGGTTGCGGAAGGCGTTGGCGACGGTCATGCGCAGCTGTGCGTAAGTGTCGCCCTCCTGGGAAAGCTTGCGCAGGTAATCCGGCGCAAGGAAATGCTGCGGCATGCCGTAGCCAAAACCGGCTGCGAAGCCGGCATTCATCCACTGCAGGTCGCACATGGCCTTGAAGATCGGCAGAATATCGTTCTTGAATGAAGGCCGATCCGGCACCGGCAGTTGTCCCGACTGGATGGCGACATCTGTCATCACGGCATACATGGTGCGTACCGATTTTTGTTGCGGCCCGTAGTTGGGCGGTGCCACGACCACCCAAGCCGGTGCCACACGCAGTTCTCGTCCGCCCACCCGCACGCGCGCGCTCACCGGACCATCACTGGTGTCGTCATACCAGCCATCGTTGTTGGCGAATGTCGTAGGGGCGCTGTCGTCGAACGAGGCCGATTTGCCATGCCCGCCAAAAACCCATAGCCGGCCGCCCGGATCGGTGCGCAATTCCCCCAGCGGCACCTGGATACTCATGAAGCTGCCGCTATCGAAGCGGTACCGGTCGCCCGAGCCAGAAGGTTCGGAAATGCTGCGGGGACCGGGCGTGATCGATAAGCTGCTGCGTTCGACCACCGGCACTTTCGCATTGCGGCGCGTGGAAGGAGTCGCCGTCGCAGCGTCGGGGATGTCCAGTGCAACCTCGAAGTTGTACCAGGCCGCTTTATGATTGGCCAGTTCGACGGTCCATTCAATCTCGATGCCGTCCCGCATATCCAGCTCACATACCACTTGCCCCTGGCCGTCGTAGCCATAGATGCGGAACTCCGCCACCTCGCGTTTAAGTGCTCCAGTATCGTCACGGTAGAAGTTCGCTGGCTTGGGCTCCGGATTCACCACTTGGGGTCCGATATAGAATCCGTCCTCCTGTTTGGAATTGCCTACCCGCGCAATGCCAACCGACGGGTGAATCTTCGCGTACACAACCTCGCTTATTCTGTCCACGACGCCTCCGTTCAGATGATAGGAATTTCCGGCCTTCTACGCGATTCTAGTTTCATCGCAAGGCGTAGAACCTATTCAATTGTCACGGCGCGTGCGGATACCGGTCGTCACTGCCACGCCTGATAGAACGGGGTTTTCAAGCGCACCGGCCGCACGTCGAGACGCGCATCGAAGATCGAATAATCGTTGTTGTCCAAGCCCTCGTTGTCCCAGCCATGCGTATGTTCATCGCGCCGCAGCATGAACTCGAAACCCAGCTCGGGGGCGGGATCGGCCACCGGAGCATCAGGCAGGTTCTCGAGGTCGAACGCAATTCCCCGCACATGGTCGCGCGGTCCATCCACCAGTTGCGTCAGTGCCCGCAAGATGGCGTTTTCACCGAGGATGTCTGTAAAAGCAGGACGGAGGAATTCCAGCTCCGAAACAAAGCCCGGCTGGCGGAACTTGATTTCGCCCCTGGCCTGTTTGGCCGCAAGCACCTGCCCCTTCAATTTGGCCAGGTCATAGCGATCGCCGTTATCGAGATAGGAAATCCGCACATTGCGCACATTCACGGGCCCTGGCTCTTGAGTCGCCTGGCGTAAATCCACTAGCAGCGCCCCGCTCCCGCCGACAACTTCGATTTCGCTACCGTGAATAATTGCCGCGGTATTTTCGTCCACGCCCAGACCCACCTTGTAACCTTTGGCCAGCATCAGCGCCAGCATGCGCCCCACCCTGCCTCGCTTAAGGAAATGCTGGTCAATGAACAGCTGGTCGCCAACAAAACCCAGCCCGCGGTCGATCTCCTTGCCATCGCGCATAACGCCCTTCATCACCTGCACGGAGTTCATCGCATCGCGAAACATCGTGCTGCTCATGATGGCGGCTCCCGCACTGCTGCCGGCGATCACGCCACCGCGCGCCTGCAACTCGCGCACCGCCTGCAGTACGGGCGATGCCACGCCGTCCGGATTCAGTACATCGGCAGTGCGCTCCTGGGCACCACCGGTAAAGAACACGGCGCTAGCAGCGCGGATCTTGGCCAGGTTGGCTGGGTCGGCCGCTGCCCGGCGCGCGGACTCCAGCGTCTCGCCAGTCCAGCATGGCGCGATCTTCAGCAGTTCCGCCTGCGCGCCACGGCGCCTTAGTTGTTCTACCGCGTCCGCGCCCGACTTTTCAGGATAGGACGATGCAGTGGGAATCACCACAAACCGTGCTGCGGGACCACCGGCAAGTTGCACCAGCCGCTGGCGTACTACCTCGTTATCGTTGCGCACGGAACCGCCCATAGGTATCACCGTGCCAGCCACGGGCTGAAACGCCAGAGATTGCAAACTCTCCACAGCATGGGCAGTGGAACCCTGCGTCAGAGCGCCCAGTAGCGCCGCACATCGCAGGACTATCGACATGGATTTCACGAGCAAGCTCCTTCAGCACATTGGAATTGACGACTATGTTGCCATTGATCCGATATTGACTTCGTTGCAACTATGCAACAAGCAAGGTCCGGCGCGCGCAAATCGTACAAAGTTGCATACACTGAAACTGTTTCATAAACCTAAGAGGACTGATCGCATGAAAATACTTGGCAAGCACAAGGCGTCGGCGTTCCGCCGCACCCACTGCACCCATGCTGTATTACTCGCGCTTGGCAGCATGGGCGTGACCGCTTATGCGCAAACCATGCCGCGCGTGGAAATTACCGGCTCCAGTATCAAGCGCATCGAGGGTGAGGCAGCTTTGCCAGTCGAAATCATCAAGCGGGAAGATATCGAAAAGACCGGCGTGACCACAGCCGCCGAACTGCTGCAAAAACTCTCGTCCAACGTAGGCGGCCTGACCGACGGCGCAAGTGTCAGCGACGTCATGGGCGGCCAGCGCGGTTTTAACGGCGCCAACCTGCGTGGCCTGGGTGTATCGAGCACCCTGGTGCTGTTGAATGGACGTCGCATGGCCAACTTCGCCAGCCCTGGCGACAATTCCGGCGTCGACCTGAACAACATCCCGGCCGGCGCCATCCAGCGCGTGGAAGTGCTGAAAGACGGTGCATCCGCGATCTACGGTACCGATGCCATGGGCGGCGTGATCAACTTCATCACCCGCAAGGACTACCAGGGCGGCGATGCCAGCTTCTATGCGCTGGCTACGGACGAAGGTGGCGGCGGCAAGAAATCGGCCTCGCTGTCGGGCGGCTTTGGTAATTTGAGCACCGACCGCTACAACGTGTTCGGCGCACTGGACGTGCAGAAAACGGACCGCCTGGCCAGCTCGCAACGCAAATTCATGCAGGAATACAGCCTGCCCGACCGCCTTTCGCCACAGCTATCGAGCTACTCCTTCCCGGCCAACGTCGACCTGACTTCTGCCCAGTTGGCGACCCTGAACAGTTCGGGCTACCTGAAAGGCTCCGGCCCCGGCGGCACCTGGGCGCCATCGCCCGGCCGACGCGTCAACTTCGGCAAGGAGTCCTGCGTGAACGGCAGCCCGAACGTGGTACGCCCGCTCGGTCCCGGCGGCACGGAAGGCTGTTCCTTCAACTATATGGGCGATTCGGAAGTCTATCCAGACTCCAAGAAGCAAAGCTTTATCGGCCGCGCCACCTTCCAGGTAGCCGACGCGCTCGAAGTGTTTGCTGAACTTCTGCTGAGTAAAGCGGAAACCAGCTATGCCGCTTCACCCGCCACCTCGGGCAGCATCAATGGCACCGACAACGGCATCTTTCTGCCCGCCGACCTGCAAGCCAAGACCGGCATCGTCACCCCGGTGAACTTCCGCTTCCGCCTGACGGACGCGGGCCGCCGTACCTCGGCAGTGACCAGTAAAGCGTCGCGCTTCGTACTGGGTGCCACCGGCAAGGTGGGCGACTGGGAATACGATACGGCGTACAACCACAGCGTCAGCAAGGCCACCGACCTGGATATCGATGGCTGGGTTTCGCGCAGCAAAATGCTGGCTGGGATTGCCAGCGGCCAGTACAACCCGTTTGTCGCGGCCACCGATGACGCGGGCCGCAGGTTCATGGACTCGATCAAGATCCACGACGCCGCGCGCATCTCCAAAGGGACCAGCGACAGCGTCGATGGCAAGCTGACCCGCAAACTGATGGAATTGGGCGGTGGCGATGCCATGCTGGCTGTAGGTGCCGAACTACGGCGCGAGAAGACCGAGTTCAGCGCCACCGATGCACTGCGCACCAACGACGTGCAGGGTGACCGCGCCAGCTCCGACGAACTGCTGGCCGATTCGTCCAACTCGCGCGACATCGCCGGCCTTTACATGGAAATCAATGCGCCGTTCAGCAAGGAATGGGAAGGCCAGTTCGCCATCCGCCACGACCGTTATAAAGGCGTGCACGATCCGCTGACCAACATCACCACGCCGAAACTGACCACCACCAATCCGAAAATCGCTGTCAGCTACCGTCCCAGCAAAGAGGTACTGGCGCGGGCCTCCTACGGCACCGGCTTCCGCGCACCGTCGATTGCCGAACTGTTCCTGCCAGTGCGATCCGGTACCACGGCCAGTTTCGTGAATGACCCGGTCTCGGGCGAGATCGCCCAGTTCGATCTGGACCGTTACGGCAACCCACAGCTGAAACCGGAAAAATCCAAGCAGTTCTCGGCGGGCCTGGTACTGCAACCTAGCAGGAACTGGGACGGCAGCCTCGATTTCTGGATCATTCGTAAAACCGACATCATTTCGGAAATCGGCGAGCAAACCGTGTTCGACAATCCGATCTACTACAACGATCCGGAGATCGTGGTGCGCGACGAAGACGGCTTTGTGTCATTCCTGCAGTTCAAGAAAGAGAACCGCGGCAAGCTCAATACTTCCGGTCTCGATATTGCGCTGAACTGGCATGGTGATGCGACCTCGTTGGGCCGCTTCAGCGCCAGCTTGAACGGCACGTTGATCACCAAATATAAATTCCAGTCCGATCCCAATTCGCCGATGACGAATGGGCTAGGCGTCTTCCGCGACGACAAGGCCGTGCAGCGCTGGCGCCATAAGCTCAATATCGACTGGACCCAGGGCCCGGTCAACCTGAGCCTGGGCCATACCTTCTTCTCCGGCTATCGTGACCAGAACATCGCGGGCCTGGCCGATCCCGGCTGGAACGACCGTGACGTGAAAGCCTACTCGCTATGGGACCTGACGGGCAGCTATTCGTTCAACAAGAACCTCAAGCTGCGCGGGGGCATGATCAACCTGTTCGACACGCCGCCGCCATTCACCAACCAGTCGCGCTACTTTGAAGTGACATGGGACCCAACCTACGGCGATCCACGCGGCCGCTCGATGTTTGCCCACTTGCAGTACAAGTTCTGATCCGCCCCTCGGGTGCCCTGTCCTGCCAGGTGGCAGGCTGGGCGCCTCCTCTCTCCCGCAAGAAAACACGCGCTATTGCGGATCTCAGCCCATCCGACGATCTGGCCTTGCAGTTCGCGGAGGTCACACGCACAACCCGGCGCTTGGCACGTCAGTTCTTAACAGCTCTTCCTGGGGGCTTCAGCTGAGTTTTCTTACGACGACGTTCACGTTTGATGGCATACATGGCTTTATCCGCGTCAAGCAAGTAATCGGCCAAGCTCATACCAGAGTCTGGATCGCACCGAACTACGCCTGTGCTGATGGCGACCTCATACCCGCGGTCCAGCGCGCCTTGGTTGAACTGTTGCAGGCGGGTAGCGATGCGCTCGATGATACGGTCGGGACAGTCATCTGCCACAGTGAACGCAGCAAACTCATCCCCACCCAGGCGTGCGATAACGTCGGCTTGGCGGAAAGATTCCTTAAAGACGGCAGCCGCGTCGCGTATGAGCTGATCGCCTGCCTCATGTCCGCGTACGTCATTGACGCTTTTCAGATTGTCTACATCGGCAAATATTACTGCACACGGCATCCGTCCACGCTGTGCAATCCGGAAACTGCGTTCGGCATCGAGGAAAAAACCGCGCCGGTTGTTTAGTCCGGTGAGCTCATCTGTCAGGGAGAGCTGTCGAAGGGATCGCTCCGCTTCATCACGTCTATCCAGTTCGTTCGAATAGGAGGAGTTGGCGTCCGCCAGCGCACGGGCTTGATTTGCCACCTCCTTCTCGAGGTAATCATTCCGATAAAACTTGCTCATTGCCGCCCCCGTCAGCTCGGCAACATCCCGCACGATCGCCAAAGCGGAGGAAACCACGCTCGCCTTCATACGTTCCGGCCACGAAACGACGACGATCCCCACTCCGGCGGGATAAGGGAACTTTCCCCACACATGATGGTTCTCGCTACCGTACCCCTCGAACGGCGATGACTCAACTTCACTGCTCAGCAAGGTCTGCGCGAAGTCGCTGAGGCCCGTATGATGACCAAGTGGTTGACGTTGTCCCGTACCGTCAAATTCAATAGCGAGCACTTCGTCATGGCTTTCCAGCATGATGATCAGTGCGCCAGGATGAAAAAGGCGCGCCACGCCGGTACCAATACTGTGCAACGCATCCAACGAATCGGTGGTGGTGATCAGGTCCCCTGCCAAAACCAGTAGGTGGCGGAGTTCTGTCGTGGTGAACGAAGGATTGTTTTTCACTCAGATTCCTTCGCAGTAGAATTCCGGCGTTCGCATCCTGAAGCGTTATCACTGTATTGTAGGGACTTCTGATGAATCCGGCGCTTAGTACGGCTCACATGCGTAACAGCTGCCATCATCGCCAAGTGCGATGGGCAGCTGCAGCGGGGCAAGAACACCCGGCTCGGTCGTTAGGTCGACGACCGTCGCAACCAGCGCCCCAATGGCAATGCGGAGTTTCTTCTACGCCTTCGAGAAAGTAGTGATTGCGTTCAGCCAGGCCTCTGCCTCAAAGTACACGTTTTGCTCCGGGAATCCGCAACATAAACCGCCCGAGCAGGAAGCTCAACAACACGCCAACTAATCCGGCAATGGCGAAGCGCAGGCTGTTCGGCAGCACGGGATCCGCAAGCAGCAAGCCAAGAGCGACTACGACAGGTGGATGCAGAATGTAAGCCGCGTAGGCGGATCCTGCCCACGCGGAGTGCCGCGCCCCACCCACGCGAAAGCGCCAAAGCATACCTAAGATAATGCCCCAGGCCACCAACGGTTCCCAAAACGCATACGCAAGCGCGGGAAGCGTCCATCCCCCCGACGTGTCAAACGGCACGCCACGCGCAGCACCGGCCAACAGACCATATACGAACAGGAGCGGTGCACAAATCCAGGCAGTGATGCGCCAAGGTCTTGCGGTGCTTCCTTCGATGCGTTCTAGCCAACGGCTTCGTGCCGTCGCACAGCCTGCCGCGAACAGCACCACATAGGACCCGAAATAGCCGATCTGCATCAGCCAGCGTTCCTGCCCCACCGGTACCCACAGGCGCAGTAGAAAGGACAGCATGCCAGTCACGATAGCAGCAGCGATCAGGTGCGTCTGGCGTGGCACTATGCCCTCGCTGCTTTGGGCGTACGGCATGACAACCCGCCAAAGAACATAGGCAAAGCTGAACAACAATAGGGCCAGTGCAAACCACAGTGGGCCGATATTGAAATGCCCCCCGAGCATCAGTTCCCCCCAGGACTCGAAAAACGACGCGCCGCGTGCGGTTTCGGCCAGTGCGACGGTCAGCGGCCCTAGCACAAAGCCGAAAACCAGGATCGGAATTCCGAGTCGAACGAGCCGCTCTTTCAAGAACTGGCGCGCGCCTTTACGGTCGTATGAGGAGACGCAAAAATAACCAGCCAGCAGGAAGAAGAATCCCATGAAGAATGCCTGGTCGACCGAGACGAAGATGGCGAACGCAATGCGTTCAAGCAGATGCGCGGTGGGCTACTGCAAATACCAGCCGCCGGGCGCGCCAAACATGATTGCACTGTGGTGCAGGATAACCAACGCTGTCAAGACCAGCCGGATCTGGTCGAGGAAGGCGGTACGTGGGGACGCCATTGCGGGTGTGTCTATGCGCGCCGCTACCGCCGCTGTGTCAATCGCTTGTGTCATCGCAGTTCAAGGAAAGGTAAAGTTGGGGCCCCATGCCAAGCTTGGCGTCCGCACGCGAACGACTGCCGCGTAAATAAGGCCCCACGACAATAGCTTTCATGCTAATAGGCGCTTCTGCTTGAAAATGCGTACATTGTCACAGCGCGACATCCATCGTTCAGAGGAATCCCTCGTTGGCGCCAATGCGGGTAGACTTGGCCAATCCCGCGCCGCTGGACGAGTGAGCAGCCATGGAAATTTACGCCCGCCATCACGGCTATCGCCCAACTGCAATTCCCCATGCTTTCGTCAAACTGGATCCTTCTTGCTGGCTTATTGCTCATCGCAATGATGTTGAGTGGGACGTTGCTGGCGCGCCTTCCGCTGAGCGGCGCCATGATTTATCTCGCAGTTGGCTACCTGCTTGCTGTTGCAGGACTCATCGCACCGGATCCGATCCGCCATGCCGAGACTCTGGAATTGCTGACGGAGGGCGCCCTGCTCATATCGCTCTTCTCGGTCGGACTTAAACTGGAACTTCCGCTGCTGGACCGCCGTTGGCTCGCCCCTTTCCGGCTAGCCTTCGCCGCGATGGCATTTACCGTAGCGCTGATCGCCGCCATAGCGGTCTATGGCCTCGGTTTGCCGGTTGGCGCCGCGATCCTGCTTGGCGCAATCCTGGCGCCTACCGATCCCGTCCTTGCGTCGGCAATTCATTCCGAGCCAGGACCGACGCCTGATCCGACTCGTTTTAGTCTCGCCGGCGAAGGCGCACTCAACGACGGCACCGCGTTTCCTTTCGTTCTACTTGGCCTGGGGCTCATGCAACTTCATGATCTCGGGGAATCCTGGTGGCACTGGTGGATCGTCGACCTGCTCTGGTCCACCACCGGCGGAATACTGATCGGGGCGGCCATCGGCGGCATGCTCGGCAAGCTTGTGATCTACCTCAGGACACGGCACCAAAGTGCAGTTGGACTGGATGAATTCCTCTCACTGGGCGTGGTCGCTGTCTCGTTCAGCCTGGCACAGCTGGCATTAGCCTCCGGCTTCCTGTCCGTCTTCTTCGCCGGCCTTGCGCTGCGGCGTGCGCGCGATTTCCCAATCGCCGGCACGGCGCCGATCAAGCAGGCCGCGAGCCAGGAAGCTCTCGCCACCAGTGCGGCAACCCATTCGCATCATGCGAGTGGCGCCATGACCCGAGCCGTGCTGAGTTTCAATGAGCAGTTGGAGCGCCTGGCCGAGCTGGGAATCGTGTTGATGATCGGCGCCATGCTGCCTTCCATCGTCCCGTTCGGTAGATTGGGTTCATCCCAGCCATCTTCCTTGCCGTGCGCCCTGCTTCGGTCGTGCTTGCATTCACTGGCGCGCGATTGCCGCCCCACCAGCTGGCAGCGTTGAGTTGGTTGGGTATCCGCGGCATCGGGTCGGTCTATTACCTGATGTTCGCCATTCGCCGCAACATAGACGATGCGCTCGCTCAACAACTCGTCGCGTGTACCCTCGCTGTAGTTGCGACATCGATCATTGCGCACGGCATCACGGTTTTGCCACTGTTGAAATGGTACACATCGCGTAAGCGCGGTCCCGTTGAATGACTTCCTTCACGCTATTAGCATGCGAGGCCCGGCCCGATCTTAGCCCCCGCAGAATGTTCGCGAAGCGTCCAAGGACTTCTGCCATGCGGTGCTATCATCAACGCGTCCCTCCAGGCAAATGTCAACGCTGAGGAAAACATAAGGCCCGACAGCTATGACTTCACGCCGCCTTCCCGACTTCATTCGGGACCGCATTGAGACCATCCTTCAGGAATGGGAGGACTTTGCGCGAACTATAGAACCTCCAGCACTGACGATGGGCGATCATGAGCTCCGCGATCACGCGCACCAGATGCTGATGGCTTTTGCCGACGATCTGGAGACTCCACAAACCGACCCCGAGCGCGCTGCCAAGTCGAAGGGGAACGGAGTACGCGACGAAATAGACGCTGCCGCCGAAACCCACGCCGAGGCCCGCCTCCTTTCCGGGTACACCGTGATCCAACTGGTATCTGAATACCGAGCATTGCGTTCGGCCGTTTTGGCTTTGTGGGCACGGGAAGCGAAGGACTTCAAACCGTCTCATATGGCCGAGATGACCAGGTTCAATGAGGCTGTCGACCAGGCGCTGGCAGTTTCCGTAGCGCGGTACGAAATGTTGGTCAAACGTTCCCAGAATATGTTTCTCGCAATTCTAGGCCATGATTTACGCAATCCTCTCGGTAGCATCATGGCCGGTGCCACATTCATCGCCCAGGATACGGAAGTTCCGTCCAAATGTGCTGAGGTTGCAGAACGCATGCTGAACAGCAGTAAGCGCATGCGTAGCCTGGTCAATGATCTCATCGACTTTACCCGTGCCAAATTGGGACCGGGAATGCCGCTCCAGCCCACAGACAATGATTTGGTCCAAATTTGCGAGCAGGTGGTCGATGAGATCCGCACCTATCATCCCGACCGAAAGGTCCGGCTCCATGCCCCTTCTACGCTGGCCGCGATCTTTGATGGAGATCGGGTAAGCCAGATGCTATCTAATCTTGTGGGCAACGCTATCCAGCATGGCGATGCGAAGACGCCTGTCGTGGTCAAAGTGACGAAGGAATCGGACACGGCACGCATATCGATCAATAACAAGGGGGTGCCAATCCCCGTCGAGCAGATACCCACGGTTTTTGATCCGCTCGTGAGGGGTGCCAATAGCGAAAGCAAGCCTGATGAGCATGGGAGCCTCGGGCTTGGCCTATTCGTTTCAAGGGAGATTGCGAACGCCCACGGAGGGGACGTGCTAGTATCCTCGGATGCATCGGAAGGTACCACGTTCACAGTGGTTCTTCCACTAGACAAATCATAACGCTGGGTCAGGAACCTGCAGAATCAGGGTATGGGTGTGAATGCTGAGCTTACCTCATGTACAGCCGTCCGCTTCAGGCGACACAGCCCGGCTTTCGCTCCAGAACAGAGCGTCAGGTCGGCAGGAGCCCCCAAAGGTGCGGTCAATAAAGTTCTCATCGTTGACGACGAAATAGGTGTGGCCGACCTGGCCAGTATACTGCTCGGCGATCACGGCTTCGAAACGTTGGTCGCCCATTCCGCGCCAGAGGCACTTCAGCTATTAGGTGAAAATTCCGATATCAAGGCTGTCTTCACTGACGTGATGATGCCGGGAATGTCGGGCCTGGAACTCGCGAAAGTGGTCGAGGAAAGCTACCCCGGGGTCAAAGTCATTCTTACTTCGGGCTTCACATCTCTCGCTTTGTCCACCTCACATCCGTCTTACAGACTGTTCGTGGCGAAACCTTATAGGATCGAGCGGATAGTAGAGCTGCTGTCCAGCTAACAGGCGCTCTTGCAGGCTCGCTTGCACGTTCAGCCATGATCGGGGTCACACCGTCGTAGTGACGGCAATGGCGTGATCGCCTCGGAGACTGATTGGTCATGCGTGGGTGGTCGGCGCGACAAAGGCCTGTCGAGGACTCTCGTGATCACGCCTGCGGGAACGCTCCGGTATTCCATATAATTTTGCGCCAGCGAGCGGTTGCGGACGGACAAGATGTTGACGCCGCGCGCCACCGCTTTTGCGGTGCCAATATCAAAGCGCCTTTGGCGTTCGATCACTTTCATCTTCACTCTCCATCTATGGTCGCGGCGCAGGTAACGCTAAGTCCGCTGATGTTTCATTGCCTCGGCCTCACCGCACGCAATGCGTTCTTCACGCGTCGCTATCGGGTCGCCGCCATCGTGGGCCAAGCTGGCCGCACGTTCTGCGTCAGCCCTTTCGTTCGGTGCTACAGGTCCGTCCGGAGTTTTCACTACCGAGTGTACGCGGTTCTCATTTATACGCCGTTTCCCTTCAAAGGCTCGGTAAGACGTTGTCACTCCAATTCGCTTTAGACGTTGGGCTGGCGCTCCCCAGCCCCCGGCGCCAGGGGCACAAGCTAGTCATCCATGCACTCCGCCGGCCAGGATGTCCAAACGGGAGGGCTGCCCGTCCAGCGACAACGTCTACTTGCTACCGATACGAGGCATCACTTCGATGACAGCGCCTGCAGCAGGGCCGATGCGCTTTTTCACCTCGGCCCCGCGCAGGAACGGGATCTCTTCCAATATCGGTTCAATGACCCGGAGCAATTGATCTGCATCGCGGCCATAGAAATGGAGGAAGACTGCACTGCCGTCTGGCGCGGCGTCATTGCCGCGATATTCGCCAGCCCCCGCCTTGGCCAGCACTTTCCGTATCCTGTCCACCACCTCAAACACCCGGCTCAGGTCACACGAACCGTACTGGAAATGGATGATCAGCACCTGCTCCGGGCGATGCCTTGCGTCCGCAATCAAGAGCTCGCCGGGATAGCTAATGCCGAGAAATCCGGCAAGCGAAGCGAAAACTTCCATGCTGTCTGCTCCTTGTTTGGACCGGGCCGCTGTCAATCGGCACGGGCGGTGAAGGCGGCGGCTTGCGCCTCGCCTGGTTTCTGTCCGAGGTAGGGAAGCAGGCTGAGCAGGCCTAGAATCGCCAGCGCCACCCCGACCCACAGCGGCGAGAGCAAACCATGGCCGGCGGCGATCCCCAGCCCGCCGACCCAGGCGCCGGCGCTCAGGCCAATATTGATGACGGAGGTGTGTACCGTGTTGACCAGCGGCCCGGGATGGGCGATCCGCATCACGCGCGCAATGATGGCCGGATTCATGGACATGCCGACCAGGCCGATCACGACCAGCAACGCCAGGCTGGCGCTCTGCAGGTGGGCAAACACGGCGAACAGGGCCAAGGCGATGCTCAGGACCACCATGCCGCCGGCCAGGATGGGAATGGTGTACCGGTCCGCATAGCGCCCCACCACGCCATTGCCCACCACGTTGGCGATGCCGTACACGCCCAGCAGCCAGGGAATCGCGCTGGTGGGGAAGCCGCTGACCATGGTCAGGATGGGCGCGAAATAGCTGAAGGCGGCGAAAATCGCGCTGATGACCAGGGCGCTGGTGGCATAGGCCGCCCACAGTTCGCGCTTGCGGAACTCGCCCAGTTCCCGGCCAAGGCTGATATCCATGGACGCCTTGGAATGGGGCACCAGCAACGTGACCAGCAGCATGCACAGCAGCGTCAGCGCCACCACCAGCCAGAAGCTGGCCCGCCATCCCACTTGCTGATCGATGAACGTCGTGAGCGGCATGCCCACCACCGACGCCAGCATGAGGCCGCCGATCACGACCGCTGCGGCGCGGCCGCGCAGCGGCGGGCTGACGGTTTCGGCGCAGATGGCAAGCGACACCCCGAAACAGGCGGCGCCGGCCACGCCGGTGAGCAGCCGCGCCACGGCCATGAGCTCATAGCTGGCCGCCGAAGCGGCCGCCGACTGGGCGATGGCATACAGGCCTAACAGGCAAAGCAAGCCCTGTTTGTTCGGGATGCGCAGCTTCAGCATGCCGAAGGTGACCAGGGGGCCGCCGATCACCATGCCCAGGGCATAGATGGAAATCAGATAGCCGATGCGCGCCACCGGCTCGCCCAAGGCGTTGGCCAGCGACGGCATCATCCCCGCCACCATGAATTCGGAGGTGCTCAGCGAGAACACCGTCAATCCTAAAATATAGACAAGCAAAGGCATACAGATCTCCTGCAAAAGTCGGGCTCATGCAAGCATGAGCGGCAAGGATGGGCGAACAGCGCCGGATCAGCCTGGCGGCGCCATGAAGACGCTGTCCGGAATATCGCCGGCCAGGAAGTTAGGGAAGTCGCGCACCGAAACATGCTGCGCGTCGTGGCCGGTCACCATGCGCAGCAAGCGGCTGCCGCCGGCCTGCAGGTAGAACACCGACGGCGCCCTGCCGTCCTGCTCCACCACCCAGGCGTCGGCGGACTGGCCCAGCACGGTGTGGCAGCCGTCATGGCGGGCCGCGCCGTCAACCAGAATCGCCTGCGGCAGGAACAGTTCCTGGAAGGGCGTTACCGTATCGGGCAGGGCCGACTCGTACAGCCGGACGCCGGCCGCCGCCGTTTCCCTGGCATAAGCCACTTTCTGCTTGCGGCTTTGGCCGCGCCGGGCGTCGCCGATTTCCGACATCCACAGCCGGTGCCCGGTGTCCCGTTCCGACCAGGGATTGAACAAGCCGTCGATGCGGCAGATATTGCGGCCATAATCGAACCAGCAATAGCCGGAGGTGATCTGGTCGTCCTCCAGCATCGGCAGCCAATACGAGATATAGGCACTGCTCCATTGCTGCGGCAGCAGCGGCGGCGTGGCGTGGATGGGCATCGGCGTCTCCTCAACGGCCCAGGGCGTAGCCGAGGCTGGCCATCAGTGCATCCTGCAGCGGCGGCAGATCCTTGCGCCGGGCATCGAAGCTGGCAGTCAATTCCGCGTTGCTCAGCCCCATGCGTTCAGCCACGGTTTCGAACCACAGGCGGCTGCTGTCGGCATGCTTCTTGAACAGCTGCGCCAATGGCAGCGCCCGGGCGTTGAAGTTGGCCAGGGCGGCAGCCGGATCGGTGTCAGCGCTGAGGGTTTTCACCAGCAGCAGGGCCAGCACCACTGCCATGGTCGTGCCGTGGCCGATCGAGAAGTGGCCCGATTGCAGCGCATCGCCGATCAGGACGAACTTGCCCTCGCAGGCGCGGTCGTGACCGAGGGTCATGAAATTGCGCCAGCCTTGGCCGGGCTGGCTGACCAGGGCGTGACCGCCCAGTTCGGCCTGGAAGACCTTGGCGATATAGGCAGCGGCATCGCGCTCGGAGCGCATTTCCAGCTCGGCCCGGGCATACGCCGGTTCATCGCATTCGACCACGAACGTGCTCATCGTGTCCGAATACCGGTAGGCGTGGCCGATGAACATGCCTTGCGCATTGCTGCGGAACACCAGGTTCATTTGGTCGAACAGCTGGGTGGTGCCGTACCAGATGTACTTGTTGCGCCCGAAATCGATCTGCGGCGCCAGCGACGGCGGCAGTTCCAGTGTCTTGTGGTTGACGCCATTGGCCACCACCACCAGGTCGTACTCGGCTTCGAGCTGGGCCTGGCTGGCCGGCGGCGTTTCGTAGCTGATCGCGATGCCGGCCGCCACGCATTTGGCCCGCAGCGCCTGCACCAGGCCGCGCCGCTCCACGCCGCACAGGGTGACGCCGGTGCTCATCAGATTGGCCTGGTCCTGGTGCACCAGCTTGAATTCTTCCAGGTACTGCGGATTGAGCCGCTCCGGCTGCTCCAGGTAGGACAGGGGGTTGGCCGGATGGCGCGGCGGCCGTCCCGGCAATACCACGCCCCAGCCCAGCACTTCTTCCTGGGTGTTTTTTTCCGCGATACGGATGTCCCAGCCAGGCTGGGCTTGCTTCATCTGGCTGGCAAAGATCAATCCTGCCGGGCCGGCGCCAATAACGAGAATCTTCATTAATTTACCCTTCCAAGTTTGTACCACACGTTTTGCTTCTTCTGGATTTGCTGCAGTTCAGCGTAAGGAACCGATGTGAAATACAGTTTCTCTGCCATGTCGGGCGGATAGACCCGCGGGAATCTCTGGTGCATATAGCGGGTGTAGCGCGCCTGCAGGAAAAACAGGAAGTTCGGATTGCTCAGCACCTCGTAGTTGGCGATCGCCATCTCCTGCATGGCGTCGGCCTGCACCTTGCGCTGGCGGGTGAACTCGGGCAAGGCCAGCTCCAGGGCATTGCCATGCTTTTCCAGCAAGCCGACGAAGACCTGCACGTCTTCCAGCGCCATATTCATGCCCTGCCCAAGGAAGGGCGCGGTGGCATGGGCCGAGTCGCCGATCAGCAGCACATGGCCCTTATAGTGGAAGGTGCTGGAGCGGACGTTGATCAGGTCGTTGCTGGGCAGCGCCATGAACTGGTCCAGCAGTTCCGCGCGGCTGGCCGGCGGCAGGTTGCCGAAGTAACGGCCGAAAAACCCGGCCATGACTTCGCGGTCTTGAGTGTTCAGGCTGGGCGCGCCGACATACGGCAGGCAGATCGCGAAGCTGATACTGCCGTCCGGGATGGTGGCGGCGCGGCCGGCAAACACCCCCTTGGAATCCATACCGAAGAAGTACAGCAGATCCTTGCGGAAGCCGAGCGCTTCGGCATTCGGCAGCACCATGGTCTTGTAGCCGTGGCGGAAAAAACTCTGCTTGAATTCGAAGCGCCGCATGCCGCTCTGCATGGCACGCCGCACCGCCGAGTGGGCGCCATCGGCACCGATAATCAGGTCGCCATGCAGATGCTGCACAACGCCGTCCGGCCCCTGGACCAGCACGGTTTTGCGCTCCAGGTCGACATCCAGGCATTTGTGCTCGAATGAGTATTTCACCTGGTGCCTGGCCGCGTATTGATTGAGCAGGCGCTGGAAGGCGTTGCGGTTCAGGGACAGCGGGAACAAGCCTTCGAGCGGGTGCAGCTCGCGCACTTTGTATTGGCCGCGGATGGAAAACGCCATGCCGACCACAGGTTCACCGCACTGGCTCAGCTCCTGCATGCTGATGCCGGCCGCCAGCACCGCTTTGATGCCGCGCACGGTCATGCTGACGCCGATGGCGCGTGAGCTGATGGGGTCGGCATTGGCCGGGGGTTCCTGCAGCGGGTCGGCGCGCTTTTCGATCACGTGGACATCGTGTCCGCGCCGCGCCAGATAGATGGCGGCCAGACTGCCTGCCAGGCCGCCGCCGACGATGATAATTTTATGCATATCAAGCCTCTCTAGACATCGTTCCCTGAGATAAATCGGTCAATTGCTGATTAAAAAACTCCAACATTTCGATCGGCGCCAGGCCGACCACGCCGGCTTCCAGGCTGCGCCCGTAGCGGGCCAGCGCCAGGCATTTCTGCGCCAGCTGCGCGCAACCTTCGCCGTAGTCGGCACTGACCATGGCGGCGGGCGGCGCCGGCAACGGCGGGCCGGCGTTGCGTCCCGGCAGGCCGGACGGCATATTCATCAGCGCCGCCGACAAGGGCCGCAGCACCCCGGTCATGATGTCGATCGAGGCGTTCATCAGGCGCGAACGGCGCAGGCTGCCGGCGGGTTTTTGCGCGAAATGGTGGGCCATCAACAGGAAGGTCAATTCGTAGCCTCCCTGGTACAGCCGCATCAAGGCGAGCGCATTGGTGTCGCTCACCAAACCGCCTTCCGCACCCGCCTCGAGCAGCGGATTCTTCAGCGCCGGCAGGGCTGGCTCGAAGGGCTTGCCGAGCGCCGCGAACTGGCCGGCCAGGGTGCGCAGCCGCTGGAAATGCGAGGTGGCGAAATGCGGCGAATCGAGCGCCACGCCCTCCCCCTGCCCGGTGACGAAGTCGATCGCGAACAGCGCGCTGTCGCGGTCGCTCACTGCGAGCTGATAAGCGGGATAAGCGCGGTTGGTCAATTCCTTCAAGAACAAATGGTGTTCGCCGCCGCCCTGCCCGGCGCCCGCCGCGAACAACTCAGGCAAATCGGCCAGCGCGCGCCGGATCGCCGCGTAGAAGGTCGCCACCGATTTGCCCGGCGTGGGCAGGTAATCGGGCCACTCGAAGCGCACGAAGCGGGCCAGCGCGTGCTCGGAAAACGGTTCGAAGGCAAATTCCGTGTCAAGGCCAAAGCGCTGGCGCGCCTGCTCGCCCAGCAGCGGACAGCCAGCGTAGAAAGGCTCGCCGAGCGCCATCAGCACATTATTGACCACCAGATAGTGGATCATTTCTTCGTGGGCGATTTCGAGCAGGGTGCCGCGCGCACCGCTGTTGCGGCGCCGGTCCGCACCGCCGCTGGCCAGCTCCAGCTCGGCGGCCAGCCAACGGCCGGCGGCCACCAGTTGCACGCCTTGCTCATAATTGGGGATGGAATAAGCGGCATAGAGGTACTGCAGCATGAGCGACAACTCGAGGTCGACGGCTTTTTTCAGCTCCTCGACCAGCTCGGCCTTGCTGCCGATGGCCGGCGCTGGTGCGGGACCCGCCGTGGCCGCCACGCTGTTCTTGGCGGCGGCTTCGACCTGGGTCAGGTACTTCAGGAACAGGCGCGCTTTCGGCTGCGACAGTTCGCGCGTACTCGGCATGTAATAGCTCTTGTCGCGGTTTTGCGGATCGCACATCTGCCACATCAGGCGCGCATAAGTATCGCACTTGCATTGGTCCGCCAGGCTGAACACCTTGTCCGCCATGAAGGGATAGATCAGCTCGTAATAGCCCATCACATGCCGGTAGAGGAAGGCGTAGTCGACCTGTTCGGCCGGGACCTCATCCAGATGCCAATCGTCCGGCAGCACGCGCACGCCGATATGCTGGCGTTCCAGTCCGTCGCCGAGCACGATGCGGGTGGCGCCGGGGCGGCGCCCCGTGACGCGCAGCTCTGCGTAGCCAGGGCCGTGCGCCGAAGCTTGCAGCTCCAGGGCCAGCATTTCGCCCTCTTCAGCCAGTGGCACCAGCGCGGGATGGGCCGCCAGGGCGCCGCGGAAACGGCTTTGCAGCGTGATCGTCTGCGGATAATCGAGTCCCTTCTCGCGATTGGGCGACTCCAGGTACAGCTGGTTGCTGTCGGACTGCAGCACCCAGTCGGCTTCCTCCCACTGCCCCAGCGCGCTGCCCAGGCGCAGTCCCCCGGCGGCCGCGGCCGCATGCTGCAGCGGCACGTCGAAGACCCCATGATGACGCCAGTAATCGAGATACAGCGCCTCGGGGATGTGGGCAAGCAGCCTGCCCGCGCCATCCTCCAGCCGCAAGTCGCCCAGCGCCTGCTGGGCGCCCAGCGCATGCGTCGGATGCTGCTCGGAGACGGCGCTGGCCGCACGGGTGGTAAACGGAATGGCGGTCGGCATATTCAACGACACCCGGTCCGCATGCACTTTCACCAGCACCGGCCCCAGGCTACCCTGGCGCGGCAGCAACAGGCGACCGGCCGGATAGGTGGCCAGTTCATCCCGGCGCCACAACCCGATGCTGCCGGCCAGGTCGTAGAACACCGGCGCATCGGGTTTCAGCGGCGTCGACATATTGAACAGGGCGTACTGGACCGTCAATCCCAGCACATCCTCCGCGGCCAACGCTTGCTGCAAGGCGCACAGGCTGGCGGGTAGCGGCACTTCGGGGTTGAATAGGAAATGCGGGGCCTGCTTGGCGAGCGAAAATTGGAACAGCCGCGAGCGCCCGAATTCCTCGTCAAGAAAATGGCCGCTGCGCTCGGTGATGTGGCCGTGGCCCAGCCAGCGCACGGAATGCGCCTGCTCCATCTCGGCACTGAACAGGCTGGGGGTGTGAGGCCCCGCCTGCTCACCGCTCAGCGTGAATTGGCCGGCGTAAATCAGCGTGGTATCGGGCTGGGCCGGATTATTGTCCACCCAGCGGGCGCGGTTGAACGTGGTGCGCAGGTAGTCATTGTAGTGGCCCCACAAGGCCAGCTTGGCGCCGACCAGCGCATCCCCGGTATCCACGCTACCCTCCCCTAGCTGGACACCGGTGATCCTGGTGTTTTCCCAGGAAAAGTGATTATTGCCGCACGCATTGTAGCCGGCGGCCTGGCTGAAAATGCCCTCCGGATCGGGCTTGCCGGCGGCATTGAAGCGCGGCGGCAGCTGTTTCAAGTGAGCATGAAATTCCGACGGCGCCCGGCTCAGATCGAAGGGCTCGCCCGCCATCGATACCACATTGGTGGCAATATCGATGTGCCCGTGCGTATTGCGGTTGGCGGTGGGGACATTGGCGCGGGCAAAGCCGCGAAAATGCAAACGGGGGAAATCCAGGACGCTCATGCGCTCTCCGCCACCGGAGTAGCGAGCGTATCGTCGTCGCCGGCTTCTTCGGGCCGCCGCTGGTAGCGCTCCTGCAAGAGCTGGCAGGCATGGCGCGCGCTGGTCAGGCTGCCCTCCATCCAGCCGCAGTGCGAGGTATACGCGTCCGAGCAGGCGATGATGCCGCTCGGATGCACCAGGGCAGTCGGATGCTTGGCTTCGGGTTCCAGGTAGAACTCGACGCCATGCGGCCAATGTTTATAGAAATGCGACTGGATCGGCGGCAGCGGCTTGCCCATGAGCGGCAACGCCTCCTCCAGATGGCGGCGCACGCGCTCCAGGTAAATCTCCTCGCCCTGCTCCACGCTGTCCCGCCAATAGAGGGCGCTTTGGCTGTCGGTATAGAAGAGCAGGTATTTATCGCTCTTGAAGTAGATCTTGCGCAGGGGATTATTAGCCATCAGCATTTTGTCGCTCAGCCCCAAGCACTGGAACCAGCTCTTCTCGAACGTCAGGAAACCCTTGAACAAAGGCAGGGAATCGTACTGGAAAGGACTCCAGGCGGCCGGGAAGTCCAGGTTCAGGCCCGCCATGGCGGTGGGGGGCATGGCCAGGATCACATGGCGCGCACGCTGCATCTGGACTTCGCCCTTGTGGCTGAAGGTCAGCAGATGATCGGCGCCGGACTGTTCCATCGACAGCAGGCGATGTTCGAGGCGGAACTCCACCCCGGCGGCCAGGGCCTGCCGTTGCAGCTGGCCCAGCAGGTGGCCATAGCCATCGGTGGCATAGCGCCATTCATTACCGGCGTTCTCGGTGCAGTTTTGCGTTTCCGGATGCTTCTTGATGATGTCGTAAGCCATGGCGGCCGTGACGATCGGCAGTTGCAGCGCGTCGTAACCGGTGGCATTCAGGATGCGGCTGGCTTCGGCGGCGCCCAGATACTGGCTGAGGAAATCGAGGAAGGATTCCTGCGGATGCTCTTTCACCATGGGCTGCAGGCTCAGCAAGGTTTCTTTCAGCTCTTGTTGCTCGCGCTCCTGGGATACCACGTCAGTGAAGGGGTAGACCGCGTGCGGCAGCCCGCTGTCCTGCATGAGTTCCTGGAAATGCGGATGGAGCTGTGGCGAATAACGGGCAGCGCCGAGTTCGGCGACTTCCTCATCGATTTTGCGCGACTGGATGCGGCCGCCCACGAAGCCATTCAGGTCGAACACCTTGATGCGCAATTGCTGGCCAAGGCCGGCGTTGATCAAACGGGTCGCACAGGTCAAACCACCAATGCCAGCGCCAACGATGCAAATGTCGGAATAGTTTGTCATCTAGAAATCCTTTTAGCTAGTCGAGACCGTTAACCAAACTGCCCACGCCGTGTTCCACTAGAAGCGACAGGCGCGCAACGTCCCCGCCCGCTGTACACGGACGTGAAGCAAGAATGGTTGACTATGGGTAAAGCTTTTCGGTACTTCGAGCCTGGGGTCCAATGCTTTCAAGGCAAGCGAGTCCTGCCTGATGACTGCAAATTCACCTGAGAGTGGTGGTGCCCCGTCCCGGCACCGCAAAGTGCCGCTGGCAACGACTGCCCGGGGTCTTACTTACTTGTAACTATGACGTTGCAGTGCTCAGCCCCCTTCAGCGCTAGCATCTCTGGGCGGTGTCTGATCTGGATCAAATTTGTCTAGACAATATCTGATAGCAGTAACTGGAGTTTGACAAAAATCAAACGAATTACTGAATGATCCATTTTTCAATAAAGGTGGAATGAAACCGAATTTCATTTTGCGCAACAGCGTCTTTAGCACCATTTCGCGCGGGCTGCGACAACGCGACCTGCGTGGCCGTGGCGCGTAGTGCGCGAGGGTCGAGATACATGCATTCCGCAAGGGAATTGCGGCAGGTCAGCGGGCCGAACTAAAGAACTACAATCTTTCAATGCAAGCGACTCCGTTTTTGCGCGTACATTTGTTCGTCTGCCAGCAGGACGTAATACGACAGGGTCCGCTCCGCGCAGGAATCGACCAGCACGACGCCGGCACTGATCGAAACACAATACTGCCGCTCCTGCATCAAGTTGAATGCGCGCAGGTTGGCTTCAATACGCGCCAGGATGACCTCCGGCCGCTCGTCGTCAAGGGTGAACGCGACAAACTCGTCGCCCCCGAGGCGTGCCACAACATCGGCATGGCGAAACGATTGGCGGAACACCAGCGCGGCATCCCGGATCATGGCGTCGCCAGCCTCGTGACCCAGTTCATCGTTCACTCGCTTGAGGCCATCAATGTCAGCGAAGATAACGGCGCTCTTTGTGCGCTTGCGCCGCGCAAGCTTATAGATCTGTTCGGCCTGCTGGAAGAAGCCGCGCCGGTTGTACAGGCCCGTCAAGACGTCGGTCAACGATAGCATCCGCATTTCGCTGACCGCCTCGTCCCGTTGCTTCAATTCTTCGGCATGGCTCACTGATGTGTCAGCAAGTTCCTGGCGTTGCGCGCGCAGAAGCCGTTCGAGTGAAGTCTGCGACTCGATTTTTCCCAGTGCCGCGCCAGCCAACTGCAGAATGTATGAGAGCGAGCGCCTGTATGAATTCCGCGCTGTTGTATCCACATCATGATTCCAGCCCACTGCGAGGACCACCGCTGCCGCGTGCGCCGGCACGGCCAGCACCAGCGTGCGCAACCCTTCGTCCTCACGCGGCTGTTCGCCGTTAGGCTGTACTTCCGCAGCGCCTACCACAGCGGCGGTCGTGCGCACGGCGGCGCGGTACAGCGGATGGTCCGCGCCGGCCGTATGCGCGATACCGTGACTGTCGAACTCCACGAGCTCCATCCGATCGCTGCGCAAAAGCAATAAAGCTGAGTCGAACCGGACCGCTTCCGCTACCGCGCGGCCGATCAGTGCCAGCGAACCTTGCGCCTCGTCTGTCTGGAGCAGGTCGCGCGCCAGTTTCAACAGGATACGCAACTGGGCCGGTCCGAGTTGCCGTGTTTCCTCCCGATGCTTTCTCACGGTGCGTCGCCCTCCATGCTATTCCTCCGCCGTGCCTGGTCGGCGGCGCGGAGGACGGAGTGATAGAGCAACCAGGGCGTGTCGACGACTCGCGCCACTAAGCCAGCAGGAACGCGCCTGTATTCCATGGACTTCTGCGCCCGCGCCCGATTGCGCACCGACTGGATGGTGACGCCGCGCGCCACTGCCTGCGCCATACCAATGCCAGAGCTTCTTTGGCGTTCGTCCATCGCTGCCCCAATAGGCAAAGTTCGTTGATGCTGCATGGCTTCGGACTCCATCGGATCGCCGCCATCGACACTCTGCCGCAGCGCGCGGAAAGAAAGTTCCAGTCCCGAATTTCCAAGGTGCTTCTGCTGAATTGCAGCCTGCACTGAGTGTGGGCCTATTCCCGCGCACGTGTCGGTCTTCTTTCCTGCCCATATTGCCATTACCCTGATCTGGGGCGACCTCGATATGAAATCCCGATGGCCCGAGCATGCAGGACGTGCTAACGTCGTAGTTTGGAAAACTGATGCTATGCGAGGACACCATGGATACCACCTATGCCGACCGCCGGCTCAACCAGGTCCAGTTTCGCCACCTGCAACATGCGCTCGACCTGCTGCGCACCCACGGCTGGCGCTATGCGGTCGTGTACTTGCGCAACCACCGGATCGCCGAATCCACGCTCCAGCGTGTGCTGTTTGGAGAGTGGCAGTGCCATCGTGTATCGGCCAACAAACTCGTCACCCGGCAGAGCTGACAAGCGTTTTGTAGAAATCGTTAGGGGTTCGCTGGAAAGGCATGTATATAGGACTTACCGCGTATCCAGCACCGCTAGAGAATTGCCGGTCTCTCTCCTGTTTCGCCACCATTGGCGACTCCCGTCTGATTCCCTCACTTGTTGACCCTGCTCGTTGCCGCATATCGCCGGAAACGGCCTGACTCTACATTTCTTGAGGACTTATCATGACTACGCAAACCGGAATCGTTAAATGGTTCAACGAAGCCAAAGGCTTCGGCTTCATCACCCCGGACTCGGGTGGGCCAGACCTGTTCGTCCATTTCCAGGACATTCAGGCGACTGGTTTCAAGTCGCTCGCTGAGAACCAGCGCGTCTCGTTCGAGCGCAGCCCTGGCCCCAAAGGCGAAAAGGCCACCAACGTCAGTCCTTCCTGACAATCCGCGCAGCCTTCGACGGGCGGCCAAGCTGCGACGCCGGCGAAGCCCGCCCTGACGGCAGGCGTTAAAAAGATGGAATCAACTGCGAGGCCTCACGGAAGGTGATCGAGGCTTCATGCCTGAGCATTCCCGCATTTCCGTTTGCTTTCGTCCGCGCGTGTGCTGGACCTTCAACCGTTTCTCCCACCAGCCATAGTCTGACAAGGTTTCCTTTGCCACTTCCACGCATCGCAAGTAATCGGGAGCGGCCTTGGAGCATGGCGGGACCGGCGGTTCAATGCCATGGGCGATGCAATAGCGTACCGCATCCTCCAGGTCGCCCTCGTTGAGCAGATCCCGGCAGGCAGTCGAGTGAAGCAGTGCAAGGTTCATGTCTCTATCCATAACTCGCCAAATGCCTGGCAAAGCGCTGCAGGGGACGCGGGCCGGAACGCTCTGCATTCGCGCACCAGGCCCGCAAGCCTGTCAGAAGTTCCTCTTGCGTTGCCGGCGAACGCTCCCATATCTTCTCGAGTGCCTGCCGCGCCACGTGCATGGCATCGAGCCGCGCACTTTGCACTGTCACCTGCTCCAGGTCCGCCCTTTGCGCGTGCGTGAGCCGCCACGGTGCATGGCGCAACAGGCGCTTCGTCCGGACCAAGGTCGCATGCGGGACCAGTTTCGCCAGGCTTGCACGCTCAGCCTGAAATACATCCAGCGTCAGGACCGTCAGCTCGCGCGTCAATATCGCACGATTGCCCAATACCAGCTTCAAAGTCGCCAAAGTCGGCGCGAACTGTCCTGCGCATCGCATTAAACGCTGCGGGGGGTGCCGGAGCGACGCCAGCCGCAACCAGAGCAACATGCTGATATACGCCCAGCCGATATCCAGCTCGAACCAGCGGACCGAAAACTTTGCCGAAGTCGGAAAGGTGTGATGATTGTTGTGCAGCTCTTCCCCGCCGATCAGCAGGCCAAACGGAACGATATTGGTTGCAGCTTCCTTACAGTCGTAATTGCGGTAGCCGGCATAGTGACCCAAACCGTTGACAACACCGGCGGCCAGCAACGGAATCCACATCATCTGGAAGGCCCACAGCGTCAGGCCCGGCGCCCCAAACAATCCCAGTTCGATCAGCAGCAGCAAACCCACGCCTTGCCACGTATACCGGCCATAAATCCGTTGTTCCAGCCAGTCTGCAGGACCACCACGACCGAAGCGATCCAGCATGGCAAGGTCGACTGCCGCGTCGCGGTAAAGTTCAGCCCCGCGCCACAAAACCTGATGGATACCGAGCACGATTGGACTGTGCGGATCTTTCTCCGTTTCGCAATGGGCGTGATGGCAACGATGCACCGCCACCCATTCCCGTGTCACCATCCCCGTCGTCAGCCACAGCCAGAAGCGGAAGCAATGTGCCATGATCGGCTCCAGCTTCAGGGAGCGATGGGTCTGGCACCGATGCAAATAGATCGTCACCGTGACGATCGTCATGTGCGTAGTCACCAGTCCGATCAGCAATAGCTGCCACCAGCTTAAGGCAAGAAGACCCTCAGCCACCCACTGCGGATACCTCTCCATACCGGTGCTCCTTGACGATCCTGGGCCTACAAGTTCGGGTGGTCGGCAGCAAACGCGATCGCGTCACACAATTGGTCATACCGATAGCCTCCATATAGAAAATGGCCCTCGATATAGGCGATGCCATGTAGTTTCATCATGCTTTCGTCTTCGTCGGTTGGGTGATACGCCGCCACCCAACTCGGTCGGAACCCATCATCGCGCAAGAAGCCGGCTTTGGCGTGTTCTGCGACTGCATAATGCAAGGCATCCCGAAACACATCGTAATGGTGCTGCCGAAACGCGTACCGCCTCCCATCGAACGAGATCGCATACCGTGCCGCCAGGCTTTCATCCGATTCCTGCTGCGTACTTATGTCGGGCGTGCTTTCGATGATCTTTCTCCCTAACCTATCCCTACCCCCATTCAATACGAGGATCTGACGCCGGGCTTTTGACATCGCATCGGTGTTGGCCTCCGCTCGGGAACCGAACGCGTCTTCCGGAAAAACAATCGTTCGCCTCATGCTGTCCGGCCATTGAAGGCTGGTGCAATCCGGCGATGGTGGCATATGTTTGAGTATGGCTGTCGAGGCGTACTTCACTCCACCGTCCTGGCACCTGAACTCAGCGCACCTGAGCAGGATATTCCACCCCTGGAACCACGTTGTTGCATGTTGGCGCACGGCGCACTCCTTCGCTCGCGGTCAGGAACAGATTCGGAAGGGAGAGGCAACGAGCAAGCTTTCCTTCCCCGCGCGGCACGACAACGGCGTGCCAGACGCAAGTGCAATACCATTTCACGACGATGATCGGCTTTGACGCGATTGCGCTGTCACGCTGCAATGCTGAGGAAGACCGGCACAAAACCTGATGTTGGCTGGGTACCTGCTACCCAATATACCCCTACAAGCGAGATTCACCTAATGAATTCGGCGTCGCGCGAATCCGCTATCACCCGGTGATCGCAAAGCCATCACGCAACGAGCGAAAGCCGGACCATCTCACGCAGCGGAATCCTGTGAACGGTCCCTTATGGCGTCGAATGTTTCATGGCTTCTGCCTCACGCGCGGCAGTGCGCTCTTCAAGCGCAGAGGTTGGATCGCCACCGTGGTCAACCCGCCCTGCGGCGCGTTCCGCATCATCGTGCGCGCCTTCGGTTTCATCCCTCTCGTTAGGACTTTCGGTAGCGGGCGGCTCCAACATGTCCCGCAACATAGCGCGCAGTTCTGCAACGTCGGGCGGCAAACCGCGTCTTCGCCTTAGATGGACATAGTGTTCGAGTTCAGATTCCTGTTCGGGACTTAGAGGCAAACCGCGAAAGGTGAACTCCGGTCCATTTTTACTCATGACGGTCTCCTGATCGTTGACTCATAAAGAGTGTACGCCTAATCCTCCGAACGCATCGGCCCGCTGGAGAGGTTCGTCGATCCATCGTCGCCCCAGTTATCACGCAGCCAGGACGAGCCGTGCAAACGGACCATTGCTGGATATACTGGAATGGTGGATTCGATCGCTGGGACAAACCGATGGAAAGCATGCTGCAGTGGAAAGCCTCCTATTGCCGCTCAGATGGAAGCACCGGACTGGTCTTCATTGCGCTGCCCAGCGAACCACTATGCACTGACCTGATGGACTCCATTCTTCAATGGGATACGTATCACATATTCTTTCAACTAGACGCGCCGCCAGAAACCGATCGGTTTGCGCAAGCGATCGCATTCTTTGCGCTTAATCACATCACAAACATGCGCGTGAAGTCGCTTGATGACCAGATAGACTCATCGTCCGACGCCTAGTTCCCGGCAGCAAACACGTCAGTACTCCGCGTCGTGATGCCGCATCACTTTGGGAGGATGTTTGGAACTGCTCGAAGCAGAAAACATTGCCGAGTTTCGGAAGATTTTACGAAGGAATCGCTTGCTTCGTGCAGACTTTTCTCTCAGCGCTACGGACACGACAGATCCGAAGACCGATGAAGTGGCGGCATTGCAGGGCGAAAACGGTGCGGCGAGAATCGACTGGACAGACCAAACAATACCTGATCAGTGACAGCACCTCGTGGCTCGACCTGTTTCGCAATGACATCGAGGCCGGCGCGTTTATGGGACTTTGCAAGTGCGCTATCCGACAAATTAGGAGCACAAGACCAGCCATTGACGTGCGCTCTGTCCCAGCCTATTCTGCCCATCGAACCTGGCTGCACAGTACGGAATTGTTGCCAGCGCCGATGCGCGCCAGACGCCGACACGAACCTGGATGCATAGCAACTAGTGCGTCACGCCTCGAGTATCCCGGCAGGGCTGAAGCGCAGGCGGCAATCACGGAATACATCGAGATTTTCTACAACCGTCAACGGCGCCACTCGCGCCTTGGCTACAAATCGCCAGCGCGCTTTGCGGCGGAATTCAACAAAGAAGCGCTGGCAGCTTGAGACGAGAATGTCCACCATTGACAGTACACCTCAGTTAGCTACTCATGACACTCTAGGCGAGCGCCGCCTTACTTAGGACGTCCTCTGCCCATTGACTGAGGCTCTTGCCATGCGCGGCGGCGGCGATGGCGACGGCCTCGTGGATCGGCGGATCCACCCGCAGAGAAAACTTACCCGAAAAACTCTTACGCGGCTCGACGCCGTCCTCAGCACATGCGTCAAGAAAAAGTCTTAGCGAAATCTTCCCTTCTCGTAGCAAGCCCTTGACGTCCTTCGCGTAAAAATCGGCGCCCCCATTCAGGCCGAGAAATTCGCCCCGGAACATTTGAATCAATAGCTAGCAACATGTACCTTCACTACTTGTCCTTCCTGTTTGCCGCCGTTCCCCTACGAATGCGGACGGCGACATCATGTTATGGGCGCGTAAGGGCGCCCGATGTGCCATCCGCGTACGGGTCGGCGTCCGACACTGACATGGCATGGTGGGCTACGTCGACCAGCCAACCACGCGACGCCAGTCAAGATCGAAGCCACCTGCGACAATGAGCCAATCTTCCCTGGCACCGTCGTCCCACCCTCCGCAGGCCATGGCCGCCGACAGTAGCGCTGATACCTGCCGTGAGATGTGGAATGTTCTAGCGGTCGCTAGCACAGCGAGACACGTCAGCGCCGCCAAGCGAAAAGCTGCGAATGGGCGTACACTGAATTCTCCGCTTTCGTGGCAATTTGTCTGATGCGGGCGCTGCAGGAACAGCGACGACGCAGCTAGTGTGTTGGCATGGCAACTTATCACTACTATCGACGTGCGACAGGCACATTTGGTTCTGGCCCAGGCTCTATCCGGTTCAATGGGCGAAACTACCTGTATCGTGGCTACGCGTACGAGAACTTTGTCGACGCCTACAATTACGCGCAGCTCATGCTCATTCACCCTTCCAGTGCGCCACCTTCAACACAGGCTGTACCCGCGAAGCGAGTTTCGTCACCTTCAGCCGACGATCTTCTGCTGATGCAGCAGTTCGGTATCGTATTTATTGCAGGACATTATTTCTATGGTACTTATCGCTACGATTGCCTGGGCGACGCCTGCGCCTTCGCCCGCCTCGCACCTGGACACGACGTTTGCCAACACAACCTGAAGATCGCGCACTCTGCGCATCATTTGAATCTACTTCACGCGCGCCACATGGTCGACGGGAAGGGAAAAACCCTGAAGATTCGCCCCACGGGGCGCATTGGGCACTACGACATCTTTCCCGAAAATGCCCCGACGCCCCTCCTGTTCAAACGTAACCTGCGGCGCAAATGAGCAGACACCGGGCGAACTTCGGCCGGGTATAGGGCAACGCCGCTACGCCTTGCCCAATCTCTCGTTAGCATCCGGCTTTTTCATCATGCGTCACCTCGATACGTGCGGAGCCCATGACACGATTCGTGTAACCTAAATTTCCAGCCCATTAAGCCATTTCCTCTCTCTAGCCCGTCGCGAAGGAGTCGCGATGACGCAAGGACAGAGCCATGAATCACATCAAAGCCCGGGTGCTGCTGGTCGACGACAACAAGGATGCCGTCGACATGGTTTCCCAGTTTCTGAGTCTCCATCACATCGACCATAGGGTCGCCTATGACGGCGCTTCAGCGGTAGCCTTGCTCGCCATCTGGCCTGCGGATATCGTGTTCCTCGACATCCAAATGCCTGACATGGATGGTTATGAAACCGCGATTGCCATGCATGCCCTTCCCCAATGCGCTGAACTTCCCATTGTTGCATGGACCGGTTGGGATGGCCCCGGTAGTCGAGAAGCCATGGCACACGCACACATGGTATCCCGCCTGACGAAGCCCGTAGCTTTGGAAGAATTGCTTGCGTTGATCGCGCTTTGGCAGCAGAGTCTCGACCTAGTAGAGATCGCATGCCGCCTTCTCCCGGCGCTCGTCTTTCGCCCGCAAGCAGCGTTACGTCCTCCCTCTTCGCGCGATCGGTACCGCCGGCAGCCCCGGAACACAGCGCTACCGCATGTTGCATTAACCAGTGCCGCGCCCTACCACTCTGGTCACTGAACGCGGGGAGGATCTCAAGCAGGCATTTCGATTCCGAGCGCATCATCGATGCGCTCCTTCGCACGATGCAGGCCGAGCACACTCGCCGAGCGCATGGTCCAGGCAATCACTGTTACTTGGTATCGCGTCGGGATTGGATCACCGACTTTCCTGATGCTCAATCGGCAGTACCATTTTGCGCTAGGCTTGCCCAAAGTCGCCCTGACGGTCGAACAGTCAATTTCGTAACCACGATAGCGTTGCACATCCGGCTCCTTCGTGACGTCGCGCCCCATTGCTGCGGGACTTCTGGCCCTCGTCGAACGCCACGCTCACACTATCGAGCACCTGCCCCCCGTGTCTCGGCGCAGGCGCCACGCGACTGCCACATGGGTTGAATGCATCCGTCTCGGCACACGATGTACGCCAGGCCCGCGTACCTTGGAATCGTTCCTTGGACGCTGGAGCACTGCGGGACCCATCTCGCCAAGACATCGCCAGGCCGGCGCCAGCTGGCGTAAGTGATCGCATCAGCGTGTGGCCGCACCGGAGGGCGACCGGGACTTCGCAACTGATTTTTCCTGCATTTCAGCTTGCCTGCGTTCACGCGTACTGCGGACCTTTAATCGTTTCTCCCACCAACCGTAGTCTGACAAGGTTTCTTTTGCCACGTCCACGCACCGCTCGTAGGCGGTGGAGAGCCTAGTGCATGGCGGGACCGGTGGTTCAATGCCTTGGGCGATGCAATAGCGCACAGCGTCCTCCAGGTCTCCTTCATTGAGCAATTCCCGGCACGCCGTTGAGTGGATCAATGCAAGATTCATATCACTACCCATAACTTGCCAATTGCCGGGCAAATCGCTGCAAGGGGCGCGGACCCGAACGCTCCGCATCCACGCACCAGGTTTGCAGGACTGTCAGGAGTTCTTCCTGCGTTGCCGGCGAACGTTCCCATAACTTCTCCAGCGCCTGCCGCGCTACATGCATGGTATTGAGTCGTGTGCTGTGTACGATCACCAGTTCCAGCTCCACCTTTTGCGTTCCGGTGAGCCGACACGGTGCGCGCCGCAGCAAGCGCTTCGTCTGGACCAACGCCGCGTGGGGGATCATCTGCGCCAGTCCCATGCGTTCAGCCCGATACACGTCCAAAGTCAGGACTGTCAGTTCGCGCATCAGCACTGCACGATTGCCCAGTACCAGCGTCAAGGTCACCGGAGTCGGCACGAACTGCCCTGCGCATCGCCTCAAGCGCTCTGGCGGCTGGCGCAGCGTTGCCAAGCGTAACCACCGCAACAGGCTGATATAGGCCCAGCCGATATCGAGTTCGAACCAGCGAACCGAGAATTTTGCAGAAGTCGGGAAAGTGTGATGGTTGTTGTGCAGCTCTTCCCCGCCAATCAGCAGGCCAAACGGAACGATGTTGGTGGCGGCCTCCTTGCAGTCGTAATTGCGGTAGCCGGCAAAGTGCCCCAAGCCGTTGACAACCCCGGCGGCCAGGAACGGAATCCACATCATCTGGCAAGCCCACAGCGTCAAACCTGGCGCCCCGAATAAGACCAGTTCGATCAGTAGCAGCAAGCCGACGCCTTGCCAAGTGTAGCGGCCGTAGATCCGTCGTTCCAGCCAATCAGCCGGTCCCCCACCGCCGTAGCGATCCACCAGCGTGGGGTCACTTGTCGCGTCCCGGTACAGTTCAGCCCCACGCCACAGAACCTGGTTGATCCCGACGACCACCGGGCTGTGCGGATCCTTCTCGGTTTCACAATGGGCGTGGTGGCAACGATGCACCGCCACCCACTCGCGCGTCACCATCCCTGTCGTCAGCCATAGCCAGAAGCGGAAACAATGGGCCACGAGCGGGCGCAATGTCAGCGAACGATGCGTCTGGCACCGGTGCAGGTAGACCGTCACCGCGACGATCGTCACATGCGTCATCACCAGCCCGATCAGCAGCAGCTTCCACCAGCTCAACGCAAGCAATCCTTCGGCCATCCATTGCAGATACTGCTCCATACCGGCGCTCCTTCGCGACCACGGCCCTACAAGTTCGGATGTTCGGCGGCAAACGCGACCGCGTCACACAGTTGACCGTATCGATAGCCACCGTAAAGGAAGTGGCCCTCGATATAGTCAATACCATGCACTCTCATCGTGCCTTCGTCTTCGTCGGTGGGCCGGTATGCGGCCACCCAGCTCGGTTGGAACGCCTCGTCCTGCAAGAAGCCTTCTTTGGCGTGTTCCGCGATCGCATAGCGCAAGGCATCCAGGAACACGTCGTAGCGGTGCTGCCGGAATGCGTACCTTTTCCCATCGAACGAGATCTCATATTGCGCAGCCAGGCTTTCATCGGACTCCTGACGCGCATCTGTGTTGTCCGCACTGTCCATAATCTTTCTCCCACGGCTATCCGTGCTCCCATTCATTACCAGGATTTGACGTCGGGCCTTCGCCATCGCATCGATATTGGCGTCTTCACAGGAGCCGAATGCGTCCTGCGGAAAAACAATCGATCGCGTCATCTTGCCCGGCCACTGAAGGCTCGTGCAATCCGCCGTCGGCGCTCTATGTTTGAGGATGGCGGTGGACGCGAACTTCAGCGATCCGTCCTGGCACCTGAATTCGGCACACCTCAGCAGAATTTTCCATCCCTGGAACCACGATGTTGAATGTCGGCGCATGGCGCACTCCTTCGCTCGCGTTCAGGAACAGACTCGGAAGGGCGTTAGCAACGAGCAGACCCACCTTTCCGGCGCGGCACGACATCAGCGTACCAGTCGCAGAAATACACCACTTCACGGCGTTGAGGGGCTTTGACGCGATTGCGCTGTCACGCTGCAATGCTGAGGAAGACCGGCACAAACTGAGAATGTTGGCTGGGTACCTGTTACCCACTATACGCTCACAAGCGACGTTCACCTAATGGTTTCGGAATCGCCTACACTAATACACATAGCTTGCAATGCTGGTCGACACTCTCATGCACCATCGATGTGTCGATGGTGGAACATTACTGTCACTCCTCCGCGCAGCACCCGCAGGCCGAGCCCTTACGACGTTGAATGCTTCATCGCTTCGGCCTCACGGGCAGCCGTGCGTTCTTCGCGCGCGGTGATCGGGTCGCCGCCGTTGTCGACCAGGCCGGCAGCGCGTTCCGCGTCGGCATGTGCGCCGTCCGCTTCTGCCCGCTCACCTGGATTCTCGCTAGCGGGGGGCTCCAGCATGTCGTGCACCATGGCGCGCAGCTCTTCAACATCCGGCCGCAAGCCGCGCTTTTTCCGTTGGTGAATGTAGTGTTGAATTTCAGATTCCTGTTCGGCGCTCAGTGGCAAGCCGCGGAAGGAGAATTCCGGTCCAGAATCTTTCATGACGGTTCTCCTGTTTGGTGACTCACACTGAGTGTACGCTTAAACGGGCGCACGCGTCGGCCTCTTGGAGATGGTCGTCGATCCACTCCCGGCCCCATGCCTTGGCATAGGACACCGCTTCCGCCGCCGCGCTCGCCACCCAGAGGTCATGGAATGCATATTCGTCCAATGCCTGACCACATTCACGGCTGATGATGACCTGTGCCACGAAGCACGCGTTACCCTGTTGAACGGGTTCGCAGTCCAGGAAGAAACCTTTATACCGGATTGCATTGGTAATGGCCATCATCTGCCTCCGGCCCAGTAACGTTGCTGTTAGTCGTATGGTAGTCCGAAACGGGCGGAGATGCCGGGATACCTCATGCGAACGGAATGCCTGCCAACAGGCCCCACCAATTCCGGCCGGCGCTTGCTGTCTATGCTGCACCCACCATGCAAACGATGCTTTGTCAGGAACGTTTGCCTGCAACCCGCCGGCCAGGCAGTGGCCTGGCAATGGACTGGCGCTCGCGCGTTTGCCACACCGGGCGGACAAATACCTTTTTTACCAAAGGCAACAGCAGCCCGGCCAAGTGCGCTGAATTGTAGGCAAACCGTTCACCAAACGCGGCCCTGGCAGCCAAGGCTGCCGAAATCTTGACCGCAGTGGCATGATCGAATCGACGTGACATCCTAGCAATCTACACCCATCGCCCCATTCTCGTCGCCAACCAGTCGCTCATTTCCAACAACTTCCCGTCGTACTCACCAACGTTGCCATGTATCCGCGACGGCACGCGACGCTTCAATGCATGGTTTGGTGCAGGTGTGCCCTGGCGCAGGCCAATGCACGATGCTTGATCCTGCACCAACTGCATCGCACCGCCAGGGCGTCGCAGGCATCCACCTTTCAGCGTAGGAACGCCGTGTTCGAACATGCCGCTGCGCGGGACCTTGCCACGCGCCGCGCGCAAGCGAACCGACGTCGGGTGCGGACAATGGCTGCTGCCGACGGTCTCATGTGCGCCGCCATGCGCATTAGCTTCGCGCACGCGGTCGCCCGGACCCAGTCGGTCACCCTTCAAGCCAATTCCGGTTAGACACTGGGATCATTTGCCACCGGTTTGAAGACGCCGACTCCCGCATACAGAAGCTGCAAGCGCCTGCACCACAAACCAACGCGGGGCCGGCGCAACATGGTATCCCGCAGGTGCGAGGCATGGCCACTTTTCTACCAGCACGCTCTTCCTACCTTCTGCATCGCGCATACCTGGATCGCGCCACCACGCGACTGTGATCGCACATCAGCCAATCCCACGCGCTGAAAGCGCCGCTCTCCGATCAAGCCTCCGTGACGGTCTTGCCACCAGGCGCACCATGCACCACGTCGGCCACAGGGCGTACTCGCTCCACGCGAACATTGACTGCTTGACGTTTGCTGAAACGTTGCACCTCGTTGCAGGGAGCATGACGTGGTCCGGCTCACGCCCGCGCTAACACAGGTCGCTTACCAGCAGGCGCAATATAGAATCCCAATCGCTGGAGCATACGCAATGTGCTAGTCTGGTAAGTTCGCAGTGCGGATCCCTTTTGGACATGGATTGCGTTTGCTGGATAGGTCGACTTGGGCTCATTGCTGACGACTTCCAGATCCAAACTGCATTTCCATGTACAGGGAGGGGTATCATGAGAACCATCTATTCTGATCGACGGCACGACGTCCAGCAGTTTCGCCATCTGAACCATGCGATCGAACTGGTACGTACCCATGGCTGGCGCTATGCTGTCGAATTCCTGCGCAACCAACGCATTGACGAATCGACGTTGCAGCGGGTGCTCTTTGGCGAATGGTGCAGGCGTCGCGCCTCGGCCAATCATTTGATCATCGCCCAGCAATTGCGCGCTCGCCATCATTGAAACGTTATCTGCTCCGCGCTCCCCAGGCACCGGTACATGTCGCGCCAACGCGCCGCGCCACAACAGACTGTTTATTTCACGGGATGCCGCTCGTGCCAGGTCATTAACGGCTGCACCGTGATCCCATGGGCGAGAATCGAGGCAGCCACCGTACCCAATGTCAAACTCACCAACTCTGGTGCGAACACCTCGGCGACGCCGTGATTCAAGGCAAACACCAGGTAATAAAAGGAGCCAATCCCCCGAATGCCGAGCCAACCGACCAGGACCTGCCTGTACAGGGGCACGCCGGCACCAGCCATCCCAAGCAAAACCGACGCCGGGCGCACGACCAGGAACATCAGGGGTACAAACCACCACAGGTTGATGAAGCTGCCAACCGAGGGCAACATGGCGCCAATCATCATGACCATGCCAAGTTCGGCGATCCGTTCAAGTTGTTCATTGAATCCGAGGACGGCCCGTGTCATGGCACCACTGGCGTGATGTGAATGGGTCGCGGGATCTTCTGCGTCGTGCCCGTGCGCACTGGGAATCCGGGGCAGCGGCATCGTGCCCGCCAGCGGAAAATTGCGTGCGCGCCGCAACGCCAGGCCTGCGAAGAAGACCGACAAGAAGCCTGATGCCAGGCAGCTCTGGGCCGCACCAAACGCAACGGCGATCACGCCAAGCGATAGAAATTCATCCATGCCAATCGCGCTGTGGTGTCTGGTACGTAAGTGGATGACCAGCTTCCCCAGTAGCGCGCCGATCAACGTCCCCATCAACATGCCGCCGATCGTCGACCACAAGACATCCACTAACCACCAGGACCATCCCCAGTCGCCCAGATCGTGTAGTCGCATTATCCCTAGCCCCAACAAGACCAACGGAAACGCCGTGCCATCATTGAGTGCGCCCTCCCCGGCCAAGCTAAAACGCATCGAATCATGTTCATCCCCTGGCCGGGATTGGACCGCCGATGCCAATACCGGGTCAGTAGGTGCCAGAATCCCCCCAAGCAAGACTGCCATACCAGGCGGCAACCCCATGCCAAACATCCCGATGGCGGCGATCGCGCCTACCGTGACCACCATCGACAGGAAGGCAAGGCGATACGGTGCGATCCATCGGCGATCAAGAATCGGCACCTCGAGCTTCAATCCAACAGAAAACAAGGAGATCAGCAGCGCGGCCTCAGCGACCAGTTCCAGCGGGGCACTTTGCGCAATGGGGTCCAGATCCAAGACGCCAAAGCCATACGGGCTGAGCAAGACGCCAAGCCCCAGGTAGATCATCGCGCCACTAAGCGGCAAGCGCGTCACCAGCGTTCCGATCAGCATCATCGCGATCAGAATCAACCCGCCCAGCAACACCCACGTTGCGATCGACATCGAAGCCTCCCCTCAGGCACGGACGCGTGGCGCGACGGTACTCCCGCCCGCCATTCTCCGCCGTCTCACGCGCCATCGTTCGCGTCCGTCAGGCAGACACCAGCAAACATATTTACCCGCAACCAACCACGCGGACGCCGTGCCCGGCGCATTCACTGAACGTCACTGCGCAAGCAGCACGCCTAGGTGTACAAGCTGGCGACCCCGTCCACGGTGGCCTGCGCGTCCCGATGGTTCCACACGCGTGGCGTAGTCGCTTGCGTTGGCCGGCAATGCAGCCAGATACCTGCGGATGGCGTCGGGACCGCCATTATTACCAGCCCAAGACCAACTGTGCAGCAAATGCCGCTGGAGCTGCACCTTGCTCCACTATACGCTCCGGCAAAACAGTTCACCTCGAACCTTGCGAAAAATGCGCACGCACCAATCCAGGCACCAACGTTCGTTGGCGCATTCGGCCTTGGCACCCATGCCACCCAACTTTGGCATCGACGCCAGCGACCTGTTATGCGCGGAAGAATGGGTCCAGGCAACCGAAGCACTCCACACGTATAATGAATGCAGGTTCTGCGCTTGCCAGCCATTGGCGCCTTATGAATGTTGTACTCCACGGTGCACCCGCCCCCAATGCACCAGTCATTACTAGCGCGCCGCGACTGCATTTTCTTGCGTCGAGAGGAATCAATGGAACACATGCTGCAATGGAAGGCTACTTACTGTCGGTCAGATGGCAGCATCGGCCTTGTCTACATGGCGCTACCCAGCGCACCAATGTGCACTGACTTGGTGGACTCCATTCTTCAATGGGATACTGATCGCACGTACTTGCAGGTGGATGCACACCCAGGGACCGATCGCCTCGCGCAAGCAATCGCATTCATTGCACTGAATCACATCACGAGAATGCATGTGAAGTCACTTGATGACGAGCTAGATTCTTCGTCGGACGCCTAGTTCGCCGTTGCCAGCGGCAGCAAACCATGTGCCGTTGGCCTAGGCCGCGAGCCGCCACCGATGCGGCGCACATAGGTGCCTCCGCGCTGCGGAAGCGGGCGCCCGGTCCACCATTCGACGGTTCGATTGCGCGCTCCATTTCCGTCAGGTCCCGGGGCCAGGAAGGACACCGGCATGTTGCGCGATTTCCTAACGAACGATTGCACGGAATTTATTGCGCGCTACCGAAGCATGATTACCCCACATCAGCCCGCGACTGAAGACCAACTGCTGCATGGCGTGTCGCTGTTTCTGGACCAGTTGGTTCACACGTTGCGCTCGGTGCAACCGGAGTACGCTTTCGGTAGCGATGCGTATGGCAGCCGACATGACGCAGGTGCCGTGAACGCGGACATCGGGACGCCGGCAAGGCTACACGGCGAAGACATGCTGGGCCTGAGATTTACCGTGGACGAAATGGTCCCCAACTACGGCGACTTGCGCCAAGTCATCACCACACTCGCGGTCGAGTGTGCTGCGCCTTTCTCGGTCGACGAATTCCGTACGCTGAGTCGTTGCCTTGATGATGCCATTACACATGCTGTCACCGCCTTTAGCCAACAACATGACGTCGTTGAATCCGACCGGCACGATGCCGCGGAAAACAAGCGCATGGACTTCTTTTTTATTGAACTGCGCAACCTCCTCGGGACGGCGAAATTGGCGTTTGCAGCCTGAAAAGCGGGCCACTTCCCACAACCCGCTGCAACTTGCAGCATTCTGAACCACAGTGTCGACGGAATGGAAAGTCTGATCAACGGCACCATTGATGTCGTCCACGACGAGTACCTCCACCACCAAAGCGATCTGTTTTTACTCGCCGAGTTCGTCGCCGAAGTGGGACCGAGCGCATCACTGGTAGCTTTCGCGAAGGAAGGCCGGCGGCAGGTCCTGCCGCTCGATCGGCAACTGGCTATTCAAGGGCATCGCCCGATGTTGCTCGGCACCGTCGTCCATCTGCTGCGGAACGCGTCCAACTATACGCATGTACGTTCCAGTCGCTTGAGCAGGGCAGCTTAGACCGCTCCGGCCTCGGGCTTGGCCTCACGATCGCGACGCAATTCGTTGCAGAGAACGGTGAGCGCCTCAGCGTGCGTGACCTACCGGATATTGGCTGCGTGTTTACGGTCAGTCTCCCGCGTCACACCATGTCGAACTAAACGCATCACACACCATGCAGAGCAAGCTGGCCGATGTGACTTCCCATCGGTACAGCGGCGCTTAGGCCTATACTGAATAGGCAGGATCAAATTAGGAGGTTGTATGGAACTGATCGAAGCAGAAGACGTTGCCGAATTTCAGAGGATCTTGCGCAGCAATCGCTTGATCCGTGCAGACTTTTCTCTCAGCGCTACGGACACGACGGATCCCAAGACCGATGAAGTGCCGGGATTGCAGGGCGAATTGACCGTGCGGCGCAAATCAACGGGGCAGACCAGGCAGTACCTGATCAGTGACAGTACCTCATGGCTCGACCTGTTCCGCAATGACATCAAGGGAGGTGCATTTGTTGGCCAGGATTGTCTGCAAGTGCGTCATCCGGCCAGTAAGCCGCAGAAAACCAACCATTGATTGTGCGCCGTCCCCGTATGGCGACCGCCCACATCGCTCCTTGCAGTGCTCCTCGCAATGCTGCGGGGGGGGGCAAGAAGCCCTGTGTTGTCGTCACGCATAATGGCGTAGTAATAGCCGGTCGTTGTGCAATACTTTACTCATGCGAAAGGAGTGCGCAATGAACGAGAAATCCGAGATCACGCGGCGTGAAGACGTCTGGACCGCCGCTATTGTGCAATACGGCATTGTCCTGAGCTCGATCGTCGGGATTGCGGGCGCTCAGCGCTATTTACTGTCTCGCTGCATTCCCCTCCACGTCATCGAGCGCGTTCTCTGTGCCCCCATCGATGCTCGCCGCACGCCGATGCGTGCCAAGGTACCTACCGAGTAGCGCGCCCCGTCGAGCCCATGCGTTCACGCTCCGGATCGGACATCCCCCCATTCTGGCCTGCTGTACTAGTGTGGCGCCCGTCCACGCTGCCGCTTATGGCGATACATTTCCTCATCCGCTCGCACCAGGTATTCGGAGAGCGTTTCCTCGCTGTGGATATCGCATTGGATCACGCCAATGCTCAGCGACATCGTGAGGCCACCTTTTCTACCTGCATTGAACTCAGCGATCTTGGCGCGGATGCGCTCGACAATGGTACGCGGCGTCGCGTTGTCAAACGTAAATGCCGCAAATTCGTCGCCACCAACGCGCCCCACCACGTCCGCGTGCCGGAACGCGCTGTGGAAGATGTCGGCCGCGTCGCGAATCAGTTCATCGCCGGCAGCATGACCCAGTTGGTCATTAATCAGCTTCAACCCGTCCACATCAGCGAAGATTACTGCGCACGCCAGTTCCTGGCGGCGGGCGATCAACAAGCATTGTTCCGATTTCACCAGGAAGCCCCGCCGATTCTGCAGGCCGGTCAACTCATCTTGCGCAGCCAGCTCACGCGCTTCGACCTTTTCATGCTCGCTCACCCGCAGTTCCTCCATGTGACGCGATTGTGTCGCAGCAAAGGCGTGGTATTGCTCCTGCACTTCTTCTTCACGATGTAACTGGTCCAGGAGGTTGTTGAGACGGACACCGGCCAGTTCCGCGATGCGGGGAAGGAACGCGAGCGCTTGCTGCTGCACTGCCTGCTCCGGCGACACCTGCCAGCTCAGCGCAATATAGCTTCCGTTGACATCATCCGAGAAGGGGGCCGCCACGTGGCTTCCGTTGTCCAACGTGAATGCATGTAAAGGGAGGGGAAGCGTGCCGCTTCCCATTAGCTTGCGCACCTCGCTGCACATGCGATGGTTGAGTTCCAGGCAACTGCCTCCATCTGGCGTATCGAGGTAGAAGCAGCTATCGCTATGGCTGATGAGCAAAACCGCGTCCGGCCTCAGCGCGGGTAAGCCTTCGGCCACCGCGCGCAGCGCCGCTTCCACACTATTTGCGCACAACAGCGCCTTGGCGATCCGCAGAAGCGCCAGCAGCTCACTTTTGCGTGGCGGGCGGGTCGCGCCAGTGATCGCCTGCGCGGCCGTCCGAACACGCCTTCGCCTTGGCAGCACTGCCCCGTACGCATCGGACATGATTTCGATCTTTTCCATTGTTCATGCGCTCAAAGTTCGAGCATCCCGTACGGCATGGAAAGGCCTGCTCACTGCCGTTGGGCCAACCTTTGCAGCGGTCACGCGACGGACTTGCTGCCACTCGTCGCTGGTCAAACCCGTCACAAGGTCACTCCTTCGTCTAGTATCAGCATGCAAGCCAGGCACGCGTTTCCGTTGCATGGGCTTCCACAGTAACACGCGCCGAGCCCATGTGCCGATGGCGATTCCTATCAGATCTTTCAAGATGGTAGGACTTCGTCTTGATTGCCGACTTTGTGTAAATAGCGCTAGGTGTGGCGCGCAAAGCCTTGTATATTGATCTTACCGCGTATGAAGCACCGCAAATGATTGGCGGTCTCTGTCCTGTCTTGCCCGTGCCTGGCAACTCCTGTCTGATTCCCTCGCTTGTTGACCCTGCTTGTTGGCGCGCATCGCCGGGCAAGGCCCGACTCTCCACATCTATTACGAGGTTCTATCATGACTACGCAAACCGGTATTGTTAAATGGTTCAACGAAGCCAAAGGCTTTGGCTTTATTAGCCCCGACACAGGCGGTCCTGACCTATTTGTCCATTTCCAGGATATCAAGGCGACGGGATTCAAATCACTGGCAGAAAATCAGCGCGTGTCATTCGAACGCGCCCCCAGCCCCAAGGGTGAAAAGGCCACCAACGTTACGCCCGCCTGAACAAGTCGACCACCGAACCGCCGCCGCAGTGCCGGCGTGAGCCCCAATCCTTCGAGATCGTGCACCCGGATCAGATTGTTCATGCGCGCTAGGGCAAGACCTTCCGCCGATGCGGAAGCCCATGTCCTGCAGTGTCCGTCGACAGGCGCAGCGTGCACAATCGGGGGGGGCGCGACAGCACCACAGGCCAACGGAGCACACGCTGGCCACTTTCTCTGCGAAGCGCTATGGCGCCGCTTGCAGTAGTGCGCTCGCGCGCCCGCGCCCCAATATGAATCGTGTACACGCATAGGCTACTGGGCCAGCGGCCCAAGTCAGCTCGCAAACACCTGTGAAGCCACGCTTGCGAAGATCCGTGAGGTTCGCGGGCTGTTTACACTGATGCAGGTCCGTGATTCACGGTGGAAGCCATGTTATGGTGGGCTCTTTTAGGGGAAAGAACATGGAACTCACGAACCCGAGGCCTATTTTTCTGAACGATCCCCGTGGATGGCATTGGTCCTTAAGTTGGAGGAACGCCAGTGGAAAAGAAATTCACCGCGTCGAGTCGGACAGGACTTTCGCCACTGAAGTCGAGGCCAGAACTGACTTCAAAGATCGGGAAGCCCAACTTCTTAGTGAGCGCCACCGCGTTGAATGATTTGATGATTCTTACCCGCCGAACCATCCTGGGGAGCGCATCGTTCTACCCAATGACTAAGGAAATGCAAATACACCCAAGGAAAAGTACAAGGCCCTCCTTAAGGTTGCTTGGGTGAAGAGAAGACGTGGCCAGCAAGAAGAGATGCTGATAGGAAAACGATGTCTACCGGAAGTGCAAGGATGGCCGAAATAAAATCTGGCAAGGTAGCAGTCCGATCTACGACCAGCTTCAATAAGAACTTCGCGACCAGCAAAACTCCCGGCAGGGCAATTTCAATCCACGGCATTGCTTGAAATCCTCATTATGGCGCGATGGTACCTGAGCGATCTAACGAGTTACATATCGCAAAATAGCAATATAGCATGGATAGTTGCGAAATAGCATGTCATCGCATTCGAACCGGGGCCATGATGGTTAGTTGCTTTTGAGGGAACGCTTCTGGCCGAATTTGACCAGAGCTTGATCAATCTCCAATCCAATGTTTTCGCATTTGACTAAGGAACTCGTTCGTCACAGGAAATCCAGGACTGGACCCAATCACCGAGTCGATCCCGCAGTTTGGGCACAATGCTGTCGTCCCGGCATCAAGCTCTAGCTCAGGCGGAGTGCCATCCGGCCAATCAACCCAGTCTCGGACTTCGCTCGGAATAAAGTTAGCGAGGCTACTCGCCATAGGGAAATAGGCGCTTCTAACCGGACCCGGCCAGTGATAATTGGATAGAATCCCCATTTCCAAATTGAGATAACGTAGTCGAAGCCCATCCTGTCACGCCTATCAGCCACCATGGCGATAACTCGCGCGTTGCCGATTGCTATCGCTGTTCTCGCTGCCTACACCGCTTGCGGACCGGCTTTGGCTGGCACATTGCCGGGAAATTTGCTGTCGATGTCTCTCGAGGACCTAGGCAACATCGACGTCAGCGCCAGTTCGTTGCTCCCTTCGACCTTGTTGTCCACGGCCTCGTCAATCCGCACAGTTTCCCGGGGCGAATGGGAGCGCAACGGCGCCAGGCGCCCTTTGGAAGCATTTGATGGCACGCCTGGTGTCTTCGTCATGCCGCATTCTAATGGCAATCAAGTACTGGCCATTCGCGGCTATGCGCGCCTGACCTCCTTTACCGGGGTCGCGGTCACCCTCGATGGGGTGCCGCTCACAGACCTGTATCGATCATCCCCTCAGTACAATTTCCCGGGCATCAATCTTGGCGTCATGTCGCAGATGCAGTTGATTCAGGGGCCAGGATCCGCGCTCTATGGCAGTGATGCCTTCCATGGCGTGTTAGCACTTCGCACTGCCGAGAGCGACGAGCCAGGTCAGCAGGTAGCAGCGACGGCGGGAAGCAAAGGATATGTCGAGGCGGCCGCACGCCACGCACAAGCGTTCGGCGAAGACAGCCACTGGAGCCTGGCATTCTCCGCGAATGGCCAGGGCGACCAGACACGTACCGCAAGCCGTCCTGGCCCGACAGGTAGCACACCGATCTCGGTGATGCGCGAGAACCGCTTCCTGGCCCAGACTGCGGTACTCAAGGTATCGAGCGGCGACGGTGCGGGATGGAAATTCAGTGGCGGACTCTACCTACATCGCTACGGTGCGGACAACTTCCAGGGCCTGGGTTCGCGCCTGGCTGGCGCGCAAGACCTGGGAGGCCTCGACACCCGCTTTGCCATGTTGCAGGCTGGCTTCAAGAAGCAATACAGCGACCAGGGTTCGCTCGATCTGAAAGCCTATGGCTGGCGGGTCGACAATGACCTCGCCGGCCGGCTGCAACTGCCAACCGGCCCAGTGCAACGCGACCTGTATAGCCGGCAGGACCGCCTGGGCCTGCAGGCCATCTATCGCGATGCCGCCCCGGGATGGCGCACCGAATGGGCCTTGGCCTTAGCAACGGAACAGTTGAACGTGCGCGATGTCCATGTCGTGATGCATACGTTGACGGGTGCCTTGCTAAGTGACAAGCCCAATGCCGCGTCGGATGCGCGCCGCAACGTCCACAGTGCGACCCTGGAATTGAATTCGCGCCTCGGACGACATTGGAGCGCAGTTTACGGTGGACGGGTCGACCAGTATTCTGATTTCGGTCGTCATGCATCACCTCGGCTTGGGCTCATCTACCGCCCCCATGATGACGCGGCACTGAAGCTGTTATATGGCCAGGCGTTCCGCGCGCCATCGGCGGCGGAGCGCAATGGCACGGCCAACACGGTGCTCGGCAATCCTGACCTGAAGCCTGAAGTGATCGACAGCGTGGAGTTGGTGGCAATCCAACACCTATCCACGCTTCATTGGCAGGCCAGTCTTTTCAAGACCGCCTGGCGTGATGGTATTGCGATCGTTTTCCGACCGGAGATGCGCATCAATCAATTCCAGAACGTCGAGCGCAATCGTGCTCACGGTGCGACGGCCAGCGTCACATGGCATCACAACGACTGGCAGGTCGAAGCCGGCGGCGCATGGGTGGCAAGCCGAAACGCCAGCACCGGTGCACCGTATAGTATTTATCCTCAACGCTCCGTGAACGTTTCCGTCGCGAGAAGTCTGTTTGACGGCATAGCCCGCATCAGCCTGGCACAGCGATGGATGAACGGATTCAACGATATTCCCGCTGGTGACGTCTTTGCGCCAGAACGTCTCCCGACATACGGGCGCCTGGATCTGTCATACCGTCACGCTGTCTCGAGGTCGCTGACGCTTACGGCGGTGGTGCGAAACCTGCTGGACCGCGATAGTCGCGTCCCATCGCCCCTCGGCTCGGTCGGGGGCATTCCAGATGACCGCATCAACGCCACTGTGCGTGCGGCCTGGAGTTTTTGACCTCTGGCCTTATCGGCTTTCGACCATCTCCTGCCCGCAGGGTTCAGAACGCCCGGCCGGGCTTGTTCACGCGCACGGAGACAGGGCACTGGTACGCTACGATGGTCACTTTTGTTGTGCAGTCACCAGGTCCGACAAGCGCTGCCCCCTGCCAGACCAGCCTCCTCGCGGCCCGTCGGCGCGTTACCGAACAAGCATCCTGGTCGCGCGAGCTCATTTCGCGTCAATGCGATGCCGCGAATGGCCCTATTCCAAAGAGTTCGGTATGGCCAAAGCAAGCCCTGTAGTCGATCAATGAAATGACGGAGGGATCGACGCGCAGAAACAGTACGCCTTGCCAGGGAGTCCGCCCCGTGCCCGTGAAAAACTCCTCCACTTCAGGAAACCGGTGCAGCAAGAGTTGGGCGACATGATCGATCTGCTCAATCCCCTGCACGAAAGTCGCCGTGCCGGCAAGCGATAGGCCCTGGATGTCTTTCCAGTCCGCATACGGTAAATTGATGGTGGCAGACACTTTGTCATTGTGTTGAATATTGTCTGCCTTCTGGCTTCCCAGGCCGACCACTGCGTAGATCTTCAGCCCGTCATGCACATAGTTGACAGTAGTCGCTTGCGGATATCCGTCCGGGCGGATCGTCGCCAGTGTCATATCGCGGCCCTGCCGTAGGATGTCGAGCACGCGTTCGCGCGCTTCTGAAGTGAGTTGCTCCATATTGCCCTCCCGATGGTGTCTTGCCTGAAACACGAGGCACATGCATACCATGACGTTCTCTCCTCGCGTCTTTCATGCTACGCCTAATGCCACAAGGGTGCGCTAATCCCTGGCAACAAGGCGGGCGAAGCGAGATGTGCGTCGCCCGACAAGCCCGCCCACAGGAAGTCGGGAAGCGATCGTGCTTGCGCACCAGGTCTTGCCAAAGCACGCCCCGGGGCACCGGATTCTCAACGACGAGAATCATGAAGGCAGCCCGCATTGCAACAGACGTGTCTCTTCTTCGCCCCGGGGATTCGCGTGCGACAATAGCATTCGTACAAACCAAAGACACTGCTGATGATCAAACTTTTTGTCGCAATGACTGGAATCGGGTTCCTGCTGGCTGCCTGCAAACCTGCAGTCTCCACATCAGCACGCGATGTTCCGGCGGCGATCGAGCAAACTGCAACGACCTTGCTCCAATCAACATTGCTGCACGCCACCTCGATCGCAGTCGTCTATCACGGCAAAGAATTCATCCTGCACGCTGGCGAACTGCAAACCGGCAAAGGGAACCGGCCCAATGACTCGACACTGTACGAGATCGGCTCGGTCAGTAAGACCTTCGCCGGGTTGATGCTGGCCAATGCAGTTACCGAGGGTAAGGCGACCATCGACGATCCACTCCAACGGTACCTGCCGTCCGACTATTCAAATTTACAGTACCGCGGCGAAGCGATCCGCATACGCCACCTGATCACGCACACCAGTGGCCTGCCGGGAATGTTGCCGCTGCATGTGAATACGATATTGAGGGATTTCACGGAGCATTCGGCACCCGGGAAGCTCAATCTTGCTTACGCAAACTACGGGAAGCCGCAATTCTGGAACGACCTGCACGAGGTTCATATCGAGGGCCCGCTCGGCAAGAACTATGCATATTCGAGTGCAGCGACTGAATTGATTGCACACACGCTTGAACGAATCTACGGCGAACCGTACGAATTACTGCTCGCGAAATTCCTGGCACGCGAAGCCAACATGCACGAAGTCTGGCTGCGCTTACCTGCTGATGCTTCCCGTCGGCTGGCGCCTGGCTACCACAGCGACAACCCTGTCGCGACGACGCCGATGCCCCAACTTCCCTGGGGCGCGGCCGGTAACCTCAAGGCAACGATCCCGGACATGCTGAAATACCTGCGCCTGCAGTTGAGTTCACAACCAGCGGTCATCGAGTCGCACAAACCGCTCGTGCATTTCAAAGATGATTTCAGCATCGGCTACTTCTGGAACATCGGCCAGAATCGCCAACTGGGCACCCATTACGTCCACCACGGCGGCGTGCCGCGCGCCCAATGCTACATTTACCTCGTGCCCAAGTACGATCTGGGCGTCTTCATCATCACCAACCAAAGCGGCGACGCTACCGCGGATGCCATGGAAGGCGCGCTTGCCCACATCTTCGATACGGTGGAGTCATTAGAACGCGGCAAATAGTCGGCATTCAACCCGATCCTGCCCACAGTTTCACGACTTTTCGCGCTTCGCTGGACTCGTCCAGGCGCCTTCGCAGGTTGAGAATGCTCGTCGTTGTCCCCCGATAGAACTGGTGTATCTCCCTCAATCCGCTGGTGCAAGTTCGGTCGTCTGAACCAGGCCATCGTCAGCAACTGAAATGTCCAACACGCGCGACCTGGCGTTTGCCCGTTGAACCATCTCGACCAGGACCACCTTGTTCGGGCCGCCCGCCACCAACCGGCGGATCGCACGTTGCGTCACGACGTACTCACCACAGCTATGCAGCCGCTCCGAAACAGTCAAGGCTGAACACTGCAACCCGAAAGGAAGTTATTGCCTGAAGCACTCGATAGTCGCGTAGGCTGCTAGCATCTTCTCGTGCGCGATTTTCACTCGATCAAAAAGGTCACTGGCCACCAGGTTGTATACGTCGATCTTGACACATTGAGCCAGTTCATGGACCACCTGGTGCTCCTCAGCAAGCGCTGCTTCGAATTCGGCATACGCGCGCAATCCTTCAGCGCGATAGATTGGCATATCACCTCCGTAGTAAACACCTGACCTCTGACACTCAACCAGCTTCGCTATTGCTCCCGATCCGACGTTCGACGCGGTCCGTAGTTAATCACGCGGACGACTACCTTCGGGGGAACACGATACGTCCGTAAGAACGCTCCACTGATCCGAAAGCCTCGGCTGAAGTTCAGCTCAAAGCCCTTTCTCACGACCTCGGCAAGCGGGAGGTCAATCCGGCGCTCAATGTCCATCTCGGATGCTCTTCGACGGGTGTTTGGTCATCGCTGCGGTTATTTTCATTCTTTACGTGCCGCCTGATCGAGAGGATATGAGCGGCAGCAGGACGGTGGCAGTACAGCCTGCGCCGGGTGTTGGGCTGTCAATTCTCACTGAGCCGCCATGCATTTCCACCAGAGAACGGGCCAGTGAAAGACCAATACCCGAACCCGCCCGCGAATGATTCTGCGGTGCGCCACTCTGCGCAAACATATCGAACATGAAGGGAAGAAACACGGATGCGATGCCAGGGCCGTTATCCTGGATCGCAATACTGGCGCAATCGCCACTACGCTTGACGAGCACCGAAATCAGTCCCTGCGAGGGCGTGAATTTGACGGCGTTCGATAAGAGATTAAAGAACACCTGAACCAGTCGTTCATGGTCGCCGCATACCAGCAGTGGATCCTGCTGCACTTGGGCAGTCAGTTGTTGCTGCCGGGCTTCGGTCAACGGTCGCACCATTTCCAGTGCTGTCACCAGCGCGTCGGACACCCTGACATCATGCAGGTCGAGCGCCAGTTTTCCATTCCTGATGCGCGTGACATCATCCAGTCCGTTGACCATGTGTACCAGGTAGTCAAGCTGCCGGGTCAGTGTCCGGCGCAGCCGCGGTAAGCTATCGTCGCTTGCCGCCAGCGCACCTAGAGCCGTGGCGACCAGCTTGATCGGGGCCAACGGGGCACGCAGTTCATGGGCCAGCACGGCAAAAAAGTGGTCCTGATTCGTCAGGGCAACTTCCGCCTCGGCCTGCAAATCACGTGCGCTCAACGCGGCACACAGGAGATGCAGGTTTGCCTCGCGCAGACTCGCGATCAGTGCGCTGTCGCTGGGTAGTCCAGTACCAGGCTCACCATCACGCGGTTCCATCCGAGTCCCCGATTGGCGCTAGCGAACTAGCATCCTGCCACGATATTCCTCCCACAGTGGAAGTCAAGCGCTATTCCCTTACCTGTTGCCAGCCAGCGCCTGCGCGAACTCCGCTGCTGGCAACGGGGGCGACAGGTGAAATCCCTGACCGGTGTCACAAGCGTGCTCCCTGAGGAAGTCCAGTTGCTCCACCGTTTCAATGCCCTCGGCAACGACATGATGGCGCAACCGGTTGCCAATACTGATCACCGTATCGACCAGCACATCGTCGGAACCGGGATGGATGTCCGCGACGAACGTCTGGTCGATCTTGAGGGTGTCGATCGGGAAGCGCCGCAAGTAACCCAAGCTGGAATAGCCAGTGCCGAAATCGTCGATGGCAATGCGGATTCCGGCCGCACGCAAGGTCTCAAGTTTCTCGATCGTCGCAGCACTATCGCGCATCAAGGTGCCTTCCGTGAGTTCCAGTTCGAGCGATTGAGGAGGTAACCCGCTCTGGTTCAAGGTCGAAAAGACCGTCGGCAGAAAGTCGGCGGATTCGAATTCCTGCCCCGAGATATTGACACTGATGGTCTCCAGCGCATAGCCGGCGTCCTGCCACGACTTGGCTTGCAGGCAGGCTTCACGCAGTACCCAGCGATCGATCTGCTTGATGATGCCGCACTCCTCGGCAATACCGATGAATGCCTTGGGCAGCAGCAGCCCCTTGGTTGGATGGTGCCAGCGAATCAAGGCTTCTGCGCCGGCAGTACGGCTGCTGGCAAGATTGACCTGTGCCTGGTAATACAACACGAATTCGTGTCGCTCCAGGGCATTGCGCAGGCTCACCTCCATGTGATGCCGCGCCATGGCACGCACATCCATGGGGGGCTCGAAGAACGCAAAACTGTTGCGACCATGTTCCTTGACGCTATACATCGCAATGTCGGCACTGCGCATCAGCGCCTCAAGATCCGCGACGTCGTCCGGATAGATGCTGATGCCAATGCTGGCGCCAATGTGTAGCACGTGCTGCGCGATGGTGTACGGTGCGGTCAGCAGGTGATGGATATGGGTGACGCGGGCCGAAACATCCTCCGCGTGCGCCACATCGGCCAGCATGGCGACAAACTCGTCACCGCCTTCGCGGCATACGGCGTCCGTGCCGCGCACGCTGGCAGCCAGGCGCTGTGCAACGGCTTGCAGCAACAGGTCACCCACGCCATGGCCGAGGGAATCGTTGACCACCTTGAACCGGTCAAGGTCAATAAAGAGCAAGGCCAGCTTACAGCCATGCGCCCCAGCATGTGCAATGCGATCGGCAAGCTGCTTCTTGAACTGTCGGCGATTGGGCAGGGTGGTGAGGTGATCGTGATGCGCGAGATGCACCATCTCGGCCTGGGCGGCGTGCAATTGTTCCGCCAATTCTCGCGCATTGACACTCGAGATGACCAACTGTCGATTGGCTTCCTGCAGTCGGCCAATATGGTCGCGCAATTCATCTTGCAGGCGCGCGTTCTCGAGCGCGATCAGGTCGGGCATGGGAGATGCCTTGGATCGCCGTTGACGGCGTCCTGCCTGGAGTGGTGCTTGCGCGGCGACAACTGGCTTGCCGGTGTCTAAGCGCCGGTCTCGCCTGGTCTTCCGCCGTTCCTCCCAGGAGTCCATACCTCCTCCTATGGTTCGGAGGTATCAGTCCGCTGCGCCTTGATCGGGCAACCCGACAAGATGCCCTCGTATTCACTGAGCCCCGGACCGATCACAATCTTGTCGTCCGCAATATCAAACAGGCGAATGGCCTTGCTGTGACCGCTTCCGCGCACCTTCACGACCGAGATCACGCGCCTGAATTCGCCCGCCATTTCAATATAGCGCTGCATGATGATGGCGTCCGCCAGGAACGCGTTGCCGTAGGGGCTGAAGCGCAGGTCCGTATAGCGGTCCTCCAGTTCCGTGGTCATCAATACCGTCACGCCCATGCTGGTCAAGACAGCCACCAGGCGGTACAGCGATTCGCGGAAATCATCCTGGAATGCCGGCGCCAACGCGAGTTCGAACCCCGACAGCGAATCGATTACCACGCGCTTGGCGTCGAGCGCGCGGATCATGGTCACCATTTCGTACAATGTTTCATCGATCGAGAGGTCGAGCGAATGCGTATCGATGACGCCGATTCTACCTGCCTGGACCAGATCATCGAGTTTCTGGCTCAGCAACTGGCTGGGGCTTTTCTCGAAGGCAGCAATGACGCCGGTCTCGCCGTTGCGCACGCCCTCCGCCAGGAACTCGGTCGCCAGCACGGTCTTGCCAGAGCCCGACGGGCCCACCAGCAACGCCGAATAGCCGACCGGAATGCCACCGCCCAGCATCTGGTCCAAGTCGGCGACACCGGTCGACAGGCGCCGCTGTGCAGCAGGCGCATGGCGATCGCTTCTTGGCGCCAAGCTGCGCGAGACCACGGCGCGCGGGAAGATGTGCAGGCCGTCCTTACTGATTCGGAACGTGTGCGAACCTGGACTATTGGCCTGGCCCCGCATCTTGACGATCTGTATCTTGCGCACGACCGAGTTGCGCTGTGCACTTTGCGACAGCCAGAATATGCCGTCAGCAATGGTGTACACCGGGCCAGTCTGTGACTCGTTCTCGACGTACTCGCCAATCAAGAAGGTCGTCGCATGCCAACTGGTCATCTGCATCGACAGGCGCTGGACAAAATGCTGCAAATCGGCCGGCCCTTTGTCGTTGTAATCACTGGCCTGGACGATGGAGCGGAAGGAGTCCACGAAGATCAGGCTGGGCATAAAGGCCTTGGTTTCCTCCGCAATACGCGCCAGCACCAGGTCATAGTCGCCAGTCAGGATTTCATCTGCGAGGTTCACAAACTTGACGGCTTGCCCGGCCTTCTTCAGATCAAAGAAGGAAAATTGCTGCTGGTAACGCAGCATCTTCATCGTAGGTTCCCCCAACACGGTGAAGAATATGGCGCGGCAATCCGGTCCCGCCAAGGAAAACATGAGTTGGTGCGCCAGCGTCGTTTTCCCGCATCCAGGTGCGCCTGCGATGAGGTTGAACGAGAATTCCGGGATACCACCTCCGAGCAATTCGTCCAGGCCGGGGATACCCGTTGCCAGGCGTTTGATGATTACCTTATTGCTCATGTTTGCTTATCCTCGCCCAAGGTGCCTAGGGCATCGCCCCCCCACGCCGCACGCAAAATGCCATCGGTCAGGGAGTCGCCAATTAAAGAAGCCACGAGGTCAACAAAACTCGACAGCAGGAACGTGCTCGCCGCCAGTGCGTCCTCGTGGGTACGGGTTGCCAACTTCGCCCGTAAGGTGTCCAGTTCTCTCTCCGCGCCGGCGGCAGGTTCCGCGTTGATCCATTGAAATGATTGGCCAGTCAGGAAGACGGTTCGCTCAAGGAGGAAATTGAAGCCATCTTCGCTAACCAGCGACGCGACCTGTAGGCGCAGGGGTCGCAACAATGTGACAAGCGCACTGCCCGGCTCGCCAGCTGGCAGTGAAGAAAGTAAATCCTTGATCTGTTGGCGCCGAGCCCCAGGGTTTTCCATATCAATCTGAATACACAGCGAATTTGATCCAATCGGACATTGCATGCATTCAGGCAGGACAGCGCCAAATCAGTCCTGTGCAAATGGCTGGAAGTCATTCGAGAACGGTTGCAATGTTAAATCATATACCATCACCCACTGGACGCGATAGAGCCGGCTTGCGCGACGCCAGTTTGTGGTGGTGGCCAAGGTGCTGACCTACTTGACGCTGGCACGGCCAATTTTCTTTCCTGTCGGTAAAAACCCCTCCGGTTAAGTACCGCATGGACCGTGCAATTTCCTCCCGGCACACTAACATCGGCGTGAATGTAGTCGAGCAGTGCCAAGCGCCCCCCCCTGCTGCGCTGCCTGAACTCGCGCGGCATTCGCCGTACCAGCAAGGCCCGCGCCACCGTGCCGCCCATGGAATCGCGGTCTTTGCGAGACCAACACGGCAGTATGCATCCTGGGCGACTAGAGCACCGCCAGCGATTGACCAACCAACAGACTGGTCGCCTGGCCCAGTTCATAGGATTCTGCCAGCACAGCGGCCAGGGCCGATGGTCGTGCCTGACGAATCATCCGCGGCTGCCATCTCATACCACTAGCCCCATCGTCCCGTCGCTACATGCGCGGCAGGCCGTCCTCGTTGACCTGAATGAACTCGCCCGGCTCCGTCGCCAACTGCACGCGATGATTGATGCCGCGATGCTGGTACGTGACATCCCAATATGCTGGCATCGTGCTGGCGACTTCTTCGCAACGGCGCACATCTTGGCCATAATTACCGCGGCCATCGCCTCCCATGTTCGATCCGATCGCTGCGCCGGCCAATGCGCCGCCGACCGTCGCGATGTCGCGGCCCGTTCCTCCGCCAACCTGATGCCCCAAGACGCCACCAAGCAAGGCTCCCACGATGGCGCCGCCGGCAGTATTCATATCGTTTGACCTTGCAACCTGGCGCCGCTCTATCCAGCAACGTTGCTCAGGTGGCCCTACCACCGCACGTACTGAGGTGACTCGGGCATCATACCTCCGCTCGTGCGGGCGCTGGCGGTACTCATATTAAGGCTGCGGCAATGGTGTGGGCGCCATGCGGGCATCATGCGCGTAGCCCCGCACCGGCCGAACTGAAGAAATACGATCATTCAATCCCATGCCAGCAAGTGAATCATAGCTCCCTTGCTGCAAAACTCTACATAGCCCATGGAATTCGGCATCTTCACAGACTTCCCAACGCCCGCGCTCAATCACGGCGGATGAAGCGCGATCATTGAAACCGACGCGACGTAAGTCGTCGGCAATGTCGGAAATGGAGACGGCGCGACCACGCCAGCCTTCGCCTTGATACAGCGTGATTTGCGCCACTGCTTGCGCGCAGATCATCAACCCGCAAGTTGCGAGTACGGTGTCAAGTAGGATGTTCATTGTCATCTCCGGTTCAACGAAGCGAACGACTTCGCTGTGGTCCATTTTGTCCAGCCAAGCAAGTGGATTGACCAAGCCAGATCGCGGCCCGCCTGCCTGCATGCAGTCAGCACCACGAAGCCGGTTGGCAAAGGCCAGCATGCATGCGCCTGGTAGCCAAAACCCGTGCAGTGATGGGTGACCGGGCCTGGCGCCCCATCGGCGGACCGCCCATACCGACGAAGATCATCCGATGCCAAATGCAGCGTCAATATGCTCACGCGCATACAGCAATCCAAGCATGCGTGCCGAGTCAATTGTCCACGTCGTCACCGTGACCTCATAGTGCTTGACCCGCCCTTCATCGACACGCCTGATGCTCAAATAGCACCGCCACCTTGCAGTGGGCTTTCCCAATGAAGATCGCTTGGCGGCGCAGTTGATTTCATGGCTGCGATAGAGTTCCATGGCTGGCTCCCTTGTGACACTGCATTGCATTGCTTCAGGTATCTTTATGATAGTGGCGCGCCGATCGAATCGTTGTAGGCGCACATGCCCTGCGCGCGTCAGCGAAGCAGCGCCCGGTGCACGAGCCGGACGAAGCGCGGCTTGCCCCCACGGGTCACCTAGAGCTAATACTTCAGCAGCTCTGCCAACCACTCCTGCGCCCGCTCCATAAGGGGACGCCGCTGCCATTGGCTAAGCGTCACTTCCTTGGAATTGCGCAGGTCTTCCTGGAAGGCGCTGGCCATCTCAGCACCAAAGGTATCGCCGATCACGATCACGTTCAATGCGTAGTTGTGCACGAAACTACGCTGGTCAATATTGGTCGACCCCACCGTTGACCAGACGCCATCCACCACTGCAGTCTTCGCATGCAGCACCGAGCGTTTCAGCTCGTGGATTCGCCCCCCTGCTTCCAAGAGTTGTGTGTAGCTGGACCTGCCGGCGTGGCGCACGAGGCCGGCGTCTGAAATGCTGGGAAGCACGAGTTGCACATCCACACCCCGCGTGCTGCGTTCGTCAATGCCGACAGCGTCTGCTTATCCGGCACAAAATAGGCGCACGTGATGTAGATTGACTGCTTCGCCTCCTGCAACGCGAGGAGTAGCGCCTTGTAGATCTCAAAATGTCCATGCGGCGCGCTGGCGAGCACCCTGACGACCTTATCCCCCATCACGACCTGCTTCGGGAAATAATCCGCCCCCCTCAGCTCGTCAGCATCCTGTTCCAACCATGCTTGAACAAATGCCCACTGCAAGGCAGGTACGGCGGGTCCCTCGATCTTTAAATGGGTATCGCGCCAGCCTGAATCGTCCCTGCCGTTGGCACGCTGATCGAAGCGCGCACGAAATAGCGAGCTGTTGGCATAGGTGTCACTGATGTTGACCCCGCCGGTAAAAGCCACCTTGCCATCGATGATCAATAGCTTGCGATGACCGCGGTTATTCAGCTTCCAGCCACTGCCGCGCAGCTTCGCGGGATTGACGGGATTGAAGGCCAGTAAATGAATGCCGGAAGAACGCATGCGCTCAAAGAAGGCCTGCGGCACATTGATCGTTCCCACGCTGCCGTAGATCACGTTGACGACGATTCCTTCGCGCTGCTTCAGTATCAACAGATCGGCAAATCGTTCACCTTGCTCATCCTAATCAAAGACATAGGTTTCGAAATTGATGCTGTTCCTGGCAACCGCAATGGACTTTGCCATTTCGGCCATGGCCACTGGCCCATCGAGCAGAAGCTCAACCTTATTGCCAGCGATCAAAGGAACACCTGTGGCCGCCTCTTCCAGGATGGCCAGTGCCTTGCTGTCCAGTGTTGATGAAGACCAGCGCTTTTTCAGCAACCGCTCCGTGCCAGGACCGGGCAATCTGCCATGTGCGTCCCCGACCAGAGCCGCCTGGGCCGCCACCGCCTTGGCGTCGTCTAGTGAGACTGTGGGGAGTCCGGCACAAGCGGCCAGTGTCGCGCCCGCCAGCAGGGCCGGCAGGGCGATCCTTAGCGCATCGGTTTTCACATCCCCCCCTTCTCCTGCAAACAGGCTATTGTGTATCGCATCCATCCACTGCTCTGTTCGATTACCAACATATATCCGAAGGCTGGGATCATCGGCGAAGACGTCAATGCCATATCCGGATTTCTTCTCTATACTGGTAGAAGTAGGATCACCTTTTGAATGCTTGGCCATGGTCGTACCTGGCCAACTTGCGGCGACTCCGGGTAAGCATTGTCTCCAGTGCTCCAATGGCACTGTGAGGAAGGCCGCTATGTTGCATGAATTCCTGACGAACAATCGTACTGAGCTCATCGCCCGCTGCCGAGCAAAGGTTGCCATGCGAGAGCACTCCGCAACGGCCGAGCAGTTGCAAAACGGCGTGCCGATGTTTCTCGATCAACTGACGTGTACACTGCGGACGGAACAGGCGCACTGCGCACTCGAAGACCAGGCTATGTCGGCCATCCCCGAGTGCGGCGTGGCCCGGGGAGAGCTGGGTGCATCGGCGGCATTGCACGGGCAGGACATGCTTGCGCTGGGATTCACGATCGATGAAGTCGTCCACAACTATGGCGACTTGTGCCAGGCCATCACCGACCTTGCTGTCGAGCGCGACGCGCCGTTTTCCGTCGATGAATTCAGGACATTGAATCGTTGCCTCGACAATGCGATTGCCTACGCGGTGAGTGCCTTTAGCTCCCAACATGATTTCATTGAATCAGATCGCCACAATGCCGAAGAAAACAAGCGGATGGGTTTCTTTGTCCACGAGCTACGCAACTTGCTGGGCACCGCCAAACTCGCCTATACTGCCTGCCGGACGGGGAACCTCAACCTGGGCGGTGCCACTGGCGCTGTCCTGGAGCGCAGCCTGGACGGCTTAACCAGCCTGATTCAGAACGCCGTTTCACTCGTGCGTCATGAGCACATCGCAGGCGTGCGGGATATCTTCTCCCTGGCCGACTTTGTTGTGGAGATCGAAGCGGCAACGGCATTGACGGCGGTGGCAAAACAATGCCAACTGAAGATCTTGCCTGTCGACCCGCAATTGGCGATACGGGGCAATCGGCCGATGCTGCTCGCTGCAGTGGTGAACCTCCTGCAGAATGCCTTCAAGTTCACGCATCTGCACTCCGAGGTAACATTGGCATGCCATGCTGTCGATGACAGTGTCCTGATCGAAGTCGCCGACCAGTGCGGCGGGCTAGGCGCCGACCTGGCTGCACGCATGTTCCAGCCCTTCGAGCAAGGCGGTGCCGACCGCTCGGGATTGGGACTGGGCCTGACCATCGCCCGGCAGTTTGTCGTCGCGAACAGAGGGCAACTGAGCGTACGCGATCTGCCTGAAGTTGGCTGCGTGTTTACCATTGCGCTGCCTCGCCTTGCAATACCTCCCATCCCCGAATAAGTGAAGCCCCCCCACGCGCACTGTGCTATTACCTGACTATGAAACAGTACATTCGTTTAAGCAGTCCCATCGCAGAAGTCGTGGCCACGGGGCTAGATGTCGACATGCTGTGGGGCAGCGTCAACGCATGGGCACATTTGCGTCGGCACCATGTACCACCTGACGTCGCGTTGCGCATCCTCTCGAACGCAGGCGCCCGGCGGGGCTCGGATGCCTCACACCCGGCCCAGCCCAGCGAGCAGCTCAGGGCCTTGAAGCAGATGGCGAATTCGCGCACAACCGGCACGACAACTCGCCGCAACAAGGCCATGTCCCAAGTTGTGGATGGTGCCATCCACTTATCCATCACCCGGGGCAATCAATATGCCGAGGCGCTTCTGAAACTCTATCCGGTCTCGGCCCATCTGATCATGCGCGTGCTGTTTGATGCCGAACATCGTCGCCGGCTCGCCCCCCAACCGCCGCCGGAGCCCGGAAAACCGTAACCGTCTAGACGCCGCGATCCCTGGTCTGCTCACGCGGCCCGTTCCCTGCTCCGGATGCCACCACGTCTCGTCAGGGCACCATTTGAAAGATCGTCAAGGACATCGCGTCGTGCTGGGACTTGCCAAACTTTGGGTGTACCCAGCAATGCCACATCCACATCGTGATGTCGAACACTCCGAAGCCCGGCGCGGATGATGGGAAGATTGCGTGCCAAACGCGCTAAAATATCTCGTCAGAATGGAACCGGTAGATCTGACGTTGGTCCGGGTCGCGTTTCGTGCACCAGCAGGCTGGCTCAGTGCACGCATGGGCATGAAAGGGTTAACAATGGAAATTGCTGTCCTTTTCGGGCTCATCCTGCTCAACGGCATGTTCGCGATGTCCGAGGTCGCATTGATGACGGCCCGCAAGGCCCGGCTCAGCAAGCTTGCGGACAACGGTGACAGCGCAGCGGAGATAGCCCTGCAACTCGGCGCCGATCCCAACAAATTCATGTCCACCGTCCAGATCGGTATTACGTCGATCGGTGTCCTGAACGGCATTGTCGGCGAAGCGACCCTTGCACGGCCGTTTGGCCAATGGCTGATATCCCTTGGCATTCCCCTTGGCTGGTCCCACAACGTATCAACCGCCCTGGTCGTCCTCACGATTACCTACTTTTCGATCGTGCTAGGCGAACTGGTTCCCAAGCGCTTAGGCCAACTGCATCCAGAATCGTTGGCGCGCATCGTTTCGCGTCCCATGGTGATTCTGGCAGGGCTTGCCAAGCCATTCGTCAAACTGCTGTCAGCGTCCACACAATTGGTGCTGCGCGCCCTTGGTGTGCGACAGACCGGAGCACAGCCGATCACCGAAGAGGACCTGCACATGATGCTGGAAGAGGGTTCCGAAACCGGCGTCATCGAGGTCCACGAACACCAGATGGTACGCAACGTGTTCCGGTTAGATGAACGGCAACTGGCGTCCTTCATGGTGCCACGCAACGATGTCATCTACTTTGACCTGGACGACGAGCTGGCCACCAATATGGCGCGCTTCGACAATTGCGAGCACTCCCGCTTCCCTGTGCTTAGTGGTGGCTGGCATCGGGTAAAGGGTATCGCCAGCGCGCGCCAAATGCTGTCGCAAGCATTGCACGGTACCCCACTGGACTTGGGCACCCAGCTTCAGCAGCCCGTCTTTGTGCCGGAGACCTTGACCGGCATGGAGTTGCTGGAACACTTCAAGCAGACAGGCACTCATCTAGTCTTCATTGTCGACGAGTACGGCGAAGTACAAGGTATCGTCACACTGCAAGACGTGCTGGAGGCCATTACTGGCGAATTCAAGTCCTCGCGCGCCGAAGACGGCTGGGCGGTGATGCGAAAGGACGGCAGCTGGCTTCTCGATGGATTAATTCCGGTTCCCGAACTCAAGGACCATCTGTCACTTCTGAGCGTTCCCGAAGAGGAAAAGAGCCGGTATAACACCCTCAGTGGCATGGTCATGCTGTTGCTCGGAACGCTTCCTCGAACAGGCGACATCTGTCACTGGCAGGGGTGGGATTTCGAAGTAGTCGACCTGGACGGTCTGCGCATCGATAAAGTACTGGCGACACGACACCCGCTCGAGTCCCGCGAAAAAACAGCTCAGATGTAGTAGTTCAGACTAACGCTTGACTCAGCGCAAACGTTAGTGAGATTCGATCGTCGTGACGGGGCGACTCAGTAACTCAACAGCATGCCTCACAGGGTACAGCGTCCAGTGCCACCGACTGAGGCCGGCACACCGGTCGCTCCGCTGCTGCAAAAATCGGACTATGCTAGAGCCATGTAATCAGAGCGTCCTCGGGGCACATCCAGGTCCATCGAGACCATCGTCATACGGTGTACTGCCGCGTACGCCTAATTCCCCAAGGCTGGCGGTTCGATCGACCGTCCGGGAGCGACCATGCGCAGTGCATTAAAGAATCAACGGGCCAATCTGGCAACGATCGCGGCGCTGGCGATGTTCAGCCGGGGACTGGAACCCGAGTTCCCTCCCCCTGTTCTCCAGCAGCTAGCCCACATTCCATTGGCGCCGCTCGAAGCCACCACCGGTATCGTCGACCTCTCAGACCTGCCTTGGTTCTCCATCGACAATGACGATTCACATGACCTCGATCAGCTGACGGTCAGCGCATCACTGCCAAATGGTGTCGTGCGCGTGTCCGTCGCCATCGCCGATGTCGACGCCCTTGTTGCCAAAGGGACGCCGATTGACCAGCATGCCCGTCACAACACCACTTCCGTCTATACGTCGGCCAGGATTTTCCCCATGCTGCCGGAGCTGCTCTGCACCAACCTGACCTCACTCAATCCGGACGTGAACCGGCTCGCGATCATCAATCAAATGGACTTCAGTGCCGATGGCGTCCTGCTCGGATCAACAATTTTCCGAGCGACAGTGCGCAACAAGGCACAGCTTGCTTACGACGCTGTATCGGCGTGGCTGGAAGGGCCCGAGGCCCTGCCCGCGGCAGCACAACGTGTTCCTGCTGTCGCCAGCTTGCTGCGGCAGCAGGATGCTCTGGCACAAAAGCTGCGCCTGCTGCGGCACACCCAGGGTGCGCTCGAGTTCGAGGGATTTCAACCGCATGCACTGTTTCATGGCGACCGGATCACCGATATCCGCCTGCAACCTCACAACCGTGCACGACAGTTGATCGAAGAGTTCATGATCGCCACCAACGAATGCATGGCGGATTATCTCGCGGCCCAGGGTGGCGCCTCACTGCGGCGCGTGGTACGCTCGCCCGAACGCTGGGCACGCATCATCGAGGTGGCGCAAGGCTACGGGGCAACACTGCCGGCGCTCCCTGACGGCAAGGCACTGCAAACGTTTCTGGCGCGCCAGCATCAACGTGATCCCCTGCACTTTCCGGACTTGTCACTGATCATCGTCAAGCTGATGGGCTCGGGTGAATATGTCGTCGAGAAACAGCATGGCGCACCCATAGGTCACTTTGGACTGGCCGTGCAGGACTATATGCATTCGACGGCGCCAAACCGGCGCTTTCCCGATTTGATCACACTGCGCCTGGTGAAAGCGGCATTGGCGGGAATCCCCGCTCCGTACTCGGATGCTGAACTAGCCGAATTGGCCGCGCATTGTACGGCCCAGGAAGACGCCGCCAGAAAAGTGGAACGGCAGGTACGTAAATCCGAGGCGGCCCTCTTGCTCCACTCCAGCGTTGGACAGCACTACAGTGGGATTGTCACAGGAGTCAATAGCCAAGGTGCCTGGGTGCGGATCCTGGCCCCACCAGCCGAAGGCCGGCTGACGGGCGCATTACCCGAACTGAAGATGGGCCAAACAATTCGTGTGCAACTGGTGTCAACGTCGGTTGAACGTGGTTTCATCGACTTCGCCGTTGCCCACGCGATGTGACCGTGCTCTTCGGCAGGTGCTGCTTCGAATTGGGCATCTGCACGCAATCCGCTGGAACGATCAATCGGCAGCTCATCTCCACAGCAAGACAAGCAACTGCCAATGTTGCCTGCTCGCGCGCGCTCGTCGATCCCATCTGCGTGAGCAACATCTGTCGCACGCCCCTCCTGATGCCAGGGCTGGCGTCGATTCCGCATGCTGTCGAGTTCAGTTGGCATTCATTCCAGTGGTCAATGCCGGGCTTGAACAAGGATTCCTATAATCCATCGCAAACCCGCTAAGATGAAAGTATGTCCGGTCATTCTCGTTGAAGAGGCTCCGATGAATCACCATAGCCCACTTGCACTGGTAGACCAGACCAGCGTCATCGATGGCCATTCCTATCGCGTATCCACGCAAGCAGTGCTGGGTGGGGTTCGGGCACAGTTGGTCTGGATCGGCGTCCCCAAAGATCGACAACGCCCACCCAACGAAACCATCTGTACGCCCACGCTGCGCAACGCACGGGCAGCGATCCTTGAAGCGCACGCCCTGGCACTGGAGTATGTCCTAGCATGGCGGCCTCCAGGTCCTGCATCGTGACAGGAATTCGCCACCGCACGACCTTTCACGCCCCTTCCGCGACCGGCATAGCAGGAACAGGCACGGTGCATCCGCAATCGCCGCGCGAACTAAGGCTCGCTAGTACCCCGACCGTGCGCCTCAAATTCAACGTGGCCAATCCGCGGCGCCAACTGGAGGCGGCGTCGGGAAGTTGCCGTCTCATCGCGGACATCCATTCTCTGTCACGATTGTCGATGTGGGCGATTGCCATGGGATGCCTTCGGAATGTCCGACGTTCGCCAAGCGGACTCTGGCGAGCGAAGAAGCGGCGTGCGCCAGGCGTACCTGGGAATCTCCATACCGAGCGCTACCAGGCAAAATCCGGTTCGATGCCCGGTCCAATTCGGGGGACCGATCGTGCATGGAAGCGATTCGTGCTATCGTGATGGTGTTGAAACCATCTGGGGCAGCGTCATGTCATTCTCTCCAGAACGCCGACTGCAGTACGCGAAAGCAACGGCCATTGATCATGCCATTGACCTGGCCTGCACGCATGGCTTGTCTTTTGCCTCGGCGTACCTGCGTAACCAGAGACTACGCAACGACACGATCGCTCGTGTCCTGTCTGGCCCCCGGGACCAGCATCGCCAGCATGAATGTGCCAGCATACCGCCCGAGTTACCATATACATCAGAAGCCGGGGACGCCAGCGAGACGCCTGTCCGACAGCTAAGTTACAGTTCACGCCTAAAATTTGGGCACCTGCGTTGATGCGACGACCGCATGGCTGACTAAGAAATCAATGCCACACCATGCTTGCGAAACCAAACGTCATCCGTCGAGCTGACATTGCCGCCAGTATGATTGTAATTAATGGTCAGTTCTTCATGGATTTCGATGTCTCAGGCGGCAATGAAATGGAGCTGCTGCTCTTAAGCAAGCGCAACGTGCCTCGGATTTGCGGGATTGGCGTGGTTGTACATGCTGCCCCAACCAAGGGCTAAGCAACCCGCGGGTTCCCCCTTTGTCAAATGTCCCCAATTGAACAACAAACGCTTTACCTCCTCGGGAAACTGAGCCCAGTGCGGGGAAAGCAGCGCAACTGGGCAAGCCTCCACGAGTTCACCAGTCGATATCCGCCGGCTAGCGAACACGCCCCTGCCTTTTGAAGAGCCCGTGTCCTTGATGTAGCCGAGACAAGCCTTGATGTTCGTCATACCTACAGGACCTCCCGCTTTCCATGCATCGCGCGTGCAACCGCAACGCTCCGCCGTAGAAAACATCACAATGTTCGGCGGTAATGCTGCAGCACCATGGCACGCCGGCCACGCAGCGATCTCACAGTCTCCCCCTATTATGGGCCTTTCGATCGACGGCGCGTTGCCTGCTTCTCTTGAAGAATCAGTTTCCTTCGCTTTACCACACGAATCTGACTGCAAAGTTGCTGCCAGAAAGTGGAGTGTAATGTGTCATCGCGATGGTGAAACGCTTGTCTAACCGCTGCCGGCCGAATTCCCCTGCTTGGGCAACTCCACCTACCGAAAGAATCGAGATGGTCCGGTTCAAGCGGTTTGCGCCCTACGATATCAGGCACGGAATGCCAGTGTGATGCGTGAGTATCGATGATATGGGTGCGCGTGCGTACCGACGACTTCGACCATTCGGCGCATAGTGAACTCATTGCATCTGACCGAAGTATTCGCCCTGTTGAATACACAGCCCGATTGGCTCTGCATATTCTTTGAAGGGAGCTTCTTATGGACGAATATTTGTCAGCGCCAGCTCGTGACGACGCCGCGTTGCACAACAATGATATGGGCGTGTCCGAACAGGTTCGTCTTGATGCTGCACTGGACGAAGCATTGTGTTGTACTTTCCCGGCGAGCGATCCCGTTGCCCTGGACTTTGCCATGACCTCGCATGTCTCAACGCGAGCCGAACTCATTAGACGGGCATTTCCACGGAGGTCATCATGAACCCGGTTACATCATTCTTAGTCGGCGTCTGCCTGCTGGCGAGCACCGGCGCCCTTTACTTGGGAGCGCCGTACGTTGCCTTGCTCTTCTTCGCCCTCGGCGTTCTCATCGCACTATCGCTGAAGATGGCCAATGCGTGGGAAAAGTTTGTTATTTTGAGGCTGGGTAAGCTGCAGAGCGTCAAAGGGGCGGGCCTGTTTGCCATCATTCCGATCATCGATAGCGTGGTTGCGATCATCGACGTACGTATTCAGACCACTGCCTTTAACGCCGCCGAAGCGCTCACCCGAGATACCGTTCCCGTCAATGTCGACGCGATCATTTTCTGGCATGTACACGACGCGGAAAAAGCGGCGTTGGCGATCACGCATTATCGGGAAGCAATCGATCGCGTCGCACAAACGTCGTTGCGTGAAATGATCGGTGCATCGCTGCTGGCGTCACTGTTATCTGAACGCAAAGAGGCTGATGCGCTGCTGAAGGATGTCATTGCCCGGAAGACGGCGGCATGGGGTATATCGGTCAGTTCCGTCGAGATCCGCGACGTAGCAATTCCTGTCGCTTTGCAAGACGCAATGTCTCGTCAGGCACAGGCAGAGCGCGAAAAGCAGGCTCGTGTCATTCTCGGCTCTGCCGAAGTAGCGATTGCCGGCAAGTTTGTCGAGGCGGCAGACATGTATGCAGGGCATCCTGCAGCATTGCAGCTGAGGGCGATGAATATCATCTATGAGACAACAAAAGAGCGCGGCGCCACAGTCCTGATTCCGAGCACGATGATCGATAGCTTGAATCCGCCCGCAACCATGGAGCGGCCAGCAAGGGTTGAACGAAGGGCATCGGGTCCAGAGGTAGCTATGAGCAAAGTTGCGGCCTGTATAGTGGCCCCCGAATTTGAGACGGTGGTTTAAGCTGTCGTCCGCGAAAGGATGATAGCAAATGAGTGAAGGCAAAAAACGCAGGGTGCATACG
>NZ_FOOF01000006.1 GCF_900113115.1 Duganella sp. CF458 | reverse complement strand
TCCATAATTGAATTTGTGGGCACAACTGCTGTGCCAAAATTCGATCATGGCTGGGAGCGATTCTTACGTCCAGACGGCGCTGGCTTTACGCTTACCGCTGATCTGGGTGCCCTGGCTAGTGATCGACCCGTCGGTGGCGAGGATCGTCAGGTCCTTGCCGGCAGTGAGGGTGCTGGTGCGCGCTTCGCTGGTGGCGTGGTTTTGCGTGCTGTTCGTGCTCTTGTTGCTGAATTGCGCGTTGACGACCGACAGCGCAGCCATGGTGCCTTCTGCCGTTCCTTCCGCCTTGGCGAATTCCTTGCCAATTGAGCTGCCGGACTTGGAGTTTTCGGTGCTGGATTTGTAGGCGTCCTTGAAGGCTGCCAGCGGATTGACCGTGAAGCCTACGCCGAAGCCGGACGTCTTGCCTTGGGTGTTCGACTGACTTTGCGTGGTGTTCTGCGCTGCGGCCAGGTCGACATTCTGGCCGATCAGGGTCAGGTTTTCCTTGGCAGCGATGTCGGAGGCGACCACTTGCAGTGTTTCGCCGGACTTGAGCTTGACGCTGCCGCCCAGGGCGCCGATGCTGGAAGCTGCCTGCGTTACTGTCTCCTGCGCGTTTTGCGAGGAGGTCCTCGACTTGCCGTAGCCAGTACTCAGGTTGCCCGACGAGTAGCTGACGCTGAAGCCCGACTTCTTCTGATTCCGGGTGCTGGAGGTGTTGCTGGTTTCTTCGGCGCTGACGATGCTCAAACCACCTTTGGCGTCGATGCTCAGGTCTTTTGCCGGCCGCACGGTCCGCTGTCAGGAGATGACTATTTTTTGGAAAACATTAAATAAAACTCCTCGTTCTCCCAGTCGTCGCCGAATGCCTCAATCACTTTTTCTAATGGACGACCTGTTGCAACCGGGTTTGGCATCTGCCGTATGCTGATTTCGGCCCACTCTCGCACCTCAGACCAGCGCAAGACATGCATCAGGAATGCCAAGGGCTCGTCACTTACTAGACCGGCATCAAAAAGGGAGGTTAGCAGTTCAGAAAACTGAGGCCTCATTTCGGGGTTTCCCCCGATGATCTCAAGGCAGCGCACGTAATTCGGCTCCGCTCTTTCAAACGAATACTCTGTGTTCAATATATTTTCTGCTGCCAGTAACTCGCTCTTTAGCGCATTCATCATCACTGTTTCACCCATTTTCCACCTCTCGCCAACGAAGAATCAAACTTCCAGACTTTAAACTCAAACTTACCGGTCACATCCAGGCCAATTTTAGCAAAGGCGGATTCAGCAATGCTCTGAATCTGCGGACCATTTGGTTGATAATGCCCAGATGCGTTATCTAGCCATTTGACCTTCCCGTTATAAAGTTGAATTTCGCCGGCCGCCTGCACACGCATATTATTCGTAAGGCTTGTATGCGGCGACTTCCCAACAACAAGAGAGCCGTCTTCGAGTATGACGTAATTCAGGTTCCCGCTCATGGTCTTCAGCGCTACCGTCGGAACAATTTTTGGATCTGCTATCTTATCCTGAGGGAACTTATTATCAAATAAAACTGGCTCCGATACCGCTGTGCTATTTGCCCCATTCGCGCCCGGGCCACCACGCGAAGCTCCAGCACTTGAACTATTTGAGCCCTTGGCTCCCTCAGTTGCGTTAACATCGGCTTGACCTTCATTCTTAACGCCCGCCCCACCACTATCTTGTCCAGATGACTGCAAGACACTGTTAGGCACGTATATTCGGTTAGTAGGCGTCGCAATTGCTGGCGAAAGTGTGCAGAACGGTGGTCGCAAGCACAGGGGAGCTGTCGGAAGTACCGTGCCTCCGACTACGGCACCACTGCCTTTGGGCCCACCGAAATCATCCGGCAGGTCAGGCGGGACCTGCACGTTCCCGTAAGGTCCATTTACACCAACCAAGACGATCGTCTCACCCACTTTACGATTGATGTGTTCCAAGCCGTACCGCATCGCCTGCAGACTCAAACGGACATCCATTGCCAAACTTGCAGCCTTATCCCTTAAGCCATCTTTGTACTCATCGTAATTGAAAAGACTTTCACTTCTCAGTTCAGACAATTCTTGATGGTATGTCTGGCCTCGCGCTTCTTGCTTTTCTGCAGCGTCTTTTCGCGGGTCATAGTCTGACAGTTGCGCGGCGCAATGCACTAACGCACAGGCCGCGTCTGCAAGCTTTTGCTGCGCATCCACGGGCCTACCCTTTTGCAGCCGTTGGAGCTTTGCAGTTTCGTCTGGGTGCAACTGCCGATTGTACGTATCAACAGTTCCTGCTGCCTGGCCACCTTGCGCCGCTGCCATCAAGGCGCCAAAGTCTGCTTTGCCGCCTGCTGCGTTTCCAGCTGCAATACCTGCAACCATGCCGCCCACAACTGCGCCAGTACTCTGGAATGCGTTGACGAAGGCGTCGCGCTCTCGGCCTTGCAGGCCAAGCTTTTGCGCCTCAGCCTCACCCAGCTCCGCCGCGAGCTGCTGGCCAAGATTCCCGCCAACAACTCCGGCTGCACTTTGCACTGCACCGGCATGGCCGTTTGTCAGGCTACCGAGCATGCCTTGCGTGGCGGCATGCAGTCCGACGCGATAGATGCCGTTCTCGCCCCAGTTCGTTGCAGTCGCCACTGCTTCGTTTGCCTTCGCCGTATATTCAGCTGCGGCCGCTGGATTGTTGGCACGCGCGGCGTTCTCAGCCAAGTCCCGATATTCACTCGCCTTGGCCGATGCCTCCTTTGCAAGTGAACCGCCAATGTCGCCTACCGTTTTGGCGACCGTTGGGGCAATAGCGTCGGCAGCGATTTGCCCGTTGCCTTGCCCAGCCAGCGCACCGGTCAAGATACCAACGCCAGCATTCAGCGCACGGCTGTAAATACCACCGGTGCCCCATTCTTTCAGAGTTTGCTGGGCTTCTTCACTTGCTTTCGACGCAGCCGACTTCTGCTCGGCCGTGCTCTTCGGGTCATCCAGCGTCGCTTGTGCCGATTTTTGCGCTTTCGCGGCTTCTTTCGCGATGTCGTCCGCAATCTGCTTACCCGTGGCAATTACTGTGCCCGCCGCAGCCGACATGGCTTGCTGATCCTTCAGGAGCTTCTGCATGTCAGGCAATTTGTCCAACGCAGTGCTGGCCTTACTCAGGTCGGTGTTGATCCCCAAGTCCTTAACGGAATTGGTCGTCACACCACCGATCGTGATCTTGCCGTCGGTGATGGTGGCGTAAGTGGTGGAGCTGTCGCTGCCCTTTTCCACCATTGGCAAACCAGGCGTCGTATTCCCGCCCTTGCTAGTGCCGAACAGCTGCTTTTGTTCGCTCCAGGTCTTGGTGCTGCCGTCTTCGTTTTTCGCGCCGAACTCGCTGCTGCCACTGACGCCACCCGCCATGCTCACGTTGCTGGCCGAGTAGGTCATCTTGTTTTCGATGTTCGACGTGGTCAGCTTGTTGGTCATCAGCTCAGACGCAGCAGCATTTGCGCTGGCGATGGCGCCGCCCTTCAAGTCGATGGTGTCGGCCTTGACGTGGTAGCCTCCGTCGCCCGCGAACATGCCCGATTGCTGTTCCACACCCGCGTAGGTGCCCTTGCCATTTTGCTGCGACAGATTGCCGTTGGCGCTCCATACGCCGAAGCCTACCTGCACGCGCACCCCGGTGTTGGTTTGCTTGCTATCGAACTCACTGGTGTCTTGTACACTTTCGATGGCCAACTTGCCGCCAACGTCCGTGTTGATCGTGTTGGCGGTTGCAGTGGCACCTTTCAGCGTGGTGTCGCCCTTGCTGCTGATGTTGATCGTCTCGGCTTTGAGTTCGGTGTTGTTATTGACCGTGCTGTCGCTCTTGTTGTGGCCCTTGCCCATGTTGGCGGCGGCGTAGACGTACACGCCAGTCTGTGCGCCAACCTGGAAGCCAACGCCGGCTTCAACGCCGGAGCTCTTGTTCTTGCCGTCGCTATGCAGCGTGCTCTGGCTGGCATCCAGCACGATGTTCTGTGCTGCATCCAGGCTGAGAGCTTTGCCGGCGTTGAGCGTGGCGCCGGTGGCGTGGATGTCGCCACCGGTGGCCGTCAGGGTGACGTTGCGAGCGCCATTGATGGTGCTGCCCTGCGCGGTGCTGTCGTTACCATTGCTGGAGTTGCTGCTGCTGGCGAAGCCGATGCCGGCCTCACCCTTGACCAGGACCCCGCTGCCTGGGCCACCCAGGAAGGCACTGGCCGCGCTGGCGGCTTGGTAGCCATTGGCGGCGGCGGCCATGCCCTGCATCGCTTTCAGGCGGTCGTCAGATTTGCGCGCTGCATTCACGTTGTTGACCAAGTCGATCAGCGGTGAGCTGATGCGGGCGAAGGTACCGATCTTCAGGTCGCTGTTCGATTCCTGGTGACTGCCGGTGTTTTGCAGCGCCGTGATGTCGATCGTCTTGGCGGTGATGTTGACGTCATTCCCGGCCAGCACGTTGCTCGATGTTTGGGTGTACTTCTGGCCTGCGGTCAAGTTCACGTCGCCTTTCAGGCTGGAGACGTTTGAAGCCACCTGGGTCACCTGGTCGCTATTGTCTTTGTGCTTTTCGTTGTGATAGCCGGAGAAGCGCTCGGTGTCGGAAATAACTACCTTGCCGATTGCCTTGTTGTTGCTCTGGTTGGCGTTGTGGAGCGTGTCCTGCGCGCTGGTGATGGTCAGGTCGCGCGCGGCGTTGATCGACAGGTTGCCTTCCGAGACCACGTTGGCGCCGGTCAGCGTGATGTCGCCGGTTTGCGTGGCCATGGTGGTGCTGCCGCCAACCGACAGTTTGGTGCCGGTTACGGTGTCGGTGGCGCCGTTGCCTTTGCCATTGTTGTGGAGCATACCCACCACCTGCGTTGAGCGGGTGTCGATGCTGAAGCCTGATTTCTTCGAGTCCTGCGACCTGCTTTCCGTGGTGTGGGCCACGTCGAACTTGATGTTGTCCTTGGCCAGGATCAGGGCATTGCCTTCGGCGCTGATCTGGGTGCCCTGGCTGGTGATCGAGCCGTCGGTGGCAAGGATGGTCAGGTCCTTGCCGGCAGTGAGGGTGCTGGTGCGCGCTTCGCTGGTGGCGTGGTTTTGCGTGCTGTTGGTGCTCTTTTTGCTGAATTGCGCGTTGACGACCGACAGCGCAGCCATGGTGCCTTCTGCCGCTCCTTCTGCCTTGGCGAATGCCTTGCCAATGGAGCTGCCGGACTTGGAGTTTTCGGTGCTGGATTTGTAGGCGTCCTTGAAGGCCGCCACCGGGTTGACTGTGAAACCAACTCCGAAGCCGGACGACTTGCCTTGGGCGTTCGACTGGCTTTGCGAGGTGTTCTGCGCGGCAGCCAGGTCGACGTTCTTGCCGATCAGGGTGAGGTTTTCCTTGGCGGCGATGTCGGAGGCGACTACTTGCAGCGTTTCGCCGGACTTGAGCTTGACGCTGCCGCCCAGGGCGCCGATGCTGGATGCGAGCTGGGTCACCCTTTCCTGCGCGCTTTGCGAGGAAGTGCTCGATTTGCCATAGCCAGTACTCAGGTTGCCCGACGAGTAGCTGACGCTGAAGCCCGATTTCTTTTCCTGCCTGGTGCTCGATGTCTTGCTGGTTTCCTCGGCGCTGACGATACTCAGACCACCTTTGGCGTCGATGCTGAGGTCTTTGTCGGCCAGCACGGTGCTGCCCTTGATCAGGGTGTCGCCGCCGCTGGTGGCAACGACATTGCCGCCTTTGATGCTGCTGCCAATTGCCAGCGTGGTGGCGTTGTAATCGGTGATGTCGCTGCTGCGCTTTTTGAGCTTGTTGCCCGATTTGCTGTGGTTCTCAAAGTCGGACAAGTGAGTTTCGGCGACGCTGCCAATATTCAGGTCCTTGCTTGCCTTCATTGTCAGCGTGCCGTCAACGGCAAGCACGCTGCCTTTGATATTCAGGTCACTGCTTTGGCTGACACCAGCGCTGACCAGCAAGTCCCCGGTGGACGCCACACGCGCGCCGACGACCGATTGGCTCTCGTGAATATCCTTACCCCAGTTCTTCTTGGTCTTGTCGTCCTGCAGGCTAGTCTTAACTTCATCAACCACCGCGTTGATGTTCACTGCGCCGCCGGCCATCAGTGTGCCAGTGCCGCTACCCTTGGTACCAATTGAAACCTGTGTGCCGGTAAGATTCAGATTACCGCTAGCTGCAATCATCAGGTCTCCACCCACATTGACTCGGCTGAGCTGGTTGTATACGGCGCTATTATTCTCGGCATTCCCATCGATCAGCGCATGGTAACTGCTGCCGGTTCTCACCGTATCAAAGCTGATGTTGTTTCCAGCGAAAATGGAGGCACTGGCGCCTGCGTTAATCGTGCCTGCCAGGTCAGTCAGGTTGCGACCGGCGTCCATGATCAAGCCATTGGTGGCGCTAATCGTCGCCTGGTTGGAGAGCGAGGTATAGCTGCCGCCGTTCACCTTGGACGACCACTTGCTGTCAACGGTCATGGTTTCGTTCTTGATATCACGGCCAGCTTGCAGGGCGACGTCACCGCCCTTGACGGCGCCGCCACGGTTGACGATGTCTTCGCCAGCCAGCAGGATCGTGCGGCCATTGCCACTATCGATCACACCACCTTGGTTCATGATGGACTCGCTGACGTCGATCGTCACGGTTGCGCCGGTGACCAGGGCACCGGTTGGCTTGACCGCGTTCGCGCTGACGTGTGCCAGATAGACCTTCGGTACCAGCACAGTTTCAATGGAGCCATCCGGCAGTTGCACCGTCTGGCTCTCCAGCCAGACGATATCGCTGGTCAGGTGGCTGACTTGCTCTGCGCTCAGGGAAATTCCGGGACGCAGGCCGAATTCCTGCGCGAAGCTGGCTGCGTCGTTCAACATTTTCTTGTACAGCGCGTCATCGCCAGGACCGGCGCTTGGAGCACGGCCGGTCAGCTCGGACAGCTGTTCACGCACCAGGCGTTGTTCGTAGAAACCGTCGCCGAGGCGTTTCTGCGTGGTGGCGTGGTCCATTGCCAGCTTGTCCAGCAGGTAGTCGCTGCTGGTCCACTGGTCCTGCTTTGCGAATTCCGGACGCGTCTCGAACAGGTACTCGCCTTTCGGGTCAGGGTTGCACAGGAACAGGCCGCCCGGCGAAATTTTCCTCACACCGCTGATGCTTTCGCCTCGCACTGCGGAAGCAGACTGCCCCAAAACATCGCCGGCCGCAGTGTTGACGTTGCCCAGCGTACTGTTGCGAGCCTGGTTCGATACACGGCCAAACAGTATGCCTTCGCGTGCGGGGCCTCCCAACTGTGCGGCTCCTTCGGTATCGAGGCTGTTGCCGGCGCCGCTGCCGGATGCCGTGCTGCCAGCCAGCAGTTGGTTGGAATTGCCGCTGTTACCTGCCTGGCCTGCGCCGCCAAGGTTAGCGCCCGCTCCGCTGGATCCAAGCTGACTTGCCAGGTTGGCATGTGCGCCAGCTGCGCTGCCGGACACGTTGCCGCCAGCGCCACCACCATTTCCACCGCCAGCGCTGGCATACGCACCGGCGCTGGCGGCGCTATTTGCGCCGCTCCCGATCACATTGACGGTGTCGCGGAAATTGCCTACGGTACCTGCGCTATAGTCCACATTGCGGAAGCTGCGAGCGCTGATGAACACACCTTGCGCACCCAACATCGTTCCGCTAATCGCGCCAATCTCCTGGTTGATATCCGGATTGCTCCAGGCAGCAGTGTAACGGCCGGTATACGTCGTGAACGTACCGCTGAAGCTGTGCCTCCGAATCAGTTTGGTCCCGTCGTTGGAAATGGCGGGCCTGCCGGCTACGTCCAAGGTGCCAAGGGCCTTGATCTCGCTGAGGGTGTTGTCCAGTGTATTGGTGATCGTCAAACGCATATTTCCACCGGAGAGGATCTGGCCAGCTTTGCCAGCGCTCGGGGAGATCTGGTCCTCGACGACAGTGTGGTTTGCCACTCGCTTTTCTTCCAGTTGATCGGAAGTCTGCGTTCCAGTATGCCTTTCCGTATGGCGCAGGATCGTATGTTCCGGATCATCATATGCCGGCTGGGTCACAATGCGGAGGCAGTTGGTGCTACAGCTGCCATATGCACTGGAGAAGTTGTACTCCGGCGTATTCCACTCAACCTGACGACTGTCTGGCAGCTGATATGCATCCCTTGCGGCGCCACCTTGGTCAGGATTGGTCGCAGTACGGCTTTCGTAATAATAAATGACCCTTACGCCATCGCTCGTTGGAATGCGGCTACGCGAACCCCATTTGGCAAAGTAACCACTGAGGGCGCTGAAGAACGCTGAGTCGTTGGCATGGGTGCGTATCACCGCTCGGGTAATCTCATAGCCATCGGGCGTGATACGTTTTTCCGATTCCAGAATGTCTGCCGGATTAACGAAATAAACCTCCCATGGCGTGTAGTTACTGGACCCAGGATCGTAGCCGTTGGGGTTCCCGCCAGGTTTATACCAGGACGGCATTGCCATATTCACCGTTTCCGTTCTGGTGACCTGGACAATCGATGCGTTGTCCCGAATATTCTGCAACGTGGCCGCATTCAACTCCAAATTGCCGCTCGCCTCGATAGTGGACGAAACGTTATTCACCTGCGCGCTCAAGCCGCCGTTGGTAGCGCCAATAAACATGCTTGCGGCGCTGTACAGCGTACCGCCCTGGAGGTTGTTCAGCGTTCCGACCACGCCCAGCGCCATATTGCCAGTGGAGCCGATCAAGGCGCTGGCGCCGGTGTTATTGAGGTTCCCGGTGCGGACAGCCACGTTACCGCCGACTATACCGGCGGTGTTGCTGATGTTGGCGGCGACCAGGTCGAGCGCGCTTTCGCCGTTGATCTCACCGGAGTTGGCCAGGTCGCCGGCAGCGCGGATGGCAACTGCGCCGCCCTCGATCACGGCTCCGGCCTGGTTTGTCACCTGGTTGCCGGTCAGTGTCAGCGCGCCTTCCGCGCCAAGGGGCCCGGCGTTGGTGATGTTGCCAGTAACGGTCAGGCTCAGGTCGCGATTGGAGTGGGCCTGTTGCGCACCGGCGGCTTGAACGAAGTCGCCGTTCATGCTCATCGCAAGGTCGCGGCCGCCGAAGATTTCGCCCAGAGCGCCGACTGTGCCGGCAGATACGCTCAAATCGCGGTCGGTTGCAATCCGGCCACCCGAGTTACTCAATTGTGGGGTATTCAGGGTCAGGTCGGCGCCGGAACCGCCCGCGGTGCCAAGGCTGCCGCCGTCGTTATTGACGTATTGCGCGGAAATGTAGGCGTTGCCGCCGGAGAGCACCTGGCCGCTGTTGACGAAGCCCGAACCGGCCTGGTTGAAGGTCAGCGTGCCGCCGCTGTTTACCTTGCCTTGGTTGGTGAGTTGCTGTGTAATCGCCAAGTCCATGCCCTGGCCGGAAGCAATGATGCCCGAGACGCCATTCCACATGGTGGAGCCGGACAACAGCAAGTTGCCCATGCCGGCAATGGAGCCGTGGTTCGTGATCCCGCCGCGGCTCTGGAGCCTGGTGGCGCCGCTGCCTTTGTTGGCGATGCGGCCGGTGCCGTTGTCGATGGAATCGCTGTTGCTGGTCAGGTTGCTGCCTGCGCCAATCGCTTCGATCACGCCGCCATTGTTCAACAGTGCGCTGCCGGACGTCAACTGCAAGTCGGTGCCGGCTTGAACGATGCCGCCGACGTTGTTTGTGGTGCCACCGATGGAGAGCATAGCCTTGCCATCTGCCACGAGCTGGCCACTGTTGGTGAAGCTGCTCGTCGTAATTGCCAGCTCAGCGCCGGATCCGTCCACGGTGGAGATCTGGCCGCCATTGGTGAAGGAGGACGAGTTGATCAGTGCCCTGCCCTTGGTCGCCACTTGGCCGCTGTTGGTGAAGGACGCTGAGGCTTCGTCGAAGGTCAACGTGCCACTGCTTCCGATGGTGCCTTGGTTATTCAGTTGCTGATTCACGTCCAGCAGCATGGCTGCACCGGAACTGAGCTGCCCCCCGGCCTGGTTATCCAGCGTGTTGGTGTGCAGGTCCACTGCGCCGTTGCCGGCGATGCTGCCGCTGTTTGTGATGCTGCTAGCGCTTGTGACGCTGGTGTTGCCACTGCCCGCGTTGACGATGCGGCCACTGCTGCTAACCGATTGCGCATTGGCAGTCAGCTTGGAGGCCGCGCCGGCAGCTTCGATGGTACCGCTCCCGTTATTCAATACGCCGGCTGCATTCAGGGTCAGGTCGCCGCCAGCGTGCAAGATGCCGCCGTTGTTGCCGACAGTGCCGCCAATCGTTGCAAGCAGCTGACCGTCGGCGGAAACTGCGCCGCCGAGGTTGGACAGGCTGCCAGCCTGCAGGGTGATGCCCCGGCCGGTGCCGCTCACCGTGTAAAGCTGGCCACCATTGTTGGCGATGCTGGAGGCGATGATGCTCATCTCGCCGCCGGATGCCAGGCGTCCGCTGTTTGCAAAGGAGGCTGCGGCCTGATTGAACGTCAGCGCACCGCCGCTGCTGATCGCGCCGCCCTGGTTGTCGAGCTGTTGGCGCACAGCCAGGTCGAGCGTGGTAGCGGCGGAGATCACACCGCCGGCCTGATTCTGCAAGCTCTTTGCGTTCAGTACCAACGCGCCGTTGCCGGCTATGGTGCCGCCATTAGTGATGCTGCTCGCGCTGGTAATAGTGGTGCGCGCATTGCCTGCGTTGACCATGCGGCCCACCAGGTTGCTAATCGCGTTGCCCTGCACGTCCAGCGTGGAGCCTGCGCTCAGTGCTTCCAGCGCGCCGCTGTTGTTGGTCAGCGCCCCGCCGGCGGTGACAGACAGTTTTCCTGCGGCCTGCACCTGGCCTTGGGTGTTGTCGAAGTTTGAGCCCGAGACCACGCTCGTGTTGCCTGCGGCTGCAATTGCGCCGCTGCGGTTGCTCATGGAGCCTAAGCTGTCCAGCGTGATGTTTGCGCCGCCAGCAGTGGCAGTTGCGATTTGGCCGCCATTGTTGCTGATGGTAGCGGCGTGGACGTTGATCGCGCCGGCCGCACCGATCTGGCCACTATTGCTGAACTGCGCGGCTGCCTGCTCGAAGGTCAATGTTCCGCCGCTGCTGATCTTGCCGGCGCTATTCAGGGACTGGCGCACGCCGAAATTCAGGTTACCGGCGGAGGAAATACTGCCGGCGCTGGCGTTGTCCAGCGTGGATGCGACCGCGTTGAGCGTGCCGTTGCCGGCGATCTGGCCGTTGTTGGTTACGGCACCAGTTGCGGTCAAGTTGGTCGCACCCGTGCCTACATTGACAATGCGGCCGGTGCCGTTGTTGATGTCGCTGGCTGCGATGTCGAGCGTGCCGTTCTGTGTCGACGATTCAATCACGCCGCCCTGGTTGCCCAAGGCACCGCGCGAGGTGATGTTTGCGCTGCCGTCGGAAACGATGACACCACTGGTGTTGCTGATGCTGTCAGAGTCCAGACGCAGGTTGCCGCCGCCATCCTTGACGGTCACCAACTGACCGCCATTGTTATTGAAAGCGCCCGTTGCGAGGTTCGCATCGGTGCCACTGACAAGCTGGCCGCTGTTACTTACGGCTTTTCCGCCTGCGTTCAGCGTGAAGGTGCTTCGGCTGCTGATCGCGCCTGCATTGTCCATGCCGTGGCCAACCGTCATGTCCAGCTTTCCGCCCGATGCGGCGATGCTGCCGCCGGTGCGGTTGGTCAGGTCGGCTGCAGACATGGCAAGGTTGCCATTGCCTGCGATCAGGCCAGCAGTATCCAACGAGGTGTCGACATTCACGGTGGTCGCGTTGGTGCCGACGTTGACGATGCGGCCGGTGCCATTTGCCAGCGATCCGGTGTGCAGGTCGAGCGTGGCGTTTAGGGCGAGTGCCTCCACCACGCCGCCGTTGTTGCTCATGGCGCCTGCGGCGTCGATGCCCAGCGAGCCGGCGGATTGCATGGTGCCTTGCGTATTGTCGAGCTTGCCGGCGCTGTCGATCATTGCCGCTGCGTCGGACATGATCAACCCACTGCGGTTGCTGATCGAGGTTGCTTCGATTGTCAGTGCCGCGCCAGAGCCTTTGGCGGTGGCGAGCTGGCCGCCGTCATTGTTGACGTCTCCTGCGTGCAGGGTCATCTCGCCTTGCGAAACAAGCACCTTGCTGTTGCTGACAGTCGCGCCGTTGGCGTTGATCTGCAACTTGCCGCCGCTATTGATCGTACCGGCATTAGCCAACGAACCGGTCACCGTGGCGGTCATGCCTTGCGCGGACGCGATTATGCCGTCAGCTTGGTTTTCGAGCGTGGCGGCAGAGATTTGCAGCGCGCCATTACCAGCGATTGTGCCGTTGGTCGCGATGCCATGGTCGGCATCCAGCGTCGTGGCGCCGGTGCCTACGTTGACGATGCGGCCCGTGTCGTTGGCCAAGTCGCCGGCTTTCAGGTTCAAGGCGCTCGTAGCAGAGATGGACTCGATAATGCCGCCGCCGTTTTTAACGGTGCCACCGGATTCGAGCTGCAGGTCCGTGCGGGCTTGCAGCAGGCCGCCGCGGTTGTCGACGTCGCCCGTGACTTGCAGCTCCACCTTGTTGTCGGAGATGATCGTGCCGGCCTGGTTGCTGGCATTTTGGGCGGTGAGATGTACACCGGCGTTCGAACCCTGGGTGGTGGCGAGCTTGCCGCCATCGTTGTTGATGCTTGCGGCGGTCAGGTTGACAGCGCCTGCAGCGACCATGGTGCCGCTGTTACGCAACGCCAAGGCTGACTGATTCGTCGTCAGGTCACCGGCGCTGCTGACGGTACCGGCGTTGTCCAGCGAAGACTGCACGGCGAGCGACATGTCGCCGCCCGCGCTGATGGTGCCTTGCGATTGGTTGCGCAGGCTGTCGGCGGACAGGTCCACTTTTCCGTTGCCGGCGATCTGGCCGCTGTTTGCAATGTGGCCAGTCGCGGTCACAGTGGTATTGCCTGTGCCGACGTTGATGATGCGGCCGGTCGTGTTGTCGATCGAAGCGGCATTCAAGCGCGTGGTGCTAGCTGCCCCGGTCGCCTGGACCAGGCCACCGGCGTTGGTGATCGCGCCGCCCGCGCTCAACTGAATGTCGTGCGCGGTCTGGATTTCGCCGTTGCTGTTGTCGAGGGCACCGGCAACGGTGATCGTTGCGTCGGCGCCGGAGCTGACGATACCGCTGCGGTTATCCAGCTTGCCAATGTTGGCCGAGATGGCGGAGCCGCTGGCGGTGATGATTTGACCGGCGCGGTTATCTACCTCGCGCGCATTCAGCGTTACCGCGCCTTTCGAGGAAATGGAGCCGCTGTTGCGCAGCGTGGCATCTTGCAGGTCGAAACTGAATTTTCCCTGGGTGCTGATTTGGCCATCGAGGTTGTTCAATTCAGAACGCACCTTCAAGACCAGGTCGGACATGGCGGTGACGGTGCCGCCGGTGCCATTGGTCAGGCTTTCCGTATTGACGGTCAGGGCGCCGTTGCTGCCGATCAGGCCATTGTTTGCGATGTAACGATTGATTGTGAACGACGATTGGCCGACGCTGGCGGAGACGATGCTGCCTGCCCTGTTGGTCAGGGTGTCGCCCGTCACGGTCATTTCGTCGCGGCTTTCAATACGGCCGAAGTCGTTGTTGATGCCCGCACCGGCGCGCAAGTCCAGCGCGCCGCCGGCACCGAGGTAGCCACCCGCATTGCTTGCATCGCCGGCGATGCGCGCGGAGGCGCTGCCGTCGGCGCGGATGGTGCCGGCGTCGTTCTGCAGGGAGCCGGACGTGAGGTCGACGCGGCTGGTACTCCCTTCGGCAGTGGCGATCGTGCCTTCGCGATTGTCGATCGAACGGTTTTCGATCTTCAACGGGCCTTTTGCGAGGATCTCGCCGGAGTTCACCAGCGCGGACTGGGCCTGCGTCATAGTGAAGCTGCCACCGTTGCCGATGCTGCCCTCGTTTTTCAACAGGGAGCCGACGTTCATGTTGACGTCGCCGGTGGCCGTTACGCGGCCTTGCGCCGTGTTGGTCAGAGACTCGGCGTCGATATGCATAGCGCCATTGCCGCCGATCTTGCCGCTATTGCCGATCGCTGCAGCTTTCAACGCCAATGGGCCGTTGCCGGCGTTGACGATGCTGCCGGTGCGGTTGTCGATTGCGGCGGCATGCACTGAGAGGCTGCCTTGGCCGCCCAGCGTTTCGATGGTGCCTTCGCCGTTATGCACCGTGCCGCCGGATTTCAGTTGCAGGCCCTTGCTGGCCTGGACCACGCCGGACGTGTTGTCCACGTCGCCCGTCACTTCCAAGGCTACCTGGCCGCCGGTCGCGAGTTGCCCATCCTGGTTGGTGAGTGCAGCGGCTTTCAGCGACAGGTCGCCAGCCGCGGCAATGGCGCCGGAGGTATTGGTCAGCGCACCGGTTTCCAGTTGCGCGCTGCCGCCGATGCGCCAGTCGCCTTGTTCGGAAATGGTGGTTCCGCTGTTCAGGGCGAAGTTGCCGCCGACGTTCAATTTGCTGCCGGTGCCAGCGATTTCGCCAGCGCGAAGCGTCAGGTTTCCGGCGGTTTCCAGTTTGCCGCTGGCTTGCTGGAACTTGCCTGCGACGTTGATGGTGGCATCGCCGGTGCCCAGGTTGAGCAAAGTTCCGCTGTCATTGTTCAAATAGCGTGCGACGTCGATGGACAGCTTGTTTGCTTGCAGCAGGCCATTGCTGTTGTCGAATTCGCCGAGCGTGGCGTTGAAGGCGCCACCGGTCAGCAAGCGGCCTGCCTGGTTGTTCAGCGTAGAGACGAGCAGGGTCGTGTCTTGCTGTACGCCGATCTGGCCCTGACTGTTGTCCAGGGTGCCGCCGTCTACTTTCAGCGTGCGCAGGTTGGCCTGGCCGCGCTGGTTGACCAATGCGGCGGTTTCCAGGTTGATGCCGCCGGTGGCGGTGACCAGGCCGTGCTGGTTGTCCATTGCGGCGAACTTAATCTCGCCGGCTGGCAACGCAGGAACGGCGCTGCCGCCCGTGCTGCCGGAGCCGGTCGTGCCGCCTGCGCCGGTGTTGGTGCCGGCGCCAGTTCCGGAGCCGCCGGTGCTGCCACCGGTCCCGGTGCCAGTGCCGCCCGTGCCGCTATCCGTGGCGCTTGCAGCTTGTCCCAACACCCCATCCGAGTTATTGGCGCTGCCAACGTTCACGGTCAGTGCCGACGAGCCGCCTTGCACGATCTTGCCGCCCGCGTTCAGCAAGGCGCCATTCGCGCTGCCCAACTCAACGCGGCGCGCCTCGATCGCGCCGCCACGGTTATCGACATCGCCGGCCACCGCGGCAAGCAGTTGGCCGCCCGCGCTGATGCTGCCGCCATTGGTCACGGCGGACGATTTGAGCGCCAGGTCTTCGCCCGCCTGCAACTTGCCCTTGTTGTCTAACGTACCGCGCGCCGCAACCTGCATACCCTTCGATGCCGCCAGCGTGCCGGTGTTTTCAAGACGCCCTTCGGCTGTGACAACCAGTTGCCCTGCCGCCGCGCCGATTTCGCCGGCATTTCGAACGCCGACACCCGCTTCGGTACCGACCAGGAAAATCTGGTTCGCATACATGCCACCCAGGCGCGATGCGTCAATCGCGAACTGCGGAGCGGAATCTCTTGCCTGGCCCACCCCCGTCACCGATGGCGATTCGCCTTCCGCAACCTTGTTCACGCCGGTCACGACGTTCAGGCGCTGCGCCCACAGGGCGGCATTCAGCACCAGCGATCGGCTGATCAGGGCCGTGTAGTCGGTCTTGCTCGCATCCAGGCCGGCGCCATCGATCACGATCTGGCCGCGTTGCACCTCATAGCCTGCTAGCCTGCCATCGGTCATGAACGGTGAACCGGTGGTCAGCGTCGCGCGGCTCACGTTGATAAAGCCGCCACCGTCCACGGAAATACCGGACGGGTTGGCGATCACAACTTCCGCCCTCTGGCCCGCCACTTCGATGTAACCCCGCAGTGCGCTCGGGTTGTTCGAGTTCACCTCATTCAGGATCACTTTCGCGGCGCCCGATTTCAGCCAAGGATTGGCCTCAACCCAACCACCCAGTTCCGTCTGCACGTTCGAGCGCGCGTTATTCAGGATCGCGCCGCCCTTGGCCACGTCGAACTGCGAATAGACGTTGCGCGATACGCCGGCCGCACTTGGCTCACGCACGTTTACTTGCGGCACGCCGTTGGCCGCCTTGAGCACGATGGCCTGGTTCTGGCTTGGCGCCTTCGGATCGGCGATGATCTGCGCCTGTACGTGGCTGGCCCAAAGGAATCCGCCGAAAGCAGCCCCGAACAGCAAAGTCAGTCGGCGCAACGCAGGGTGCCCGAAGGCGGCAGGTGCCGAACTATCGAGAGCGTCGGTCTGGCCGGCGCCTTTGCTGCAACTGCGGGCACTCTCGCCCACGGCCATCAGCATGCCACGTGCTTTGTTGAAAACGATACGGTAGCGAAGTTTATTCATGATGCTCAGAACTCGACATTCAGATTGAAGCCAGTGGCAACGCTGGCGGTGCGGAAGGCGTGCGGCTTGCTTACCGGTTTGCCCGCGAAGAAGTCGGCACTCAGGCCGCCGAACTGGCCGCGCCAGCCAAGGGCAGCGCCGGTCAGGTGGGTGCCGCGCAGCAGCGCCGCAGAGGGGCCGGAAACTGCGCCGTGGTCCAGCGCGAAGTACAGCTGGTGGCGGGTCTCGGGGATGGTCCAGTTCAAGTCATTGCGCAGCAGCCAGCCGCGTTCTGCCGAGAGGCTGGCTTCACCGTCGAAGCCGCGCACGGTGTAACGGCCGCCGATCGAGAAGCGGTCCTGCGGAATCAGTTTGGTGCGGTTCCACTGGCGGCGCCAGGCAGCCTGGTAAGACAGGGACTTTGTCAGCGGCCAGTTCAGCGTGAAGTCGGCATTGAAGATGCGCGGGCGCGCCGTGCCTTCGCCGAAGGCCTCTTCCTGCGCGGGCAGGCTGCCGTAGGAGCTGGTGCCGAGCTTCCAGGTCAGGTTGCTGTCCAGGGTGGCGGGGCCAATGAATTCCTTGTGCGCGATACCTGCCACGAAGCCGGCCATGCGGCGGCGCTGCACTTCCACTTCCATGTCGTCGATGTAATTGCGGCTGCCGCGCTGGTAGGTGCGCAGCGACAGCGTGGTCTTGCGGGTGGCGTCACGGTACACCAGGCGCGAGAGCTTCAATTCGGCGGTATTGCTGGTGCCTCGATAAATATAGTCCTGGAAGGCACCGGCCACCGTCTGGCGGTAACGGTAATCGTTCAGTTGCAGCGAGAGCAGCCAATAGTCGAACGGCACCGAGTAATGCAGGGCATAGCCGCTGGTGCCATATTCGCCGCCCGGGCTGTCACCCGGCACGTTGCGATTCAGGGTCAGGTAGAACAGGTCTTGCAAGCCGAAAGGATTATCTATTGAGAGTGTGAGCCCGCCCTGGTAGGTGCCGGTCGAGCGGCTGCCGCTGTCGTCCACCGATGCGCTGAAGCGATAGGCGCGGCCGCCCTTCCACTTCACCTGTAGGTCGCTTTCGCCAGGCTGCTCGCCGGGCACGATTTCGATATCGGCCTGCGCACCCGGTACGCGTTTCAGGTTCTCCAGCGCTTGCTCGATATCGCGCAGGTTGAGCAACTCGCCAGCCTGCACCGGCAGCGCGTTGTTGAACGCCGGCTGCTGCTCCGGATAGCGCAGCGCGCGAACGCGGCCCGGCACCAGTTTCAGGTGCAGCTCGCCACTCAGCAAATCCTGCGGGGCCGCCAGCACGCGGGCGGTAACATAGCCCTGGGCCACCAGTGCGTTCTGGACCTCTCCAACGAGGACGTTGATGCCGGCGCTGCCAAGGCAACGGCCAAGCGCACCGTCGGCGGCTGCCAGCGCCCATTGGAATTGACCGGCCAGTTCGCCTTCCAGGAAGACGCGGCGGATCGGGAAGCACGGCGACTCGTTCTCCGGCCAGGCTGCCTGCGCCGAGCTGGTGTCGCGTTGCAGGCGCACGTCCGGCTTGGCCTCGTCCTGGCGCGCGCGCTCGCGCTCACGCTGCTCCTGGCGCTGCAGTTCCTGGTTTGCCAACGCAGGATCGACCTGCGCGAACGCAGGCAACGCTGCGCCAAGGCCAATCGCAATCTGCGCGGCCAATTCTATTCTTTTACACAACATCTATTTCTCTTGGGTATTTTTTTGCAGCCCAAAAGTATAGCTGTGTATCTCTCGTAACGAGATGTTTCGCTTATATATATTTATTATTTGGTGATAGATATGCGGCACTAAGATGGGGTTTCGTGACAATTGGAGAGAATTAATCTGGTTAAAATCTCCCCAAGCCCCCTGCAATAATCACAAATTCCATAAAATCAATGACTTGTGGTTAATTTGAAGAGTGCCTCTACTATTGGAGTACCGCCCCCTCAAACCAGCGTCGGATAGTCGGTATAGCCTGCCGCGCTGCCGCCGAAGAAGGTGTTGCGGTCGGCGGCATTGAGCGGGGCCCTGGTCTTGAGGCGGGTGACCAAATCAGGATTGGCCAGCACCATTTGGCCGTAAGCCTCCAACTGCGCCAGGCCGGATTCGACGTCGGCGCCGATCTGCTCGCGCGGGCGGCCGGGGCGGTTCAGCACCAGGGTACCCGTCCACAGCTTGCGGATATCGGTCAGCAGCGCTTCGTCGCCCTGGTGCATGATGTGCAGGTAGGCCAAGCCAAGCTTGTCCAGTTCCGCGACCAGGTAGCGATACAACGTCGGGCCTTCCGTGCCCTCGTCTATGCCCCACAGCGTGATGCCGGGCGACAGGCGGATGGCGGTGCGGTCGGCGCCGATTTCATCTGCGATGGCCTTGGCGATCTCGATGGCAAAGCGCGCGCGGTTGACGATGGAGCCGCCATATTCGTCGTCACGCATGTTTGCGCTCGGCGCGAAGAACTGCTGCACCAGGTAGGCGTTGGCGCCGTGGATTTCCACGCCGTCGGCTCCCGCTTCGATTGCGCGGCGGGCGGCCATGCGGAAGTCGTCCACGGTCTGGCGCACTTCGGCGGTGCCGAGCGCGCGCGGCACTGGAATCTCCTGCATGCCGGCCGGAGTGAACATCGGCGTATTCGGCGCAATGGCGGAAGGTGCAACGCCCTGCCTGTGGTGCGGCGTATTGTCCGGATGGGACATGCGGCCCGCATGCATCAACTGCATGAACAGGCGGCCACCCTTGGCATGAACGGCATCCGCCACCTTCTTCCAGCCCGCCACATGGGCATCGGTATGGATGCCCGGCGTCGTCAAATATCCCTGGCCGTCTTCCGAAGGCTGGGTGCCCTCGGTCACGATCAGGCCCATGCCAGCACGCTGCGCATAGTATTCAGCGGCCAGGTCGCCCGGCGTGCCGTCGTACTGCGCGCGACTGCGCGTCATCGGGCCCATGGCGAGGCGGTTGGCCAGGGTATAGCGGCCCACACGGACGGTATCGAACAGTTTGCTCATTTCGTTTTCCTGCAAGTGATTGGAGATACGCCATCATCCACCACCTTCGAAATGAGATAAATATGGTAAATTGCAGAACATTGATCCATGGATGGAGCAATCAGTGGAGTATTTGAACGACATGGCCTTGTTCGTGGAAGTGGTGAAGGCCAAGGGATTTCGCGGTGCAGGGGAAGTGCTGGGCATTCCGAATTCCACGATTTCGCGCAGGATCGCCGCCCTGGAAAAGTCCATCGGCCTGCGGCTGCTGCATCGCACGACCCGCAAGATCGAACTGACGGAAGCTGGCCAGATCTATTTCGAACGCTGCAAGCGCATCATTGATGAAGCGCGCCTGGCGCACGAACAACTGGGCGGCATGCTGGCGCAACCGACCGGCGTGCTGCGCGCCTCGCTGCCGGTGGATTTTGCGCAGACCTATCTCGCCCCCTTGATCGCGGAATTCGCGCAACACTATCCCGGCATTACATTTGACCTGGACCTGACGCCGCGCCGCGTTGACCTGGTCAGCGAACCGTATGACGTGGCGATACGCATGGGGGAACTGGCTGATTCGCAGTTGATCGCGCGCCAGCTTGCCCTGTTGACGCCCAAGCTGTATGCCTCGCCCGGCTACCTGGCGCAGCATGGCGAACCGGCCGATCCGGCCAGCCTCGCGCAGCATTCCTGTTTGGGATTGGTGAAGTCCAGCACCTGGACCCTGCTCGATGGCGAGCAAGGCGTGCCGATCGCTGTCAGCAGCCGCTTTGCCATCAACAGCGTTGGCCTGATGCGCCGCATGGCGACGCTCGATATGGGGATCATCCTGCTGCCGGACGAAATCGTCGCCGACGATGTCGCGGCAGGACGCTTGCAGCGCATCCTGCCGCAATGGCATGGCAAGCCCACGCCCGTGTACGCCCTGACCGAGACGCGGCTGGTCCCGGCCAAGACGCAACGCTTTATCGAGTTCCTGCGAGAGCGGCTGGCGGCACCGGGCTGATTTCCTCCTTGCGGCCATAGGCCAGGCGGTATAGCAAGGGCAACAGCAGCAGCGTCAGCGCGGTCGAGGACAACACGCCGCCAATCACCACGGTCGCCAGCGGACGCTGGACTTCCGCCCCGGTGCCGGTCGCAATCGCCATCGGTACGAAGCCGAGCGATGCCACCAGGGCCGTCATCAGCACCGGCCGCAGGCGCACCAGCGCGCCGTTGCGTACCGCGTCGGCCAGCGGCTGTCCTTGCTCGCGCAGGCTACGGATGAAGGAAATCATCACCAGCCCGTTCAGCACCGCCACGCCGGAAAGCGCGATAAAGCCGACCGCCGCCGATATCGACATCGGAATGCCGCGCATCCAGAGTGCGAAGATACCGCCGGTCAGCGCAAACGGAATGCCGGTGAACACCAGCGCGCCATCGCGGGCATTGTTAAACATCAGGAACAGCAGCGCGAACACCAGCGCCAGCGATGCCGGCACCACCACCTTCAGCCGTTGCGCGGCGTTTTGCAGGTTTTCGAATTGCCCGCCCCAGGCCAGCCAGTAACCGGCCGGCAGCTTCACGCCCTTCAGGATCGCTTGCTGCGCTTCTTCGACGAAAGAGCCGATATCGCGGTCCTGCATATTGACCGTGACCACCACGCGGCGCTTGCCCTGCTCGCGGCTTAGCTGGTTCGGGCCGGGCGCGGTATCGAAGGTGGCGATTTCGGCCAGCGTGACGTAGGCCGGCCGGGCGCCCTCTTTCTTCGGCAGCGGCACCGGCAGGCGCTTGAGCAGTTCGATATCCGAGCGCAGCGTTTCCGGCAAGCGCACCACGATGTCGAAACGGCGGTCGCCTTCGAACATGGCGCCGGCTTCGCGGCCCGCCGTGGCGGTGGCGATCAATTCCTGCACTTCGGCGACGTTCAAGCCAAGGCGTGCGGCGCGTTCGCGGTCGACCTGGATCTGCAGCATTGGCAGGCCGGAGGTCTGTTCGACCTTGACGCCGGAGGCGCCCGGAATCTTGCCGAGGATGGCGCCAATCTCGGTGGCTTTCGCATTCAGCACGTCGAGGTCGTCGCCGAACACCTTCACCGCCACATCGCTGCGCACGCCGGAAATCAGCTCGTTCACACGCAACTGGATCGGTTGGCTGAACTCATAGCTATTGCCGGGCAATTGTTCCAGCGTGGTGCGGATGGCTGCCAGCAGTTCCTCGCGGCTGCGCTTCGGTTTCGGCCAGTCCTTTTCCGGCTTGAGCATGATGTAGCCGTCCGATATACTTGGCGGCATAGGGTCCGATGCGATTTCCGCCGTGCCGGTGCGGGCGAAGACGTTGGCGATTTCCGGGAACTTCGCCACCAGCGTTTTTTCGATCTGCTGCTGCATCTGCACCGATTGGCCGAGGCCCGTGCCGGGAATGCGCACGGTCAGCACGGCGAAGTCGCCTTCGTTCAGGTTGGGCACGAACTCGGTGCCCAGGCGCGTTGCCAGCAGCACGGACAGGGCCAGTAGCAGGCCGGCGGCGGAGAACACCACCGGGCGGTTGGCCATCACATAGTCCAGCAGCTGGCCATAACGGCGCTTGGCCGCCAGCATCAGGCGCCCCTCTTCTTCGCTCACCGGCTTGTTCATGAACAGGGCCACGGCGGCCGGCACGAAGGTAATCGACAGCAGCATTGCGCCCAGCAAGGCCGTGACAACGGTGAATGCCATCGGATGGAACATCTTGCCCTCGATCCCGGACAGGACGAAGATCGGCAGGTAGACGATCATGATGATCAACTGCCCGAACAGCAGCGGCCTGCGCGCTTCATGTGCCGCAGCGAAGACTTCAGCAAAGCGTTCATCGCGCGTCAGCGGCCTTCCGGCGTCATGCTGTGCATGCGCCAGCCGCCGCACGCAGTTCTCCACGATCACCACGGCGCCATCGACAATGATGCCAAAATCGAGCGCGCCGAGGCTAAGCAGGTTGGCACTGACATTGTTGGCCACCATGCCGGTGAAGGTGAACAGCATCGACAGCGGAATCACCATGGCGGTAATCAGCGCCGCGCGCAGGTTGCCGAGGAAGAGGAACAGCACACCGATCACCAGCACCGCGCCTTCCAGCAGGTTGCGCTTGACGGTGTCGATTGCCTTTTCCACCAGCACGGTGCGGTTGTACACCGGCGTGGCCGAGACGCCGGCCGGCAGGCTGCGGTTGATGTCGACCATCTTCTTCTCGACCGCCAGCGCCACCGCGCGGCTGTTTTCGCCGATCAGCATGAACACGGTGCCCAGTACCACTTCGCGTCCGTTGCGGGTAGCGGCACCGGTGCGCAGTTCCGCGCCGACACCCACCGTTGCAACGTCGGCCACGCGCACCGCCACGCCGTCGATGGTGGAGACTACGATATTGCCGATGTCGGCGACCGACTTGAGCTGCCCCGGGGCGCGCAGCAGGTACTGTTCGCCCTCTTTCTCGATGTAGCCGGCGCCGACGTTGCCGTTATTGCGCTCCAGCGCTGTCACCACGTCCGACAGGTTCAGGCCATACGACGCCAGCTTGGCGGGTGTCGGTGCGACCAGGTATTCCTTGTCGTAGCCGCCGATCGAGTTGATCTCCGTCACGCCGGGCACGTTGCGCAACTGCGGCTTGATGATCCAGTCCTGGATTTCGCGCAGGTCGGTCGGCGTGTAAGGCGTGCCGTCCGGCTTGCGTGCATCCGGCGCCGCGTCCACCGTCCACAGGTAGATTTCGGACAGGCCGGTGGCGATGGGGCTCATGGTTGGCGTCAGCCCTGCCGGCAACTGGCCGCGCGCGTCCTGGATGCGCTGGCTGATCAACTGGCGGGCGAAATGGATGTCGGTGCCGTCCTTGAACACCACCGTGATCTGCGACAGGCCGTAGCGCGACAGGGACCTGGTCTGCTCCAGGCGCGGCAGGCCCGCCATCAGCGATTCGATCGGGAAGGTGATGCGCTGCTCCACTTCCAGCGGCGAATAGCCGGCGGCGGCGGTGTTGATCTGCACCTGGACATTGGTAATGTCCGGCACGGCGTCGATCGGCAGTTTCTTGTAATTGACCGCGCCCAGCACGGCCATGGCCAGCACGGCGAACATGACCAGCCAGCGGTGGCCGATGCAAGCCTGGATAATTCTGCTTAACATGGCGGCTCCTTAATCTTCATGCTCGGCAGCGCCCTTGCCCTGCTCCGCCTTGATGGTGAAGCTGTGGGCGGCCGCGTAGCGGGCCTCCTTGCGCAGGCCGGAAGTGATCTCCACCAGCTTGCCGTCGGAACGTCCGACCGTGACCGGCACGGGCGTGAAGGCCTGGCCGTCGCGCTGGAACACCACCTGCGTGCCGTTCAGGACTTGCAGCGCTTCCTTTTCCACGGCGACCGGCACTTCGGCCGAACCGGTGACCACGTCGACGTCCACGAACAGGCCCGGACGCCAGGCCAGCTGCGGATTCTCCAGCACCACGCGGGCGCGCGCGGCCCGGGTCTGTTCGCCGATCAAGGCACTGACGAAACTCACCTTGCCTTTGACTGCGGCGCCGGAGGCAGCCGAATGCAGCACGGCATCCGTGCCGACCTTGACGATCTCGAGGTCCTTGGCCGGCACCACCACTTCCGCCCATACCTGGCGCAGGTCGGAAACCGTGAATATCTTGGTTTCCGCGCCAATCGCCTCGCCCACGGCAATATGCTTGTCGACGATCAGGCCATCGAACGGCGCACGAATTTCCAGGCGGTTGAAAGGGCCCTTGCCCGAACTGCCGGCGCCGATCGCCACCAGCTTCTGGCGCGCATTCTGCACGGCGATGGTGGCTTCATGCCATTCCTGTTCAGCCTTCAGGTAGTCCTGGCGTGCGGAGACCTTGCCTTCCCACAGCTTCTTTTCGGCCTCGTAGACCGATTGCGCCAATGCCGCACGCTTTTCCGCCGCTGCCAGCCCGCTGCGCTGCTCCGACACGTCGGCGCTGGCGACGATTGCCAGCAGCTCGCCCTTGCGTACCTGCTGGCCAAGATTGGCCTGCACTTCCTGCACGATTCCATCCACGCGCGGCGTGACGTGGGCCGTGCGGTCTTCGTTCAGTTTGACTTCGCCCGGCAGGCGAACGAACGTTTCCAGGCGCGCGGCGCCGGCCGTGCGCAGCTGGATGTCGGCCGCCGCAACCTGGGCGTCGGTAAAGGCAATCGGCAGTGCGCCGCCGGTGGTGGCTGTGCCGGCCGGGTGCTCGTCATGGTGTTCGCCGGCCTCGGCATCGGCCTTCGTCGAAGGCGAGATGCGCTCCCAGCCCAATACGCCTCCCGCAAACAGGGCTGCAGCGGCCACCATGGCCGCAATCGTGATTTTCTGACGCTTGTTCATTTTGAATCCTTGGTATCCAGGTTGCCGACCAGCTTTGCCAGGTCGGCCCGGGCGCGGTAGAAGTCTGAAATGGCCCGCAGGTGCTGGCCCTGGGCCTGCACCCAGGTGCGTTGGGCATCGAGCACTTCCACGTAATTGAACTTTCCGGCTTCAAAGCCTTTCATCGCCGCCTCGGCCGCGTATTGGGCGCCCGGCAGTACGTCCTCGCGCACCAGGCGCTCCTGTTGCGTGGCTGCCTGCATACGGGCATGGGCCTGCATTGCCTCCGCCCGAATGCGCTGGCGGGTTGCTTCCAGTTCCGCGCGGGCCTTGTCCGTGCGGCGTTCGGCCGCCAGGATCGCGCCCTGGTTGCGGTTGAACAGCGGCAGCGGGACGGACAGGCCGATGATGTTCTGCCGCACGCGGTCACGCTCCGGCCCTTCGCTGCGCTTGCTGCCGACGATCAGCGAAACATCGGGCACCCGTGCGGCGCGCTCCATGCGCAGCGATGCCGCGCCAGCGTCGACTTCCGCGACGGCCCGCTCGATGGCGGGCGCGGAGGCGATCAAGCCCTCCAGCTGCGCGCCGTGGAGCCCGGCTTCGGCCGGCGAAGCTGGTGCCGCCAGGTTCACGAGCTCGCGTCCCGTATCGCCAAGCAGGCTGGCCAGCTTGATGCGCGCCTCGTCCAGTTCGCGCTGGGCCGTCACGCCTTCCATGCGCCAATTGGCCTCGGCCACCCGTGCCCGCGCTTCTTCGACCGGCGACACCTTGCCGGCCAATACGCGGCGCGCCGCCGCATCGCTGGAGCGGCGCCCGGTTTCGCTGACCTGCGCGGCCAGGGCGACGTGCTGCTGGGCGAGGTAGGCCTGTTGATAGGCGGCGACCACTTCCGCCTCGATCCGCGCCCGGCCAACGGCCAGGTCCAGCGCCGCCGCACGGCTGCCGGTCCGCGCCGCCTCCATGCGGGCGGCACGTTTGCCGCCCAGTTCAAGCGGTATCGATAGCTGGACGGTCGAAGATCCGCCTTCGCTGGTTTTCCCTTCGCGCAGATAGTCCAGCGAAGGATTGGGCAGCAGCGACGCCTGGCGTCCGGCCGCGTCGACGGCCGACGCTTCCAGCGCCAGCGCCTGCAGTTCCGGGTTGCTTCGCCGCGCACGTTCCAGTGCCTCGGCAAGCGTCAATGATGGTTGCGCCCACGCCGGGGCCATGCAAATGGCCGCCAGCAAAGGCACGCAAATAGCTTTCACGATGTTGCTCCTTGATGATTGATGGGGGACGGCCGCATGCAGCGGCCGGATCAATCAGCGGAGCCTGTCGGGACGCGGAGGAATATCCGGGATAAAGGAATGGATAGGCGGCTCCGGCGAAGGCACCGGAGCGATCGAATCGGCTTGCTGGCGCCCGTCGGCCAGGGTGGCGACAAACGGCGCGTGGGAATGGTGGCAGAAATCGCACTGCGTGCAGCAGGCGCTGTCCGAGCCTTGCGTATCGGCCGCCGAGGCAACGTGCTCTTCGAGTTGCGTTACCTTGATTTTCAGGCAGCAGCTATCCGTTGCCGCCAGGGTCGCCTGGAGCGGCAGCACCAACAACAGCAGGATAACGAGAAAGCGCCGGATATTCATGAAACCGGATTATAGCAACTAACGGTAGCGGCGTAGCAGACGATCGATCGTGCCGTCGGACGCCAGGCCGCCAATGGCGCGCTGGACCTCGCTAAATGGGATGCCGGACTTCTGCGAGAACGCGCACTGCGCCTTGAATGGATCGAATTCGAAATCGATGCGCAGCTTGTGCTGGGGGCCGGAACGCATCAGGTATTCAGCCGTCATGCGTCCCATGATCGCGTACTGCATGCGTCCGTGCTGGATTTTCGAGATATTCAATTCCATGGAAGGTGCGTCTTCGCGAACGAAGGCCCTTCCAAGTGCCGCATCGATCATCGAATAGGAATAGCCAAGCACCGTGCCGACCGGTTTGTTCGCCATGTCCGACAGGGACCTGATTGCAGGTGCTTCCGGGCGGGATACCAGTACGCCCGAATCGGGCATCAAGGGCTGGCTCCAGTTGAATGGGCCAGGCAGCCAGCGCGGCAGCACATAGCAGACGCCATCGGCACGGCCGCTTGCCAGGTAATCGGAAACCCGCTTGGCCGGCACGCTGATATAGCGGGCTTGCCGCCCCATTCGTTGCGCAATGCTGTCGCCCAGGTCCTTGAGCAGGCCGTCGGCCAGCTCCCCGTCCTGGAAACGGGACAGCGGCATATTGTGGTTGGTCGCCGCTATAAAGACCATCTCCCCCTGGCCAGCAACTGCTGCAGGGCTCAAGGCAAGCAGCAGGCAGAGTGGCGCAAGACGAGAACGTAACATAAAGACATGATATCAGACAGGCTTGACCCAAGTCATGGATTGCGCGCAGCGATCAGGGGCACACTTGTGTCAACACCAACACAGGAGGACATCATGTCTTACCGCACCATCGTAGTCCATGCCGACCGCGCAGCCAATGCCGAAGCCCGCATCGCATTGGCAGCGGCCATCGCGCTGCGCGAGGAAGCCCACCTGGTCGGCGCCGCGATGACAGGCATGCCGCGCTCCATGCTCGCCGGCCGCAATTACGAAGGCAGCGGCGTATTCCTGGCCGACTACCTGCGCCGTGCCGAAGAGCGTGTGCAACAGGCGCTGGAACAGTTCAAGGGCATCGCGGAGCGCCTTGGCGTTCCTTCGTTTGAAGCGCGCAGCAGCAATGACGACGAATATGCAGGCCTGTGCATGCAGGCGCGCTACGCCGACCTGCTCGTACTGGGTCAGGCCGCCGCCGCAGACAGCAATGAGGACAGCCTGCTGCCGGACTTGCCGGATTACGTACTACTGAATTGCGGCCGCCCGGTGCTGCTGGTGCCGCGCACCGGACGCTTTCCGACCATCGGCAAGCGCGTGATGGTGGCGTGGAATGGCAGTGTGGAGGCGGCCAAGGCTGTCACCGCTGCCCTGCCCTTGCTGCGCGGTGCCGAGCAGGTAACGCTGGCGGTGCTGGGCGACAGTGCGGACACCCTGGGTGAATCGCCCGGTGCCGATATCGCCCTGTACCTTGCCCGGCACGGCGTGAAAGTGGAAGTCCTGCGCAGGGCTGAGCCGGCCGATCCCGGCAAGGCCATCCTGTCGCTGGCGGCCGACTTCAACGTCGACCTGCTGGTGATGGGCGCCTACGGCCATAGCCGCTTCCGCGAGATGATGCTGGGCGGCGCCACGCGCAGCATACTGGCAACTGCAACGCTGCCAGTATTGATGGCGCATTGATCAGGCGGTCAGCACGCCGCGGCGCATCTGGTCCAGCTCGATCGATTCGAACAGGGCCTTGAAATTGCCTTCGCCGAAGCCCTGGTTGCCCTTGCGCTGGATGAACTCGAAGAATACCGGGCCAAGCTGGTTTTCCGAGAAGATCTGCAGCAGCAGGTCGCCCGGCTTGCCGTCGATGAGGATCTTGCGCTCGCGCAGGGCCTGCAGCTGCTCGCCGTGGCCGGGAATGCGGCGGTCGACCAGTTCGTAGTAGGTGTCGATGGTGTCGAGCAGCTTCACGCCTGCGCCGCGCAGGCTGTCGACGGTCGCGTACAGGTTGTCGCTGCCCATGGCGATGTGCTGGATGCCTTCGCCGCGATACGCATCGAGATATTCCTGGATCTGGCCGGCGCGGTCGGTGCCTTCTTCGTTGATCGGGATGCGCAGCTTGCCGCAAGGGCTGGTCATGGCCTTCGACTTCACGCCGGTCACCTGGCCTTCGATATCGAAATAGCGCACTTCGCGGAAGTTGAACAGGCGCTCATAGAACTCGGCCCACTCGCCCATGCGGCCACGGTGCACGTTGTGGGTCAGGTGGTCGATGTAGGTCAGGCCATGGCCTTTCGGATTCTGGTCGACACCTGGAATCGGCTCGAAATCGACGTCGTAGATGCTGATGTTGCCATTGCCAGGCCAGCGGTCCACCAGGTAGATCAGCGAGTCGCCGATACCCTTGATGGCCGGCAGGTTCAGTTCCATCGGACCAGCCTTGCTTTCGAAGCCCCAGGCGCCAAGGCGCAGCGCGCGCTTATAGGCAAAGGCTGCGTCCTTCACCCGGAAACCGATGGCGCAGACGGATGGGCCGTGCAGTTCGGCGAAGCGCTGCGCAAACGAGTCCTTTTCAGCGTTCAGCAGGAAATTGACATCGCCCTGGCGATACAGGGTCACGTCCTTGCTGCGGTGGCGCGCCACGGCAGTGAAGCCCATCGCTTCGAAGGTCTTGCCCATTGCGACTGGGTCCGGCGCCGCGTATTCGATGAATTCGAAGCCGTCGGTGCCCATCGGGTTGTCCCACAGGGAATCGGTCATTTGCTGTCTCCGGAAAAGTGTGTAGATAACGGATATACTACGCACTGATACTGGATTTTTTGCGCATTATGCACACTTGGCGCAGTCAAATATGCGCATTCTGCGCACGACATAAGGACCTGATGATGATTACCGTCGACCGCCACGACCTGTCCCTGCTGAACGAACTCCAGCGCAATGGGGAGGCGACCAACGCCGCCCTGGCGGAAGTGCTGCATTTATCGGTGTCGCAGGTGGGGCGGCGCGTGCAGCGCCTGCGGGAGGCCGGCATCATCGACCACTATGCGGCCGTGCTGGAACCGTCAACCGTGGGGCTGGACGTGATGGCCTTCGTGCATATCACGCTGGACCGGCATGGCGAGAAGCGCGGCGACGCCTTCGAGAAGGCGATCCGCGACGTGCCGGAAGTGATGGAATGCTTTTCCGTGACCGGCGAAGCGGACTATGTGGCGCGCGTTGTCTCGCACGACCTGGCCTCGTTCGCCGACCTGATGATGAAAGAGCTCCTGCTGCTGCCCGGCGTGGTGAACGTCAAATCCAATATCGCGCTGAAAAAAATCAAGCAGTCCACCGTGCTGCCGCTGGAGCATATCGTGCGGCCGAACCCGCGCAAACAGCGCATCGAGTTCGCCCGCAGCTAGGAGTTACTTCACTTCGAGCGAGGTGACGGTCATTGCGCCGTTCGCGCTTTCCACGGTGAAGCGCACTTTATCGCCTGCTTTCACCTTGTCCAGCATGGCCGCATCCTTGGCGCGGAACACCATCGTCATCGCGCCCATGCCCAGGTTCTTCAGCTCGCCATGCTTGATGGTCAGCTTGCCGGAAGCCTTGTCGACCTTCTTGATTTCGCCGTCGGTCGTGTCGGCGGCAACGGCTTGCTGGGCGTGGTCCGTGGCCGAATGTTGTGCCAGCGCGGGTCCGCCCGCCACGCATGCCACCGCCAGGATCGCCGCTTGCAGGGTGGTGGTAAATACTTTCATTTGCTCTCTCCTTTGATTTAATCGATCAACGACTTCACCATTATTTTACCGTCCGGTGCGGCGGCCTCTTGCCGTACCAGCAGTTGCGTCGCCTTCGCCAGCCAGAATTTGGCGACAGTGCCCGGGCGGTTGTAGTCGGTGGTCAGCAGCCAGCAGTCGACTGCCCCTTGCGGTCCCTGGATGGTTTCGCTGCCCACCACCTTCCAGGTATAGCGCGCCGGTGCCGGGCCGCCGGGATGATAGAACATGATGGTCGCTTCATAACCTGCCGCCAGCGGCAAGGCCTGCAGGAATTCGATATCGGTCTCGAAATTGAAGGTCGGCTCGTAGGCGGTGAAATCGTAGTCTTCCACCGTGCGCTTGCCTTCCTTCTCGCGGATGCGCTGGTGCGTGCGCGGCTTGAAGGTGTCCTTGTCGAACCAGGAGTCGAGCAATACGAGGCTGTTGTTAAAGCCATCCCACCGTTGGCGGATGTGCATCCCTTCCGGCGCCTGCCGCACTTCGCGCGTCCAGATATCGATTGGCGTATTGACCTCGCCATTGCGCACATAGCGCAGCCAGTGGTGCGTGCCCTCCTTCACCATCGCGATGCGCGGCAGCGGCGAACCGACCTTGATCTCGGCCGCGCCGGCGGAAGCGCAACCCAGCGCAAGGATGAACAGCCAGCGTTTGTGCATAACCCAGTCTCCTTAAAAGTCATGCAATTATGCCAGCGCTGCCACTTATTTGCGCAGCAGGATTTTTCGCAGTCAAATCATGACCTTAACGCGCGGCTCCTTTCCTTGTTAACAGACTTTTCCACAGAAACCGTTAACAAGTTGGGGACTTGTGTTAGCTTGACGAACCCATAACACGTGACAAGCTGATTCCATGACTTCAAACAGTTCGGTTGTTTGCCTGGCGCTGCTAATGGCGCTTTCCACAGCCCATGCGGCGCCCCGATATGCCGGCGGCGAGCACCTGAAGGTCCGTTGGGAGCAGCAGGACGCCGGCAAGGGCGGCCGGCTTGAAATCAGGAACCAGGACCGCCATCCCCTGCCCGCGCAAGGATGGTCGATCTATTTCAACTGCATCGAATGCGCTGTCGCAGGCCCGCTGGCAGGCCAGCTGGCGATCGATGAACTCGGGGGCGACCTGTATCGCCTGCGTCCAGCGCCAGGCTTCGGCGGCCTGGCCCCAGGGGAGGCATTGGATGCGGCCTATCGCGCATCGAGCGCGGATGCCAAGGTGTACCGCGCCCCTTCCGGCTTGTACCTCGTGTATGAAACGATGCCGGACAAGGCGCAAGCGATAAGGGATTACCAGTTGCTGCCACTGCCGCGCCCGGACCAACTGGAACAAGGCCAGGCCGTCACAGCACAGGACCTGTACCAACGCAATGCACAAACCGTCGCGCTACCCGCCGAAGCTTTGCCGCCCATCTTCCCCACTCCGCTGCAACTGCAGAAAGGGACTGGCGTGCTGCACCTGGCATCCGCGCCGGCCATCGTTGCCGGCGACGGTTTGAAGAATGAGGCCGGCGTTGCCGACAGCTTGCTGAAACAATACTTGCCGGCGAACGCGCCGCAAGCTAGCAGCGCAACGCTGCGGCTCTCGCTCGGCCCGGTCGCCGGACAAGCGTCTCCGGAGGCTTACACCCTGGCCGTGGACGCGGCCGGCATCACGATCACCGGCAACAGCGCAGCCGGCGTCGCGCACGGCCTGCAATCGCTGCGCGACCTGCTGCCTTTGCCCGCTGCGGGCGGCAAGAAAGCTGTCGACCTGCCCATGCTGACAGTCACCGACGCCCCACGCTTCGCCTATCGCGGACTGATGCTGGACGTCAGCCGCAACTTCCAGCCAAAGCAAACCATCTTCCGCCTGCTCGACCTGATGGCGCGCTTCAAGCTGAACGCCTTCCATTTCCATTTGACCGACGACGAAGGCTGGCGCCTTGAAATTCCCGGCTTGCCGGAATTGACCAGCATCGGCGCGGTGCGCGGCCACAGCACCAAGCCGGGCGTGCGCCTGCCGCCGGCCTACGGCTCCGGCCCGAGCGCCGCCGATCCGCACGGCAGCGGCCACTACTCCCGCGCCGACTACCTGGAGATCTTGCGCTATGCGGCGGCGCGCCATATCGAAGTGATCCCTGAAATCGAAATGCCCGGCCACGCGCGCGCTGCCGTCAAGGCGATGGAAGCGCGCTACCGCCGCATGAAAGCAGCCGGCCATGCTGGCGCCGATAAGTACCTGCTGCACGACCTGGACGACCGCTCGCAATACAAGTCCGCGCAGTACTACAACGACAACGTGATGAATCCGGGCCTCGAGTCCACCTTCACCTTCATCGAACACGTCGTGAAGCAGGTCTCCATCCTGCACCGCGAAGCCGGCGTCCCGCTGCGCACCCTGCATGTGGGCGGCGACGAGCTGCCCAACGGCGCCTGGGAAAAGTCGCCACTCAGCCGCAAGCTGATGGCCAGCAAAAAGCTGCAGACCCATGGCGCGCTGTGGGACTACTTCTACGACCGGGTCGACGCCATCCTGCGCCGCAATGGCCTGGCCACCTCCGGCTGGGAGGAGCTGGGAGCGCGCAAGCACAAGCCCAATCCCCACTTCGCGCAGCGCGGTTTCACACTCTACGTCTGGAACAATGTCGGCGACGCGGCCGACCTGGGCTACCGCCTGGCCAACGCCGGCTACGAGGTGGTGCTGGCGCCGGCCACCAGGCAATACCTGGACATGAGCCATAACAAGAATCCCGATGAACCTGGCGTCAACTGGGCCGCCTACATCGAACTTGACGACGTCTACAACTTCGTCCCCCTGGACAAGAGTCTGACCGATGCCGGCATGCGACGCATCCGTGGGCTGGAAGCCGCCCTGTGGACGGAGACCATCCGCGACCCCGCGCTGATCGAGTACCTGCTCATGCCGCGACTATTGGCGGTCGCCGAACGCGCGTGGGCAGCCCCGCCGCAGGCCGACGGCTGGCCGGGCTTCGTCAACGTCCTCGGCCAGCGCGTGCTGCCGCGCCTCGACCTGGAGCAATCGCCGCTAGGCCCGGTTAACTACCGCATCGCACCACCGGGCTTGGCCAAGGATGGCGACAAGGTCCACGCCAACCACGCCCTGCCCGGCTTCGCCTTGCGCTACACCAGCGACGGCAGCGAACCGACTGCCGCCAGCCCCTTGGTACAAGGCCCGATAGCCGAACGCGCCCTGATCCAGGTGGCGGCCTTCGATCGCAATGGCAGGCGCGGAGGGATATCGCACATCGACAATCGCTAAAAGAAACACAGCAATCTCCCGAAATGTCGTATCCTCGCCGTCGCATTATTGCTTTTAGTGCAACATTCAGAAACTATTCATTTCGGGAGACTACATGAAGAAGATATTGGGCGGCCTCGCCTTGGCAATCTGCGCAGTGCACTTTCCAGCCAGCGCCAACACCATCTACCTGACGCGCCACGCTGAGAAATCGGCCACCGGCACCGATCCTGTACTGACGGCGGAAGGACAGGTACGCGCCACCAACATTGCCGCGACTTTGAAAGATGCCCGGGTCAAGCATGTCTATTCGACTGCTTACCAGCGCACGCAGCAGACCGCGCAGCCCCTGGCCACCTACCTGAACTTGCCGGTCACCGCCTACGACCCGAGCCAGCTTGCGGCGTTCGCACAACAACTGCGCGCCCTGCCCGACAATGCGCTGGTGGTCGGCCATTCCGACACCACGCCGGACCTGATCCGGCAGCTGGGCGGCGATCCGGGCAGCGCTATCGCGGAAACGGAATTCGACCGCCTGTACCAGGTAACGTTCGCTGCCGACGGCGCGGTGACCACCACCCTGCTGCATTCGCTGCCAAGCAGCTTGAACCTGCCATGCGCAAGCGTGTCGCTGAACCAGTCCAGCTTGACCGCCACGGCAGGCAACTGGCTGTATTTCACCATCAACGTGCCTGAATGCGCGAATACCTTGAACGTGAATATGAGTGGCGGCAGTGGCGACGGCGACCTGTACGTGCGCGTCGGCGCGCAGCCGACTGCCAACGATTACGCCTGCCGTCCCTACAAGAACGGCAACACCGAATCCTGCGCCTTGAGCAACCCGCAAGCAGGCACCTGGCACATCGGCATCCGTTCCTACACAACCTTCAGTGGTGTCTCGCTGAACGCCAGCGCGGTCCAGTAAGCACGCGGTCAGGCGCGCTGCAATGCCTGTGCGGAGATCTCGGACAGGCATTTGCGCAGCACGTTCAAGTCCACCGGCTTGACCAGGTAATGCTGCATGCCGGCGTCGGACGCGTGCTGGCGCGCCTCCTCATGCCCCCACCCCGTCATGGCGATGAAAATAATGTCCTCGCAGCCTTCCATTTCACGGATGCGGCGCGCCGCCTCATAGCCCGGCATATCGGGCAGGCCGATATCCATCAGGACGGCGTGCGGGTGGAAGCGCGGGGCCAGTGCAATCGCCCCCTGCCCATCGTGGGCCTTGGCGACCGTGTAGCCTTCCATTTCCAGCATCACCCGCAGCATGTCAGCGCCGTCTTCATTATCGTCGACGACCATGATGCGCAAAGTATCGTCGGCATGGATTTTGGCGGCGCCAGAAGCCGGCCGCTCCCTGCTGCGCCGCTCCGGCACCACAATCGGCATGCGCAGCACAAATTCGCAGCCCCTGCCGCTGCCCTCGCTGGTAACGGAGACATTCCCTCCATGCATGCGCGTAAAACGCTGGGTCAGGCTAAGCCCGATACCCAAGCCGCCGAGTGAATGCACGCGTCCTGCTTGCCCCTGCACGAATAGGTCGAAGATGCGTAAACGCGCCTCCGGCTCGAGCCCGGCGCCATGGTCGCGCACCACGAACACAATATCCTCGCCATCCGCTTCGGCGCGCAGGTGGATGGTCGAGCGCGGCGGGGAGAACTTGACCGCATTGCCCAACACATTGGCCAGGCTCTGGACCAAGCGCGCCCGGTCGCCAAACAGCAGAACGCTGCCCGTTGGCTGGCGCAGGTCGAGAGTATGGCCGCCCGCGTCGATCTGCTGGCGGCAGATTTCCACCACATGCTGCAGCACGGTCGCAACGCTGACGCGCTCGCATTTCAAGGCAACCTTGTCGTTGGTGATGCGCGCCACGTCCAGCAGGTCGTCCACCAGGCGGGTCAGGTGAACGACCTGGCGTTCAACCACCTGGGTGATGCTGCGCACCTTGGGATCGCTGTTCGGTATGGTATTCAGCACGTCCATCGCGGTGCGGATCGGCGCCAGCGGATTGCGCAGCTCATGGCCGAGGATGGCGAGGAATTCATCCTTGCGGCGGTCGACTTCGCGCATTTCGTATTGGCGCCGGCGCGCCCGCCTGGCCGACAGCGCGGCGCTCACCAGGGTCGCCCGTCGCACGGGCCGTTCCAGCAAAGTGACGTTGCCGACCCGCTCGAAGATTCTCTGGATACCGGGGGAATCCAGCCCTTCCTTGCTCAAGACCAGCACCGGCAAATCCGACCAGGCCGGCTGTGCGGCAAGGAAACCGGTAAGCTCGCGCAGGAAATCGTCGTTGAAGGCTTCTTCGATGACGAACAGTGCCGCAGCACCCTGCTGCAATTCATTGACCACGTCGCCCAGTGCCGGACAGTTATGGCAGACCAGGCGTACCGGGGTCAATACCTCCTCGATCAGGCGTGCGTCTTTGCCGATCGGGGCGAAAACGACAATGCGCTGCTCCAGGTCATTCATGCTCTGGTTCGTCCCTGCCTTGGGCAACTTTCACCGGAACCCCTGTCAGAATTCCGCGGAAGCCCTTCAGCACCGGCCCTACCTCAATGCCTTTTTCGGTAATGGCGAAGGAGCGCAACGTGGTCTCGTGCTTGCTGCCGCGCTTCTTGAATACCGACAGGGCCTTATGCACCGCACCGCCAGCCTCGTAATAGCGCAACAGCAGCACGTTGTCGGCCAGGTAGCTCACGTCCACCGTGCTGCCCATGGGGCCGATCACGCCATGTTGAACGCCGACCAGCAGGGTCACGACACCGCGCTGCCCCAGGTACGTCAGTATCTCGCGCAAATGGGTGGTCAGGAAGCGCGTTTCCGGCATCGCATTCATGTAGCCGTTCAGGCTGTCGATCACCACTACTTTGGCGCCTTCGTCAGCCGCCTTGCACACCATATGCGCGAACTGCCCAGGCGACAGTTCGGCCGGGTCAATCTGGTTTACCTGCAGCAGGCCCGCTGCCAGCGGCTTGCGCAAGTCCATGCCGATGCCGTCCGTACGATTCAGCAAAGTGTTGAAAGACTCTTCGAAGACGAACATGGCTGCCTTCTGCTGGTGGTCCGTGACGGATTTGACGAACTGGGCCGCGAGACTGGATTTGCCGGTCCCGGGCGGACCGGAGACCAGGGTACTTGAGCCTTCTTCCAACCCGCCCCCAATCAAGGTATCAAGGGACGACAAGCCACTTGGTACCTTTTGCCGCAGCGCGATCTCGCGCGACTCGGAAGCTATCAGCCTCGGATACGCAATAACGCCGCCGGCGATGATCGCATAGTCGTGCGGTCCTCGCCGGTAATCGATGCCGCGGTACTTCACGACGCGCAGCACGCGGCGTTCGGCGCCGTACCCCGATTCGACCTGTTGCAGCGAAATCACGCCATGGGCGATACTGCGCACCTGCTGGTCGCCGCCCACGGCCGTTTTGTCATCCAGGAATAGCGCGGTGCAGGCACGCCTGGCGAAATACTGCTTGAGGGCCAGCACATGGCGCCGGTAGCGTAAAGGGTTGCCAGCCAGGAGTTGCAATTCCGACAGTGAATCGAGCACCACGCGGGTGGGATTGAGACGGTCGATCTGCGTCAGGATCAGCCGGTTGGTTTCGCTCAATTCGACCTCGGACGGATGGAATACCGTGTACTGCTCTTCAGGATCAAGCACCCCTTCGGGAGGAATGATTTCGTGCACGGCGATACCTTCCATCGAAAAGCCGTGCGACTGCGCGACCGCACGCAGTTCCACTTCGTTTTCCGCCAGCGTGATATAGAGCACACGTTCGCCTTGCCGTGCCCCCTCCACCAGGAACTGCAGTGCCATGGTGGTCTTGCCGGTTCCAGGCTCGCCTTCGAGCAGGTACAAGCGGTCCTTGGTCAGGCCGCCCGCCAGGATCGAATCCAGGCCGGTGATGCCGGTTGAAATGAAAACATTGGTCTGCTGGTTCTGCGGCTGGAGCATGTCGATCCTGCACGAAGATTGTCGATAAGACACTTTAGCACCTGTTGCCGAATGGCTTGTTTCGATTGCCGCATATTTGATTTTGAATCAAAAGTATTTAGCAAATACAGGGCTTAATCTGCAAATATTGCGCCGGTACACTGCGATCCATTGAAAAACTCTACGAGACCTCACAATGCGATCCTCTACCGCCCTGTTAGCACTTGCCACTGGCGCGTTCGCCATCGGCACCACCGAATTCACTCCGATGGGCCTGCTGCCCGTGATTGCCGACGGCGTCACCGTCAGCATTCCCACTGCGGGCATGCTGGTATCAGCGTATGCCGTTGGCGTCATGGCCGGCGCACCGGTGATGACTTTGCTGTTCAGCCGTTTCGGCAAACGTGCCGCCCTGATGGCGCTGATGCTGATCTTCACGGTCGGTAACCTGCTGTCGGCCTTCGCACCGAGCTATACCACCTTGCTGCTGTCGCGCCTGGTCACCAGCCTCAACCATGGAGCCTTCTTCGGCATCGGCGCCGTGGTGGCCGCCAGCGTGGTGCCAAAAGAGAAGCAGGCCAGCGCGATTGCGGCCATGTTCATGGGCTTGACCCTTGCCAACATCGGCGGCGTGCCGGCCGCCACCTGGATCGGCCAGCAAGTCGGCTGGCGTGTGGCCTTCGCCGGCACCGCTGTGTTGGGGCTGGTCACCATTGCCGCGCTCTGGCTGGCCTTGCCCAAGGGTGAAGCGGGCACGCCGCCGAACCTGCGCCGTGAGCTGAAAGTGCTGACGCGCCCCGAAGTGCTGCTGGCGATGGGCACGACCGTGATGGGTTCCGGCGCCATGTTCGCGCTCTACACCTACGTCGCGCCGATCCTGGCCGAGATCACCCATGCCAGCCCCGGTTTCGTGGCTTTCGCCCTGGTATTGATCGGCATCGGTTTCACTCTCGGTAACAGCCTGGGAGGACGCCTGGCCGACTGGTCCCTCGATGGCGCCACCAAATTGATTCTCGCAGCGCTTGCCGTGACCATGGCTGTCCTGCCGCTGGTGATGACGACTGAAGTTGGCGCCGCCATCGGCCTGGTGGTCTGGGGCGCTGCCGCTTTCGGCATCGTGCCGCCGGTGCAGATGCGGGTGATGCAGGCAGCAGCACAGGCGCCCGGCCTGGCCTCGTCGGTGAACGTGGGAGCCTTCAACCTGGGTAACGCGCTTGGCGCTGCGCTCGGCGGCGTGGTGATCGGCCAGGGCCTGGGCTATGCCGCGGTGCCACTGGTTGGCGCGGCACTGGCTGCGGGCGGCCTGGCGCTGGTCTGGCTTGGCAATGCTGGGCGCCGCAGCGCATCGCCTTCCGCCACTTCCTCCATCTGAACCAGGGGAGTTCCATGAGTGCTACCTTGGCTCGCCTGACTGAGGGCGGCTTCAGCATCGGCATCGAGGCTCCGCTGGACAACGACTGGACGCATGCCGGCGAGCAGGCAAGGCAACAGGCCGGTCGCCTGCCGGGCGAACCGGACCTGCAGCGCCACGCGGATCTGGCCCAACTGGCGGACCGCCTGGGTTTTCGCGCCTTGTGGGTACGCGACGTGCCAATGTACGACGCTTCGTTTGGCGATGCGGCCCAGGTGTTCGAAGTGTTTTCCTATCTCGGCTACCTGGCCGGCATCACCAAGGATATTTGGCTTGGCACGGCTGCCGTGGTGCTGCCGATCCGCGAACCGCTGCTCACGCTGAAATCGGCGGCTACGATCCAGCGTCTGAGCGGCAACCGCCTGTTGCTGGGCGTGGCCAGCGGCGACCGGCCGGTGGAGTATCCGCTGTTCGGCCGCGACTTCGCCCAGCGCGGGGACAGCTTCCGCGAACAGCTCGCACTGCTGCGCGACGGAGCGCAGTCAAGCCTTTCGCGTGGCCTGGATGTGTTGCCGCGCATGGAAGCGCCCTTGCCGCTGCTGGTTGCGGGCCTGGCCCAGCAAAGTCCGGATTGGGTCGGCCGTCATATGGACGGCACGCTGGCCTATCCAGGCACCCCGGAGGACCACGCCCGGCGCGTGGCGGCCTGGCGCGCCGTGGCCGGCGACAAGCCCTACGCCACCTTCATCCACCTGGACTTGAGCGAACGCGCCGATGAACCGATGCAGCGCTGGCGCTTCGGCTTCCGCGGCGGCCGCGAAGCCCTGATCGGTGAATTGAGCGCGCTGCGCGCGGCCGGCATCGGCCATGTCGGCCTGCACTTCCGCCGCAACCGCCGCCCGCTTGGCGAAACCTTCCACGAGATCGCCGAACACGTATTACCGCTGTTCCACGCTTAAGCCGTGTTATTTCGAGGCCGGGCACTTCTTGCGGGGTGCCCAGTCCCATTGCTCATTGTTCTTGACCAGTTTGACCTTCCATTTACGGTCCGGGTCGGAGCTGCACGAGGCGTTTGCCACCAATTCGCCGTTGGGCATCCAGGTTGGCGTATTCAGGTCCGCGTACCGGTAATTCGGGTCGCTGGCGGGGATAAAGTCATAGCCTGACCAGGACAGCTTTCCATTCGCCGCATATACCTTCCACACCCCCGTCGTCCATGCCGTCCGGCTGTTCGCTCACGAGGTAGGCGCGGCGGTTCATCTTATTTGGTAACGTCGACAATATCTGAAGAAAAATCGAGGAAAAGCTCGTGGTGACGCGGTTTTGCAGAGCCGGCAGTGCTGCTCGGTTGATCCGGCAAATAGCCGAAATAGCGGAACCTGAGGCCCTTGGCGGACCATCCAAAGCGCTGGCTGCGCGCGACTTTTTCGTCCTGGGGACGCTGCCCTTCGGCGAGCGTGATCAGGATTGGCTCTTTCTCGTTGAAGTCGATGATGGCATAGCCCTGCACGCCATAGTGCGGCGGTTGGGTGTCGCGCACGATCACCACGTAGCCACGTTCATTTGCAATGATCGAAGGGCAGCCAACGCCGCTTTGCCGGATACCGTTGGCCAGCGTATCGCCTTCCGAGATCCAGCTCGACTCGACCGTCTGGCGAAAAACGACCCGGCCATTCAGCTTCAGCACCTGGAAGTTGTCCGTGCTATCGTCGTTGATGCATTCGAACTTGCCTTGGGGCGTATCGGCCCATGCATAGCCCCATGATTTGCCGCCGAAGTCGGCGGCATGGCAAAAGCTGGCGTAGAGCGCAAATTCAATTCCGGACGAAACCAAGCGTATATTCTTCATTCTTTTTTGCGCCTGTTTCAATGGCGTTCCGGTTCAAGCTTTCGGTGGGCGCAGACTTTAGCCGAACCGGGACCCTGGAAGTCTATCGAATAGTCACGACTCCGGGCTTGCGTATCAAATGTCGTATCATGCTGGCATATTTGAACTTGCCCTGAACGTGTGCATCGATACGATCTGATTAGCTGTCATGACTGCGGCGTGCTGCATCGCCGGCGCCCGGTGCGTCCGCGCGAGAAGGCCCGTTGCGTGCGCTGCCGCTCGGTGATGTATCGCGGCATCCATTCCGACGCAGGACGCATGGCGGCCATCACCCTGGCGACCCTGATCGTGTACCTGATCGCCCAGTGTTTTCCAATCGTCGAACTGGACGTGAACGGCAACGCCTCGCGCGCCACGCTGCTGGGAGCTATCGTGGTGCTGTGGCAGGGGCATATGCCGCTGGTGGCTGCGGCGGTCTTCCTGTTTACCATCCTGCTGCCGGCCATCGAGCTGCTGTCCCTGCTGCACGTGACGCTGTCTTTGGCGGGCGGCCACAAGCCGAAATCGTTCAATCTGCTGCTGTATGCCATTCACCTTGCGCGGCGCTGGGGCATGACCGAGGTGCTGATGATCGGCATCCTCATCACCATCGTGAAGATGACCAGCCTTGCCACAGTGGTGCTGGAACCCGGCCTGTTTGCCTTCGCCGCGCTGACCCTGATGCTGGCCATCGTGGTGTCGTTCGATCCGAAAATGTTATGGAACCTGGGCGACACCATGACGCCGCAGCCGGACGTTCCGCCGCCCGTTCCACAAGCTGCCTTGTCATGCCACGTCTGCGGGCTGGTTTCCGCGGACAACGGCACGTCGCACCAGGATTGCCCTCGCTGCCGCGCGCGGCTGCACCGCCGTCAGCCGGATAGCCTGGGCCGCACCTGGGCCCTGCTGATTGCCGCCGCCATCCTGTACATTCCCGCCAACCTGCTGCCCGTGATGTACACCCATTCCCTGTTCGGGACGGAGGACGACACCATCATCAGCGGCGTGCTGTATTTCTGGGACAGCGGCTCGCCCGCGCTGGCCGCGATCATCTTCGTCGCCAGCATCGTGGTACCGCTGCTCAAGCTTGCCGCCTTGTCCCTGCTGGCATGGACAGCGCAGCGCCGCTCGCGCTGGCGCCCTTTGCAGCGCACGATGCTTTACCGCATGGTGGAATTCGTGGGCCGCTGGTCGATGCTGGACATCTTTGTCATTACCCTGACCGTGGCCCTGGTGCGATTCCAGACCCTTGCCACCATCACCGCCGGGCCCGGAGCCCTGGCGTTTTGCGCCGTCGTGGTGCTGACCATGCTGGCTTCGATGCAGTTCGACCCGCGCCTGATCTGGGACCCGGTCCCGCCCAATGGAGAAAAACATGCCTGAACACGACGGCACCCCAGCCAACACCGCCGGTGCTCCCCTGCCCGAACCACAGCTGGAAAAGGCCAGCCATTGGCTGCCTTCGCTGGTGTGGCTGGTGCCCCTGCTTGCGGCACTGATCGGCATCGGCCTGGTCGCCAGGTCCTACTTCGACGAGGGGCCGACGGTGGTGGTCAGCTTCCGCAGCGGCGAAGGGCTTGAAGCCGGCAAGACCAAGGTGAAGTACAAGGACGTGGACGTGGGCCAGGTGCGTGCAATCTCGCTGTCGCCGGACCTCAGCAAGGTGCTGGTGACCATCGACATGAACAAGGACGCGCGCCGCTTCACCGCCACCGATACGCGGTTCTGGGTAGTGAAACCGCGCATCGGCGTGAGCGGCGTATCCGGCCTAGGCACGCTCTTGTCCGGCGCCTACATCGGCGTCGATGCCGGCAAATCGAAGGACAGCAGCAGCGAGTTCACCGGCCTGGAAAAGGTACCGCAAGTGGCGGGCGACCAGAAAGGCACGTATTACACGCTGCACGGCGAGTCGCTGGGCTCGATCGACACCGGCTCCCCGGTCTTTTACCGCCGCATCCCGGCCGGCCAGGTCATCAGCTATGACCTGGAAAATAACGGCAAGGGCGTGGCGATCAAGGTCTTCGTCAATGCGCCGTACGACCAGTACGTGGGCAAGAATACGCGCTGGTGGCATGCCAGCGGGGTCGACCTGCAGCTCGATTCCGGCGGCTTCAAACTGAATACCCAATCGGTGGCGGCATTGCTGGTGGGCGGTATCGGTTTCGAATCGGTTACCGGCCGCAAGCCGGATACCGTCGCTGCCCCCAACACCGAATTCCCGCTAGCCGCCGACCAGTCCCGTGCCATGCGCGAGCCGGATGGTGCCCCGATTACGACCGTGTTCTACTTCAACCAGTCGCTGCGCGGCCTGTCGCCCGGTGCGGCGGTCGATTTCCGCGGCATCGTGCTGGGCGAAGTACGTTCGGTGGGCGTCGAGTTCGATCCGGTCAAGAAGGACTTCCGGATGCCGGTCACGGTGGACATGTACCCGGGCCGCCTGGGCAGACGCTTCCAGGAAACCGTCACCGACGACAAGGACCGCAACGCCGGCCCGCTGGTGCTCGAACGCATGGTCAGCCACGGCCTGCGCGGCCAGCTGCGCACCGGCAACCTGCTGACGGGCCAACTGTATATCGCGCTGGACTTCTTCCCCAACGCGGCACAGGTCAAGCTGGATATGAATGCCTATCCGATCGAAGTGCCGACCGTGCCGAACGCGCTGGATGAACTGCAGGCGCAGATCGCCAGCATCGCGCGCAAGCTGGATAAGGTGCCGTTCGACCAGATCGGCAACAACCTGCGCGACTCGCTGAAGAGCGCAGACAACCTGTTCAAGAAGGTCGACTCGCAGCTTGTGCCGGAACTACAATCCACGCTGGGCGAAGCGCGCCAGACCTTCGGCGCCGCGCAGCAGGTACTGCAGCAGGATTCGCCGGTGCAGTCCGACCTGCGCGCGGCCTTGCAGCAGTTGACGCAAACGCTGCAATCGCTGAACGAACTGTCCGATTATCTTCAGCGCCACCCGGAAGCGCTGATCCGCGCCAAACCACAGCCCGCGAAGGAGAACAAATGATGCGCCGGCATGCCCTGTCTGGATGTGTAGTGCTTGCATTGTCGCTGGCCGGCTGTGCAAGTCCGCCGCCGGAACGCTTCTATAGCCTCAGCAACGGCATGCAGGCCGCCGCCAGCGTGCCGAATCCCGGCTACTACATCGAGGTGCAGAACGTTACCGTGCCGCAGCAGGTGGCGCGCAGCCAACTGGTGGTGACCTCCGGCGAAGGCCGCATCGATTTGCTGGAGCAGGAGCGCTGGTCTTCACCCCCTGCATCGGAAATCGGGCAGGCGCTGTCGCTGGCAATCTCCGGCGAACTTGGCGCCATCGACGTATTCCGCACACAGCCGCCGGAAAAAGCAACGGTCTACCGCATCAGCACCAATGTGCAGCGTTTCGAATCGGCACCCGGGAAATATGCGCTGCTCGACGCCGTCTGGAGCGTGCGCCTGGCGGGCAGCGCGCAGGTCCTGACCTGCCGCAGCACCGCCCGTGAAGAAGTCGGCGCCGGCTACGACGCCCTGGTGATGGGCCACCGCCGCGCCGTGGCCAGGCTTGCGGCGGACATCGCCACGGCCGTGCGCAGTCACGCGGCGGGCAAGGCGGCCTGCCCTTCCTAGCTGCCGGACTTTTCGATCAGGATCTTCGTCGCCTCCTGGCGCAGGGCGCTGTCCTTGCCCTGCCCTTCGCCGCCGATCTCGCGCATCATTGCCGACATATGGGCGCCGGCGGCCATGGTGCCGACCGTGCGCACCGCGGCGCCGACCAGTGGCGCACCGGGAAACGGCAGCATGCTGATCGCGGTAGCGCCGATGTGGACGGCCGCGGTGCCCGCCGCCGTTGCCTGCGCTTCGAACTTCAACCTGTCCTGCATCGCGCCCGTCACCTGGTCGATGCCCTCCTTGCTGGTGGTCGCTGCGGCGTAGGCCGTATCACCAACCTTCTTCGCGGTCTCCACCATCTTGGTGGGATCGAAATTGTCCACCGCGTCCTTCACTGCGGCCTTGCCGAGCCGCGCGGCATCGCCGCCGGTGAGTGGCGCGTGGCCGCTGACTACCTTGGCCGCGCCGAATGTGGCTTTGGCGTCATCCTGCACGCGTTCTGCCAACTGCTTGAGCTCCTCGGCGGTGAAGACGGGATTCTGCGCCACCGTCCTGGCATCCTCTCCCAGCTGCTGCATCTTGCCGAACTGCCCGCTGACACCGCTGGAAAACGGCGATCCATTTATCGGTCCACGAATGGCGTCACCGAGCCTGCCCAAGCGTTCGTTGCCGGTGCCCGACTGCTGGACCGCATGCGGCGGCCTTGGCGGCAATGCCTGCGGCTGCGCCGGTTGCTGCTGTTGCTGCGCTTCGTTGCGATGGGCCATTCGATCCAGCACGGCGCCTGCGGCGGCCGTTCCCACAGCGGTTGCAAGCCTACCTAGCATGGTGCGTCCTTTCTTTCGGTGACGAGGCATTCCCCATGTGTAGCGCGGAGCGGCGGAAAGTTCCCCTCCGTCTCCGGTGGAACCGGCGCCGCGCATTCCCTACTCATCTCCAGCATCGCGTCCCCCAACCCATCACTGGAGAGTGAACATGAGCATCGACGTCTACCGCAACCTGATCAACCAGATCTGCGAGCACGCGCAGATCCCCGACCCGCGCGCCCTGTACGACAAGGCCGAACTCGATATCGGCGGCACCCAGTTCCTGCTGCGCCATGGCGGCGAGCAGGCGCCGCATATCGTCAACATCTACTGCGGCCTAGGCCCGTTACCGGCGGAGTCGCGCGAACTCGTGCTGCAACGGCTGCTGGAGACCAACCTCCTGTTGGCCGGGTCAGGCCACAACGCCACCTTCGGCTACAACACCGAAATCAAACAGGTCGTCTTGTACTGCATGCTGCCGCTGGACCAGTCCAGCGGCATGCTCACGCTGGCCATGCTGCGCCACTTCGCAGCCGTCGCCGAACAGTGGCGCACAACTTACTTCCTGGACGAAAAGGACACCTCGAACGACAAGGGGGGCAAGACGGCCCAGGGCGCGCGCTCGCGCCTTGACGCGCAGTTGCGCCAATCCGGTAACGGGGCGGAAAGCAGCCCGGCATAAGACACGTCGCGCTTTTTCTTTCACCGTCCTTATACATTCGTCCCGAAGGAGATCCCATGTTTGGAAATTTCCCCGGCATCGCTTCGCTGAACAACACGATCGCGATGCACCAATGGCTGCAAAACCAGAACCAGGCAAACCCGGGCCAAGGTGCCCTCCCCGTCAGGCACGCGCCGACCAACCAGAGCCTGCAACCCTCTTCGAGCGCGCAGCCGGGCATCCCGGCGCATGCCGGCGCTACGGCACATGCCCAGCTGCCGCCGCACATCCAGGAGATTGCCGACGCCCTGCGTGCGCGCGACGCCGAGCTGGCCGCCGTTAAAGGCCCGTTGCTGAAAGACCTTGAACGCCATGGGCCGCTCAACCTGGACATCCTGGCGCGCCAGTTTGCGCTGGAAGGCCAGGCCCTGCGCGGCAGCCTCGGCAAGGAAGCCCTGGACAGCCTGGCTTCAGGTGCGGTATTGCAGCGCGCTGTATCGGGCCAGGTGGCACTCGGCACGCGCGGCGCCGTCAGCGAAGAAACCCTCGATGCCATCATCAATCCGGAAGGCCACCCCGAATTGCCACCGCCCTTGCCGCCCGAGGCCCTGGCGACGATTGCTCCAGGCCTGGGTGCACCCGGTTCGGTCACCCTCGAAGCGAACCGCGCCACCGCGCTGGATTCCGCTTACAGGCACGTCATCGCCAAGCTGGAAGCGGATGATCCGCGCAACCAGGCCATGATCGGCAACGTCAAGTTGAGCCAGACGGCTTTCAAGGTGCGCGTCGCCGACCGCGAAAACCAGCTGGAACTGAAAGCACTCGCCTGCCAGATCGACATGGAGAAAGCGTCGAACAAGGTCCCAGTGCCAGGAGTGCGGCCCGAAACGAAGCGCGAGGCCGATACGGCAGTCGCCAAACCCAAGCTGGATGCGGCGAAAGCGGAGCTCAAGGAATTCCACCAGGCCAGCAACTTCATTCTGCATGCCGAGCATCTGGAAAGCCTGAAAAGCCGTGCCATCAACATCAAGGAACAGGGCCTGAAGGAGAACGTGCCCAAGATCGCCAAGGTAGCCATCGGCCAAGGCTTGCCGCAAGCCGTTTCCTCCGCTGCGCACTGGGGCTATGCTCGCAACGCTGCGCTCCTGGCCTCCACCGCTGTCCTGAACGGACATGTCAACCGTCCCGTCGAACTGGTGGCGGGCGTACTGGCGCAAGCCGTTGCGCTGGGCACGGCGCACAAGCTGGTCGGCGATATCGCACGCGACGGCTTGCACAGCCTCACCGAAGTGGGGGGCTGGATACGTCCCATCGAATCGGTGCAGGCGGATGTCTACTTCCCCGATGCGCCGCGCATCGAGTTCAACACCCAGGGCAGCTTGCAGGTGCATTCCGACGACGAGCACGCTGCACTGAACGACGCCAGCATCAAGGATAGGAAGGAATTCCAGGACCACGCGCTCAAGGGCGGCTTCGGCACCCTCAAGGGCGACTTTGCCGGCTTCGCCTCCTTCGCTTCAGCCAACGCGATCCGCGATGCTTTGAGCAATGCGACGGAACTGGCCAACTCGATCCATGCCAGGGCTTCCGCATCCTTCGCGGGCGGCGGCGCCATGGCCACCGCGCAGAACCTGATGGCCTTGTCGGACCATCACGACGGTTTGCCCACGCGAGTGTTTTCCAAGCATACCAACCCGCGTTCAGCCTTGCAGCGCATGTGGAATTCGTCGCAGAAGCTTGACCTGACCCAATCGGCCAACCGGGTGGATTTGTACAGCAGGATCTGGGGCGCCGGTGTCGGCATGACCATGGCCACTGCCGTCCAGACCTACGCCAGCGATGCGTTGGACCGCGCCCGCGATCCGAACGGCGGCAACACGGCAAACCGGCTTTGCCACGCTGTTCTGGAAGGCTTCAAGTCCTACCTGACCTTGATGCCATTCTTCGCCGGCATCGTTGCCTCAGCTGAGGGCAAGAATCTCAATCCGGCAGGCACCTCGGACTTGACCAACCGGGTGCTATCCGGCCCGCTAAACGCCGCTTCGCCGGTCTACCTCAAGGACGGCGCTAAGGCGACGCACACAGCGCCACCAGGCTTCAAGCGCATTCCGCAGGGCGCCCACAACGTTTTGCGCGGCATTTCATCGTTCCCGGCCCAGACCGGCGCGGTGCTGACCGAGAAAGCTGGCCAGGGCGCGGCGAAGGCGATCGGGAAAATGCGTCATAAACAAGCGCCGCCCCCGGACGAAGAGCAAGGGCGCAGCACGCAGCAGCCATAGGGTATGCGAGGTCCGGCCAGCGCCGGACCTCTTTCATTTCATTAGCGTGTATTGCCCAGCATTTCGCGCAGTTCGAGGCGGTTGTAGGCCACGCGCAGCGCATCGCGCGCGCTGATTTCCTTGCGCGCAACCAGCTGCTGCAGCACTTCGTTGAGCGGCCGCGACATGCTGTCTTCCTTGCGCTTCATATAGTCGCTGATCATGTGCAGCTTGTCCGGATCGACGATGTAAGGCGCGATCTGCTGGTTGTGGTTGAACACCATCTCGCTGGCCAGCACATAATTCTCGCCATTCTCGGACGGCAGCAGGCTTTGGAAGATCACGCCGATCAGGGAACTGGCCAGCATGGCCGAGCGCTGGGCGCGCTGGTCGACAGGGAAGAAGCTGAGCAGCTTGCTGATGGCGCCGACCGCATTCCCGGTGTGCATGGTGGCCAGCACCAGGTGGCCGGATTCGCCGGCGTGCAGCACGGTTTCGGCCGTATCGTAATCGCGGATCTCGCCCACCATCAGCACGTCGGGCTTCTGCCGCAAGGCTTCGCGCAGGCCGCTGGAGAAGCTGGCGGTATCGACCGGCACTTCCTTCTGCGAGATGATCGACTGCTTGCGCTGCAGGGTGTATTCGATCGGCTCTTCGATGGTGACGATATGGCCGTTACGGTTGGTATTGATGTAGTCCAGCATGGAGGCGATGGTGGTGGTCTTGCCCGACCCGGTCGGACCGGTCACCAGGATCAAGCCCTTGTTCGATTCCAGCATGGTGCGCACATACGACGGCAACCCCGTGCGCTCCAGCGGCAACGGTTCCAGCGGCAGCCGGCGCACCGACAGCGCTACCTTGGCGCCGGCGCCCAGGCGGTAGACGTTGCAGCGCAGGCGGCAATTCTGCAGCACGAAGGGGCGGTCCAGCGCCTTCTCGACGATCTTGTCTTCCCAGTCTTCGTCGATACTGTCCAACAAAGGCCGCAGCTCGCCCAGCGTCAGCGGGCCTTCATGGAATTGCTGCCAGCCGCGCGGTGTTTTCACCATGGCGGCAGCACCCTGCTCCAGGTGAATATCGGAAAAGCTTTGCTGCCCGCTCACCAGCTGCATGAACTTCTGCTGGAAGTCGCTGGCGCGCGAAGTATCGTTGGACATCAGGGTCACCTCTAAGATGAAAATGATTCAGGCTACGTAATTCTACACAGTTGCGCATGCAAGGCACATTCCTTCGCCCTGCGCTGACGCCCGCACACGATAGCGGAAGCGGCAGCAAAAATACAAGATTGTGTTTACTATTGCCAATTAAATTCTGTTGAGCACGTGCAGGCCGGAGTGACTATTAAGTTTGGACGAACATGAAGATCGCATGCCATATCCAAAGTGCTGAAGTCTACGAACTGGTACATAGCGTTCTGCTGCGGGCCGGCTTCGAGGTGCAGCGCTTTGCTTCGGAAACTGCGTTGCTGCGGGGCGTGCGCCGCGACGACGTCGACCTGATCCTGATCGACCTTGCCAGCGAGCCGGAGGCGGACAACAGCCTGCTGTCCTGGCTGAACATGCGCAACGGCGATGCGACCCCGGTGATGATACTGTCGCCTATGCGCAGCGCCGAACTGGCGGCCCAGGTGCTGAACGCCGGTGCCGACGAATTCGTGCCGCGGCCTTTCGAAGCGGTGGAACTGCTGGCACGCGCCAACGCCCTGTTGCGCCGCAGCGGCAATGCGCCGCAGCGGCGCAGCATCGAATACGCCGGCTACAACCTGGAGCGCGACAGCGGACGCCTGCAATTCCTTGGCCGGCAGATCGAGCTGACGCCGCGCGAATTCAGCATGGCGTGGCTGTTCTTCTCGTCGCCCGGCGTCTATATTTCGCGCAGCACCATCGGCGCCGTGATCTGGAGCACGGACAGCGAAGTGGCCGGCCGCACCATCGAGCAGCACGTCTACAAGCTGCGCAAGAAGCTGCAGGTCGGCGACAAGCGCATCGTCATGATCCGCACCGCCTACACCCAGGGCTACCGCCTGGAGCTGTGCACGCCGGAGTAAAACGGCCAGCTTGCCATCAGTACGCCGCATCGTTCGCCCCTCCCCCGCCAGCCTGTTCGGCCAGGGCCGCTTCCGGCAGGTTCTTGCGCACCTTCAGCGCATACTTGATGCGCTTGGCCGGATCGCGCGCGTTGTAGGCGCCCACCGCTTCCCAGGTCACGCCCATGCGCTGCATGTTCTGCGCCAGGATCCAGGCGCCGACCTGGATGCTGGTGCAGGCATCGTACAGGTCCTTTTCCTCCACGCCGTATTTGCGCAAGGTCGGCAGCCAGCTGCTGTTGATCTGCATCAGGCCGATATCGTAGCTGCCGTTCTTGTTACGGTTGATGGCCGTCGGATTCAGGCCCGATTCGGTCTTGGCGATCGCATACAACAGGTAGGGATTGACGCGGTACCAGGTCGCGGCTTCTTCCCAGCACGCGTGTGCAGGAAGGCTGGCCAGCGACAGGCAGGCCGCCAGCGCCGCGGCGCGGCGCTTAATTGGGTGTGTAGTTTCCATTGGCATACCTGAAGGTGTGGTCCTGGCCGCAAATCAGCGGGCGCATGTCGGCATCCATGACGACGGTACCGGCTGGGAACTTCAATACGCTACGGCCTTCCAGGTCGCTCCATTCCCAATAATGGCAGGCGCCGGCCGCCACTTTGACCGAGGTAAGGTTGATCGAGGGGGCCGCCATCCAACTGCTCGCTTCTATCCTGCGCGCCAGCACGGAGCGCACCACGTTGGCGTCGCGCTGCACGTCCAGGTCGCGGCCGGCCCGCAGGTCGCGGTCGCTGGCGATGTCGGCGACCGCGTGGATGGTACCTTCCGATTCGATCGCCTGGACCGCACGCAGGTTGCGCGCCTTCACTTCGCCCGGCGCATCCAGGTTGCCGTCCTTGTCCAGGGCAAGCGGCGCCCAACCCGCACCGTCGAAGGTAAAGGCGCGGCTCAGGTTCATCACCATGCGCACGTCGCCGCGCAGGCTGCCGGCCACCGGCAGGTCGCTCCAGGCCTCGACCGGTGCCTTCCACGAGGAGGCCGGCATCCAGCGGCCCGTCGCGTCGCAACTGAGCAGCTCGCGCCTGCCGGCGTCGATGGTCAAGCCCGGCGTGGCCCCGCTCTCGTCCAGGCAAGAGTCGCCCGCATTGGCCAGCGCGGTTGTCCCCAGCCGCAATGCGACTTCCATGCGATTGAGCTCCGGCCGGCCCGGCACCCTGCCCCGGTACAGGAAGTCCGTCGCCATCTGGCCGGCGCCATCGTAGAACAGGTTCGACACCAGGTGGCCGGCATCGGCTGCCGTCCCCTGCAGCACCGCACCGGCGCCGCCGGCACAGGTGATGCCGCGATAAGGCGTGGTTTCCATGCGCCAGGATGCGCCGCGCGCAAAGGCCGGTTCACGTGCCGTGATGAAGCCGCTGCCGGGCCCCGCGTGCAGGGCCACGGCGGCCAGGTCCTTGTCGCCGATAGGCTTGCCGCCGCTGGTGACCACCAGTGCGTCGAACTTGCCCGGCGCGGCGGCGGCATCGGGCTGGCGCACCAGCACGCAAGTGCCCTGCTGGTAGGCGTTCAGGTCGGTAAAGCCGGCCGGCAGGAAATGCCCGGCGCGCAGTTGCTCCAGGCTGACCGCCAGCACCGTGGCGGCGGTCGGTGTCGCCGCCTTGATCTCGTCATGGTGGGCCTGCATATAGCGTTCTGCCGCATGCACCACCTGCGCCTGGTAATAGGCGGCTTGCTGGCCGCGCAGCTCGTCGAGCGAATTGTCGCTCATGCCGGTCAAGCCAAGCAGCAGCACGGCGCCGACGGCCAGCGCCGCCAGCAGTTCCAGCATGCCGACGCCGGATTGGCGGCGACGGGCGGTCATGGCGCCACCGCCAGCCAGACCGGCACCCCGTCCGGCAACGCCAGGCTGGCCAGGGCCGCCAGCGGGATGCCGGTGTCGCCGTACACCGGCGATTGCAGGTTGGCGACGCCGCGCCGGTAGCTGCCGGCCAGCACCGAGTTGCGGGCCAGCCGCACGATTTCACGCGTCAATTCGCGCCGCGGCAACTGGCGGGCGTAAATGTAGATGGTGCCGGCCGCATCGCGATAATTGCCCCAGGCGGTAGCGGGCTGCGCCTCCAGCAGGGGCCAGGCGCGCAGCACGCCGCTGGTTTTCAGCGTATCGATGCTGACGCTGGTGGCACGCAGGTCATTGGCCTGGAAATAGGCCACCACCGCGCTGCGGTAATTCGCCATGCCTTCGGCGCTGGCTTCGGCCAGGTGCTGCTGCCCGGCCGCGGCATGGTGCTCGGCCAGCGCCACGTAGGCGCCCGCCATCGACATCACCAGTGCCAGTATCACGACATTCCACATGCTGCCTCCCCTGCGTGCTTTGATACGCCTCAGGCGCCCTTGAACGTCACGGCGTTGCCGGCGGCGCCGGCCACCGTGCACACGGTCGTTGCATCGCTGACCGAGACCGGGAAGGTGGTGATGGCCTTGCCGCCGCCGCTGATCTCGACCCAGCCGCTGGCGCCGCTGATCAGGTTGACGCAGACATCCTTGGGTACCGATGCATAAGTGATCTCGAAACCGGCGGCGGTTCCCGTTACCGTGACGGCGCCGCCCCAGCTGTTTTTCAGGGTGTTGCCCTCGGTGTTCTTGGCCAATGTGCTGGGGATGGCGTTGGCGGCGATCAGCGTGGGCACCAGGCTCTCCACCGGATACGACTGGCCGATGTACAGCTTGCGCACGGCGGTGCGCATGGCCACCGCTTCCTCCGTGGCCTGGTTCGACTTGGCGCTGCTGAAGGCGCCGCCCAACAGCGACACGGCGCCCAGCACCACCACGGCGGCGATGCCGAGGTAGGCGATACCTTCCAGCAGGGAGGCGCCGCGCTGGCGGAACGGCGATGGCATGCGGCTGGAACGTTGCTGCGATTGGTACAGGTGATTCATGGTCATGCCTCCATTTGTGTGACTGGTCTGTCAGGTAAATCGGCCAGGCTTCAGCCGACGCCGCGCGTGGCGGCGGCGATTTCCTGCTGGATGCCGAAGAAGCCGGTCACCAGCCAGGCGATCACCAATGCCAGGGTGACGATGGCGAAGCCGTTCAATACTTTCATGCGCAGGGCAACCGCTTCCACGCCCTCTTCCATCCATTCGGCCGCCAGCAGCTTGAGCGCTTCCGAAAAGCCTTTGTAATCGGCGTACACGCACAGGTCGTCGATAATGGCCGGCGAAGGAAAACCGTAGCCCGCATGGCGCAGCGCTTCGCCGCAATTGAGGCCGGAGCGCACGCCCATCAGCGCACCGTCCAGGCGTTCGCGCAGCCAGGGCTCGGATTTGACGGACAGCCGCGCCAGCGACTTCTCCACTGTGACGCCGGCCGCCTGCAGGGCGGCAAACGCCATCAGGAAACCGCTGCCGACGATCAGGCGGTAGATCGAGAATGGGGCGAAACGGTCAAGGAACACCCGCACATTGCCGCGCCATAGCGGCAGCGAGGCCAGCATGGCGGCGATGAAGACCACCATTCCGGCCACCGCAAACAGCATCCAGTCCTGCACCCAGAGCGACATGCGGTACAGCGACAGGGCCGCGCCGTGCCAGCCCGCCGGGTCGACCAGGCGCGTGAACTGCGGGATCACCAGCGCGCCGAACAGCCAGATGTAGAGCGCGATCATGACCAGGATGGCAAGCGGGTAGGCGGCGCCGCTCAGGATCTCGGTCTTGATGCGGCGCCCCGCCTGCACCACATCCACCAGCGCATGCAGGCTGCCCTCCAGCCGGCCGGACTGCTCGCCCGCCATGATGATCATCTGCTCGGTGCCGGGCACCCACCAGGCCAGGCCGTCCGACAGCAGCTGGCCGTTCTGCACCATGCGCCGGCAGTCGTCCAGCACCAGCGACAGGGTGCTGTCGCCGCCAGGGCCGGCATTGCGCCGCGCCAGTTCCTCCAGGATGCGCAGCAGCGGCAGGCCGCCGGCCAGCATCTTGGCGATCTTGCGGTACAGGCGCACCCGCTCGGAAGCATTGAACTGGGTACGCGCCCAGTAACGCACGATTTCAACGCGCATCGCAGCCCTCCTCCACCACCTGCAGGCGGCGTCGCGCCAGGGCCGCGCCGGCATTCAGGTGGCCCAGCACCTGTTCGGCCATGCGCGGATCGACCAGGCCGGCGGCGACTTTTTCCACCGCGTGCTCGACCATCGTGCGTCCGCCCGAGCGCAGCCAGTAGCTCAGTGCTGCCGCCTTGTCGCCGCGCCGTACGTGGCCGAAAAATTCGTCGTCCGGCAGGATGATCTCTGCCACCACCGTGCGCCCGATGCTGCCGTGCCCCGCGCAATGTTCGCAGCCGGGCCCGGTCACGTGCACGCGCCGCAGGTCCGCCACCACGTCGCGCAGCCTGCCCATCACGGCGGGCGGCAACGGCGCCGGGGCGGCGTGCAGCGGCAGCTTGCAGTGCGGGCACAGGGCCTTGACCAGGCGCTGGCTGATCAAGCCCGTGACCACCGTGTGGTCCGCCACCTGGCTGGCAGCCAGTCCCAGGTCGAGCAGGCGGTCGGCAATGGCCAGCGCGCTGTTGGCGTGGATGGTGGTCCAGACCTGGTGCCCGGTCATGGCTGCGCGCACCGCATTCTGGGCCGAGGCGCGGTCGCGCACCTCGCCCACCATGATGGTGTCCGGGTCGAGCCGCATGGCATTCGAAATGGCTGCCGCGAACAGGCGCGACCGCTCGTCCTCCGAACCGGCATTGGTGACCGAGGTCTGCACCGCGCCGTCGATCGGGTATTCGACCGGATCCTCGATGGTGAGCACGTGGCGCCGTCCCTCGGCCTCGGCGATCTGGCCGGACAGGATGCGCTGCAGCGTGGTCGACTTGCCGGAGCCGGTCGGCCCGCCGATGATGTTCATGCCGATCGGTTGTTCCTTCAGTTGCTGCAGCATGGCGGCTTGTTGCTCGCTGAAGCCGAGCGGGCACAGTTCGCCGTCGCCAGCGTCCAGGTACAGCAGGCGCAGCACCATCAGCGTGCCTTCGTTGGTCGGCACGGTGGCGATGCGCACCCCGTGCAGCTCGGGCGGCAGCTTGTCGCGGTCGGCGATGCTGGCATCCTGCCGCTCGGTCGGCTTGTAGGAGCTGTCGGAGACCGAGGCCATCGCGCCGTACAGGGTGGCCAGCAGGCGCTCGCCGTATTCGCGCGTCTGGACGCCGACCGGCGTCAGGTCGCCGCGCACGCGGAACAGGATCTCGGTGGCGCGCTGGCGCACCCGGATGTGGATGTCGGAGGCGCGCGCGGCACAGGCACGGCTCAGCAGATCCTTGGCCGTCACCTGCATCATCGAGTGTTCCTGGCGCCGCTCCACCAGCGCGCCATTGCCGCTGGCGTACAGGTGGCGCAACTCGTCGATCTTCGCGTGCTCGACGCGGAACGGCTTCTGCATGCGCTGCAAGCGCGCCTGGTAGGACAGCACGTGCGCATTCATGTCCTGTCCGACCGCCACCAGCAGGCGGCCATCGGCCAGCAGGCACACCAGCTTGCGCTCCTCGGCGCTGGCTTCGAACTGGCCGGCGTGGCTCAGCACCGCAGCGCCTTGCAGCGGCGCTTCGGCCGGCGCATTGCCAGGGGACTGCGCGCCGGCCTGCATGCCTGGCAGCGCAATGCGCAGTTTCATCGCGCGCTCCTTGGCGCCGCCGCCACCGGCAAGGGGGCCGGCGTGCCAGGATTGAAGGCGTTGACCTGCTGGGTATAGCCGGACAGGCGGACGCGCTTGCGTCCCGGCGCGCTCGCCATCACCTCATTGTTCTGGATCGAGACGATGCGCATGCCGCCCGGCAGCACGCTGCCGACCTGCACCTCGGCCACGCTGCCGTTCGACATTTCAAGGGTGGCGAACATGGTGTCGCCCAAGCCTTCCACGGCGCGCACCACCGGGTCGCCGACCACCACGGGCTGGCTCAGCATCGCACCCATGGTCTGCTTGGCGGCGATCTCGTTCTGCTTGGTGATGATGGAGGACTGCACCTCGAGCTGTTTTTCGCGGGCCCGCAGCAGCATGGTTTCCGCCTCGATGCGGGTCAGGCTGGCCGCCGTGCTTTCCGCGCGCGCCACCGCCGGCGGCAGCATGCACAGTGCCAGCGTCAGCGCAGCGACGCCCCTGGTCTGATTATTTTGCATAAATGACTCCTTCAAGTAACCATGCCATACCGCGATAGCTGATCTTTTCGATGCGCACTCCGGGCCGTTCCAGCATGGCCGCGAGTTGTTGCGGCGCCACGCCCTGGGCATCGAGCTGGAAGCCGAAGGCTTGCCAATCCTGGACCGCCGGCCCGGCCGCCGGCGCCGGCCCCATGGACGCTGCGACAGGCGCCGCCGCCCGCTTGTTGAGGCGCAGCGACAGGCCGAGGTTCTGCATCTGGGCCATCAGCGGTTCGATCGCCTGCGGCGCCGCCAGCAGCTCTTCGCCGCGCGCCGCCGGCAACGCGGCCAATGCCCCGTTCAGGGTCGCCTTGTCGCCGGTCGGATCGATCACGGCTTGCGGCACGGCGTCGCGCAAGGTGGCAACCGTGGCGGCATTGCGCGACCAGGCATAGCTGAACTGGCCGCGCGTGCAGCTGTATTCGTCGAGCCGCCAGCCGCCGGGCGTCAGGTGGTCCAGGCGGTCGAAACAGGCGCGGAATGCGGCGGACGGCAAAGGCTGGCCGATCCAGGGCCGCTGCACCGCGCTGGGCACGGCGGCACGCTGTGCCAGCACGACCTGCTCGGCCTCGCGCCGCGCCTGCCACTGCCTCCATCCGAAGAACAGGCCTGCGCCCACCACGGCCAGCGCGACGCCGGCGGCCAGGCGCCACTCCGGCGCGCGCTGGGCCGCGATCGGGCGCAGGCGCCACCAGCGGAAGATCCGCAGGCTGCCGTCCTTGCGGTGCGGCAGCAGGCTTTCTATGCGGCGCGCATTGAAGTTGTGAAAACCTTGTCCCGCCAGGCTTTCGTCGCCGATCACCACGTTCCAGCCGCCCAGCGCATAGTCGCCGTACAGGCGTTCCAGTACTTCTTCCTTGGTACCGGCGAAGTCGCCGTTGGGCAGGAAATTGGCGTCGCGCACGGCGAAATAAGCCCACTTCCCGTCCGGCAGCTGCAAGGCCGCCAGCCAATTGTGTACCGGTTGCAGCAGCCCGTCGTAGAAAGCGCCTTCCATGGCCACCGTCTTGGATACCGCCGCGCCCAGCGAATACAGGGTGCGCGCCGCGCCGTCGCTGCTTTGCGCATAGCCGGCCTGCGCGGTCGACTGGTCGCGCCGCACCACCATCAGGTCGGAGCCGATCTTGCGTCCCAGTTCCATCGCTTCGCGCTGCAGTTCGCGCGGCCGCGACAGCGACTGCCAGAACAGGCCGCAGACGAAGCGCGCCTTGTCGATCTGGATGATATGAATGCCCATACCGCCCTCCTCAGGTACCGGCCATCGCCATCGGGGTGATCAGCACCACGATCACTTCCTTGTTGCTCTTGGCCTTGACGCCGCCGCCCAGCAGGTAGTTGTCCGGCTTGCCCACGCCTTGGCGATCGACGTTTTCGTCGGTCTGCTCAAAGCCGCCGATCACCAGGGTTTCGCCCGATTTCATCGACACGCGCTGCAGGAAGTTGCGGGTATCCAGCTCCGGCGACTCGATGCGGCTGTTATTGCTCTCGATGACGCGGATGCTGCGCAGGGTCGAAATATCGATCGAGAACTGCAGCATCACCGCGCCGTTGTTGAGCACATGCGGCAGGATGCTCATATTGAAGCCGGCCGTCACCACGCCCGGCACCATGGTGGTGGTGGTGCCGACCTGCGCCACGATCGCGGTCTGCGAGCTTTGCAGGTAGGTGGTCTGGCGTGCCACCTGCACCGGCACCGGCTGGTTGTTCAGCGTGACCACCGACGCCGTGGTCTGGCGCCGCACCTTGCCCTGCTCCGCCAGCGCCTTGGCGACCACCGTACTGCCGCTGAAGCGCGAGTTGCCGACGATCCCGGCCGACAGCGCCGACGCGCCCTGGGTGGTGTTGAAGGTGTTTTGCAGGCCGTACTTGTTTTTCAGGCTGTTGTACACCAGGTTCCAGTTGATGCCGTACTCGTCGCCCTGCTCCAGGCTGACCGACAGCACCGTGACGTTCATCACGATCTGGCGCGACAGGGCCTGGTTGGCGCTTTCGATATAGGCGCCGATGCGCTCCAGCGTATCGGGCGTATCGACCACCGTGATGGTGCCCGTCGCCGGCGCGGCCAACACCTTGCCGTGCGGCGAAAGCATCACTTTCACCGCGTTCTCAATGCCGTTGTACACCGACAGCTTGGACACCACGCCGGTGTTCTGGCTATTATTGGCCGAGACCGAGCTGCCGCTGTTGCCGCCGGTGCCCCCCGAACCGCCACCCGAGCCGCCCCCGCCGGCCAGCGAAGCCGCCCCGCTGGTCACCGATGCGGCAAACGATGCATCGCCCGGCACGGCACTGATCTGGAAGGTGCGCGCGTCGGTATGGTAGAACTGGATCACGCCGTCGGCATACTTCCAGGAGACGCCGAAGCGGGCCGCTATCGTATCCAGCAATCCCTTGAAGGATCCGTTGGCATAGCTGACGCGGATACCACCCTGCAAGTCAGGCTGGAAGCTGACGCTGGCGTCGGCGGCGCCGCTGCGCAGCGGCGCGTCGCCCGCCACCGGCTGCTCGCCCGGCATGCCCTGTGGCAGCGGCAGCGGCATTGCAGGCACGCCGGCCGGTTGCCGCATGGCTGGCGGCGAAGGCAGGCGGCCGCCGCCACGCTTGAAGGCGCTGGCGGCAACGCTGGAGGCGTCGGCATTGACCCGGCTCGGAATGCCCGAGCGCAGCGTCAGGCGTTCCGCCAGTTCGGACAGGGAATAGATGCTGCGGTCGAACGCCGCGGGCTGGTGGAACACTGCCGGCAACGGCGGCTGCCCCAGCTTGACCACGTTCTTGCCCAACCAGATGCCCGGTTCGTGCACCACGCGGGCCGATGCCGGCACCACGGCGCCGCGCGCATTGCGCCCCACTTCCTTGACCAGGCCGGACGTCGTTCCATCGGCGGCATCGGCGTTGGAGGACACGCGGTCGGCCAGGTCGGAGCAGCCGCTCAGGGACAGCACCGCGCAGGCCAGAACCGGCAGGCATTGGGTGATCGGGCGGCGCATCATTGCGCACCCCGGCCGATGATGCGCAACACCTTGTTGCCCTTATAGAAAACCGCCTTGATCGGCATTTCCGCACTGTCCATGCTGCCCACTACCGTGGCGATAGCTTCTTCGAAGGTGCCTGGCACGGTGGTGCGCACCTGCACCGCGTAGTCGACCGGCAGCTCCCATAGCAACTGCCAGCCCGCTGCGCCGGCCCAGCGCGCCAGCGCAGAATTCAGGGTTTTGTCGGCCGGGACGATGTCCCAGGCGTCCGGTGCCGCACGTACGGCCGGCTCGCTGACCGGTGCCGCGACCGCTATGGCACGGCCTTTGCCGTTGGCGGACCGCAGCGCGGGCTTGGCCGGCTTGCCGCTTGCCGCGGGCTTCGCCGATTCCGCGGCAAACGTGCCGCAGCACAGCGAAAGACCAAGCGCCGCAAAGGAAACCTTGGCCGCGCCATTCAATGTGATATTGAGGTTCAACGCTCTTCCTCCTGATGGCCATTGCTGGCAGATGACATCAACAAAGCCTTGCCGCCGCCAGGAGCGCTTGCATCGCAAGTGCGCCAGGGCTAGGAGAAATATAGACGAAAGTGCATTCCGAATTTCTCAACAAGGCTCAACAATCCTCACCCCGCGGGGAGACGCGCGTCAACGCTGTTCGGGGCTGACGGCGGCGGGGATCAGGGCCCAGGGCGAACGTTCGCCCGAGGGAGGCGCGGGAGCGCGCATCTTCGCCGGCGCGGCATCCTTGGCGGCAGGCGGCGCCGGCAGCGGCAATGGCAAGGGCAATTGCGTGGTGGCGGATTTGCCCGGTGCCGGGGGCGGAGGCAGCGCCGCCAGCTGGCGCGGAGCCTCCGATGCGGCCCCACCCCGCCGGGTGCCGCCGGCCGCCGGTGCCGTGTACGCCCGGTCCTGGCCACTGATGCGCGGCGTGATCAGGAACAGGCGTTCGCGCGTGCTGCGCGATTCGGTCTGGTTGCGGAACAGGCCGCCGACCAGCGGCAGGTCGCCCAGTACGGGGGTCTTCTGCTTGTCCGTGGCCATCCGCTCGGCGCGGTAGCCGCCGATCATCAGGGTCTGCTGCAGGTTGACGATGGCTTGCGTGCTGATGGTCGAACGCGTGACGCGCACATTGCTGCGCGAATCCTTGCCCGGCCCGCTATTGCCGGCGCCATCGAGGGAGCCGTCCTCAATGTCGACTTCGAGGTGCACCTTGGCGCCGTCCGCCTCGCGGATAAGGCGCGGGATCACGCGCAGCATGGTGCCGGCCGTGATGTCGGCCAGGTCGGCCACGCGCTCGCCGACCAGCGGCACGTAGGCCGTCTGGCTCAGGTCCAGCACGGCAGCCACGTTATCAAGGGTCAGCACGGTCGGTGTCGCCAGCACGCGCGCTTCGCCCTTCGCCTCCAGCGCCTTCAGGCGGGCATAGAAGCGGTTGATGTTGCTGATCAGGAGCGTGGCCCCAGGCAATGGCAGGTCGCTTCCCTGCGACTCGCCTGCCGTGGAATTGAACGTCAGGTTGCTGGTGCCGGCCCGCACGCCCCACTCCACGCCCATTTCGGCCAGGTTGCTGCGGTCCATGTCGATGATCAATGCTTCGATCTCGATCTGCTGCGGCGGCACGTCAAGTTCCGCGATCAGGGCGGCGTACATCTCGCGCTGCTGCACGTCGTCGTAGATCAGGATGGCGTTCATTGCCGCACTGGCTTCGATGCGCGGCTTGCCGTTTTCCGCGCTGCCGCCCTGCGCCTTCTTGCCGGAACCCTCTCCCTGCGGCGGCGTGGCGGGCAGCGGCGCATTGCCGCCCTGGGCCGGAGAGAAGATCGGCACGAAGGCATTGCCGCCGCGCGGCGCTTCCTGCGCAGCACCGGCGCTCCCCTTCGGCCGGTGCGAACGTTTCGGGCTGCCGACATCGAACTGGTTGGTGTCGGCCAGCTTCTCGGCCGAGGTGGGACCCAGCAGCAGGCCGGAGAGGATGGTCTTCACCCCCGGGATGATTTCGGTCTGGCCGCGCGCATTGATGGTGCGGTCCATGGCGCTGGCGTACTTCAGGCGGAACACCATCACCCGCCTGCCGCGCACCTTGGCACGCTGCTCGTCGGGCAGCAGGATCTGGCGCGCGAACTTCACATAGCTGCGCGGGCCGCTCACGATCACCGTGCCCACGTCCGGCAACTCGCCCCAGCCGAATCGCTCGTCGAACAGGCCCACGCCAACCATGGCGGCCTTGGCATCCTGCACCGCATCGTCTCCCAGGTCGAGCCGCACCGAGGTGTGGTCGCTGGCGGGAACGATGTACAGCACTTCGTTGTAGACGAACCAGCCGCATAGGCACAGCGGCGCCAGACGGTTGAGGAACTCGCTGCCGCTGTTGGCGGCCAGGCGGCCATTCATCGCTTTCTGGCCCGGCACCTCCATCGACACGCGCACGCCGTACACGCGGCCGAATTCGTCCAGCACCGCGCGCAGCGTCATGCCGCTGGCGTTGATGGCGAATCCCGTTCCCTTCCAGGAAGCCGGAATGGCTGCCGATGCGCCGGCCGGCAACAGCAGCATGGCCAGCAACAGCAGCAGGCGCTTGAAGATGGCAGGACACTTCATCGCTGCACTCCCGCGAACAGGGCGCGGATGCGCTGCTCGCTCTGGTCAGGGGAATTGTTGGCGCGTGCGCGCGCGGGGGCTGCCGCCATGCGCCACATGGCGAGCTGGTTGAACAATTGCTCAAGCGCCGGCGCGGCATCCAGCCAGCTTTCCGCCTGCGGCAGCCATTGCGACAGGACCAGCGCGCCGTCGGCCCGCAAGGCCAGGCCGGCCTCGAACTGGCGGGCACCCTGGAAGCCGGTGCGCGCAGCCTCTTCCAGCTGGGCATCGCTCGCCTCGCGCAACAGGATGGCACCCAGTTCGGCACCACCGGATGCGGGCTGCAGGTAGGCCGATTCGCCGTCGAGAACCAGGGGCGCGTCGGCCGGCAGGTCCTCCAGCCAGCGTGCGATATCGTCGCTCATGGCTTATTTCGATTCGTTGAGAACGGTTTTCAGGGGTTTCTGCAGCAGGTTGAATTGCGCGGTCATTGCGCTATGGGTCAGCGATTGCTGTTCCAGCAGGCGCGTAAACTCGCTTGGATTCGGCTTTTCGCCGTTGGCCTGGCGCCGGTAAAACTCGTGCAGCTGGTCGCCAACGCCTTCGAACTTGCGGTCAAGGCGATGCAGGGATTGCACAACGGGATTCAGCTTGCTGGACATGGCGCTCTCCTGAGAAGTGATCTACAGGTGAGTGGCGCCAGGGAGGACGTCGGTTCGCCCGGCACGGGAAAATTCAGGTAGCGGCCTGCATGCCGGGCAAGCTTGCCAGCGCCTGGCGCAAGGCCGCCGCAGCCGCGCTGAAATCGGCGCGCCATTCGCCGCTGTCGGCCTCCAGCTTGCAAGTGCCCGGTTCCAGCCGGTCGTCGCCTTCGCATGGCCACGGCAGGCCTGGTGGCGGCGGCATGTCCTGCGGGTGCAGGCGCAGCACGGCATTCACCAGCTTGGGCGGTGCTTCGCGCAGCAGGCGGCGGCAGCCTGCCGCCACCTTTTCCTGCGCCGTGGTTTCCAGCACGAGCCGGTCGTACAAGACGCCGGCAAGCTCGGCGACCACGTGCTGCGCCTGCTCCAGCAATTCGGCCATGGCCGCATCCATGCCTTGCTGCAGCCGCATGGCCTGCTCCAGCACGCGCGCCTGCGCCTCGTGGACAGCCAGGCGTGCCTCTTCACGCGCTGCCGCCAGCAGTTGCTGCGCCTCCTGCCGGCCTTGCTCGACGATCTGCCCCGCCAGCACATGCGCATCCGCCGTGCGCTCGATGGCGTCACCGCGCAGTATGCCGTGCAGCGGTTGCAGGCGCGGGTCCGCGTCCAGGCGCGCTTTGCAGAAACCAGTCATGCCAACTCTCCTTGTAATCGCGCCTTGCCCGCCTGCTCCAGGCACAAGCCCCAGCAGCGCAGGCGCCTGCGCGCCGCTGCGCCGCTGCACGCGCCCGGGACCATCCCGCGCAGGATGAAGCCCGTCAACGCCGCGCCTGCATCGGCGGCCTGCTCGCCGGGCAACGCCAGGCGCAGGCGGTCCCACATGCCGGGAAAACCGGCTTCCATGGCGCAGGCAAGTTCGCGCAACCCATCGCACCGCAGGTCCCCGCTTGGCCGGCAAAGCCGCACCAGCGGCTGGATGGCCGCCGTGGCAAGGCTCCAGCGCCGCACTGCGGCAGGCAGGCCGGCCAAGGCATCATGCCTGCCCTCGCGCGCGGCAAGCAAGGCCCCGTACAGCCGGGCGGCAGGCAGCAGCACGGCCGCATCGCATCCGGCAAATTGCTGCCAGGCGCTGTCGGATGCGCGCGGGAAGTCGGGACGTACGCCATGCTCGCCGCACCAGAACCGGTAGCCCAGGCGGCGTGACAACGGCGAAGCGCCGTCGGCCCGCATCGATGGATCGAACCACCAGTCAAGGAACTCCACGGCTCCGGCATGCGCCACGATCACTCTCCCGCCGCCACCGGTGCGCGACGCTTGCGCAGGCCTGCAAACAGGCGATGGTTGCGCAGCAGGCCATAGCCGGCATAAGCCATCCCCGCCAGCACCAGCACCGCCAGCACCGCCAGCGCGGAGCGCAGGCCGGACGCCGATTCCTGCGCCACATGGAAAGGCCCGACCTTGGTCCAGGCAGGCGGGGCGGGCGCCGCTTCGGCGGGCGTCATCACGACCGATACCTTGTTGCGCCCCTCTTCGCCGCTCAAGCCCGGTATGCTAGACGAAACCAGGCGCCGTACACGCGGCGTAATCGCGTCTTCATCCAGCGGCGGGCGATAGCGGATGAATACCGCGGCGGATGACGGCTGGATCGCTTCGCCCGGGGCGATACGCTCCGGCAGCACCACGTGCACCCGCGCCGACAATACCCGGTCGAACAGCTGCAGGGTAGACTCCAGTTCCTCCGACAGGCCATGGATGTAGCGCACGCGCTCTTCCATCGGCGACGAGATCATGCCCTGCTTCTTGAAAACCTCGCCCAGGTTGGAACGGCTGCGGCGCGGCAGGCCTGCCGCCTGCATGGTGCTGGTGGCGCGCGACAGGTCGGCTTCCTTGACGGTCAGGCTGACGCCGGACTTGTCCTGGTGCTTTTCGACCTCGATGCCTTGCCCCGTGAGCGCGAGGACGATTTCATTGGCATCCGCGTCCTGCAGTGACGCCTGCAGGACCACCGCCTTGCCGCAACCAGCCAGTGCCAGTGCGCACAATGCCAGGGAGAATAGACGCTTGACCATGGCGCTTACTGCAGCTTGGTCAGCGAATCGATCGAGCTGCCGGCCCGCGATACCACCTTCGAGATGGTCTGGACCCGCAGCTGGTAATCGTTCAGGGCCAGCATCGCATGCATCAGGTGCAGCGAATCGCCGCTGGCTGTGGCGCGCTCCAGCATGCGCGACACGTATTGCTGGTGGCGGTTGACGTCGCCCGCCAGGCCAGCGGCCCGTTCGGCCATCACGGCCGCCAGGCTGTCCTTGCCGACAGGCGCCGGTGCCAGGTCCTGCTGGGCGCCGGAATGGAACTGCTGCTGTTGCACCTGCAGCTGTACCTTGAAACTCGCCGCGCCCTCGCCGGCTGCCGCGGGATCGTGAACCTGTGGCACGGGCTTGCCTGCCAGGCCGGATGCGGCGCCTTGCACCGCCATGCTGAGTCGAGTATCCACGCTGTCTCCAAAAAAAATTCAATCCACTGCGGATGGGTGGCAAGCGGAACGCGCGCGGTTCCCTCACAATTGCTCTTGCGGATCCAGGCAGAACACGCCACCGCAGCCATGGCTGTTGGCCGGGTCGCAGCCCGCGCCGCCGCAGCGCCGCTCGCAGGCCAGCCGCGAGCCGGGACGCACCGGCGGCAGCGTCGCGGCAGGTTTCGGCACCAGCCGGCGCAGCAAGGGATGGGCCTGGCCGCCGGCCATGGCAAGATGCCGCGCGCGATCTTCGCCGTCCGGCTCGAACGCATCGTCCGGCTCGGGCACCCGCGCAGGAAGTTGGGCCGCCGGCGCTCCGTCATCGCACATGGTATCGGCGGCCAGTGCGGTTGTCTCCGGCTTGTACAACAGGCAGCCGCCCGCCATCTGCGAGCGCGGCGGGCGTGGCCGCGGTGCTTTGGCGTGCTTGCCGTGCGTCGGTGGTGCCGGCTCCGTTTCCGCCGCCGGCTGGGGCGGCGACTGGCCCAGGGTCTCCTTGGCTTTAACCCGCATTGCGGTCTCCTTGCGCGGCCGCTTCGTCCGCACTCAACCCGAGCATGCCCGGCGGCGGATCGCCGTGCTCCTCCAGTTCCACCTCCCCGCCCTGCTGTCCCATGCGCTGCAACTCCAGGACCACGGCATAGACCTGGGCTACCGCCTCGTAGCTGGTGCGCGGCACGTCCATATCCGGCTTGCAGCCGGCATACAGGGTCCGTGCCAGCCACACGTGGCGGATGATCGGAATGCCGCGCAGGCGCGCGCGCGCCATCATGGCCTGCGCCGTCGCGTCGCGCCCCTTGGCCAGGACCTGCGGCACCATGCCCGCCTCCGGATCGTAGAACAGCGCCACCGCGAAGTGGCTCGGGTTGACCACCACGGCATTGGCGTCGTCGGTGCGTTCCACCGGCGCCTCGTTGGCCCACTGGCGCGCCAGTTGCTTGCGCTGGCCCTTCACCATCGGGTCGCCTTCCGATTCCTTGTATTCGCGCTTGATCTCTTCCATGTCCATCATCAGCTCTTTCTTGTGGAAGTACTTCTGCGTCGCGAAATCGATCGCCGCCAGTCCAAGGCAGATGATGACAACCGAATGGAAGATGGACTTCAATACTGCGATAAAGCCGAAATAGGCATCCTTCGGCTCCCCGGTGGAGAGCTGGACGATCGCCGGCAGCGCTCCGCGCGCCAGCACGTACACCGTCCAGCCGATCAAGGCAGCCTTGCCGACAGCGATCAGCAGTTCCACCAGCTTCTTCTTGGAAAACAGCTGCTTGAAGCCGTTGACGGGGTTCAGCTTGTCGAACTTGGGCGTCACCGCTTCCGGCGCGACCAGGACCCCGAACTGCCCCCAGTGCGCCGCAACGCCTACCACAATGCAGATCAGGAAGAAGCTGCAGAAGGTGACGATCAGCAGCGTGCCTGCAGCCTGCAGCATATTCCAAAGAGTAGCCTCGAAAGGACGGCCCACGCTGGCGATCCCCAGCTCGAACAGGCCATCCAATTGTTCGCGCCAAACAGGCTCCGTCGCGAAGGCCGCTTCGGCCACCGCGACCAACGTTGCCAGGCGGGCCAGGTCGCGGCTGGACGCGACCTGGCCCTTCTTTCGGGCATCGTCGATCTTCTTGTCTGTGGGCTCTTCGTTCTTTTCTTCGCTCATGCTGCACTCCTGTGCCGGGCGATCACGGCCCTTGCCGGGCGCCGAGCAGGCCGGCCGCCAGGTCCAACAGCTTGGAAAAGTCGCCCGCAACGTGGTGCGACAGGGTCGGCCAGTACAACAGCAGGATCACCACGCCGGTCAGGCTCTTGATCGGCGACGAAGCGAACGACACCTGCAGGTTGGGCGCAAACACGCCGATCAGCGCAAAGGCCAGTTCAATCAGGATCAATGGAATGATCACAGGAGCACCGTACACCACGATGTGCCAGAAAAGCTCGCCGAAACGCTTGACCAGCAGGTCCAGGTGCCCCGGTTCATAGGGTGGCGCCAGCGACCAGGCCGGCCAGGCGGCGTAGCTTTCCACCAGGATGCGCGCCAGGGCGACGAACAGGCCGGCCTGCACCATGACCAGGACCACCGCCTGCACCATCACGCCGCCGATGATGCTGGCATCCCGGTCGACGCCGGCGTTATTGGTCTGGATCTGGATCGGCGAACGCTGGCTGTCCAGGATGGATCCGACCGACTGCACCGCCCACAGCGGCATGGTGGTCAATACCCCCAGCAGCAAGCCGATGGCCGCTTCCTTGAAGATCAGCATGCCGCAGGTCAGCATATCGGGCCCGAAACGCTGCACCGCATAGTAGGTCGGCAGCGCGGCCGGCAGCGCGATCGCCATTGCGGCCATGTTCTTGGCCATGCCGGTCAGGACGTTCAGGCCGAATCCCGGCAATATCACCAGGCACACCAGCACCCGCGGCGTCACCAGTGCCAGCGCCACCAGGGCATTCTGTATATCCAGCAGCAACGACGCTTGCATCGGCTAGCGCCCCACGGCGGGCAGCATGGTGAACGCCAGGTCCGTCAGCTGGATCAGTTGCACGCCGATCCAGCGTCCCATGCTCGCCAGGGTGACAGCGACGGCCACCAGCTTGACCACATACGGCAAGGTCTGGTCCTGGATCTGCGTCACCGCCTGCACCAGCGATACGGTCACGCCGCACAGGGTTGCGATGATCAGTGGCGGCGCGGAGAGCATCACGGCCAGCCACAGGCCCTGCTGGAAAAAGTTCAGCGTATCTGCCATGGCAATCCTTTCAGGCGTAAGAGGCGGCCAGCGCATGCAGCAGCTTGCCCCAGCCGCCCACCAGCGTAAACAGCAGCAGCTTGAGCGGGATGGTGATGGTTTGCGGGCTGACCTGCTGCATGCCGAGCGCCATCAACAGATTCGACACCAGCAGGTCGATCACCACGAACGGGATGTAGATCAGGAAGCCGATCTCATAGCCGGCCTGCAGCTCGGATACGACGAACGCCGGAATCAGGACCAGCAAGTCGTTGTTGCGCGCCTGCTTCGCATAGTCCTCCGGCCATAGCTTCTTCGCCGATGCCAGGAACAGTTCACGCTGGTCCGGATTGCCATGCTTGATCATGAAAGCGCGTAGCGGCTCAAAGGCGTCGATCGCCTTGGCCAGGCCCGGCGGCGCCTGGACATTGGCGCTTGGCGGCGCCGGCTGCGCCATGCGCTGCCCGATCTGCTGGATCGTGGGCGCCATGATGAAGCCGGTCAGCACCAGCGCAATGCCGTAGATCGCCAGCGTGGGCGGCACCTGCTGCACGCCGATGGCGCTGCGCAACACCAGCATGACCATGGAGAGCTTCAGGAAGGACGTCGTCGTGACCACCAGCAGCGGGATCAGCGCCAGTCCCGCCAGCATCAGCGAGAATGAGACGACATCCGTCTGCCCGTTCATCATGCCGCGCTCCATGAAGTGATGCGCACGCCCAGCCGCCCGTCCACGTCCACCGCCTCGCCGCGCCCAAGGTGGCGGCCAGCGCACACGATGGCGATACTGTCGGCACTGCCCTGGGATAGCTGCAGCACGGCGCCGCTGGCCAGGGTGCGCAACTGTCCCAGGCTCAGCTGGAGCGTGCCCAGTTCAAAACTGAGGGCCAGCGGTAGCTGGTCCAGGGCGGCATCGTCCACGCCGCCCGCTTCGTCTTCGCTGTCGTAGTTCAATTGCGTCTCCATGGTAAGTATGGTGAGCAGGCCCGGTGCCGCATAGCGCACTTGCGCCAGCATGCCGCCAAGCGGCAGGCGGCCCAGGCCCTGCGTATCGAAACGGGTGCTGTCCGGCAGGATGATGTCGCCCGCGACCAGCTCTTGCAGCGCCGATGACGGCAGGAAGTGGCTGCCCAGCTTGACCGGCAGGGCAATGCGCAGCGCATGCAGCGCCTCCAACGCTTGCGTCCTGGGTTGCCATTCGTGGCGTTCCAGCAAGGCCAGCCAGGATTCGGGCGTGGCGCGGATCAGCGCGCCCGCCATATGCGCGCCATCGTCAAGGCGCAGGTGCATGGCGGCCAGCCCGGCCGCCACCGGCGGCGCAGTATCGCGCCGCAGGGTACGCATGCCGGCCAGCGGCGTGCCTGCCAGGCGGCCAAGCAACGCTCCATCCAGCCACTCGCGCTGCGCCGCCGGCGCATCCGCTGCCGCCATCGGATCGACGCCGGTCAGGCCGTGCAGCAGGGCCGCGCCATGCTCCAGGTAGAACGTTCCGTGCGGGCCTTCCAGGGCGATGCCCGGGATGCCGCTTTCCTGATGCGGATCGGCGCCATGCACGGCGGACTCCAGGTGCAACGACATGCCGGCATGGCTGCACCATAGGCCGCACGCCACGCGGCGGCTCAATGCCGCGCCGGCGGCGCCGATCGCATCTTTCTGCAATCGCATTGCCTTCGCGTGTGCGGCAGGCAGCCACTCCGTTTCAGCCATTTCGGCCCTCCGCTTAGAGTATGGTCAGGGTCACATCCTTTCCTATACGTCGCTCCAGGTGGGCGCTTAGTTCCTTCTGTTGGCCGCGCAAGCGTTCCGCGAGGCTTTTTCCGGCGGGTTTCAGGTGATAGCTGACAGCGGATGGACCGGCATCCACCGCCACTGCCATCATCTCGCCGCCTGGCAGCTGCACTTCAAAGATGCCACTGGCGTTCCCCGCCGGGAGCAGCAGGACGATGTCTTGCGCATCGAACGCCCCGGCACTTTCGGCCACCGCGCCGGGTCCCGCCGGCCCGGCATCGCCTCGCCCGTCGCCGGCACCGCTGCCACCGCCGCTGCTACCCTGCCCGTCCCCGCTCCCGCCTCGGCCGGCGCGGCAGGCTTCGCCGTCTTCGACCGGCTGCTCGCGGACAGGGCTCGGCGCGGCGCGAACCGTCCGTGGCGCCTCGGCCTGGGCCTGCGCGGCCGGCTTGCCGTGCACCCTAGCGGGCCTGGGCGCAGCCTGCGCCGGCGTTGCCGTCTGGGGCGCGGCTGCGGTGGCAAAACGCCATGCCGGCCGCTGCCCCGTACGGGCATGCGACTGGCCCGGCAACAGCTCGTCCAGCCAGCGCCCCGGCAGTGCGGGCGGCAAGCGGTTCATCCGCCCTCCTCGGCCAGCCGGCTTAATGCCATCAACTCATCGCGCATGATGCCGAGCTTCTCCTGCTGCCGCTGGGCGCGCCGCGCTTCGGCCCGCGCTTCAAAAAAGCGCACGCCTGCCCGGCGCGATTCCCGCACAGCCTCGTGGCAACGCAAGTTCAGGCTGGCCGCTTCTTCCTTCATGCGTGCATGGCGCGCCTTGGCAACGTGGAACTGGCCCGTGGTGATTGTCATCTGCAGGAACTGGGCGCGCGACTCCTGCCAGAACTGCGCGGCTTGCCGGACAGCTTCGCGCTTGCGCAATTTATAGTCGTGCAGTGCCTGGCGGCGGCGGCGCCAGTCCTCGCGGGCGCTGCTGCGCTCACGTTCGAGGCGCCCCAATCTTTGCTTGCGCACGTGCAGCAGCTGGTCCAGGCTGCGGTCCGACCGCTTGGGTTCAGCCACATCGACCACTTCCCGCTTGCCGCGCTTCATGCCTGCATCCCCATCAGCGTATCAAGCGTTTCCTGGAACGGCGTGCCGGTACCGCTGCCGGTGTACTGGCGCAGGAACTCAAGTTGCGCGGGGCGCAGCTGCATGGCGCGGTCGGCCACCGCGTCGGCGCCCGGCTGGTATTCGCCCAGGCGAATCAGCAGCTCCATCTCCTGGTAGCGCGACAGCAATTCACGGAACTGGCCGGCCGCTGCACGATGTTCGCGCGTGGTCACATTGCTCATCACGCGGCTGATGCTGGCCAATACGTCGATGGCCGGGTAATGGCCCTGCTCGGCCAGCTTGCGCGTCAGGAGGATGTGCCCGTCCAGCAGGGACTTGGCCTCGTCGCCGATCGGGTCGGAAGCAGATTCGCCGTCGACCAGGACGGTGTACATGGCGGTGATCGCGCCATCCGGCGTGCTGCCGGCGCGCTCGATCAGGCGCGGCAACATGGTGTAGACCGACGGGGTGAAACCGCCGCGCGCCGGCGGTTCGCCCGCCGCCAGGCCGATCTCCCGCTGGGCACGGGCAAAGCGGGTCAGCGAGTCGACCAGCAGCAGTACCTGCTTGCCGCGCGCACGGAATGCTTCGGCAATGGCGGTAGCGGTAAACGCGGCCCGCGCCCTTTCCATCGACGTGCGGTCGGAAGTGGCACAGACGATCACCGTCTTGCGCACCAGTTCTTCATCGAGCTCGTGCTCCAGGAATTCATTCAGTTCGCGGCCCCGTTCACCGATCAAGCCGAAGACGATGGCCTCGGCCTGGCAGCCGCGCGCAATGGCCGCCATCAGCGTGGTCTTGCCGCAACCGGGTCCGGCGAATACACCGATCCGTTGTCCAAGGCCCATGGTCAGCATGCCGTCGATGGCGCGCACGCCGGTAGGCAAGGGGGTGACGATACGCGGCCGTTCCACGGCCAGCGGGGCATCGCGGATCACCGGCACCGTGGCGCGCCACGTGCCAACCACGTCGCTGGCGGCCGGCGCGCGGAACATCGGGCGGCCAAAGCCATCGAGCACGCTGCCGAACAGGTGGTCGCCCACCTCGATGGTATGGGCGCGCCGCAGCGGCTCGATGACCGTGCTGCTGGAAACGCCCTCCAACGGACTGAGCGCCGACAGCACGGCGCAGCGTTCGGTAAAGCCAACCACTTCCGCCAGCATTGGGGCGCCGCCGCGCTGCTGGTCGTACAGGTGGCATAGCTCGCCGATCTGCACCGGCGGCATGTGCGCCTCGATCAAGGTACCCAGCACCTGCGCCACCTTGCCGCGGCTCGAGAAGCCAGGATGCGGCGGAAGCTGCGCGCTCCAGGCTGGAAGCGCTGCGCGCATTTCCCGCAGGCTTGCGGCCACTCCGTTCACCAACGCACCTCGATCGGCCCGCGCCCGGCAAAAGTAATGCGGTTGCCGTCAATGGCGGTCAAGCGCACGCCCTTGTATTCGTCGCCCGGGTAGAGGCGCTGGCCGTCGCTGGTCACGATGCTGGCCTGGTTTCCCGTCACCAGCTGCTGGATCTGGAACGGCAGCAAGGTATCTGCGCCACCCAGTTGCACGTCGATGGGAAACTTGATGTCGTTCGCTTTGACGAAATCAGCCAGGATCCGCCGGAAACGCAGGGTTTCCTCTTCGTCCAGCGCGCCCTTCATGCGCCATTCGCCTTCATCGAGCTGCAGGTCGAAGCGGCGCAGCATGTCCACGTCGGCCAGGCGTTTGCGGAAGGCCTGGGCCAGGGCCGCGGGCGTCGGCTTGGAGGCTGGCGGCACCACCGCCAGCGCGGCAGGTGCCGGCGGCATCACCGGCGTCGGAGCCGACCTGGCGCTGAAGGCCAACGAGGCGACGCCTGCCAGTACGGTGCCGGCGGCCACGGGCACCCACATGGCGCGGCTGCGCCGTTTCCCCGGTTTCCCAGGCGATGGCGGTGGAACCTGCGCCGCAGGCCGCGCATCCTGGCCTGCGCCTGCGCCAGCCCCGTGGCCGGCAACGGCAGGCGGCGGCGCCGGTGGCGGCTCACCCCACGACGCCGCCGCATCGGCAATGCCGACCCAGACCGCGCCGATACGCGCGCTGTCGCCAGGCGCCAGGAGATATTCCTCCAACTCAGCGTCCGAAGCTGCGCCGCGCACGCTTCCCTCCAGCGCCGCCAGCAGCCAGCGTTCGCCGTCATGGCGCAATGTGGCGTGCCGGTCCGCTACGCCGGGATCAAGCAACACCACATCCGCATCGTCGCTGGCCCCGATCACGTAGCGCTCACCGCCCAGCGGCAAGCTGGCGCCGCGATGCAGCCCGCTCAGGATCCGCAATTCCAGCCCGGATTGTTCGCCCATCTCTCCACCTCCACAGTTTCCGGCGCCCGGATCGCGCCGCAACAATGAGTGGCAAGCCAAGGCGGCCCGGTTCCGCCCTTCCGCCGGCTATGCTTCGATCATGCCGACCGGCTGGATCCTCAGGTGCTGGGTCAATTCTGAAAAGGCGAACACCGGCACCGAAAAGAACTCCTCTTCGATCAGCTTGCGCACCGAGCGGCGGATGTCCGCCGCCGTCACCAGAACCGGCGGCGCCACCGGAGAGCTCACGCTGTGCGACAGCTCGCCCAGGCGATCGAGGATCATCTGCTCGGTCTCGGGATCGATATCGAGATAGCTGCCCTGGCTGGTCTGGCGCATCGCGTTGCGCAGCAGGTCTTCGAGTTCCGGCGACAGCAGGATCACCTCGATCAAGCCGTTGCGCGCCACTTCAAAACACAGTTGCCGCTTCAGGGCCAGCCGCACATAATCCGCAATCACGTCCGGATCGCGCTCCTTGGGCGCCCAATCCAGCGTGGTTTCCAGCAGCAGCCGCGCATTGCGCAGGGATACGCCCTCGCGCGTCAGGCGCTGCACCACCTCCGTCAGGCGCGGCAAGGTCAGGGTCTTGTTGACCTCCTTGCCCAGCTCCGGATAGCGCCGCTCTGCCCAGCGTGTGAAGCGGATAACCTCGTTGACACCGACGAACATCTGGCAGTTGCGCAGCATTTCGACTTCGATATCGGCGCCGCAGACGGCCTCCCAGCGCTGGTACTGCACACCCGCCTCGGCCAGCGCCGCCTCGTCCTCGATGCGCACCCACGTCCGCCGCCGCCGCGAGCCTGCCACCTGGGCTTCGACGGCAGTGAAGCCCAGCTCCTGCAAGCGGCCTGCCGCCTCCTGGGTCGAGCCCCAACCGAGCCGGATCTCTTCGTCGATCAATGGCACCTCGGCCATCAGGAAATGTACCCGCCCATCGGGAATGGAATGGTGGTATTCGAATTCGATCGGCTTCAGGTCCGGGATGCCGCGCCGCTCCAGCATGCCATTGCGCATGACGCGTACCGCCACGCGGATGGCTTCCGCCTCCGGCGTATCGCGCATCGATTCCGGCATGCGCAGGATGAATGGCGTAGTGGCGGAAAAATTGGTCAGGTCGACGATGCTGGCGTTCTGCCGCTCCTTCTCTTGCGCCGCCCTTTCCTTTTCCGCGTCGGCCAGCGGCTTGAGCATGCCTATCACGCCAGCCCCTGCCAGGCCCAGTGCCAGCGTCAGGAACACCATGGTCGGCATGCCGGGAATGGCGCTGAACAACAGCATGATGGCCGCCGTGGTGAGCAGGGCCTTGGGCTCCTTGAACAGCTCACCCACGATGTCCTGCCCGATATTGCTCTCTTCACCCTCATCGCCATCGCCGCTCACGCGCGTGGTGATCATGCCCGCGCCAAGGGAAATAAGCAGCGCCGGGATCTGCGCGATCAGGGCATCGCCGATGGTCAGGATGGAATACAGCTGCATCGCCTGCGAAGCTTCCATGCCGCGCTGTACGATGCCGATCGAGATGCCGCCCACCAGGTTGATCGCCACGATGCAGATGCCGGCAATCGCATCGCCTTTGACGAATTTCATGGCGCCGTCCATCGCGCCGTGCAGCTGGCTCTCCTGTCCCAGCTTGGCGCGTTTCTCCTTGGCCTCTTCCGCCGTCAGGATGCCGGCCCGCAGGTCGCTGTCGATCGACATCTGCTTGCCGGGCATCGCATCGAGCGAGAAACGGGCCGATACTTCAGACACCCGCTCCGAGCCCTTGGTGATGACGATGAACTGCACCACCGTCAGGATCAGGAAGATCACCAGGCCCACCACCAGGTTGCCGCCCACCACGAAATTACCGAAGGTCTCGACGATATGTCCCGCGTCGGCCTCCAGCAAAATCAGGCGCGTGGTCGATACCGAAATCGCCAGCCGGAACAAGGTGGTCAGCAGCAGCACTGCCGGGAAGGTGGAAAATGCCGTGGGTCCCGGCATGTACATGGCGACGATCACGATCAGCGCCGAAGCGCCCAGGCTGCAGGCGATCAGGATGTCCAGCAGCCATACCGGCATCGGCAAGGCCAGCATGAAGACGATGCCGATCACCAGGCCGGCCGCGAGCAGCTCGGCGCGCTTGGCCACCTTGGCGGCGATCCCGTTCAGGAATAAGACGAAGGCCATCGATTGCATGCTGTGCTTTCCTTAAGCGGGCTGGCGCCGGGAGATCAGCTCCAGGCAGGGTTGCGCGCCGAAGGCGTGGCGCAGTGCGTCCAGGTCGGCGGGCATGCCCAGTTCCGTCGCCGCGTAGCCGGCCAGCAGCAACAGGTTCCTGTCGCCCGGCCAGAGTTGCAGGCAGGCGCTGGCCAGCGCGTGGGCTTCCTCATGCTGCAGCGCGCCGATATGACCCCAAACCAGGCCGATCGCCGCGCTCAGCTCCTCCGCCATCCCCGCCTTAGTGCTGCGCTGTCTCATCCTGGCCTCCTTCCGCCGTTTGCAATGCGCGATCCGGTTCGGCGTCGCTGCGCCGCATCTGCTGCCAGCGCAACCGCAGCTGCACTGCCGTTTCCACTACCTGCACTGCGCGCAAGGCCGGCCCCCGCTCTTCCAGGGGGTGCTTGAGCGCCTGGTCGATCAGCATCTTTTGCAGGCCGCGCAGCGAAGGCAAGGGATTGCCGCGCCAGACCGGATTGTCGAAACTGAGCTCCGGCCCGACGGCATCGGCCAGCATCGCCAGCTTCGGATCAGCGCTGATGACCGGCGGCGGCAGCGACAAGGCTTCTTCGGCCGGCAGCAGCAAGGGGCGCGACTTGACCGTATGCAGCGAGGGCGCCAGGCTGTGGATCTCGCCGGCATCGGCCAGCCCGTGCAAGCCGATGCTTGCCGCATCGTTAAGGCGTGTGTTGATCACCGTAGCAACTCCTCGGCCGCCAGCCATTCGTTGTCGTCCAGGCCGTTCGCCTCGCTGTCGGCGCAACGGCGTACCAGGTACCAGCTGCCATCGTTGAAAAGCGCCGGCAGCCACGCGCCCAAACGCCGCAGGTCAGCGCCGCGGCGGCGCAGCAAGGTTTCCGCCCGCAGCGCTTGCCCGCCTCCCGTACCGGCACCAAGCGCCAGCAGCACGCCGCGTTCCAGCGGATAGATGAACAATCGCGTGCCGCCGGCCAGCACCGCCGTGGCCACGGCATCGTGCAGGCGGGCCTGCGCCAGTAGCTGCGTGTACAGCTCGTTCATCTCCTGTTTCATTGCCGGCCCCTCAGCACCGCGCGTTCGTCCCTGGCCCGCGCTGCGATACTGTCGCGCCATTCCTGTTCGCGGCGTTCGTCCTTGCTGGGCAACAGGGGGAGTTCGGCGTGCGCGGCCTGGGCCTGGCGCTGCAGTTCGTCCAGCAGCTCGCGCCGGGTCGCCAGCTTGTCGGCCGGCCACAGAGTGGCGGGCAAGGCTTCCATGGCGTTGCGCAGCAGCGTCCACGCCTTGCAGCGGGCGGCAGCGCGCAGCGGCTTCACGTCCCCCAGCTGCGCCATCAGCGCGGCGGCCTTGGCCTTGCCCCAGCCGGTTTCCGCCGCCGTCAACAGCTGCACCGCCAGTTCCGGCACGTCCGCCTGCGCCACCAGCGCCGCCTGGTCGGCCAGGTCGCGCCGCAGCGTTTCCGCGATATCGAATACCGACCTGACGACGGTGAAGGCCTTGGCATCCGACATCGTCAGCCAATAGCGCCCCATCCTGCGTTCAGGGTCCCGCCGCAAATCCGCTCCCATGCCTCCCTCCCCTTAAAGTCCGGCCATCATGCGCGAACGCAGGCTTTCCATCGCCGAGACGCAATGCTCCGCGCCGAAATTGCGTATCAAGGCCTTGAGCATGGTCAGTGGCGTCAACGGCACGTCCACGCGGCCCTTGGCTTTGCCGCCGATCAGGAAGCGCAATTCGCGCGTCGTCGGCAGCGCGTCGTCCGCCATCGATTCCATGGCGCCATGCAGTTCTTCGGTTTCCTGCAGCGTGTGGCGCAGGTCGCCCGAACTGCGCTGCATCATGTCGCTCATCATCTCGTTGAGCGCACCTTTCAGCGCCCGCTTCTTGTAGGCGCTCATGCCGTCCAACTGGTCCGCTTCGCGCAGTGCCTCCAGCAAGGCGTTGTAGCTCTGGACCATGTCGAAGCGCTCGGCAAGCATCGCTTCGGCTGCGGCCCGGCCCTGCTGGCTGCTGTCTTCGCGCAGCATCTCCAATGCGCGCTGCACGGGATGCCATTCATCGTGTCCTTCTTCCAGATGCCCGGGCTTGCCCACGTGCGCGGCCTTGCTGGCGTGTTGGCTGCGCGACTTGTCGCGCAGCGACCCGCGTGGCGCCGTCCTGACCGTCACCGGCACCCGGCGCTGTTCCAGCGTCTTGTTCAGGAACGCCAGTTCCTCCTTGACGCCGGCCTCGACATCGACCGTTTGGCGCGACTTCAGGTCGACCATCACGTGTGCCAGCCGCAAGTCATGGGCGGAAGCGGCTTCCGGCTTCGCAAGCCGTGCCTGCAATTCCAGCGCAACGGGGCTTGGCGGGGAGTTATATACGTTCTTCATGCGGGATCTGTGGCCGCGACGGCCGGCGCGGTTCCGCAAAAAGACGGCAACTCCCGCCGGCTTTTCTCAACTTTTTTCAAAGTCTCATCAATGTTCACGGAAGCGCATCAGAGCGCAAATCGGCTGCTATCTTTCACCCTACACAAGCCGGGGCGCCGATTCCATAAAGCGCCCTGCCCGACGATACCATCCTGCCCAGTGGGAGAATCTCATGTACCAAACCATGCTCGCTGCCACCGATATCCATAGCACCGGCCACGCCATACCGGTTCCTGTCCTGGCCAGTGCCAATGTCTACAACCCGGCACCTGCGCCAGCCACGGCGCCCGGCGGCATCGACCTGGTGCAGCTGTACGAAAAGCACCGCACCCACCTGCTGCGGTTTGTGCAGCGTTACCTGGGCAACCCGGGCGACGCGGAAGACGTGGTGCAGAACACCTTCGTGGAAGCGTTGCGCTGCGCGGACCAGTTCTCCGGCCTGTCCAAGCCTTCCACCTGGCTGTTTGGCATTGCCCTGAATCTCGCGCGCAACCAGGTGCGCCGCAATTGCGCCGACCGTTACGAAGAGACCGACGATGGCTTCCTGGAACAGATCGTCGACACGCATGCCGATCCGGCCATGTTGTGCGAGTTGCGCCAGATGGCGGGACTGGTGGACAAGCTGCTGGAAGAATTGCCGCAAGCGATCCGCAGCACCTTCGAGGCGGTGCTGGACGGGGAAATGAGTTATGAGGAAGCGGCCCGCGAACTGGAGATTCCGATCGGCACCGTACGGTCGCGCGTGGCCCGGGTACGTGCCGCGGCACGCCGCCAATGCGGACGCGAATGAGGGTTCAGCAGGCCGGCGGCTGGTCCAGCGTCAAGCTGGCATGCCAGGCCTGGGCCATGTCGGCAGTTTCCAGTATGGCGTCCATCACGCTGCGCTCGTCGCCAAGGCGGGCCAGCGCAACCCTCCGCACCGCGATATGGCAGCCCTCGTCGGCATGCCACATGCAATCCAGCCCGTCGAAGCGGGCGTTCCGACCTTGCGGCGCATAGCCGTCCTGGTCCAGCGCCGGCAAGCGCGCCGAGATGGAGAGCCAGGCTCCCCCTGCAGCGGAATCCACCGCAGTACGCGTCACCACAAACCCGAATTGCAGCTCCAGGACGGGCGGCGACGCGGCATTCTGGCCGCATAATGCGCACAGCTCCGCCAGCAGCGCATTGGCTGCCTGGCTGGAACCATCGAATTCCCTGCTTTCTGCTTGTTCGGCTTGCACTGCGAGTGCCCCATGTCGTCGCGCACGCGGCCCGGATGCCGCCCTGGGCCCGACGCTGGCCCATGGCCGGCATATTCTAGCAGGCTAAATTGTTACAGCATGCACAGTGTGCGCCAGATAGGAAGCCGGTACGCCAGTATCGCCGCCACCGTGTGCGGCAGCCCCTCGCGCAGCTGGTGCAAGGCGGCTTCGGCAGGACTGCCGGGAATGCAGGTGGCAAAGTGGCCCTGCAGCAGGGATGCCACCCGGCGGCTGACGTCATGTGCGTCAGGCTTGGCATCCGGCGCCGCTTGTGCCATGCATTGGTAGACCAGGCGCTGTGCCAGGCCCGAATGCAGTCCGCCGCCCAACCGGGGCGAGGCAAGCGCCTGGTAATGGTCGCCGAGGGTGGATTGGGCTGCGATGGCGCGGTTCAGGCGCATCGCCGGCGCCGGGTCGACCGCCTCGCTGCCAAGGAAGAAGAATGCTATCTTGTCGGCGGCGGCCAGGCGTGCCGCCAGGCGCGCGATCGCCTGCAGGCTTACGCACCGCAGGCGGGCCAGCTCCGCGAGGGTTTTCGGCCCCGTTGCCAATGCGTCGAGGATCTCGCGCAATGCGACGCTGTCGTCGTCGGCCGCGGGATCGGGCGCCGGGACGGTTTCCACCACCGAGGTCAGTACCATTCCAAGCCTGGCAAGCCAGCCGGCGCGGCGCTCCTCCCCCATGCTGCGGGCGCCACGCACGTAGACGTCTTCTCGGAAACTGGTATTGAGCAGGTAGTCGCGCATCGTTTCGCGCCAGCGCGGCTCGGCAATGCCTGCCAGCAGCGCCTGCTGCTGCGCCGTCAGGTAATCGCCCTCGAAGGCAAGCGGCAGATCCGCCGAACCGACGAAGTCGAGTCCTGCGGCAGCCAGGTTGCCTGCCACATCGGCGTGGTAAAGCGGTTCCCAGCCGCTATTCAAGTATTCGTGCGCCAGGTAGCCGGCCTTGTCCCGCGCCAGGGACGCCATGCGGTAATCCAGTTGCTTGCTGCCGTCGAAGAAGGCGGCGCCGGCCTCCGACAGCTTGCGCGCCAGTTCGCGCGCCTGCTCCAGTTGCGCTACCCGCGGCACGGGATTGCAGTTCGCATGTTCGAGCAACAGGCGTTGCAAGGGCAAGGTGCGGGTCCAGCCCGGCAAAGCGTTGTAGTTGACATAGACGATGCCGCCGGGCTTCAGGTAGCGGCCGATGAACTCCACCAGGTACTGGCGATTGGCTGGAGTGATCCAGCTGTAAATGCCGTACATGGTGATGTAGTCGAGCGGCGGCAGGTCGACCTTGCCGGCGGCCAGGTCAGCGAAACTGGATTCGAGCACCGTCATGTTTTCCAGCTGCGCCTCGTCCGCCAGCTGGCGGGCTGCCGCCACGTGGGCGGGATTGAAATCGTTGGAATAGAAGCGGCCGTGCGGATGACTGGCGGCCAGGATGTTCGAGGTCAGGCCCATGCCTGCGCCCAGCTCGAAATAGGTGAAGGGGCGGTCCGTCGGAACCGGTTCGACCCCGTTCAGGATGCAGGCGATACTGAGGTGGCAGGGACTTTGCTCGGCAAAGTATGCCGCCGGATAGTCCAGGTCCGCCACATAGCCGTCGTTCCAATCCATTGTCACGCTCCTTGGTTGCTGATCACCGCATGGCCGGAGTCGAGCAGCAAACCGGCCAGGCGCGCGACTTCAAGCATGTTCTTGCCACGCATCTCGGGCAGGCTTGCCAGTGCAGCGATAGGCTGCGGCCCGACGGCCAACGCGTCCAGCATGGACGCGAAAAGCGCTTCATCGCGTCCTTCAGCCCGAGCTTCGGCCAGGGACAGGGACAGGGGGCATTTGCCCAGCCAATCCGCCTGGCGCATGGGATGCATGCGGCGGGCGCCCCTGATATAGACGTCGCGCCGGAATGCGGTATCGAGCAATATGTCGCGCACCATCTCGCGCAAGATCGGGACGGTCTGCGCATCCAGCAGTGCGCGCTGCGCCGCGGAAAGGTAGCGGCCAGGATCGCTCCACCAAAGATCGGCCGATGCCACATACTCCAACTTGGCATCGGCCAGGGCGCGTGCCACGTCGGCGTGATACAGGGCCTCCCAGCCGCGCCGGGTGAATTCATGACATGCCGGCGCGAAAGCGTCCAGGCGGCTGCGCATGGCAGGGGCGTCGTTGTCCGCGAAATAGGCCGCACCGACGCCCCGCAATTGCTCGACCTGGGCGGCGGCATGCAGCCCGCCCTGCTCGCGCACCAGGCGCTGCAAAGGCAGGATGCTGCTGCAGCCCGGCAAAGCGTCGTAGCCGATGTAGGCCACGCCGCCCGGCTTAAGGCAAGCATTGATAAGCTCAATGACTTGCTGCCGCTGATTCCGATCCAGCCAGCTATAAGCGCCGCGCAGCACGATGAAGTCCATCGGCGGCAAGGCAGCGCCCAGCGGCATGCCTGCATCGGCCGCATGAAAACTTCCCCGCGGATGGCCGCCGGCGACGCGAGCCTGCGCGGATTCGCCGCCGCAGCCCAGCACCAGGTAATTGAACGCCCGGTCAAGCGGCACAGGCTCCATGCCGGCCAGCACGCAGGCGAAGTTCAAGTGCTCCGGCCCCGGCTCCCACCACAGCTTGTCCATGTCGGCTTCTCCTGGCGTTCAGGCTTTGCGGGACAGGCGCCGGATGCGGTGCCAGTTGAAGCCATCGTCGAGCGTGGCGCAGTCCTGCTCGCGCGTGGGCCGTTGCCGGTGCATATTCGCGTTGGCGGTCATGTCGAACTCCTCTTTGGCGTGATAAGGAATCAGGTGGCGAAATAGCGATCCCTGTCGGCGTTGCGATAGTCTTTCATGCTCAGGCGGCCGTCATGCTCGCCGTTGGTGGCCGACTCCAGTTCCTTGAACAGGGCGTAGTTATCGGCCGCCATGCGCTGCGCCGCCTGACGCACCTCTTCCGGCACCTGGATGGTATTGCCATCCTTGTCCGTGCAGTAGCCGGTAGTCGCCATCTGGCGGACCTGGTCGACATTCAGGAAGCGAATACCGTGCTGCGCCTGGAATTCCTGCATGGTGCGGGTTGCCGCCGTTGCCGAAGTCCGGTCGCCACCGCCCGGCCATGTTTCATCCGGATTCCTGATGTAGCGATAGTCCGGCTGGTGGCCGCTGCGGCCCTGGATAGTGCCGTCCTTCACCGCCTCGGTGTAGTCGCCTTGGCTCAACTTCCCGTCGTGTTCACCGTTGGTGGCCGACTCCAGCTGCTTGAACAACTCGAAGTTGTTGGCCGCCATGCGCTGGGCTGCCAGGCGCACGTCGTCCGGAACCGGGCGGGTCCTTCCGAACTTGTCCGTGTAATAGCCGGTTTCGGCCATCTGCTGCACCTGATTGACGTCCAGCAGGTGGATATCATTATTCTTCTGGAAGTCCCTGATCGTCCTGGCCGCATCGGCGCGCGACGGCAGCCCTTCAACGCTGTCCTCCGGCTCCAGCTCGAAACTGACATCACGCATAGAGCCGCGGCCCTTGCTGATCGATCCATCCTGGACCGCTTCGCTGAAGTCGCCGATACTCAGCGAGCCGTCATGCTTGCCGTTGGTGGCGCTTTCCAGCTTCTTGAACAGCTCGAAGTTATTGGCCGCCATGGCGCGGGCCGCATCCTGCACTTCTTCCGGCACCTGGATGAATTTGCCGTTCTTGTCCTTGCAATAGCCCGTTTCGGCCATCTGCTGCAGCTGGTCGATCGACAGGTGGCTGATGCCATGCTCTTTCTGGAAATCGTTGATGGTCTTGGCCGCGCCATATTCGCTTGGGCGGTTCGACGAGATATTGCCGTTCATGATCGCGTTCATGAAGTCCAGCAGCGAAATGCCGCGCATCGTTGGCTCATAGCCGGAACCGCCATTGGCCGAAATGGTGCCGTCCTTCACCGCATAGCGATAGTCTTCCTGGCTCAGCTTCCCGTCATGCTCGCCGTTCTTGGCCGATTCCAGCTTCCGGTACAGCTCACCGCCGTTGGCCATCATCTTCTGGGCCGCCAGTCGCACGTCGTCGTCCACCAGGCGGGTCTTGCCGTTCTTGTCGGTGAAATAGCCCGTTTCAGCCATCTGCTTCACCTGGTCGGGCGACAGGTAGCGGATGCCGTTGTCCCGCTGGAAGGAGTTGATGGTCTTGGCTGCGCTCGATTCCGATGGCAGCTGGTTGCCGCCATCACCGGCAAGCAGCATGTTTCTGGCGGCGTTCTTCAGCCAGGGCGGCAGGCCCAGTTCGTCGAGCACGTCGGCCAACGGGTCGGACGAGCCCTGGTTGCGCTGCGAAGGGGCAAACAGGATATCGCTCGATTCCGCGCCAAGCGGCGAGCCCCCGTTAAACGACGGGCGCAAATAGCCCGGCGTGTCGTTGTCAAAGGTGGTGGTGATCGTCGTCGTGGTAGTGGTAATCGTGGCAGACATGCTGTTTCCTTAGTCGTGTGAGTAAATGCGCGTCTACACTGCCGCCTGCGAAATTTCTTCCGCTTTCTTGATCAACTTCGTGAACACTGCCACGTTGTTGACGTCGCTCCTTGCGGCAGCGACTTCTTCCAGCTGGCGGACGTACTTCGCTTCGTTGGCACGCGCTGCCCGTATGCTTGAGTCGGACATATGACGCTCCTATTGCTGGTCGTTGATCGTCTTGGCCATCGCATTGAAGACCTTCAGCTTGGCCAGCGAGGTGCCCTGCTGCGAAACCCACAGTTGAAACTCCATGGCTTCGGCGGCCCCCATCTGCGCTGCCTGGCCGAGCGGCATGGATTTGGTTTTCTCCATGGCCTGGCCCGGCCGAGCCTGCGATGGCGCGAACATGCTGTTCTGGTAACTGCTCATACTGTTCTCCTTTGACCGATGCAACAGAGGTGGAGCCGGATGGCCCCACCTCTTCCGGCTTAGATCAACGACAGGGCGTTGTCCTGGCCGGCCTTGGCCAGCTTCAGTTTGGCCGCGTTGGCATTCACCGCCTCTTTTGCAGCTGCGGTAGCTTCCTGGTCAGCGATAGCGCCGCCAGCGCCGATCCACGATCCGATCCCGGTCAGTCCAGACATAATTACCTCCTTGGTTGTGGTTGAAGTTGCCGCCTTACGCATTGCGTTGCGACGGTAGCGATATGTGGAGGCCGGTGCGCCGGCAGTTCCATGCATCGGATTGGATTTTTGCTTTGCCTCCCGCGTGGAACCGTTTGCCATGAAGCCGCTACCTATCGGTGCGTTATGTAATGGAACATGCGCAGGAAAACCTCAACCATCCAAGGAGCAGATATGGGCATTCAATTTTCACCGGTAGGCGGCTTCAACTTTTCCTCGCAGGTCAGCGACCTGTTCAAGGACAGCCTGAAATTCAAATCCAATGAAGACTTGATCAATATGCTGGGCAAGGACAACCTGAGTCCCGCGGCGCGCGACGCCATCAGCCACGAACTGGAATCGCGCTTCAAGGCCAATCAGGCCGAAAAGAGCGGCGGTGGCGGCGGGGACGATGAGGACGATCTGCAAAAGCTGCTGAAGAAACTGCAGGACGGCACCATTTCGGCGGACGAGATGAAGAAGCTGGCCGGCATGCTGGGCGTGAGCGTGGCCACGCTGGAGAAGATCAAGGACAAGGGTCGGGAGGAAACCGGAGCGGACATCACCAGCGGTTGAACAAGCTTCAACTGGCGCTTGCGGCCTGTGCGGCCGCAAGCCCTTCACTTAGATGATGTCGTCGGCCGGGTTGGACGGCTTCTGTTCCGAGCCGCCGCCCAGGACCTTGGCAGCGGTGTTGATCACTTCAGGCAGGACGGCGCGACCGATAGCGGCGAGAATTGGCAGCATTTCTGACTCCTTTCAAGGTTGATATGGTGTGGGGCATCAGCGCCCCAAGCTGAGTGGCAACGAAGAGCGCATGCGTTCCATCGCAGCGCAACACCGGTGCGGAACCAGCGCCGCCAGAGCAGCCACCTATCGGCAGGCCTGGTGCCGGGCGCAATTGCGCGGTCCCTGTCAGCGCTTGCCGGCGTTCCCACTTGAGACGAGCTTATGGACTACGCAGAACAACAATCACAGGCAGCTTCTCCTTCGCCGCTGGCCCACGCCGGCCAGTTGGCCTTCTGGCTGGACATGAATCCGGACATGCCGATCAGCGCAACGCCCTTGGCCAAGCCGGCACCGACTGCCCTGCCCGGCCTGGGCGAGCCTGGACGCCATGTTGCGGACGCCCTCGCCGAAGGCTATTTCCAGGCTGGTCCCATCATCCCGCGCAGCCATGCCGGCAAACTCGCCCAGGTGATCGGCGGGCTGGTGCAGCGTGGCATTCCTCCGGTTTTCTGCATGGTGTACGACGCGTTCTGGCAAATGTTCGCGCCGCTCGACCCCGTCCTGCGCCAGCTGCTGGGCGAGCGCTACCAGATGATGCCCACCGATATCTGGGCCTGGCACGTGGCGCCGCAGGAAAATGCCACCGGCTGGGGCCCGCACCGCGACCTGCATCACCCGCAGGCCGTCGGCGCGGATGGCCGTCCGCGGATACTCAATATCTGGCTGCCGCTGACTGACGTCAGTCCCCTCAACGCCTGCATGTACGTACTGCCGCAGAACCTGGACCGAAGCCTGGGACCGGAAGGCGAACAGATAGAACTGGAACTGGGCGACTGGCAAAACGTCCGTGCGCTGCCGGTGCCCGCCGGTGCGCCCTTGGGCTGGAACACGCATGTGCTGCACTGGAGCGGCCGCAGCAGCGCACGGGCCAGGCAGCCGCGCATCAGCGTCGGCATCTATTTTCACAACCGCGATTGCGACCTGCACGAGATCAATCCCGACACCGCCCGCACCGGCTTTTCTTCACTCGATTTCGGGCCCGGATTGCAACTGCCGTTCGAAGCCAGGCTGCAGGCGATTGCCGGCGCAATCTATATGTACAACCGCCGCATCCCCGGTGATTTCCCGGAAACCTGGGAGCACATCTTCCAGTTCGCACGACAGTACCGGCGCAACTGATCGCAACTGAGCGCAACTGAGCGCAACTGCGCTTAGCGCCGGTATTTTTTCAGTAGCGTGTTGAGGCGCGCCCGCCCGTGGGAACCGTACCAGTTCCAGATCGCTTCGGAAGCTTCGCGGTTATTCTCGTAATAAGCGCGGTTCATTGCCAGCCATGAGTTAATGACGAGTATCGGCCTACGCAGGCGGATGAATTCCTTGCCGTAGCGCGCAGCCACAGGCGCGTCCATGTCTTCCGGCGTCGACAGCGAAATGGCAAAGCCGTCGATGCGGCCCAGCTTGAGCTTCTCGAAATTGAGGTCGGGATTGGTGGCGCCGGCATCGACTTCGACGCCCGCGCTTTGCAGGTATTTGATGTGCGGCGCACCTTGCGAAACGCCGATGGTGCGCCCGCGCATGGTGAGCGCCGGATCGGCATCGAGCGGCAGGTAATCGCGCGCGCGCACAAAAACCACGACATACAGCGGCATGGCGCGCGCCGCATCGAGCTTGCCTTGCTTGTCGCGCGGATAGATGACGTTGGGAAGTTCGCCTACCACCTGGGGATCGAACAAGGACATGGCATCGATCGTCCCCTCGTCCAGGCTTTTGTGCAGCCGCGCCGGCGGCATGCGCACCATCCGCACCCGGCAACCGGCGCCGGCCGCCGCATCGCGCGCCAATTCCGCCAGCGCCCCGGGCGGCTCGGGTGCTTCCGGCCCCGAACCGTTGTAATACGGAGGCACCGCCTTGTCCGTATAGCCGTAGCGAAGCGGCTGACAAGCGCCCTCCGCCTGACCTATGAGCAGGAAACTTGTCAGAATGGATAATAACGGCCACGCGCGCATCGGACATTGGGAAGGGTTGAACCCTGCCAGTATAGCGTTCACCCCATCCTAAAGCGCATCCGCAGCACGCTGTGGAATCAACTAGCGGTTTTCGGGCGAGTAGTGGCTATGCTGTCCGAAATGGTCGAGAGTCTTGTCCCACGCCGTATCGGCGGCGGCGCGCAACTGGTCGCGGCCCTTGGCTTGCGGGAACGACTCGATGAAGCGATCGTAGTCGGCGACGAAGTTGCGCGGATCGCCGCCCGGCATTCCCATTCTCAGGTCGAGGCTGCGGTCCAGCTGCTTGCCGACCCACAGCGCCTCGTGCATTGAGTGGCCGCCATCGTAATTCAGGAACATCATGGTGCCCAGCAAGGCGTCCTTCGGATCGACCTGTCCGCCCCGGTCCAGGATATCGCCCACCATGTGCATGACGATGTTCGTCGAACCGGATACGCCGCTGACGAACGACACGCCATGCTCGAGCGCTGTGTGCAGTTCGGGGCTGGCCTGCTCCAGGTTGGGCCGGTTGCGGTCTCCCGGATGCATGGCCGCTTCCCTGCCGCCAACGATGTCGGGTTGGTGGTGCATGGTGATGCCGGACTTCGGCGCCATGCGGTTGGAATTGGGCGCCGCCTCCGTCAGCCGCGCGGCCGCATGGCCCACCACATCGGCGTAGTTCCGGTTCGCCCTCCCCATCCATGGCGCACCGCCATGGGCCTGCATGCACAGCGACATCTTGACCGTCACGTAGGGAACCGCGATGCAATCGAAGCCGTTGTCCATGGGTGCGCGCAGCAGCCGCTTCAGCGCGCCAAGGGCCTGCTCTGGGCGCGCGTTGAAGAAGGACTCCAGCTCGGGCGAATTGGCTTGCCAGCCACGCCGCTCGTGCCGCATCATGCCTTGCACCTGGAGCGCCACTTCCTGCTGCGCTTGCCTCGGCAAGGTCTTCAACGTCAAGTCCAGGTGCAAGGCCAGCGCGCTCATGCCTTGTTTGACGTTCGCCGGCGGGTCGCGAACCAGTTCGGCGATCAGCACCGATTCCATGGCGCGTCCATAGATATTGTCGTGCAGGCGCGTCTCATAGCCGTCCGCCGACGCGGGAATGTCGTGGCGCAGGCGCTTCACCAGTTTGCCGAGGCCCTCCAATCCCGCCTGCCGGCAATCCGAATCCACCTGGCGCAACCAATCGCGGGTCTCGTCGGGGCTTAACTTATGCTGCATGACGCGGTCCATCGTTTCATATCCCAGCTCGTTCAGGAACTGGCGATGTTCGGGCCGGGCATCATGCCGCATATCCCGTATCGCGTAGCCAAGATGGGTCATGCATTCCATCGGCATGCGCTTGGCCTCGCGCGGGGCACGGGACGGCCCCAGGTCCCGGGTCTCCTGGGCATGCACCAATTCGCCAACGTCCCTGGTGATGTCGCCCAGTACGCCCGCGGTCATCCGGCTGCGCGGATCGCCCAGCCAATCGCAGATCTCGTGGATACGCTGCGCTGCGGGCGTTCCGTGCAAGTCGTAGCGCCGCACGGTGTTCTGCAGCATGTTCACCGCCGCCTGCTTGCCCATCATCTCCCCATACCGGGCGTCTGCCGGCGAAAGCGTGCCGGTATCGAGCGTGAGCTTGATCTTCGGATCGGGCGATCCGCCGGTATTTCGCAGCCGGGGATCGTGGGCGCGCGACTCATGCCCCAGCACCAGGACGTTGCCGACCAGGTCGACGTTTTGCCTGGTATCCCATTTCACCATGTCCAGGATGGTGGTATGGCGGCCCACCGATTGCGACGGCGGCCGCTCCGTTTGCGAAGCGGAGCCCTGCCATTGCGACTGCAGCGGATGTACCGTCCCTGCCCGCGGCGCCGCCAAGCGCACGGAGGGTTGCGGGTTGCCTTGCTGCGGCGCGCGTGCCGGCGAGGGAGCCGGATGGCTGGCGCTCGCGGTTGGCGGCAAGACTGGCAAGAAACTGTAGCCGGCTCGATTGAGCATTGCATCTCCATTTACGCTGATCGGTCACCATTGCGGACCTTACTTTGTGGTATGAGCCTGTCCTTTGGTTCGCGCCGTGATGTTATGCTACCGGCATGAAAACTCTGGCTGACGCTATCTCGCAATGGACCCGGGATGAAGAAGACTACTATTCCCCCATTTCCAATCTGTACCTGTACCGGCGCAGCGCGCCGACCACGCCGCACGTCTGCATGGTAGAACCGAGCATCGTATTTGTCGCCCAAGGGGCCAAGCAATTGGTGATTGGCGAACAATGCTACCGCTACGATGCAACGCGCTTCATGGTGACCGCGCTGAACCTTCCTGGCAGCTCCCAGGTGCTGGAAGCAAGCCCGGACCAGCCCTGCCTCGGCCTGGTTTATAAGCTCGATCTGCGAACGATCGCCGAACTGGCGACGCATAGCCGGCGCCCGACACCGGCCGACATTGCCAGCCAGGGCGCCGCTGCCATCGGCAGCATGACGCCTGCCCTGGCCGATCCGTTCCAGCGCCTGCTCGCCCTGCTGGACGAGCCGGAGGCGCTGCCGGTTCTGGCACCCCTGGTCGAGCGCGAAATCCACTACAGGCTGCTGCTCAGCGACCAGTCCGCGCGCCTGCGCCAGATGGCCTCCGTCGGCAGCCATAGCTTCCGTATCGCGCGTGCGCTCGACTGGCTACGCCTGCACTACGCAGAGCCGCTGCACGTCGACGAACTGGCCGCGCACGTCAAGATGAGCGCATCCAACCTGCACCTGCATTTCCGCCAGCTGACGACGATGAGCCCCTTGCAGTACCAGAAATGGCTGCGCTTGAATGAGGCTCGGCGCCTGATGCTGAATGAGCAGCTGGATGCAGCCAGCGCGGCGTTCAGGGTGGGCTACGAAAGCCCTTCGCAGTTCAGCCGCGAATACAGCCGCCTGTTCGGCGCGCCCCCCAAGCGCGATATCGACGCCATGCGGCGCGAAGCTGCCGCAGCCTGAAAGGCCAAAGAGGATCAGGCAAGAAATCAGTGGAATCGTGCTATTAGCCGCCAGAACCCGCTCCCTAGAATGCAAGCTTGCATTTCCACATGAGCGGAGAGTACGGAATGATCACACTGAATATCAACGGCAAGGCGACGCGCGTCGACGTCGCCGCCGACACCCCTTTGCTGTGGGTGCTGCGCGATAATCTGCAGCTGACCGGCACCAAATACGGCTGCGGCATGGGCTTGTGCGGCGCCTGCACGGCGCACCTGGACGGCACGCCGATCCGCTCCTGCAGCACGCCCGTTTCGGCCGCGGTAGGCAAGAAGATTGTCACCATCGAGGGCGTCGACCGCGCACGCATCGGCAAGGTGGTGCAGGAAGCCTGGAAGAAGCTCGATGTAGTGCAGTGCGGCTACTGCCAGTCCGGCCAGATCATGAGCGCTGTCGCACTGTTGGAAGGAAATCGCAAGCCATCGGACGCCGACATTGACGCTGCCATGGCCGGCAATATCTGCCGCTGCGCCACCTACGTGCGCATCCGCGCCGCCATCCACGACGCCGCACAGGAGCTGGCATGAACCTCACTACTCCTCGCATTGAGAATGGCAGCCGCCGCGACTTCCTGCGCAGCGCTGTGCAAGCTGCCGCCGGCTTGACGCTGGCCGTCTACCTGCCCGGTGCGCAAGCCGCCACCGCTGCTGCAAGCACACCGGAATTCGAGCCGAACGCCTTTGTCCGCATCGGAACGGATGGCATGGTAACCGTCATTTCCAAGCACCTGGAGATGGGCCAGGGTGCCTACACCGGCCTTGCCACGCTGGTGGCCGAAGAACTTGACGCTGCCTGGTCGCAGGTTCGCGTGGAAGGTGCTCCGGCCGACGCCCGCCGCTACAACAACCTCGCATTCGGTCCCTTCCAGGGTACCGGCGGCAGCACCGCCATTGCCAACTCCTGGGAGCAGATGCGCAAGGCTGGCGCCAGCGCCCGTGCCATGCTGGTCTCGGCTGCCGCCGCACAGTGGAAGGTTCCCGCCGGCGATATCCGCGTCAGCGAAGGGATCGTCACGCATGGTGCGCGCAAGGCCACCTTCGGCGAGCTGGCGCCTGCCGCAGCAATGCTGCCGGTGCCCGCCAACGTGGTGCTGAAATCGCCCGAGCACTTCAAGCTGATCGGCAAGCACGCGCCGCGCAAAGACAGTGCCGGCAAGGTCAATGGCCGTGCGCAGTTCACCCAGGACATGCACCTGCCAGGCATGCTGACGGCAGTTGTCGCCCATGCGCCGCGCTTTGGCGCAACGGTCAAATCCTTCGACGCGAGCAAGGCCAAGGCCATCAAGGGAGTGGTGAACGTGGTGCAGATCCCGACCGGCGTGGCCGTGCTGGCGCAGGACACCTGGAGCGCGAAGAAAGGCCGCGACGCGCTCAAGATCGTCTGGGACGAATCCAGGGCGTTCAAGCTGGGCAGCGAAGAAATCTTCGCCCGGTACCGCACGTTGGCGCAACAGCCTGGCCTGGTCACCCATAGCGCCGGCGATGCCGATGCCGCCCTGGCGCTCCCTGGCCGTGTGCTGCGCGCCACCTATGACTTCCCCTACCTCGCTCATGCAGCAATGGAGCCGCTGAACTGCGTCGTGCGCATCGGCGAAGGAGAATGCGAGCTTTGGTACGGCGCCCAGTTCCAGTCCATCGACCAGCCATCTGTCGCTGCGCTGCTTGGCTTGGCGCCCGAGAAAGTGAAGATCAATATGCTCTACGCGGGTGGCAGCTTCGGCCGTCGCGCCAGCAAGGACGCGGACTTCGTGCTGGAGGCGGTGCAGATCGCCAAGGCAAGCAAGTCCCGCGCGCCAATCAAGATGGTCTGGCTGCGCGAGGACGACATGCGCGCCGGATACTACCGCCCTGCATTCCACCATGCGCTGGAGGCAGCGCTGGGCGAAGACGGCCGTCCAACAGCCTGGCGCCACCGCCTGGTAGGCCAATCAATCGTGGCCGGGACTGTATTTGCTGGCATGATGATCAAGGACGGCGTTGATGCCGTCTCCGTCGAGGGTGCAGCCAATCTTCCGTATGGCATTCCCTCCATGCGCGTCGAGCTGCATTCTCCGGCCGATATTCAGGTGCCGGTGCTCTGGTGGCGCTCGGTCGGTTCGACCCACACCGCCTATTCCACCGAAACCTTTATCGACGAACTGGCCAGCATCGCCAAACAGGACCCGGTGGCCTACCGCCTGGCATTGCTCGACAAGCATCCGCGCCATGCGGGCGTGCTGAAACTGGCCGCCGACAAAGCCGGCTGGGGCCAGCCGCTGCCGGCAGGAGCACAAGGCACGCGGCGCGGCCGTGGCATCGCTGTGCATGAATCCTTCGGCAGCTACGTCGCCCAGGTAGCCGAAGTGACCGTGAGCGCCGACGGCAGCTTCACTGTCGACCGTGTGACCTGTGCCGTCGACTGCGGCATGGTGGTCAATCCCGACGTGGTGCGCGCGCAGGTCGAAGGCGGCGTTGGGTTCGCCTTGTCGGCAGCACTGCATGGGGCCATCACGCTGAAGGATGGCGCGGTGGAGCAATCCAACTTCCACGACTACGCCCCGATCCGCATCACCGAAATGCCTAAGGTGGAAGTGCATATCGTTCCGTCGGCCGAAAAGCCTACCGGCATTGGCGAGCCGGGCGTGCCGCCGCTGGCACCCGCGCTGGCAAACGCGCTGGCTGCCGCTACGGGTAAACGGGTGCGCAGCCTGCCGATTCGCACGGAGGAGCTGAAGGCCTGATGGAAAGTGTGGATTTGCAGGTACTGGAGGCCGCCCGCCGCTGGACGGGCGACGGAGGACTACGACAACACAATCTGCGAGCCGCGCGGCGAGTACGGCACCGAATGGCGCGTGCCCGGCACCAAAGTGGTCACTTCGATGCCCGATGACGCATTCCTGTCCATGCACGCCGACCCGCGTTGCGCTGTCGTCGCACTGACGCACGATCCTAAGCTGGACGATATGCTGCCTGGCGCGCCACTTCGATTTCTCGCCCGAGGAATTGGCGCGGTTGCACGGTCCGATCGGTCTCCCCATCGGCAGCCATACGCCGCCGGAAATCGCCGTCGCGATCGTGGCGGAAATGACTGCCGTACGCCACGGCGCCCCGATCGCTTTGCGCAACGTTTTGCCCTGACGCCTTATCGAAGGTGCCAAACCAGGCCAAGCTTCTCGAACCCGCGAATGATCCACCCGCCAAAATCGAGATGCTTGGGCAGGTTCATCGCCGAGGTAGGACGTGCATGGTGGTGGCTGTGCAAGCCCTCTCCGAGCAATAACAGCGCAAAGAAAACATTGTCCCGTGATTCGTTATCGCTGCCAGCCACCTTGTTTCCAAACATATGGCCGAATGAATTTACCGACCATGTCAGTTGGTGAAGCAAGGCGACCCGAGCCGCACCAGCCCAGAATATGCACCTGGCCATCTCGCCTTCGCCGCCAAGCCAATAACCGACAGCACCCGGCAGGACCAGGCCCACGACAACGATCGGCCAGTAGAACCTGGAAAGAGCAACGATGCTGCGATCGGCAAGACAGTCCGGGGCATAGCGCTCCGGCTGCGAAACCCTTCCATAAATCATCCACCCCATGTGCGCATGGAACCAGCCCTGCAAGCGATTTGAGATCGGGCCGCGGTCGGAAAACCACGGCGAGTGGGGATCGAAGCGCTTATCGGCGAAACGGTGATGCCGCCGGTGATCGGCCACCCAGCGCGTGACGTCGCCCTGCATCGCCCAGGTTCCAAGCACGCCCAGGCACACCTTGATTGTCCGGCTGGTCTTGAACGCATGATGGGTGAAATAGCGATGCATGCCGATCGCAACGCCGATCACGGTAAGAGCGAAGAAAACACCGAAGACAAGCAATGTGCCGACCGTCGGCGTGAGCTGGGAGGAGCCGGTTGCCGCAATCGCCGCCATCAGGATCCAGGGCAGGAATATGGACGCCAGATTGAGAATCCTGTTACTCCAGTTTTCCATGGCGATTTGCGAGATATGTGGATCCTTCACTGACGCACGCTGCGAGGGGCACTCGAATTATTTGGACAGCAAGATACTATTCTCAAACACCCCGTCACGCAACCTCGACTCCCTGCGCCATATTGAAAACCCGGCCGGGGTCGTACTGCTTCTTGATTTGCGAGAGGCGCGCGTAATTCGCGCCGTAATACGCCGATTGCCAATCTCGAAGGAGCGGGTCGAGATAATTCACGTACGCCCCGCCACTGCTCCAGGCTTTCATTACGCCGCGCATGCGGTTGGGAAATGCGGTGTCGTAGACGGCACGGGATTGCCAGGTGGCGTATTCCACGCTGAACAAGGCCTTGCGATGGACAAAGGCGGTAGCATCGGCTGCGACGCGGCTGATGGCGCCGCCCATATGGTCGAAGATGTACGAGCCCGAAATTCCGGCCGCCATGGCATCCTTCACCGACTGGTTCAATGCAGCGATGCCGGCCGCCGGCAGCAACTCATTAAAGAAGTCGGAACTCAGTACCTCGTCGTATCGCGTCTTCCGCCCCTCCGGGGAGTAGCCGCTCAAGCTGCACTCTTTCAACGGGATCCCGGCACACATGCTCCAGGCGACATCGCGGTAAGGCAGCTGACTGATGGCGCTGCTCATATCCGAGCTGGCGACGCCGGTGGCCGCGAGGAAGCTGTTCCAATATGGTTGCAGGAAGCCTGATGTGCCGAGGCAGTAGGCAGTCACGGTGCACGATGCGCCACCGGAACCAAATTGCATGTAGATCTGGGCCCAGATATTATCGGGCAGCGATTGCGGCCAGCGCTGCCAGGCATCGAACATGGCAGGGAAATCCTGGAAACGGAAGTCGGCACGGGCAACGCTGATGTCCTCGATCCGATGGGTCTTGAACGTGAACGACGTGGCCACGCCGAAGTTTCCGCCGCCACCGCCACGCAAGGCCCAGAACAGCTCCGGCTCCGTATGCGCATCGCAGCTAAGCACACGTCCATCGGCCGTCACCACCTCCGCCGCCAGCAGGTTATCGCAGGTCAGCCCGAACTGCCGATCGAGGATGCCGATACCCCCACCCATCGTGATGCCCGCAATGCCCACTGTCAGGCAAGTGCCGGAGGGGATGCAGACGCCGTTTGCGATCAAGGTGTCGTACACCTCAGCCAGGCGCGCCCCCGCGCCAACCTTGGCCGTGCCATTGGGGTTGACCTGGATGGCATTCAGCGGCGTGACGTTCAGCACGACACCTGTAGTGGTCGACGTCCCCGCCCAGCTATGGCCACCGCAGCGCGGCGTCACCGCCAGCTTATTGTTGCGCACGAACGCCAGGCCGGTCCTGACGTCTTCCACCGAATTGCACTTGATGATGGCCGCAGGCTTGGTGGCGTCGAACCGCATATTCGCCAACAGGCTCGCGGCGGCATAGGCGCCATCACCGGGCCGCAGCAACTGGCCACTCAGAGAAGTCGACAGGCTGGTCCAGTTCAGGCCCGACTCTCCCGGAGGAACCGGGGGCGTTGGGCTGCCGCTCGAACCACCGCCACCGCACCCTGCCAGCAACGCTGCCGACGCCCCTCCAGACAACTCCAGAAACCGCCTGCGATCCATGTGCTCTCCCCTGGTGATATGCCAAATCGGCCGAGGGAAGTGATCTTAGCACTAAATTAATTAATTGGTATGTAATTGGTATACATCACTCTAACGCGAGGGCGCCTGCAAGGCCAATGAACAATATCGCAGTGCAGCGCTGCAGGATTGCCATGCGCGGCCCGGACATGACCCGCGTTCCCGCTGTCGCAGCCAGCAGCACATAGCTCAGATGGGCGACCAGGGTGCATGCCACGAAGGTCAGGCTAAGCAGCAGAAACCGCATGACATCAACGCTTCCCGGTGGCATGAACTGGGGAAAAACAGCGGCAAAGAACAGGATCGCCTTGGGATTGCTGCAGGCGACCAGCATTCCGCGCCGGAACACCGCGCCGCGGCTGCTGCCTTCCGGCGCGCTCGCCTGGGCCGCCGTCCCAACCTGGCCCGCGGTGCGCCATTGCTTCACGCCCAGCCAGGCCAGGTAAGCCGCGCCGGCCAGCTTCAGGACGGAAAACGCAGGCGGCCAGGCCTTGAACACCAATCCCATGCCGCCCACCGCCACGCACGAGACCAGGAAGACGCCGACGGCGTTGCCGGCGGAACTGTACGCCGTGCGGCGCGCGCCCAAAGTCAGCGTAGTGGAAACCGCCAGCAGCACGGCTGGACCTGGGCTGAAGGTGGCGGCAAGAGCCATGGCCAGGAACGCCAGCCAGAGGGAAAGGGTCATCGTTGTCATGCCGCCAGTATCCGGCCTGGGGAGCGGATTAAAAATAGCCTAAAATTAACAACATCTTTAACTCAGGATTAAAAATGCATGGACAAGATGCGCAGCATGGAAGTGTTTGTGCGTGTCGTGGATGCGGGTAGTTTCACTGCCGCCGCGCGTACCCTCGACATGTCGACCGTGATGGTCAGCAAGCACATTGGCGCCCTCGAGCAACTGGTCGGGGCGCGCCTGCTGCATCGGACCACGCGCAGCCAGAGCCTGAGCGAAATCGGCCAGCAGTACGCCGAGCAATGCCGGCATATCCTGCAACTGGTGCGTGCGGCGGAGACCGGCGCGCTGGCGATGCGCACGGTCCCGCGCGGCACGCTCAAGATCAGCGCACCGGCGGCGTTCGGCAGCCGCTGCCTGGCGCCGGCCATGGCGGAATACCTGGAATCGAATCCCGAAGTGAACCTCGAACTCGACCTCTCGAACCGCTTGTCCGACTTGGTGGAAGAAGGCCTGGATGCCGCCATCCGCATCGGCCCCTTGAAGGATTCCAGCATGGTGGCGAGGCCGCTGACGTCTTTGCAAATGATGGTCTGCGCCGCACCAGGCTACCTGGCGCGCCATGGCGTACCACGCACGCCCGCCGAATTGTCGCAGCACCGCTGCCTGGACTTTTCCCATTGGCGGCATGACGCGCGCTGGCGTCTCGGACAAGCCGGTACGGAAGAAGGGACCCCACCTCATTGCCGCATGCGTTCGAACAATGGCGAAGCCTTGCGCCTCGCTGCGGTTGCGGGCCTGGGCCTGGTGATGCAGGCGGATGCCGTGCTGGCCGACGAAATTGCGGCCGGCCGGCTGATTCCCATCCTGCATGAATACTGGCCGGCGCCCCGCCCGATGCACCTGATCTACCCGCGCGACCGGCAGTCGACGCCCAAGCTGGCCAGCTTTGTCGAATTCGTGGTGCAACGCTTCGGCACCACGCCGCGCGCCTTTTAGAGAAACGGCCAGCCGGCTACGGTGGCGCTGATGACAACTCAAATGGACTGACCATTCATCACGGCAGTAACCTGGCTTGCACTCAGCGCGCCATGATAGATTCGGAAGTCGTCGAGGCTGCCGCTGAAATAGGGTTCACCATCGCGTTGCGAGCGCCCAATCCAGTTCTGGTCAGTATGTCCGATCTGGGCTGGCGTTAACATCATGCCGGTGTTGCTGCCTACTGCAGCGCCGTTCACATAAACCGTACATAGGCTGCCACTCAGCGTAACAGCGATGTGGAACCAGCTCGCGCGCGGCAGCGCCCATCGACAATCCACTACCATCTCGCCATCACGCTCGCCAACAGGCGATCAGCAAGGAGGACACATGGAGCGGAAAGCAGGAGCATTGGCATGAGCGCAAGGCAGGCCAGCGCGCCAGCCGCCCACCCGAATCCGATCGCACGCCAAGCGCCGCCTGGCACCTTTGGCAAGCCGAGCTGGCCCGCCTTGCGCCGCTTGAAATACATGACCCAGCCGGAAACCAGCGAGAACAGGGTTCCCACGCCAAACACGATCAGCAAGGCCTGGTTCCACCAGCCGAATTCACCGCGGTGGAACGGAATGCCGACGGTGGTCGCCTTGCCAAAGGCAGTCTGCTCATCCCAGCCGGACCGGTACAGCACGCGGCCACTATAGGCGTCGAGCGCAGCATCAAAGCGAAGCTGAGGGCGGCTCCGCTCGGCCATGCCGATTTTCCAGATGCCATGCGGACCAGCCGGCGGCGTCAATTGCAGCGCCACGCCCGGCGCCAGGGCGCGGGCTTTATCGAGTGCGGTCTGCCAGCTCATAGCGGTAGCAGGATCGGCATGTTCGGAAGCCAGCCCGCGCGGCATTTTGGGTGATGCCTGCCCGGTCAGGTCGCGCAGGTAGCGTACTTCTTCGCCAGCGTATTTACTCCACGTCAAACCGGTCGTGAGGATAATCAGGGTCAAGACACCAAACCCCACGCCAAAGAAGGCGTGCCACTGGCGCCACGCTTCGCGGCCCCGCTTGCCAAGCTTCGGCAAGCTGGCCTTGGGCCACCACAGGGCAACACCTGTCAGCAGCATGACCATCAGCCAGCTGGTCGCCAGTTCGATCATCCAACGCCAGGTCTCGCCTTGCAGCAAGCGCGAATGCAGGCGTTTTGCCCACTGGCTGAAACGTTCCTCATTCGCCTGGCTGCCCAGGACTTTTGCATCAGCCGGGTCGACGAAGTAGGTCACCGCGCCGGCAGGCGGGCCGAACGCCGGCTTCTTCGGCGCAGCCGGCGCGTGGCCGGCATGCTGCTGGTGCTCGCCACTATCAGCGCCGCCGGCCGCAAAGGTCACCTTGACCGATTCGTCCGGCGCGGCCGGCACCACGACCGAATGCAATTGCGACATTGCAGGCGCCGTGGCATGCGCTGCGCCGACCATGGCGTCTAGCGATACGTGTTTTTCCACTGGCTGTACCAGTTCCATCGCCCCATACAGCCTGGCTTCAATTTGCGGGGTAAAGGCATACAGCAGGCCGGTCAGCGCCGCGACTAGCGCAAACGGGGATGCCACCAGTGCCGCCCACCAATGCACGCGCCACAACAAGGCGGTACGGGCCGATTTCATACGTTGGTCTGTCATGCCCTGCTCACTTTCCATAGGTGTAAGTCAGCCCCATCGCGACGCTGCGCGGTGAGCCCTGGGTATACTGGTTTTGCGTATTCGGTACGTAACTGCCGCTGCCGGAATAAGAGCTGGAGGCGGAATCGGCATAATGTCTGTCGCCGACGTTGCGTACCTGCATCCAGACTTCCCAGCCATTGCCCAGGCGGTAAGCGCCGCGCAGGTTAAGCAGGGTATGCCCGCCGTATTCCACCGTGTTGGCGTTATTCATCCAGTACCGTCCCTGGTGTACCACTTCCAGTGCGACGCGCGCGCCGGCCATCGGTTTGTAAGCAATTTCAGCGGTGGTCATGTCACGTGGTGCTTGCGGCATATCGTTGCCACTGAAGTCCTGGGTGCTCGACAGGCGGTAGCTGTCATACCGATGGCGTGCAATGGCGGTGCCAAAACGCGCATCGACCAGTTTGCCGTCATAATTCAGGCCCAGCTCCACGCCCTGGCTGCGCGTACGGCCGGCGTTGCGGTTCTCGCTGCTGCCCGGCGAAACGGTATAGCTGACGATGGTGTCGCGCCCAGTCAGGCGGTACAGCGCCGAATCCAGGCTCAACGCGCCACCCAGGAAGGCCAGGCGCATGCCCAGTTCGATATTGCGGTAGGTGGCCGGGTGCAGGTCGGCGATGCCGGTCTTACCGTACAACTGGCTGACTTCAGGCGGCGTGAAGCCATCGCTGATATTGCTGTAGACGTTGGCGTTTGGTCCCAGCACATAGCTGGCGCCAATCTTCGGGCTGAAGCGCGCGAAGCTGCGCTTCTCATCCGGGGCACCGTAGTTGGTGCTGCCCTTGGGCGCCAGGCGGTTTCGGTAGTCATATTCGATCTGGTCGGACCGGCCGCCCGCCACCACGCGCAAATGCGGCAACGGCGTGAACTCCCATTGCGCGAACAGCGCGTCATTGTCGATATCGGTGGAATAATCGCGCACGCCCAGCGGCTGGGTCGCGCTGGCCAGGGTGTAGCTGACATAGCGTCCGCTGGCCGGCTCACGCACGATGCTCAGGTTATCGCTGACAAATGGATTGCCAGTGCGGTCAATATAAACGCCGGCGACCAAGCGCGAATCGAGCCAGCGGAATTCCTGTACATGCTTGAGGTCGACGCCGCGCGAATCGACATGGTTATTGTTCTTGGCGCCCTTGCACAAGGTCGCGCTGCAGCTGCCGATCTGGTAGCTCGGGATCTGGCCGTGGTCGTTGCGGCGCGTGAACAGGGTCACCGTGGTGGTGCCGCCCGCCGTGGTTTCACCCTCCCACGCCACGGTGGCGCGGGTAGTCAGGTCCCTGCGATAGGTGAAGGTGTTGATGCTCTTGCCATTACCAGCCTGGTAGTCGTTCTCGAACAGGCTGCCGGCCATGGCCGAATCGAGGTCGGTACGCACCAGCGTTGCCCTGAGTTGGGACGTGGCAGTGAGCGCATAGTCGGCACGCAGGGTGAAGGAATCCTTATCGCCATAGCTGTATTGCTGCCAGTTGTCGCGGCTGCGGCGGCTGCTGTAGTGCGAAAAGCGCAGGCCGAAGCGGTCCCAGGTATTGCTGGCTGCGGTGTCGATGCGGCTGAAGCCGGCGACCGGCTCGCGGCGCACGCCGAACATCGCATACGGCTTGCGCGATGGCGCGGCTGTCATCAGGTTGATCGCGCCGGCGACAGCATTGCTGCCATAGAGCGATGAGGCCGGGCCTTTCAGCACTTCCACGCTGTCGGCGCCCGCCAGGTTCATCTCGTTGAGCGAGTTGTGGTTGAACACGCCCAGCGGACGAATGGGAATCCCGTCCTCCAGGTACTGATACACGGAAGCGGTGGTAATCGGCTGGCGGATGGCCATGCTGTGCTGCTCGTTGCCAAGATCGTTCCAGTGCACGCCGGCGATGCGGTTCAGCGCATCACCCATGGTTTTCGGCTTGTCGCGTTGCAGGACATCGAGGTCGACCACGCCAATGGCACTTGGCGTCTCAGACAGCTTGGTAGCGCTGCGTGCGGCACTGATCACGACAACCTCGACCAGGGCGGATTCTTCGGCCCGGGCTTCGGTGCCAAAGGCCGCCAGGATCGAGAAGGAAAGCAAGGTGAGTTGAATGGTCTTGTTCTTACTACTCTTCATCATTTCACCTGGACCAGACGGAGGACGGTTGGACTGGTGGCGGCGTATTGCAGCATGTAGCCGTTCCACACACCGAGGGCGATAATGGCTGCGAAACAGGCGCAGCGAATGGCTTGCAGGCACAGTGAGAACTGCGCGCGCGACATGATTGGGGTCATGGCGACTCCTGATAAGGTCGAAAACGGTTTATCCGCGCGAACACGGAGACAGCCTGCAACAAGGCAGGCAGGTTTCAGAAACTCAGATCAGGCAGCGGCGGGCGGAGCGCGCGACTGTGCGGGCGCCCAGGTGAATAGAGTCCGGGGGACTTGGAGAAACAGGCGGGGCACTGCCGACACCAGGCCGGCAGGATGGATGACAATCGGTGACGCTGGAATGGGACCGGCTATGTCGGTATGCGTGGCGCAGAAGGGGCAATGCTCACCATGAATCAGCGAACCAGATGGCTTTTGCGAGCTGTCGGCATCGGTGATCTTGACCAGCTTCATGCCGCCAGTGGTACAGATCTCGATCCAACCATCACCCGACTGCGCGCGAGAAATCGACGGAGCCAGCACAGCAAACACCATCGCCAGGCATGCAAGCCAGGCGGTGAAGCGGTGAAGGCGGCTATTTCGATTCATAGGGCCGCGATTTTATCACAACGCCAAGTCTCGAAATATTAGGAAGGCAACCATCGCATGCGCGGCACGCACCTGCCGCTATCGGGCTGACAGAGGTCAGAGAAAAGGCCAGCTCAGAATACCCTTGGCATGCAGCACAGGCCGCAGTACCAAGTACCCGACTGCAAAGCCGATTGCCAGCAGGCTGAGTGGATCCCCCATTGCAGCCAGGAACACGCCGCCGACAACGGTGGCAGCCACCAACACCATCAGCCAGACTTCGATACTCGCGAAAAACGGCGCGGCATGGCGCCAGGTGTGGACGATCAGCTTGAGCGCTTCCCGGGGAGTTTTGACGGGCTTTTGCATAAAATCTCACCAACTGTGCCAACTGCACAAAAATCGAGGCCGGAAATGAAAAATCCCCGCCGAAGCGAGGATTTTTCATTCTTTTGGAGGCGAGGGCCGGAATCGAACCGGCGTACACGGCTTTGCAGGCCGCTGCATAACCATTTTGCTACCCCGCCGAAGGGGTCACACAAGAGCCGCGGCAGGTCGCGTGTCTCTTCGAATTCTGGAGCGGGAAAAGAGTCTCGAACTCTCGACCTCAACCTTGGCAAGGTTGCGCTCTACCAACTGAGCTATTCCCGCATGGGTTTGAAAAACTTGGAGCGGGAGAAGAGTCTCGAACTCTCGACCTCAACCTTGGCAAGGTTGCGCTCTACCAACTGAGCTACTCCCGCATGGAGTTATTTCATTTACTACTACTGCTGCTCCAGTGAACTGGAGCGGGAGAAGAGTCTCGAACTCTCGACCTCAACCTTGGCAAGGTTGCGCTCTACCAACTGAGCTACTCCCGCATTTCAGAGGAACCGCATTATCGCAGAAACATTCTCATATTTCCAGTGCGATTATTACTGCTTGCTTCCTACTTTGTCGCCGATGACGTTTGGAGCGGGAGAAGAGTCTCGAACTCTCGACCTCAACCTTGGCAAGGTTGCGCTCTACCAACTGAGCTACTCCCGCTTCGCATCGCTGCGTCGTCATCAACAGCAGGCCAGCATTATAGATGATCCAAAGACGCTGTCAAGGGGCAATATTGTTATTTACGATAAGTTGCCCGAGCGTTCCTTGATCATGGGCCATGCCTTCTTGAGGTAATAGAACATGGACCACACGGTCAGCACGCTGGCCAGCCACAGCAGCAGGTCGCCCCAGAAGCGGGTATCGATCGCGCCCCAGAGCACGTCGTAGTACAGCAGCATCGGGATGGCGCTCATTTGCGCGGCCGTCTTGATCTTGCCGATCGAACTGACCGCCACCGATTTGGAGGCGCCAATCTGCGCCATCCACTCGCGCAGCGCGGAAATGGTGATTTCGCGGCCGATGATGATAAAGGCGACGATCGGATGGCAGCGGCCGCCGTCCAGGTTCAGCAGCACCAGCAAGGCGCCTGCCACCATCAGCTTGTCAGCCACGGGGTCGAGGAAGGCGCCAAAGGCCGAGGTCTGGTTCCAGCGGCGGGCCAGGAAACCGTCGAACCAGTCGGTCACCGCGGCAACGATGAAGATCAGCGTGGCGGCCAGGTTGCGTTCGTGCGGGGTGAGCCAGGTGACAGGGAGGTAGAACACGCCAACGACCAGGGGAATCAGCGCGACGCGCAACCAGGTCAGAAGGATCGGGATGTTGAAAGGCATATGCGGTGTATAAGAATTGTAATGACGCGCCGCTAGTGTATAACGGCGGCGCATTCAAAGCCACTCTAGTGCAATTGCCTGTAGATTTCTTCGGCCAGGGTGTCGGAAATACCCTCCACCGATTTCAGGTCCTCGATACTGGCGTTCATCACGCCCTTCAGGCCGCCGAAGCGCGATAGCAGCTTTTGCCGGCGTTTGGCTCCGATGCCCTCGATCTCCTCAAGGCGCGAGGTCTGGCGGGCCTTGGCGCGTTTGGCACGCATGCCGGTGATGGCGAAACGGTGCGCTTCGTCGCGGATCATGGCGACCAGCATCAGGGCCGCTGATTCCTTGCCCAGTTCCTGCGGCGCGCGTCCGTCGACGAAAACCAGTGTCTCCAGGCCGACACGCCGGCCCTCGCCTTTCGCCACGCCGACGATCAGGCCGATATCCAGCCCCAGTTCGACAAACACCTGGCGCGCCATTTCGACCTGGCCTTTGCCGCCGTCGATCAGCACCACGTCTGGCATCACGCCATCGCCGCCGGCCACTTTCTCGTAACGGCGCGTCAGCACCTGGCGCATGGCGGCGTAATCGTCGCCCGGCGTGATGTCGTTGATGTTGTAGCGGCGGTATTCGCCGTTCTGCATCTGGTGATGGTGGAACACCACGCAGGAAGCCTGCGTCGCCTCGCCGGCCGTGTGCGAAATGTCGAAGCATTCCACGCGCAGGGTGTCCAGGTCTTCGTTCTCCAGGCTCAGCGCGTCGGCCAGTGCGCGGGTGCGGGCCTGCTGCGAGCCTTGCTCGGACAGCAGCCGCGCCAGCGAGATCTCGGCGCCCTTCTGCGCCAGGTCCTGCCATTGGCGGCGTTGGCCTTGCGGCTGGAAGATCAGGTGGATGCGGTGGCCGCACTGCTCCTGCAACGCCAGGATCAGCTCCGGCTGGTCGAATTCGATGTTCAGGATCAGCGTGCCGGGAATGCTCTTTTCCGTGTAATGCTGCACCAGGAAAGCCGACAACACTTCCTGCTCGATCGGGCGCTCGGCTACCACCTCGGCATCCATCACATGGGTCGGGAAGTAGGCGCGGTCGCCCAAATGGCGGCCGCCGCGCACCATGGCCAGGTTGACGCAGGCACGGCCGCCCTGCACCACCACCGCCAGGATGTCGACGTCCTGGTCGCCGGTGGTTTCCATCGACTGCTGGTGCAGCACTTTGGACAGCGACTGGATGCGGTTGCGCACCACCGCCGCCTGCTCGAATTTGAGTTCGGTGGCGTAGGCGAGCATCTTCTGCTCCAGCTCTTCCATCACCTCGCTCTGGCGCCCGCGCAGGAAGCGCGCCGCGTTATTGACGTCGTTGCGGTAATCCTCGGGTGCGATCAGCCCCACGCAAGGACCGCTGCAACGGCCGATCTGGTGCAGCAGGCAGGGCCGCGTGCGGTTCATGTACACGCTGTCCTCGCAGGTGCGCAGCATGAACACCTTTTGCAGGATCTGCATCGACTCCTTCACCGCCCACGACGAAGGGAACGGGCCGAAATACTGGTGCTTGCGGTCCACCGCGCCGCGGTAGTACACCATGCGCGGCACATCGCCGCCCGTGATCTTCAGGTAGGGATAGCTCTTGTCGTCGCGGAACAGGATGTTGTAGCGCGGCTGCAGCGCCTTGATCAGGTTGTTTTCCAGGATCAGGGCCTCGGCCTCGCTGCGCGTCACCGTGGTTTCCAGGCGCGCGATGCGCTCGACCATCAAGGCAATGCGCGGGCTCGACAAGTTCTTCTGGAAATAGCTCGACACGCGCTTTTTCAGGTCGCGCGCCTTGCCCACGTAGAGCACCTTGTCTTCGGCATCGAAGTAGCGGTACACGCCGGGCAGGTTTGGCAGCTTGGCAACGGTGGCCAGCACCTGCTCACGTGGGTCTAGGGTGTTTTCAGTCATTCGCTCGCTCGACGATCGCATAGGCGATCGCGTAATCCTCTTCATCGCTCACGGAGATATGGGCGACCAGCGCATTCTGCAACATGAATTCGCCCAGCGCGCCGCTGCAGGCCATGTAAGGCTTGCCCAAATCATCATTCAGCAGTTGCGCCGTGTGCCAGGTCATCGGCGGGCGCAGGCCCAGGCCGAGCGCCTTGGAGAACGCTTCCTTGGCGGCGAAACGGGTCGCGGCGTAGCGCACGCCGCGTAGCGGGCTGCGGGCGCTGCGCTCCAGGTAGACCAGGATTTCATCAGGACCGAGGATCTTGCGCGCAAAGCGCTCGCCGCTGCGCTCCAGCGCGGCAGCGATGCGGGGCACCTTGCTGACGTCCGTCCCGATCCCGTAGATCATTTTGCGCCCAGGCGGGTCGACACCATGATGGCTTTCATTTCGCGCACGGCATTTTCCCAACCGGCAAAGATGGAGTGCGCCACGATGGCGTGGCCGATGTTCAGTTCCGCGATGTCCGGAATGGCGGCGATCGCCTGCACATTGGTGTAATGCAGGCCATGGCCGGCATTGACCTTCAGGCCATTCTGCACGCCCCAACGCACGCCGTCCTTGATGCGCTGCAGTTCGCGCGCCTGCGCCTCGCCTTCGGCATCGGCATAGGCGCCGGTATGCAGTTCGATCACTGGCGCGCCAACCGCCGCGGCGGCCTTGATCTGCTCCTCATCGGCGTCGATGAACAGTGAGACGCGGATGCCCTCCCCTTGCAACTGCTTGACGGCGGCTTGCACCTCCTTGTGGAAGCGCACCACATCCAGCCCCCCTTCGGTGGTGATCTCGGTGCGCTTTTCCGGCACCAGGCACACGTCGGCCGGCTTGATGCGGCAGGCGAAGTCGATCATCTCCTGCGTGACGGCCGCTTCCAGGTTCATGCGCGTCACCAGTTGCGGCGCCAGCGCGATCACGTCGGCATCCTTAATGTGGCGCCGGTCTTCGCGCAGGTGCAGGGTGATGCAGTCGGCGCCGGCCTGCTCGGCCAGCAGCGCGGCGCGGATCGGGTCGGGATATGCGGTGCCGCGCGCATTGCGCAGCGTGGCGACGTGGTCGATGTTCACGCCGAGGTCGATGACAGTGCCGGAAGGAGACAGGAAGCTCATTTTTTCTTTTCTTAAAGTTGCAGCAAATCGATCAATATCTGGCGCGTGTTCAATGGCGCGCCGCCAAGGTGCCAGGACAACAGGTAGCGCATCAACTGCTTGCTTTGCGCCTGCGTGGCAGGGTCGGCGTAATCCTCGCGCTCCATGTCCAGCAAGGTTTTGCCGGCGACGCGCGGAGCCGTGTCCTCGTCGCGTTCCGGACGCGGGCCGCGATCGGGGTCCACCACGTAATGTACATCGGCCAGCACTTTCGTGCGCGAGGCGGTGCAGCGCGTCAGGTCGGCCGCCACGCCGGTCTCCCTCAGCAGCGCCATTTCGAACTTGCGCAGCACGATCGGCGCCGGTTCGTTGTGGGCCAACTGGTTCAGCGTGGAGACGTAATGATCGAACAGCCTGGCATGCGCATCGTCGCGCGCGGTCAGCTTGACCAGCAGTTCGTTCAGGTAGAAGCCGCACAGCAGCGCGGTCTTTTCGAGCGGCAGCATGCCGCCGACCCAGTCGGCATCGGTCAGCGTACGCAGCTCGTTCTTGCCGGTCCAGCCGGTGGTCAGGGGCTGGAAAGTCTGCAGCACGCCGCGCAACTGGGAGTGCGGCCGCTTGGCGCCTTTCGCGATCAGTGCCACGCGGCCGTAATCGCGCGTGAACAGTTCGACGATGAGCGAGGTTTCTTTGTAGGGATAGCTATGCAGCACGAAGGCCGGCTGCTCGCTGACCCGCGTACCGACGGTGCGCTGCTGCCCTGGCGCGCGGCGGCGCTGGGAGGGCGCAGCGGCTGCCAGGTCAGACATTATTCGTAGCCGTATGCGCGCAGGCCGGCTTCGTTATCGGCCCAGCCGGATTTCACTTTCACCCAGATCTCGAGGTAAACCGGGCCGCCGAACAGCTTTTCCATGTCCTGGCGGGCCTGGGTGCTGACTTCTTTCAGGCGCGCGCCCTTGTTACCGATGATCATGGACTTGTGGCCGTCGCGCTCCACCAGGATGGCGGCGAAAATGCGGCGCAGGTTGCCTTCCTGTTCGAACTTCTCGATCAGCACGGTGCTGGTGTAAGGCAGTTCATCGCCGACAAAGCGGAACAGTTTTTCGCGCACGATCTCGGACGCCAGGAACTTCTCGCTGCGGTCGGTGATGTCGTCCTCGCCGAAGATCGGCTCGTTCTCCGGCAAGTACTTCTTGATCTCGTTCTGCAGGCCATCGAGCTGGAAGCGCAGCTTGGCGCTCACCGGCACGATCGCGGTGAACTGGAACTTTTCGGCGATCTGCTGCGCGAACGGCATCAGCACCGCCTTGTCTTTCACCCGGTCGGACTTGTTGATCACCAGGATCACCGGCACGTTTTTCGGCAGCAGATCCATCACCTGCTGGTCGGCCTGGCCGAAGGTGCCCGCTTCCACGATGTACAGGATCAGGTCCGACGATTCCAGCGTATTGGTGACGGTCTTGTTCAGCGTCTTGTTCAGCGCATTCGAGTGGCGGGTCTGGAAGCCCGGCGTATCGACGTAGATGAACTGGGCGTCCGGCACGGTCTGGATGCCGGTGATGCGGTGGCGCGTGGTCTGCGCCTTGCGCGACGTGATGCTGACCTTGGCGCCGATCAGCGTATTCATCAGGGTCGACTTGCCGACGTTCGGGCGGCCGACAATGGCGATGTAGCCGCAACGGAAGCCGGCGGGAGTGGGTGCGCTAGTCATGATGCAAACTCGATTCAGTTATTGTTTGGCCAGCTTCTTGTCCGCTGCCGCTTCGCCCTGGACCGTGGCGATGCCGGCCAGCTTGAGCTGGGCCGAGCGCTGGCGCGGCTTGCGGCCGGCAGACGGCGCTTTCTTCAGCGCTTCCTCGGCGACTTCCAGCGCCAGCTTGGCAGCGGCCTGCTCGCCGGCGCGGCGGCTGCCGCCCCGCCCGAACACCTGGATGCCCAGCTTGGGCACCAGGCACTCGATCTCGAACTCCTGGCTATGCGCGGCGCCATGGGTGGCCACCACATTGTACAAGGGCAGCGAGATCTTCTTCGACTGCAGGAATTCCTGCAGCAGGGTCTTGGCATCCTTGCCCAGGGTCTGCGGATCGACCGAGTCCAGGATCGGGATGTAGAAGGCGCGGATCACGGCCGCGGCCTGGTCGAAACTGCCGTCCAGGTAAATGGCGCCCAGCAGGGCTTCCAGCGTATCGGCCAGGATGGACGGGCGGCGGAAACCGCCCGATTTCAGTTCGCCTTCGCCCAGGCGCAGGAACTGCGACAGTTCCAGCTTCTGGGCGATTTCGAACAGGGATTGCTGCTTGACCAGGTTGGCGCGCACGCGCGACAGGTCGCCCTCGTCGAGGGAGTTGTAGCGTTCGTACAGAATGGAGGCGACCACGCAGTTCAGGATCGAGTCGCCGAGAAATTCCAGCCGTTCGTTATGCAAACTGCTGTGGCTACGGTGCGTCAAGGCTTGCTGGAGCAATCCAGCATCCTGGAACGTGTAGCCCAACCTGGTTTGCAATAACTGTAAATTCATCACTTATTCTTCAACCTTCTTCTTGGCGCCTGCCTTCGCAGTCGTGCCTTCATACTCGAGCAGGAGGCTGGCCGGGCCGACCAATGGGATCTTCTTCTCGTAAGCGAAGCTGATTTCGGTTTCGCCGCCCAGGCGTTCGATGATCAGTTCGTTCGATTTCAGGCTGGTGATATAGCCCACCTCGACACTCTTGTTGTAGGAATCGATAATCCCCTTGGCGGAGCCGCCGCCATCCTTCTTGGCGTGTTCGATCGCATTCATGATGGTGCGGTACTCCAGGAAGGTCGGCAGGACCTGCGCAGCGACCAAACCAACACATCCAAGGATGGCAATGACAATAATCAGGCCAATCAGGCTGATACCACGTTCGTGCTGCTTGCGCATAAGTTCTGTTCTCCCTCTCTGCTTAGCGGATGCCGCCAAGACGATCAAAATTGAAATTACCCAGGTTCATCCAGACAAAGAAGGCTTTGCCTACGATATTCTTGTCCGGCACGAAACCCCAGATACGGCTGTCGGCACTATTGTCCCGATTGTCGCCCATCATAAAGTAATTTCCTTCAGGAACTACACACGAAAAGCCTTCGTAATTGTAGGTGCACGCCTCGCGGTGCGGATAATTGTCGTCCACCTGGCCGAGCAGCACGGACGGCGCCTTCTCGTTGTTCAGGATGCGGTGTTGCACATCGCCCAGCTGCTCGGTGAATTGTTTCTGGTAAGTAAGGGTACCTTCTTCCAGGTAGTCTTCCATCGCGGTATAGCCAACCACCTGGCCATTGACCGTTAAGCGCTTGTTTTGATACACAATTTTATCACCCGGCACGCCGACCACCCGCTTGATGTAGTCCTGGCTCATATCCTTCGGATATTTGAACACCATCACGTCGCCACGCTGCGGATCGTTGATCTGCACCACCTTCTTGTTGATGATAGGCAGGCGGATGCCATAGGTGTATTTGTTCACCAGGATCAGGTCGCCCACCAGCAGGGTCGGCACCATCGACGAGGACGGGATCTTGAACGGCTCCCACAGGAAGGAACGCAGGAAGAACACCAGCGCGATCACCGGGAAGAAGCTGCCCGAGTATTCGATCCAGGTGGGCTGGCGCAGGATGTCCGCTTCCAGCTTGGAGCGCGCATTGCCCTGCTCGTCCATGCGGATGCCATTGGCGGCCGAGCGCGCCATGCGCTCGTCGTATTCGACCAGCGCCCGGTTGGCGGCAGCGCGGCGCTGCCTGGAGAACACCACCAGGTCGAGGACCCAGATGATCCCCGTCACCACCATCAGGACGAACAGGATGAGTGCGAAATTGCCCAGGATGGATTGCAGTGTCATTTCTCTTCCACTTGAAGGATTGCCAGGAATGCCTCTTGCGGGATCTCCACGGAGCCCACTTGCTTCATGCGTCGCTTACCTGCTTTCTGCTTCTCGAGCAGTTTCTTCTTGCGGCTGATGTCGCCGCCGTAGCACTTAGCCAGGACGTTCTTGCGCATCGCCTTCACGTTTTCACGCGAGATGATGTTGGAGCCGATCGCGGCCTGGATCGCCACGTCGAACATCTGGCGCGGGATCAGTTCGCGCATCTTGGCCGCCACCGCGCGGCCGCGGTATGGCGCATTGGCGCGGTGCACGATGATGGCCAGCGCATCGACCTTCTCGCTGTTGATCAGCATGTCGACCTTGACCACGTCAGCGGCGCGGTTTTCCTTGAACTCGTAGTCCATCGAGGCATAACCGCGCGAGGTGGACTTCAGCTTGTCGAAGAAGTCCAGCACGATCTCGGCCATCGGCATCTCGTACACCAGTTTCACCTGGCGGCCGTGGTAGGCCATGTCCATCTGGATGCCGCGCTTGCCGATGCACAGGGTGATCACGGAACCGACATACTCTTGCGGCATGTACAGGTTGACGGTGACGATCGGCTCGCGCACTTCGTTGATGTGGCTTGGGTCCGGCATGCGCGACGGATTGTCGACGTGCAGCACGGTGCCGTCGCGCATTTCCACCTCATACACCACGGTTGGCGCCGTGGTGATCAGGTCCATGTCGAATTCACGCTCCAGGCGCTCCTGCACGATTTCCATGTGCAGCAGGCCCAGGAAGCCGCAGCGGAAGCCGAAGCCCAGCGCTTGCGACACTTCCGGCTCGTACATCAGTGCGGCGTCATTCAGCTTCAGTTTTTCCAGCGAATCGCGCAGGGCGTCGTACTGGTTGGCTTCCACCGGGAACAGGCCGGCGAACACTTGCGGCTGCACTTCCTTGAAGCCCGGCAGCGGCGCCGGAGCCGGCTTGGCCACGGTGGTGATGGTGTCGCCCACGCGCGCCGCTTTCAGTTCCTTGATGCCGGCGATCACAAAGCCTACCTGGCCCGCGCTCAACTGCGGCAGCGAGACCGAGCGCGGCGAGAAGATACCGATATCTTCCACCAGCTGCACCGAATCGGTCGCCATCAGGCGAATCTTTTCCTTTGGACGCAAGGTACCGTTCACCACGCGCACCAGCATCACCACGCCCACGTAGGAGTCGTACCAGGAATCGATGATCAGCGCTTGCAGCGGCGCTTCCGGGTCGCCCTTTGGCGGCGGCACTTTGGCAATGATCGATTCGAGCACGTCTTCCACGCCCAGGCCGGTCTTGGCCGAGCAGTGCACCGCGTCGCCGGCTTCAATGCCGATCACGTCTTCGATTTCGGCGATCGCGGTGGGCGGGTCGGCGTTCGGCAAGTCGATCTTGTTCAGTACCGGTACCACTTCCACGCCGAGGTCGAGCGCGGTGTAGCAGTTGGCCACGGTCTGCGCTTCCACGCCTTGCGACGCGTCGACCACCAGCAGCGCACCTTCGCAGGCCGACAGCGAACGGCTGACTTCATAGGAGAAGTCGACGTGGCCCGGGGTGTCGATCAGGTTCAGGTTGTAGATCTCGCCATTGCGCGCCTTATATTTCAGGGCAGCGGTCTGGGCTTTGATGGTGATGCCGCGTTCACGTTCCAGGTCCATGGAGTCCAGGACCTGCGCTTCCATCTCGCGGTCGGACAGGCCGCCGCACAACTGGATGATGCGATCCGCCAGCGTGGACTTGCCGTGGTCAATGTGGGCGATGATGGAAAAATTGCGAATGTTGTTCATTAAAAATCGAAACGAGCTATAACAAAAAGGCGCTTGAGCGCCTTTTTATGGAAATCAATGCAAGGGTAACCCCCGGCATTTTACCGGATTTCAGAGGGGAAAGCCGGATTTCTCGAGAAACCTTATGAGAACAGTAATTAATTCGACAACACGGCCCGTACTTTGGCCTCATCCAGGAAGTAATGGCACAGCTCCGGCGCATCCAGGTCGGCAAACAGCACCGGCACCAGCTCATCGAAGCGCGCCACCAGGGCCGCGTCGGCATCGACGTCGATGACCTCGACGGTGAACCGCCGTTCCGGGGTTTGCAGGGCATGCAGGGCTGCCAGCATGTCGTCGCACAGGTGGCAATAGGAGCGGGAGTACAGGGTGAAGTGCATTCAGGGCTTGCGTGGGCTGGTGGTCGCCCCCTCGGGCGCGGGCTACCATTGTAGCGCGCCGGGACCGATGTTGAGAATGATCGCCAGCATGGCGCCCTCGGGGCAAGCGCAGTGGGCAGCGACATGCAACGCCGCCGCGGGCTGGCCGCCTTGATGGGCGACCAACGCGCGGCGGCGCCGGTTGCAGCGCTGCTTACTTGGACGCCGGCGCCGGACGCAGCGAGAAATGCTGCGCCTGGTTGCCGCGCCGCACCAGCACGGCGGCGGCACGCTTCGGATCGAGCTTGGCCACGGCAGCATTGAACTGCTTGGCATCCACGATATCCTGATTATTCAGCATCAGCAGGATATCGCCGCGGCGCAGCCCGGCCACCTCGGCCGCGCCCTCCGTGTCTTCGACCACCACGCCGCCGGTCACGCCCAGCTCGCGCTTTTGCGCCGCAGTCAGGTCGCCGACCACGAAGCCGAGCGCATTCACCGCCGTGGCTGGCGCCTCATCCTTCTTCTCGCCCCGCTTGCCACCCGGGCGGCCGGCCACCTTGTTGTCCGGGTCGGCCTCGCCCACGGTGACGTGCACATCGGCCGGGGCACCCTTGCGCCACACGGTCAGCGTCGCTTTCGAGCCGGGCGCGGTACCCAGCACCATGCGGGTCAGGTCGGCGAAGCGGTCGATCTCCTTGCCGTTGTACTTGGTGACCACGTCCCCCACCCGCAGGCCGCCCTTGTCGGCCGGGCTGCCCGGCTCGACCTGGGTCACTTCGGCGCCCTTGTTGTTCTTCAGGCCCAGCGACTCGGCGACGTCCTTGTTCAATTCGCCGATCTGCACCCCCAGCCGGCCGCGCGTAACCTTGCCGGATTTCTTCAGTTGCTCGGCCACGCGCATGGCCTCGTCGATCGGGATCGCGAAGGAAATGCCGTTATAGCCGCCCGACAGCGTCGCGATCTGCGAATTAATGCCGATGACTTCGCCGCGCAGGTTGATCAGCGGGCCGCCCGAGTTGCCGGGATTGACCGCCACGTCGCTCTGGATCAGCGGCAGCAGGTCGCCGGTATCGCGCGCCTTGGCCGAGATGATGCCGGATGTCACGGTGTTCTCAAGATTGAACGGCGAGCCGATGGCAATCACCCACTCGCCCACCCGGGCCTTGTTCGGGTCGCCGATCGTCAGGTAAGGCAGCTTGCCGCCATCGATTTTCAGTACGGCCACGTCGGCGCGCGCATCGGCGCCCAACACCTTGGCCTTGAACTCGCGCTTGTCGGTCAGCGTCACGTACACCTCGTCGGCGCCATCGACCACATGGGCATTGGTCAGGACATAGCCGTCGGCCGACACCACAAAGCCCGAACCGATGCCGCGCTGGATTTCCTGGCCCGGGGCCGGCAGGTTGCGCCGGCGCGGGGCTTGGCCCTGGCGCGGTATCTGGCCGCCGAAGAAGCGGCGCAGGAATTCCTGCATTTCATCGGCCTGGCCGGCCGCGTCGACATCGCGCTGGGTAATGCGTTCGGTGGTACGGATATTCACGACAGCCGGGCCGACCCGTTCAACGAGGTCGGCAAAGTCCGGCAATCCGGCCACGGCGGGAGCCGCAGCATAGGCGGGCGCGAAACCGGCAACGGCTGGCAAGCCGAGGGAGGCCGCGCTGAGGACCAGCGCAGAAATCATGGTTTTTTTCATGGTTGCGTTAAGTGAAAGTCAATGAAGAACAAGCAATATAAATCAGCTTCGCGTTAAACGGGAGCCGGATATTGTGACGATATGTTGCGGGCATCCCCGCGCAGTTTCAAGAGGCCGCCGCCACCGTCTTCGCGCCCGGCCCCGCGCCGGGCGCCGCATCGCCAGCCGCCTCCCCCGCTTGCCTGCCTTCGCCTGGCCCCGCTTGGTCCGTCGCCTGCGCGTCGGCCGCATCGAGCGCTGCCGTGAGCCGCGCCTGGAAACCGGGACTTGGCTCGATGTCGGCTACGCTTTGCCGCAACGCCTCCCCGACCAGCGCATTGACCAGGGCGCCCACCGGCATCTCATCTTCATCGGGCAGTAAAATCATTGCCTCTCCTCACCAACGCTTATCGACAGGCAAATCCAACAAGGGCCGCAAGCGCCGCGCGATCGCTTCGCGCGCCCGGAAAATCCGGCTGCGCACGGTTCCCAGCGGACACTCCATGATTTGCGCAATTTCCTCATAACTCAAGCCTTCGATTTCCCGCAGGACGATGGCGCTCCGCAATTCCAGCGGCAAGGCCTCCAGGGCCGCGTCGATCGCCAACATCACCTGCTTGCTGAGCAACATGGATTCCGGCGTCCCGATCTCCGGCACCGGCGCCACCAGCTGCGATGGCGCCACGCCCTGCGGCGCGCTGCGCTGGCGCCGCCGCAAGATCGCGTTGCGCGCCCCGTTCAAGGCAATCCGGTACAGCCAGGTGTAAAACGCCGCCTCGCCCCGAAAGCGCGGCAGCGCCCGGTAAGCCTTGAGGAAGGTTTCCTGCACCACATCCTCCGCCTCGGCCGGATCGCGCAGCAGCCGCAGCACCAGGCGCAGCAAGCGCCGCTGGTAGCGCGCCACCAGCAGGTCGAACGCCGCCCGCTCCCCCGCCCGGGCCCGCTCGACCAGCTCACGATCTGGGTCCACCGTCATAAGAGCAGTCCCGCGAAGATTGGTTCACATTTTTTGAAGCTGGGCCCGCACTGCCGCCTGCAGCCGGCGCCACTCGCCGCCGGCGACCGAGTCGGGCAGCAAGGCCAGCCACAGGCGCTGGCCGCCATCCAACTCCAGGTGCAAGAGCAAGGCCGCGGGCCAGGCTGTGCAGCCGTCCAGCAAGCGTGCCCGGCATTGCTTCCGGTATACCGTCAGCCGGATTTCTCCGACACCGGAAATATCAATGCGACTGCAATTGACTTCGCGCCGCAGGCTTGCCAGCGCCGCTGCCGCCAGCAAAGGCTGGCCGCTCCATGTCCCGACGGCCAGCACGGACGCAACAATCCCTGCCCGCAAGACGCGCAGGCATGGCGACGGACGAACAGCGACGGATGCCGCGATCGACATGGGAAAAATGAATTTGGGGGGTACAGCAGAAGCGCTCGCCCCGGCACTAAGACCAGGGCGAGGCTTGGAAGTTCCGTTTAGACTTTAGCGAACAGCAGGCTGCCGTTGGTGCCGCCGAAGCCGAAGGAGTTCTTCAGCGCATAGTTGATCGTTGCCTCACGCGCGGTATTGGCGCAGAAGTCCAGATCGCATGCCGGATCCTGGTTGAACAGGTTGATGGTCGGCGGAATCACCTGGTTGTGGATCGCCAGTACCGTGAACACGGACTCCAGGCCGCCGGCGCCGCCCAACAGGTGGCCGGTGGCCGACTTGGTGGAGCTGACAACCAGCTTCTTGGCGTGCTCGCCGAAGGTGCGCTTGACACCCTGGACTTCCGCCACGTCGCCTTGCGGGGTCGAGGTGCCGTGCGCATTCACGTAATTCACCTGGTCAGGGTTGATGCCAGCGTTCTTCAGCGCGTTTTGCGCCGACTTGCTGCCACCAGCGCCATCTTCCAGAGGCGAGGTCATGTGATATGCATCGGCGCTCATGCCAAAGCCCAGCACTTCTGCATAGATCTTGGCGCCGCGCGCTTTCGCGTGTTCGTACTCTTCCAGAACCATGACGCCTGCGCCTTCGCCCAGCACGAAACCGTCGCGATCCATATCCCATGGGCGGGACGCGGTAGCTGGGTCATCGTTGCGCGAGGACAGTGCGCGAGCCGAAGCGAAACCGCCCAGGCCCAGTGGCGATACGGTCGATTCCGCGCCGCCGGCGATCATCACGTCCGCATCGCCGTATTCGATCAGGCGAGCAGCCGCGCCGATCGAATGCAGGCCGGTGGTGCAAGCCGTCACGATGGACAGGTTGGGACCGCGCATGCCGTACTTGATCGACAGGTTGCCGGAAATCATATTGATGATCGAGGCCGGTACGAAGAACGGGGAGATACGGCGCGGACCGCGCTTGTCGTAGTCTTCCTTCTGTGCTTCGATCATCGGCAAGCCGCCGATGCCGGAACCGATGATCACGCCGATGCGATCGGCATTTTCTTCAGTCACGGTGATGCCGGAATCCTGGATTGCCTGGATGCCGGCGGCCATGCCGAAGTGGATGAATTTATCCATGTGACGCGCTTCTTTGGCGTCGAGATAATCCTCGACGTTGAAGCCCTTCACTTCACCCGCGAAACGGGTGGAGAAGGCCGATGCGTCAAAACTAGTAATGTTTGCGATCCCGGACTTGCTCTCGGTGATTGCTTTCCACGCGTCGGCAACGCTGTTGCCGACGGGGGAAATAACACCGAGGCCGGTGACCACTACACGACGGTTTTTAGAACTCAAGCGAGTCTCCCGGAGTGGATCGGAGAGTCAGGGCGTCGATTAGGCCTTGACGTGTGCAGTTGCGTAGTCGATCGCTTGCTGTACGGTGGTGATCTTTTCAGCTTGTTCGTCTGGGATTTCCATTTCGAACTCGTCTTCCAGTGCCATTACCAGTTCAACGGTGTCCAGGGAATCGGCGCCCAGATCGTCAACGAAGGAGGATTCGGTCTTGATGTCTGCTTCAGCGACGCCCAGTTGTTCAGCGACGATTTTCTTAACGCGTTGTTCGATATCCGACATGTTATGGCTCCAATATGTTGTTACGGAAAGCGCGCATTTTAGCAGGTTTGCGCGCCTATAAACTAATTTCGACGTTTGATTTGATCTACGTTGAAATCACTATTAAATGATGCGATCGTGCGGCATTATGCCGCATAACCGTATCAATTCATATACATACCACCGTTCACGTGGAGGGTGGTACCGGTAATATACGCGGCGGCTGGCGAAGCCAGGAAAGCAACGGCTGCAGCGATGTCTTCCGGCTTGCCCAGGCGACCCAGCGGGATCTGGGTCAGCAGGGCCGTATGTTGGTCTTCGCCCAGCGCCTTGGTCATATCGGTATCGATGAAACCAGGGGCAACGCTGTTGACGGTAATGTTGCGGCTGCCGATTTCACGGGCCAGGGCGCGGGTCATGCCTTCCACGCCCGCCTTGGCGGCAGCGTAGTTCATCTGGCCAGGATTGCCGGCCGATGCCACCACGGAGGTGATGTTAATGATACGCCCGGTCTTGGCCTTCATCATGCCGCGCAGGACCGCGCGGGACAGGCGGCCGACCGACGTCAGGTTGGTGGCGATCACGCTATCCCACTCCTCGTCCTTCATGCGCATCGCCAGCTGGTCTTGCGTGATGCCCGCATTGTTGACCAGGATGCCGACGGCGCCATGGGATTTCGAGATGTCGTCGATGATGGCGGCGCACTGTTCGGCGTTGGTGACATTCAGCACCATGCCCTTGCCTGCTGCGGCGCCGAGCTCGGCCAGGTAGGCCGAGATTGCTTCCGCGCCGGCCTCGGTGGTGGCGGTGCCGATCACCTTGGCGCCCTGGCGGGCCAGCTCTTGTGCGATTGCCTTGCCGATGCCGCGCGAGGCGCCGGTCACCAGTGCTACTTGATTAGCGAGAGTCATTGTCATCCTTGTTTATTTCAGTGTTTCCAGCATGCGCTCGAGGGTTGCCTGGTCGTAGATGGCTTCGCCAACCAGGACCGGGTCGATACGCTTGGCCAGGCCCATCAGGACTTTGCCAGGGCCGCATTCAACCACATTCGTGATGCCTTCGGCGGCGACTTTTTGCATGGTTTCCACCCAGCGCACCGGGGAAGCGGCCTGGCGCACCAGTGCATCCTTGATCGAGGCCGGGTCGGTCAGCACGGCCACGTCCACGTTGTTGATCAGCGGGATCTGCGGCGCGTTGAAATGGAGCGACGCCATGTAGTCGCGCAGGCGGTCCGATGCCGGCTTCAGCAGCGAGCTGTGGAATGGCGCCGACACCGGCAGGCGCATGGCGCGCTTGGCGCCTTTCGCCTTGGCGATTTCGCAAGCCTTGTCGACTGCGGCGCTGTGGCCGGCGACCACAACTTGGGCCGGCGCATTGTAGTTAACGGCTTCCACGATTTCGCCTGGCACGGCGGCAGCCGCTTCGGCGCACGCCGCACGCACGTCTTCGTCGGACAGGCCCAGCATCACCGCCATGGTGCCCTGCCCCACTGGCACGGCTTCCTGCATCGCCTGTGCGCGGAAGCGTACCAGCGGCACCGCATCTTTAAAGGAAATCACGCCTGCGGCAACCAGCGCCGAGTACTCGCCCAGCGAGTGGCCGGCCACCACGGTTGGCACCGGGCCGCCAGCGGCGATCCAGGCGCGGTAAGCTGCCACGGCAGCGGTCAGCATGACCGGCTGGGTGTTGGTGGTCAGGTCCAGCTCTTCTTTTGGACCTTCGGCAATCAGCTTGCCCAGGTCGAACTGCAGTGCATCGGAGGCTTCAGCGATCGTCTGGGCAACCACCGGGTTGCCGGCAAAGCCTTCCATCATGCCCACGGCCTGGGAACCCTGGCCAGGGAACACAAATGCGAATTTATTCATCTTTCAACCTTTAGACTTCTTATTCTAAAAAGGACTGCATTTTATTACATTCGGGCTAGTACGGCACCCCAGGTGAAGCCGCCGCCTACACCCTCCATCATCACCACGTCGCCCTTCTTCACGCGGCCATCGCGCACCGCGACGTCCAGCGCCAGCGGGATCGAAGCGGCGGAAGTATTGCCATGCTGGTCGACCGTCACCACCATCTTTTCCGGCGCCATGCCCAGCTTCTTGGCGGTGCCGTTCATGATGCGGATATTGGCCTGGTGCGGGATCAGCCAGTCGATCTGCCCGGAGTTCATGCCTGCCGCATCCAGCGCCTCGTAAGCCACCTTCTCGAGCACGGACACCGCCAGCTTGAACACTGCCTGGCCGTCCATGTACAGGAAAGCACTGCCGGCAATTGCGCCGTTGGACAGGCTGCCCGGTACGCGCAGCACGTCGGAGTGGCGGCCATCGGCATGCAGCTTGCACGCCAGGACGCCCGGCTCCTGCGACGCGCTCATGACGATCGCGCCGGCGCCATCGCCAAACAGCACGCAGGTGGTGCGGTCTTCAAAATTGAGGATGCGCGAGAAGACTTCGGCGCCGATCACCAGCACATTCTTGTGCATGCCCGACTTGATGAAGCTGTCCGCGGTCGACACGGCGTAGACAAAGCCGCTGCACACGGCTTGCACGTCCACTGCCGCGCAGTTGTTGGTCATGCCCAGCTTCTTCTGCACGATGCAAGCCGTGCTCGGGAAGCTGCCATAGAAGTCGGGAGTCGAGCTGGCGACGATGATCAGGTCGATATCGTCCGGCTGCAGGCCAGCCATTTCCAGCGCGCGCTTGGCAGCGATCACGCCCAGGTCGGACGAAGCCTGCTCCGGCTCCGCATAGTGGCGGGCGGAGATGCCGCTGCGCGACACAATCCACTCGTCCGAAGTCTCGATGCCCTTGGCAGCCAGCTGGGCTGCCAGTTCATGGTTGGTGACGCGTTTCTCAGGCAGGTAGCTGCCCGTGCCTACGATCTTGCTGTACAGGGTCATGCGTGTCTCTCGTTTGTAGTGTCGTCTCTTCCTGCGGCATCAGTTCGGCAATCATGGCCGACAGATGCTCTTGCAAATCATGATGCGCCGCCTCGTAAGCGCGGCGGATTGCCCATTCAAAGGCTTCCACGCCTGCCCCGCCATGGCTCTTGAATACCAGGCCGCGCAGGCCCAGCAGGCCAGCGCCGTTGTAACGGGCAGGATTCAGGCGTTGGGTGATCATGCGCAGCGCACCGCGCGCGATCAACGCACCCAACATGGTGATCGGGTTGCGCTTGAATTCTTCGGTCAGCACCACCTTGAACAAGCTCGCCAGGCCTTCGACAGCCTTCAGCGTCACATTGCCGACAAAGCCGTCGCAGACGACGATGTCAGTGGTGCCCTTGAAAATATCGTTCCCTTCCACGTTGCCGTGGAAGTTCAGGGCGCCGCGCTCGTGGTCGGCGCGCAGCAACGCGGCCGTGGCTTTCACCACCTCGTTGCCCTTGATGTCTTCCGTGCCCACGTTCAGCAAGCCGATGGTCGGGCGTTCGATGCCTTCCATGGCCTGCACCAGCACATATCCCATGATAGCGAATTGGTGCAGGTGGTGCGGTTCGCAATCCACGTTGGCGCCCAGGTCCAGCATATAGGTTGGCTTGCCCAGCTTGTTGGGCATGATGGTGCAGATGGCGGGACGGTCGACGCCGGCCATGGTCTTCAGCACATAGCGCGAGACTGCCATCAGGGCGCCGGTATTGCCGGCGGAAACGCAACCTGCAACGGCGCCGCTTTTCACCTGTTCAATGGCGACGCGCATCGACGAGTCCTTCTTGCGGCGCAAGGCGACCTCGAGCGGATCATCCATGGTGACCTGTTCGGAAGCGTGAAGGATGGTCAGGCGCGGCTCGGCCTCGGCGTGGTGCTTCTTCAGTTCTGCGCGAAGGACGTCTTCCAGGCCAACCAGGACCAGCTCGGCGTTCGGTTCGTGCTTGAGGAAAGAGAGTGCTGCGGGGATCGTGACTGAGGGGCCGTGATCGCCACCCATGCAGTCGATAGAGATTTTGATTGTCATTGTATAACTCAAAGAAAAAGCGGCGCGACGTCAGAAAAACCTGCGTAGCACCGCTTTGTCTTGTAGCCGAAGGCAGAAAACGTCGATTACTCGTCGTTCTTGGTCTTCAGCACTTTGCGACCACGATAGAAGCCGTTAGGCGAAATGTGGTGACGCAGGTGGGTTTCACCGGTGGTTGGCTCAACGGCCAGGTTCGGTGCTACCAGAAAATCGTGCGAACGGTGCATGCCGCGCTTCGACGGGGATTTCTTGTTCTGTTGAACAGCCATGATGACTCCTAATACTAAAGTTCTAAGATTTTAACACATCCGATGCGCAAAAACATGCGAATCGAGCTTTTACATCCATGCCAAACTCGATTACTGCACGCGTTTTGACACGTTCTTTGCTACTACAAACTGATTAATTCGTTTTAATTTGCCTTCAAGCCCTTGAGGCTTGCGAAAGGCGAAGGCTTCTCATTCTTCGCAGAGTCGACCAGCGAGGTATCGGGACACACCTCGTGCTTCGGCGCTTGCGGCAAGGCCAGCAGGGCCTCATCTTCAACCAGGTCCATGAGATTCATGGAGCGCGCACCGACGATCACGTCAATGCTTTCATCGTCAATGATTTCCTCGATTTCGTCCGCATCCGCGTCGTCTTTGCCCAGCAACAGGATGGTCGACGAATCGATTTCGTATTCAAACGGGGCCAGGCAGCGCTGGCACACCAGTTGCACTTTGCCGGCAACGGTCAGGCGCATCTGCGGGTAGCCCTGTTTGCTGGAACCGCCTTCCACCTTCCAGGACACCGCACCGGAAGAATTCGCGCATTCCCTGCTAAGCCGGGTCATTTCAGCGACGGGAGTTACCCCTTCCTTGCTGCTGTTGGTCCGACAAAATTCAAAAGCGTCGATCTCAAAAGCATTCATTGGCTAAAATTTCCCTCGAAAACCTGCGATAATAACAGGATTTTCCACGCCGCGTCAAAGACTTGCGAGACTTTTCGCTCTTTTTCGACGGCGCAGAGAGCATATAACATTTCCCTGATGAAAACAACCAACATCATTCTTGCTTCCAGCTCAAGCTATCGCCGGGAGCTGCTGTCGCGCCTGCAGTTGCCGTTTTCGGTCGATGTGCCGGACATCGACGAAAGTCCGCAGCCTGGCGAAACACCGTCCACCACCGCCATGCGCCTGGCCCGTGAAAAGGCTGCCGCCGTAGCGGCCCGCCATCCCGGTGCGCTCGTGATCGGCTCCGACCAGGTCGCCACGCTGGACGATGAACAGATCGGCAAACCTGGCAATCATGCCAATGCCCTCGCCCAATTGCAGAAAATGCGCGGCCGCGAAGTGGTGTTCCACACTGCCTTGTGCCTGTGGGATGGGCGCAACAATACCCATCAGCTGGAAGACATCCAGACCGTGGTCACGTTCCGCGACCTGGCGGATGAGGAGCTGGACGCCTACCTGCGCATCGAGCAGCCCTATGATTGTGCCGGAAGTGCGAAAAATGAAGCGCTGGGGATTGCGATCCTGGAGCGGATTGATTCCAGCGATCCGACTGCCCTCACCGGCTTGCCGCTGATTGCCTTGACCGGCATGCTGCGCGCCGCCGGCGTCAGTTTTTTCCACACCGCCACCCCGGCCAACATCATCAGCATACCCGGCGCCTGACCCTGCGGGCCAGACACCGCTTTACCGGTTTTAAGAACATGAACGGCACCCTATACCTCATCCCCAACACCCTCGGCCCAACCGACTCCCTGGACCAGGTCATCCCCCAGCACGTGCAGCAGCTGACCAGCCAGCTCACCCACTTCGTCGCCGAAAACGCCAAAACCGCCCGCGCCTTCCTGAAACAAGTCGGCACCGCCAAGCCGATCCAGGAAATCGCGATCAGCGAACTGAACATCAACACCCCGCAAGCCGCATTGCAAGCCCTGCTTGAGCCGCTGAAAGCCGGCCATGACGTCGGCCTGCTATCCGAAGCCGGCGTCCCCGCCGTGGCCGACCCCGGTGCCGACCTGGTCCGCCTGGCCCACGCCAACACTATCCCGGTGCGCCCGCTGGTCGGCCCCTCCTCCATCCTGATGTCCGTCATGGCCAGCGGCCTGAACGGCCAAAGCTTCGCCTTCAACGGCTACCTGCCGACCGATGCCGCGCAGCGCGCCAAACGCCTGAAAGAACTGGAAGCCCGCTCGCGCCAGGAAAAGCAAACGCAGCTGTTCATCGAAACGCCCTACCGCAACGCCGCCATGCTGGAAGCACTGGTCGGCGCATGCGGCGGCACCACGCTGATCTGCGTGGCCACCGACATCAGCTTGCCAACGGAAACGATCCGCACCCGCACGGGCGCGCAATGGAAAGGCCTGCTCGACTCCGGCAAGGCGCCGGACTTCCACAAGAAGCCTACGGTTTTCCTGCTACTGGCCCAATAAGCTACCGGACCGATTGGGCATATTCATTCACCCAATCGTACGCCTCGCGCTGCAGCGCATACAGCGCGGAAGGCGCCAAGTCCAGCTTGTGCAGGATGCCGGTCAGTTCCTGCCCCTCCTGCGCGCGCTCGATCAGCTCAATCAGGCGCAACGCCAGGCCCAGTTCGCCTTCGCGATGCAGCAGCGCATCGCGCACCTCGTCCAGCACATTGACGCTGTCGAGGATCTCGCCCATGCGCACCGAGAACAGCGCATCCATCAGCGACATGATGCCGACGGTGAAGCCGATATCGGCCGCCACCCTCTCGGATGGCCGCGTATAGCCCATCACCAGTTCCATGGTCTTGCCGCGCGTGGTCGCCATCTGCAGCAGCGGCGAGTCGAATTCCGAGCCCTTCACGTACAGCAGGATCTGCAGCCAGCGCTGCAACTGCCGCCGGCCCAGCACGATCAACGCATGCCCGACCGAGTTGATGCGGAAGCGCGCCCCCACCGCCGGCGTATTCACCAGCCGCAGCAGGTTCAGGGAAATCAGGGGATCATGCTTGACGCTGCGCTCCACCTCGCGCTGGTCCGCGTCCTGGTTCAGCAAGTCCAGCAAATGCATGATGGACAGCTGCGATGGCGTAATCTTCTTCCCGCTCAGGATCACCGGGCGCGCAAAATAATAGCCCTGGAAGTACTCAAAGCCCAGGTCCATGCATTCGCGGAATTCCTCGACCGTCTCGACCTTTTCGGCCAGCAGCTTCTGGTTCGGATTGCGCAGGTAGCGCGCCAGTTCGGGCAAGCGGCCCGGCTCGATTTGTTTGATGTCGACCTTGATCACGTCCATCAGCGGACGCAAAGCCCTCACCGCCTCGCTCTCGCCCGCCACGTCATCGAGGGCAAACTTGTAGCCCGCCTGCCTCAACTCCTGCACCCGTTTCAGTACATCGGGCGTCGGCTCCACCGACTCCAGCACCTCGAGAATGACCTTATCATTCGGCAGGAAATGAATGAAATCGCTCATCAAGCCCGTCGTATCGACATTGACGAAGGCAAGCTGGTCGCCCACGACCTGCTCCATGCCCAGCTCGGAGGCATGGGCAATCACGGAGGCAGTGGCATGGGTACCGTCGATCACATGGGCTTCATGGACTTCGGCATTTCGATAGAGCAGCTCGTAGGCCACGAGCCGCTGGCTGCGGTTGAGGATAGGTTGCCGCGCCAAGAAGAACTGATTGGCATACGGCATGGGGATCTGCACATCACTTTCAACCACGGCTGTCATGGGTTTCCCCATTGCTAAGACTCATGGTTACAAGACTATACCTATTAGTGCAGTCCTGGCAACATTTTTATGCGCTGCGCGACCCGCCTTTCTTGGCTGTGGTCGCTTCGCCACTCTCCAGCGTGAACTGGGCACCGGCATCGCGGCCCAGAACCTGGACCAGGTAAGGCATCACCTGGCGCAGCATCGGCTCCAGCGTGTACGGCGGATTGTGCAGGAACATGCCGCTGGTATGTAGCGCAATGCCGTCCGGGGTTGGCGTGCTGATGCAGAGGGTCACGTTCAGCCAGCTCTTGGCCGGCAAGTGCTTCAGGCGCTCGGCGAAGTTGCGCGCTTCAATGCGCTGCAGCACCGGATACCAGACCGCGTACGTGCCGGTCGGGAAGCGCTTCAGCGCATCGTTCAGCATATCGGAGACCTTCTTGTAGTCCTGCTTGTCCTCGTAAGGCGGATCGCACAGCACCACGCCGCGGCGCGATGGCGGCGGCAGCAACGCTTTCACGCCAAGGAAACCGTCGGCCTTGTTGACGATCACACGCTTGCCGCGCGCAGTCGGACGGCGGCCATTGGCGGCCTGGTGCTGCTCCAGCTTGTGGAAATTGTCGGCCAGGATCTTGGCGTCCGACGGGTGCAGCTCGAACAGGCGCAGGCGGTCTTCTTCACGCGCCACGATTTCCGCGCAATACGGCGAGCCAGGATAGAAGCGCAGCTTGCCGCTAGGGTTCAGGTCCTTGATCAGCTTGACATATTCAGCCAGCGGCTCAGGCAGGTCGTCGCGATCCCACAGCGGGCCGATACCGGTCTCGAACTCGCCGGTCTTGGTGGCTTGCGCGCTATCCAGCGAGTAGACGCCGGCGCCGGCGTGGGTGTCGATATAGGTGTACGGGACGTCTTTCTGGTTCAGGTATTCGAGGACCTGGACCAGGACAAAGTGCTTGAGGATATCGGCGTGATTGCCGGCATGGAAGGCGTGGCGGTAACTGAACATAAGGGAGGCGGGAAAATAGGATTTGCCCGCATTATCTCATGCGCATCACGGCCCGCGATACACTGGCCGCATGATCACCCTGTCCCCCGCCACCAGCGCCGACATTCCAGTCCTCTGGGACCTGCGCACGCGCGCGCTCCGTGAGCAATGCGCCACCCATTACGACCCCGCCATCCTGCGGGCCTGGGCCGCGGCACCGCCTCCGGCGACATACCCGGCACTGCTCGCCCGAGGTGGCGGCATTAAGGCCTTGGTGAACGGTGTGCTTGCCGGTTACGCCATCCTCGACCTGGGCCGCAATGAAATAGACGCCGTCTTCGTTGACGAGCAATTTACGGGCAAGGGTGTCGGCAAGGTCCTGCTGCGCGCCGTGGAACAGATGACCGGGCCGGCAACGGCCCTGCACCTTCATGCCTCGCTGAACGCGGTGCCCTTTTACGAAGCGGCGGGCTATCGCGCAATCGAAAACAGGCAGTACCAGCATCCGTCAGGCATCCTGCTCGACTGCGTGTTCATGACGCGCGCTTAGGCGACTTTCTTATTCTCGTCGAAGAACTGCTCGTCTTCGGTCGAACCATGCAGTGCGGTCGTCGAGCTTTGGCCCTGCTGGATAGCCTGGGTCACGGCGTCAAAATAACCGGTGCCGACTTCGCGCTGGTGCTTGACTGCCGTGAAGCCCCTGGCCGTGGCCGCGAATTCGGCTTCCTGCAACTCCACGAAGGCCGACATCTGGCGGCGGGCGTAGCCATGGGCCAGGTTGAACATACCGTAATTCAGCGAATGGAAGCCGGCCAGGGTGATGAACTGGAATTTGTAACCCATGGCGCCCAGCTCTTTCTGGAACTTGGCGATGGTCGCGTCATCCAGGTTCTTCTTCCAGTTGAACGACGGCGAGCAGTTATAGGCCAGCATCTTGCCCGGGAATTGGGCATGCACCGCTTCGGCAAAGGCCTTGGCGAAAGCCAGGTCCGGCTTGCCCGTTTCGCACCACACCAGGTCGGCGTAAGGCGCATAGGCCAGCGCACGCGCGATCGACTGCTCCAGGCCATTGCGGACTTTGTAGAAGCCCTCCACGGTGCGCTCGCCGGTGCAGAACGGCTTGTCGTTGTCGTCCACGTCGGAGGTCAGCAAATCCGCAGCCTCGGCATCGGTGCGCGCGATGACCAGGGTTGGCGTACCCATCACGTCCGCCGCCAAACGCGCCGCGGTCAATTTTTCAACGGCTTCGCGGGTCGGCACCAGCACCTTGCCGCCCATATGGCCGCACTTCTTCACCGAAGCCAGCTGGTCCTCGAAGTGCACGCCGGACGCGCCGGCTTCAATCATGGCCTTCATCAGTTCGAAGGCATTCAGCACGCCGCCGAAACCGGCCTCCGCATCGGCCACGATAGGCGCGAAGAAATCGATATCGTCCCTGCCCTCCGACCACTGGATCTGGTCGGCACGCAGGAAGGTGTTGTTGATGCGGCGAACAACCATCGGCACCGAATTGGCGGGATACAGCGACTGGTCCGGATACATTTCGCCCGCCAGGTTGGCATCGCCCGCCACCTGCCAGCCGGACAGGTAGATCGCTTTCAGGCCAGCCTTCACCTGCTGCAGGGCCTGGTTGCCGGTCAGGGCACCCAGCGCATTGACGAAAGGCTCGTTGTTCAACAGCGCCCACAGCTTTTCCGCACCGCGCCTGGCCAGGGTGTGTTCAATGGCAAGCGAACCGCGCAGGCGCACCACGTCTTCGGCGCTGTAAGTGCGGGTGACACCCTTCCAGCGCGGATTGGTCTCCCAGTCGTGCTGCAGGGCAGCGATTTGTTCGGCGCGAGTTGCCATGATTGATCTCCTACGAAAGCGTTAGAAACGAAAACCGTTAGAGATATCTTAGGCTGGATTGTTCCGGCGCAACACGTCTTATATAAGACATATGAGCCCTATTTATGCGCGCAAAATCAAGTCCTTAGAAGAAATATTCCATGATACGGAACGTCATTTCTCCTTTCGAGAGAAACAAGGTTTGTTGATCTGGTGCACTTTCCATCGCATGAAACGGTATTTTCACATCGTGGAAAGCGCACCGATGTCAGGCCAGCTGCTGCCTGGCCACCAGCACCCCATCCACATCAGCGTAGATCCAGTCGCCGGGACGGACCGTGACGCCGGCAATCTGCACGTTGACATCGCGCTTGCCGACGCCTTCGCGCGCGCTGCGCTGCGGATGCGTGGCCAGGGCCATGATGCCGACATCGCACTGCGCCAGTTCGACGCTATCGCGCACGCAACCGTCAACAATCACGCCGGCCCAGCCATTGTTCTGTGCCAACAGTCCCAGCTGGCCGCCGACCAGCGCCCGGCGGAAGCTGCCACCGCCATCGACCACCAGCACCCTGCCCGCGCCCAGGGTTTCCAGGGTCGAACGCACCAGCGCATTATCTTCATGCACCTTCAACGTTGCCGCCGGACCGGCAAACTGGGGCCGTTGTCCGAAGTGGCGAAAAACCGGCGGCAGCACTTGCAGGCTACCGTCATCCAGCATCCCGGGATTGTCATCACAAAGATCAGTCGTGGCAAAACTCATGGCATCACTCGCGCTTATGGAAGATGCCCCGACTATATCAGGCCGCGGCGCTGGCGGTGGCGCGGGTGCGGCTGCCGACGCCAGTGGCGGTGGCAATGGCAAGCAGCAGGAAGAAGGCGATGCCGGCGAAGACAAACTGTGGTTTTCCGGCGTCCATCATCAGGCCGAACAGCAGCGGGCCTACCGCCAGGCCGCTATCCAGGCCGGAGTACACCACGCCGTACACGCGGCCCGTGGCATTCTTCGGCGCGGCGGCGCGGATCATCAAGTCGCGCGATGGGCCGGCAATGCCGGAGAAAAAACCCACCAGCGCCATCAGCACCAGGGCGCCCCAGGCAGGCACCACGGCCAGGCCCAGCAGCAGCGCCAGAACCGCAGCCAGTGCAAAAGCGGCGGCAATCGTACGGTCATGATTCTTGCGCCCTGCGCCGAGGAAGCCGCCCAGCATCATGCCTGCCGCGGATGCCAGCATGTAGGCCATGAAGGCGCTGGTCGCCATCGCCAGCGACATGCCGTACAGCTTGACCAGCCCGGTCGACGAGAAACTCTGGATGCCGCCCAGCGCCAGCGCCGTCAGGAAGAAGAATCCAAAGCACATCCATACCGAAGGCAGGCGCAGGAAATCGAACGAGCCGCCCTGCTGCGCCCCGGCGGCATGGCGGACGATCGGATCGGGTCGCAGCGCTTCGCGGTTCCACCACAGGATCGCCAGCACAATCGCCGGCAGTGCGGCGGCGGACAGCAAGGCCGTGCGCCAATCGGTGGCGCTGGCCACGCCGGTCAGGAACAGTGGCGCCGCGGCCCAGCCGATGCTGCCGCTGACGCCATGCACTGAAAAGCCATGCGCCAGGCGTTCGCGCGTTACGCGCTGGTTCAGGATCGTGTAGTCCGCCGGGTGGAAGATGCTGTTGCCCATGCCTGCCATCAGCGCCCCCACCACCAGGCCCGCGTAATTGTGCGCATTCGACAGCACCAGTGCCGAGACGCCCAGCATTGCCATGCCGGAAAACAGCACGCGGCGCGCGCCGACGCGGTCCACCACGAAGCCGGCCAGGGCCTGGCCGATACCGGATATAACGAAGAACACCGTCATCAGCAAAGCCAGCTCTGAATAGCGCAAGCCGAATTCGGTCTTCAACCAGGGAAAGAGCGCGGCCAGGATCAAGTGATAGAAGTGGGAGACGCCGTGCGCCAGGCCAACCAGGCCGATCACGCGCGCATCTTGTTTGAGTAGGGCTTTAGTGTTCATGCCGACAAGTGTACGCAGGCAAATCCCGCCTGTTTTCCGCTAATATGACATCCTTTGTCGCGAAACCGCCAACCGCATGCCTATCAAGGTCGTTACACACACGGATAAATACGTCGAACACCGCGATCCGACCGAGGCACGGCCGGTGACCATGATCGCGCGCGACCTGGACAGTGCGCGTATCCTGCAACCGCATCGCCATGACTATGCCCAGCTGACGCTTGCATTGGATGGCGTGATACGCGTCAGTACCGTCGACAGCAGCTGGATCGTGCCGCCGCAGCGCGCCGTCTGGATTGGCGCCAATATCGAACACGCGGTGACGGTAGTCGAAACGGCGCGCTTGCGTCCGGTATTTGTCACTGCCACGCGCGATCCCTTCCCGGGCGAAAAATGCCGGGTGCTGGAACTTTCGCCCCTGCTGCGGGAGCTGGTCGCGGCCCTCGAGCAACAAGATCCCGCCACGCCGTCCGAGCGTTCGCGCCTGATTGCCGAACTGATTCTCGACGAACTACCGCGCCTGGCAACCCTGCCGATCCGCGTGCCGATGCCGTTCGACAAACGTCTCAAGTCGATGTGCAATACCCTGCTTGCCGAGCCGGCCAATACGCAAACGCTGGGTGAGTGGGCCCAGCGCGCCGGCGCTTCCGAACGCACGCTGGCCCGCCTCTTTGAAAAGGAACTCGGCATGAGTTTCGGCCAATGGCGCCAGCAGGCCCGCCTGGCACACGCCGCGCCATTAATTGCACGCGGCATGCCCCTGTCGCAGGTTGCAGATCAATTAGGCTACGCCAGCCAGTCCGCCTTTACCGCCATGTTCCGCAAGACCTTCGGCTGTCCGCCTAGCGCGTTCTTCAACACCCGCAACTGATTACATCAAACTCTCGGTTGATTGCCTCTCGGCCGCGCTTGCCTGCCGGCCGCCGCGCTGCATACACTCATCTCGGAGGCGCGGCCTGGTGCCGCTGGCTAGTTTCGGCGTCGAGCATCTCGCGCAGCCTCACGAATAGTGGTGCCGTGGCAGTGTGCTTGCGGCCGTACCCCAGGTTGAAGGCGTAGTCGAAATCGGGCGGATTATCGCCCTGGTTGTGCTGGAGGATCGTTTCCAGTTTATCGAAGGCTTTCACCGCCTGGGCTTCTGGCGTGGCGGCGGCTTCGTACTCGTCCCACAGGGCGATGATTTCCGCGCGCAACGGCGGGTCGAGGTCGCGCGTCAGGGTATGCAAGTCGGCGCGTTCCTGCGCTGACTTGCCCGGATGGGCATGCTGGTGGATCGCGGGGATGTCGCCATGAATCGCCTCGCCCAGGTCGTGCACGATGCACAGCTTCAGCACGCGGGCGAGGTCCAGGCCGGGCAATTCGCCGGCGAACACCAGCGCCATCAGCGCCAGCCGCCAACTATGCTCGGCGGTGCTTTCCGGCCGCCCGGTCGAGGTGAAACCACTGCGCAGGACGCTCTTCAGCCGCTCCGCCTCGCGCAGGAACGCCAAGCGGCCCGCCAATGTTGTCTCATTCATGCAGTGCTCCTATCCAGAGGCACGAGTTTACGCAATGTGGAGGTTGTATGTCATCAGGTTTTCATTTGCCCGCAAAATGGTGGCAATGGCTGCTGGTCTATCCGGGACTGGCCGTTGCCCTGATCCCGATCGTCAACGACTACCTCAAGTCCCGCGACGGCGACAACCAGGTCGCGCTCTGGACCAAGAACATCAGCTGCATCGAAGCGCCGTTCGCCGGCGTCCTGAACGAATTCAATGTGCAGACTTCCGCCACGATCTGCAAATCGGGCGATGTCCTGGTCCGGTTTATCGCCCCCGGCGACAAACGGGCTTACCGTTGGGTACCGGTCGAGTTATTCGGATTGCGCAGCGCCGGCACGTTCAGCTTGATCAGCACTGCAGTGGCCCAGGCGCCCGGCGCGCCCCAGCGCGAAGAGACGGTTTGCCAATGGGCCCGTCCCGACGGCTGGGTCATTCGCCGGGTGAGGATTGAGGGGAGCTGCTTCGAAGAACACATTTGGGCAGCCACCGGCGAAGTCAGGCGCCGGCAGCAGGTTGACTGCCGGGCGCCTTGCCGCTGAGCTTAGGCCTTGCGGAAGGCCAGCTCGTTGCCGTCGGTTTCGATGCGGATCGTGTCTTTCGGGCCGAAGCGGCCTTCCAGGATCAGCTTCGACAGCGGATTCTCGATCTGCTGCTGCACCGCGCGTTTCAGCGGACGTGCCCCGTACACCGGGTCGTAGCCCGCCTCGGCGATCTTCTGCAGCGCGGCGTCGGAGACTTCCATGGCCATGTCCATGCGTTTCAGGCGCTGCTCCAGGATGTGCAGCTGGATGCGCGCGATCGAGCCGATGTGCTTGTCGTCCAGGCCGTGGAACACCACGATCTCGTCGATCCTGTTGATGAACTCCGGACGGAAATGGCCGCGCACTTCGGCCATCACCGCCAGCTTCACCACTGCCGGATCGGCTTCGTCGAGCGACTGGATCTTCTGTGAGCCCAGGTTCGAGGTCATGATCACCACCGTGTTCTTGAAGTCCACGGTGCGGCCCTGCCCGTCCGTCATGCGGCCATCGTCCAGCACCTGCAGCAGCACGTTGAACACGTCCGGATGCGCTTTCTCGATTTCGTCCAGCAGGATCACGCTGTACGGCTTGCGGCGCACCGCTTCCGTCAGGTAGCCGCCCTCGTCGTAACCGACATAGCCCGGCGGCGCGCCGATCAGGCGGGCCACCGAATGCTTCTCCATGAATTCGCTCATGTCGATGCGGATCAGCGATTCTTCCGAATCGAACAGGAAGTTCGCCAGTGCCTTGGTCAGCTCCGTCTTGCCGACACCGGTCGGGCCCAGGAACATGAAGGAGCCGTACGGGCGGTTCGGGTCCGCCAGGCCGGCACGCGAACGGCGGATGGCATCGGCCACGGCGTTGATTGCTTCGTCCTGCCCCACCACGCGCTCGTGCAGTTTCTCTTCGATGTGCAGCAGCTTGTCGCGCTCACCCTGCATCATGCGCGAGACCGGAATGCCGGTCGCGCGCGACACCACTTCGGCGATTTCTTCGGCGCCGACCTGGGTGCGCAACAGTTTCGGCTTGTCGCCAGGCTGTTCGGCGGAGCCGGCGGCTTCGGCCTGTTTCAGTTGCGCTTCCAGTTCCGGCAGCTTGCCGTACTGCAGTTCGGACACGCGCTGCCAGTTGGAAGCGCGGGTCGCCTCTTCCATCTGCTGCTTGATCCGTTCGATTTCTTCCTTGATGTGGGTGGTGCCCTGCACGTTGGCTTTTTCAGCCTTCAGCACTTCCTCGTAATCGTTGTACTCGCGCTGCAGCTTGGCGATTTCATCGTCCAGCAATTGCAGGCGGGCGCGCGAGGCCTCGTCCTTCTCGCGCTTGACGGCTTCCTTCTCGATCTTGAGCTGGATCAGGCGGCGTTCGAGCTTGTCCATCACTTCCGGCTTGGAGTCGATCTCGATCTTGATCTTCGACGCGGCTTCGTCGATCAGGTCGATCGCCTTGTCGGGCAGGAAGCGGTCGGTGATGTAGCGGTGCGACAATTCCGCCGCGGCGATGATCGCAGGGTCGGTGATCTCCACCTTGTGGTGCAGCTCATACTTGTCCTGCAGGCCGCGCAGGATGGCGATGGTGGCTTCCACGCTTGGCTCGTCGACCAGTATTTTCTGGAAGCGGCGCTCCAGCGCGGCATCCTTCTCGATGTATTTGCGGTATTCGTCGAGCGTGGTCGCGCCGAGGCAATGCAACTCACCGCGCGCCAGCGCAGGTTTCAGCATATTGCCGGCGTCCATTGCGCCTTCCGCCTTGCCGGCACCGACCATGGTGTGCAATTCGTCGATAAAGACGATGGTCTGGCCCTCGTCCTGCGCCAGCTCTTTCAGCACGGATTTCAGGCGCTCCTCGAATTCGCCGCGATACTTGGCACCTGCCAGCAGCGCAGCCATGTCCAGCGACAGCACGCGCTTGCCGCGCAGGGAATCCGGCACTTCGTTGTTGACGATGCGCTGCGCCAGGCCTTCCACGATGGCGGTCTTGCCGACACCGGGTTCGCCGATCAGCACAGGATTGTTCTTGGTACGGCGCTGCAGCACCTGAATGGCGCGGCGGATTTCGTCGTCGCGGCCGATCACCGGGTCCAGCTTGCCCATGCGGGCACGCTCGGTCAGGTCCAGCGTGTATTTCTTGAGCGCCTCGCGCTGGCCTTCGGCCTCCTGCGAATCGACCTTGGCACCACCGCGCACGGCGTCGATCGCGGTTTCCAGCGCCTTGCGCTGCAAGCCGTTCTCGCGCGCCAGCTTGCCAGCGTCGCCCTTGTCCTCGGCTACCGCCAGCAACACCATTTCGCTGGAGACGAACTGGTCGCCGCGCTTCTGGGTTTCGCGGTCGGCCTGGTTCAGCATATTGACGAACTCACGGCTGACGGTGACGTCGCCACCGGATACCTTGGGCATGCGCTCCAGCGCATGCTTCAACGCCTGCGCCAGTCCGCCGACATTCACGCCGGCGCGCTGCAGCAGGGAACGCGCGCCGCCGTCTTCCTGGTTCAACAGGGCCAGCAGCAGGTGCGCGGGTTCGATGTATTGGTTGTCGTTGCCAACCGCCAGGCTTTGGGCATCGGCGAGGGCTTCTTGCAGTTTTGTTGTGAGTTTGTCTTGGCGCATGTCGAACGCTCCTGATGAATTGTCAACGACAATTTAAGGACGCGTTGACAGTTTTCAAGGCCCGCCGTTCAAGTCCATTTCCGCAACGCTTCGTCATCACTGCTGCGCGCATCCACCCAGCGGGCACCCTCGGGCGTCTGTTCCTTCTTCCAGAATGGCGCCTCGGTCTTGAGATAATCGATGATGAATTCGCAAGCCGAGAATGCCTCGCCACGGTGTGGCGAAGTGACCGCCACCAGTACGATCTGGTCCATCGGTTTGAGCGGCCCGACACGGTGGATGACCAGCGCTCCATCAATCGGCCAGCGGGCCTTGGCCTGGTCGATGATGGCCTGGATCGACTGCTCGGTCATGCCGGGGTAATGCTCCAGCTCCATCTCGGCCACGCAGGCGCCCTCGTTGAGGTCGCGCACCGTGCCGACGAAGCTGACTATAGCGCCAACTTTGGCGTTGCCGGCGCGCAGTTGCGCCACTTCTTGCGACAGGTCGAAGTCTGCTGTCTGAATGCGTACTTCGGTCATTTGCCCTCCGCGCCAATCTTGCGGAACAGCTGCTCGATGCGGCTGGCAGTGCGTGCGTCCACCAATGCGGGCATGGCACACAGGGCAAGGAACTGGGCGGCGTGGCTGGCCGGCTTCTGGCCGGACTTGAGGGAGGACTGCAATACTTCCACCTGCATTTTCAATCGGTCTTTCGCAAATTCGGCGCCGCTGTCGATGCCGGCCACGATTTCGAGGCGCAGCACTTCGGACAGCAGGCGTTGACGGTTGGTTTCCAGTTGGCCGGCGTAGGCGGCGCGCGCCGCGGCGCCCTCCCCGGCTGCTTTCAGTGCCGCCTCGAAGCGGCTGCGCAGCGTGCGTTCCTGCTCGGCCGGCAAGACTGGCAGGGCTTGCCATTGGCTGCTCCAGCCGGCGCTATCGATGTCGCCGGCCTCGGCCAGCGCACTTGCCAGCGCACTCTCCAGGGCCTGCACCAGGCGCAGTTTTTCACGCAGGGCGTTGGCCTGGGCCGCGCCCGCGCGCTTGCGGATGGCGTCCGCCTGCGATTGCAGGGCGCCGACAGCGGCGCGGTAGCGCTGGTCGATCTTCTGCTCGCTGGCGCGCGGCACCACGCCGGCGCCATGCCATGCGGCGGCGGCCTCTTTCAGCGTCTTGCCGATGGCGGCCAGCACGGCCTTGTCGTCGCCCTCGAAGGCGGCCGATTCCAGTCCGGCGCAAATCGCTTCGCGCGCATGCAGGTGGGCCTTGCGTTCATGATCGGCGGCATGGGCGTGTTCCTTGCGCCTGGCGAAAATCTGGTCGCAGGCGGCGCGGAATTTTTGCCACAGCGCCTGCTCGGTCTTGCGCTCCAATGGCAAGGCGCGGGCGTGGCCCTGCCAGGATTCCTGCAAGCGGCGCAAGGTGTCGATGGTGTGGCGCTCCAGCGGATTGAGTTTGCCGACTTCCTCGATCAATTGCTCACGGCGCGCCACTTCGATCTTGCGCTGCGAGTCGAGTGGCGCCATCAGGGCATCCATCGCCTTGTTGAAGGCGCCGTCCAGGCGCTTCTTGTCCTTGCGATCGATGGTGCCAAGACGGCTCCAGGCCTGGCGCAGGCGCTGCGTCGACGATGCCAGCGTTCGCCAGTCGTGCGTATGCGGCAAGTTGCCGGAGGCGGATTCTTCCCGGTCGACCTGGACGCCGCCGGCCGCTTCCAATTGGGCGGTGTCGCGGGCGATCAGGGCATTCGCTTCGTCAACCAATTGTTGCGCTTTTGCCGCATTGGCGTGGCGTTCGTCCGCCAGGTGCCTGAAATGGGCAGCAGCCGGCGCGTAGGCGGCAGTGCAGGCGGCATCGAATTTTTCCCACAGCGACTTGGGCGCGGCGCCGGACACGCCGTCCAGCGATTTCCAGCGTTCGCGCATGCTGCCGACCTTCTTGGCCAGTTCGCTCATGCCCAGCCCTTCGGCCGGCAGGCTTTCCACGGCGTGCACCAGTTCTTCGCGCGACACGTTGCCGCCCCAGCGCGCCCAGTCGCTCAGTCGCTTCAGGTCGGCCCGTACATGGGCCAGGCGCTCGGCCTGGGCCGGCGACAGGCGCCCGGTCTTGCTGTCCTTGAGCGTCTTGTCATGCTCTGCGGCAATATGCAGCTGGCCCTGCGACAGCGCTGCCTCCATCGCTTCGACCATGTCCATGAAGTGACGGTTGGCCTCCTGCTCGGCAGGCGATGGCTTGTGTTTTTCTTTTTGCGGGCGCGCCTGGCGGGCGGCAGCGGGGTCGTGGCCGTCGGCACGTGCGAGCGCTTCGCTCCGGGGTGGCGTTGCCGTGCCGGCCGCCGGCGCCGCTGCGGCATGATCCTGCCCCGCCGTATCCGCGCCCTTGGCGCCTGCGGGTTCGGCTGCTGCGGCAGCCGCTGCGGACGGCGCTGGCGCCACGGCAGGCGCGGCAGGCGCAGCAGGCGCAGCGCGCGCTGCCGGCTGCCGCACGGCGCGCTCGGCCGCGAACGTGGCATCGAAATCGTTCAGCAGATGGCGCGGCAACGAACCGCGCTCAGGGGAGGCCAGGTGGTCTTCGTGTTCCCTGGCCAGGCGCTCCAGTTCGCCGGCATCGGGATGCTTGCGCAAGGCTGCCAGCGCATCGATCATGGCCCGTTGCAAGGACACCTGGGCTTCGAGGCGCTCGGCCAGCGCATTGCGCACGTGGGCAAATTCAGCCGCTGCCGTCGGCGCCGCATCGACCACCTTCCATTGGCGGTCCAGGTCAGCCACCAGGTTGGGTGTCAGCTTTTCATCCGCCAACAAACGCTGCGCGAGAGCAATACAGGCCTGCGCTTGCTTCTGCTCGGCCTGCACGTGCCGGATCGCATCGAGCCGTCCCTGCACCAGCTTGGCCACGCGGCGGTCCGAGTTGCGTACCGCATGCTGCACTTTCTCCAATGCATCCTGGGACACGACATGCTCGGCGGCCGCCAGCCGCACGTCGGCAAATTCACTGTTCAGGATGAGCTCAACCGCCGCAGCCTCGTCGCCCGCGAGATTGCGGGCCAGCGCGGCTTGCGCCGCGCGGCGTTCTGCGGGAGTACCGAGCGGCGCCTGCGACCCGCCGGCGCTCGGCTGGCCGGCAACGCTGGCCTGGCTGGCCTGCTGCTTGAAAAGGAACTCAAACATAGTTGTGCTATGAATGGATCAAAACCACCATCATAGCGCAGCGCCGCCCGGCAGGGGCGGCGAATGCGGGCACGGCGTGTTCAGGCCGTATCCGCAGCGGCGCGATGGGCCGAACGCGTACGCCGGTGGTAGCGCAGCTTCGGCACAGGAACCACGACCCGGTCTTCTTCCTGCAGGGAGGCACGCACCTGCTTGGCTTGCGACAAGGCTTTCCTGTCTTTTTCGGCGGAGGCCGGCACGCGGCGCGCTTCCACCACTTGAGCATCATGGGCCAGGAACTTGTTGGCGATATCGAACCACGCTTCGCCACCGATGGTAGCGCGGGCAATCGCAAACAATTCCTTTTCCTCTTTCTCCAGGCGCTGCAGCAGCACCGTGCAGAAAGTCTCGATCGATTCGCAAATTTCCCTCACTTGCTGTTCACTGCACTCCACCGCCGAATCGAGTTCCGCCTGCAACTGCCGGATCACCGACAAGGCGGACTGGTTCAATCGGCTCAGCTCGTCCAGCAACTGATTGGCTTGCTCCGTCGCATTTTGCAGCGCGGGAATCAGGTACAGCTCGATCTTGCGCCAATGGCAGGCCTGGTACAGGCGTTCCAGGGTTTCACAAGCATATTCAAGCTGGGAGAGGCTCAAACGCTGTTGATGCAACAGCGTCGATTGCACGTATTTTTGAAACGACAGCAGGCTAAGGCGCACGTTAGCCTGTTCAACGGATAGCGCAACTAAGGTGTATGTGGCCGTTAACATTCTTGCTCCCAAATATCGCTACGCGGAAACGGAAGTACAAGTGTAAATTAGCCCGACAGGTTCGCTTTGACGTATATCAATGTAACGTCGCGCGCCCTCCCCAATTTAGGAGGTTTTCAAATCTAGCGCAAGGCGAAGATCAACCATACCAGCTTCTTGCGATGCCGTCACGGTTCCGCCAAATCGTCGCATCAGTTGTTGCATTCCGATATTCTCCGACAACGCTTCGCCGGTGATTTCACGTGTCCCGCGGCTACGGAAATAGTCAAGCAATTTCTGGAACAGGATATTTCCCAATCCTTTGCCTTTCAGATCGGAACGTACGATGATCGCGAACTCCGCTTTTTGGTTATCCGGGTCGGCCACTGCCCGTACCACGCCCAGCGTTTCCGGCTGGCCGTCCGCGCCGCTGCGGGTGGCGATGAACGCCATGGCGCGGTCGTAGTCGATCTGGGTCAGGCGCGCCAGCTGGGTCGGCGGCAATTCCTTCATCGCCGAGAAGAAGCGCAGGCGCACGTCGTCGGGGTCCAGCCGGCTGAAGAAACGCACATGGGCTGGCGCGTCCTCCGGACGGATCGGGCGCAATAACAACGGTGCGCCTTGCCACCGGATTTCCTGCTCCAGTTCCTGCGGATAGGGGCGGATCGCCATGCTGCTTTCGGCACGGCGCGGGCCGAGCGTGGCGCGCGCGCCGTGCACTTGCAGCACACCGTCCACCACGGTGACGGGATCGACTTCCAGCGCGGCGATTTCGCCGATGTCGGCCACCAGTTCGGCGACGTGCACCAGCGCGCCGCACAGGATTTCGCGCTCGTCGACCAGGGCGCGGCCGACGCCGGTACGCCTCAGCATGTCGCGCGCCAGCACCGTGTTCAAGGGTGGCAGGCCGACGGCGCGGTCGTCCACCACGCGGCCAGCGCTGCCGCCCAGGCCGACGCTGATGGCAGGGCCGAACACCGGGTCGACCTGCATGGCTATGCGCAGCTGCTGCACATTGCCGCCGGCCGGCTCGCCTGCCAGCGGCAGGCCGTAAGCCGCCAGCACGGCTGCCAGCTCGGCCGGTGCCAGTTCGGCGTGGCCGGCGGCGCGCGCGGACTGCACCAGGTTGCGCGCGGACTGGCGCTCCGGCACCGAATGCGCGGGCACCTGGCCCGGCACTTCTATCAGCAAGGCCTGGTTGCGCGCGTACTGCACCACCTGGCTGTAGGCACGCACGGCTTTTTCCGGGGTGTCGTAGCTTGGCAGGCCGGCATCGGCAAACACTTGCCGTGCGCCCGCCACCGAAGCACCGCCCAGCCAGCAGGAAAGTACGCTGCGCCCGCTCTGGCGCAGCAACGGCGCCAAAGCCTGTGCCACGCCGGTGCTGGCTGCGGCGGAGGACGGCGCGTGCACTATCAGCAACGCATCCGCACCAGGGTCGGCCAGCAAGGCGCTCGCCACGGCGACATGGCGCTCGGCGCTCGCTTCGCCGCCAATGTCGATCGGATTGGCCAGCAACAGCCCTTGCGGCAGTTCGTTGCGCAGGCGCTTGCCGGTATCGGGCGAAAATTGCGCCAGCTTGCCGTGCACGTATTGCAGGGCGTCGGCCGCCAGCTTGCCGGTGCCGCTGCCATTGCTCATGATGGCCAGGCGCGTGCCGCGCGTAGGCCTTGCGCGCGCCACCGTTTCCACCGCGTCAAACAGGTCGGCCGATGAATACACGCGCAACATGCCGGCACGGTGGATCACGGCGTCGTAGACCTTGTCGTCGCCGCTGCGGCCTGCCTTCAGCACCACCACCGGCTTGCTGCGCGCGGCCAGGCGGGCGGCGGAAATGAACTTGCGCGCGCAAGTGACCGATTCAAGGTGCATGATGATGGCGCTGGTGTCGTCGTCTTCGGCCAGGTAGTCCAGCATGTCGCCCAGGTCGATGTCGCCGCCCTCCACCACCGATACCACGCGCGAGAAGCCGATGCCGTGCTGCTGCGCCCAGTCCAGCACCGCTGTCATCACGGTCGCCGACTGGGAAATGAAGGCGGTCTTGCCCGGCTTGGCGCCGGCATGGGCCGCGCTGGCGTTCAAGCCCGCCAGCGGCGCCACCAGGCCGATGCCGCCCGGCCCCAGGATGCGCAGCAGGTACGGGCGCGCGGCGCGCATGATCTGCTGGCGAACGGTGTCGCCGACCGGCGTCAGGATGATGGCGCCGCGCGTGCCCCGGGCTCCCAGGTCTGCAATCAGGCCCGGGACCGTGTCGGGCGGCGTGCAAATGATGGCCAGGTCCGGCGCGCGCGGCAAGGCCGACAGGCGCGCGTAGCAGGGAATGCCGCGCAACTGCTCGTATTTCGGATTGACCGGCCAGATCGCGCCGGCAAAGCCGCTTTCGGCCATATTGTTCATCACCTGGGTGCCCATGCGGTCGGGCCGCAGCGAGGCGCCGAAGATGGCCACCGAGCCGGGCTCGAACAGGCTGTCCATATTCCTGATGCTCATGACGGCGCTCTCCTACCAGCGTGAATAGTGGTCCTCGGTCACGCCTGCCAGCTGCGTGACGATGCGTTTCGGGCCGTCCGGCGCGCTGCGCACCCAGCCGCTGAACTGGCCCACCGGCTGGATGTAGCGGCTGGCCGCCACCAGCAGGTTGCGGTCCTGGCGGCGCGCGCCCTCCGGCGTGAAGAACAGCTCCAGTTGGTCGTCTTCGGTGAAGATGTGCCAGCGCTGCATCGGGTCGTGCGGGTCGAAGATGAAATGCGCTGGAGCCAGCGGCACCACTTCGCCATCGATCCAGAGCGCATTTTCATGGCCGCCGAAATAACCCGATTGCAGGTTGAAGCCCATTTCCAGATTATGGCCGGAGGCCCAGCGCCAGGACGTCTCGCGCGCCAGCAAACCGTTCGAGTAATCGAAACTGGCGACGCCGCCATCGAGCTTGTATTCGTCGCGGAAGGTGCGTATCTCTCCGGTCAAGGGCATGCCGGGCGACTTTTGCGTCCCGTGCAGCGCCCCGCCCTGCACCGGGCCGGTAGCCAGCAGCAGCGGCGCGATCGGCGGGCCGAATTCGGCGTCGATTTCCATGTAGGGGCAGCGCACCGTCAATTGGTACCTTTCGCCTTCCAGCGGCTCGATGCCGATCCGGGTGCCGCGCGTACGAAACCAGCTGGCGGCGCCCGCGTGCCCGCCGACGCCGACCGACATCCTGCCCGGCAGGCCGTCTTGCGAGAAATTGGCCATCATGTCGCTGTCTGTGCGGTCGAAGACATAGGCGAAGCAGGTACTGGTCCAGCCCAGGTCGACGATGGCAACCGCCGCCATCACCTGTTCCGAAACCAGCGACACGTAATGCCATTTCTTGTGGTGGAAGCGGCGCCACAGGCTGCTGCGCGCATGCTCGCCTGCCAGCAAGTGCCAGTCGAAGGATTCGGTCGCGCCGGAGAAGCGGCCCAGCAGGGGCTTGCCGTCGGCGCCAACCACGCGTTGCGGTGCCGGGGCCAATATCATGGTTCGACTCCCTGCGCGACTCCCTGCGCGACTCCCTGCGCGACTCCCTGCCCATCCAGTTCCGCCTGCAGTGCGGTGGCGAATTGCGGCGGCTCGCCGGCCTGCACCTGCACCTGCGGGCAGCCGTGCCAGTTCGCCAGGCGCTGCACCGCGCCTGCAACGTCGCGCACGAAGCGGTCGGTCACACGGGCGCCCGGCTCCAGCACCACGTTCTTTAGCTCGAACATGCCGCCGCGGCGGTGCGCTTTGGCATCAATGCGCCCCACCAGCGCGCCGCGGCGCAGGACCGGCAGCGTGAAGTAGCCATAGCGGCGCTTGTCGGCCGGTGTGTAGCATTCCAGGCGGTAGTCGAAGTCGAACAGGTCGACGGCGCGGCGGCGGTCCCAAACCACCGGGTCGAACGGCGACAGGACGGTGGTCAGGGTCGGCGACAGGCTGCCGTTGGCGGCCGCCCGCGCCAGGTCGGCCAGGTCGCGGTGGACGTAGACGGTGTCTTTCCAGCCGTCGACGCGGGCGCGCAGCAACAGGCCTTCGTCGGCCAGCGCTTCCAGGTCGGGACGCGGCGGCTTGCTGCGGTAATAGTCGGCCACCCAGGCGCTGCGGGCCAGGCCCAGGGCGCGCACCGATTTGAGCGCCAGTTCGCGCCGCGTTTCGTCCATATCGGGCATCTGGCTATCATCCCAGCCCGGCAACACGCGTTCGGCCAGGTCGTACACGCGCTGGAAGTTATGGCGGCGCGCGATCATCAATTCGCCTGCGGTGAACAGCACTTCCAGCGAGCGCTTCTCCGGCTTCCACTCCCACCAGCCGGCGCCCTTGCCCTCGGTACGCTCGAAATCGGCCGAGCGCACCGGCCCATTGCTGCGGATATGCTGCAGCACGCGATCGACGTCGGCGCGCCGCTCCTTCATCCAGCTCACTGAATACTTCCATCCCATCGCACTCGGGTCGACCATGCGATGGCGCAGCAGGCGGTAGTCCTCAATCGGTACGAAACAAGCTTCATGCGCCCAATACTCGAACAAGGCGCCTTCGGCCAGGTGCTCTTCCAGCCAGGGCTGGGGATAGTCGCCCAGGCGGCTCCACAACACCAGGTAGGGACTGCGCGCCACCACGTGGATGGTGTCGATCTGCAGCACGCCCATGCTGCGGATCGCCTCCAGCACATCGGCCTTCTGCGCCTTGCGCCGGCGCGGCTGCAGCAAGCCCTGCGCCGCCAGGTGCAAGGCACGTGCCGCGGCGAGGGTGAGATTCAGTTCGGTCAAGACTCGATTCCTAAAGGGATTGAACGCCTATTCTAATAGCGAATTGACAGTATTTCCCGGCAATTTGCAGAGGATGGTGGCGGCAAGGCAGCATGGTGCCGTTTTTTTGTCCCCACTGACGGGGTTTGCGTGCAAAATAAGCCTGTGCCAACGTCAACCGCCCGTCAGGTTTTCCGCAAGCTGTATCGCATGATACTGCTGCCCTCTTTCACGCTGGTATTGCTGGTGATGATGTGGGCCGACGTGTTCTACCAGCTCAAGCAGGACGCCGAAAGCGCGCATTACGACGCGGTCCAGCATAGCCATTCGCTGGCGCGCACCCTGGCCGAACACTCCGGCCACCTGCTGCGCCAGGCGGATCATGCCACCCAGCTTTTCAAGCTCAAATACGAGGAAACCAACGGCGCCTTGCGCCTGCCCGAATTCAGCAAGCGTGGCGGCTTGCTGGACTCCGTCATGCCGGCCCGCCTCGAGTTGCCGATCGCGCTGATCGACGCCAACGGCACGCTGGTCGACAGCATGCATGGCGCCTTCCCGCCCAATTCCGCCAACCAGGGCTACTTCAAGTCGCTCTCCACGACTGCCGGCGACGCGGCCCTGGTCACCAACCCGATGGTGGAGCCGATCACGAAGAAGTGGCAGATCCAGATCGCGCGCCGCCTGGACGACAAGGCCGGCAAGTTCGCGGGGGCGATCGTGCTGATGATCGATCCCGCCTACTTCGTCGAGGATTACGACCGCATGCATGTGGACGAGGGCGGCCTGGTCATGCTGATCAGCCGCGATACCGCCCTTGCCATCGGCCGCATCGACGAAAAGCTCTTCATCACCGACACCGTCGACTATGTGGCGCCGGCCGACCCGGTCAACCTGCCGGAAGAACTGCTGCTCAAGACCCCGATCGACAAGACGGAGCGCATCTATGGCTTCCGCGACATGCCGCGCTATTCGCTGACGGCCGTGGTGGGCGATGCGAAGGCGCACGCGCTGGCCAAGTATTATAGCCAGCGGCGGCTGTATTTCGGCGTCACCGCCATCGTTTCGGTGGTGGTGCTGGTGTTTAGCTTCCTGCTGACGCGGCAGGCGCGGCGCCTGCGGGAAAGCACCCGCGAGGCCACTTACGCGCGCGAAAAGCTGCACGCGGCCGTCGACGCCAGCCTGGACGCGCTGTTCCTGATCAAGGCCTGCCGTGCCGGCGGCAGCGGCAGCGAGATCACCGACTTCATCCTGGTCGACGTCAACGAGCGCGGCGCACGCGTTCTCGGCCACCCCGCCGACGAGGCGCTGGGCAAGCGCATGGGGGACATGCTGCCGCATTGGCATAGCGAGGGCCTGTTCGACAAATGCCTGGGCGTGATGCGGACCGGCGAGCCGCTGGAAGAGGAATTCGAATCGACCGTCTTCGGTGAACAGCTTTGGCTGCGCCACCAGATTGTCGCCATCGAGGACGGCGTCGCTGTGACGGCGCGCAACATCACGGAACGCAAAGGGTCCGAAATGGCGGTGCGGCGCAACCAGGCGGAGCTGCAGGCCGTCAACGACGCCTCGCCGCTCGGCCTGGTGCGGGCCGACAAGGATGGCAAATGCACCTATGTCAACCGCACCTTCGAAGCGATCACCGGCATGGCGCGCGACACGGCGCTGGGCGATGGCTGGTTCAGTGCCGTGCATCCGAACGACCGCGACATGCTGCGCGCATCGCTGCGCCACCTGAACACCACCCGCCAGGCCTTCCAGGAAACCCTGCGCTGCGTGCACCCTGACGGCAAGGTCGTCTGGACCTCGATCAAGGTGGCGCCGATCGTGATCGACGACGCGATCGCCGGCTACGTCGGCACACTGGACGACATCACGCTGGTGCGCAAATCCGTGATGGCCCTGCGCGAAAGCGAGGCGCGCCTGCGCACCATCGCCGACACGCTGCCGGCCATGATCGCCTACGTCGATTTCGAGGAAATCTACCGATTCCACAACCTCGCTTATGAGCGCGAATTCAGCAAGAGCGGCCTGCAAGTGACCGGCCGCACGGTGCAGGAGACCGTGGGCGACAAACGCTACGCCCTGCTGCAGCCCTACATTGCGCGCGTGCTGCGCGGCGAAACCCTGACCTTCGAGGAAGAAGACGACACGGGCGGCTACCTGCGCACCTACGACGTGGTCTACATCCCGCAGCTGGACGAGGACGGCATCACCGTGATCGGCTTCCACGTCATGCGGCAGGATGTGACCGCGCAAAAGCGCGAGAAACAGCGCTTGCTGCGGCTGTCCCAGGTCGACGCGCTGACCGGGCTGACTAACCGTGCCGGCTTCCTGCAAAAACTGAACGAGAGCATGGTGGCATGCCGCGAAAGCGGCGCACTGATGGCGGTCATGTACCTCGACATCGACCGCTTCAAGCCGGTCAACGACACTTACGGCCATGCGGTCGGCGACGCGCTGCTCAAGGCATTCTCGGCGCGCCTGTCCAATACGGTACGCGCCAGCGACACCGTGGCGCGCCTGGGTGGGGACGAATTCACCATCGTCATGGACCACCTCTCGAAACCCGATGATGCCGCTGTCACCGCCTCCAAGATCGTGCATGCCATGCAGCAGCCGTTCGAGCTCGATGGCATCATGGCAAATGTCTCCACCAGCATAGGCCTGACTTATTACCGCGACGAGGACGTCAGCCCGGCCGAATTGTTGAAACGGGCCGATTTGCTCCTGTATGAAGCCAAACAGGCCGGCCGCAACACCTTCCGCAGCGGCGTGCCGTTGCCGGAGCTGCGCTCGCCGAACGCGGCCTGACCGGGATCAAGACATCCACCTGCCGTTTGCGCTATATTTGCGCTTCCCACGCCCTGCTTTACATTTCATGCGCCTGCTGCACACTTCCGATTGGCACCTTGGCCAATCGCTGCATAATTTTGACCGCTACTACGAGCACCAGCGCTTCCTGGACTGGCTGCTCGATACCATCGTGTCCGAGCAGGCCGATGCCCTGCTGGTGGCCGGCGACGTTTTCGACAACGCCAATCCGTCCGCAGCGTCGCAGCGCCAGCTCTACACCTTCCTGCAGCAGGCCCGCGCCCGGGCGCCGCAGCTCGATATTGTCATCATTGCAGGCAACCACGATTCGCCCGGCCGCCTGGAAGCGCCCGGGCCCTTGCTGGAGCTGCACGGCACCACCGTGATCGGCTACCCGCACCGCGACGCCGACGGCAATATCGCCATGGAACGCATGCTGGTGCCGCTGACCGCCAAGAACGGCGCCGTTGCCGCCTGGGTTCTCGCCGTGCCCTTCCTGCGCCATGGCGACGTTCCGCGCCCGCCCCCGGCGGAAGGCGTCGATGGCGACGCGCACGCTGCGCCGCCAGCCGATCCCTATCTCACCGGCATTGCGGAGTTGTACCGCCATGCGCTGGAGCTGGCCGGGGCGCGCGCCGTCGAGGGCCAGGCCATCGTGGCCATGGGCCACTGCCATATGGTCAACGGCACCATGTCGGCCGATTCCGAGCGCCGCATCGTGATCGGCGGCACCGAGATGCTCCCTACAGGCATCTTCCCGCCGCCGATTGCCTACGCTGCGCTGGGCCACTTGCACCTTGCCCAGCAGGTGGGGCCGCACGCCCATATCCGCTACTGCGGCAGCCCGATTCCGCTGTCCTTCGCCGAGACCGGCTATCCACACCAGGTTTTGCGCATCGACCTGCAAGGCGCGCAGGTCGGCGAGATCAGCGCCCTGCCGATCCCGCGCGCCGTGCAACTGCTGCGCGTGCCGCTAAAACCGGCCCCGCTGGACGAAGTGAAGGCCGCCCTGGCCGCATTGGAGCTGCCGGATGTGCCGCTGGAACAGCAGCCGCTGCTCGAAGTGCGCATCAGGCTGGGCGCGCCCGAGCCGGGCCTGCGCGCCGCCATCGAGGAAGCCTTGCAAGGCAAGCCGGTGCGCCTGGCGAAGATCGACACTTCCAGCGTCGCCCGCGCCTCCCTCGAAGAAGCCGCGCTCTCGCTCGACCAGTTGGCCACCCTGCAGCCGGACGACATCTTCAAGCGCCTTTACCAGCAGCGCTACGGCACCGAAGCACCGCCCGAACAACTGTCCGCCTTTGCGGAACTGGTGCGGCCATGAGGGTGCTGCGCATCGCCGGCAAGAATCTTGCCTCGCTGGCCGAGGAATTCTCGGTCGACTTCACCGCCCAGCCGCTGGCGGATGCCGGCCTGTTCGCCATCAGCGGCCCGACCGGCGCCGGCAAGAGCACCTTGCTCGACGCCTTGTGCCTGGCGCTGTACGACGACACCCCGCGCCTGCATAAGGCGGAGGGCAAAACGCCCGACGTCGGCGACCCCGTGTCGTCGCAAGATCCGCGCACCCTGCTGCGCCGGGGCGCCGCCGAAGGCTGGGCCGAAGTCGACTTCGTCGGCAATGACGGCGAATCCTACCGCGCCCGCTGGAATGTCTGGCGCGCCCGCACCAAGGCTGCCGGCGCCTTGCAGCCAACCACCATGGCGCTGCACAAGCTGCCGGGGCTGCAGCCGCTGGGCCACAAGAAGACCGAGGTCATGGCGGAAATCGTCCAGCGCGTCGGCTTGAGCTTCGACCAGTTCACGCGCGCCGTGCTGCTGGCACAGAACGAGTTCTCGGCTTTCCTGAAGGCCAGGGATGACGAACGCGGCACCCTGCTGGAAACCCTGACCGGCAGCAGCGTGTACAGCGAAATCTCCAAGCGGGCATTCGAACGCTGGCGCGCCGAAGAACTGGCCTTGAAAGCCCTCAGCGCCGGCCTGGCGAACCAGCAACCGCTGTCGGCCGAACAGCGGGCCGACATCCTCGCCCAGTCCGACAGCGCGGAAACGGCGCTGCAAGCCTCGGCGCAGCGCGTCTCGGCGCTTGAAGCGGACCTGCGTTGGCACCAACAAGCCGAACGCTTGGCCACTGCAATACAACACGCGCGCGAACATCTGCAGCAACGACAGGCCGAAGCCGACGCCGCAGCGCCACGCCGTGCCGTGCTGGCGCAACTCGATGCCGTGCAGCCCGCGCGCGCACTGGACGATGAAGTAGTCCGGCTCGCCGCCGAGCGCTCCGCCACGCAGGCAACGATTTCGCTCGCGCAGCAGGAATCCGAACGCACCCGCCTGGCGCTGCAGGTGCTGTCCAACGACGTCCAGCAGGCCGGTGTGGCGCTGGCCTTGGCTGAAGGCGCGCAGCAGGCGGCGGCACCGCTGCTGGATCAGGCCAAGGCACTCGATACGCGCCTGGAATCCTTGCAATCGGCCCGATCCCAGGCTGCCGCCGCCCGCGACACCGCAGCGCAAGCCGACACCTCGGCCCAGGCCGCGCTGGCCGCCCGCGCGGCGCACCATCAGTCGCTCGCCGGCGAGCAGCAAGCCGCCGAGCAATGGCTGGCCGCGCACGAGCACTGGGCGGCGCTGGCTCGCGACTGGGCACGCTGGGATGTCCTGTTCGCACAGGCCGGCCAGCAAGCCAGCCGCGCCGGCCAGCAATCGCAATCGCTGGCCGCGGTGCAGCAAGCCGCCGCACGCCAGCGCCAGGACGAAACCCACGCCCGCAACAGCCTGGATGCCGCCGCCGAGCGCCTGCGCCAAGCCGAATCCCAGCGCGAGCAAGCCACTCAAGCACTTGCCGGCATCGATGCCGACAGCATGGCGCAGCAGCGCCAGCAACTGGACCGGCACCGCACACTGCTGGCCGATGCGGGGGCTGCCTGGCAAGACAAGGCGCAACTTGCCGCGCGCCAGCAGGAGCTGGCCATGCGCAGCACATCACTGCAGGCCGCCCGCGACAGCGCCGAGGCCGAAGTCGCCGCTGCCCGCCAAGCCAATCTTGCGCTGGTCGCCGCATCGACCCAGGCCGAGCGCTCATTGAAACTGGCCGAAGCCGCCACCGGCGAAAGCGTTGAAAAGCTGCGCGCTACGCTGCAGGACGACACTCCCTGCCCCGTTTGCGGTTCGCATGAACATCCATACCGGAATGAGGACGGCCCGCTGCACGCCATGCTGGGGCAGCTGCAAGCCGAAGTGCACGACTGCCGCGACAAGCTGCAACGCAATATCAAGCACGAGACCGAGCAACAGACCCGCCTTCAGTCCAGCCTCGAACAGCTGGCAGCCATCGGCGTCGAGCAGCAGGGTATCGGTAACGCACTCGCCACCGCCCACCAACGCTGGCAAACCGCGCGTGCCGCCCTCGCCGAACACGCTGAACACACCGGACACACCGCACAGGCCGCCAGCGGCGATGATGCCCAGCAGTGGCTCAGCGCGCAGTCAGATGCGCTGCAAGCGGCATTGCGCACCCTGGAAGGCCTGGAACAAGCCCACCGCCAGACTGCCCGCACCCGCGAAGTGGCGCAGACGGCCTGCGAGCAGGCCGCCGCCGAATGCAGCCGCCACCAGCAAGCCCTGTCCGCCGCCCAAGCCGCCCTGGCGCAATCCGACGCACAGCACAACGCCCTGGACCAACAGCGGATCGACACGGCCGTGCAAATTGCCAACCTGCTCGACCAGCTCGACGCGCCGCTGGCACGCGCCGGCTGGCAGGATGAATGGAAGGAGAGCCCGGCGCGCTTCCATGAACAACGCACACGCGAAAGCAGGCAATGGCAAGCGCAACGGCAGTCGGCGGACCAGCGTGGCACTGCAATTGCCGCAATGGCCATCGAACTGCAGGCATTGCGCGCCACCCAGGAACGCTGCGCGGCCCACGCCCAAGCTACCCGGGCCGCCGCCGACGCCGCCCGCGCCGCATGCGACGCCGCGGCCGCCGAACGCCAGGCACTCTGGCAAGGCCGCCCGGTGCGCGAGGTGGAAGCCGAACTGCGCAACGCAATCGACACCGCCCGCGCCGCACTGCAAGCGCGCCAGGAATCGGCCCAGCAGGCCGCCCAACAACGTACCCGCGCCGACGAAGCCCACGAACAGGCCAAGCTGCGCCTGGCCGCGCTGGATGCGTCCGCGCAAAACGCCGCCGCCCGCCTGCAAGCCTGGCTCAGCGCCAACCAGTCGCAGGGCATCGACAGCCTGGAAGCGTTGCGCGCCCTGCTCGCCCATTCCCAGCAAGCGATCCGCGACGAGCGCGCCGGCATCCAGGCGCTGGACCAGGCGCTGGCCTCCGCCCAAGCAGTGCTGGCCGAGCGCGCAACCCAGCACGCCGCGCACCTGGCCAGCGCACCGCCAGGCGAGCATCCCAGCGCCGCCGAACTCGAACAGGTCCTGGCGGCCCTGCAGGAAGAGCGCAGGCAAGCGCACGACCACGCCGCGTCCCTCAAGCTGCAGCTGGCGCAGGACGACGCCCGCCGCAAAGCCGCCGCATCCCTGCTGGCCGACATCGCCCGCCAACAGGAAACGGAACGCCGCTGGGCCCAGCTGAGTGAGCTGATTGGTTCGGCCGACGGCAAGAAATTCCGCAACTACGCCCAGCAATTCACGCTGGACGTGCTGATCGGCTACGCCAATGCCCACCTGTCGCAACTGGCGCCGCGCTACCAGCTCGAGCGCATCGACAACCCCGCCCAGCCTTCGCTGGGACTGCTGGTGCGCGACCTGCATATGGGCGACGAGAAGCGCTCGGTGCACTCGCTATCCGGCGGTGAATCGTTCCTGGTCTCGCTGGCCATGGCGCTCGGCCTGGCCTCCTTGTCGTCCAACCGCGTGCGGGTGGAATCGCTGTTCATCGACGAAGGCTTCGGCAGCCTGGACGCGGAAACCCTGCGCGTCGCGATGGACGCGCTGGATGGCTTGCAGTCGATGGGGAGGAAAGTGGGAGTGATCTCCCACGTACAGGAAATGACCGAACGGATCGCCACCAGGATCGTGGTGCAGCCCGCAGCCAACGGTCGCAGTGCAGTCTCAGTCAGCTAAACGCCAGGTGCGCTGGTCCTGCTCCACGCGCACCATCTCCCATCCCAGCTCGCGGCGGATCTGCTGCGGGTCGGGCAAGGGACGGCGCTCTTCCTGGCGCGACTGCAGCCAGTTGCGCACTGCTTCCTTGCTTGGTTGCGTGGACTTATCCATCGTAAACCTCCCATGGTCATGACGGTCACTCCTTCAACGCAGGAAGTCGGCGCCAGTTGACGGAAAGCGCTCGCCAATTTGTTATCATGTGTAAATGGGAATCGGCGCCATTTCATCGTCAAGCAGCTATGCGCCGCAGGCCAGCGCACCTGCGCGCAACGCCACGCGCAGCGAACGCGCCCAATCAGCCCAGCAGGAATATTCCCCCGAAGACCGGGCCAAGATCGACCAGCTCAAGGCGCGCGACCTCCAGGTACGCCAGCATGAGCAGGCCCACCTGGCAGCAGCCGGCAGCCTGGCCACATCCGGCGCCACCTACACCTATCAACGCGGCCCGAATGGCGTGAACTATGCCGTGGGCGGCGAAGTCAATATCGACACCTCGGCCGGCCGCACGCCCGAAGAAACCATCAGCAAGGCACGTCAGATCCAGGCTGCGGCGCTGGCGCCGGCCGATCCGTCCGGCCAGGACCGCAGCGTGGCTGCGCGCGCGGGCCAGATGGCGCAGCAAGCGCAGGCGGAGATTTCGGCCAAGCAACAAGAAGTCCAGCGCGGTTATGGCCTTTCCGAAAAGCAAGCGACGATTGACATCTTTGCCTGATAAAATCGTCCTTTTGCCCGGAGTCTAGGCCATGTTCCTGAAAGTCCCACGCACCCTCACGTTCAAGTGCGCAAAATGCAGCAAAGCAGTCAAGGTTGCATTGCAGAAAACTTCTGCGTGTTCGCACATAACGCCGTACTATGGAGTCTGCGCCTGCGGCGAAGTCAAACTGCACGCCACCGGCGCCCCGGAAGCCGTCAAGTCCTACCTGGAATCGAACGGTTTGTGGACTCATCATCATTGATAAAGCTCAAGAAATTCGGAAACTTGCCGTAGCAGGGGTAGTGCCCCCAAAGGTTACCTATCATGAACCCTCTGAATTCCATCGGCCCACGCCAGTACCAGAACTCTTCCTTATCCCCTGCCACCTCGCAGGCGGAAAGCAAGCCTTCGCGCGCCAACGCAGTGCGGGACGTGAATTCGGATAGCGCGGTTTCCCTGTCCAGCAATGCGGTCGACCTGCAAAAGCGCGTCGACCAGCTGGGCAACCGCAGCATCGACATGGCCCAGGACCTGATCGGCAGCTTCGCGAAAAGTTTGCTCGGGGACAATGCCAAGGGTGCCAAGATTTCCTTCGACTCCGTCGCGCTGGAATCGAACGCCAGTTTCGCCGCCGGCGCCCTGCATGCCGAAGGCGCCGATGGCGTGACCGACGCCTTCGGTTTCAGCCTGAGTGAAAACTCGCACTTCCTCGGCAAAGGCACCATTACCACTGCCGATGGCCGCAAGTTGAGCTTTGAAGTGGAGATCCAGTATGAAGCCACGATGACCGCCGGTGCGGCATCCAGCGTGCCGGCGCGCCGCAAGGACCAACCCGACCAGAATCCGGCCATGCCTCTGCCGGAAGTGCAATTCCCGGACATCGACTTCCCGGGCAGCCTGGCCGACCTGTTCCGCCTGATGGACCGCAATATCAGCGCCACCCTCAAGCAGCAAAACGAACAAGGCCAGGAAAGCGATGCCGGCAACCTGACCATGCGCTTGCTCAAGCTGGTCGACGCGGAATCGTCGCTGGACAGCTACCTGCCGGCAAATGCCAGCGACAAGGCCAAGGCGTACGGCCGCCTGCAGTCCGAGCCTGGCCAGGCGGCGGAGCTGGCACATGCCGCCAAAGCCGCCCGCAATGGCGAAATCGACCCGCCAAGCGACGAGATCGATCCAGCGGCAAGCCAGATTGACCCGCCTGAAGTCACGGCAGCACCAATCGACCCACCGCAGGCCGCGGCCGAGCCGGTCGACCCGCCGGCGGCGGCCATCGCCCCCGCCCCTGAGGAACCGCCGGCCGCCTAAGCCCGCGTATAATGGCAGCCTCCTGACGAAACCGCCTTTTCAGGCGGTTTCGCCGTTTACACTTCGGTCACTATGCAAGAAATCCACTGGACAGAACAAGGCGAGCCGCGCTCCGCGCGCTGGCATTCCGAATCGGGCAACCCGCCGCCCAAGCGCGTGCAGGTCGCCGACGACACCATGAACGCCGACGTCGCCTACCGCCTCGCCTGCGAAGGCACCGCACTGCTGTGGCGCGGCGATTTCCAGAACGCGCGGCAACTGCTGCAAGCGCTGGCGCGGCGTGCCGACCATAAGAAAGCCAAAGGCGGCAAGGGCCGCAAGGAGGCCGCAGCCAAAACGCCGGCCAGCGCCACCGAGGCATTCCACCTGCACCGCCAGGCCCAGTCCCAGCGCGCCCGCACCCTGGCCATGCTGTTGATCCCGTTCGAACCGGGCTACCGCATTCCCCTGCGCCGCGCACCGGACGTCGTGCTGGCTTGCAACGAAGCCTATGGCCGCGGCGAGGATGCCTTCGTGATTTCCCTGCGTGAGCTGCAAGGCCTGATCGGCGCCCACGAGTGGCGCAAGGCCGGCGTCCCCGTGGCGGCGCTGGGCGAACGCATCCACCCGCATTACGGTGTGTTCTCGCCGGTGCGCGGCGAATACGTGCAGCTGGTGGCCGATGCGCCGCTGCCGAAAGGTGCTGCGGAACTGGCCTTCGATATTGGCGCCGGCACCGGCGTGCTGTCGGCCGTGCTGGCCAAACGCGGCGTGAAACACGTGGTTGCGACCGATATGGACCGTCGCGCCCTCAGTTGCGCGCGCGACAACCTGTCGCGCCTGATGCTGGACAATCAGGTCGAGTTGCTGGAAGCGGACCTGTTCCCACCCGGCCAGGCGGCGCTGGTGGTCTGTAACCCGCCATGGGTCCCGGCCCGCCCCAACTCCTCGGTGGAGCAGGCGGTGTACGACCCTGACAGCCGCATGCTGCGCGGTTTCCTGGCCGGCCTGAAGGCCCACCTGACGCCTGGCGGTGAAGGCTGGCTGATCCTGTCGGACCTGGCCGAGCATCTGGGCCTGCGTTCGCGCGCCGAACTGGAAGAGTGGATCGGTGCCGCCGGCCTCAATGTGCTGGGCCGCCTCGACGCCCGCCCAGTCCATCCGAAGGCCGGCGACGCCAGCGATCCCCTGCATGCAGCCCGCTCGGCAGAAGTCACTTCCCTGTGGCGTCTGGGCATCGCATAAATCGACCTTGCGGAACCGCGATGAGCGAGCTATAATGCTTGCCTCAGACGCGGGGTGGAGCAGTCTGGCAGCTCGTCGGGCTCATAACCCGAAGGTCACAGGTTCAAATCCTGTCCCCGCAACCAGATTCAAAAAGGCCGTTGCTTACGCAACGGCCTTTTTTCATTTCCGGGTACGCCCAGCCGGCACCCTCGCCTTTTTATAGTTGAACTGTCACAATTGCACGCGACAAGAACCGCAAGGAGCAAGGCGTGAACGACGAATCGAAGCAAGTGACACAAGACCAGCCGGCCAGCCCTGCGCGCCGCCGCATCTTCCAGGCAGCCGGTGCCGCCGGCCTTGCAGCCAGCCTGCCAGGCGTGACCGCCGCCCCCGCCTCGAAATCGGCCAGGCCAGCCAAAGCCATCTCGCTGGACGACAAGCTGCAGGCCAACATCAAGAACGTGGTGGTGATCTACCTGGAGAACCGCAGCTTTAACAACCTGTTCGCCGACTTCCCCGGCCTGGCCGCGCCGATGTCGGCCCTGAAGCCGGCAGATTACCAGCAGCGCGACTACGACGGCAGCATCCTGCCGACCCTGCCGAAAGTCTGGGGCGGCCTGGTACCGGTGCCGCAGGACATCGCCGGCAAGCGCTATGAGTTGAAAGAGGACCAGCTAACCGGCCTGCCGAACGCGCCGTTCAAGCTGGTCGACGCGGAAGGCAAGCCGCTGCCGGAATCGGTCATCACGCGCGACTTGTGGCACCTGTTCTTCCAGAACCAGATGCAGATCAACGGCGGCAAGAACGACCACTTCGTCGCCTGGGGCAATACCGGCGGCATGGTCATGGGCTACTACGGCGAGATGGAAAAGAACCTCGGCCTGTGGCAGGTGGCGCGCCAGTACACGCTGTGCGACAACTTCTTCATGGCCGCCTTCGGCGGCTCTTACCTGAACCACCAATTCCTGGTCTCCGGCCGCTGCCCAGTCTACCCGGATGCGGCCAACAGCCCGGCCAAACGCAAGATCGCCGTGCTGTCGGACGGCCCGACCGGCCACACCCTGGCGCTCGATCCAAAAAGTCCGAAAACCGCGCTGGAAGGCAAGCCGCATTATGTGAACGATGGCGCCATCACGCCGGACGGTTTCGCGGTCAATACCATGGCCCCGCCCTATCAGCCAAGCTGGGTGCGCCCGGCGCCGGGCGGCGATCCGATGCACGCCAATCCGGAGGATCCGAGCTACCTGCCACCCCAGACGTACGACACGATCGGCGACCTGCTGTCGCGCAAGGGCGTGAGCTGGGCCTGGTATGGCGGCGCTTTCCAGGCCGCGCTGGACCACAAGGGCGGCGGCAGCAAGCCAAACTTCCAATACCATCACCAGCCGTTCAGCTACTTCAAGCAGTTCGCACCCGGCACCCCCGAACGCGCCGCCCACATCCGCGATGGCGGCCTGGGTGACAGCCCGATCTCGAACAAATTCCTGGCCGATGTAGTGGCGGGAAAACTGCCGGCGGTCAGCTTCTACAAGCCGCAGGGCAACCTGAACCTGCACGCCGGCTATTCGGATATCGAATCGGGCGACCAGCACATCGTCAACGTGCTGGAGCACCTGAAAAAGTCCCCGCAATGGGAGAACATGGTGGTGGTGGTGACCTTCGACGAAAACGGCGGCTGGTGGGATCACGTCGCACCGCCGCAAGGCGACCGCTGGGGTCCAGGCTCGCGCATCCCGGCGATTATCGTATCGCCGTTCGCCAAGAAGTCCACGGTGGACCACAGCTTCTACGACACCACCTCGATCCTGCGCTTCATCACCCGCCTGCACGGCCTGCCATTGCTGGAAGGCCTGGCGGAGCGAAACAAAGCCTTCGCGGAGCGTGGTGCGTTGCCGCCGGGTGACCTGACGGGAGCCCTCGCCTTCCGTTGACAGGGTTGCCCGTGTTACAATCCGCCGGTTCTAAAAGGAAGCCCGACTGATTCAGCCGGGCTTTTGTTTTCTGCGACGACTCATGAGAGATAAAAAAGACAACGCGACAATCGACCTGCCAGGCTTCGAGCCTGCCGAGCCGATGACGGCGGAAGCCAAGCTTCCACCGCCGCCGCGCGTGCGCCGCTCTCCGCGCAAACAGGAACAACTCGAACTGCTGGGTGAACTCGGTCCAACCGACGCCAGCGGGCTGCCAATCTGGCAAAATGATCCCAACCTGGACCTCACCGGCCTGCCCATCTGGCGGCGGGACTAAAAAATGACCTCTTTCGCTACCCTGCCACTGTCCGAAAAACTCCTTGCCAACCTGGACTCGCTGGGCTACCGCGAAATGACAGAGATCCAGGCGCAAAGCCTGCCGTCGATCATCGAAGGCCGCGACCTGATTGCGCAAGCCAAGACCGGCAGCGGCAAGACCGCTGCCTTCGGCATCGGCATGCTGTGCAACCTGAATACCGCCTGGTTTGCCGTGCAAAGCCTGGTGCTCTGCCCCACCCGCGAACTGGCCGACCAGGTGGCCAATGAACTGCGCCGCCTGGCGCGCTGCGTGCCCAATGTGAAGGTGGTGGTGCTGACCGGCGGTACGCCGATGCGGCCGCAAATCGCCTCGCTGGAATTCGGTGCCCACATCGTGGTCGGCACGCCGGGCCGCGTACGCGACCACCTGTCGCGCGAATCGCTCGATTTGTCGAATGTACGCACCCTGGTGCTCGACGAAGCCGACCGCATGACGGATATGGGTTTCTACGACGAGATTGCAGGCATCGTGCGCGCCTGCCCCAAGCGCCGCCAGACCCTGCTGTTCTCCGCGACGTATCCCGACGACATTCGCCAGGCCACGGAAGCCTTCCTGGCCGATCCGGTCGAAGTGACCGTCGAAGCCCAGCACAGCGGCGGCCAGATCGAGCAGCGCTTCTATGAGATCGGCTTCGACGATCGCGACAAGGCTGTCGGCAAGCTGCTCAAGCACTACCAACCGGCTTCCGCGATCATCTTCTGCAACACCAAAGTGCACTGCAAGGAATTACTGGACGAACTGCACGCCGAAGGCTTCTCGGCGCTGGCGCTGTATGGCGAGCTGGAACAGCGCGAGCGCGATGAAATCCTGGTGCTGTTCTCCAACCGCAGCTGCTCGATCCTGATCGCCACCGACGTCGCCGCGCGCGGCCTCGATATCGCCAACCTGGAAGCGGTGATCAACGCCGACGTATCGCGCGACACCGAAGTCCATATCCACCGCATCGGACGCACCGGCCGCGGCGGCGAGAAGGGCCTGTCGCTGACACTGTGCGCGCCGAACGAGAAGAAGTGGGTCAAGCTGATCGAGGACTACCAGGGCGCCCCTGTCGAGTGGCACGACATCAAGGAACTGGCGGAAGACGAATTCGTCAACGCCGAACCGGCGCCCATGCTGACGCTCTGCATCTCAGGCGGCAAAAAGGAGAAGCTGCGCGCCGGCGACGTGCTGGGCGCGCTGTGCGGCGACGGCGGCCTGACCAAGGAACAAGTCGGCAAGATCAACGTCACCGAATTCCAGACCTACGTCGCACTCGACCGCCGCATCGCCCACGACGCCTTCGCACGCCTGAAAGCCGCCAGCACCCTGCAGGGAGGCGACTTCGGCAGCTTCAAAGGCCGCAACTTCAAGATGCGCTTTATTGACGTGTAAAAACAAATATCCACCCGGGGTCAGGAACGCCGTGGACATTCTTTTCTGCAGAGAATCGAATGTCCATTTCGTTCCTGACCCCGAGTGGACAATTATGGGCGGACGGAAACGCTGGCGGGAAATTGCGGGGCGCGGCGCACCATTGTCGCCTGCTCAAATGCGTAAGCCATGCCGATCAGGGCCGCTTCGCTGAAGGCGGTGCCGACGAAGGACAGGCCGATCGGCAAGCCGCGTACATACCCTGCAGGCACGGTGATGTGGGGGTATCCGGCTACCGCCGCCGGGGAAGAGAAACTCTTGCCGTAGTGATCGCCGTTGATGAAGTCCGTCAGCCAGGCGGTGCCGTCGGTAGGTGCCACCAGGGCGTCCAGTTCATGCGCTTTCAGCACCAGGTCGATGCCCTCTTCCCGCGAGTAGCGGCGGTTGTTGGCCAGGGCGTCCTGGTAAGCCTGGCTGTCGAGGCCGGGCTTGGCTTCGGCGCGCTCCAGATACTCCTGGCCGAAGTATGGCATCTCACGTTTGGCGTTCTGCTTGTTGAAGGCAATCAGGTCGGCCATGTTCTTGACCTTCGCGTTCGGCGCGTAGTCGCGCAGGTAGGCCGCGAGGTCGACTTTAAATTCGTGCAGCAGCACTTCGGTTTCGCTGTCGCCGTATTTTTCCGTGTTGGGCACCTGTACGTCGACCAGGATTGCGCCCTGGGCCTGCAAGGCTTCCAACGCCTTTTCAATTTCGGCATCGACGCCGTCGCTGCCGCCGAAGAAATTGCGGGCGACACCGAGACGTTTGCCGCGCAAGGCATCGCGTTTCATGACCGATGAAAAATCAACGCCCTTGCCTGCGCCATCCTGCGTGGCCGGATCGCTCGGATCCACGCCGGCCATCGCGGCCAGCATCAACGCGGCGTCGGAAACGCTGCGCGCCATCGGGCCTGCGGTGTCCTGCGAGTGAGCGATAGGAATGATGCCGCTGCGGCTTACCAGGCCGATGGTCGGCTTGATGCCCACCAAGCCGCAGATCGATGCCGGCGACACGATGGAGCCGTCGGTTTCGGTGCCGACCGCCAGCGTCGCCAAGCCGGCGGCGATCGCGGCGCCGGAACCGGAGCTGGAACCGCTGCAGTTGCGGTCGAGCGAATACGGGTTGCGGGTCAGGCCGCCGCGCGCGCTCCATCCGCTGACGGAATGGCTCGAGCGCATATTGGCCCACTCGCTCAGATTGGTTTTGCCGATGATCACTGCGCCGGCCTCGCGCAAGCGCGCCGCAACGTGGGAGTCGCGCGCAGCCCGTACACCGGCCAGCGCCAGCGATCCGGCGGTGGTGCTCATGCGGTCGGCAGTCGCGATATTGTCTTTCAGGAGTACCGGGATGCCGTGCAAGGGGCCGCGCACACGGCGCTGGTGGCGTTCGCGATCCATCTCACGCGCGATCTTCAGCGCTTCCGGATTGATTTCAATGATGGAATTGAGGCGCGGGCCGGACTTGTCGATCGTATTGATCCGCGCCAGGTATTGCGACGTGAGTGCGTGCGAGGTCAGCTTGTTCGCGGCCATCAGGTCTTGCTGATGCTGGACACCGGCATCGAGCACCGACGGCACTGCGGCCTGCGTACGCGGCAAAGTAGCTGCCCCGCTGGCAGCCAGCCCCAACTTCACGAAACCCCTTCGATCCATCTGGTACGCCCTCGATCAAGAAAAGCACAAACCAGTAGAATACCAGCAGTTTGCAAGTAATTAATACTGCCTAAAAGCAAAAAAGCCCGCTTGCGCGGGCTTTCTATTGCGTAATTGCAACAAACTGCTGCAATTAGCCGCGCACGACCTTCTTGAACTCGTGGGTGCGGGTGTCGATCTCGACTACGTCGTCTTGCGATACGAACAGTGGCACCTGGATCGAGAAGTTACGGCCTTCGATGGCGTTTTCCAGTTTCGCTTCTTTGGTCACGTTACCCGAGGTATTGCCCTTGACTGCCGGCTCCGAGTAAATGATCTGGCGTGCGATGGTGGTTGGCAGCTCAACGGAGATTGCCTTGCCGTCGTAGAAGACAGCTTCGCATTCCATGCCGTCTTTCAGGTAGTTGACGGCTTCGCCCATGTTCTCTTCTTCGATTTCGAACTGGTTGTACTCTTCGTCCATGAACACGAACAGTGGGTCAGCGAAGTACGAGTAGGTCACTGGCTTCTTGTCCAGAACGACCACGTCGAACTTGTCGTCGCCGCGGAACACGTTTTCCAGCGGGGAGCCGGTCAGCAGGTTCTTCATCTTCCATTTGTAGGTGAAGCCAGTGCGGGACGAGCCGTTGACGTCGGAACGCAGAACGATGAATGGCTTGTCTTCAACCATGATGATGTTGCCGACACGAATCTCTTTTGCGAATTTCATAGCGAATATATACCGGTTAAGGGGAGTTGCAGTAACCGCGCATTATAGCACGGGGATTTGATGTATTACCTGAGCGATGCACAAAATTTAGTCAAATTCGCGGCCAGATCGCCGTTGGCCAGAATTTTTTGTTGCCATTCCGACGACTTTGCCGAAATTTCAGGCATGGCCATCGCGAGCGCTTGCCACAGGGCCGGCCAGTCGCCCGCGCTTGCCCCGCCCTTGACGCCATTCCAGCACAGCGAAAAATCATCAAGCGCGCCGCCTGCCGCATAGCGCTGCAGGAAAGCGCGCAACTTCTTATGGTGCAGGTTTTCGTCTTGCGCGTAAATGTGCCAGATGAAGGATTTTCCAGCCCATTGCGCCCTCACCCAGGAATCTTCGCCGCGCACGAAATTCAAGTCACAGGACCAAAGCAGCTTGTCGTAATCCTGTTGCGGCACGAACGGCAGCACGCGCACCGTCAGCGCACCTTCGCTGCGCACAGCACCGGGCACCGCCGCTTGACCCAGGAAGTGTGCCACGGCGTCGCTCGCCACTCCCTCCGGCACCAGGCAAGTCACCGGCTGCTCGCCGCCGCACCACGCCGCGAACAACTCGGCGACTGGCGCGTAGGGATAGCAGAACAATGAAACCTTCATGGCCGCCGCCTCGGTTTGCCTGACACCCAGCGAAGACAGGAAAGCCGCTACCGCAGCCGGATCGGAGATAAAGGCAAGGCGCTCGGCTTCAAGCCCTCTTTCGTACATGAGCCCGCCGGTTTTTTCGGTGAAGCCCGGGAAAAAGAAATACTTCGTCAATGGCAGGCGCGGATGCCGGGACGGCAAGCTGTGGCAGCCTTCCACCCACTCTTCCGCACTCAAGCCTTCAAGGTTCAACCACACCGGGCGCTCCGGGCGCTGCGCCATTGCGGCGATATAGCCAGGCGGGATATCGCAGCCGAAGAATTCGATCACGATGTCGGCCACGTCGGCCGCGCTGAACTCGCCCTCCTGCGAGGTCCAGTGGCGCACGGCGATGTGGTCGACTTGCTGGCGCTCCGCCGCCATGTCGACCTGCGGGCAGATGCGCTGGAACGTACGCATGTCATCGACCCACAGCGTGACGGCGATGCCGTGCTCGCGCTGCAACTGGCGCGCCAGGCGCCAGCAAATGCCGATGTCGCCGAAGTTATCGACAACTTTGCAAAATAGATCGAGAGACAAGCTGGTTGACATAGGCCTGAAAATGAAAAAGCCGCACTAGGCGGCTTCATTCTAATCTGTGGCGTCCCCACGGGGATTCGAACCCCGGTACTCACCGTGAAAGGGTGATGTCCTAGGCCTCTAGACGATGGGGACCCTGGACTTGCACTACGCTTGTATGACTTGGCGTCCCCACGGGGATTCGAACCCCGGTACTCACCGTGAAAGGGTGATGTCCTAGGCCTCTAGACGATGGGGACGTCGTAAAAGCGTGCGCGAATTATATCAGCGTGCAAGCCTCATTTCAAGGGCGCAACGGCGAAGTGTTCAACACGATTCGTGTTCACGTAATGCGACTCCGCCGACATCATCCCCACCAGCACAAGAATCGCCAGTGGCGGCAAGGTAATCGCGAAGATCAGCGCCAGCCTCTCCCACTTCATATGCATGAAAACGGCGACGATAAAGCCGGCCTTCAGCGCCATCAACACCAGGATCAGCGACCAGCGCAACAAGCCTTGCAAGTGGAAGAAGTCCACCAGGTAAGAGAAGAAGCTTAAAACGAACAGCAGTATCCAGACTTTGACGTAGGTGCCTATCGGATGCTGTTGATGTGCGGCGGTAGCTTCAGGCATGGCAACCTCCTACCAGAGATAGAACAATGCAAAGATGAATACCCAGACAAGGTCGACAAAGTGCCAATACAGGCCGGTGATCTCGACGATGTCATAACCCTTTTTCTCGTAATGCCCGTTCAGCACCCGCCGCGCGATGATCAATAAATAGATCACGCCCGCCGACACGTGCAGCCCGTGGAAGCCGGTAATCATGAAGAAGCACGAGCCGAATTGCGCCGCACCCATCGGATTGCCCCATGGCCGCACGCCCTCGTGAATCAGCTTGGTCCACTCGAAGGCTTGCATGCCGACGAATACGACGCCGAATGCGGCAGTGACCATCATCAAGGTCGCCGCCAGTTTTCGATTGCGCTGATATGCGGCATTCACCGCCATCGCCATCGTGCCGCTACTGGTGATCAACACGAACGTCATGATCGCGATCAGCAGCAGTGGGTAATCGGTGCCTGCAATGGTGAGCGAGAAAACTTCGCTGGGATTCGGCCACGCCGACGTGGTGGCCATGCGGACCGACATATAGCCGGTGAGGAAGGTGCCGAAGATGAAGGTGTCGCTAAGCAGGAAGATCCACATCATCGCCTTGCCCCACGGGACGCGGAACGCGACGCGGTCGCCCGCCCAGTCGGAAACGAAGCCTTTCAAATCGTTGGTGCCGGTATCCATACCTCACCTCACTGGAATGCCTATCGTTGTGCAGAAGGCCCTGACAAATTCCGGCGTCACCATATACAGCAAGGCGAACACCGCCAGCCAGAGGACAAACAGGAAATGCCAGTACTGCGCGCACAGGCCGATCGCCTCCCCCGCCCGGCGCAGCGCGAACGTGCCCGCCACCATGCCACCCAACACGTGCAGCGCGTGCAGGCCGGTGATCAGGTAAAAGAAACTGTTGGCGGGATTGGCGGCGACCCCATAGTCGGCAGCCGTCATCGCCTGCCATGCGTAGAGCTGGGATAGCACGAACATGGCCGACAGCAGCAGCGCGCCAATCGAGGTGCCGCGCGCCGCCTCACGCCGGCCGGCAGCTGCATGGCGCCGCGCCAGCTCCCACGCCAGGCTGCAGAGTACCAGCAGGCCGGTGCTGCAATACAGTTGCCACGGCACATAGGCGATCGGCCGCCAGTCTTCATAAGCGGCACGCATCATATAGGCGACGCCGAACAGGCCAAACAAGGTGCTGACCACCACCATGAAGACCCACAGGCCGATGCGGCGCGCACCATTCGGCCAGGCCGGCTGCCCCGGGAAATCGCCGTTGCCGCGCAGCGTAGCGTTGGCGCTCATTTGGGCACCTCCGCAGGATCGTGCTGCGGCACAGAGCGTGCCGGCGGATGCGCTGGCGGCGGCGCATGCGGGTCCGGTCCGTATTCAGGCCCGGCATTCTGTGGGATGTAGTCGCCGCCGGGTCCATCGACACCATATTCGTAGGCGCCGCGATGCACGGACGGCAGTTCGGGCCCCCAGTTGCCATGCTCCGGCGGCGTATGCGGCGTGAACCACTCGAGGCTGGCGGCGCGCCACGGATTGCCGCCAGCCACCGCCCCTTTGCGCGCGCTCCACGCCAGGTTCCACAGGAACAGCAGTTGCGCCACGCCGACGATCAGCGCCGCCACCGAGATAAAGGCATTCAGCGTGTGCGCCGATTCGGGGATGAAGGCGTAATTCTCATAGGCGTAATAACGGCGCGGCATGCCGAGAATGCCAAGGTAATGCATCGGGAAGAAGATCGCATACGCGCCGATGAAAGTAATCCAGAAGTGCGCCTGCCCCAGCGTCTCACTGTACATGCGGCCCGTCACTTTCGGGTACCAGTGATACAGGCCGCCAAACACGGCCAGAACCGGGGATACGCCCATCACCATGTGGAAGTGCGCCACCACGAAGTAGGTATTCGACAGCGGGATATCGACGCTGACGTTGCCGAGGAATAGGCCGGTCAGCCCGCCGATCAGGAAGGTGCTGATAAAGCCGAGCGCGAACAGCATCGGCACCGTCATATGGATGTCGCCGCGCCAGAGTGTCAGCGTCCAGTTATAGACTTTCAGCGCGGTCGGCACGGCAATGATCAGGGTCGTGGTGGCGAAGAAGAAGCCGAACCAGGGGTGCATGCCGCTGACGTACATATGGTGCGCCCACACCACGAAGCTCAAGGCGCCAATGATCACGATCGCCCACACCATCATGCGGTAGCCGAAGATGCACTTGCGGGCATGTACGCTGATCAGGTCGGAGATCACGCCGAACGCCGGCAGCGCAACGATATACACTTCCGGGTGGCCGAAGAACCAGAACAGGTGCTGGAACAACAGCGGGCTGCCGCCCTTGTAGTCAAGCTGCTGGCCCATCGAGACCAGGGCCGGCATGAAGAAGCTGGTGTGCAGCGTCTTATCGAACAGCATCATCACCGCGCTGACGAACAGCGCCGGGAATGCCAGCAGCGCCAGGATGGTCGCCACGAAAATACCCCACACCGACAGCGGCATGCGCATCAGGGTCATGCCGCGCGTACGCGCCTGCAGCACCGTGGTCACATAGTTCAAGCCGCCCATGGTGGCCGCGACGATGAAGATCGCCAGCGACACAAGCATCACGATGATGCCCCACTCCACACCCGGCGTGCCCGGCAGGATCGCCTGCGGCGGATACAGGGTCCAGCCCGCGCCAGTCGGGCCGCCCGGTACGAAGAAGCTCACGCACAGCACCACCACCGCCAGCAGGTAGAACCAATAGGAGAGCATGTTCAGGAACGGGAACACCATGTCGCGCGCCCCGACCATGAGCGGAATCAGGTAATTGCCGAAGCCGCCGAGGAACAGCGCCGTCAGCAGGTACACCACCATGATCATGCCGTGCATGGTGATGAACTGGTAATAGCTGCTGGGGTCGATGAACTGGAATTTGCCGGGGAAGCCAAGCTGCAGGCGCATCAGGTCCGACAGGATCAAGCCGACGGTGCCGATGAACAGCGCCGTCAGCGTGTACTGGATCGCGATAACCTTGTGGTCCTGGCTCCAGACATATTTGGTCCAGAAGCTTTGCGGTGCGTGATGCCCTTCATCGTCGTGGCTGTGCTCTTCACCATAAGACATGCGAGGTCTCCTCAGCGTACAGTCTTGATGTAGTCGATCATCGCCGCCATTTCCTCGTCGCTTAGCGGATTGGGCGGCATGATGTTCGGGAAGCCCTTGACCACCTGGGCCTTGGGGTCGTTGATGGACTGCTTCAGGTAGGCCTCGTCCACTGCGATGGTGGCGCCTCCTTCCAGCGTCTCCTGCTTGCCGAACAGGCCTTTCCAGGTCGGCCCGACGCTCGGCGCACCGTCCACACTGTGGCAGGCCACGCAGCCTTTCGATTGCGCGATCAGCCTGCCCTGCTTGCCTGGCTCCGCAGGTCCGCCGACACCGCCCACCGCGCCATGGCCGCTGAAGGTCGGCTGCTTCGCCAGCCAGGCATCGTAGACAGCCTGCTCCTCGACCACCACCGCGCTACGCATATTCGAATGCCCCACCCCGCAAAGCTGGGCGCACAGCACTTCGAAGCGCCCGGTCTGGGTCGGTGTCAGCCAGAATTGGGTCACCAGTCCCGGCACCATATTCATGCGGGTGCGGAACTGCGGTACGTAGAAGTCGTGTAGCACGTCCTGCGCGCGCAACAGCACCTTGACTGGCTGGTTGAGCGGAATATGGATCTCGCTGCCATCGACCAGCACATCGTCCTGCCCGGCCGGGTCTTGTGGATCGATGCCGAAAGGATTGGTGGCATTGATGAAGCGCACATCCGTCACGCCAAGCTTGTTATCCTTGCCCGGCAAGCGGAAATGCCAATCCCACTGCTTGCCCATCACCTCGAACACGCTGGCGTTCGGCGGCGGGTCGATCAGCTTCGCATACACATGCAAGCCCGGCGCCAGCATCGCCACGATACCGAGCGAGGTGGCACCGATCAGCCACCACTCCAGCTTGCGGTTATGCGACTCCGCCGCGGCGCGATGGCCTTCGCGGTGGCGGAACTTGACCACGGCGTAAGCGACAAACAGGTGAATGATGATGAAGAGAGCGGCGCAGATCACGAGTGTGATCATCAGAGCATCGTCCATCGCCTGCCAGTTGGAGGCTATGGGAGTCAGCCACCATGGGCTGAGCCAGTGAAAAATAATCGCGCCAAGAACAATCAGGATAAGAGAGATTGCCAACGCCATAATGATAAGCCCGGTTAGTTATGGGAAAACTACACACGGCTACGCCCCGCTCATTGGCGGGGCGCACTTGCTAAGGCTTATTCATTCGCGTTTTTCTGGCCGCTCCAACATGCGGTAGAACATTGCGCAGCAGGCGCCGAAGACCACGTGGGCGCCGAAAGTGGCCCACCCCCGCAGATCGGCAAACCAGGTGAAGGCGCCGGACATGCCGTAGAAATTCAGCACATACAGCAACACGCCGAAGGCCGCACCGACCAGTGTCACCAAGCCCAGGCTCGAATCGAGCTGGAATGGTGCGATGATGGCCGCCAGCATCATGGCGAAAGTGATACCGAGGATATAGTGAACTGCCAGCGCTGCGATCACGACTGCCAGGTCGTAGCCGGAGGTTTGCAGCACCTCCCAGCCCATGACCATCGCCGCTACCATCCGGGTTGTCAGCCATCGGTCACCGCCTTGCACGGTGGCCCATATCAACTCCATCAACATCAGGATACCGCCGGCTCCGAAACCGGCGATGGCTGCGGCCGTCCAGTCAGCCTGGCGCGCCACCCAGCGATGCGATTGCAACACGCGAAGTTCCATGACTTCCTCCTGTGCAGGGTTCGTAACTCATATTAGTACGCAAACCACGAAGATGCAAAGGAGTTAAGCTTGCACGTTTTTTAGGCAGGCTTAAATGGGAGTAAGAAGAAATGCTGGCGTCCCCACGGGGATTCGAACCCCGGTACTCACCGTGAAAGGGTGATGTCCTAGGCCTCTAGACGATGGGGACCTGTTGGACTATTGCTACGTTGTGCCCGTTGATGGTGGAGGTAAGCGGGATCGAACCGCTGACCTCTTGCATGCCATGCAAGCGCTCTCCCAGCTGAGCTATACCCCCCTGGGCACAACATAATACGAAAAGCTGGCGTCCCCACGGGGATTCGAACCCCGGTACTCACCGTGAAAGGGTGATGTCCTAGGCCTCTAGACGATGGGGACCATATGGACTTTCCTGTTTTACTACTTTCCTGCTCAATCTCTGCCGCGTTGGTGGAGGTAAGCGGGATCGAACCGCTGACCTCTTGCATGCCATGCAAGCGCTCTCCCAGCTGAGCTATACCCCCATGCTGGCACAGATTGTTACTGCTCTTGGCGTCCCCACGGGGATTCGAACCCCGGTACTCACCGTGAAAGGGTGATGTCCTAGGCCTCTAGACGATGGGGACCCTGGACTGCTTTTACTACCGTTTTACTGCTTTTCCTTCGCTAAACTGGTGGAGGTAAGCGGGATCGAACCGCTGACCTCTTGCATGCCATGCAAGCGCTCTCCCAGCTGAGCTATACCCCCGTTTTCGAAGGAGACAGAAGTATAGCAGCCCTTCTTGAAATTGCAAATGCTAATTTGCAAGATTGTCGAAATTATTTACGCAAATTTCGCCAGGCGGGCTGCCACGGTGTCGCGCCCGAACAATTGCAGCACTGCATCGATGGCAGGAGTCTGCAATTGGCCGGCCACCATCAAGCGCAGCGGCATGGCCAGCTGAGGCATCTTCAGGCCGTGCGCCGCCAGCACTTCCTTGATCATGGCGGCGATGGCTTCCTTGGTCCACTCAACGGTCGCGATGCGCGCGGCAAAATCGGCCACGGCCGGTTTCACGGCATCGGTGTAATGCTGGGTCATCAAGGCCGCATCCGGGTTTGGCGCGCGGTAGAACAGCATTGCGGCTTCCGCCAGTTCAACGATGGTGTTGCTGCGGTCCTTCAGCAAGCCGATGACGGTGGACAGTTCAGGCGCACCTTCAAAGACGGCCCCGCCGGCCAGCAGCGGCTTGCTGGCCAATTCGGCCAGGCGCGCGTTGTCGGCTTGCTTGATCCAATGGTTATTGACCCAGGCCAGCTTGTCGAAGTCGAACTGCGCCGACGAAGCGGTCAGGCTCTCCAGGTTGAACCATTCGGTGAACTGTGCCATCGAGAACAGCTCATCGTTGCCGTGCGACCAGCCCAGGCGCGCCAGGTAGTTCAGCATGGCTTCCGGCAGGTAGCCCTTGTCGGCGTAATCGATCACGCTGACGGCGCCGTGGCGCTTGGACAGCTTGGCGCCGTCGGAGCCCAGGATCATCGGCAGGTGGCCATACTCCGGCAGCTTGGCACCGATTGCGCGCAGGATATTGATCTGGCGCGGGGTGTTGTTCACGTGATCGTCGCCGCGCAGCACGTGGGTGATCTGCATATCCCAGTCGTCCACCGCAACGCAGAAGTTGTAAGTCGGGGTGCCATCCGGGCGGGCGATGACCAGGTCGTCCAGCTCCTTGTTGGAGATGGTGATCGGGCCCTTGACCACGTCAGTCCACGTCACATCGCCTTCCAGCGGGTTCTTGAAACGCACCACAGGCTTGCGCTCGGCCGGCACCGGCGGCAGGGTCTTGCCCTCTTCCGGACGCCAGGTGCCATCGTAGCGCGGCTTGTCGCCGGCGGCAGTCGCCTTGTCGCGCATGGCCTGCACTTCTTCCGGCGACGAGTAGCAATGGTAAGCCGTACCGGCAGCCAGCATCTGCGCCACCACTTCACGGTAGCGGTCCATCCGCTTCATTTGGTAGAACGGGCCTTCATCATGTTGCAGGCCGAGCCACTCCATGCCATCCAGGATGGCCTGCACCGCCTCCGGTGTCGAACGCTCCAGGTCGGTGTCTTCGATACGCAATACAAAAGTGCCGCCGAAGTGGCGTGCGAAAGCCCAGGAATACAGCGCAGTGCGAGCGCCGCCCAGGTGCAGGAAACCGGTTGGGCTGGGTGCGAAACGGGTACGGACTTGAGTCATTTCGAATGGAATGCAGAAAATATAAAGGCGTAATTCTACCGTAATGAAAGTCGGCGCCGGCTCTGGCTTCTCCGGGAGATTTGCGCAAATCTCCCCGAGAAGCCAGAGCTGACCCCGACTTTCAACAATTACTTGACGGTGACGCTGATGCTCTTCGACAGGCCGGGGCCGTAGCTTTGGTGGGCGCCGTTGGCGAACTGCATGGTCAGCTTGTAGGTGCCTGGCGGCAGGGTGACCTCGGTTTCAGTCTGCCCCTTGCCGAAGTGCAGGTGCTTTTCGTCAAAGGGGATCGATTCGCCGACTTTCATGCTGTCGCCATTGATGATCAGGTGGTGGTGGCCGGTGTTGCTGTCCATGGTCCCGGCTGGCTTCACTTCCATGCCGGTGACAGCAAATTTGACCTTGAACGGGCTGCTGACTACCGCGCCATTCTTGGGCTCGGTGAAGTCCACCGATTGCGCTGCCGCTGCGCCGGCAACCAGGGCCATTGCGAGTGCCGCCAGAATCTTCTGCATGTCTGTCTCCTTATCTGAGAGGGGGTCCTGCGTATTTGACGATCAGGCCTTTCGGCCCGACTGCCCATCCAGCGCCGGAGGCGGAAAAGCCAACGGCGTTCAGTTTCGTTTCCGTTTCGATAATTGTCCAGCTTTTGCCGCCATCGCGGGTGTACCCGGAACCGGCCAGGCCAACGGCGACGAAGCTGTTGCTCGTCCCCGGCACCGGCACTACCGCCGACATGAAGCCCGATGGCAGGATCTGTGCCGGCGACCATCCTGCGCCGCCGTCGCCGCTAAGCGCCCCGTTCAAGGTGCCCAGTGCGGGTTCTTTATAGTCCCCGCCAGCCACCAGGCCGAGTCCTTGGCCGGCAAAGGCTACCGAGAAAGCGCCCTTGCTTGCCGCCGCGGCGGGAATCGGCAGCGTGGCCGACTGCCAGCTTTGGCCGCGATTGGCCGAACGGAACACCCGCGACTGCGCCGCGCCGCCAGTGACGAACCAGGCTTTGCCATCCGCGCCTACACTCAGGCAGGTGCCGCTGGCGGCGAACGCGCCCTCTTGCGGCAGCGCAGCCAGGCCTTGCGGATCATGCGCCGGCTGCCAGCTTTCGCCACCGTCGGTCGTCAACAGGACCTGGAAGGCACCACGCACCGGGTCGCCGAAAACGATGCCGTTGCGCGCATCCCAGAACGCCATGGCGTCCCAGAAGCCCTGCGCGTCCTGATTCACCACCAGCAGCTGCCAGGTGGCGCCGCCATCGCGCGTGCGGTACATGCGCGACGCGGCTCCAGGGCCGGCGCCCATGACGATGGCCGTTCGGGCGTCAAAGGCTTCGATGTCGCGAAAGTCGAAAGCTTCCGCCTCCGGCACCGCAAGCAGCGTCCAATGCTCGCCATCGATCGTGCGCAGCACGGTGCCTTTGGCCCCGCTGGCCCAGGCTACTTTGTCGCTCAGGACGGACAGGCCGCGTAGTTCGGTGGTGGCTGCGTGCTGCTGCCGCATCCACACCGCCGCGCGGGCCGGCGCAGGCGATTCGAGGGACACAGGCGGCGCCGAGCAGCCCGCCAATGCGGCCAGGCCGGCCAGTACGGCGATTGCCGCGCAAGGGAGCGTGCGCCGCATCAGTCGTGCTTGATGACGATGCTGGGGAACTTGCTGCTCAAATCCTTGGCCTTCTCGGCCACCTTCACCGCCACCTTGCGTGCGATCGCCTTGTAAATAGCGGCTTCGGCGCCATCCGGCTCGGCAACGACGGTTGGCTTGCCGGAATCGGCCTGTTCGCGGATGGCCAGCTTCAAGGGCAGCGCACCGAGGAAGTCCACGCCAAAGTCGGCGCACATTTTCTCGCCGCCGCCATGGCCGAAGATCTCTTCGACATGGCCGCAGTTCGAGCAGATGTGGGTGCTCATGTTCTCCACCACGCCAAGGATCGGGATGCCGACCTTTTCGAACATCTTCAGGCCCTTGCGCGCGTCCAGCAGCGCGATGTCCTGCGGCGTGGTCACGATCACGGCGCCGGTCACCGGCACTTTCTGCGACAGCGTCAGCTGGATGTCGCCGGTGCCCGGCGGCATGTCGACAATCAGGTAATCCAGGTCGCGCCAGTTGGTTTGTTCCAGCAGTTGCTGCAAGGCCTGGGTGACCATCGGGCCGCGCCAGACCATCGGTTCGTCCGGATCGATCAGGAAGCCGATCGAGGAAACCTGGATGCCGTGGCCTTCCATCGGGTCCATGGTCTTGCCGTCGGACGTGGTCGGACGGCCGGAGACGCCCAGCATCATCGGCTGCGACGGGCCATAAATATCGGCATCGAGCACGCCCACGGAGGCGCCCTCGGCAGCCAGTGCCAGCCCCAGGTTGACAGCGGTGGTCGATTTGCCCACGCCGCCCTTGCCGGAAGCGACGGCAATGATATTCTTCACGTTCGGCATCAGCTTCAGGCCGCGCTGAACGGAGTGCGAAATGATCTTGGTGGCGACACTCAGACTGACCTTCGCGCCCAGCGGCTGCAATGCAGCCAGCACGTTGGCGCGGATCGATTCGATTTGCGACTTGGCCGGGTAACCCAGCTCGATATCCAGGGTGATTTCCCCGCCTTCGACCTTCAGGTTGCGGACCGATTTGGAGGAGACAAAGTCCTTATTGGTATTAGGGTCAATTACTTTGGACAGTGCTGATTTGACGTCATCTACAGTGATACTCATGCAATTCTCCATTGGTGATGGCGCAGTCTAGCGCATCCACTGGTAAAATGCTCTTTTTATCCACCTTACAAGCGCATCAATTATGACTCGCAAGCTGTTCGTCACTACTGCCCTGCCATACGCAAACGCTGCCTTCCACATCGGCCACATGATGGAGTACATCCAGGCCGACATCTGGGTCCGTTTCCAGCGAATGCAGGCCGAGGGCGATGGTTTGCGCGAGGTGCATTTCGTGGGCGCCGATGATACCCACGGCACCCCGATCATGATCGCCGCTGAAAAGGAAGGCATCACCCCGCAGGAATTCGTGGCCAAGATCGCCGCCGGCCGGCCGCAGTACCTGGACGGCTTCCATATCGCCTTCGACAACTGGTATTCCACCGATTCGCCGGAAAACGTGGAACTGTCGCAGGGTATTTACCGCAAGCTGCGCGAAGCCGGCCTGATCCAGACCAAGACCGTTGACCGTTTCTTCGACCCGGTCAAGGGCATGTTCCTGGCCGACCGCAACATCAAGGGCGAGTGCCCGAAGTGCCACGCCAAGGACCAATACGGCGACAACTGCGAAGTGTGCGGCGCCGCTTACCAGCCGACCGAACTGATTAACCCGTTCTCGGTGTTCACCAACGCCACCCCGATCCTGAAGCCTTCGGAACAGTACTTCTTCAAGCTGTCCGACCCGCGCTGCTTCGAGTTCCTGCGCGACTGGCTGAACACCCCTGGCCGTTTGCAGCCGGAGATGGTGAACAAGGTTTCCGAGTGGCTGGGCGAAGCCGGCGAAAAGCTGGCCGACTGGGATATTTCGCGCGATGCGCCCTACTTCGGCATCCCGATCCCTGACGCGCCGAACAAATACTTCTACGTCTGGCTGGACGCGCCGGTCGGCTACCTGGCTTCGCTGAAGAACTACTGCGGCAAGAAGGGCCTCGACTACGATGTGCTGCTGGCCGATCCCGGCACGGAGCAGATCCACTTCATCGGCAAGGACATCGTGTCCTTCCACCTGCTGTTCTGGCCGGCGATGCTGCAATTCGCCAAGCACCCGACCATCGACCGCATGAAGGTTGCCGTGCACGGCCACCTGACCGTGAACAACGAAAAAATGTCCAAATCGCGCGGCACCGGCATTTCGCCGCTGCGCTACCTGAACCTGGGCATGAATCCGGAGTGGCTGCGCTACTACCTGGCCTACAAGCTGAACTCCCGCGTCGAAGACCTGGACTTCACCGGCGACGACTTCGTGGCGCGCGTGAACTCGGACCTGATCGGCAAGTTCGTCAACATCGCATCGCGCTGCGCAGGCTTCATCGCCAAGAAATTCGACGGCAAGCTGGCGTCGGAACTGTCCGCCGCTTCGCAGGAATGGGTCAGGAAGGCCCTGCTGGCCGAAGATGGTTCCGAACGCCAGGCTTCCATCGCAGCCAATTTCGAATCGCGTGAATTCGGCAAGGCCCTGCGTGAAATCATGGAAATCGCCGACGTGGCGAACCGCTTCGTGGACGAGAACAAGCCGTGGGTCCTGGCCAAGGACGAGACCAAGGTCGCCGAGCTGCACGACGTCTGCACCGCTGCCCTGATCCTGTTCCGCCAGCTGACCATCCTGCTGTCGCCGGTACTGCCGGGCGTTGCAGCCAATGTGCGCAGCTTCCTGAACGACGCCGCATACACCTGGGCCGATACCTCGGTCGCATCCGGCGCCGCATGGCAGCCGATGCTGGGCCGTACCATCGGCGCCTACAGCCACCTGATGACCCGCGTCGACGCGAAGATGATCGAAGACCTGTTCGACGCCCCCGCGCCGGCAGCCGCCGCCCCTGCGGCAGTTGCCGCCAAGCCGGAGAAAGCCGCCAAATCCAAGGCCCCTGCCGCGCCAGCGGTCACCGAGACCGGCATCGAGGTCATCGCCCCCGAAATCTCGGTCGACGATTTCTTCAAGGTCGACCTGCGCATTGCCAAAATCGTCAACTGCGAACATGTGGAAGGCTCCGACAAGCTGCTGCGCCTGACGCTGGACGCGGGCGAAGGCCGCCACCGCAACGTCTTCTCCGGCATCAAGTCCATGTACCAGCCGGAAGACCTGGTCGGCAAGCTGACCGTCCTGGTAGCCAACCTGGCGCCGCGCAAGATGAAGTTCGGCGTTTCGGAAGGCATGGTAATGGCCGCCTCCGCGGTCGATGAGAAGGCCAGCCCCGGCATCTACATCCTCAACCCATGGCCAGGCGCCACGCCGGGCATGCGCATCAGCTAAGCATGGACATAATAGTTCGCGAAGCGACTGCGGAAGACGCGCCCCTGATCGCCGAGCTCACGCGCAAAGCGTGGGCCGGCAAGGTCAGTGTCACCTCCAGCGGACACCGTGAAACCGCCGTCTACGTCGCCGACCACCTGCGCGACGGCGGCGGTTTTATTTTGCTCGATGGCGAAACGCCGATCGGCTCCGTGCGCTGGCTGCCGCTCGACGCGGAGCCCGACGTGTGGGAAATCCTGCGCATGGGCGTGGTGGCCGGCTACCGCGGCACCAACCTGTCGCAGCACCTGCTGGAAGCCGTGATCCATCACGCCCTGGCCGCCGGCATCGAAGAACTGCGCCTGGCCGTGCGCAGCGACCAGCCCAAGCTGATCGACTTCTACACCGCCTATGAATTCACGCTGGCCGAAGAACTGGAATACTCCCACGCCAACCCGCTCGAGCCGGCCCCGCTGGTCATGCGGCGCCACCTTCGGCACTAGCAGGTCAATTCAGGTCCGGCGCCAGCCGAAATAGATGCCGGCCGCGACAGGCGCACCAAGGGCGAGCGCGGACACGGCATCCCACCAGCCATCACCCACCAGCGCCGAGCCAAGCCCGATGGCCGTGGAAATGCCCAGCAAAACGGGCATGCCCCAGAGTTTCCAGTTCATTTGGAGAGCCCCTCCAGCGCGGCTGCGGGAAGCGCGGCTTCGGCCGCCGCCGGCGCGGCAGCACCGCGCTTCAGCCACAGGTACAAACCGCTGCCCAGCACGATGATGGTCGCGATATCGAGCAGGGCCCACAACAGCTTCATCGCCTGCCCGCCGTAATCACCGAAATGCAGCGGCTGCGAAATCAGCAGCGCGGTCAGGTACCACGGCAGCTCACGGTTGTCGGTTACCTGCGCGGTCTGGGCATCGACCAGCACCGGCTTGTACAGGCGCGAGGTCAGCGCCTGGTCGCCACGCATGAAGATGCCGTAATGGTGAGCGCTGGTGAACGGCGTGCCGGGGAAGGCGACGAAGCCGATCTTCATGCCCGGCTCCGCAGCCAGCGCGCGCTGCATCGAGTCGTCCATCGAGGCCAGCGAGGCCGGCGGCGGCAGATTCTTGTACGGTGCCACCATCTCCGCCATTTCCGTGAATTGCCAATATTTGAGCAGCAGGTCGGCCCAGGTATTGATCATGCCTGTCGCACCGACCACCAGCGCCCACACCAGGGTCACGATACCCAGCAGGTTATGCATGTCCAGCCACTTCAGGCGCGGGGCGCGGTCGCGGCGCACGGTGCCGAAGTCCAGCTTGCGCATGAACGGCGCGTACAGTACCACGCCCGAAACGATCGCCACCACCAGCAGCAGGCCCATGAAACCCAGGAACAGCTTGCCCCACAGCCCGGCGTACAAGTCCACGTGCAGGTGGAACATCACGCCGAGAAAAGTGTCTTCAAAGTTGTGTTGCGCCAACACCTTGGCCGTGCGCGCGTCGATGGCGACCGGCTTGAAATTGGTATCGGTCGGATGGTCGCCCAGCGTCAGGTTCCAGATATTCGGCTCGTCCGCTTCCTGCGACATATACATCATGATCTTGCCGGGATACAGGGCCTTGGCCACGGCGATCACTTCATCGACGTTGGCTCTCGGCGTATCGGCCGCCATGGCGGGCGCTTCGGTCTCATAGCCCATCGCATGGCTGATCTCATGGTGATAGATCAGCGGCAGGCCGGTCAGGCATAGCAGCAGCATGAAAATGGTGCAGACCAGGCTGCTCCATTTGTGTATCCATGCCCAGCGGCGGGTGGTGTGAGGACTCATGAAGGCTCGAAAAGTAAAGATATGTTAATGCGAATAGTTCGCATTTAGATTAGCATATTACATTCCGCAACTAAATTTGGCTAGTCACTCATGTACAAACTCACTCCCCTCGCCTTCGCCGCCGCTGTCCTGGCCAGTGGTTTTGCAAGCGCGCAGGAAATGCCGACCGTGGTGGTCAGCGCCTCCGCCGATGCTTCGGCCGAGGGCCTGCCCAAGGCCTATGCCGGCGGCCAGGTGGCGCGCGGCGGCCGCCTCGGCCTGCTGGGCAATATGGACATGATGGACACGCCCTTCAACACCACCAACTACACCCAGGCGTTGATCCAGGACCAGCAGGCGCGCTCCATAGCCGACGTGCTGCAGAACGACCCTTCCGTGCGCGTGGCGCGCGGCTTCGGCAATTACCAGGAGCTGTACGTGATCCGCGGTTTTGCCGTGAACTCGGATGACCTCGCCTATAACGGCCTGTACGGCCTGCTGCCGCGCCAGTTCGTTGCCTCCGAACTGCTGGAGCGCGTGGAAGTCTTCCGCGGCGCCAACACTTTCATCAATGGTGCCCAGCCAGGCGGCGGCGGCATCGGCGGCACCATCAACCTGCTGCCGAAACGCGCAGCCAACCGCGACCTGAGCTCGCTGACCCTGGGCACGGAATCGGGCGGCCAGGGCTACGCGGCGCTCGACCTGGGCCGCCGCTTCGGCCTGGAGCAGCGTACCGGCCTGCGCATCAACGCAGTGCGCCGCGACGGCGATACCGCCATCGACCGTGAAGGCCGCGAACTGAGCGTGCTGTCGGCTGCGATGGATTATCGCGGCGATGCTTTCCGCGTCTCGGCCGACATCGGCCACCAGGAGCACAAGCTGGCCGGCGCCCGCCCCAGCGTGACGGTGGCCGGCGGCATTGCCCTGCCCGCGGCGCCGGACGCATCGTCCAATTTCGCACAAAGGTGGACTACGTCAAACGAACGCGATACGTTCGGCACCCTGCGCGGCGAAATGGACCTGGCCAAGGACGCCGTGGCATGGGCCGCACTGGGCGCGCGCAGCGGCAGCGAGTTCAACATCCTGGCAGCGCCAACTGTCAGCGCCGCGGACGGCACTGCCACTATGTACCGCTTCGACAATGCCCGGAAGGACAATGTGCGCACCGGGGAAGCCGGCGTGCGCGGCAAGCTGCAAACCGGCAGCATCGGCCACAGGCTGAGCGCGACCATGTCCGGCTACTGGCAGGAATCGAAGAATGCCTATGCCATGAGCGACTTCCTGACCGGCTTCGCGACCAATATGTATCGTCCGGTCGACGTGGCCGCCCCGCCCGCGACCTTCTTCACGGGCGGCAAGATGGGGCATCCGCTGCGCACCGGCAAGCAGATCCTGTCGAGCTATGCCATCGCCGACACCATGGCACTGGACGATGGCCGCTGGCTGCTGACTGCCGGCGTGCGCCACCAGGCAATGAAGGTCTATGGCTATGACTACAACACGGGTATCCAGAACGCCGCCTATGATGACAGCGCCGTGTCGCCGGTCGCCGGCATCGTCTTCAAGCCCGTCAAAGGTGTAGCGCTGTATGCCAACTACATCGAAGGCCTGCAACAGGGGCCGGTCGCCTCCGGCACCGATATCGACAATGTTGGCGCCGTTTTCGCTCCCTTCGACTCGCGCCAGAAGGAAATGGGTGTGAAAGTCGACACCGGTTCATTGGGATTCAGCGCGGCGGTATTTTCCACCGGCATGCCTTCGGCCTATGTCCAGAACCGCCACTTTGGCGTTTTCGGCGAACAGCGCAATCGCGGGCTTGAATTGTCGGTCTTTGGCAATCCCATGCGCGGCATGCGCCTTTTGGGGGGATTAACCTTGCTCGACGCCAAGCAGCGCCGTACTGCCGATCCAGCCACCCAGGGTAATGCAGTAATCGGCGTTCCCAAAACCCAGCTTAACCTGGGTTCGGAATGGGACATGCCGGGCGTACCGGGCATGAGCCTGAATGCACGGGCGATTTATACGTCCAAACAATTTGCCGATGGCGCGAATACCCAGCAATTGCCGTCGTGGTCGCGAATTGACCTGGGCCTGGCTTATGCGACGCGCATTGCGGACCGCGCTGTCATTTTACGCGCACGTGCAGATAATGCATTCGACAAGAATTATTGGGCGTCGGCTGGCGGTTATCCGGGCGCCGGTTACCTGGTTGCCGGTGCACCACGCACGATAACCGTTTCAGCGACCGTCGAGTTTTAACGTAAAGCCCGGCAGCCGCGCCAATTCCTGGCACGTTCAGGCCATTAACTGGCTCGCGGCTGCAATGGGTTTCGGCGGCTTGGGCGGCGGTTTCTGGCAGGCAGTAAGGGTGATGGCTGCCGCGAGCGCGGCAAGGACGAGGATACGCATGGCAACCTCCGGCAAAGATCAGAAATTATCAGATTCAGCGCCGCGCCGTCGCACGGCCGGAGGAGATAATAATGCCGCCGACGATCAGGATAAATGCAACGCCGTGATAGATTTTCGGCGCCTCGCCGAGAATGAAGGAAGAAAGCAGCGCGGTAAATAAGGGCGTCAAATTCACGAAGAACGACGCCACCGCCGGCCCCGCCTGCTGCACGCCGGCGCCCCAGCAACGAAACGCGATAATCGCCGGTCCAATGGCGACATAAGCCAATGCGGCGATCAGCGGCCAGCTCCAATAAATCGGCGCGGAGGATATTGCCGCCTCCCCTGCGGCAAATAAGCCCGACCACACCGCGCCAAATGCCACCTGCGCCAATAGGAAACTCGCCCAATGGCCACGCATATCAGCGGGGCCGTTGGTGCGCGTTAATAGCCAGCTATATAGAGACCAGGCAATCGTCGCCAGGATCATGAATATATCGCCGGCCACCAGGCGCAATTCCATCAGGTGCAGCCATTCACCGCGCGCCAATACCAGCAGGACGCCGGCAATCGACAGCGCCGCGCCGGCAACCTGGCGCCGCGACACCCCGGCGCCGAAAAACAGCCAGCCGGTCAACATCATCCATACCGGCATGCCGGACGCCACCAGCGTCACATTGATCGGGGTGGAGCTCTGCAGGGCAAGGTATTGCAGGGCGTTATACAGCCCGATGCCGAGCAAGCCCAACACAGTAAAGCGCTGCCAATGCGTCCACAGCCCACTGCCGCGGTGGAAAATCGGCCCGGAAAATGGCAGCAGCAGGACGAACGCGATCGCCCAGCGCAGGAAGTTCAACATGATCGGCGGCACCTCGTGCGCCACCATGCGCCCCACGATCGCGTTCCCCGCCCAGAGCAGTGGCGGTACGGTCAGGAGTATTGCTGTGCGGGCTTTCATGGTGCCCGCAAGGATACGCTATTTCTGAACTAACCGCGCTTGGCCTTCTGCTTCGCTCCACCACCTGCACCTTCGCTGCTGCCCGCCTTGGTGCGTGAGGCTTCATTTTTCGTGTTGCGTTTGGCTGTGTCCTGGTTGCCGGTCTTGTCGGACTCGACAGTCTGCACCGATTGCCGGTTCTGATTGCTGGTTTGTTTGTTCTGTGCCATGGCGGCCTCCTTGACTGGGATTGAACCGTCACTGTGGCGTGCGCTCTATTGCGGGTCTGTGCGCTGGCAAACCAGCGTGGCGGCCTGCCCACGCCAGGGGAAGTTTTTCTTGTCGCCGACCTGGGCAGCAGTGACAATGGGGGCGCAGGACGAGGCCTAAACAACAATATTAAAAGGTATCCATGAAACGACTGCTCCCAGCCATCACCCTCCTCCTTCCCGTCGCCGCTACGGCGCAAACCCAGGTCAATATATATGGCGTGGTCGACGCCTTCGCCGGCCGCACAGCCACCGCCAGCGCGCCGCAGGCCGTGAGCGCGGTCAACAGCGGCGGCATGATCACCTCCTACTACGGTTTTTCCGGCACGGAAGCACTGGGCGGCGGCCTGAAGGCCCAATTCCAGATCGAAGGCTTCTTCCGCGGCGATACCGGCGAGGCCGGACGCTTCCCGGGAGAAGGCATGTTCGCCCGCAATGCCAACGTCGGCCTGGCCGGCGAATTCGGCATGGTACGCATGGGACGCATTGCCAATCCTTTGTTTGTGGCCGCCGGCCAGATCAATCCATTCGGCCCGTCCACCCGTTTTTCGCCGCTGATCAACCAGATCTACACCGCTGCCGGCGGCAATGCGACGCTGGGCGATACCGGCTGGAGCAATTCGATCCAATACGCCTCGAACCCGGTGTATGACACGACCTTCGTCGCCCAGTATTCGCTGGGCGAGCAGCCGGGCGCGCACAACAACAACTGGGCCGCAGTCGCCAAATATGCCGGCAAACAGCTGGCCGTGACGCTGGGCGGCGTGAATGTGCGCTTTGGCCCTGGCCTGAGCGTGACCGTGCCGGAACAACGCAGCTACCTGGCTGCGGCGGCCTACGACTTCAAGGTCGTCAAATTGTTCGCCTCCTACTCCGACCACCAGGCCAAGGTCAGCGACCGCGACGCCCATTCCGTGCATGCCGGCTTCACCATCCCGACGCATGGCGGTGCGGGGCGCTGGATGGTGGCGTGGTCGCGCCTGACTGACAAGGCAAAAGTGGTGCCGGAATTCCACCGCGACACCGGCGCCGCCGGCTACGACTACAATCTTTCGCCGCGCACCGACGTGTACGCCGTGCTGATGTACGACAAGATTAGCAACGCTAGCAAGGGAAATACCTACGTCGCTGGCATTCGGCATCGTTTCTGACGAGAAAAGACGGTAAAATGTCCGTTGCTGAACCCAGTTATTTTCACGATATGAAATTCCTCAAGCAGAATCACAAATACGAATCCGACCATTCCTTGTTCATCAAGGACCTGAAAGCCAAGAACCCGGACCTCGAAGCTGGCCAGCAAGCCGGCCGTGCGATCCTGTGGGACAAAGCTTCGACCTCGCTGGACGACCAGGCCCGTGACAAGGCTTCGGCCGTCAAGCAACAGGCTTACGTGTACCAGAACAAGGTATAAGAGCCGGGACGGCACACAGCATGTCGCCAAAAGACGCGGTGGACGAACAGGCCGAACAGGCTGAACTGGCCGTCGCCGCGGATTTGCCGCCTGACGCAGGCGGACCAGGTAGCGGCGCGGCAGACGCGCCACCCGATGCGAGCGCCCCGGCGGAAGCCGACGGCGCCGCTTTCGCACGCCTGTATGGCGAGCCGGTACTCAAGCTGCCGAACGACCTGTATATCCCGCCCGACGCGCTGGAAGTCATCCTGGAAGCGTTCGAAGGCCCGCTGGACTTGCTGTTGTACCTGATCCGCAAGCAGAACTTCAACATCCTCGACATCCCGATGGCCCAGGTGACGCTGCAATACCTGAGTTATGTCGAAGAAATCCGCAAGACCAACCTGGAGCTGGCGGCGGAATACCTGCTGATGGCGGCCATGCTGATCGAGATCAAGTCGCGCATGCTGCTGCCGCAGCGCCAGCACGACCTCGACGTCGAAGCCGAAGACCCGCGCGCGGAACTGGTGCGCCGCCTGCTCGAATACGAGCAGATCAAGCTGGCCGCCTACGACCTGAATTCCCTGCCCCAGGTGGGCCGCGACTTCGTGCGCACCCAGGTCTTCATCGAACAAAGCCTGATGCCGACCTGGCCGGAAGTTGAAGTGGTCGACCTGCAGGATGCCTGGCGCATGCTGATGAAGCGCGCCACGCTGAAGCAGCACCACAAGATCACCCGTGAGGAGCTGTCGGTGCGCGAGCACATGACCTCCATCCTGCGCAAGCTGCAATCCAGCCGCTTCATCGAATTCACCGAATTGTTCAATCCGGAAGCCCCCCCGCCGGTGGTGGTGGTGAACTTCGTCGCGATGTTGGAGCTGGCCAAGGAAACCCTGATTGAAATTACCCAGGCGGAACCGTTCGCACCGATTTACGTGCGTCTTGCGTATTCGCCTGCCTGACTAAAAACTATGAAAATCATCTCCAATATCGAAGAACTGCGCGACCAGCTCAGTGGCCAGTTACGCACTGCATTCGTCCCGACCATGGGTAACCTGCATGAAGGCCATTTGTCGCTGATGCGCCTGGCCCGCAAGCATGGCGACCCGGTGGTGGCGTCCATTTTCGTGAACCGCCTGCAGTTCGGCCCGAACGAGGACTTTGACAAGTATCCACGCACCTTCCAGGCCGACGTGGAAAAACTGGAGAAGGAAGGCGTCTACGTGCTGTTCGCGCCGACCGAAAAGGATATGTACCCGGAGCCGCAGGAATACCGCGTGCAGCCGCCTGACGGCCTGGGCAATACGCTGGAAGGCGAGTTCCGCCCCGGCTTCTTCGGTGGCGTGTGCACCGTGGTGACCAAGCTGTTCTCCTGCGTGCAGCCCAAAGTGGCCGTGTTCGGCAAGAAGGACTACCAGCAGCTCATGATCGTACGGAATATGGCGCGCCAGCTTGGCATGCCAACCGAGATTGTCGCCGCCGAGACCTACCGCGCCGACGATGGCCTGGCGCTGTCCTCGCGCAATATGTACCTGTCGGCCGCAGAGCGCGCCGAAGCGCCTGCGTTGTACCGCGCGCTGAACCAGGTGGCCGACGAAGTGCGCGGCGGCCATCTCGACGTGTTCCAGCTGGAGCACAAGGCAATGGACGAGCTGGCCGCCCGCGGCTGGAAGCCTGACTACATCTCGATCCGCAAGCGCAACGACCTGCAACCGCCCAATGCCGGCGACCTGGCGCAAGGCGAAAAGCTGGTGGTGCTGGCCGCCGCCAAACTGGGCACCACCCGCCTGATCGACAACCTCGAAATCTGATCGATCGCAACCCTAGCGCAGGGCCTCGGCGACCTGGTCGCCGAACTCCATCCCATACAATTGCGAAGCCAGCTGGATGGTGCGCATGGCGCAGATCTCGACAGCCGGCGTACCCGGCTGTCGCATGCACTTTCCTTGATGTAGCGTAGCAAACTCTTCCGCCTGCGCGCTGCTGCCATGGGCAGAAGCCAGCGCCGCCACCAGCGCGATGCCGATGGCGATTTGTACCTTGAGCGACAGCGTCCAGCGGTAACGAATGAAGAACATGGCGCCTCCCGAAAGCTAGCGTGTTCGTGATGCTACCCAGACAATATTTCCGCTTAATGACTCCAACCGTTGATTTGACGCAACTAGTCTGTTGCCAACGCCCGCTGACCTATCAGAAAATTCCCACAATCCCTTTCTTTATTGTAGGATGCTCCACTTGTGAATTTTCACTTGCAGACTGAATTCAGTACAGAGGGATAACAGCATGGAATTCCGGTTGGGCGCTAGCGCCATTACCACGGCTGACAGCGCCCACCACCGTGGCAGCAGCGCGTCCCTGTATGCAAAGCTATTTTGCCTGGCAATCCTGATCCTTGCCACTGGCGTCGAGTCGAAGCGCTGGTTCAGCGCACGCCACGCCAATTCGGCCATGCTGGTGCCCCCGGCCCAACCCGGCAAGGTCAGCTTCATCCCGCGCAGCGCCACGCTGCTGCCGAAGCCACCCAACGCTCCCTCCGCCCACTCCAGCGCCATGACGCCGCTGCCTGGCGGGCGCATGGCCGCATTCTGGTGGGCCGGCAGCCGGGAAAGCGGGCCGGACGTGAAGGTCTACGCCTCGCACTGGAAAGACGGCAAATGGGCCCAGCCTTGGGAAGTGGCCAGCCGCGACTCCCTGTCGGCCGCCTTGGGCTACGGCGTACGACGGATCGGCAACCCGGTCGCCTGGGCCTCCACCGAAGGGCGCATCAACCTGTTCGTGGTGGCCACCGGCCTTGGCGGTTGGGCCGCCTCGCGCGTGGTCCAGTTGGTATCCGATGACCTGGGCAAGAGTTTCACGGTCAAGCGCGTGCTGCAGATGTCGCCGCTGTTCAATACCAGCATGCTGGTGCGCACCACCCCGGTCGGCCTGGCCGATGGCGGCTGGCTGCTCCCGGCGTATTTCGAAATGGGCATCAAATACCCGCTGATGCTGGCCTTCGACCAGAACGGCGACCCGCGCTGGATATCGCGCATCGGCACCCGCATTTCCACGCTGCAGCCAACCATCGTCCCGTTCTCGCCCTCCGAGGTCCACGCCTGGATGCGCGATTCGAGCGACGAGCAGCGGGTGCAGCATGCGCGCAGCGACGACGGCGGCGTGAACTGGGATGACCTGCCGGCGCTTTCCCTGCCGAACCAGAGTACTTCCCTCAGCGCGCTGCGCCTCAGCAATGGCAGTATCGCCATGTTGCATAACCATATGCTGCCCGGCGGTTCCGACCGCAATGTGCTGCGCCTGTCGACCACCAGCGACGGCCGCAGCTGGACACGCGTGACCGACATCGCCCATGGGAGAGCCGGCGAGGAATTTTCCTACCCCGACTTGCACCAGGTCGGCAATGAATTACACATCACCTACACCTCGCGCCGCGAGGCGATCGCCCACCATGTGATCGAGCTCAATTTCGGCGGGGCGGCGGAATGACCCTGCCCGACCTGCTCCTGCAAAGCACGTACGGCAAGGTGGCATGGGGGATTGTGCTGGCCACCCTGGTGATCGGCTTGCTTCCGGCTTCCCGCCAGCTGTCGCGGCGTGCCACCGCCCAGCTCCTGGGCGTGATGATCGTGCTGGCACTACTGCCGGGACCGTTCTCGCCCGCCTATTGGATTGCCCTCGCGCTCCAGTGGCCAAGCGGTTTGCTGGTCGGCCTGTGCCTGATGCGCCTGGTCCACCCCTGGTGGCCGGCCACCGCCAAGCGCGGCCTGTCCGTTGCCCTGGCCGGCGCGATCGCGCTGTTGGGCACCGTCCTCTATCTGGACGCACTGGGATTGCTCCCGCTCGGGCTATACTTCTGGGGCTTCGGCCCGCGTGGCGCGCCGCTGTTAGCGCTGGCGGCCATGGCGCTGTGCGTGGCCTGGATCATCCAGGGCCGCTCGCGCCCGCAAGCCTTTGCCGCACTGGGCGCCCTCACCCTTTTCACCTTGTTGCGCCTGCCCACCGGGAACCTGTGGGATGCCCTGCTCGATCCAATGCTCTGGATCTGGGCCGTCGTGACGCTCGCGATCCGGGCCTGGCGCAAACGGCAACGTCATCTTGAAACAAACAAAATAGGAGCAGGTCCGTGTTAAATCGTAAATGGTATTCGCATCCGGTGCTGTTGACCGGAATCGCCATCAATCTATTCGTGCTGATACTGGCCGTCTCGGTGAAGGGATCGCCCGAACAACTGATGCGCGTGCTGACCGAAGACGGCATCGTCGAATGGATGCAGTTCCTGTGCTTCGCCATGACTGCCGGCCTGCTGGTGTTTGCCGGCGTCGAACGCTGGAAGCGCAGCGGCTTCGACCTGGCCACGCTGGGCATGCTGGGCCTGGGCCTGGTGGTCGCCGCTGCGGCGATGGAAGAGATCAGCTGGTTCCAGCGCATCCTGCACGTGCAGTCTTCCGAGTTCTTCCAGCAGAATAACCGCCAGGGCGAAACCAACCTGCACAACCTGGCGATCGGCAAGGGCGGCAGCATCCACAAGACCATCATGTTGAAGATGATCCTGCTGGCCGGCCTGACCCATAACGTGATCCTGCCGCTGCTGGCACGCAGCCGTCCTGCCGTGCGCAATTTCGTCGAAAAGTTCGGCGTCTACCTGCCGCCGCTGCCGGTCTCCGTGATCTACCTGGTGCTGGTGGCGCTGTCGCACGTGCTGATCGAGCATCCGCGCAAAGGCGAACTGGGCGAACTGTTCGGCGCTGTGCATTACATGTCCACCATCTTCGCCGCTTACTTCCTCGGCTTTGGCTACAGCCAGCCCGCAGTATTCCAGCAGACGGTCGAAGCACGCCTGGTGGACAAGCTGTTCAGCGGCGTCATGCTCTTCCTGCTGCTGACCGCCTGGCTGCTCAGCGCCGGCGCCGGCGCGATGATGGGTTAATTGGGCGAATAACATGAATCGAGCGGCAGCCCGCCTGGCCCACCTGACCCGATGGGCAGGCCCTTACGCTACCCTGGTGCAGATGGTGCTTGCCGGGCTGGTCATCCTTTCGGTATCGCGCCTCGGCCTGGCCGCCTGGCAATGGGAGCGCGTCAGCGCCACCGGCATCCTGGGCGAGATGCTGGCGCAAGGGGTACGTGCCGACCTGATCCTGCTCGGCTACCTGCTGGCGCTGCCGCTGTTGCTGGCGCCATTCCTGGCCCAGCGCTACTCGGCACGCGCCTGGCAGCTGTTCAGCATCAGCTGGGCCAGCCTGGGGCTGCTGTTCATCATCTTCATGGAACTGTCCACGCCGCAGTTCATCATGCAATACGATTTCAGGCCGAACCGCCTGTTCATCGAGTACCTGTCCTATCCGAAGGAAGTCGCCGCCACGCTGTGGAACGGCTTCCGCCTGGCAGTCATCCTCGGCATGGGCGGCACCGCCCTGTTGACCGTGCTGGTGTTCCGTCTGCTGAAATCGGCCGCCGCCGGCACTGTCATGTGGTCGCCCAAGCTGGTGTTGCTGACCTGGCCGCTGCTGGTGCTGCTGGTCGGCTTCCAGATCCGGTCCACCACCGAGCACCGCCCGGCCAATCCGGCGACCTTCGCGCTGACCGGCGATGCCATGGTGAATTCGCTGATCATCAACTCGCCGTGGTCGGTGATCGACGCGATGGCGTCGATGCGCAAGGAAGCCAACTCCTCCGAGATCTACGGCAAATTCCCGCGCGAGAAAGTATTCCCGGCGGTGACGGCCGCCCCATGGCTGCGCGACTACCAGTTCACGCAGCCTGAGCTGCCTACCCTGCATGCGCAGCAAGCCGCCATCCAGCGCGACAAGCCGCTCAACCTGGTGATCGTGCTGGAGGAGAGCCTGGGCGCCACCTTCGTGCAATCGCTGGGGGGCTTGCCTGTCACGCCGGAACTGGAAAAACTGAAAAACGAAGGCTGGTGGTTCGAGCAACTGTATGCCACCGGCACCCGTTCCGTGCGCGGCATCGAGGCTGTGGTGGCGGGATACGCGCCGACGCCGGCGCGCAGCGTCGTCAAGCTCTCGCTGGCGCAGCAGAATTTCTACACGCTGGCGCTGGGCCTGGGCAAGCAGGGTTACCACACCGAGTTCGTGTATGGCGGCGAGGCGCACTTCGACAATATGCGCAGCTTCTTCACCGGCAACGGCTTCCAGAACGTGGTCGACCGCGACGATATGCAGCCGAAATTCGTCGGCAGTTGGGGCGCCTCCGATGAAGACCTGTTCGACAAATCGCTGGAACGGCTCAAGCACCTGCATGCGCAGAAAAAGCCGTTCTTCAGCCTGATCTTCAGTTCCTCCAACCACGAGCCGTTCGAATTCCCGGACGGGAAGATCGCGCTGCATGACCCCGCCAAGCAGACGGTGAACAACGCCGTCAAGTACGCCGACTACGCGCTGGGCAAGTTCATCGCCGAGGCCAAGAAGCAGGACTATTGGAAGGATACGGTGTTCCTGATCGTGGCCGACCATGACAACCGCGTGTACGGCAACAGCCTGATGCCGATCAAGAAGTTCCACATCCCGGGCCTGATCCTGGGCGCCGACGTGGCGCCGAAACGCATCACGACCCTGGCCAGCCAGATCGACCTCGGCCCTACCCTGCTGTCGATGATCGGCATTTCGAGCAGCCACCCGATGATCGGGCGCGACTTCGTCAAGGACAGCACGACACCGGGCCGCGCGATCATGCAATTCGATAATTACTTCACCTGGCTGGAAGGCGATACGGCAACCATCCTGCGCCCAAGCCAGGAACCGTTGATCGGCCGTTACGACTTTGCCAAAGGCGAGTTGCAGCTGACCGATACCAAGCCGACGCAAGCGCAGGCGGAACAGGCCATGGCGCATGTGATCGCGCCTTCGCTGCTGTACCGCGAACAGCGCTACCGCCTGAGCAAATAAGCACGAACTGACAGCCGGCAGAGGAGCGAGTGGCAAGCAGCAGCTTGCCCCTCGTTGCATGCATCGTGGCAAGGAAGGCGCCCGCCGGCGGGCGCTTCGGGATGATTACGTGGTGACGCTCTGGGTCCAGGCCAGGGCCGACAGGTGGGCCTTGTTGACGTCTTCCGGCGACAGCGACAGCGAATCGGCCAGCGAGCTGACCAGGTTCGAGTTCAGTTCGCAGGCCTCGGCCAGCGCCAGGAACGGGCCGTATTTGCCGCCGCGCGTCAGCAGCGCCTTCACCACCTCGTCGCTCAACTGGATCTCTTGCAGCACATCCTTCATCGGGATGCCCAACAGGCGGTCCAGCAGCGAGAACATGCCGGCCACGAAGATATTCTCCGCATCGGCCTTGCCCAGCGCTTTCTGGCCCAGCAACTCGGCCAGGCGGCCGCGCACCACGGCCGTTTCCAGCAACACCGGCGAGAAGCCGGAGGTGGACGCGGTCGCCAGCAGCAGGGTCAGCCAACGGTACATCGGCTGGTAGCCCAGCAGCTGGATGGCCTGTTTCAGCGACTGCACTTCGCGGCCGGCACCGAAGCCGGCCGAGTTGATGTACTTCAGCAGCTTGTACGACAGGGCCGCATCGCGCTTCAGCACGCTCTCCAGCTGGGCCACGTCGGCATTGGCATTCACCATCTGCATCAGTTGCAAGATGATGGTTTGCGAAGGATTCAAGCCCTGCCCTTCGCTGCCCGGACGCGGCGTCAGGTGCAGCTTGCCGACAAAGGCATCCAGCCCCAGCGCGGCGCAGGCATCGAAATCGGACCAGGTGGAGACCGGCCGGCCCACCATGCGGATATTGGAGGTCTTCAGCAGCGAATAGGCGCGCGCCTGCGCGGCCACATCGGCGCCGGTAAAGCGGACTTCGACATACGAACAAATGGTGCCCAGGCGGCTGCCGACGCGCGCCAGGTCGGCTTCGCGCAGCAGGATGCCGACGCCTCCGGCACGCAAGCCCTGCACCGCGGCCAAGGTGGTTGGATTGGCCAGCTCGGACGTCTTCAGCGACAGCACGGTGTGCTCGGGCGGCAGGTCGAACATCGAATCGGTCGACAGCATGCCGGGCACGGCTTGCAGGAACAGGGTTTTCTGCTTCAGCAGCCAGCCATGTTCAGGGTGGTTCACCTGGCCGGCGACGAAGCCGACCAGGCCTTCGAGCTCTTCCAGGGTGGGCACATGGGAAGCAGCTTCCTGCTGCCATGTAAGTTCGTAGCCGACCACGCGCTGCTCGGGATCGAGCAGGGGTTCACGAACCAGGAAATGTGTCTGATGCATACGTGGTCTTATGCTTGACTCAGGAGGGAACGGCGACGGCCCAAGCCGCCGCCGCCAAGTACGTGCAAAGCCGGGATCAAGCGCCGAGCTTTTCGAAAATCTTGTTCAGCTTTTCATCCAGGGTGGCGGCGGTGAACGGTTTCACCACATAGCCATTGGCGCCTGCCTGCGCAGCCGCGATGATGTTTTCCTTTTTGGCCTCGGCGGTCACCATCAACACCGGCAGCTTGGCCAGCGCGGGGTCGGCACGGATGTTCTGCAACATGGTCAGGCCATCCATATTCGGCATATTCCAGTCGGACACCACGAAGTCGAATTGCTCCGCGCGCAGTTTCGCCAGCGCCATCACGCCGTCTTCTGCCTCGTCCACGTTGGCATAACCCAGTTCTTTCAAGAGATTTCGCACGATGCGGCGCATCGTCGAGAAATCGTCAACAACCAAAAATTTCATCTTTGGATCAGCCATGAATTGCTCCGTTGTTTCTACTTACGCGGTTATTAATTGAAGTGGTGTTCCCAGCAAGTTGTAGGATAGCATTTTCGTTGCTCCAAGGCGAACATACAAGCCCAAAACTGCCATTCCCGTGTCAAACGCGCAATGCACGCGAGCCATGTTGGGCAAGATAACCTAATACCATGCCGGGGAGCGCCTGCAAGGCCCCGACTTCATGCGTTGCACCAACGGCAATGGCTTCACGGGGCATGCCGAACACCACGCAGCTCGCTTCGTCCTGCGCGAAATTATACGCCCCGGCGTTCTTCATCTCCAGCATGCCTGCCGCACCGTCCTTGCCCATGCCGGTCAGGATCACGCCGACCGCGTTCTTGCCCGCATTCTGCGCCGCGGAACGGAACAGCACATCGACCGACGGGCGGTGGCGGTTGACCGGCTCCCCCTGGTCCAGCTTGGTCATGTAATTGGCGCCCGAACGGGTCAGCAGCAGGTGCGAGTGGCCGGGGGCGATGTACGCGTGGCCCGGCAGCACGCGCTCGTTGCCCTGCGATTCCACCACCGCGATCTTGCACAGCGAATCGAGGCGCTTGGCAAACGATTTGGTGAAGCCTTCGGGCATGTGCTGGGTGATCAGGATGCCCGGGCAGTCCGACGGCATTTGCATCAGGAATTCGCGGATCGCTTCCGTGCCGCCGGTCGAGGCACCGACAATGATCAGTTTTTCCGAAGACATCAGGGGATTCCGTAATTGCGGCAGCGGCGTGCCCGCTGCGCCCGGGGTGCCGGCGGCCGGCAAGGTGCGCGCCCGCACCCGCGCCTTGGAGGCGGCGCGGATCTTGTCGGAGATCAGGTCGGCGTACTCGCGCATGCCGGACTGGATCGAAATCTTGGGCTTGGTCACGAAGTCCACCGCCCCCAGTTCCAGCGCGCGCAGCGTGATTTCGGAACCGCGCTCGGTCAGCGACGACACCATCACCACCGGCATCGGGCGCAGCCGCATCAGGCGTTCGAGGAAATCGAGGCCGTCCATCTTCGGCATTTCGACGTCCAGCGTCAGCACGTCCGGGTTGGTCTGCTTGATCAGGTCGCGCGCCACCAGCGGATCGGGCGCCACGCCCACCACTTCCATGTCCGGCTGGCTCTTGATGATCTCGCTCATCACGCTGCGGATCAGCGCCGAATCGTCGCAAATCAGGACTTTGATCTTGTTCATTATGTACACCTAATCTTTTCAGAACAGCTCGACCTCGCCCGCCACCGGCTTGGCCTTGAGGCGGTTGGCGTAGTCGTTTTCACGCTGCGCCAGGGTATCGTTATGGGTTTGCATCAGTTTCTTGACCAGCACCTTGCCGGTCTTGGGGAAGAAGTACACCTTGCGCGGGTAGATGTCGCAAAGGTCTTCGGCCACAATGCGGATCTTCTCGTTCTTCAGGAAGCTTTGCACAAAGGCGGCATTGCGCTCGCCGACGTTGATCGCGGTGAAGCCCTTCAGCACCGCGCCGCCGCCGAACACCTTGGCTTCCAGGTTGTCGCGCCGCGCGCCCGCTTTCAACAGGTCGTTGATCAGCACTTCCATCGCGTAAGTGCCATAGCGCGCCGACGCCGACACCGGGCTGCTCTGGTCGGCCCCGCCATCGGGCAGCATGAAATGGTTCATGCCGCCCAGGCCGGTCAGCCGGTCGCGGATGCAGGCCGACACGCAGGAGCCCAACACGGTCACGATCAGCATGTCCTTCTGGGTGTAGTAGTACTCGCCCGGCAGGATCTTGGCCGCGTCGCAGTCGAAGGTCCGGTCGTAATAGACATTGGTCGCGAATTGTTCTTTATCCATGTCATGCCCTCTTGCGCTCATCGAGCTCGTAGACAGTCTTACCGCGCAACTTCAAAGCGTCCGACACGTACAGGAAGTTCTCGGAATGGCCGGCAAACAGCAGGGCATCCGGTTTCATCAGCGGGACAAAGCGGGACAGGATCTTGCGCTGTGTCGCCTTGTCGAAGTAAATCATCACATTGCGGCAGAAAATCACATCGAAACCGGGACGGATATCCCATTTTTCATCCAGCAGGTTGAGCTGCCGGTAGGTGATCAGCGAGCGCAATTCCTGCCGCACGCGCGCCATGCCTTCGTTGGCGCCGCGCCCTTTCAGGAAGAAACGGCGCTGCTGCTCGGGCGACAGCTTGTCGATCCGCTCCATCGGGTAGACCCCGTTGGCGGCCGTGGCCAGCACATTGGTGTCGATGTCGGTGGCAAGGATGTGCACCGGCGGCGTCAGCGTGTTGAACGCTTCGCAGCAGGTGATGGCAATCGAATACGGCTCCTCGCCGGTGGAGCTGGCGGAACACCAGATATTGATCGTTTCCCCGCGCCTGGCCTTGACGTGCTCGGCCAGCAGCGGGAAGTGGTGCGATTCGCGGAAGAACGACGTCAGGTTGGTGGTCAGCGCATTGGTGAAGGCTTCCCACTCGCCGTTGCCCAGGCGCCCTGCTTCCAGGTCGTCCAGGTAGCGCACGAAACTATTGATGCCGGTGGCGCGCAAGCGTCGCGCCAGGCGGCTGTACACCATCTCCTGTTTGGAGTCGGCCAGCGCAATGCCGGCCCGCTTGTAGATCATTGCGCGGACCCGTTCAAAATCCTTGCCGTTGAAGTCGAACTCTTTCACGGTCTCTTTGGTCAGCGCCATTTTTATAGCTCTCCGCGGTTACATGGACATTAAAACTCTTCCCATTCGTCGCCGGATGGGGCGGCAGCCGCCAGCTTCTTCTTGGCCGGCTGCGCGGCCGGGGCGGCCGGCACCACCGCCGTGCTGCGTGCCGGCGCCGCCGGCTTGGCCTTGCGCTGCGGCGCCGCCGCGCGCTTGGCGAATTCGTCGCCGGCCAGCTTGAAGATCGACACCGCCTGGGCCAGGTTGTTGGCCTGCTCCTGCATCGATTCCGCGGCAGCCGCGGCTTCTTCCACCAGCGCGGCGTTCTGCTGTGTCATTTCGTCCATCTGGCCGATCGCGGCATTGACTTCCTCGATGCCATGGCTCTGCTCCAGGGTGGCGGCGGTGATCTCGCCCATGATGTCGGCCACCTGCTTGATCGAGGTCACGATCAGGCCCATGGTCTGGCCGGCTTCATCGACCAGGCGCCCGCCGGCGTCGACCTTGTCGACCGAATCGTCGATCAGGGCCTTGATCTCCTTGGCTGCCGCGGCGGAGCGCTGCGCCAGGTTGCGCACTTCGGACGCCACCACGGCGAAGCCGCGGCCCTGCTCGCCTGCCCGCGCCGCTTCCACGGCCGCATTCAGCGCCAGGATATTGGTCTGGAAGGCGATGCCGTCGATCACGCCGATGATGTCGACGATCTTGGTCGACGATTGCTTGATCGAGCCCATGGTGTCGACCACCTGCGATACCACGTGGCCGCCCTTCTCCGCCACCGACGAGGCCGATACCGCAAGCTGGTTGGCCTGGCGCGCGTTGTCGGCATTCTGCTTCACGGTGGAAGTCAGGTTTTCCATCGACGAAGCGGTTTCCTCCAGCGAGGACGCCTGCGATTCGGTGCGCGCCGACAGGTCGGCATTGCCGGTCGCGATTTCCTGCGAGGCGGTGGTGATGGTGTCGGTCGAGGCGCGCACCTGGCCGACAGTCCTGACCAGGCTGTCGTTCATGTCCTTCAGCGCCTGCAGCAGTTCCGACGTTTCGTCCTTGCCTTCCACCGTCACCTGCGAGGTGAGCTCGCCCGCCGCCACTTTCTGCGCCACTTCCACCGCCCCGGACAGCGGCCGGGTGATCGATTTGGTGATCACCAGCGCGCACAGGATGCCGACGCCGACCGCCACCGCCGCCAGCACCACCATCCACAGGGTCAGGTTGCGGTCGGCCTTGTTCGAGCTTTCCTTGAAATCGGCCACGGCCGCCTGCTGCAGCTCCACCAGCTTGTTCAGCGCAGTCAGAGTCTGCTGCTGCAGCGGGTCGATGCGGCCGGCGATGACCTTGGCCGCGCCCTCGGCGTTGAAGGCCATGATCTGGCCCATGGCTTCCTTGAAGGCCGCGTCGACGTCGGTCTGCAAGGCGGAGATGTCGTTCACCACCTTTTTCTCGGCGTCGTTCAGGCCCAGGCTTTGCAGCTTGGTGCGCGCCGCATCGTAGCGGGCGCGGTTGGCCTTGACCTTCTCTTCTTCCTTCTGCATCAGGCTGACGTCCGACTGCAGGCCGATATTGCGCATGGCGATGCCGGTTTCCAGCATCGCGCTCTTCATCGACTGCGCCTGCAACTCCTTGGCGCCGGACACGTCCAGGCCGGTCATCAGGGCCGCTTTGTTGCGGTAGTTCAGCACATTGGTCAGCAGCACGGTGCCGACCAGGATCAGCAAAATGATCCCGAAACCGAAACCAAGCCGTGTGCCTATCTTGTATTCGCGCACATTCATTTTGTTCTCTCCCCTCGTATCCTGACGGATCGGTATTTTTATGTGTTACGCCGCGAGTTTTTCGCTCAAGCCCATTTCCGGGCTCGACATCAGGCGCTGGATATCGACCAGGATCAGCATGCGCTCGTCGATGGTGCCGAGGCCGATCATGTATTCCGAGCTGAACGCGGTGCCCAGGTCCGGCGCGGCCTTGATCTGCTCCGCCGTCAGCGAGGTCACGTCCGACACCGAATCGACCACCATGCCCACCACGCGGCCGTTGATATTGAGGATGATGACCACGGTGAACTGGTCGTACACCGGTTCGCCCAGCTTGAACTTGATGCGCATGTCCACCACCGGGATGATGATGCCGCGCAGGTTGATCACGCCCTTGATGAATTCCGGCGCGTTGGCGATGCGGGTCACCGCCTCGTAGCCGCGGATTTCCTGCACCTTCAGGATATCGATGCCGTATTCTTCGGAGCCCAGCTTGAAAGCCAGGAACTCCTGGACGGCCGTGCCGGCGCTGCTAGCGTCGCTCATGGTTCTTCCTTCACAAAGTTTGATTCGTCAACCAGCTGGCGCGACGAGCGCACCAGCGCCGTCACGTCCAGGATCAGCGACACGCCGCCGTCGCCCAGGATGGTGGCACCGGAAATGCCGGTCACCTTGCGGTAATTCGATTCCAGGTTCTTGACCACGACCTGCTGCTGGCCCACCAGTTCGTCCACGAACAGGCAGGCTTTCTTGCCTTCGGTCTCCACGATCACCAGGATGCCCTGGCAGGGGTCGGTGAAGCGCGGGGCGATTTCGAAAATCTGGTACAGCGGGATCAACGGCAGGTATTCGCCGCGCACCTTGATGACGCGGCCCTTGCCGCTGATTTCCTTCACGTCTTCCGGCGCCGGCTGCAGCGATTCGAGCACGAAGCCCAGCGGCAGGATGTACACCTCGTCGCCGGTCTGGATCAGCATGCCGTCCAGGATCGCCAAGGTCAGCGGCAGGGAAATCGAGATGGTAGTGCCAAAGCCCTTGGCCGAACGGATGTCGACCGTGCCGCCCATGGCGGTGATATTGCGCTTCACCACGTCCATGCCGACGCCGCGGCCCGACACATCGGTCACCTGTTCGGCGGTCGAGAAACCGGGCGCGAAGATCAGCTGCCACACGTCGGCGTCGCTCATATTCTCGGACAGCGGCAAGCCGTTCTGGCGCGCCTTGGCCAGGATCCGGTCGCGGTTCAAGCCGCCGCCATCGTCCGATACTTCGATGATGATGCTGCCGCCCTGGTGCGAGGCGGACAGGAACAGGCGCCCGGTTTCGGACTTGCCGGCCGCCTTGCGCACCTCCGGCATTTCGATGCCATGGTCGATCGAGTTGCGCACCAGGTGGGTCAGCGGGTCGACGATGCGTTCGATCAGGCCCTTGTCGAGCTCCGTGGCGGCGCCGCTGGTGACGAATTCGACTTTCTTGCCAAGCTTGGTGGCCAGGTCGCGCACCATGCGCGGGAAGCGCGAGAACACGAAGTCCATCGGCATCATGCGGATCGACATCACCGATTCCTGCAAGTCGCGCGTGTTGCGGGTGAGCTGGGAAATGCCGCTCATCAGCTTCTCATGCAGCACCGGGTCCAGCGTGCCGGCGCGCTGCTCGATCATCGCTTGCGTGATCACCAGCTCGCCGACCAGGTTGATCAACTGGTCCACCTTTTCCACCGAGACGCGGATCGAGGACGATTCGCCGCCGGCCGGGGTGTGGGCCTGTTTTTCCGCTTCCTTGCGGGCGGCTTTCTTTTCCTGTTCTTCGCTCGGCTTCGCCACCTCCGCCGGCACGTCCTGGATGCCGGCCTGGGCGCGGATCACTTCCAGCGGCTGGAAGAAGCCGTAGCCGCGCGCATCCTCGGCGGCAGCGCCGGCATTGCCGCGGATTTCGTCGAGCGGCTGGAAGAAGCCGTAGCCTTCGCCGTCCGCCGCCGGTGCAGCGCCGGCGCCGGCACCCGCGCCAGGCAGGGGGTCGAAGAAGCCATAGCCCTGCTCCGCTTCCTTGCGTACCCGCTCGGCATTCTCGCGGGCGGCCTGGGTCGGGCTCAGGGCCGGCTGCTCGCTGACCTTCATCTGCTCGGCATCGATCACGAAAGAGCAGATGGCCACGATATCGTCCAGCGATTCGTGGGTGGTGACCAGCATGGCATGGCGCTCGGCGTCCAGCGGCACCAGTTCCACATGGCCCATCAGGCCAAGTTCGGCCGCCAAAGCCTCCACTTCCCGCAGCACCATGGGCGGCAGTTCCAGGCGGTAGCGCTTGCCGCCGCTGTGGTCGACCGCCTGCGCATCCGGCGTGCTGAAGCCCGACGCCACCGGCGCCATCGCTTCGATGTGCACGTCCTGCGCCAGCTCCTGCAGCATCATGCGCACGTCGCCCACCGCTTCCTGGTCGACCGCGCTGCCCAGGCGATGCCCGTCCAGCTGCATCTTCAGGATGTCCTTGGCGGCCAGGAAGGCGTCCACGTGGGTCGCGGTCAAGGCCATTTCGCCCTTGCGGATGCGGTCCAGCAGCGTCTCGAGCACGTGCGTGACTTCGGTCATGTCGGTCACGCCGAACGTCGACGCGCCGCCCTTGACCGAGTGCGCGGTACGGAAAATCGCGTTCAAGTCCTCTTCGCTGGGCGACGCCACGTCGACGCCCAGCAGCAGCCGCTCCATTTCAGCCAGCAGTTCTTCCGCTTCGTCGAAGAAGACCTGGTAGAACTGGCTAATATCGATGGTCATGCCACACCCCTTTATTAGCCGATGACCTTCTTCACTACCTCAATCAAGCGTTGCGGGTCGAAAGGCTTGACCAGCCAGCCATTCGCGCCGGCGGCGCGGCCCTTGGCCTTCATCTCGTCGGACGATTCGGTGGTCAGCATCAGGATCGGGACCTTGGCGTAGGACGGTTGCTCGCGCAGCAGCTTGATCAGTTGCAGGCCATCCATGCGCGGCATGTTCTGGTCGGTCAGCACCAGGTCCACGGTTTGCAGCTTGGCCTTTTCCAGGCCATCCTGTCCGTCGACTGCTTCCACCACCTGGTAGCCGGCTGCCTTCAGGCTGAAAGCCACCATCTGGCGCAGCGAGGAGGAGTCGTCGACTGCAAGAATTGTTTTAGCCATCTTTTTTTCTCACTTGGTTAAATTTTTGTATGCGTTTCTACATTCAGAACAGTTCGATGTCGCCGCTTTCCAGGTGCTTCTGGCTGACCGCCTTGCGCAGCACGCTGCGCAATTCCAGGCTCTGGATCGCCAGCGCCATGCTGACCTTGCTCAGCAGGTCCACGATCTCGTCGCTGCCCGATTCCGGCACCACTTCGGCGCCGTGCGCACCCAGCGTGCCGAGGAACTCCCGCAAGCCGGTGACGCGCTTCAGGGTGCGGTCGATCAACTGGCTGGTCATGTCCTGGAACTGCATGCTGGTAATGGCGGCATTCACATAGCCGCTGACCTGTTCGTTCATTTCCTGCAAGCGCGCCTTGTCTTCCGCCGACGGATCGCCGCCTTGCAGCAGCAGCTCGATGGTGGCCTGCTGGGCACTCACCGCTTCATGGATCGCCATGAAGTTGCGGGTCAGCTTGTCGATCGCTTCCTCCAGCAGCAGGTTGGTCTGCAGCAGGTCGGTCTCGACTTCCGTCAGGTGGCGCCGGCCATGGTCCGACACGCCGGACAGCAGCCGTTTCACGTGGGAGCCAAGGATTTTCTTTCTTGTCATAAAGTCCCTATTTCTTCCCTGCCGGCGCGGCCGGTGCCGCTGCCGCCGCGGCTTGCGTAGCTTCCGTATCGAGGCCCACCTGCAATTTGCCGCCGTCACGCAGCACATTCTCCTCGGTCCGCTTGTTCATCACAATGATGCTGATGCGGCGATTGATCGGGTTGAAAGGATCCGCGCGGTCCAGGTGGGCGGCGCTGGCCAGGCCCACCACGCGCAGGATCTTATTGTCGGCCAGCCCGCCATGCAGCAGCGCGCGGCGCGATGCATTGGCACGATCGGCCGACAGTTCCCAGTTACTGTACCCCGTTTCGGTGAAATACGGCGTGGAGTCGGTGTGGCCGGACAGGCCGATCTTGTTCGGTACGTCGTTCAGGGCCGGCGCAATGGCTTCCAGGATTTCGCCCGCATACGGTTGCAATTCGGCCTTGCCGGCATTGAACATGGGGCGGTTTTGCAAGTCGACGATCTGGATGCGCAAGCCTTCGCTGGTAAAGTCCAGCAACAACTGCTCCTTGAACTTCTTGAGTTCGGCATTGGTATCGATGGTCATTTCGATCCGGGCGCGCAAGGCTTGCAGGCGCGACTTCTCTTCCGCCTCGAGCGCCTTCTTGGCCGCATCGAGGTTATAGCTCTTGTTCTGGGCCGGATCGTCCGTCATCTTGACCTGGCCGGTACGGCGCGACAAATCGGAACCACCGCCCTGGATCACCGAGGAACTGTCGCCGCTGCCGGAGCCGCCTTGCATGGCCACTTTCAGCGGCGTCTTGAAGTATTCGGAAATACCGTTCAGGTCGCCCTTGGTCGTCGAACCGAGCAGCCACATCAGCAGGAAGAACGCCATCATCGCCGTCACGAAGTCGGCGTAAGCGATCTTCCAGGCGCCGCCGTGATGGCCGCCCCCGCCTTTCTTGATCTTCTTGACGACAATCGGCCGCAGGCCTTCTTCAGCCATGGCAGGTCCTCGCTTCCATTACTTCGACTTCGATTTCTTGATATGTTCTTCCAGCTCGGAGAAGCTGGGGCGCTCGGTAGAGTACAGTACCTTGCGGCCAAATTCCACGGCCAGTGCCGGGGCATAACCATTCAGGCTGGCCAGCAGCGTCACTTTCACGCACTGGTACATCTTGGTCGACTCTTCCAGCTTCTGCTCCAGCAGGCTGGCCAGCGGGCCGACGAAACCGTATGCCAGCAAGATGCCGAGGAAGGTGCCGACCAGCGCTTTGGCGATCAGGATGCCCAGCTCGGATGGCGGAATGCCCACCGACTCCATGGTGTGCACCACCCCCATCACCGCCGCCACGATCCCGAAGGCCGGCAGGCCGTCGCCCAGCTTGGCGATGCAATGCGCCGGCACATGGCCTTCCTGGTGGTGGGTGTCGATCTCGTTGTCCATCAGGTTCTCGATCTGGAAGGCATCCATATTCCCCGACACCATCAGGCGCAGGTAATCGGTCATGAACTCGATGATGTGATGGTCTTCCAGCACCGACGGGTATTTGCTGAACAGCGGGCTGTCTTCCGGCTTGTCGATATCGCCTTCGATCGACATCAGGCCTTCCTTGCGCACCTTGGACAACACATCGAACAGGAGCGACATCAGTTCCATGTACAGGTCCTTGGTATAGCGCGAACCCTTGAACAGGCCGGGGATCGCACCCAGCGTCGCCTTGATGGACTTGCCATTGTTGCCAACAAAGAAAGCGCCTGCCGCCGCACCGCCGATCATCAGCAGTTCAAGCGGCTGGAACAGGGAAGCCAGGTGGCCGCCACTGAGCGCAAAGCCGCCGAAAACGGAGGCGACAACGACGATGTATCCGATGATGACTAACAAGCGCGCAGACTCCCCGATAGCTAGTTAAAAGCAATAATATTCCACAGTGGAACTACAATAACGTGAAGACGCCTCTGCGGCAAGGAAAACAGGCCTTAAAATGCTCTTATATAAAGGAGTGGACCGCCCTCTGTGGTGCGAATGGTCTTGATGCCGCCGCCCGCTGGAATTTCGAATTCATAACTGGCAAGAAAACTGCCGGCCCGCATCTCGCGCTGGGCCTTGCTCCACAAGGCCGGCATGGCGGCCGGCGACAGGTAAGCAAACACCAGGTCATATTCTGCAAAATTTAACTGCTCATAGTCGCCACGCATGAAACGCGCGCGGCTGCCGGACAACGCGGCGCGCAAGCGCGACACCAGCCAAGGCAGCGGCGCCAGTTCAATTCCTGCAACATCCCATTCGGGCCGCGCAGAAGCCATGTGCAAGGTGAAGCCACCGAGGCCGCTGCCGATATCGATCATGCGCAAGGCCCTGCCCTGCGGCAGCTCGGCCAGCACGGCGCGCCACACGGCGCGATGCGACGGGTAGTAAGGTACTTGCGTGCGGTAGGTGGACCAGTACCAGCCCAGCAAGAGCAGGAAGGCAGCGGCGGCCAGCCATGGCGGCAGTCGCAGCGCCAGTCCGGCCAGCAGCGCGATAGGGAACAGCAGCTGGATCGGCAGCCACCAGCGCGCCAGGCCAAGCTTCCAGCCGATGCCGGCCGCCAGCGCGCCTTGCAGCAGCGCGGCCTGCAACAGCGTCAGGCCATGGCCGAGCGCTTCAAGCGCAACGGCCAGCGCGGCGCATGGCAGAAGCGCGCCGGCCTGGACCAGCAGCGCCTGGAAGGCGGGGGTTTTAAGCAGCGACCGCTTCAGCGGCATCCTTGGCCTTGCGGGTCTTGCCGGCACGCGAAGGCATATGGCACAGGCCGCACTTGTAGTCGCGGTTCAAGTCCATGGCGTCGACGACGAACTTGCCCTTGCAGCAAGTGCAAGGCTTGAGCTGCAGCATATTGCTGCCTGCGAACTTGACCAGGGTCCAGGCGCGGGTCAGCGAGAGCAGCGCTTCTTCGCCGGCGGCGGGCGGCATTTGTTCCAGGTAGAGCTGGTAAGCCTTCATCACGGCGTGGATGCCGCTGGCGCCGGCGTGCTCGACCAGGAAATTATGGATGTTCATGAACAGCGAGGCGTGGATGTTCGGCTGCCAGGTCAGGAACCAGTCGGTCGAGAACGGCAGCATGCCTTTCGGCGGCGACACGCCCTTCAGCTCCTTGTACAGTTTCAGCAGGCGTTCGCGCGACAGCGACACTTCGGTCTCCAGCAATTGCAGGCGGGCGCCCAGGTTGATCAGCTCGATGGCCAGCTGGATTTCCTGCGCTTCGGTCACCACACTCTTCTTGCTCATGGCGCGCTCCTTAGGCGATTTCTTCAACAGCCTGGCCAGCCATCAGGATGGCGGCGTGGGACTGGGCCAGGGAACGGTCCTTATTGTAGTTGGTCAGCATGCCGAGGATGGCGCTGTCGTCGAAGCGGAAACGGGCCAGCATCATATTGCCGCCTGCCAGCTTCAGGATCTGGGCATTGCTCATGCCTTCGATCAGCTCGGCGATGTCGGCGGAAATGCCGAGGCGGAAGATCGCGGTGACTTTGTCGGCGCGAATCATCTGCTGCGCCAGCATCAGGTAGCTCAGGTTCGCATCGCGGATTTCAGCCATCATGTCGTTTGCGGTCATGTCCATCTCCAGTCAGTTTCAGCTTGCAACGGAATTTTCGTTGCTGGTGAGATACATTCTGCTGGAGACGCGACAAAGCGCATAGAGGCCGCACGCTGTATTTTGGGTCGGGATAGACGAGGTGACCCCGTAGGAGTTTATCCTACAGAGGACTGCCCATAGAGGGGCAACGCCAGCATTGGCGCGGGTTTGCGGGGCGTTCGGTTGCGCTAAAAACGCAGGAGCCGAGGGTAAAAAACGATATCGCCGAGATGCTTTTTTGCGACATCTGAACTGGTAACGGCAGGGTTTTGGAGAACTTTAGGGTCTAGAGCAAAAAATTTTAAGATTTTTTCACCCATTCCAAAATGCCGAACAGCAAGCCTTTTACCGGGTTTCTAAAAACGGTAACGGCAAGCGGCCGGGGAACTTTAGGGTTTTTTGAAAAAATTTTTGAAAATTTTCAGGTGCTTTATAAATCAATGACTTATGGTGAAAAACCGGTAAACCAGTGTCAGGCCCAAAGTTGCTACAATCTCACTTTGTTTAAGTCTCAAGGAAAACGCCGCATGATTTCCCGTTCCGACTGCCTGGCCCGCGACGCCGCGGACACCCTGGCGCCCCTGCGCGAGCAGTTCGACCTGCCTGCCGGAGTTATTTATCTGGATGGCAACTCCCTGGGCGCCCGCCCCAAAGCCGCCCTGACCCGCGCCACCGAGGTGATCGCCAGGGAATGGGGCAAGGACCTGATCACCAGCTGGAACAGCGCCGGCTGGTTCGAGATGCCGAAACGCCTGGGCGACAAGCTTGCCCCGCTGCTCGGCGCCAAGGCGGGCGAAGTGGTGGTCACCGACACCACTTCGATCAACCTGTTCAAAGCCCTGGCCGCCGCCCTGCACGCCCAGGCGCACAGCGGCCGCAAGGTGATCGTCACCGAGCGTTCGAACTTCCCGACCGATATCTACATGGCGCAGGGCCTGGCCTCCTGGCTCGACCGCGGCTATGAAGTACGACTGGTCGACAGCCCGGACCAGTTGCCCGCCGCCGTCACCGCCGACGTCGCCGTGCTCATGCTGACCCACGTGAACTACCGCACCGGCTACCAGCACGACATGGCCGCCAGCAGCGCCCTGGCCCACCAGCACGGCGCGCTGGTGGTATGGGACCTGTGCCACTCGGTCGGCGCCGTGCCGCTCGCGCTGCACGCCGACGGCGCCGACTTCGCGGTCGGCTGCACCTATAAATACCTGAACGGCGGCCCGGGTTCGCCGGCCTTCATCTGGGTCCCCGAGCGCAACCAGGACAAGTTCAGCCACCCGCTGTCGGGCTGGTGGGGCCACGCCAACCCGTTCGCCATGACGCCCGACTTCGCGCCGGCCAAGGGCATCGGCCGCGCACTGTGCGGCACCCAGCCTGTCACCTCGCTGGCGATGGTGGAGTGCGGCCTGGACGTGTTCGCGCAAACCGGCATGGATGCCGTGCGCGCCAAGTCGCTGGCCCTGACCGACCTGTTCATCGCCCTGGTGGAACAACGCTGTGCCAACCACCCATTGGGCCTGGTCACGCCGCGCGACCACGCGCGCCGCGGCTCGCAGGTCAGCTTCACCCACCCGCATGGCTACGCCGTGATGCAAGCCCTGATCGCGCGCGGCGTGATCGGCGATTACCGCGAACCGGAAATCATGCGCTTCGGCTTCACGCCGCTGTACACCAGCTTCGCCGACGTCTGGGATGCGGTGGAAATCCTGAAGCAGATCCTGGACGACAAAGCCTACGACATCACTGCCGCCCGCGGCGCTGTAACCTGAGACACGCTATGACCGAAGACAAGAAAGACGCCGCCTGGCACGGGGCGCAGATGGACTTCTCCAAGTCCATGAGCTATGGCGACTACCTGGGCCTGGAAAAGATCCTGAGCGCGCAGCACCCGCTGTCGCCCAACCATAACGAGATGCTGTTCATCGTGCAGCACCAGACCAGCGAATTGTGGATGAAGCTCATGCTGCACGAGCTGCACGCGGTGCTCGACCACCTGCGCCGCGACGACCTGCCGCCGGCCTTCAAGATGCTGGCCCGCGTGGCGCGCATCATGGACCAGCTGGTGCACGCCTGGGATGTGCTGGCGACCATGACGCCGCCCGAATACACGGCGATCCGCCCTTACCTGGCATCGTCGTCCGGCTTCCAGTCGCACCAGTACCGCGAGATCGAATTCATCCTCGGCAACAAGAACGCCAATATGCTCTCAGTGCACCAGCAGGCGCCGCAAGCGCATGCCCTGCTCGACGCGGCGCTGCATGCGCCGTCGCTGTACGACGAAGCGATCCGCCTGCTGGCGCGCAACGGCCTGCACATCGATCCCGAGCGGCTGGACGGCGACTGGACCCGGGCCACCGTGGCCAACGAGTCGGTCAAGGATGCCTGGCTGGAAGTGTACCGCGACACCACGCGCTACTGGGCGCTGTACGAGCTGGCGGAAAAGCTGGTGGACATGGAGACCGCTTTCCGCTTCTGGCGCTTCCGCCACGTCACCACGGTGGAACGCGTGATCGGCTTCAAGACCGGCACCGGCGGCACCGCCGGTGTTTCCTATCTCCGGAAGATGCTGGATGTGGTACTGTTCCCGGAATTGTTCGCTTTAAGGACCGCTTTGTGAAACGCTTGTTCGCCGCCTTGCTGGCTGCGGCCTGCGCGCTGCCGGCAATGGCACGCGACGACCGCCCCGGTGTTTTCGATTATTACGTGATGTCGCTGTCCTGGTCGCCGGAATACTGCGCCGGCCGCGGCGGCGGCGACCCGGTGCAGTGCGCCAGCGGCCGCCAGCTGGGCTTCGTGCTGCACGGCCTGTGGCCGCAGTTCGAGCGCGGCTATCCCGCAAGCTGCGGCCGCGTCAGGATATCGAACAGCCTGCGCGACCAGTACGAAACGCTCTACCCTTCGCCCAAACTGCTGTTCCATGAGTGGAACAAGCACGGCAGCTGCTCCGGCCTGGCACCGCAAGATTACCTGGCGCTGAGCGCCAGGCTGCGCGACAGCCTGAAGATTCCGGCCGCCTTCGCGCGCCCGCAACAGCCGGTGCGCGTCTCGCCCGGCCAGTTCGAGGCTGAATTCCACAAGGCCAATCCATGGCTGGCGCGCGACTCGGTGCTGCCGGTGTGCGGGGCCGGCGGCCGTTTCCTGCGCGAGGCGCGCGTCTGCTTCAGCAAGGACGGCAAATCGCGCAGTTGTTCGCAGGAGGCCATCGCCTATTCGCAGAAGAGCTGCGGCCAAGCGAACTTCCTCATGAAGAACGTCCGATGAGCGCATTCGTGCGCCGCGCCAGGCGCGCTTGAAGCGACAATAAGCGCGCTGTACTGCGCGCCTGCTTGTTGCTACACGGGGGGAACCGTTATCGCGGGCTCGCGAACATTGAGGAGCCACCGAATGGGAACTCAGCTGAAAAAGGGCTTGGCAACGCTGGCCCTGCTTGCCGCCTGCGGCGCCGCGCAAGCGGATCCACAGGTCTTCAACGCCGCACTCAGCGGTGCTGCGGAAGCGCCGCCCAACGGGTCGGCAGCCACGGGCGATGTGACCGTGCTGTTCGATATCGACAACCACTACATGACCATTGCAGCCAGCTTTACCGACCTGGAAGGCTTGAGCGGGGCTGCCCACATCCATTGCTGCACCGCCGTGCCGGGCGACGGCAATGCCGGTGTCGCGACCATGCTGCCAACGTTTACCGGCTTCCCGGCCAATGAAACCAGCGGCAGTTACGCCTCGTTCTTCGATACGTCGCAGGCATCGTTCTGGAACCCCAGCTTCCTGGCCAATCACGGCGGTACCACGGCCGGCGCCGAAGCCGCGCTGATGGCCGGGCTCAATGCCGGCGCCGCGTACTTCAATATCCACTCGAGCGTCTACCCGAGTGGTGAAATCCGCGGTTTCCTGGCGGCGCCGATTCCCGAGCCGGCACAGATCCTGATGCTGCTGGCCGGCCTACCCTTGCTATTCCTGCGCAAGCGGGAGAATTAGCGAGGGATCGGGTTGCGCGACGCGACGTTCAGCATGTTCCAGGAACGGATGACCGCAACCACGAAACCCAGTTCCGCGATCTCTTCGTCGGAGAAATGCTCCTTGACACGGCCGAACGCTGCGTCGTCGGGATCGCGGACTGGAATCGCATTGATCAACTCCGACCATTCCAGCGCGGCGCGTTCGCGCTCGCTGAAGAATGGCGCCTCGCGCCAGCCGGCCACCGCGTTCACATGGCGCGGATCGACATCCATCTTCAGCAAATCCTGGTAATGCATGTCGATGCAAAAGCCGCAACCGTTGATCTGCGAGACCCGCAGCAAGACCAGGTCCACCAGTTTCTTGCCCAGCAGTTCGCGGTTCAGGCCATTCGACAGCGCCAGCAGGTTCTGGAACGATTTCTGGGACAGCTGGAAGTAGTTGTAACGCAGGGTGCTCATGAAAAAATCCTTTCGGTCTGAGGGTAAAGTCCGCACTGTACGGCCTTGCTAACCATTAGACGGAGCAGCCTGCCGGTTTGTGACAGCCGGGCTAAAGTTTTTTTTCCGCTTGGGCGGGAAAGCTGCAAACCCGGTCGCGCCCGGCCCGTTTGGCGGCATACAGGGCGGCATCGGCGCGCTGCAGCAACTCGCCCAGCGTTTCGCCCGGCTGGTGCTCGGCCACGCCGGCGCTGATCGATATTTCCATGGCCGACAGCGCCCCCTCGAAGCGCATGCTGCGCACTTCGCTGTGCACCCGCTCGGCAAATTGCAGGCTATGCTGGAGGTCGAGCTTGGGCAGGAACACGGCGAATTCGTCGCCGCCATGGCGCACCGCGATGTCGATGCGGCGCGTATGGCTGTTCAACAAGCCGCCGATGCGCTGCAAGACCAGGTCGCCCGCCAGGTGGCCATGGTTATCATTGATTTGCTTGAAGCGGTCGACGTCGAACACCAGCAAGCCGACCCGCTCGGCCGGGTCGCGCTCATGCTGCTGCAGCAGGCGGGCGGCGGCATCCTCCATGTAGTGGCGCGTGTACAGGCCGGTCACCGCGTCGCGCACCGCCAGCTGGTAGTACTTGGAGCGGTCCTTTTCCAGCGCGCTGTTGTCCAGCTGGACGCGCCGCAAGTCCTGGTATGCCGACAGCAGCTTGCGGTGCGCCTGCTCCAGCTCCTGCTGCTGGCGCGCCTCGGTGGTGACGTCTTCGTAAATCGTGACGAAGCCCATCACCCGGCCCCGCTCATCGCTCATGGGGCGCCCGGTCACCTGCAGCACCGTGCCATCGGCGCGCGTGCGGCGGAAGCGGTGCGGCACGAACTGGCGCGCCAGGTCGATGCGCTCCCGGACCTGGCGCTCCGGGTCGCCCGGCCCGAATTCGCCGCGCAGCGCGTTGAAACGGAACAGGTCTTCCAGCAGCACGCCAGGCTGCATCAGGCTGTCCGGAAAATCCAGGCACTGGCAAAAGCTGTCGTTCCAGAACCGGAACTGCAGGTCGCGGTCGATGATGGACATGCCGACCGGCAGGTATTGTATGGCGCGCAGCAGGTCCGCCAGCCCAACTTGCATGCCACGCTCGCGCGTTTCGCTCACCATGTTCGGACCCTCCGCAGCATACCTGCCTGCCAACGTCAGTGATAAATATGCGCCAACTTGTCCGGGTTGCGCACCACGTAGATGCCGGTGATGCGCTGGCCGTCGGTGGCAAAGCCTTGCGCCGATTCCAGCTGGCCGTCCACGAAGCGCAGCAGGCCCGGCTCGCCATTGACCATGGCCGCGCGGTATGCGATCGCGCCCAGCTTGTGCATGCCGGCATACAGGGCGGCGATCTTGTCCGGATCGGTGATGACGATGCCGAACGATTTGACCTTGCCGCCGCCGTCGCCCACCAGTTCCAGGTCGTGCGCCAGCAAGGCGCGCACTGCCGCCTTGTCGCCGCTGGCCGAAGCGTCCACGAAACGCTGCAGGAGCTGGCGATGGGTATCGGCCGGTATGTCGAAGCGCGACTGGCCTTGCTGCACGCGCTCGCCGGCCCGGCTCACCATCTGGCGGCAGGCGGCTTCCGACTTGCCAAGCTGCTGCGCCACCTCGTCATAGTCGTAGTCGAACACCTGGCGCAGCAGGAAGGCGGCGCGCTCCTCGGGGCCCAGGCGCTGCAGCAGCCACATATAGGCCAGCGACAGGTCGCTGGCCCGTTCGGCCTGGGCTTCCGGCGTTTCCTGGTCGACCGCCACCAGCGGTTCGGGCAGCCACAGCCCCTCGTAGGCTTCACGTTCGGCGATGGCGGCGCGCAAGCGGTCGATGGACAAGCGCGTGACGACCGTCACCAGCCAGGCTTCGGCCGATTGCACGCCGCTGGTATCGGCGCCCTGCCAGCGGATCCAGGCATCCTGCAGCACGTCTTCGGCATCGGCCCGCACGCCGAGCATGCGATAGGCGATGGCAAACAACCGCGCCCGGTGCGCGGCAAATACGATGGGATCGTTCATGACGCAGGACTATACCCGACCTTGTGCACTTTCAGCAGCACCTCGCGCAATTCGCGCACGCGCGGCGGCTTGCTCAGCACTTCGTCCACGCTGGCAGGCTTGGCATCCACGTCGCCCTCCGGAATCAGGCGCTGGCCCCAACCGGTGACCAGGATCACCGGCGTGGTCGGCGACAACTCCTTGATGCAGCCGGCCACCTTGCGGCCGTCGACGTGCGGCATGCCCAGGTCGCTGAACACCGCATCGAAGGGCGGGCTCGAGTCCATCGAGGCGCGGAACTGTTCGATGCCGGCGGCACCGCCATTGGCCGCCACCACCGTATGGCCGTCGCGCTGCAGGATGGTGGTCATGGAGGCCAGAACTGCCGGGTCGTCGTCGATCACCAGCAGGCGCATCGGTTCGGCCACCGCCACCGCAGTGGCCGGGACTTCCAGCGGCGGTATGGCGGGATGCACCAGCGGCAGCGGGAAGGCCAGCGACACCGTGGTGCCCTGCCCGATCATCGATTCCACCTGCACCACGGCGCTGTGGCGCTCCGCCATCGAGTTGACGGTGGCCAGGCCCAGGCCGCTGCCGCGCTCGCCCTTGGTGGTGAAGAAGGGGTCGAGGCAGTGGCGGCGCGTCGATTCGTCCATGCCGACCCCGCTGTCGACCACGTCGACAATGGCATGCTCGCCGGTGCTGCGGGTGCGCAGGATCAGCGCGCCGCCTTCCGGCATGGCGTCGACGGCATTGAACACCAGGTTGGTCAGCGCCTCGCGGATTTCCGGCTCGGAACCCATCACGGCCGGCAGGCCGGGCGCCAGTTCCAGCTTCATCGAGATCACCACCCCGCGCTGCTGCGGCATATCGCTCCAGCGCGCCCGCGTCAGGTCGGCCACCTGCTGCGCCAGCACGTTCAGGCTGACGCTGGCCAGCTCGGTCTGCGGCTCGCGGCGGCGGTACAGCTCGCGCATGCGCGCCACCGTCGCCGCCACGTCGTCAATGGCGCGGGCGATCACCTGCAGGTTGCTGCGGCCGCTGGCACTCAAGCCATCCTCGGTTTCCAGCAGGGTTTCGGTGTACAGGGCCACCGGTGAAATGGCGTTGTTGATGTCGTGCGCGATGCCGCTGGCCATCTGGCCCAGCGCGCGCAGGCGTTCTTCCCGGGTGACCGACTGCTGGGTCGCATGCAGGGTGTGGTAAGCCTGCTGCAGGGCGCCATACAACTGCGCCTGGCGCGCCGCCAGGGCGGCGTGTTCGCTCAATTGGCGCAGGAATTCGCATTCGCCGCTGGAGAAGGCATTCGGGATGGTGCGCGCCACGGCCAGTACGCCGAACACCACGCTCTCGGCCTGCAGCGGCGCCAGCACCAGGGAATTCAGGCCGCCGCGCGCCAGCCGGTGCGGGAAGGGGTACTCGCTGCCGTTGATATCGGGTTCGTACACCAGTTGCCCCTTCACGCAGCGCGACAGGCCGTTGTTGTCGATCGAGACCTGGGCGCCCTCCTTCAGCGCCGCATCGCCCGGCAGCATGGCATTGCCCATGCCGACGCAACTGGCTTCCAGCACGCCTTCCTGCAGCAGGAAGACGCAGGCAAAGTCGACCGGCAACTGGTCTTCCAGGCTGCGCACCAGCACCTGCAGGATGCTGCGCAGATCCTGCCGCTCGCCGATCGAACGCGTCATCTGGTGCAGCAGGCTGAGACGCCCGACCTGGGCCTGCACTTTCAGTTCGGCGCTGTGGCGCACTTCCATCTCGTCGTGCAGGGCGGCATTGGCGCTGACCAGTTCATCGCGCGAGACCGTGGTGTCGCGCAGGCGCTCGGTCATGGCATCGAAGGCGCGCGCCAGGTCGCCCACCTCGTCGACCGCCTGCATGTTCATGCGGAAGTCCAGCTTGCCGGTTCCCACCAGCTCGACCCCGCGCCGCAGCCGCTCCAGCGGATGCGCCACGCTGCGGATGGTCAGGGCCAGCGCGCCCAGCACGGTCAGCGCCAGCAGCAGGCCCAGGCCGGCCGCCACCGCCGACGCGTTCTGCTGCGCCTGCAGCACGCCCTGGCGGCTGCGGCGCGCCAGCTCTTCGGCGTCGCGGATCATGTCCTGGGTACGCGACATCAGCTGGCCGAACAGGCGCGCTTCCAGCAGGTGCAGCACTTCGGCACGCTCCGGCGTGGCGCGCAACTCCTGCCGTACCAGCAGCAGTTCGGAAAAATGCCGTGCCAGCAGGGGCAGGTTTTCCTGCAGGTCGTGCAGCAGCTGGGCTTCCTGCGCTTCCCGGAACAAATCATCGCGCAGCAGCAAGCCTTGCAGGGAATCCTTGCGCAACTGCCATTGCACGTGGGAGCGCCGCTCCTGGGTTTGCGCATACTCGAGCGACAGGTAGCGCAGCGCCACCACGCCGCTGACGATTTCCCCGGCCCGCTCGTTGCGCTGCAATTCCTGCCGGACCTGGCGCGTGGCGCCGATCATCAGCAGCACGGCCAGCGTCACCCCGGCCACGCACAGCCACTGGGCCCACTTCAGGCGAGTGATAATTTTCATGGCGGCTCAGTGGATGACGGTGACGGCAGTCGGCCGCACCTCGCCCAATCCTTCCAGGTACACATTGTCGAGGAAATTCGGCACTTCGCGCGAATTGGCCAGGCGGTTGCGGATGGCCCAGCGGGCCCGGTCTTCAAAGGCCAGCAACAGCGACTGGTCCAGCTCCAGGCCGAAATGGTAGGTCGGCCAGGCTGCCAGCACTTCGTCGCGGTTCAGTTCGGCGGTCGCCGGCAGCAGGGGCTGCGCCTGCCGCGGCGACTTTTCGCACCAGGCCGAACCCTGCTCGATGGCGTGCAGCAGGCGCGGGATGACGGCCGCCCGCTCGCCGGTGAAGCGTTGCAGCGAGACCAGGTTGTAGATGCTCTCGTAAGCCTGTTCGCCCGAGAAGCTCACCGCGGTATCGCCCAGCTGCTTGCGCATGGCGCCCAGGTACGGCTCCCAGCCGGCCACCGCGTCGACCTCGCCGCGCTGCAGCGCCTGGCCCAGTTCTTCCGGCTTGTAGTTGACCATGGTGACTTCGCTGCCGTCCATGCGCTGCCAGTTCAGGAACACGTCCAGCGTGAACTGGCCCGAGGTGCCCTGGGTCACGCCGATGCGCTTGCCTTTCAGGCTGGCCGGGGTCAGCACGCCATGGTCGCGGCGGCCGATGATGCCATGGTCCTTGCCGGTACGGAAGAAGGTGGCCAGCACCTTGACCGGCACCCCTTCCATGGCGGCGAACACGATCGGGATATCGGCCACGGTGCCGACGTCGGCCTTGCCGTCGACCACCGCCTGCATCGACGCCTTGCCGCTCGAGAACGGCAGCACCTTGACCTGCAATCCCTGGCCGGCGAAGTAGCCCTGCTGCTGCGCCGCCACCACCGCGCAGGTGCCGACGTAGGCGGTATTGGCGGCGATCACCAGCGCCTGCGCCGGCCGCGCCGGCTGCCGTTGCTGTTGCCACAGCCAGGCCACGCCCAGCGCCAACACAAGGAACAACACGGCAAGGACCTGCATGGTTCGGCTACGCATGTTGCACCTGTTGGGTAGTTTCCGGCGCCAGCGGCAGTTCCACCCAGAAGGTGCTGCCCTGGCCCGGCTGGCTCTCGACGCCGATGGCGCCTTGCATGGCCTCGACCACGCGCCGGGTGAGGGCAAGGCCAAGGCCGCTGCCCTCCTCCTCTTCGTCGCGCCCGAGGCGGTGGAACGGCTGGAAGATGTGCTGTACCTGGTCCGGCTCCAGCCCCGGCCCCGTGTCGCTGACGGAAATACGCAGGCGGCTGCCTGCGGCCGCGGTGCAGGCCACGGCGACGCGGCCCTGGTCATGGTTGTACTTGATGGCGTTGGACAGCAGGTTGATCAGCACCTGCACCAGGCGCGTGCGGTCGGCCCGCAGGCGCCGTTCGGGCACGTCGCCGAAACCGAGGCTGATGTCGCGCTTGGCGGCCAAGGGCGTGACCATCATGCGGCATTCCTGCAACACGGTGGGCAGGTCCACCGCCTCCATCGCCAGCGGCACCTTGCCCGCTTCGATGCGCGCCAGGTCGAGGATTTCGTTGACCAGTTTCAGCAGGTGCTGGCCGGACTGCACGATATTGCGCGCAAAGCGCTGTTTTTCCAGCTGGGTGGCCGGCAGCCGGTCGGCCGCCAGGATTTGCGCGAAGCCGAGGATGCCGTTCAGCGGCGTGCGCAGCTCATGGCTCATATTCGACAGGAAGCGCGATTTTTCCGAGTTGGCATGTTCGGCCGCGGTACGCGCCTGCTCCAGGCGGTGGTTGGCTTCCGCCAGTTCCATCACGTTCTGGCGCAACTGGCGTTCCAGTTCGGCGTTGGCCAGGCGCAGGGCGCGCGTGGCCTGGGCCCGCGCCAGCACCGGCAGCAGCGAGGACGCCTTGAAGGGTTTGACGATGTAATCGAGGGCGCCGCCCTGCATGGCGCGCACGGCGGTAGCGATGCTGCCCTCGCCGGTCATGATGATGCAGGCCAGGTCCGGGTCGAGCTGCAGGGCCTCCCGGACCAGGGCGATGCCATCCATGCCCGGCATGTTGAGGTCGGACAGCATCAGGTCGAACGTCTGGCTGCGCAGCAACTCCAGCGCCGCTTCGGCACTGGAGCTGCCTTCCGCATCAAACTGGTACTGGCGCAGCACATCGCACAGCGCCACGGTGTGGACGCTCTGGTCGTCAACGATGAGAATACGCTGCTTGCGAACTTCCGTCATGCAATCCTCGCGTAGGCGGGCTTGCTTTGATTATGCCGCTTGACAAGGAGCTAAAGTCTCACCAAATCTAACCAGTCGTCCTGCCCGGTTTTATTTCGACAGCAACATCTCGTTCATGCGCTTGACGAAGGAGGCCGGGTCGGCCAGGGTGCCGCCTTCGGCCAGCACGGCCTGGTCGAACAGCAGGTGGGCCCAATCCTTGAACTTCGCGCCGCTGGCGTCCTCGTACTTCAGGCGCGTCACCAGCGGATGCTGCGGGTTGATTTCCAGGATAGGTTTCGAATCCGGCGCGGATTGGCCGGCCGCCTTCAGCATGCGCAGCAGGTTGCCCGACAATTCGTGCTCGTCGGCCACCAGGCAGGCCGGCGATTCGGTCAGGCGGAAGGTGACGCGCACTTCCTTGGCCTTGTCGGCCAGCGCGTGCTTCATCTGGCCGACCAGTTCCTGGTACTGGGTTTCGGTCTCGGCGTGCTGCTGCTTCTCCGCCTCGTCTTCCAGGGTGCCCAGGTCGAGGCCGCCCTTGGCCACGGAATGCAATTCCTTGCCGTCGAAGTCGTTCAGGAAGGACAGCATCCATTCGTCGACGCGGTCGGTCAGCAGCAGCACTTCGACGCCCTTCTTGCGGAAGATCTCCAGGTGCGGCGAGTTCCTGGCGGCGGTGAAGCTGTCGGCGGTGACGTAGTAGATCTTGTCCTGGCCTTCCTTCATGCGGCCGACGTAGGCTTCCAGCGACACGCTCTGCTCCTCGCCCTCATTGGCGGTCGAGGCAAAGCGCAGCAGCTTGGCCAGGCGCTCCTTGTTGCCGAAGTCCTCGCCGAGGCCCTCTTTCAGCACCTGGCCGAATTCGGTCCAGAACGTGGCGTACTTGTCTTTCTTTTCCTGCTCGTCGGCGTTGGCCAGCTCTTCCAGCATGCCCAGCACGCGCTTGGTCGAACCTTCACGGATCGCCTTCACGTCGCGCGACTCCTGCAGGATTTCGCGCGATACGTTCAGCGGCAGGTCGGCCGAGTCGATCACGCCTTTGACGAAGCGCAGGTAAGTCGGCATCAGCTGCTCGGCGTCGTCCATGATGAACACGCGCTTGACGTACAGCTTGATGCCGCCGCGCTTGTTGCGGTCCCACAGGTCGAACGGGGCCCTGGCCGGGATGTACAGCAGCTGGGTGTATTCGCTGCGGCCTTCCACCCGGTTGTGGGTATGGGTCAGCGGCGCGCCGAAGTCGTGCGAGACGTGCTTGTAGAACTCCTCGTACTGTTCCTGCGTGATTTCATTCTTGTTGCGGGCCCACAGGGCACTGGCCTGGTTGATGGTGACCGGCGCGTCGGCGCCCTCCTTCTTCATCTGGATCGGCAGCGAGATATGGTCGGAGTATTTGCGGATGATGGATTCCAGCTTCCATTCGTTCAACAGTTCGTCCTCGCCTTCGCGCAGGTGCAGGATGATGTCGGTGCCGCGGCCGGCCTTCTCGATCCGCTCGATCGAGTAGTCGCCCTCGCCCGCCGACTCCCAGCGTACCCCTTCGGCGGCCGGCAGTCCGGCGCGGCGCGATTCGACGGTGATCCGGTCGGCCACGATGAAGCCGGAATAGAAGCCGACGCCGAACTGGCCGATCAGGGCCGCGTCCTTCTGCTGGTCGCCGGACAGCTTGCCGAAGAATTCCTTGGTGCCCGACTTGGCGATGGTGCCGAGGTGGGAAATCGCCTCCTCGCGGCTCATGCCGATGCCGTTGTCGGAAATGGTGATGGTGCGCGCTTCCTTGTCGAAGCCGACGCGGATTGCCAGTTCGTGCTCGTCGCCATACAGGGCGTCGTTGTTGATGGCTTCAAAACGCAGCTTGTCGGCCGCGTCGGAAGCATTCGATACCAGCTCGCGCAGGAAGATTTCCTTGTTCGAGTACAGCGAATGAATCATCAGTTGCAGAAGCTGTTTGACTTCCGCCTGGAACCCCATGGTTTGCTTGTTTTCTGCCATTTTTACCTCAATAGTCTTGTCAGGAACTTCGGAACCGCCCACATGGGGCCGCCGCGCCCGATTTCAAGTCCCGGCAACGTTTCAAAAATACAACCTCGCGATGGACAAGAACTAATGGTTCTCTTAGCATGGTAACAACGACGCGCCGGAGAGAACGTGATCAACGAAGGCTTGCTGCACGCGACCCTGCCGAAAGATACTTCGGACGCTTCCATGGTGCGCTGGATGCGCCTGGTACTGGCCGTCGCCTGCCTGTTCACCCTGGTGGTGGAACCGGCCGGCCGCGCCGACGTGCTGTCGCTGGGCGTGTTCCTGGCCTACCTGCTGCAAAGCGTGACCCTGCTGTTGCTGGCCAACCGCTCGATCCTGGTGCGCAGCAAGCTGGTGTACTGGCTGGACGTGGGCTGGTTCACCCTGATGGTGTACGTCACCGGCGGCGACGCCAGCTTCTATTTCCTGCTGTTTTTCTTTGCCATCCTGACATCGGCCTTCAGCCACGGCTTCGAGGAAGGCGCCCGCATCACCATGGCCGCCTCGCTGGCCTTTGCGCTGACCTCGCTGTACACCCACAGCCACGCGGAAATGGCGCTGGTGATGCTGCGCGCCACCTTCCTGCTGGCCCTGGGATACATGATCGCGCATTGGGGCGGCATGGCGACGATCCAGCGCCAGCGCATGGCCTTGCTGCATGCGGTCAGCCAGATGTCCAACCCGCGCTTCGGGGTCGACCGCACCATCAGTTCCGTGCTGGAGCAGACCCGCCAGTTCTACGGCGCCCACAGCTGCATCCTGCTGATGCACGATAACGGCGCCGCCAGCTGGACCCTGCGCACGGCCAGTGCGGCCAATGCCGGGCGCCCGATCCACGCCAGCAACCTGGCCACGGAGGCCGCCGCGCCGCTGCTGGTGTGCAGCGTCGATTCGATCCTGCTGCTGCGCCAGCCGCGCGGCGCCTGGCTGCGGCGCGTGCTGCAGATCAAGTGCTACGACAGCGAGCACCAGCGCTGGGTGGCGCAAGACGCCGAGGCGGGCGCCACCCTGGCCGAACTGCTTGACGCGCTGTCGCTGATCGCGGTGCCGCTGCCGCTGCGGCGCGGCTCCGGGCGCCTGATCGTGGTGTCGCAACGCCACCATTTCCACAAGTCGGATGCCCTGTTCCTGCTGCAGATCGCGGCCCAGGCCTTTCCGGTCATCGAGAATATCGAATTGCTGGACCGCATGGCATCGGAGGCGGTGCTGCGCGAACGCGAGCGTATCGCCCGCGACTTGCATGATACGACGATCCAGCCATATATCGGCCTGCGTCATGGCGTGTCGGGCATCCGCTTGAAGGCCGATCCCGGCAACCCGCTGGTGCCGGACCTGGACAACCTGCTCGACGTCACCTCGCAAGTGGTGCGCGACTTGCGCAACTACGCCAAGAGCCTGCGCGGCGGGCTGGAGATGAAGGAGCCGGAATTGCTGATCGCGCTGCGCCGGCAAGCGGCGCAGCTGCGCCAGTTCTATGACGTGCACATCAATGTGGACACCAAGGGTGAGTTGCATATGAGCGACCGGCTGGCGGCCGAAGTATTCCAGATCGTCAACGAAGGCATGAGCAATATCTGCAAGCATACAACAGCGCGCAACGGCTATATCGAGCTGGCCTGCACCGCCGGCCAGCTCACCGTGCGGATCGAAAATGAATGTTCGGGCCAGCCGGTGCTAGACTTTACACCGAGCTCTATCGCTGAACGCGCCGCCGCCCTGGGCGGCGAAGCGCGCGTGCAGCGCGGCCGCCAGAACAACACTGCAGTACAGATCGTGATACCGGTGTGAGGTGAGTATGGGGCAAGCTGACAAACGGATCCGCATCATGCTGGTCGACGACCACAAGACCCTGCTGTGGGGCCTGGGCAAGCTGATTGAAAGCGACGCCTTGAACATGCTGGTGGTCGGCACCGCGCGCGACTGCGACAGCGCGCTGGCCATGGCGCCCGAAGTGCTGCCCGATGTGATCCTGCTGGACATCGACCTGGGCGGTACCTGCTCCCTCGACATCATGCCGCGCCTATTGGCCGGCTGCAACGGCGCCCGCGTGCTGGTCCTGTCAGGCACGCGCGACCGCGAACTGTTGGACCGTGCCGTGATGCTGGGCGCGCGCGGCGTGGTCAGCAAGGATGAGCCGGCCGACGTGGTGCTAAAAGCCATCGAAAAGGTCTATGGCGGCGAACTGTGGCTCGACGGCATCATGCTCACCCGCGTATTCGAAGCCATGCGCAACCCGCAAGCACGCCGGCAAGATCCTGAATTGGACAAGATCGCCCAATTGACCGCCAAGGAAAGACGCATCTGCAGCCTGATTGCAACAGGCGGGGGGGCGGTTAACAAGGCCTTGGCGCAACAGTTGTTTATTTCCGAGCACACTTTGCGCAACCATTTGACCACCATCTACCATAAGCTGGGCGTCTCGAACCGCCTGGACCTGTACGTGTTCGCCACCAAGCACAGGCTCGACCAAGCCGACCTGTAGCGTCTTCCCGACCCTTTGCCTACTACCGGTAGGGGCGTCGAAAATATTTCTTCCAGAATACGTTCATTGAACCGGGACAAATGTCCCGATTCCCGCTGGAAAAAAAGGACTTCTGTCATGGCCAGAAAAGGACAGATGTTTGATGGAACTCAAGACGCGAAGGCATAAAGTGAACTCATCAGCACGGCAGACATGTCGGCTGAGACTAGAACCAGGCAAGGCCAACACAACCATGTCCGGAGTACAGAATGCGTAACAGTTTCATGCCGCCCCGAATCGCCAGCTTTATCGTCGAGGAAGACGGCCGGGCCTTTTACGAATATGTGCTTGTAGCCTCACTGACAGTTGTCGTCGGCATCATCGTGCTTCTAGCGCTTGGAAAAGGCAGGTGAAACGGGCTTGTTCCGTGAAGCTGCAAACACTTTGGTGCAGTTAATTAAACGTCCTGAAAGGAATCATCATGAAAGCCATCCAAAAATTCATCCGCGACGAACAAGGCGTGACCGCAATCGAATACGGCCTGATCGCTGCCCTGATCGCTGTCGTGATCATCGCCGCCGTCAAACTGATCGGCACCGAGCTTGACAAGACCTTCGACAAGATCGGCACCGCGCTGACCACCGCCAACGGCTAAGCAGCCCCGGCGTCCGGCGAGGCCGTCCCCCTGGCCTCCCCGGACGATTTTTTTTGCCTGGAGGACGATTGTGAAAAAAGAACTCTTACATTTCCTCCGCAATGACGACGGTGTCTCCGCCATCGAATATGCATTGCTCGCGGGCCTGATTGCGGTGGTCATCGTGGTCAGCGTGACCCGCGGCGGCACCGAGCTGCTGGCACTGTTCACCTATGTCAAGGACCAGGTGGTCCTGGCGACATCATGAGCGCCGTCCTGTCCCCCACACTGGCGACCCGGCAGAACCTGCCGCGCGCCCTGGTGCACGAGCACCGCCTGCTGCTGGCCATCGTCGGCGTGGAACTGGCGGCGGCGCTGATGCTGTGCTGGGCCTTCCCGCACAAATACCGCAGCAACCTGCAGCTGGAAGGCTACTTCGCCACGCTGGCGCTGGGCCTGGTCTTCGCCCTGTGCGGCTACACCATCTACGTCATGGTATGCCAGCGCCCGGCCCGCCTGCTGCACCACCTGCGCGTCGAGCTGACCGCCTACCTGACCCGGGAGCGCCTGTTGTTCGCGGCACCGGTCTTGGCCATGATGCCGCTGTTTTCCGCCAGCTTCACCGTGATCAAGGCCGCCGTGCCCCTGGTCCAGCCGTATGCCTGGGACGCCCGCATGGCCGCCGCCGACGCCTGGCTGCATGGCGGCAGCCAACCGTGGCAACTGCTGCAGCACGTGCTCGGCCACCCCTACCTGACGGCCATCATCAACCTCAATTACCACCTGTGGTTCTTCATCATGCTGTCGATGGTGTACTGGCTGGCCTTCAACCTCGAGCGGCGCCAGCTGCGCATGCAGTTCATGCTGAGTTTTGTGCTGAGCTGGATCTTGCTCGGCAATGTGATGGCCATGCTGTTCTCCTCCGTCGGCCCCTGCTATTACGGCCACGTGGTGCCGGGCGCCGACCCGTTCGCCGGCCTGATGACGTACTTGCACAACGCCAACGAGGTGATCCCCGTGTGGGCGCTGGACGTGCAGAACATGCTGTGGCGCGATCACGCCGCCGACAGCACCAACAACGCCCTCAGCATCGCCGCCATGCCCAGCATGCACGTCGCCAGCTCGGTCCTGCTGGCCCTGCTCGGCTGGCGCCTGAACCGGGCCGCCGGCGCCGCCCTGAGCGTCTTTGCGCTGCTGGTACTGCTCGGCTCCATCCACCTGGGCTGGCACTACGCGATTGACGGCTATGCCGGCGCCCTGGGCGCCTGGATCATCTGGACCCTGTGCGGCAAGCTGCCGCAGCGGAGCGCCGCATGAACTTCGAGAGCCGCCACCTGCTGCCGATCGTGCTGCTGGCCGCGCTGCTGGCCGGCGCCGTGCTGTGCGACGTACGCAGCCGCCGCATCCCGAACCCGCTGGTGCTGGCCGGCATCGTGGCCGGCCTGGCGCTGCAAGCCACCGTGACGCCCGGCGCCGGCCTGTTCAGCGAGCCGTTCGGCGCACTGGGCCTGCTGAAGGGGGCGGCCGGCATGGGACTGGGCCTGCTGTTGCTGCTGCCGATGTATGGCCTGGGCGCCATGGGCGCCGGCGACGTCAAGTTGATGGCCATGATCGGCACCTTCCTCGGTCCGCTCGACACCCTGGGCGCGGGCTTGTCCAGCGTGCTGGCCGGCGGCCTGCTGTCGCTGCTGGTGGCCCTGTGCACGGGCAGCCTGCGCAAGGTCAGCGGCAACGTCAAGGTGATGGTGCTGGGCAGCGTGTTGCGCGGCATGGCCGGCGGCAGTGCCCGCGTCGACAGCCCTGCCACGGTCACCGGCCAACTGCCCTACGCCGTGGCCATTGCCAGCGGCACGCTGTGCTACCTGTTACTGACCCGTTACTTCGGCTGGAGCCTGTTATGAACGCCCAACATATCCTTGGCACCCGTGCCGTCAACCTGCTGGCCACCGCCGCACTGGCCGGCGTCTGGCTGCTGTTCTCGGTGGCCCATGCGCGCGCCTTCAATGCGACAGGCGACTGGACCTATCTGCTGTTCGTGGCCTCGGAAACCCTGGTGGCGGCGCTGTTCATGCTGCGCTCGGAACCGGCCGCCGTGTCCCATTCGCCGCTCGACTGGGCGCTGGCCATCGCGTCCACCGGAGCACCCTTCTTCTTTGCGCCCAGCGGCGAAGGGATGTTGCCGGCGGCACGTTTGCTGATCGTGGCCGGCGTGCTGCTGCAGATCGGCGGGCTGCTGTCGCTGAACCGCAGCTTCGGCCTGGTGGCGGCGCGGCGCCAGATCAAGACCAGCGGCCTGTATCGCTGGATCCGCCATCCGCTGTACGCCAGCTACCTGCTCAGCTATGTGGGCTATGTGCTGTCCAATTCCAGCCTCGGCAACGCCGCCACCTGCCTGCTTGCCTCCATGCTGCTGCTGGCCCGGCTGCTGCGCGAAGAACGCTTCCTGTCGCGCGACAGCGAGTATCTGCTGTACATGCGCCGCGTGAAATACCGCGTCCTGCCACTGGTGTTTTAAGAGAGGTCCGCCATGCCTGCCGATTTTGAAGAACCAAGCAAACGCGCCTGGGCCGACGACCCGCTGCGCGTCCCCGCACCGCGCACGGTGGAAGAAACCGGGCTGCCGTTCCTGCTGCTGGTGGAACTGGCCAGCAAGGTGCTGTACCAGCGCGGCCAGATCAAGCTGAATGAACTGGCCAGCCACCTGAAGCTGCCGCCGTCGGTGCTGGACCCGGTGCTGAGCTTCATGCGCACCGAAAAACTGATGGAGGCGGCACGGCGCGGCATCAGCAACACCGACGCCGACCTGGTCTACAACCTGACCGATACGGGCCGTGCCCGCGCCGCCGAATTCGTGCGCCGCGACGCGTATGCAGGCGCCGCCCCGGTAACCTTTAGCGACTATGCCGAACGCGTGCGCGCCCACAGCGTGGCGCATATGCACGTCAAACGCGAACACATTCGCAAAACGTTCGACGGCATCGTTGCCAGCCCGGCAGTGCTTGACCAGTTGGGCGCGGCCATGAATAGTGGCCGCGCCATCTTTATCCACGGTCCGGCCGGCAGCGGCAAAACCTACCTGGCCGAGCGCCTGAACGGGCTGTTGCAAGGGCAGATCGCCGTGCCGCATGCGCTGCTGGTGGACGGCGACATCATTCCGGTGTTCGACCCGGTGGTGCACACCGCCATCGAAGACACAGCGCCTCCGGGCATGCTGTTCGACCGCCGCACCCCGCGCGACCAGCGTTGGGTGCGCAGCCAGCGACCCGCCGTGATCACCGGCGGCGAGCTGACCCTGGAAGCGCTGGACTTGCGCTTCGATCCGGCGAGCCGCCTGTACCAGGCACCGCCGCACCTGAAAGCCAACGGCGGCATCTTCATCATCGACGACCTGGGACGCCAGCGCTGCTCGCCGGTGGAGCTGATGAACCGCTGGATCGTGCCGATGGACCGCCAGGTCGACTACCTGTCGCTGCAAAACGGCTACAAGTTCCCGGTGCCGTTCGACGTGGTGGTGATCTTCTCCTCCAACCTGCCGCCCGAATCGCTGGCCGACGGCTCTTTCCTGCGCCGCCTGGGCTACAAGATCCACGTCGGCCCGCTGCAGCCGGAACAGTACGAAACCGTGTTCCGCCAGGTCTGCCAGCGCTATTCGGTGCCGTTCGAAGCCGAATCGTTCGCCTGGCTGATGCGCCACCACCAGTTGCAGGAACGGCCGCTGATGGCCTGCTACCCACGCGACCTGGTATCGCAGTTGCGCGACCTGGCCGCTTACGAAGGACGCCTGCCGACACTCGATATCGCATCGCTCGAGTGGGCCTGGAATAACTATTTCGCAGTTGCTTGACGCCTAGGACCCAAGGGGAAAAATCATGAGGAATACACGTGCAATGATCATGATGGTGGTAGCCATCGGCCTGGCCTTCGTGGCCGTCGTGGTGGCAGCGCGCTGGATCACCGCGCAAGCCACCACCAACACCGCCAAGGTCGCCGTGGCCCAGGTGGACATCAGCCTGGGCGCGCGCATCACGCCCGACATGGTGCGCCTGGTCGACTGGCCGGCTTCCGTGCAGCCGCCAGGCGCCATCAAGGACGACAAGGCGCTGGAATCGCGCGTCAGCCGCACCAGCATCATGCGCGGCGAGCCGATCCTGGAAGGCAAGCTGGCGCCTCCTGGCACCCAGGGCGGCCTGTCGGCCGTGGTGGCCGAAGGCAAGCGCGCCATGACCGTCCGCGTCAACGACGTGGTGGGCGTGGCCGGCTTCGCCCTGCCCGGCAACTACGTCGACATCCTGGTCAATACCCAGGAAGAAGGCCAGCGCAGCCAGACCAAGGACCCGACCATCTCCAAGATCGTGCTGGAGCGCATCCTGGTGCTGGCCGTGGCGCAGGAATCCTCACGCGACGAGACCAAGCCGAAGGTGGTCAACGCGGTGACGCTGGAGCTGACCCCGGAACAGGTGGAGAAGCTGGACCTGGCGCGCAGCGTGGGCAGCCTGTCGCTGGTCCTGCGCAACCAGGTCGACCCCAACCCGGCGCTGACCACCGGCGCCACCAAGACCACCTTGCTGGGTGCCGCCGCGCCGGCAGCGGCGCCCAAAGTAGCCGCCGCGGCCCCGGCACCGAAGCCTGCGCCGGTACGCAAGGTTGCCAACCTGCCGCCGCCGGGGGTGAAGGTGGAGATGATCAAAGGACTGGACCGCAGCAGCCAACAATTCTGACCGAACGGAGCTTCCCATGAAACGATTGAGCACCGCCGTACCCAGCCTCCTGGGCGCCCTGCTGGTCCTACCGGCATTGGGCCTGCCCGCCGCCGCCCAGGTAGGGGCCGAGGCAGCCGTTGTCGCCCAGCAGCCGAAAATGAAGGCCAAGGGCGGCGCGCCAGGCAGGAAGGCCGAGGCAGCGCTGCCGGCCGCGATGCCGGAAGGCCGCACCGAGCTGGCGCCCGCCATGCAACTGGCCGAAGGCAAATCCAGCATCGTGCGCCTGCAGCATCCGGCGGCACGGGTGGCGGTGGGCGATGCCCGCATCGCCGACGTGATCCTGCTCAACCCGCGCGAAGTGTATATGCTGGGCCGCACCGTCGGCACCACCAACCTGATGGTCTGGCAGAAGACCGGCGACACCGTGATCGCCGACCTGACGGTCAGCTCCGACACCGCCGCCCTGCAAAGCGGCATCGACAAGCTGACCGGCATGCCCGGCATGGTGAAAGTCGCCGCAGCGGCCGACTCGATCATGTTGAGCGGCACCGTGCCGGACGTGGTGGTGGCCGAGCGCGTGCTGCAAATGGCCAATGCCTTCGTCACCCGCGCCCGTCCGACCACCGGCGGTCCCGGCACCGGCGGCTCGGCGCCGGCCGGGGCCAGCCCCGCTCCCGCGCTGGCCGCCGATGGCGGCCTGTCGATCAAGATCATCAATATGTTGACGGTCGCCGCGCCGCAGCAGGTGATGCTGGAGGTGAAAGTGGCCGAAGTGTCGAAAACCCTGGTCGACCAGCTCGGCGCCAGTTTTGGCATCAGCCACGCCACCGGCAGCTGGACCTATACCCTGCTGTCGAACCTGTTGAGCGGCAACCCTTCCCTGTTCAACGGCAGCAAGAGCAACGGCACGACCTTCAGCATCGACGCGCAAAAGCGCGACGGCCTGGTGAAGATGCTGGCCGAGCCGAACCTGATGGCCATCAGCGGCCAGGAGGCCAGCTTCCTGGCCGGCGGCAAGATCTTCATCCCGGTGGCGTCCACCCCGGACGGCGGCGGTTTCACCCGCATCACGCTGGAAGAGAAGGAATTCGGCGTGGCGGTGCGCTTCACCCCGACCGTGCTGGGCGACGGCCGCATCAACCTGAAAGTGGCGCCGGAAGTGTCGGAACTGAACAAGGAAGGCGTGGGCATCTCGGCCGCCGGCGTCAACGGCACCGCCATCCTGCCCTCGTTCACCACGCGGCGCGCCGCCACCACGGTGCAGCTGTTCGATGGCCAGAGCTTTGCGATCGGCGGCTTGATCAAGAACAGCTCGACCAACAATGTCAAGGCGGTGCCGGGCCTGGGCGAAATCCCGGTGCTGGGCGCCCTGTTCCGCTCCAACGACTTCCAGACCGACCGCACCGAACTGGTGTTCGTGATCACGCCGCGCCTGGTCAAGCCGCTGCCGCCCGACCTGGCCAACGCCCTGCCCACCTCGAATGTGACCGACCCGAGCCGCGCCCAGCGCATCTTCACCGGCCAGATGGAAGGCGTGCCGCCGCAAGACAAAACCCAGAAGCAGCCCGGCAAGCCAGCCGGCGGTTTCGACCTGAACTAGGAGGCCACCATGAAATCATCGTTCCTGCGCTGCGCCGGCGCCGCCCTGCTGCCGCTCACCTTGGCAGCCTGCATGTCGGGCACGCCCTATGTCGACAAGAACCTCGGCATGGCCGCCACCGACTTGCGCAATGCGCAAATCATGAACCCGGGCGCCGACCGCAATATGGCGCCGCCGCTGGGCCTGGACGGGCCCGCCGCCAAGGCCGGCTACGACCAGTACGTGAAGTCGTTCAAGGCACCCGAGAAAAACACCAGCAGCTTCCTGATCGGCGTCGGCCGCTAGGAGACAGCCATGGCCCAGCGCATTCCCAAGCATTACCAGCAGCGCGGCGCAGTGGCCGTGATGTCTGGCCTGTTGCTCATGCTGGTACTGATCCCGGTCAGCGGCTTGGTGCTGGACCTGGGTCACCTGTACATCGTCAAGACCGAATTGCAGAACATGTCCGACTCGGCGGCCCTGGCCGCCGCCAAGGACCTGGACAATTCCGATGCGGGCCTGAACAAGGCGGTAGCCTCCGGCAAGGCGCTGGCGCTGAAGAACCGCTACGATTTCGGCAGCACACTCACGCTGCAGGACGCCAACTTCCGCTTCGCCGCCAGTCCGGACGGCCCCTGGTACACGCTGGCGCAGAGCCTGGGCAACGCCAACGGCCGCACCTTTGTCGAAGTCAACACCAAAGACGGCGGCAGCAGCGGCACCGCACAGTCGATCAATACCTGGCTGATGCGCATTGCCGGCAACAACAGCACCTCGACCTTTGGCGCCGCGGTGGCCGGCCGCTTCGTCAACACGGTAACGCCGATCGGCGTCTGCGCCATCGATCCGACCCGGCGCAATGCCAGCTACGACTACGGCACTTTCACCGAGCTGGTGGAATTCGGCTTCCGCCGCGGCGTGTCGTACAACATCTTTGAACTGGGCTCGCTGGGCGGGGCCAGCTCCGACCCGTACCAGATCAATCCGGTCAACTCGCCGCCGAATACCTGCTCCTCCGCCAACTCATCGGCCAACGTGACCGCGCCGTTCATGTGCGTCGGCAACAGCGCGGTGCTGCCGACCGGCATCGGCCAGGTCTACACCAACACCGGCATGACCTCCTCGCTGGACAAGGCGCTCAATTCGCGCTTCAACGACTACTCGGGCGGCTCCCAATGCGACCCGGCCAGCGCTCCGCCCGACAAGAACGTCAAGGAATATCTGCCGGGCAGCGGCAACGCTCCCGCCGACTGGCAAGACTCGGGCACCACGACGCAGCCCACCCAGCAATCGATCAGCACCAGTGGCACACCCAAACTGCCGCAGTATTCCCTGCCGCATGAAGCGACCGCCAGCGCACCGACCAAGGTCTGGCCCAGCACGGTCTCCACGCGTGTGACCACCCCGACCACCTATCCGGAATACGGCGCCATGTGGTCGTACACGCCGGCGGTGCAGTCTGACGGCACGACTGCCATCACCCCCGCGCAAGCCAACGGCACCATCGGCACCAATACCATCGGCACCGACAAGCTGATGTACGGGCGCAAAACCGGCACCACCGCCGACTATATCAATGCCGCCACGTATCCGACCAGCATCGGCGCCGGCTTTACCTCGGATCATGCGGCACCGTACAACCAGGCCAGCGGCGCAACCTTCCTGGCGCCGGCCGGGCGTCCCGGGGTCGAGGACCGCCGCATCCTGAACATCGTGCTGATCGACTGCCGTTCAGCGCCGGTGGGCAGCGCTTCCTGCGGCGTCATGACGGCGGTGGGCATCGGCAAGTTCTTCATGCAGAAAAAAGCCGATTTCAGCGGCTCGCCGAAGAAGCTGGATGTGGAATTCACGGGCCTGGTGCAACCGGTGCCTTCGTCCGAAGTCAAACTGTACAAGTGAACGCCATGCGCAACCGCCCCACATCCAAGCAATCCGGCGCCGCCCTGGTCGAATTCGCCCTAGTGGCATCAATCCTGTTCCTGCTGCTGGCCGGGACCTACGAATTCGGCCGCGCCTTCGCCTTTTACGACGCCCTGAGCAAGGCGACCCGGGACGGCGCCCGCTACATGAGCGTGGCGAAGAAAGCCACTATCAACTCGAGCTCGGTCAGCACCGCCAAGGACATTGTGGTGGCCGCTGCCAACGCCGCCAAGGTCCCCGGCTTCGCCCGCAGCAATGTGGTCGTGACCTGCCTGGATGCGAGCTACAACGACACCACCTGCGTCGACGGCACCGCGCCGGGCGGCGTGCGGGTCGAGATCAGCGGCTACGCCGTCAACATCGGCGAGACCGTCCCGTTGATCGGCAACTCCGTGCGAATTATCAACCTGACCCCGCGCACCACCATGCGCTATATGCTGTGAGGATGCCATGAAAAACCCGGCCCGCCGCCCCAGCCTGGCACGCCAAACAGGCGCCGCAATCGTCGAATTTGCCATCATTGGCGGGCTGCTGCTGGCCTTTATCTACGCCATCTTCGAATTCGGCCGCATGCTGTTCGTCTACAACACCATGCAGGAAATCAGCCGCCGCGGCGCACGCGAAGCGACCGTGCGCTGGGTCAGCGACAGCGCCACCATCAAGAGCGTCGCGCTGTTCGGCGCGTCGACCCTGCCGGGCGGCCCCGAGATCACTACCTCGAATATCTTCATCCGCTACCTGCGCGCAAATGGCGTCGATGAAGTGAGTGCCACGCCGCTCGATGCCGGCGACAATATGTCGGCATGCAACGATGTCCTGCGCAGCTCGGAATGCATTACCTACGTTGAAGTCTCGGTCAAGAACGTCGAATTCGCGCCGCTGATTTTCAAGGCCGGCGCAGTCACGACCTCGCGCCCGATTAATGCCATGCCACAGGCCACCACCGTCGTCTATGCCGAAAGCCTCGGCTTCACCAACTGAGCGATGCCATGAAGATCACCGCCATCTCCAGCAATGACAAACAACTGTTCGAAATCGCCCGCATCCTGCGCGAGCGCAGCCAGTCCGACCAGGTCGACGTGCTGCCCGGCTTGCTGGACAAGCTGCCGCGCTTCGAAAGTGGCGCACCGGACCTGTTGCTGGTGGCGCAGCCGCTGCTGAATGCAGCCGACCTGGAACGGCTGGAAACACTCAGCGCCCAGCATCCCGACATGGCGGTAATCGTGTCCTGCACCCAGCAGACTCCCGACTTCCTGCTGCAAGCCATGCGCGCCGGCGTGCGCGAAGTGATGCCGCTGCCGATTGAAGGCGCCGCGTTGCAGTCGGCGGTGCGCCGCATCGAGGAAAAGCGCAATTTCAATACCCGTGCGCTGGGCAAAGTGCTGGCCTTCATTTCCTGCAAGGGCGGCAGCGGCGCAACCTTCATCGCCGCCAACCTGGGCTACGCGCTGGCGGCGGCCGAGGGCAAGAAAGTGGCCCTGTTCGACTTCAACCTGCAGTTCGGCGACGCTTCGCTGTTCGTCTCAGACCAGCGCCCGGCTGCCAGCGTGGCCAGCGTGGCGGGCCAGATGCACCGCCTGGATGCCTCGCTGCTGTTCTCCAGCATGGTGCAGGTCACGCCGAATTTCCACGTGCTGGCCGCACCGGACGACCCGACCCAGGCCAACGACGTGCACCCCGAACACGTCGACGCCCTGCTGCGCCTGGCACGCCAGCATTACGATTTCGTGCTGCTCGATATCGGCCGCAGCCTGGATGCCGTCTCGGTACGCGCCCTCGACCAGGCCGACATGATCTTCCCCATCCTGCAGGCGACGCTGCCGTATATCCGCGACGGCAAACGCCTGCTGCAGGTGTTCCGCTCGCTCGACTATCGCAAGGACAAAATCCATTTGATCGTCAACCGCCATTCCAACACCGGCGACATCCGCCTGCGGGATTGCGAGCAAGCCTACGGGATGGAGATGTTCCGCACCATCCCGAACCATTATGAAGCAGCCGCCGCCTCGGTCAACCAGGGTGTGCCGATCTTGCAGCTGCAGCGCGCCAGCCCGATTTCCAAGGCATTGCAGGACCTGGCGCGAACCCTGGCTGGCGACAGCAATACCGAGTCGCGCGGCTGGTTGTCCCGAATCCTCCAGCGCGCATAAGCCCGCGCCCCCTTGCCCTAGCCCACGGAGTCGATCATGCAGATCCCAGCCCAGAACCTTCGCAACCGCCTCGGCGCCGCCGCGCCAGTAAACGGCAACGTCTCCGCCCTGCGGCAATCCGAGGCGATCGACAACCGCGCCTACCAGCAGCTCAAGCACCGCATCCACCAGACGCTGCTCGACCGGGTCGACCTGGAGAGCATGCAGCGCCTGACCCAGGACCAGATCCGCGACGAGCTGAAAGTGCTGGTCGAACGCCTGCTCGAAGAAAACATGGTGGTGATCAACGACAGCGAGCGCCGCAACCTGACGCGCGACATCCAGTACGAGGTGCTGGGCTTCGGGCCGCTAGAGCCGCTGCTGGCCGACCCCAATGTGTCGGACATCCTGGTGAACGGGGCGCGCCAGGTGTATGTCGAGCGCAAGGGCTGCCTGGAACTGACGGGGGTCACCTTCAATGACGACGCGCACCTGATGAAGATCATCGACAAGATCGTGTCGCGCGTGGGCCGCCGCATCGACGAGTCGAGCCCGATGGTCGACGCCCGCCTGCCGGACGGTTCGCGCGTCAACGCCATCATTCCGCCGCTGGCCATCGACGGGCCGGTGCTGTCGATCCGGCGCTTCTCGGCCGATCCGCTGGGCCTGGCGGAGCTGATCAGCTTCAACTCGATGACCGAAGCCATGGCCACCATCCTGCAGGCGCTGGGCAAGAGCAAGGTCAACATCCTGATCTCCGGCGGTACCGGTTCCGGCAAGACCACCATGCTGAATGCCATTTCCGGCTTCATCAGCCATAGCGAACGCATCGTCACCATCGAAGACGCCGCCGAGCTGCAACTGCAGCAGCCGCACATCGTGCGCCTGGAAACGCGTCCGCCCAATATCGAGGGCAAGGGCGAGGTGACACAACGCTCGCTGGTGCGCAACGCCCTGCGCATGCGTCCGGACCGCATCATCCTGGGCGAGGTGCGCGGCGCCGAAGCGCTGGACATGCTGCAGGCCATGAACACCGGCCACGAAGGCTCGATGGCCACCATCCACGCCAATACGCCGCGCGACGCGCTGACCCGCCTGGAAAACATGATCAGCATGGGCGCCGCCGGCCTGCCGGTGAAGGCCATGCGCCAGCAGATTTCCTCTGCGATCGGCGTGGTGGTGCAGGTGGCGCGCCTGACCGACGGCAAGCGCAAGCTGATGTCGATCCAGGAGATCACCGGCATGGAAGGCGAGATGATCACCATGCAGGAGATCTTCTGCTTCAAGCAGACCAGCGTCGGCACCGACGGTTCGGTGCAGGGCTTCTTCAGCGCCACCGGCGTACGGCCGCGCTTCGGCGAGCGCCTGCGCACTTTCGGCGTCACGCTGGCCGACGACATTTTCGACCCTACCGTGCAAAAGAGGATGTAAGCCATGGACTACCTCTACTACGCTACCGGCATCCTGGTCTTCCTGGCCGTGGTGCTGCTGATCGAAGGCATGTACCTGACCTGGAATTCGGCCAAGGGACCGGAGGCGGAACGCATCGCGCGCCGCCTGCGCATGATGTCCGCCGGCGGCCACGCCAGCGGCGAGAGCGCCTCGATGATCAAGCAGCGCCTGCTCAGCGAGTCGCCGCTGTTCCAGCGCTTGCTGCTGCAGATGCCGCGCATCAGCCAGCTCGACCGGCTGCTGGAACAGTCGGGCATGACCTGGACGGTATCGGACCTGATCGTGCTGTCCCTGCTATGCCCGGTACTGGTGGGCGGCGTGGCGTTCTTCCTGCGCCTGCCGCTGCTGGTGATCCTGCCGCTGATGGCATGCTCGATCGCCGTTCCCTTGCTGCTGGTACTGCGGGCCAAGAGCAAACGCCTGGCCAAGGTGGACCAGCAGTTGCCCGACGCGCTGGACCTGATCGGCCGCGCGCTGCGCGCCGGCCACGCCTTCCCTACCGCCATGAAGATGGTCGGCGATGAAATGAACGATCCGATTGCCGCGGAGTTCAAGACCACGTTCGACGAAGTCAATTTCGGCATCTCCATGAACGACGCGTTGATGAACATGGCCACACGCGTGCCCAGTACCGACCTGCGCTACTTCGTGATTGCCGTGATGATCCAGCGCGAGACCGGCGGCAACCTGGCCGAACTGCTGGACAACATCAGCAAGATCGTGCGCGACCGCATCAAGCTGCTGGGGCAGATCCGCGTGTTGTCGGCCGAGGGCCGCATGTCGGCCTGGGTGCTTGGCCTGCTGCCTTTCGGCGCCGGGCTGATGATCCAACTGACCAACCCTGGCTTCCTGGCCGTGCTGTACACCGACCCGGCCGGCCAGAAAATGGTCGCCACCGCGCTCACCATGATGTTCGTGGGCGTGCTGGCCATGCGCAAGATAATCCGGATTCGCGTCTAGCGGGAGACTGACATGAGCGTCATACAAATGGCCTTCCTGGCCCTGGTGTTCCTGCTGGTGTTCGGCACCGCCTACGTGGTCATGCTGCGCTTCAGCGCCAATCCGGTGCAAGGCCGGCTGCAGCAGGTCACTGACCTGCCGAGCAGCGCACGCCGGCGCGACCGTATCAGTCCCAACCTGCTGGCGCGCATCTCGGCCTGGCTGGCCCCGGTCGCCAAGCTGTCCGGTGGCGAAACCGAGGAATGGGAAAAGTCGACCTTGCGCGTACGCTTCATGAACGCCGGCTTGCGCCACGCGTCCATGGGCCCTCTGTACTTCGCCGCCAAGACGGCGCTGGCCATCATGCTGCCACTGGCACTGTACGCAGCCCTGGTGCTGTCGAACTCGCGCCTGTCCGGAAACGGGCTGATGTTCTGGCTGCTGCTGGCGGCAGGCCTGGGCTACTACTTGCCCAACTTCGTACTGCGCTGGGCGGTCAACCGCCGCCAGCTGGAGATTTTCGAGTCCTTCCCGGATGCCCTCGACCTGATGACTGTGTGCGTGGAAGCCGGCCTGGCGATGGATGCCGCCTTGCTGCGCGTAGCGGACGAAATCGGCATCAAGAGCCCGATCCTGGCCGACGAACTGAATCTGGTGACGCTCGAACTGCGCGCCGGCCTGTCCAAAGAGCGCGCGCTGCGCAACCTGGCGCTGCGCACCGGCGTGGAGGACGTCGATGCCCTGGTGGCCATGCTGATCCAGGCCGAGCGCTTCGGCACCAGCATCGCCGACTCCCTGCGCGTCCAGTCCGACCAGCTGCGCACGCGCCGCCGCCAGCGCGCAGAGGAAGCGGCTGCAAAGATTGCCCTGAAACTGCTGTTCCCGTTGATCTTCTTCATCTTCCCCTCGCTGCTGGTGGTGTTGATGGGACCTGCCTTTATCTCGATTTACCGCGTTTTGCTGCCAACCATGGGCGGCGCCGACGCCGGCTAGAAAGGAGTTGCCATGATCAAGCTCAAGCCAATCGCCTTGGCCGCAATGGGTTGCGGCCTACTTACGGCGTGCAGTGCGCCTCCAGTACAGCGTCCGCTGGCCTTGCAACCGGTAGTGCGCGGCGACATGCCGGGCAACCAGGCGGCAAGCTGGAACCGGCTGGCACGCTTCCATCACGAACGCGGCCAACTGGCCCTTGCGCTGGGCGCGTATGCGCAATCGCTGGCCCTCGATGCCAACCAGCTCGATGCGCGCAATGCGGTGGCCGTGATCGAGGCCCAGCGCGGCGACCTGGAACTGGCGCGCAAGGCATTGGCGGCGCTGGTCAAAGACTATCCGGGCGAGGCGCAGCCGCATACCAACCTCGGTTATGTGCAGTTCCTGATGGGCGACCATGCGGGCGCGGCGGAAACACTGCGCCGTGCCATGGCACTGGGCGCCGGGCCCAAGGCGTTCCAGAACCTGCAACTGGCGGAAGCGGCCATGGGCAAGGTGCCTGCCGCCGATGCTCCGCAGCTGGCCGCAGCGCCAAGCGCACCGGCACCGGCCACCGACGCCGCGCCGTCAGTTGTGGCGCCGTCTGTTGTGGCGCCGTCTGTTGTGGCGCCATCCGTGGTGGCACCGTCCGTGGTGGCGCCTGCTGTCGTGGCAGCCCCCGAGGCAGCCAAGCCGAATATGGCCCTGCTGGCCGAGACTGAAGCTGCGCCGGCAGCCGGCAGCCCCGCACGCCGGGAGCCGCAGCCGCTGGCCATCATGCCCTCGCCCGTGACGGGCGAACTTGCCAACCAGTTGCAATTGATCAAAGTCGCCGGCAACGTCTACGAGCTGAAAGCCCGTGTTGCCCCCGAGCCGGCAGCCGCGCCGGCGATTCCCGCGGCACCAATCATCGCGGCGGTCGAACCGCAGCCGGCGCAGCCAGCCGTCGCAACGGGCGACAAGGTTGGCCTGGCGCGCCTGGAAGTCTCCAACGGCAACGGCGTGACCGGCATGGCGCGCCGCTTCCGCAGCGTGCTTGGCCAGGTCGGGATTCCCGTCGACCGCCTGACCAACGCCAAGCCCTACCGGCAGGTGGTGACCGTCATCCAGTACCGCCCGGGCTTCGAGAAGCAGGCCGCCAGCCTGCAAAAAGCCCTGCAGGGCAAGGTGCAGCTCTCCAGCCAGCAACTGGCAGCCAGCGACATGCGCCTGGTGCTCGGCAAGGATGCCCGGGTGAGCCTGAGCGCAGCCACCGAAGCGGCTGCAATGTCGATGGTTGCCATGCAGCAGAAGGACTAAGCTGCCAGCTCGCGCTGCAGGAAGCGCCAGATCTCCGGCGCCTGCAGCGCAGCTATGTTCAGGCGCATGAACTGCGACGGCAGCTGGCTGGGCGAGAACAGGCTGCCGGGCGCCAGCAACAAGCCCTGCCCCATGGCCTTTTCAGTCAGCGCATTGGTATCGCGTCCCGCATCGACCCACACGAACATGCCCGCCGGCGGCGCGCTGGCGATGCGCATCCCGGTTTTCTCGAGCTGGCGCACGGTGCGCGCACGCAGACCGTCCAGGCGCGTGCGCATGCGCTCCGTGTGCTTGCGGTAGCTGCCTTCCGACAGCACCTTGTGCACCACCCGCTCGCCGATATCGCTGGTGGTCAGGGTCTGCAGCATCTTGCGGTCGGCCAGGCGCTGCGCCATTTCCTCCGAGGTGGCAATGAAGCCGACGCGCAGGTTGGCGGCCATGGTCTTGGAAAAGCCGCCCAGGTAGATCACGCGCTGCAACTGGTCGAGCGCCGCCATGCGGGTGGCCGGCTGTACGCTGCTGCCGGGGTGCAGGTCGCAGTAGATATCGTCTTCCACGATGGTGATGTCGTGTTCCTCGGCGATGCGCAGGATCTGGAAAGCCTTGGCGGCCGACAGCGAGGTTGAGCTGGGGTTGTGCAGCACGGAGTTGATCACGTACAGCTTGGGCTTGTGGATTGCCGCCAGTTCGGCCAGTTGCGCGATGTCGGGGCCGTCGGCCAGGCGCGGGATGCCGACCACCCGCGCGCCCAGCGCGGCAAAGGAGCCGAACATCAGGAACCAGGCCGGATCATCGACAAACACCGTATCGCCGGGGCGAGTGAATTCGCGCGCCACCATGTCCAGCGCCTGGGTCACGCCGGCGGTGGTGACGATCTGTTCCGGCGTGGCGCCGATCTCGAGTTCCGCCAGCTTGTGCTGCAAATGCTGGCGCAACGGCAGGTAACCCTGGGGCACGCCGTAATTCAACAAAATGCTGCTGTGCTGGCGGCTGATGGCGCGCAGCGCATTACCGATTGCCACGCCGTCGAGCCAGTCGGCCGGCAGCACGCCGGTGCCCGGCATATGCTGGTGCGGCACGGTACGGAACATATTCCGTACCAGCCAGACCACGTCCAGTCCGTGCGTGCCTTCCGGCTGCGCCAGTCCCGGCGCGTGCGCCGCCGGCTGCGGCGCCTGCAGCGGTGCCCGGTCGCGGATGAAAAAGCCGGCGCCGCGCCGCGATTCAAGGTAGCCGCGCGCCACCAACTTGTCGTAGGCGCCGACCACGGTGAACGGCGACACGCCGTGCGCGGTGGCGAACTGGCGGATTGAAGGCATGCGGGCGCCGGCGCGCAGCACGCGGTCATCGATGCGGGCGGCAACGCTGCGCACGATCTGGTCGCCGAGCGACTCTCCGCCTTCGCGGCTGAGCAAGATTGTATTGGTCATATCACCATCACAGTGCGTGAAATTATCCGTGCAAGTGTACTGGTACTGTACTGGTTACTTATTCTACGATACACCCATCGCCTTCAAACTTCCAGTGATTAAAGGAGCCCACGCCATGAACCTGTTGCCCACCCGTGCCGAACTCGACGCCGCCGCCACCATCGTGTACGGTGCCATGCCGGCCACGCCGCAATTTTCCTGGCCGCTGCTGAACGAGGTGCTGGGCACGGAAACCTGGGTCAAGCATGAAAACCATACGCCGACCGGCGCCTTCAAGGTGCGCGGTGGCCTGGTCTATCTGGATGGCTTGCTGAAACGCGAACCCGGCGTAGCGGGCATTGTGTCGGCCACGCGCGGCAATCATGGCCAGTCGATTGCCTTCGCTGCACGCCGCCATGGCGTCAAGTCGACCATCGTGGTCCCGCACGGCAACAGCCTGGAAAAAAATGCCGCCATGCGCGGCCTGGGCGCCGCATTGATCGAATACGGGGATGATTTCCAGGCCAGCCGCGAGTACGCGCTGGGGCTGGCGCGCAAGCAGGGTTTGCATATGGTGCCGTCCTGCCATACCGATCTGGTGGCCGGCGTGGCAAGCTACTGGATGGAGCTGTTCCATGCACAGCCGGAGCTGGACACCGTGTTCGTGCCGATCGGCCAGGGCTCGGGCTTCTGCGCAGCGGTGGCGGCGCGCGAGGCGCTGGGACTGCGTACCCGCGTCATCGGCGTGGTATCCAGCCATGCCCCGGCTTATATGGAATCGTTCCGCAGCGGCGAGTTGCGCGAGGCCCCGACCAGCACCGAACTGGCCGATGGCATGGCTTGCCGCACGCCGGACGCGGGTTCGCTGGAGATCGTGCGCCGCTATGCCGACGACGTGGTCGCCGTCAGCGATGAGGAAGTGGCGCGCGCTATCCGCCTGTATTACCGGGCCACCCATAACCTGGCCGAAGGCGCGGGAGCGGCGGCGCTGGCGGCGGCCCTGCGCCTCAAGCATGACCCGCGCGTGGCGGGCCGCAAGGTCGGCTTGCCGCTGACCGGGGCCAATGTGGATGCGGAGAAGATCATGCGCGTGTTGTCGGAGGTGCTGCCGTGACGCCCTACTCGCATGATGGGCCGGGGTGGGAGCTTGACTGCCAGACCGGCAAGCCGGTGTCCGGCCCACTGGGTCCGTCGCCGATGACCCGGCTGGTTTCAGGCGCCGAGAACCAGGGCATGCTGCTCGGTTTCGTCGGCGTCGCCGTTTTCAGCCTGACGCTGCCCTTCACCCGCCTGGCGGTGGCCGGCCTCGATCCCCTCTTCGTGGCGATGGGCCGCGCCGTGGCGGCGGCTGTACTGGCCCTGTGCTGGCTGGGCTGGAAGCGCGCCGCGCTGCCGACGCGCGCCCAGTTGCCCACCCTGCTGGCGGTGTCCGTCGGTTGCGTGATCGGCTTCCCCCTGCTGACTTCCATCGCCATGCGCACCCTGCCCGCCTCGCACGGCGCGGTATTGGTCGGCATCCTGCCGCTGGCGACGGCCCTGTTTGCGGCCTTGCGCGGACATGAGCGTCCTTCGCCTGGATTCTGGTGCATGGCGGCGGCAGGCAGCGCCCTGGTGGCCGGCTTCGCACTGCGCCAGTCGGGCGGCGGTCTGCACGGCGCCGACCTGGCAGTCTTTGCCGCCGTGGCGCTGGCCGCCATGGGGTATGCCGAAGGCGGCCGCCTGTCGCAAACCATGGGCGGCGAACAGGTGATCGGCTGGGCGCTCGTGCTGTCGCTGCCGCTGGCCGCGCCGGCCACCCTCTGGCTGCTGTGGCGCGACTGGAGCGGCATTGTCGCCGCACCGGCCAGCGCCTGGCTGGGCTTCAGCTACGTGTCCGTCTTCTCGATGTTCATCGGCTTCTTTTTCTGGTACCGCGGCATGGCGCTGGGCGGCGTGGCAAGGGTCGGCCAGGTGCAGTTGGCCCAGCCTGGATTATCTTTGGTGGGCGCCGCCGTGGTCCTGAACGAAACTTTGCATATTGAGCATATTCTGTTCACTTTTGCCGTAATTGCCGTCGTCGGCGCAGGAAAACGCATGAAAGTGGCCCGTTGACCGTGACGAATTCGGCAACGTGCAGAGTACAATAGCGACTTCACGGAACCATTTTTCTTGGAAATCACATGTCTGTCTACGAAAAACTGAAGTCGCTCGATATCACCCTGGCCGCGCCAGCCGCCCCGGTCGCCGCCTACGTCATGCACGTACAAAGCGGTAACCAGGTGTTCTTGTCCGGCCACATCGCCAAGAAGGCCGACGGCACCCCATGGGTCGGCCAACTGGGCAAGAATATCTCGACTGAAGAAGGCAAGCAGGCAGCACGCTCGATCGCCATCGCCATGATGGGCACCCTGCAGGAAGCCTGCGGCGGCGACCTGACCCGCGTCAAGCGCATCGTCAAGGTCATGAGCCTGGTCAATTCCACCCCCGACTACACCGAACAGCACCTGGTCACCAACGGCTGCTCCGAGCTGCTGGGCGAAGTGTTCGGCGACGCCGGCAAGCATGCCCGCTCCGCCTTCGGCGTGGCGCAGATCCCGCTTGGTTCCTGCGTTGAAATCGAACTGATCGCCGAAATCGCTTAACCCCCGCTAGAGATTGAATATGAAAATCGAGAACCAGAACCCATTGCAATGGAACTTCTCCGAGCGTGCCAAGGGCATGCAGGCGTCCTTCATCCGTGAGATCCTGAAGGTCACCCAGCAGCCGGAGATCACCTCCTTCGCCGGCGGCCTGCCATCGCCCGCCACCTTCCCGGTGGACATCATGAAGGCAGCCTTCGACAAGGTGCTGTCGACCAACGGCAAAGTCGCCCTGCAATACGGCCCGACCGACGGCTACATGCCGCTGCGCCAATGGATCGCCGATTCGCTGTCCCAGAACGGCGCCAAGATCTCGCCGGAACAGGTGCTGATGGTATCGGGCTCGCAGCAGGCGCTGGACCTGATCGGCAAGGTGCTGATCGACGAAGGCAGCAAAGTGCTGGTGGAGACCCCGTCCTACCTGGGCGCGCTGCAGGCATTCTCGGTGTACCGTCCTGAATTCCACTCGGTCCCATCCGACGAACACGGCCTGATTCCATCGTCGCTGGACGCCATCGCGGAAGGCGCGCGCCTGCTGTACGCGCTGCCGAACTTCCAGAACCCGACCGGCCGCTCGCTGTCCGTTGAGCGCCGCCAGGAACTGGTGGAAACTTGCGCCCGCCTGAACCTGCCGCTGATCGAAGACGATCCATACGGTGCGCTGTCCTACACCGGCCAGCCGAGCCCGAAAATGATCGCCATGAATCCGGAAGGCGTGATCTACATGGGTTCCTTCTCCAAGGTGCTGACCCCTGGCATCCGCCTGGGCTACGTGGTGGCTCCGCTGCCGATGGTGCGCCGCCTGGAGCTGGCCAAGCAAGCCGCCGACCTGCACACCGCGCAACTGACCCAGATGGTGGTGCACGAAGTGGTGAAGGACGGCTTCCTGGACCAGCACATCCCGACCATCCGCGAACTGTACGGCAACCAGTGCAAGGCCATGCTGGACGCCATGGACCAGCACTTCCCGAAAGAAGCCACCTGGACCAAGCCGGACGGCGGCATGTTCATCTGGGTCGAGCTGCCAAAGCACATCAACGCGATGGAACTGCTGGACGAAGCCATCAAGAACAAGATCGCTTTCGTGCCGGGCGCACCGTTCTACGCCAACGAGCCGGCCACCAACACCCTGCGCCTGTCCTTCGTGACCGTGCCGCCGGAGCGCATCCACGCCGGCATCGAAGTGCTGGGCAAGCTGATCAAAGCCCGCATGTAATGCCCTGCTGCGCAGGATGAAATTCATATCGGGGTTCATCCTCGCAGCATGGCTTGCTGTCGGCGGCGCACACGCCGCCGACAGCAAGCCTCCGGTCGTGCTGGTGCACGGTTTCTTCGGCTTCGACCACGCGACGCTGGGCGGTTCCTTCCGCTACTGGGGCGGCTTCAATGATATCGCACAGCACATCAAGGCCGGCACCGGCCGCGAAGTATTTACGGCCGGCGTAGGGCCGGTCAGTTCGAACTGGGACCGCGCCGTCGAACTGTATTACCAGATCAAGGGCGGCTGCGCCGACTATGGCGCAGGCCACACGGCACAACATGCCGCCGCCGGCCATATCCAGAAGCCTGCCGGCAAATGCTGGGCGGCCGATCCGGCCAACAATCCCGAACAGTATCCGCTCGCACTGTACCCGCAATGGGATGCCGCGCACCCCATCCACCTGGTCGGTCACAGCCAGGGCGGGCAGACCATCCGCACCCTGGTCCAGCTGATGCAGCAAGGCAGCGTGGGCAACAACGGCGCGGGCAACAACAACGGGCGCGGCTGGGTGACCAGCGCCACCTCCATCGCAACGCCGCATAACGGCACCACGCTGCGCGACATCCTGATCGGCTGGCTGCCCGACGCTTCGACGCTGGCCGGCCTGGCCGTGCAGGCTACCGGTGCCGGCGGTTCAGGCGGCAGCGGTTTCAAGTTCCGGCTCGAGCAGTACAATATGAAGGCCAGCGCGGCGGAATCGTTCGACGACTTTTTCGAACGCACCCGCGGCCACTCGTTCTGGGATTTGAAGAACCACGATTCGGCGCAATGGGAGCTGTCGCCGGACGGCGCAAGCGAATTGAATCGTTGGGTGAAGACATCGCCGCACGTGTACTATTTTTCCTTCAGCGCGCGGGCCACCGAATCGCTCAGCCTGTTCGGCAAGGAATTCCAGTACCCGCGCCCCGACATGTTCCTGTTCCTGCAAGGCATGGCGGGCGAATGGGTGGTGCCGTCCTTCGGACATCGCGGCATGGGCTCGTTCCAGCAGACGGCAGCCGGGCGCGTGCCGACCGACCAGCGCTGGTTTGTCAACGACGGCGTGGTCAACACCATCAGCATGGCCGGCCCCGAGGGCAGCACGATCCAGGCCCTGTCAGGCCAGCCGCTCAAAGGCGTGTGGAATCACATCGGCACCATGCAAGGCATGGATCACTTCGACGTGATCGGCTGGGATGCCAAGCCTTCGGCCTCGCTGAAGATGTACGACACGCTGATGGCCATCCTGTCCAGACTCGATTAAGCGGGCCTGCTGGCTCGCCGTGCATTGCGATTGGCTCCGCAGGCACGGTTATGCGCCAACCGTGCGCAATCTCCCCGTGGTGAAATGAATCACACAAGAAACCACGGGAGACAACCGCATGAAAGTGCTATCCAGCCTCACCCTTGCCGCCTGCCTGGCCGCCTCCTCCGCCCAGGCTGCCAATAGCGACCCGGTCGTGCTGGTGCACGGCTTCCTCGGCTTCGGGCCGGAGACCTTTGCCGCCACCGGCTTCAAATACTGGGGCGGCTTCAACGACATCGCAGCACGTATCCGCGGCACGCAGCGGCCCGTGTTCACTGCCGGCGTTGGCCCGGTCAGCTCCAACTGGGACCGCGCGGTCGAACTGTATTACCAGGTCAAAGGCGGTTGCGCCGACTATGGCGTGCGCCACACGGCGGACAATGCCGCAGCTGGCCATATCCAGAAGCCGGCCGGCAAGTGCTGGGCCGCCGACCCGGCCAATAATCCCAACAAATACCCGCTTGCGCTGTACCCGCAATGGGATGCCCAGCACCCGGTGCATTTCGTGTCGCACAGCCAGGGCGGCCAGACCATCCGCACCCTGATCCAGTTGCTGGAAAACGGCGCGCCGCATGGTGCCGGCACGGAAGGCGGCGGCGCCTTGTACTCAGGCGGCAAGGTGGGCTGGGTCAGGAGCGCGACGTCGATTTCTTCGCCGCACAACGGCACCACGCTGCGCGACGTGGTGGTTGAATTCGTGCCCAAGGTTTCCGAACTGGCGGGCAGCATCGTCGAAATGGCGGGCCTGGGCGGTTCCGGCGGCAGTGGCTACAAGTTCCGGCTCGAACAATACGGCTTGGCGCAGGGGCCTGCCGAATCGATCGGGGACTTCATCGACCGCACGCGCGGCGCCCCGTTCTGGCAGCTGTCCAACCATGATGCCGCGCAGTGGGACCTGGGGCCGGACGGTGCCGCCCAGTTGAATGGTTGGGTGAAGACTTCGCCCAACGTCTACTACTTCTCCATCGGCTCGCGCGCCACGGAGCAAGGCCACTGGTGCTGCAACAACACCGACCGCGTGATCGCGCCATTCCAGAGCAGCGCTTACCAATACGCCCGCAACGACATGATCTTCTTCCTGAAGAACACCGCAGGCGAATGGGTGGTGCCGTCGATCCTGCAGCATGGCATGGGCTCTTACCGCTCGCCGGAGTGGTACCCGAACGACGGCGTGGTGAATACCGTGTCGATGCGCGGCCCCTCCGGCCAGCCGCAGCGCAATTTCGACGGCGCACCGGTCAAGGGGAGCTGGAACTATATCGGCTACTACGACCAGTACGACCACTTCGACGTGATCGGGTGGGATTCGCCGACCTGGGCGGTGTACCCGATCTACGATAACCTGCTCAGTATTATCGGCGGGCTATGAACGTGCGCGCCACGATCGCTATCGCATCGGTCGGTATGGCGGCGGCGCTGTGGCGGGCCGGCGCGCCCGCGTCCCCGCCTGCGCACTCGCATATGCCGCCGGCAGCCGCTGCGCCAGCGGCCGGCAGCAGTACCGGCAAGGCGGCTTCCGCCCGGACTGCGCCGACCGCGCCGGCGGTGCCAGGTAGTGCTGCCCCCAAAACCCGCGCCATCGCCGCTGTCGCCAGCGTTGAAGCCGCCGTGCGCGACGCGCGACGCCATGGTAAAGGCGAGCAGGAAGTCCATCGCCTGCGCAGCGAGAAGCTGCCGGCGGAGCAGGTTGAAGCGCTGGCCCGCATGGAAGCTGCCGAAGCGAGCTGGCAGCAACGGTTGGAAGCGCTGCAGGCAGCATGTGCTGCCGACATCGGCTGCGACGACGCACGTGCCAGCTTCACGCGCGAAGAACTAGCCCGTGCCACCGCCTACGCGCCACCGACGTTAAAGCAATAGGCCCTACGGCGCCGCCGACAACATCATGCTCGCCTCATCTTGCCCGACATATTGGGCAATCAGGCGCTGCAGAGTTCCGTCGGCGCGCATCTCCTTCATCAGCCCCGCCCAGCGCCGCGCATCCTCGACACTGAACAGCTTCTTTGCCATCAAGAGATTGGCCGGACCGCGTGGCCTGCTGCCGGCCCAGTCCTCCACGCGCACCGCGCCCGCGATGATTTCATCTTTCAGGTAACCGCCATATGCCAGTTTCGGTGCAAGCAGCGCCTGGAAGCGGCCTCCCTTGAACAGGGCGTACAGGCGGTCGCCATCGTCCACGTCCTCAACGCGGCCGATATTGCGCAGCTGCGTCACGAAGTCTTCATATGCCGGTCCGGCCGCGTAGCCGCGCCCGAAGCCAAGCCGCATACCGGGATCGGCAATGAAATCCGCCATGGAGTGCACGCTGACGCCGGAATCCGCGCGCAAGATGACCATATTTTTCAGCCACATGTAAGGCTCGGCCCAGGCGAATACGGTACGCTCCGGCGTGGCGGCAGCGGACAGCGTCATGTCGACGCCGCCGCTTTGCATGGCGGGCCAGATCGCGCGCCGCTGCAGAACTTTGTAGGTGAACCGGCAGCCGCTGCGCTTGCGCAGTTGCTCCGCCACGTCCTTGTCCAGGCCCGTACCGGCGCGATAGAAGTTTCCGAATTCGTAGAGGCCGACCACGATGGGCCGGGAAGGACACGTTGGCGCCGCAATTTTTTCAGCATGCGCCGGCAGGCAAGGCCCCGCCAGCACCAGCACCAGCACCAGCACCAACGCGCGCAAGAAGTTACGCATGCCGCCCTCCCGATGTCGCTATTCGCCTTGCCGATTATGACACGCGACAACAGCCTAGCCTACTTATTTGCTCGAGACGTTGACCATGCCCTTGAAGTCATACGGAATCACCACAGTCTGCACTTTGCCGGCCGCAATACCTTCCGCGATCTTCATCTGGGCCTGCGCCTGCATATAGGAGATGGCGCCTGCATTGGCGTTCAGGGCCGCGATACGTTCGGCTTCCTTCTTCGCGATCTGCACTTCGACCTCCTTGGTCTTCTCCTCGTTCTTGGCGCGCACCAGGTTGTCGGCGCTGGCCTTCACCGCATCGCTGGGAACCATGCCGCCCACGCGCACCTGCGAGATCGTAATGCCGTTCAGTTTTTCATCGTTCAGCGTTGCGATCATGGTGGCCTGGATCTCCTCCTCGATCTGGGAGCGGTTGTCGTTCATGTTCAGCGCTTCGTATTTGCGCGCCACCTTGTACACCGCGTTGCGCGCCGTCTGGTAAATATAGGCGTGCATCAGGTAGATGTCGCCGCTATTGTCCTGCGTGTGGAAGGAACGGCTCTTGTTGACCCACAGGTCCGACACCGCCGACGGCGTGATGTTGTAGATCACTGCCAGGTCGAAGTCCTTCATGGTCGAGTTGTCCGCAGCCAGCGGCATCAGGTCGCGCACGTCGACGCTGACATCCTTGATCGGGAAGGTCAGGATGGAACCGACCACGGTCTGGTTGAAACTGCCCGCCACGCGCTCTTCGGCCTCCACCGTCTTGTCGAAGTTGACGCGCAAGCCCACCTCGCCGGTGTCGATCACCTTGCAGCCGGACAGGGCGACAACGGCAAGCAGGACAGGAACCAGCAGGAGCTTTGTTTTTTTCATGGCGATCTCAATGAGTGAATGGAAGCGTCATTCTATTGCTTTCCGGACAGATAAAAATCATGCAAAGAGCACTAAAATTACCGTTGCCAAACTGTTAGTGAACGTGGTCGGATGTACACACAATGTCACAACTTTCCTTAGCGCCCAGGAAACTTTCACCCCACAGCACTAAGCCAACGTCTTTTTTAGGCAAAACCCTCCTTGAATTTCCACAATTCCAATTGGCAACACGGTATTATCAAGCCCATATCCTACTCACCCCTAGTCAGCATGAATCAAGGCGGTACCAGTTTTTCGCCACGGCGTGACGCCGTGATTTTGATTGTTGATGATGCGCCGGACAACCTCTCGGTCCTGCGCAAGTTGATGGTCGAGCAGGGTTACCAAACTTACGTCGCCAACTCCGGCGAACGTGCGCTGGAAATTGCGCGCCGCGTGCACCCTCACCTGATCCTGCTGGACGTCATCATGCCCGGCATGGACGGCTTCGAGACTTGCCGCCACCTGAAATCCCACCCGGCCACGGAAGACATCCCGGTGCTGTTCATGAGCGCCCGCAACGAGCAGGAAGACGTGGTCACCGGCTTCGAGCTGGGCGCCGTCGACTACATCGGCAAGCCGCTGCGCATGGCCGAAGTGTGCGCGCGCGTGCGCACGCAGCTGCAGATCCGCTTCGCCACCGAGACGCAGCAGGAGCAGTCGGAACGCCTGCGCACCATCGTGAACAATATGGCGGAAGGCTTGCTGATCATCGAAGCCGACGGCCGCATCCAGTTCACCAACCCGGCCTGCGACCAGTACCTGGGATATATGTCGCACGAGCTGGCGGGCAAGTCGATTTCCGACTTGCTCAATCCACTGGTGGCCGACGAATACCTCGAATACTTTGCGCGCTACGCCGCCAATCCGGAAGCGGCGCACAGCCACGGCACGCGCGAAGTGATCATCCGCCACCGCACCGGCAAGTCGGTGTGCATGGACCTGACGCTGACGCCTATGTTCCTGCGCCAGCCCTTGTTCATCGGCCTGCTGCACGACATCACCCATCACAAGCTGTCGGAAGACGCTTTGCAGCGCGCGGCCATGATCGACCCGCTGACGAAGATCGCCAACCGCCGCCACTTCGACTCCTTCCTCGAGAAGGAATGGCAGCGCGCCATGCGCACCGGCGCCCCGCTGTCGCTGGTGGTGCTGGACGTCGACCACTTCAAGCTATACAACGACACGCTGGGCCACGCGCAGGGCGACGTCTGCCTGCAGCAGGTAGCGCAGGCGATCAGCGCGCATGCATTGCGCGTGACCGACCTGGCCGCGCGCTACGGCGGCGAAGAGTTCGTGCTGTTGTTTGCCGAGACCGATGCCGACGCAGCCTTCCAGATGGCCGAATCGATCCGAACGCATGTGGAATCGCTGCACATCCCGCATCCGCGTTCCGCGACATCGCCCCACATCACCGTCAGCATCGGCGCAGCGACGCTGTGTCCGACGCCGACGGACAATATCGAATCACTGTTCGTCGCCGCCGACCGCGCCATGTACGCAGCCAAGGAAGACGGCCGCAACCAGGTACGCGCCACCCGCCCGCCCACCACCGCCATCGAAGCAGCCCGCGCCGCCCTCGCCAAACGCTAACTTGAAAGTCGGGGTCAGCTCTGGCAATCGGACATTTGCCTGCGGCAAATGTCCGATTGCCAGAGCTGACCCCGACTTTCTTTTTTAAAGCTTTTCTGGATAGCCGGTGATTGCGGCGATTTCGGCGTACATCGGCTGCAGGCGTTTGTACATCTTCAGGTAGACGCGGTGGTAGAGCTGGTCGTAAGTCTTGCGGTGCGCGGGGTCGGGCTGGAATACCCGGCCTTTGCGCGTCATGGCGTTGATCGCGGCGTGGAAGTCTTTGTGCAAGCCGAGGCCGGCCGCGATGGCGATGGCGGCGCCCAGGCCGCTGGTTTCGTACACGTGCGCGCGCGCTGCGGGCAGGCCGAAGATGTCGGCTGTGAGCTGCATGGCAGCGTCGCTTTGCGAGCCGCCGCCGGCGACCCGTAATTCCGTGATCCTGGTGCCGCTGCGCTTTTCGATGCGTTCGCGGCCTTCGCGCAAGGCGTAGGCCAGGCCTTCGAGGATGGCGCGGTACATGTGGGCTCGGGTGTGCACGTCGCCAAATCCGATCATGGCGCCTTTCGCTTCCGGTCCCGGCACCTTGATGCCCGGGCTCCAGTAAGGCTGCAGCATCAGGCCCATCGAACCGGGCGGCACTTCGTTCACCAGGCGGTCGAACAGCGCTTCCGGCGGCATGCCCTGCTCCACCGCGGCCGATTGCTCGAGGTGGCCGAACTGCTCCTTGAACCAGTTGACCATCCAGTAGCCGCGGAAGATCTGCACTTCGGTACTGTACGCGCCGGGTATGGCCGCCGGGTATGGCGGTATGAAGGGCGTGACTTCGACGTACTTGCTGGTGGTGGTGTTGATGGTGGCGGTGGTGCCGTAACTGAGGCAGCCGATGTGCGGCTCCAGGCCGCCGGCGCCGATCACTTCGCAAGCCTTGTCAGCGGCCGCGGCCACCAGCGGCACGCCTTGCGGGATGCCGGTGGCGGCTGCGGCGGACGCGTTGATCGCGCCAATCACTTCGCCAGGCTGCAGCAGCTCGGGCAACTGGTCGGGACGCACGGCCAGCGCCTGCCATTTCCAGTCGCGCGCTCCGGCCCAGGCGTGGCGCTTGTAATCGAACGGCATGTAGGCGACCTGCGAGCCGATGGAGTCGGCAAAGCGGCCGCTCAGGCAGTGATTCAGGTAGCCGGACAGCAGCAGGAATTTGTGCGTGCGCTCCCACAGGCCGGGCTGGTGGGCCTTGATCCAGTTGACTTCCGCTTCGCGGCGGAAGTAGTCGATGGTGCCGTCCACGCCGGCCAGCTTGAAGGCGGCGCTCCATAAAGGACCAATCGGCGGCACCTGTTCGGTGCGGCGCTGGTCGAGCCAGGTGATGGCGGCGCGCAGCGGCTTGCCGTCGCTGTCGACGGCGACCACGGTGCCGCGCTGGGTGGTGACGGCGACGCCGGCAATGGCGCTGCGCGGGATGTCGGTGACGGTCCACAGGCGCTGGCAGGCGGCGCACACGGCGTCCCAATAGCCTTCGGCCTTGTGCTCGGCCCAGCCTGGTTGCTCGGAGTAGTAGGCCGGCTGCAGGTGCACCTGCGTCTTGGCGACCAGGTTGCCCTGCAGGTCGAACAGCAGCGCGCGCACGCTTTGCGTGCCGTTGTCGATGGAAAGAAGGTATTGGCTCATTCGCGTGCTTTCGGCAAGCTGTAGTTTGATCGGCATAATGCCAGATATGCCGCTTCTTCGGCAGCCCAGCGCTGGTCGTCCCAGCCCAGTTCCGGCTGGCAGATGGCGCGCACGCGGCCCAGCACAGCCGTCCCGCCGTTGGCCAGCTGGATGCCGAGCCGGCTGCGGCGCAGCATCAGGTCTTCCAGGTGCTGCACGGCTTCGTGGCGAGCGGCCCAGCGCAATTGCGCCCAGGCCGTTTCGGTGCCGGGGACTTCTTCGAGCTCGCCTTGCTGCGCGGCGGCGACCAGTGCTTCGGCTTGGGCGCCGTAGCGGCCCTGCATGCGCCTGGCCTGGCCAGGGGAGCATTGCCGCAGCTTGGCGGCGCCGGGCGGCGCCGCGAAAATCGCCTGCGGCGCGAGGTCCGCCTGCCAGTGCGGCAGTTGCGGCGCGGCGTGGCGCAGCACGTCGAGCGCGATGGCGCGGAAGGTGGTGAGCTTGCCGCCGGTGACGGTCAGCAGGCCGTCCTGCTGCCACAGCACGTGGTCGCGCGCTTCTTTCGATGGATCGGCCTTGCCCGTGTCGATCACCGGACGCACGCCGGCATATGTGGCCAGCACGTCGGCTTCGGTAATGGCCAGCGTCGGGAACTGGTCGTGCAGGGCTGCCATCAGGTAGTCCGTTTCCGCCTGCGTGATGGCCGCTTCCTGTTGCAGGTCGGTGCGGTGGTCGACGTCGGTGGTGCCGACAATCGTGACGCCTTCCCACGGGAAGGCAAATACGGGGCGGCCGTCGTGCGGGTGCATCAGGCTGATCGCCTGCGCCAGCGGAAGGCGCCAGGCGGGAAGCACCAGGTGGCTGCCGCGCAGGGGCCGCAAGCGTGCGGCGGGCTTGTCATGGAGGCGGTCGGCCCAGGCGCCGGTGGCGTTGACGACCAGATTCGCGCGCACTTCATGCGTAGCGCCGCTTACCGCGCAGCGCACCCGTGCACCGCGCACCGGGCCGGGCGCTCCGCCCGCCAGCGATTGCACCGCGCAGTAGTTGAGCGCAACCCCGCCGTGCGACTGCGCCTCCTGCAGCACGCGCATGACCAGGCGCGCATCGTCGGTCCGGGCATCCTGGTAACAGATGCCGCCCTGTAGGCCTTCCTTGCGGATATGCGGCGCCATCGCCAGGAATTCCTGCGCGCCGAAATAGTGGCGGGCGCGCTGCCCGGCCATGCGGTCATAGATGGCCAGTCCAAGCAGGAAGGCGCGGCGCCCCGGTTTGCGGCCAACGTAGTCGCCGAAAGCGAAGCCCAGCGGCTCGACCAGTCCCGGCGCATCGCGCAACAGCGCGTCGCGTTCATGCACGGATTCGCGCGTCAGCGCAAATTGCCCTTCCTTCAGGTAGCGCAAGCCGCCGTGAACCAGCTTGGACGAGCGGCTCGACGTGCCCCAGGCGAAGTCGCGCTGCTCGACCAGCAAGGCCCGCAAACCGCGCCGCGACGCTTCGAGCAGGATGCCGGCGCCGGTAATGCCGCCGCCGATCACCAGCAGGTCCCACTCCTGCGCCAGCAAGCCGGCCACCTGCGCGCGGCCACCGGGCATCCAGTGCGGCGCGCCGTGCGCACCGGCGTGGCTTGCGGCCGGCTTCATGCTGCCTGCCCCGCCGGCAGCAGCTTGCCGGGATTCATGATGCCCTGCGGATCAAAGTGGGAGAACAGCGCCTGCATGGCGGCGATGCCGGCCGCGCCCTTTTCCGCCGCCAGGTAGGGCGCGTGGTCGCTGCCTACGCCGTGCTGGTGGCTGATGGTGCCGCCGTTGTCGACAATGGCCATGCTGACCGCGTGCTTGAGCGCACGCCAGCGCGCCATGTCCGTCTCGAAGTCGCCGCCCAGGCGGTACACAAAAGTCGTATACACGCTGGCACCCTGCGCGTACAGGTGGGACAGGTGGGTATAGGTGTGGACCTTTTCGCCCAGGCTGCCCAGCGCACCGGTCGCTGCCTCTTCAACAGCGTGCATCATCTGTGAAACGCGCGGCCAGTCGACCGCCGTTTCCACCGTATCGATCACATAACCCTGCTTCCATGCCGCATTGCGCAGGTAGACATTGCGGAAGCGCCCTTCCTTCCACTTGTCGCCCATGCGGCGGCCGACGTGCACGCCGCTGAAGCCGCGGCAGGTGGCGATGGCGCTGCGCAAGGCTGCGCGGGCTTGCGCGCGCGGGCCGCTGGCGCCGACCATCAGCATGCACTTGCCGTCGCTGCAGCCGCGCAGTGTCAACCAGCCTTCCAGCAGGCCGATCAGGCGCTTGTGGCCGGCCAGCGCCAGCATGGTGACGGTTTCCAGCGGATTCGACAGGCGCAACATCGACAGGCCGCCGCGCGCCTGTGCCAGCGCGCGCACGGCGGCTTCGGCACGCTGCCAGTCAGGGAAGAAGATCGCATGGAAGGCTTCGTACTCCGGCACCGCGCTGATACGCACGGTGGCCTCGGTCAGGATGCCCATGCGGCCCTCGGAGCCGAGCACCATTTCGCGCAGGTCGGTCCCGGCTGCGGAAGCAGGGAAAGTCTGGATGTCCAGGCGCCCTTGCGGCGTCTCCACCACGCCGCCCGCGAACATCTGCTCGATACGGCCGTAGCGCAGCGATTGCTGGCCTGACGAGCGGGTGACAACCCAGCCGCCCAGCGTGGAATACTCAAACGATTGCGGGAAGTGGCCCAGCATGTAGCCGTGCGCCCGCAGTTGCGCCTCCAGGTCCGGGCCCAGCACGCCGGCGCCGAAGGTGGCGAGCTGCGATTGCTTGTCCAGGTGGTGCAGGCGCCCCATGCGCGTCATGTTCACCGCCAGCACCGGCCTGTCGCCGTCCGGCGCGGTCAGGTGGCCGGCCACGCTGGTGCCGCCCCCTTGCGGGATCAGCGAGACACCGTTCTGCCGCGCATAGTCGATCAGCTCGCGCACCTGCTGCGAGCTTTCCGGATACGCCACGCCATCCGGTGCGCTGCCGATGCGGCCGTAGCGCAGCTTCAGCCAGTCCGGCAGGCTTTGGCCTAGCGCATTGCGCAGGCGGGTCGCCGGCGCCGTGTCGACCAGGGGGTGCGCCGCGAGGCGCGATTCGGCAAGCGCAGCGCAGGCCGCGTCAAAGCTGGCATCCTGCACCGGCTTGCCCGGGCCAATGCGGCTGGCCAGGAATGCCAGCGCGTCATCATGCAGCGGATACTCGACTGTCTCCTCGCCCCAACCGTTCCATCGTTTCATTTGCAATCCCTTGTTATACTTTGCTCAATAAACTTTAATCCATCGCCACCCGCAAGTCTTGCTTTTTCATGCCAGCCGAATTGTTCGATCATGCCAAGCTTGCCCGTGTAGCGGGCTCCTACCTGCAACCCATGCTGGAAGCGGCGGCCGTACGCGGGGTGACGGCGCAAGCGCTGGAACTGGCCGCCGGCCTGCCCGCCGGAACCCTGGAGCCGCTGCCGGAGGCGCTGCCGGCCGACATGTATGTGAAACTGCTCGATATCGCCGCCGAACTTGCCGGTGACCCGCATTTCGGCCTGCACGTGGGGGAGCGTGTCAAACTGGGCACGTACACGGTGTATGGCCTGGTCCTGCTAAGCTGCCGCGATTTCGGCCATGCCTTCGAGCAGACCATGCGCTATGAGCAGTTGGCGCACGACCTGGGGCGCTCCACGCTGCAAATCCATGGCGGCCTGGCCGACTACACCTGGCACTCGAACTACCCGGCGCAGCACCGCCACCTGGCCGACAGCGTGTTCGCCGGCATCCGCGTGTTCGGCAACTGGCTGGCCGGCACCACGCTGCCGCCGGCCGAACTGTCGCTGATGCACGATGGCGGCGCCCCGGCCGGCCACGCCGAATACATGCGGGTGTTCGGCGCCCTGCCCCGCTTCAATGCTATGTCCAATGTGGCGCAATTCGAGGCGTCGCTGCTGTCATGGCCGGTGCCGAATGCTGACGTGAGCCTGTACCCGGTGTTGCAGCAACATGCGGAGCAGCTTCTCAAACAGCGCGCAGCATCGCCGAACACCGGGATCATGGCGCAGGTGCATCAAGCCATCGTGCGCCGGCTGTCGCAAGGCCAGGTACGGGTCGCCAGCGTCGCACAAGACCTGGGACTGGCGCCACGCACCCTGCAGCGCAAGCTGGCCGATGCCGGCTCCAGTTTCCAGCAGGTGTTGGACGAGGCACGCTTTGCGTTGGCGCGCGATTACCTGCGCCAGCCCGGCCTGTCGCTGGTCGATATCGCTTTCCTGCTTGGCTACCAGGAGCAAAGCGCGTTCACCCATGCCTTCCGCGAATGGTCAGGCATGAATCCAGGGGCGTGGCGCGCGGCGGGCCGCTAGATTTCCGTGCCGCGCACGCGGATGAAGGGGCCGATGCAGCTTGCCATATCGCGCCGCTGGCACATCAGGAACATATTGTTCGAAGGGTGGAATACGATGAAGGACTGGATGACGTGGCCGACCAGGGTGATCTCGCCGGTGCAATCCTTCTTGCCGTTGTCTTTCACGATCTTGTCGTTGGACTGGTAGAAACCGTCGCCGTCGGGCTGGTCGTCGATCTCGAATTCCGATTCCGCAATCTCAGCAGCGCTGGTGATCAGGGCCGAGCCGTCGGCGCGGATACGGTACATCTCATGGCAGGATCCATCGGGCAGTTCGAAACGCCAGGTGCCGACGATGGGGTGATCGTTGCGCAAGGGGCCAGCCAGCGTATTCTGGGCAACCAGCAAGGCTGCAGCGAACAACAGGATTGGTTTCATGGCTGCCCCCGGGCGGAGTGTTTGGAATCAGTATATCCCTGTTGGACTATTTGTACCTTCCTGTTGCTGCACCGCGCGCGGCCTTCACTTTTCCGACACTTCCTTCAACTGCGCCAGGCCCTGTTCAAAGTCCTTGCCGATCATCTTGTCCATATTGAAGAACACGCCCATCACCTTCGTCACGAACGGGCTCGGGCCGGTCATGGTCCAGGTCACGACAGTGGTTTCGCCTTGCGGCTGCAGTGCGAATTCGGCGCGGTTGGAGGAGGCAAAAGGCTTGATGAAATCGAGCTTGATGGCAAGCTGCGTGGGCGCCTGGTTGTCGACGATTTCCATGCGGCCCTGTCCCACTTCGCCATTCCCGCTCCAGGCATACACCGCGCCTTTGCCGCTTGCCGCCCCCTCGAAAGTGCGCTGCATGTCCGGGTCTTTTTTCTCCCATGGCGACCAGGCCGTCCATTGATGGAAGTCGTTCAGGTAGGCCATGACTTTGGCCGGCGGCGCCTTGACCACGGTGCTGCGCTGCACCTTGAAGCTGTCCGGCTGCATCATTGCCAGGCCGAGAATCAGAACGACCACCAGGATCAAGCCCATCGAAATTTTTTTCAACATGCAGCCTCCATTGTCAATATTGGTAGGCTTGCAAGCCTATCACAGGGTGCGCGGCCGCAATAGCACCGGCAAGGCGCTTGGCGTCATGGTGAAGGTGAATATCTCCTCGGCCGGAGGCGCGCCGGGCACCGTCTCGATAGTGAAGCAACGCGCCACCATCGACACCAGCATGCGGATTTCGCTCATCGCCAGGTAACGACCGGGGCAGAAACGCGGCCCGCCGCCAAACGGCAGCATCTTGCGCGCGGGGTCGTTGAATTTTTCCTTCATGGCGGGGTCGAGCCAGCGTTCGGGCCGGAACTCGGCGCCATCCGGCAACGGCACTTCGTGCTCGAAGGCATGGCGCAGCAGCATGAAGGCCACGGTGCCGGCCGGTACCTGCACGCCGTCCAGCGCCACGTCGTGCACGGCTTCGGCACCCAGGATCGGCGCCACGGGCTTGAGACGCATGGCTTCCTGCACGCAGGCGTCGAGATAAGGCATCTGCGCGGGATTGGCCGAGGCATCGGCTTCTTCGGCCAGCCGCGCAGCGGCTTGCGGGTTGCACGACAACAGGTGAAGCAGCCAGGCGATGGTGTTGGCCGTCGTGTCTTCGCCGGCGAACACCATGATGATCGCGTTGGCCCGCACCATCTCGTCGCTGATGCCGGAACCGGGAATATCCGCCGCCGCCAGCATCGCTTCCAGCAAATTGGACGGCTTGTCGTGCAGGACCGGGTTGGCAGCCATGCGCCCCCGCGCATCTGCAACGAAGCCATCGACCGCGGCGCGAATCCGCAATCCCGCCGCCTCCGTGGCATGGTCTGCCGGCAGCTTGATGGTGCGCCAGTATGGCACCGGCGCCACCAGGCGGCGCGCCACCTGGGTGAACACGAATTCGATATCCTGCTGCAGCGGATTATCCTCGTGCTGCAGCATGTCCTGGTCCTGCCCCATCGCCATGCCGATCGCGACGTCGAGCGCGAAGGCCTTCAGGTCGCGCAGCAGGCGTTGCGGCTGCCCTGCTTCGGCCGCTGCCTGCCAGCGCGCGCGCAGTCGTTCGGACATGGCCGAGAGCTTGGGATGGAAGCGGTTGATGACCTCCGGCGTGAGGGCATGCATCACCAGCTTGCGCTGGCGGCGCCACTCCTCGCCCTCGGCCGCAAACACGCCCACCGCCGCCGCTTCCTCGAGGATGCTGGCGACGCGCCGCGAACGCCGCCATTGGTCGGGGCGGTCGTGCAGGATCTGCGCGATATCGGCATGCCGGCTGGTGACCACGAAGCGACGGTCCATCAGCCGCATGCGGTAAATCGGGCCGTACTCGCGCGCCCACTGTTCCAGCTTCTGGTGGAAATGGGCCGTATCGATTCCAACATTCCCTACCAGCGGCAAGCCGGCGGGGCCAGGCAGGTGTTCCATGCTGCACCTCTTTTAGAAACCACACTCCCGCAAATAGTCGATGAACAGCCGCAGCCTGGCCGGCGTGAAATGGCGCGAAGGCCGCACCGCAAACAGGCCGAAAGGCTCCGGACTGGCGTCGGGCAGCAATTGCACCAGGCGGCCGTCGGCCAGCGCCGGCGCCAGCACGAATTCCGGCAGAAGCACAAGGCCCATGCCCTGGATCGCGCATTCGGCCAGCGCTTCCGCATTATTGGCCGCCAGCGGCACGTTCAGGTCGAGCTGCCCGCCCGGTTCGCCGATCAGGCGGCCCCATTCTTCACGCACGCTGAGCAGACTGTAATTTAACACCGAGTGGCCACGCAGTCCCGCCAAGGTCCGCGGCTTGCCGGCACGCCGCAGGTAGCCGGGCGACGCGGCAAACACGCGGCCGACTGTACCGATGCGCGTGGCCACCAGCGAGGAATCGCGCAGGAAGCCGATCCGCAGCGCGAGGTCGATCGATTCCGCATGCAGGTCGGTGGTACGGTCTTCCAGCAGCAACTGCACTTTCAGGTCGGGATGGCGCTGCATGAAGGCCGGCAGCACCGGCGCCACTTTCTGGATACCGAAGCTGAGCGGCGCGGCAACGCGCAGCATGCCGCTGGCGCTGTCCTGGCCCTGGCGCACGCGGTCATGCGCCTCGTCCAGCAGCTGAAACACGGCCTGCGCATCGGCATGGAAGGCGCGACCGGCATCGGTGATGTCGTTGCGGCGCGTGGTGCGGGTGATCAGTTGGCTCCCAAGTGCAGCCTCCAGCGTGGCGATGCGGCGGCTGATGGCGGCAGTGCTGACTGCAAGCTGTTCGGCCGCCCGCACAAAACTGCCGCTTTCCACCACGGTGATGAAGGCGCGCAGGTCGGTCAGGTCATATTGTTCCATTTTGCGTAAATATCATTTGCACATTTACCAGTTTATTACGCAACCCGGATTTATTAAAGTTCACTCCATCGCAACCCCCACAACAAGGAGCACACTGTGAACTTCAAATCCCTGATCAAAGCAGCACTGCCAGTCATCCTCGCATTCAGCGCCAGTGCGCACGCCGCGCCACCAGCCAAACAACTGCTCACGCCAACGAACCACACCCTGGTACTGATCGACCACCAGCCGCAAATGGCTTTCGCGACGCGTTCCATCGACATCGCAGAACTGCGCAACAACGTGACCGGCCTGGCCAAGGCAGCCAAGACCTTCAAGGTGCCAACCATCCTTACCACCGTCGCCGCCAAGTCCTTCAGCGGTCCGATCTTCCCTGAACTGCAAGCGGTGTTTCCTGGGCAGGCGCCGATCGACCGCACCAGCATGAACACCTGGGAAGACCAGCGCGTGGTCGATGAGGTCCAGAAGAACGGCCACAAAAAGGTGGTGATGGCGGCGCTGTGGACCGAGGTATGCCTGGTGCAGCCGGTGCTGTCCGCCATCGACCAGGGCTACGAGGTGTACATCGTGACCGACGCTTCGGGTGGCGTCAGCAAGGAAGCCCATGACATGGCCGTACAGCGTATGGTGCAAGCAGGCGCCCATCCCGTGACCTGGCTGCAGTACATATTGGAACTGCAGCGCGACTGGGCCCGCGGCGAGACCTACGCTCCCGTCATGAAGATCGCCTCTGAACACGGCGGCGGTTATGGCCTGGGCATCGTCTACGCCAAGGAAATGTTCAACGCCAAGGAAGGCAGGAAGTAAGCATGCGCCTGGCAAGCGCCCTGCTGGCAGCTTTTGGGCTGCTGGCAGCTTCCACGGCTGCTGCGCAAACCACAGGCCGCACAGTGTACGAGTCCGTCTGCATTGCCTGCCATGCCAGCGAAAACGTGATGGTCAGTTCGCCGAAACTTGGCGACCAGAAGGAGTGGCGTGAGCGCATGGCGCGCGCAGGAGGCCTGGACGGCCTGGTGCGCAATGCTGTGCAAGGGGTGGGTGCGATGCCGGCCCGCGGCGGCAAGCCGGAGCTCAACGCCGAACAGCTCAGGGCCGCGATCCGCTACATGATGCAGGCGGATTGATCCGGCTCCATTCGCACCAGCCGCCGTCGTAGACGCTGATGCGCTCCCAATCCATCAACCAGGCATAGAAAAATGCCAGCGAAGCCCGCCAGCCGGTACCGCAGTAGAAAGCGGTACGCTGGCCGGGCTCAATCCCCGCCTGGCGCCATAGGGCACTGATTTCCGCCGTATGTCTCATCGTTCCGTCAGCGTGCTGGTATTCACTCATGCTGTGCACATCGCCATCCTTGCCGGCCCGGCCCCAAAGCGCGCCGGGGATATCACCGCGCGCATCGATATAACTGTAGCCGGAGGTGGCGCCGACGTGCTCCTGCCAGGTGCGGATGCTGACCAGGGCGCCGTCCGGCTGTTGCAACAGCTCGCGCGCCTGCGCGGTGTCGATCAGGAAGTCGGGCCGCGCCGGGAATTGCGCCCCAAAGCTTGCCGCGGCCCGGGGCAAGGGGCCGGCGCCCCGTTCCAGCGCATGACCGGCACGCTGCCAGCCTTCAAAGCCGCCATCGAGCAGGCGCACGTCGGCTACGCCGGCGTACAGCATGAGGTGGGCGGCGCGGGCGGCGGCCAGCGAGCTGCGGCCGTACAGGATCACGGTGGTGTCATGGCAGATACCGTTTTCCAGCAGCAGCGCCAGCAAGGCATCGTCGGACACCTTGTTCCATAGCGGCTGCCGCTCAAGGCGGTTGGTATCGATGTAGCCGGCGCCCGGAATATGGCCGGACTGGTAGGAGGCGAGGCTGTCGCAGCCTACTTCAAACAGGCGCCACGCCCCGCCCGGCGCTGCGAGTACGGGCACGCCTTCAAGCAGGCGCGCCAGCCAGGCAGGCGATGGGAGCTGGCGCCAGCGCGCCAGGTCGGGACGGAAACCATGCATTTAAAACAATTCAAGAATGTCGCTCAATCCGCGAGTTTAGCAGCTTCGGCGGAGGCCTCCGGCTTTGCGTCCGCCTTGGTTTCCGGTTTGTTTTCGGCCGGGTGCATCACCACCTGCACATAATTGTTGAAGTCGAAATAGCGCCTGGCCGCTGCCTGCACGTCCGCCACCGTCAGGCTGGCGATCATTTCGTTCTGGCGCAGCAGCAGCTTGGGGTCGATCCCGTTGACCAGCGCTTGCTGCAGGTTGACGATCCACCAGCCGTTTTCACGCAGGGCCTTGCGGTAGTTGCTGGTCCAGTTCTCCTTGACCTTGGCCAGGTCGGCCTCCTCCGGCCCCTTCTCCTGCAGCTTGCGCACTTCGGCAAAGGTGGCTTCGATCGCCTTGTCAACGTTTTCAGGCGCGGTCGGCAAGCCGACATTGACGAAGTAGCTGGCGTAAGGGTGGCGCGCCATGCCGCCCGAGATGTTCGCGGTATAGACCAGGCCACGCTGTTCACGCAAGGCTTCGGTTGCCTTGATCTGCATGATCTCGACCAGCGCGCGCAGGCGCAATTGCTCGACTTCGTTGTAATTGGCTGCGCCTGTGAAGGAGATGCTGACCTGGCTCTTTTGCTCGCGGCCCCGGCGCACTTCCTTCTTCACCACGCCGCGCACGGGGCGCATATGGCGGTCCTTGTACTCGGTAGCGATTTTCGCCGCCGGCAGGCCGCCCAGGTAGGTCGCGACCAGCGGTTTGATTTTCGCCAGCTCAAAGCTGCCGACCAGGAAGAAAGTCATGCCATAGGCGCTGGACATGCGCTCTTTCTGCAGCGCCATCACACGGTCCAGGCGGATGCCGTCCAGTTCCTCCGGTCGCGGCGTCAGGCCGATACGGGGATGGTTGCCGTACATGGTGGTGCGCACGGTATCCGTCAACACCGCCTCGGGGCGAGCCTGCGCGTTGCGCGCCTGCTCCTGCTGCTTGTCGATGAAGATGTCGAACAGCGCCTGGTCGCGGCGCGGCTGCGTCATTTGCAGATAGGCCAGCTGCAGCATGGTTTCCACGTCGCCGCTGCTGGAGCCGCCGCCGTAACCTTCCGCCACGCCGCCGAGGGCAAAGGCCGAACGCACACTGCGGCCGGCCAGGATCTTCTGCAGTTCCAGCGGCGTATAACCGTTGACGCCCATGCTGGCCAGGATGGCCGTGGCATAGCGTGCATTGACGATGTCGCCCTCTTCCGCCAGCGACTGCCCGCCGAAACGGGTAGACGTCATCAGCACCTGGTCGTTCTTGAAATCGGTCGGCTTCAGCACGACCTTCACGCCGTTCGACAGCAGCAGCTCGGTGGTGCCCAGCAGCTTGTCGGCCGTTTCCTTGACGATGCGGCCGGCCTTGGGCGGCTGCGCCATCAGGCTGGCAGCCAGCGCCTTTTCCTGGTGCGCCGACACGGTGGCCTTTTCGGCTTCCTCCACGGTGGCCAGCATCTGCGCCGCCTGCGGCACCACGGTGCCCGACTTGTCGTTGCCCATGAAGATGACAAGCTTCTTCTGGCCGACCGGGATCGCGCTGCGCACCTGGGCGTTGACCTCCTCCAGCGTTACGCCCGGCAGCAAGTCCTTGTAATAGCCGTATTCGTTCTCGATGCCCGGCATCGATTCGCCATCGAGGAAATGACGGGTGAACTCGCTCACATAGGTCGAGGAATCGGACTTGTCACGCTCGTTGTACAGGTTTTCCATGAAGCGCATCATGTTCTTCTTGGCGCGCTCCAGCTCCGCCGCGCTGAAGCCAAGCTGGCGGGCGCGTTCGCCCTCCTCCACCACGGCGCGGATGGCCGGCAACGCGCCGGCCTTGCCCACCACGGCGCTCGATACGAACGCCTGGTAGCCGTGCACCGCCTTGGACATATTGCTATAGCCTTGCAGGAAAGGCGGATTGGATTGCTGCGACAGTTCGGCGATGCGCTGGCTCAGCATGGCGGCCGACAGCAATTCCACCATGCGGGTGCGGTATTCGCCGACTGTCTTCGACTCCGTGCGCTCCATGAAGGGGTAGCGGATCGTCACCAGGTTGGACGGCGCTTCGCGGTCGGTCACCACGATGGCTTCCGACTTCTTGCGCTCCGGGATTGGCGGATAAATGCGCTGGCGCGGTTTGGCCGGATTGACCAGCTTCGAGAAATGGCTGATAACCAGGCGCTCCGCCTCGCTCGGATCGACGTCGCCCACTACGATCACCGCCATGAGATCCGGGCGGTACCAGTCCTTATAGAAGCGCCGGATCGCGTCCGGCTTGAAGGACTTCAGTACCTCCTCCTTGCCGATCGGCAGCCGGCGCGCATACAGCGAACCGTTGAAGATATTCGGCAGCAGCACCTTGTTCATGCGGTCGGTCGCGCCTTTCCCCAGGCGCAGTTCTTCCAGCACGATGCCGCGCTCGCTTTCGACGTCGGCATCGTTGAACGTCACACCCTGCGCCCAGTCTTCCAGTACCAACAGGCCCTTGTCCAGGTTTTCCTTTTTCTCGACCGGAATCGGCAGCATATACACCGTTTCGTCAAAGCTGGTGTAGGCATTCAGGTCGGCGCCGAATTTCACGCCCACCGACTGCAGCCAGGAAATCAGTTCGTGGCGCTTGAAATGGGCGGAACCGTTGAAGGCCATGTGCTCGGTAAAGTGGGCCAGGCCAAGCTGGTCCTCGTCTTCCAGCACCGAACCCGCCTTCACCACCAGGCGCAGTTCCACGCGCTTTTCCGGGCGCCGGTTCTGCTGGATATAGTAAGTCAGGCCGTTCGCCAGCTTGCCGGTCTTGATCTGGGGATCAAGCGGCAGCGGCGTATTGGGATCGGGCGCGGCGGAAGTCACAAAAGTGCAGCACACCAGGGTCGCTGCCAGCAGCAGTTTTAGTAGTTTCATAACATAGTACGATACACCATAGGTCATCCTTAGTGCTAGTATGCCGAAATGAACGCTCACCGCTCTGCAATCGCATGGCTGACCAGTTGGTGGCAGCTACTGCAGTTCGCCGCACTGCTGCTGACGCGCGCCATGGCGCCCTCCAGCTACCGGCGCGATAACCGGCGCATGCTGTCCGAGCAGATCGTCGTCGCCACCACCGTCAACCTGGCCTGGTTTTCCGTGCTCTGCGCGCTGATCAGCCTTGTCATCATCCGCATCGTAGTGGTCACCTCGGCCAGCTACGGCCTGTCGCGCTATGCGCTGGAAATGGTGGTGCGGGTGCTGGTGCTGGAACTGGTGCCGTTGACCGCGGCGCTGTTTGTGGCGCTGCGCACCACCCTTCCCGCCGGCGTCGAATTCGCGCAGCAAAGGCTGACCGGCCAGGCACCGGATGCCCGCGCCGCACTACGCACCCAGTTCTATCCGCGCGCCGCCGCCGGCGTGTTTGCGGTGTGGATGCTGGCTGCCGTCAGCTGCCTGGTGACCCTGGTGCTGACCTACCTGGTGATGTATGGCTTCACGCCATGGGCCTTGCCCGGTTATACGCGCGTGGTGGGGCAGATCTTCAATCCGGCCGTTTGCCTGATCCTGGTGCTGAAGGTGGTATTTTTCAGCCTTGCCGTATCTGTGATCCCGCTGGCTTCTTCCTACTACACCGGTGCTTCCAGCCCGCTGCGGCGCATCGGCGTGGCGCACGGACTGGCCGACATGGTGCGCATGTTCTCCGTGATCCTGCTGGTGGAAGCGGCATCCCTGATGGGTAATTATTATTGACGATATGAGCGAAACGACTCCCCCTGTTTCCGGCCCCGAAACGGCGCCGATCCACAACGCGGAAGCCAAGGCGGTGGCCCTGCTGGTGCTGCTGGTTGGCCTGGTGCTGGGTGCGATCATTTACCTGATGTACGCGCGCGGCGCTTTCGAGCCGACGCAAAGGCTGGTGTTGACCGCCGACGATTCCGAAGGCGTGACGGTCGGCATGGACGTCACCTTCGCCGGCTTCCCGATCGGCCGTGTGCAGCGCATCGAACTGGCGCAGGACGGCAAGGCGCGCATCCTGGTCGACGTGCCGAGCAAGGACGCGCACTGGCTGCGCACCACCAGTATCTTCACGCTGGAAAAGAGCCTGGTGGGCGGCGCCAAGCTGCGCGCATTCACCGGTATCCCGGCCGATCCGCCCCTGCCCCCCAACGCCGAACGCGCGCTGCTGGTGGGCGATATGGCGGCCGAAATTCCGCGCCTGCTGCAATCGGCCAAGGATTTGCTGAACAACCTGGCGGCGTTGACGGCGGAAGAATCCGCCCTCGGCAGCAGCCTGCGCAATGTGCAAGGCGTGACCGAGAAACTGAATGGCCCCGGCGGCGCACTCGGCGTGCTGGCAGGCGAAGACCAGAAAGCGCGCGAGCTGCTGCGCAATGCCAATTCGCTGGTGGTCAAGGCCGATAGCCTGGTGGGCAATGCCGACAGGCGCGTGTTCGGCGACAAAGGCCTGGCCAACGATACGCAGGCGGCGGTGCAGCAGTTGAATGCGCTGCTGGCAGATGCGCGCAATTCGCTGAAGAAGCTCGATGCGGTGCTGGTGGAAGCGCAGGCCGTCGGCGCCAACACGCGCGAGGCAACGCAGGATCTGAGCTCCCTGCGCGCAGAAGTCGACGCCAACCTGCGCAAGGTCGAACAGATGATCAATGAGCTGAACCGCAAATGGCCGTTCAAGCGCAGCGAACCGGAGATCAAGCTTCCATGAGAATGAGCACATTCGCCGCGGCACTGGCTGCCGTTTTGGTGACCGCATGCAGCAGCGGGCCGCGCGTACCGGACTGGCAGTTGAACGCCGCCGTCGCGAGCGAGCGCGCCACTTCGGCCTACATGGAAGGCAAGACAGCCGTCGCCGAGCGCGAATTCGGGCTGGCGCGCAACCAGGTCGGCAGCACCGCGCAGCCCGCGCTGGCGATCCGGATCGAGTTGCTGCGTTGCGCGGTGCAGGTGGCGGCGCTGGCGTTCGAGGAATGTTCCGGCTTTACGCCGCTGCTGCCGGACGCTTCGGCGGCCGACCAGGCCTATGCGCGCTACCTGGCCGGACGCGCCGCGCCATCCGATGCCGCCCTGTTGCCCGAGCCGCAACGCGCGGTTGCCGCAGCGGCAAGCGACGCCGCTGCCGCTTCTGCCGCGGCGGCCATCGGCGACCCGCTATCGCGCATGGTTGCCGCCGGCGCCCTGATGCGCGCCAACCGCGCCACGCCGGAACTGGTGACAACGGCCATCAATACTGCCTCGGCACAAGGCTGGCGCCGGGCGGTGCTGGCGTGGCTGAACGTCCAGCTCCAGAGGGCCGAACAAGCCGGCGACAGCGCCGAAGCCGAGCGCCTGCGCCGCCGCATCAAGCTCGCCACTACCCCATAACAGCCGAGGCCGTGTCTCGATTCGGGTGTGACCCCATGGTGGGACACGGGCGCGACTGTTGTTAGCTGGCGGCTTTGGCGGCGGCTTCGCGCAGCTTGTCTTTCTTGCTCTTGCGCTTGCCCTTGATGCCGCCGGTGCCGTCGTCGGCGCCGGGGGGCAGCGGCTTGGCTTCCGCGCTGGGCTCGAACCCGGCCAGGCGTTCGCGTGGGACGCGGACATCCTGGCGCTTTTCGATCAGGCGGAAGTGCTGCTCGGCGTCGGGGGTGATGAAGCTGACCGCCAGGCCGCTGGCGCCGGCGCGGCCGGTACGGCCGATGCGGTGGGTATAGTCGGCCGGTGAGCGCGGCAGGTCGTAGTTGACCACGACCGGCAACTGGGCGATGTCGATGCCGCGCGCGGCGACGTCGGTTGCGACCAGCACCTTCAGTTTGCCTTCGCGGAAGTCGTTCAGCACCGAGGTGCGGGCGCCCTGGCTGAAATCGCCGTGGAAGGCTTCCGCCGCCACGCCGCCTCGCCGCAGCTTGTCGGCGACGTGCTCGGAGGCGTATTTGGTGGCGACAAACACCAGTACCTGGCGCCAGCCCTGTTCTTTCATCAGGATGCGCAGCAGCGAGGTGCGCTGCGACTGGTCGACTTCAATCGCGCGCTGGGTAATGTCGGGGGCGTCTGCCGCTTCATCGTGCGTGGCGACGCGTACCGGATCGTGCAGCAGCTTGTCGGCCAGCGCCTGCACCGCCGGCGGGAAGGTGGCGGAGAAGAACAGGTTCTGGCGGCGCGCCGGCAGCAGCGCCATGATGCGGGCGATTTCGTCGGCGAAGCCCATGTCCAGCAGCTTGTCCGCTTCATCCAGCACCAGCACCGAGGTGCCGTCCAGTTTGATGGCGTTATGTTCGGCCAAGTCGAGCAGGCGGCCAGGCGTGGCGACCATGATGTCGGTGCCGCCGCGCAGCGCCATCATCTGCGGGTTGATCGATACCCCGCCAAAGGCTACCGAGACCTTGACCGGCGACGGCAGGTGGGACGCCAGCCCGCGCAATGTCTCGCCAACCTGCGCGGCCAGCTCCCGCGTCGGCGCCAGTACCAGCGCGTACAGCTTGCGCGGCCCAACGCCCTGGCGGTCCGCCGCCAGCAAGGCGTTCAGCAACGGCAGCGCGAAAGCGGCCGTCTTGCCGGAACCGGTTTGCGCCTGCCCCAGCACGTCGGCGCCGCGCAAGGCGGGCGGAATGGCGGCGGACTGGATGGCGGTGGGCGTGCTGTAGCCGGTCTCGGTGATGGCGTTGAGCAGTGCGGGCGCGAGGCCCAGGGGGGTAAATGTCATGGTGTGCTTGGTTTGGATAAGCCGGCAGTATACCTTGCGCCGGATTTCATGCGACTATACGTTTGCTATCAAACTACCAACATTTACAGAAGAATGATCAATTGGGACGCCCACCTCTGCCTGCCGCAGCATCCGCAGGCCGACTTTTCACCCCTTAGCCAGCTGCATTCCGCTGGCTTGAACTACGTGTCGGTCAATGTGGGCGCCGACATGAATCCGGTATCGCAGGTGATGTCGGTGATCGCCGGCTATCGCGCCACGATCGCCGCCAATCCGGACCGCTATCGCCTGGTATCGGGCGTGGATGAAGTGATCCGGGCCGCCGCCGATGGCGTGCTGGCGATTGGTTTCGATCTTGAAGGGGCGATGCCGCTGATGGAGCAGCCGGAAATGGCCGAAGTGTATGCCCGCCTGGGCGTGCGGCAGATGCTGTTCTCCTACAACCGTAACAACAACGTCGCCGACGGCTGTCACGACACCGCGCGCGGCCTGACGCGCCTTGGCCACCGGGTACTGAAGGCGGTGAACGACGCCGGCATCATCGTCGATTGCGCGCACACCGGCCGCCTGTGCAGCCTGGAGATCATGGAAGCTTCCAGCAAGCCCGTGGTGTTCAGCCATGCCAATCCTTTCACGCTGGTGCCGCATGGGCGCAATGTAACCGATGAACAGATCCATGCCTGCGCTGCCACCGGCGGCGTGGTGTGCGTATCGGGACTGTCCTGGTTCCTGGGTACCGAGCAGCCGACTGCGGCGGATGTGGCGCGCCATGTGGCGTACGTGGCGGACCTGGTGGGCGTGGCGCACGCCGGCGTCGGCCTGGATATCTGCTTCAAGGAGAAAGACCTGGACGATACGCCGCCGGGCGGCTTCAACCCGGCGTGGTGGTGGCCTGAGTCGGCCGGCTATCGCGCCGGCCGTGCGCCTTCTTTCGTGCCGATCTATGCCTGGCGCTCGCTGCCGCTGGAATTGCGCAAGCTGGGCATGGCGCCCAACGAGATCGAACAGGTCCTGGGCCGTAATATGTTGCGCGTGGCGCGGGATACCTGGCATTAACTACATGCCGACGTCGCCATACGGCCCCGCCAGCACGACCACATAACCTTCCGGATCGCGCAGCCATAATTCCCGGTGCTGCGCGTTGCTGTTTTCTTTCGGCCCTTCCAGCACCGTTGCGCCGGCTGCGCTGGCGCGGTCGACCGCGTCGTCGAAATCGTCGGTCCAGAACCACAGCAGCGCACCGTTGCCGTAGGGGCGCTGTTCAGGGTTGCCGATATGCGGATGGTGGTGGGCGTCCCAACGGTGCAATTGCAGCACCATGCGGCCGTCATGCAGCAATTGCTCGTACTCGTTGCCGCCATGGCCGCTCTGCAAGCCCAGGGTTTTCTGGTACCAGCGGCTAGTCGCCTCGACGTTACTGACAGCAATTAAAGGTTGCGCTTGCATATCACCCTCCCCTTTTGCTCAACGGAGGAACAGCATACCACTGGGCGACGCCCCATGCGAATTCGGGCACGATGAACAGCCAGGCCAGCGGCAGGCCGCCGCCGGCCAAGGTCCACGCAAACCAGGTGCTGAACATGAAGCGCGCGGCGCCGTCATAGGTGGCAAATTGCGCTTGCGGGTCGCGCAGGCGCAACCAGGACCATACCAGCACGATGCTGCCCATCAGGCAGGCAAATAGTAGATGCAGGGTGCCGAACGCCGGCAGCGGCGGGCCGCCGAGTGCCTGGTTGAGCGCGGACAGGTGGCCGTGGGCGACGGCGAAAGTCCAAGGGGTGGCGAAAGGTGCGGTGAGCAGCAGGTCGTAGGCGGCGCTGGCGCGCACCAGTTTGCGGATGTTTGAAGTATTCATGCTGCGCAGCTTAAACCTTGGAGTACACTCCATGGTCAAGCACTTTTTGGGAGCAACGCGATGCAGATCGGCGAACTGGCCGAGGCCACGGGCCTCAGCCGCGATACCTTGCGTTATTACGAGAAGCGCGGCTTGCTGGCGGCGCGCCGCAGCGGCAACGGCTACCGCGACTATCCGGAGCAAGCGGCGGATTGGCTGCGCTATATCCGCATGGCCCAGGCGCTGGGCTTTACCTTGCAGGAAATCGAGGCCGACCTGCCGCTGCTGGCGGCGCCGGCCCGCGACAGTGCCGCCACTATGGCGGCGCTGCGCACGGCCCTGCAGGCCAAGCTGGCCGAGATCGACCGCCGTATCGGCGGCCTGCAGGAACTGCGCGGCGAGCTGGCGCGCCGCCTCAGCGCGCAGATGGAGGAATGCCCGCTGCGCGCCGGCGCGGCAGCGGCTTAGCCGTTGTGCCAGCACATCCGGAATTCGACAGCCGGCGCCAAATAATTATACTGCGGTATGGTCAGCGCCACTTTCCGTTTCTACGAAGAACTAAACGACTTCCTGCCGCGCGCGCGTCGCAAAGTTGAGTTCACTGTGCCGTGCGCGCGCGCCGCCACCACCAAGCACATGATCGAGGCGCTCGGCGTGCCGCATACTGAGGTCGAACTGATCCTGGTCAATGGCGAATCCTGCGGCTTCGAGCGCATGCTGTGCGATGGCGACCGGGTGGCGGTCTATCCCAAATTCGAGGCGTTCGATGTGCGGCCGCTGTTGCGGGTGCGCGCCGAGCCCTTGCGCGTGATGCGATTCGTGGCCGATGCCCACCTGGGTGGCCTGGCGCGACTGCTACGCATGGCAGGCTTCGATACGCTCTACGACAACCGGATTGACGATCCAACGGTCGCTGCGCTGTCGGAGGACGAGGGCCGCGTTGCCCTCACCCGCGACCGGGACCTGTTAAAGCGGCGCGGCATCACGCACGGCTGTTATATACGGGCCTTGAAGCCTGCGGCGCAGTTTGCGGAGATCTTCCAGCGCCTGGACCTGGCGGCCAGTGCACGGCCGTTCACGCTGTGCCTGGCCTGCAATGCGCCATTGCGGACGGTGGCAAAGGCTGAGGTGGCACCGCAGTTGCCGCCTGCTGTCAGGGCATCGCATGAAGAATTCCTGACTTGCGATGTGTGCCAGGGGGTGTTCTGGCGCGGCTCGCACTGGCGCCGGATGAAAGCACTGCTGGAGAGCCAGGGCGTCGCCGCCGGCTAGCGCCCGTCGCAATCCGGCAGCTCGGGCTCCGGCGGTACCAGGACGATCCGTTGGCCGCCCACCTCGATGTCGCGCAATGGCGTGGTGCTGAACTTGAACTGGCCGGCACGCAGGCGTTCCTGCAAGCGCGGGCAGCCGGCAAGTCCTTGCGATGGGCGGCCGATAACCTCCCACCTGCCATTTCTTTCCGATAGCAGCGCGGCGCCGTCGCCACGTTCCACGCCAAGCACCAGCACGTCCGGCCGGCCATCGCCATCACCGTCAAGCACGATGGCATCGCAGCGGGTTCCCGCGCCGCGCATGCAAGCTGGCGGCGGGTACGGTTGCCACGTCCTCATCCAATCCTGCTTGAGGAAGCCAGCGGGCAATTGCGCGCCCTTCGGCCACACGTCCAGGTTGGGCGGGCCGGCGGCGGGAACCGGCGCGCGCTTTGCCGTCCGGTCTTCATACCCTTCGTTCAGGGCATCCGCCGCGCGCGTGCGCACGGCCTCGGCCTGCGGACCGGTGCCGTGCGCAGCCAGTGCCTGCAGGGCATCCATGCCATACCGCGCACCGTGGTAACGCAGGAAGCCGTAATCGAACTTCTCGGCCGGCGTGGTGCCGCGCGCCAGGCGCGCCACCTGGTCGGCCACCGAAATGCGCGCCGGATCGGCGAATGGCGTAAACATGGCCAGTGACACCGCAAGTGCAAGGAAAGCTGCCGCAATATTCACCTGGCGCAGGCCGTCCAGCCAGGAGCCGCCGCGGCGCACGGCCGCCAGCAGGTAGCCGCCGGCATAAAACAAAGCCACCACCAGGCAGGCCGCCGCGATCACCCGGTCCGCGGTCCAACCGTAATCGGCCACCCGCAGGCCAAGTGCATAAACGCCCAATACTGTCAGCGGTGGCAGCAGGAAACAGGCCACGCGTGCGGCGAAGCGCACGACGCGCGCCAGCCCTGCCGCCGCGTCGCCAGCCTGGAAGGCTGCATTCACCAGCACGACCAGCACCGCGCAACTTGCCAGCAGCACCGCCGTCGCGTGGCGCGTCTGCCACAGCACCTCCAGCCCGGTGAACGTCAGCGAGGCCAGGAAGCCGCCGACCAGCAGCACCGCGATCGGCAAGATCCAGGCCATCAGCACCAACAGCAGGCTGCGGATGCCGCGCACGATGGCCGGCCGTACGTCGGTCGTATGCATGGCGCTCGAGAAGGCCAGGCACACCAGCGGCACCGAGAACCATGGCTTCAGCAGCAGCCGCTCAAGGAAATCCAGCTTCAAGAGACCGAACAGCGCGGCGCCCATCCACATTACCAGCCATATGCCAAGCACAAACAGGGCGGAAAACAAGAGCTGGATGGCGAGCTTCCAGGCGCTTTCAAAGCAGGTGGCGTATTGAGCGACCCAGCGCCTGTCGTGCGCGCCGGCCATCACCAGGCTGTGGGCGACAAAGAAAAAGCCTATGCAAAACGGGAACAACAGGAAGCTTGGGCGCAGCACGGGCGCATGGTCGAATGCGTTGCGCCACGCGTCGTGCATGCCCACGGCGGCAAGCACGGCGGCGGCCGCCCCCAGCCACCAGGCCAATGGGCGCCGTTCCAGATGGCCCAGGCTGGAAATCAGCAGGACCGGCAGCACGATCCCGGCCATCAGCAACGGTACATACAGCATGGGATGGTTGGCCGGCCAAGCGCCCGATTGCTGCGAGCGATATAAGAAATACAACAGACCACCCTGCAGCAGGCCGGCGATCAGGCGCAGTTGACCCACGCGCCGCGTTACGGCGGCATCGCGGACGGGCTCCTGCGCGAACAGCCCGGTGTCTTGTGTTGTGGCTTCCATGTATCGATCATATCCTCTTGTCAATTTTGCAGCAACGCCACTGTTGCCCAGTACGGCTATAATCAATGGTTCAACCAGCCGTATGCGCCATGAATCCACATCTCGACAAGCTGCAGTCCTACCCGTTCGAAAAACTGCGCCAGCTCTTCGCCGGCAGCACGCCCAACCCCGCTTTCAAGCCGATCAGCCTGGGCATGGGCGAGCCGAAGCACCCTACCCCGGCCTTCATCCGCCAGGCGCTGATCGACAACCTGGACGGCCTGGCCAACTACCCGGTGACCGCCGGTAGCGAGGCGCTGCGCAATGCGATCGCTTCGTGGCTGGAGCGCCGCTACGGCCTGCCGACGCTGGATCGCGCCACCCAGGTGCTGCCGGTGAACGGCTCGCGCGAGGCGCTGTTCTCATTCGCCCAGACGGTGATCGCGCCCGATACCGGCGCGCTGGTGATGTGCCCCAACCCGTTCTACCAGATCTATGAAGGCGCGGCTTTCCTGGCCGGCGCCGAGCCGTATTTCGTCAATTCCGACCCGGCCCGCAACTTCTCCCCGGATTACGACAGCGTGCCGGAAGCAGTCTGGCAGCGCGTGCGCCTGCTGTTTCTCTGCTCGCCGGGCAATCCGACCGGCGCCGTGCTGACGCTGACCGACTGGGAGCACTTGTTCGCGCTGTCGGAACGTTATAACTTCATCATCGCCGCCGACGAGTGCTATTCGGAGATCTACCATGGCGACGCGCCGCCGCTGGGCGCCATGCAGGCCGCCAATCTCCTCGGCCTGACCAAGGAAGGCGAACCTTATGCCCGCCTGGTGGTGTTTTCCAGCCTGTCCAAGCGCTCCAACGTACCGGGCATGCGCTCCGGCTTCGTGGCCGGCGACGCGCAAGTACTGAAGAAATTCCTGCTGTACCGCACCTACCACGGCAGCGCCATGGGCCCGCATGTGCAGGCCGCTTCTGTCGCCGCCTGGGCCGACGAGACCCATGTCGAGGAAAACCGCGCGCAATACCGCGCCAAATTCGCCGCCATCACGCCCCTTATCCAGGAGGTGCTGGACGTGCAAATGCCGGACGCCGGCTTCTACCTGTGGGCCGATGTGACCCGCAGCGGCCTGTCCGACACCGAATTCGCCCGCCGCCTGCACGCCGAGTACAATGTCACCGTGCTGCCGGGTAGTTACCTGGCGCGCGACGCCCATGGCAGCAACCCGGGCCGCAACCGCATCCGCATGGCGCTGGTTGCCGAGACCGAGGAAGGCCTGGAAGCGGCGCGCCGTATCGTCCAATTCTGTCATCAACTGAAAAGCCAGTAAAAATGAGCATCCAGCAAATTATTGAAACCGCGTGGGACAACCGCGCTGAAATCAACCCGTCCAACGCCACTGCCGAAGTGCGCGACGCCGTCAATCACGTGCTGGCAGGCCTGGACAATGGCTCGCTGCGCGTGGCCCAGAAGGAAAACGGCGCCTGGGTGGTCAACCAGTGGATCAAAAAAGCCGTGCTGCTGTCGTTCCGCCTGGAGAACAACGTGGTCATGCCTTCCGACGGCACCATGCAGTTCTACGACAAGGTTCCTACCAAGTTCGCCAACTACTCGGCCGAAGATTTCGCCAAGGGCGGCTTCCGCGTGGTGCCGCCAGCCGTGGCGCGCCGCGGCTCCTTCATCGGCAAGAACGTGGTGCTGATGCCTTCCTACGTGAACATCGGCGCCTACGTTGACGAAGGCGCGATGGTCGATACCTGGGCCACCGTGGGTTCCTGCGCGCAGATCGGCAAGAACGTGCACCTGTCCGGCGGCGTGGGCATCGGCGGCGTGCTGGAGCCAATGCAGGCCAATCCGACCATCATCGAAGACAACTGCTTCATCGGCGCCCGTTCCGAGATCGTGGAAGGCGTGATCGTGGAAGAAAACTCGGTGATTTCGATGGGCGTGTACATCGGCCAGTCCACCAAGATTTACGACCGCACCACTGGCGAGGTATTCTACGGCCGTGTGCCGGCCGGCTCCGTGGTAGTTTCGGGCTCGTTGCCGTCGGCTGACGGCAAGTACAGCCTGTACTGCGCCGTGATCGTCAAGCGCGTCGATGCGCAAACCCGCGCCAAAACAGGCATTAACGAATTGCTGCGCGGCGTTTAACCGTAACAAGGAGATACCCCCAAAATGGCTATGGACCGCCTGTTCCAGCTAATGAAGGAAAAAAACGCCTCGGACATGTTTTTTGCCGTAGGCTCGCCGGTGCATCTGAAGATCAACGGTCTTCTGATCCCGATCAACCAGCAAAAGCTCGAGCCCGAGAACCTGGAGGCCCTGCTGGCCGAAGTCTGTTCGCCCGAGCAGGTTGAGGAACTGGCCACGTCCAATGAGCTGAACATGGGTATCTCCGTGCCCAACCTGGGCCGCTTCCGCCTGTCGGCTTTCCGCCAGCGCGGCAGCATTTCCGCCGTCTTCCGCTTCGTTCCGGCCAGCATTCCGCCGCTGGGCGAACTGGGCCTGCCGCCGGTCCTGGCCGACCTGATCATGGAAAAACGCGGCCTGGTGCTGCTGGTCGGCGCCACCGGCTCCGGCAAGTCGACCACCATCGCCTCCATGCTGGACCACCGCAATGAACTGCGTTCGGGCCACATCCTGACCTTGGAAGACCCGATCGAGTACCTGTTCCGCAACAAGAAGTCGATCGTCAACCAGCGCGAAATCGGCAGCGATGCCAAGGACTTCTACACCGCGCTGCGCAATTCGATGCGCCAGGCGCCGGACTGCATCCTGATCGGCGAGATCCGCGACCGCGAGACCATGGCGTCGGCGATGGCGTACGCGCAGTCGGGCCACCTGGTGCTGGCGACCCTGCACGCGAACAACTCGTACAACGCGCTGAACCGTATCATTTCCTTCTATCCGATCGAGAACCGCCCGGCCCTGCTGCAGGACTTGTCCTCGACCATCAAGGCGGTGGTGTCGCAGCGCCTGATCCGGTCGGCCGGCGGCGGCACCCGCACGCCAGCGGTCGAAATCATGGTCAACACCCGCTACATCTCCGACCTGATCGAAAAAGGCGAGATCGGCCAGATCAAGGAAGCGCTGGAAAAATCCCTGTCGCCGGGTTCGCAATCGTTCGAGCAGGCGCTGTACAAGCTGGTGATGGAAGGCGCCATCACCAAGGATGAGGCGCTGGCCAATGCCGATTCCGCCACCAACCTGTTGTGGCTGCTGAACCACGGCATGGAAGCGCCGCCACCAGTCGAGGAAGAAGAACTGAAATCCCCGACCGACGCCTCGTTCACCGAGTTCACCCTGAACTCCTGAGCTCCTGAGCTTGACCGGTGCATGCGGCGGGCATTGTTTGCCCGCCGTGTCGCCAATCTTTACACCCACCCCCCTGCTCCAGCAAAGCTGCAACCATAAGTAACTGAATTCATGGAATTTAGTTATTCGGGTGCATTTCTTGCGTCACCTCCAGACAGCAACCGACTTTGTCGCATGACCGGAGGGATCGTGAAATCCTTACCACGCCTGTTCCTGCTGGCCATCTTGCTGTTGAGCGGATCCTCGGTCCGGGCCTCGTTACTGTCGAGTATTTCCTACTTCTCCTGCGGCACGCCGTGCCCCACCGTCGTCAATTCCAGCGCCCAGGACACATCGGCGTTAGGCTTCAGCGACCAGTACGGGTCCATCTTTGCGCAAGCCGGCTACGGCGTACTGAAAGCCAGCGTTGACAGCTCATTTATCGGTGCGCCTGGTGGCGGTTTTATCAGCATGAGTACCGGCTCGTCGCTGGCCCAGTTCAGCGATACGGTCACTCTGGGCGGACTTGGCGGCCCACACGAGATCACTGTTGTCCTGCATTTCGAAGGCACGCTGGGAGCGGCCGGAGAAGAAACGCAAGGCACTTCGGCCAGCATGACGGTTTCCCTGACCGTCGACGGACACAATACCGCCCTGATCGCCGACTTTTTCGGCAACCTTCCGGAGCTTCAGGCCAGCGCGGACGGTCCCGCACTGAGCGCCACCTTCACGCTGGATTATGGGGTTCCGATTTCACTCGAAGCCCTGTTGCAAGTGAGCGGCACGTTCGGCGGCTTTGCCCATTTCGGCAATACGGCAACGCTGGAATTCCTGGTCCCTGAAGGCACCACCATACTGTCCGGCGCAGGGGCGGAATACCTGGCCACGGCGGTAGCGATCCCTGAACCGGCGACGTTTGCGCTGCTGGTGCTTGGCCTCGCGGCCCTGTCCGCGACACGGAATCGATATCGGCATGCCTGATGGTATGATCAGAATTTCATATCAACAAGAAATTCTGTCCCTATGAGCACCGCCCTGCCGATCGCCAAAACCGACGCCCTTTCCCTCGACTTGCTGTCCAGCCTGGTGAACCGCCATGGTTGCATTACCGGCGCCACCGGCACCGGCAAAACGGTCACGCTGCAGCGCATTGCGCAGTCGCTGTCCGACATTGGCGTGCCGGTCTTCATGGCCGACATCAAGGGCGACCTGTCCGGCATGGCGAAACCCGGCGTGCTGGGCGAGAAAATGGCCAAGCGCCTGGAAGCGCTCAAGCTGGAAACCCCGCAGTGGGCCGGCTGCCCCGTCACCTTCTGGGATGTGTTCGGCGAACAGGGCCACCCGGTGCGCGCCACCATTTCCGACCTCGGCCCTACCCTGCTGGCGCGCATGCTGAACCTGAACGATACCCAGGAAGGCGTGCTGCAACTGGTGTTCAAGATCGCCGACGACAACGGCATGCTGCTGCTCGACACCAAAGACTTGCGCGCCATGCTGCAGCACGTGGGGGACAATGCGGCCGACTACAAAACCAGCTATGGCAATGTCAGCGCAGCCAGCATCGGCGCCATCCAGCGCGGCCTGCTGACGATTGAAGAGCAAGGCGGCGAGCAATTCTTCGGCGAGCCGATGCTGAACATCGACGACCTGATCCAGACCGATGCGGCCGGCAAGGGCGTGGTGAACATTCTTGCTGCCGACAAGCTGATGAACGCGCCACGCATTTACGCCGTGTTTCTGTTGTGGATGCTGTCGGAGCTGTTCGAGAACCTGCCGGAGGTGGGCGACCTCGATAAACCGAAGCTGGTGTTCTTCTTCGATGAAGCCCACCTGCTGTTTGCCGAAGCGCCGAAAGCCCTGCTGCAAAAGATCGAACAGGTGGTGCGCCTGATCCGCTCCAAAGGCGTCGGCGTGTTCTTCATCACGCAGAATCCACTCGATATTCCGGAGACCGTGCTGGGCCAGTTGGGCAATCGCGTGCAGCATGCGCTGCGCGCCTACACTCCACGCGACCAGAAGGCCGTCAAATCGGCTGCCGAAACCTTCCGCCCGAATCCAGCGATCGACGTGGCGCAGGTGATTACTGAGCTTGGCGTGGGCGAAGCGCTGGTGTCCTTCCTCGACGAGAAAGGCACGCCGCAGATCGTACAACGTGCTTTCGTACTGCCGCCGGCATCCCAACTCGGCCCGATCACGCCTGCCGAGCGCCAAGCCGCGCGCGCCAGCTCCGTGGTGGCCGGCGTGTACGAGAAAACTGTCGACCGCGAGTCGGCTTACGAAAAACTCACCGGACGCGTGGCAAATCCCGGTAGCGCCACAGCCCCGGCCCCGGCCGGCCGCGGCAACGCACAGGCACCAGCCGAAGCCCCTGCCGATAGCGGTGGTGGCTCCATCTTCGGCGATGTGCTGGGCGGCCTGTTCGGTGGCAGCAGCAAGCGCGACACCGCCGTGCAAGCGATGGTCAAGTCTGCCGCCCGCAGCATCGGCTCGCAAGTGGGCCGCGAAATCATCCGGGGCGTGCTCGGCTCGATCCTGAAGAAGCGTTGATCTTGCGCTCTCATGTTGATTGGGACCGGCCAAGTCCCTTCATCCTCCCGGTTACGCCGCAAGCCGCCGACATCGATGGCCTCGATCACACCAATAACGCGGTCTACGTGCGTTGGTGCGAGGAAGCCGGCTGGGCGCATTCCAACGCCCTTGGCCTGACGCTGGCCGACTACAAGCGCCTGGATCGCGGCATGGCGATCCGTCGCAGCGAGTTCGATTACATCTTCGCCACCAACGAAGGTGAAGCACTGCTGCTTGCAACCTGGCTGCTGCCTGGCGACGGCCCGCTTTCGATGCAGCGTTGCTTCCAGCTGGTTCGCCAGCGCGACAACACTACGGTACTGCGCGCCCGCTGGGACCTGGTCTGCATCGAGCTTTCCAGCGGCCGTCCGAAACGGCTGCCGCCGGAATTCAGCGAAGTGTACGTCCCGGCCTTCAGCGCGGCCTGATATCACAGTTCAGAATTCAACATCGAAATAAACGCGCGCCTGGTGCTGGACCGCCCATTGCAGGATGGCGCGCACTTCTTCCAACACAGCCAGCGTCGCCTTTTTCGCGGGAAGCTTTTTGCCCGGAGTGTCGATTGCGGCCAACAGCCCTTCTACTGCCGCCAGCACCTCTGTCGCCGGCGCGCCATCTTCTGCCGCCTGGCCATCGATGCCGACGTAGTTTGAAAGCGACGCCAGCCCAACCTCCCCGCTGATCGATTCGAGCTTGCTCCAGGCGCGGCCAAGGGCTTCCGCATCCATGCCTTTCTGCGATGGGCAAGCCGGCTGCGCCACCAGCCACATCGGCGAATTTGAAGTACGGAATAGCTTGGCAGCCTCGCGCCGGCGCTGCGCCAGTTGGGCGTTATATGCCGGGTCGGCGATTGTGGCGGCCCACTCGTTGGCGAAGGCTTCCTCGAGCGCCAGCATGCCCCCCGCGTCGTCGGCAATGTCTGGGGTCATCAGTCCGAGATTGCTACGCTCCGACACCAGCCTGTATGCAAAGCTGGCCAAGCCATGCGCTTGCAGGACGCCCTTGGCGCCGTCCTGCTTCGCGTAGTGATCGTCAACCGTCATGTCCAACTCATTTCGGCTGGGGCCCAGCGCATTGATGGACTTGACCTTGGCATCACTGTAAAAGTCGCCGCGCGCGTGGCGGCGGGCTACTATTCGCTCGTGGTGTGCCGCCCTTTGGGTCATCAGCTCGGCGCGCAATGCTGCCAGCCGTTCTATCGCCGTGCGTTCAGCCCCTGGCGCGGCGCGCGACAACGCGATCTCCAGTGCGCGCTTCTCCAAGTAATTGGCGAGCGAAATGTCGATCTTAGCTTCGGTCCGATTGGTGGTAGTCATTTCGCTGGCTCTTTGATGGCGTGCGGAAACATTAGCAAAACATACACGGCTTGTCACCCCCGCTGCCACGATATAATGTCGTCCTCCGGCCGCGGCGCGGCCCCAGCACAACAATATTTTTCCGAATGATTACCCTCTACGGCATCCCCAACTGCGACACCGTCAAGAAAGCCCGCGTATGGCTGGCTGGCCAGCAGCACGACTTCACCTTCCACGACTTCAAAAAACAGGGGCTGGACGAAGCCACCGTGCGCACCTGGCTGAAAACCCTGGATTGGGAAGTGCTGGTCAATAAGAAGGGTACCACCTGGCGTGCCTTGCCCGACGAGCGCAAGGCCGCCGTCACCGGCGCCGATGCCGCTATCGCCCTGATGCTGGAAAACCCGTCCGTGATCAAGCGCCCGGTGCTGGTGGGCGCCGGCGCCAAAGCCCACGTCGGTTTCAACGACGCCATGTACCAGGAAATCTTCGCAGCATGAGCGCTTCCCGCACCCTCGACCTGACCGAAAAGCTGCTGGGCCGCGCATCCGTTACGCCGGATGACAAGGGTTGCCAGGACCATCTGAAATCCTGGCTGGAGCCACTCGGCTTCCACTGCGAGACCATCATCTCCGGCGACGTGACCAACCTGTGGGCGCGCAAGGGCACGGCAAGTCCGGTGCTGGTGTTTGCCGGCCACACCGACGTGGTGCCGACCGGACCGGTCGAAAAATGGTCGTCCGAGCCGTTCTATCCGACCCACCGCGACGGCAAGCTGTACGGCCGGGGCGCCGCCGACATGAAAACCTCGATTGCCGCCATGGTGGTCGCTTGCGAGGAGTTTCTCGCCGCGAACCCGAGCCATAAGGGCTCGATCGCTTTCCTGATTACCTCCGACGAGGAAGGCCCCGCCACCGACGGCACCGTCAAAGTGGTGGAACAGCTGCAAGCGCGCAACGAGACCATCGATTACTGCATCGTCGGCGAACCAACTTCCGACAAGACCCTGGGCGACATGATCAAGAATGGCCGCCGCGGTTCGCTGTCGGGCAGCCTGACCATCAAGGGCGTGCAAGGCCATATCGCTTATCCGCAACTGGCGAAGAACCCGATCCACCTGGCCGCGCCCGCGCTGGCCGAACTGGTGGCGCAAGTCTGGGACCACGGCAACGAGTACTACCTGCCGACTTCCTGGCAAATGTCGAACATCAAGGCAGGCACCGGCGCGAACAACGTGATCCCGGGCGACATGCACATCGACTTCAACTTCCGCTTCTCGACCGCTTCCACCCACGAAAGCCTGCGCCAGCGTGTGCATGCCATCCTCGACAAGCACGGCCTGGAATACCAATTGGACTGGACTTTGTCCGGCCTGCCCTTCCTGACGCCGCGCGGCACGCTGTCCGAGGCACTGTGCCACGCCATCAAGGATGAGACGGGCGTCGACACCGAGCTGTCCACCACCGGCGGCACTTCCGACGGGCGCTTCATCGCCCGGATCTGCCCCCAGGTGATAGAATTTGGCCCCCCGAACGCCAGCATCCACAAGATCGACGAGCACGTCGAAATCCGCTTTATCGATCCGCTGAAGAACATCTACCGCCGCACCCTGGAAAACCTCCTGCGCTAAGAAGAACATTATGGATACCACCCTGTACACCACCCCGCGCGACCTGATCCGCCACGCAGTCACCCGTTTCAACAAGGCCAAGCTGTTCTTCGGCCACGGCAGCGCCGAGGCATACGATGAAGCGGCCTACCTGACCCTGCACACCCTGGCCCTGCCGCTGGACCGCCTGGAGCCGTTCATGGACGCCCGCCTGCAGCCGGAAGAAATCGCCGAAGTGCTGGCCGTGATCGAGCGCCGCGCGAATGACCGCGTGCCTGCCGCCTACATCACCAATGAAGCCTGGCTTGGCACATACAGCTTCTATGTCGACGAACGCACCATCGTGCCGCGTTCCTACATCGCGGAGCTGATCCCGAATTATTTCGCGCCGTGGGTCAACGATGCCGAAAACGTGTCGAACATCCTGGAACTGTGCACCGGCTCCGGCTGCCTGTCGATCATGATGGCCGACGCTTTCCCGGACGCCGCGGTCGATGCGGTCGACATCTCCGGCGATGCGCTGCAAGTGGCGCGCAAGAACGTCGAGACCTACAAGCTGGAAGAGCGCGTGAACCTGATCCAGTCGGACCTGTATGCCAACGTCCCGGCCGGCAGGAAGTACGACCTGATCATCACCAATCCTCCGTACGTGAACTCTTCGTCGATGGCCAATCTGCCGCAGGAGTACCTGCACGAGCCGCAAATCGCGCTGGACGGCGGCGCCGACGGCATGGACCTGGTGCGCAAGATCGTGGCCGGCGCGGCTGAACGCCTGACCGACGACGGGTTGCTGATCGTTGAAATCGGCAACGAAAAAGAGTTCGCGGAAGCGGCTTTCGGCCACCTGGGCCTGACCTGGCTGACCACCAGCCAGGGCGACGACATGGTGTTCCTGCTGACCGCCGACCAACTCAAAATCTAAACCGGTAAATCCGGGTCTGACCCTGGTTTACCGGTTTTAAAGAAACGACCAAAAAATGATCCGCTTCATCAACGTCAGCCTTATGCGCGGCCTGAAGCCGCTGCTGGAATCCGCCGACCTGACCCTCAATCCGGGCGACAAGATCGGCCTGATCGGCGCCAATGGCGCCGGCAAATCCAGCCTGTTCGCGATGCTGCGCAACGAGCTGCACCCTGACCTGGGCGACATCGATTTCCCGAAAAGCTGGCGCATGGCCTACGTGGCGCAGGAAACTCCTGCCCTGCCGCGCACCGCGATCGACTACGCCATCGACGGCGACGCCCACCTGCGCCAGTTGCAGGCCGAGCTGGCGCGCCTGGAAGCCCTGCCCGATTCGCCGGAGCACGGCATCGAGATCGCCCACGTCCATACCGAGCTGGCCGACACCGACGCCTACACCGTGCAGTCGCGCGCCGAGCAGTTGCTGCTCGGCCTGGGCTTCTCGCTGGAGCAGATGCAACAGCCAGTGGCCAGCTTCTCGGGCGGCTGGCGCATGCGCCTGAACCTGGCGCAGGCGCTGATGTGCCCTTCCGACCTGCTGCTGCTTGACGAACCGACCAACCACCTGGACCTGGACGCGATCATCTGGCTGGAAGACTGGCTGAAGCGTTATCCCGGCACCCTGATCATCATTTCCCACGACCGCGATTTCCTCGACGAGATCGTGAACGTGATCGTCCACATCGACGAGCGCAAGCTGAAACGCTACTCGGGCAACTACTCCGGCTTCGAGCGCCAGCGCGCAGCGCAACTGGTGCTGCAAGCTTCCGCCATCGAGAAGCAGCAGCGCGCCCGCGCCCACCTGCAATCGTTCATCGACCGCTTCAAGGCCAAGGCCACCAAGGCCCGCCAGGCGCAAAGCCGCATGAAGCAGCTGGCCAGGATGGAAGAACTGGCGCCGCTGCGCGCCGCCGCCGAATTCAGCTTCGAATTCCGCGATCCGGTCAGCGCGCCGAACCCGTTGCTGGTGATGGAGGACGTGAATTGCGGCTACCACACCGAACAAGGCGACAAGACCATCGTGCGCGGTGTGACATTTTCGCTGGTCCAAGGCCAGCGCATCGGCCTGCTGGGCGTGAACGGTGCCGGCAAGTCGACCCTGATCAAGACCATCGCCGGCGACATCGACCCGCTGACAGGCACCGCCACCACCGGCAAAGGCCTGGTGATCGGCTACTTCGCCCAGCACCAGGTGGAGATGCTGCGCCACGACGAATCGCCGCTGTGGCACTTGCAGAAGATGGCGCCGACCGTGCGCGAACAGGAGCTGCGCAACTTCCTGGGCAGCTTCAACTTCCCTGGCGATATGGTGACCAGCAAGATCGCGCCATTCTCCGGCGGCGAAAAAGCGCGCCTGGCGCTGGCCCTGATCGTATGGCAGCGCCCCAACCTGCTGCTGCTGGACGAACCGACCAACCACCTGGACCTGGAAACCCGCGAAGCGCTGACCGATGCGCTGGCCCAGTTCGAAGGCACGCTGCTGGTGGTCTCCCACGACCGCCACCTGCTGCGCGCCACCACCGAGCAATTCATCATCGTCGAAAGCGGCCGCCTGCGCGAGTTTGACGGCGATCTCGATGAATACAAGGACTGGCTGCTGCAAACCAAGATGGCCAAGCCTGCCGCCGCGGCATCACCGGCCGCCGCCAATGCCGCCCCGGCAGCCTGCATGGTGGAAGAAGCGCCGCTCTCCGCTGCGGACCGCAAGGAGCAAAAGCGCCTGGAAGCCGAGCAGCGCCAGCGCCTGTCGGCCCAGCGCAAGCCCTTGGAGAACCGCCTGAAGAAGGTGGAAACCGCGATGGCCCAGCGCAGCGAGCAGAAAGCCACGATCGACGCCGCCCTGGCCGATCCGGCCATCTACGAAGCGGAAAACAAGCCGAAGCTGAAAACCCTGCTGGCCGACCAGGTCGAATGCAGCAAGGAACTGGAACAGCTTGAAGGCGAGTGGCTCGAGCTTCAGGAACAACTCGAAGCGCTGGCCGCCTGACGCGCGCGCGGCGTGCCGCGCACCGCCATCAGGCGGTCGATATCGAGCATGATCAGCCGCCGCTCGCCGAGCTGCCCCATCCCCAGCAGGTAATCCACCTCCTCGCCCGCATGCGGCAGGGGGTGGACCGCGCTCACCGGCAATGACACCAGGTCGGTCACACCATCGGTCACCATTCCCATCACGCAGGTTGAAAGCTGCAGGATGATCACGTCCGTGCGCGGGTCGTGCATCGGCGGGCGGGGGCCGAACGCCACGCGCATGTCGACGATAGGCATGATGACGCCGCGCGACAGGGCGACGCCTTCGACGATTTCCCCGCCCGACGCAATGCGTTCGAGCGCGCTCAATGGACGCAACTCCTGCACGCGGCGGTAGTCCAGCGCGTATTCAAGGCCGCCCAGGCGGAACGTCAGGTACTGTCGCAGGTCGGCTTCCATATTGCTCCTCTGATTCCGGTGTTACGCTGTTCCATCGTACCGTTACGCAACAGCAAACAGTTTGACCATCCTCAAAGATTGCGGCCTGGGCTACAATGCTTTCATAACAATTGCTGGGAAAGCGCCCATGTACCAATGGCTGAAGCGATTGCTCGCCAAACCTGAAAGCCGCCCGCAACCGGCCGCCACCGCCGCGCCGGCGCGGCCAGCACCGGCGCCGGTGCCGATACCAGCGCTGTCGCCCGCCCTCGAGGGGGGGCCTGATTTCGAACAAAAAGACCTGGTCAACTCCCATTTCCAGCGCTGGCTGTTCGGCTTGCGCGAGAACGAATCGCTCGATACCACAGCACCCGAAGGCCGCGTACTGCATGAATTGATCCTGGCCGCCCAATCGGGCCACAATGCAGCCGACATGCTGCGCCGCATGCCGGGCGTGATTCCGCAACTGCTGCAAAGCCTGCGCAGCGAGAATTTCGCCGGTGCCGACATCGCACGCAAGATTTCCAACGACCTGGTGCTGGTGGGTGCGGTACTGCGCCTGGCCAATGCCGCCATCCAGAACAGCGGCGAGGTCACCACCATCAACAGCGTCGAACACGCGGTGATCGTGGTCGGGCAGGAAGGCTTGCGCCAATTGATCACCACGGTCGCCTTCCGCCCCATCATCGACCTCAATTCAGGCCATTACACCAAGCTGCTGGCGCCGCGCATCTGGGAGCAGTCCGAGAAAAGCGCGGTGGCCTGCCGCATGCTGGCGCCTGAATTCGGCGTCAATCCGTTTGAGGCTTTCCTGGCGGGACTGGTGCTCAATTCGGGCTTGCTGACTGCCTTGCGCGTGATGGACAGCGCCGGCGCCAAGCCCGGCGAACTCGGTTCTGCCACCTTCCGCGCCCGCCTGGCACACGAGTCGCTTGCCATTGCGGCCGGCATCTCGGAAGCGTGGAAGTTCCCGCCCTCGATCACGCAGGCGATCCGCGAACAGGAATCCATGCGCAAGGGTGAACCGAGGACGCCGATGGCACGCGTGCTGGCGGTGGGCGACTACCTGTCCAAGATCCGGGTGCTGCAGGCCAACGGCGAAATCGACGACACGGATCACAACCTGTTCCACGACCTGCCGCTGGGCGCCATGCCCTGCTACGCTGCCATCTAGGCGGCGCTGCCGCTCCAGTCGAACTGGCCGCCGCTGCCGACGAACAAGGGCTGCTGCGCTCCCAAGGGGGCGCGGACGCGCAGCTTGACTTCTTTTGGCGGCAGCAGGTAGGCCGGTCCCAGGTCGGGATTGAAGACCAGCTTGCGCACCACCATGTCGCCGGCCACCATGCGCACCGTGCAGCGTGCGCCGCCGACAACCAGCAGCTTCTGCCTGTAGACATGCTCACCCAGTTCCTGCTCCTTCTGCTGGGCGGCCTGGGCTTCCTTCATCGACACCTGCAGCCGCGCCACCATCTTCAGTGACGGGCCGACTTTCAGCGCCATCTTCTGGAACAACACCAGCTGCTCCTGGTTCAGCGTGACTTCCTGCTTGCGCACCTTGCTGGCCAGTTGCAGGTAGTTGCGTACCTCCTGGTCGGCGGTGATGGCTTCCATCTGCGTCTTGCAGCGCTCGGCCTGCTGCTCGTGCTTCTCCGCGCGGGCGACGCATTCGGCCAGCTTGTCGTCGTACTTGCTGGTATCGGGCACCATCACATGCAGTTGCATTTCGGCTTGCTTGCGCGGGCCGGCGCTGTCGATCTCGATGCGGCGCGCAGCGATGGCGCAGCCGGCGGCCACCTTGATCAGCACCTCGTCGGCCATGATCTCGCAGTTGTAAGCCTCGGTGATGATGACGCGCGAACCGGTAATCACACAGTTCTGCGCCTTGCCCAGGACGACTTCGCCCGTCTTCGACTGCAGCAGTGCGCCCGAGGCGACGCCAGCCACGCGGATATTGCCGTCCGCATTGGTCGCGCTGCCGCCCATCAGGTTCTTTTGCAGGACAATGGTGCCGCCGCGCGAAACGATATTGCCGAACACGTCGGCATGCACGGTGATATTGCCGCCCTCCACCGTACGCTGCTCCTGCACTTCGCCGAACTCCTCGTAATCGCCATCGAGCTTGAGGTTGCCGGTGGTGCGCGCGGAGACGCCTTCACGGCTGACGATCTTGGGGCCGATGGAAATGCGCTTGCTCTTGCTATCGACGTTGATGAAACCCTCGCGCGACGACACCAGGTAGTCGATGCCATCGCGATGCTCGACCAGGGTGCCCTCGCCGGCCACCGTGACCAGCTCCAGGTCGCGCGCCGGCGGCGGTTCCAGCACGATGCCGGACAGTTCGAAGCCGCGCGTGCCGGCCTGCGGCGGCTCGCGCCGCAGCAGGCGCACCTGGGCCTTCACTTGCGGGAAGCGGTTCTGGAAGCTGTGCAGGTCGAAACGGCCGTTGGCCAGCAGGCGCGGCGCGTTGGAGCGGTGGATGCTTTCCGATACTTCCACGATGGCGGCATCGCGTCCAGGCACCGGCGGCAGCTTGCGCGCCACGATCAGGCGCGCCACTTTGCCGCTGGCAATGGCCTCGCGCACCACCGGCGCATCGATGCCGAAGCGGACGCCCTTGCTCCACATGTCGGCCACGAATTCGCCGAAGTCCAGATGCGCAGGCAGCGGCGCCTCGCCTTCGGTCTCGATAAATACGGGTTCGAAATAGTATTCAGCCTCGCCGCCGACGATGCGCACCGCCTTGTACAGGTCGCGCCGCCCGCTTGGGAACGGCACGATAGCGTCGGCAAAGCGCCACAGGGCTTGGCCGGCCATGCCGTCCGGTAGCTCGGGGCCGGCGCCATACAGGGCGCGAATGAAGACGCCGTAGTCAAGCCCGCGAAAGCAGGCGCCGGACAGGAATACCTGGTTGGCAGCCGCCTGCAGCAACGCCGCAGGAGCTTCCGCCTTGAAATAGACGCCATCGGCGCGCTGGACCAGCGACGATGGCAGATCGCCAGCCGCCGCGGCGGCCGTGGCAGCGTCTGCAGGCACCATGTCTCCCGGGTAGTCTTCTTGCGCCATTGTACGGCTATCGGCCCATTACGCCACGCTCGCCTCGGCCAGGACCGCGCCATGCCAATTCACGCTGCCGCTTGAGCCGGCGAAGATGGCCAGGCTGTCCAGCCTTGGACCGCGCAGCAGGGCTTTGTAATCCTTGGGCTGCGCCATGAAGTTGGCCGCCACCGCTTCGCCCAGGGGCAAGGTACGCACCAGCACTTCGCCGTCGACCATGCTGACCCGCACCGAGGAACGGGAGGCGGCATCGCGCTTCAACGCTTCCAGCTCGTCGCGCCGGGCACGGGCGCCGGCAATGGCCTCCTCGCCCACCTTGATCGACTGCAGCAATTGGCCGATCGCCTTGATATGCGGCGCCACCGCCCCTGCCACCTTCTTCAGGTGCGGCACCTGGGCCGGCGTCAGGTGGATCTCGCCCTTGCGCAGTTTTTCGGCCAGCGTCAGGTAGCTGCGCACTTCGGCCATGGCATTCAGGCGGTCATGTTCGGCGCGCCAGGCGGCAATCTCCACTTCGTGGACGGCGACCTGCTTCTGCAGCGTTTCCAGTTCGGCGTCGTGGCCGGCGACGTCTTTCACCACCACGTAGACGAACATTTCGCTGCTCTTGCGCGGGCCGGCGCTTTCCACCAGCACGCTGCGGCCGGCGACGGCGCAGCCGATCGCCAACTCCATATTCACTTCGTCGGCAAAGATTTCACAGTTGGACGCTTCCGCAATCACCACCTTGGGTGCGCTGATCACGCAGCTTTCGGCGCGGCCGGTGATGGTGACCGTGCCGTTGGCGGTCTGGATGGTGGCGCCCGAAGCCACGCCCTCGATGCGGATATCGCCCTTGGCGTTGATGGCACGGCCGCCCACCAGGTTGCGGCCCAGTACGATGGTGCCGCCGCTGGAATTGATGTTGCCGAACACGTCGCCATGCACCGTGATGTCGCTGCCGTTCACGTCGCGCAGTTCCTGCACGTCGCCGAATTCCTCGAAAGCGCCCATCAGTTCCAGGTTGCCGGTGGTGCGGCCGGAGACGCCCTCGCGGCTGATGATCTTGTCGCTCAGCGCCACCTGCCCGCTTTTCGGGTCCACATTCAGGAAGCCCTCGCGCGCCGCCACCAGGAATTCCCCGTCCGGTTCGCGTGCGATGATGGTGCCCTCGCCTGCGAGGCGAGCGAAATCGACATCGTTCGGCGCCAGCGCGGCCAGCGGCTGGCCGGCGATATTGCGGCCCGGTTCACCGGGCACACCGGGCAACTTTTGCAGCAGGCGCATGCCTTGCTTGATCTGCGGGAAGCGGTTCTGGAAACTGGTCAGGTCGACCGTGCCGTCCGCGCGCTGGCGCGGCGCATCGCTGCGATGCAGTTCGGACGCCACCTCCACCACGCGCGCATCCTGGGCCGGCGTCGGTTCCAGGTCGAGCGCTGCGGCCACGCGTTCGCCCTTCGGCGCAGCCAGCGCGGCGCGCACAGCCGCCACCTGGATGCCGAAGCGCACGTTCTTCAGCCACATATCGGCGACGAATTCGTCGAAATCGAGTTGGGCCAGGCGTTCCGGCAGCAAGGTGCCGTCGGACAGCTCCTCGGCCGGCAGGTAGATCGGTTCAAAGAAGTATTCCGCCTCGCCGTCGCGGATCTTGACGTTGCGGTACAAAGGCTTGCGCTGGGCGGGAAACGGCTCAAGACGGTCGCCCACGCGCAGCAGCAGCTCGGGATTGGGCGCCAGCTCCGGTCCCACGCCGTACAAGGCACGCGCCAGCACCGGGTAGTCCAGGCCGCGCAGCACGTAACCGCTGCGGAACAGTGCATCGACCGCTGCGGTCAGTTCAGGCGCCAGCAGGCGTACGTCCAGGTAGACCCCATCGGGCCGCTGGGCTACGCCGGCCGGCAAGCTGCCGGCGCTCTCCTGTTGTGCAATTTGGGACAAAGCTCTTCCTCCAGTGCCCTGATCATGGGCGCGCCGGGGCGCGTTGTCTTGCGGGCAATCAATATTACACGCAAAACATCAAATTCCGGAGGTTTTTGAGGCCGAAAGTTTTCCTGGCGTTACGTAAACGTCACAAAAGTCACCGCTTGCGCGGCAAGGAGTACACTTGCTGGCCCGCTTCATTGATCTGGCGGCGCAGGTCGCGGCGCTCGTCGGGGGTCATGCGGCCACCCATGCGGCGCGAATCTGCGTTGTCCCGGTCGTCCATCATGCGCGGCGCATCGTCGATGCGCCCTTCATACTGGCGTTGATAGCGCGCTTCACGGGCATCGTTCATGCGATTGTCGCGGAAGTCGCGTGGCGCTTCGCGGCGTTCTTGCTGGCGCTCGCGCTGGTCGGACTGCGCCTGCGCGCTGGCCATCCAGGTACAGCACAGGCCGGCGCACAGCGCCAAAGCCGCTTTGCCCAATCCTGTTTTAGCACCAAGTTTCATCGCCGTCCTCGTCGTACTTGCCGTATCCATGCCCGCAGTGTATGCGCTCCAACTTCCTATAGTAAGAGCGACCGGGTAAAGTTTGTAAGAATTTGTAATGAGTTTTCACCGGTATGGCACCGGCCATCAATATGACGTTACCATAGCGACATGCATCTGACAATTCAACAAGATCAAATCTCCCTATGAATACCACCACTACCCCTCCAGCCGCGAGCGGCGGCCAGCAAGGCCACCAGGCCAAGATCATGGTGGTGGACGATGACGTCCGCCTGCGCGACCTGTTGCGCCGCTACCTGACCGAGCAAGGCTTCAACGTGGTCACCGCCGAAAACGCGACCGCCATGAACAAGCTGTGGCTGCGCGAGCGCTATGACCTGCTGGTGCTGGACCTGATGCTGCCCGGCGAAGACGGCCTGTCGATCTGCCGCCGCCTGCGCGGCGCCGGCGACCAGACCCCGATCATCATGCTGACCGCCAAGGGCGAGGACGTGGACCGCATCGTGGGCCTGGAAATGGGCGCCGACGATTACCTGCCGAAGCCGTTCAACCCGCGCGAGCTGGTGGCCCGTATCGGCGCCGTGCTGCGCCGCAAGCAACCGGACGAAATCCCGGGCGCGCCATCCGAGCATCCGCAAACCTTCGAGTTCGGCCAGTTCGTGCTGGACCTGGGCACGCGCACGCTGAAGAAAAATGGCGAAACCGTGCCGCTGACCACCGGCGAATTCTCGGTGCTGAAGGTGTTTGCGCGCCACGCGCGCCAGCCGCTGTCGCGCGAAAAGCTGATGGAACTGGCGCGCGGCCGCGAGTACGAAGTATTCGACCGCAGCCTGGACGTGCAAATTTCCCGCCTGCGCAAGCTGATCGAGCCGGACCCGTCCAGCCCGCTGTACATCCAGACGGTGTGGGGCCTGGGCTATGTCTTCATCCCCGAGGGCCAGCCACGCTGATTTTGGGCTGTCGATGAAATTCCGCCTGCCGCGCCCGGCGTCGCTGACCAGCGGCCTGTTCTGGCGCACTTTTCTTTTGCTGAGCGTGCTGACCACGCTCTCCATGTCGGCCTGGTTCGGCATGATCAACTACGTCCAGCGCGAACCGCTGGCGCAGCAGACCGCCGCCCAGGTGGTCTCCGTGGTGACCATCACCCGCGCCGCCCTGACCCACTCGGCGACCGACTTGCGGCGCGAACTGCTGTTCGAACTGGTGTCGAACGAAGGCATCCGCGTGTTCACCATGGAGGACGACGATGAAGTCGCGGCGCCGCCAAGCTCCGGGCTGATGGCCGACATCCAGACCCTGGTGCGCGCCAAGCTCGGTGCCGATACCCGTTTTTCCTCGGAAGTGAATGGCGTGCCGGGCTACTGGGTCAGCTTCAAGATTGCCGATGACCGCTACTGGCTGATGCTGGAGCGCGAACGCCTGCAGGGTCCGGTTGAATGGCTGGGCTGGGCCGGTATGGTAGCGCTGGTATCGCTGCTGGGCGCGGCGCTGATTTCCAGCCTGATCAACCTGCCGCTGAAGCGTTTGACCGCCGCCGCGCGCGAGATCGCCCAGGGCCGTCATCCGGAGCCGTTGCCGGAACTCGGTCCGCAGGAAGTGCGCCAGGCCAACCGCAGCTTCAACCAGATGGTGGACGACTTGCGGCAGGTCGAATCCGACCGCGCCGTGATCCTGGCCGGTATTTCCCACGATTTGCGCACGCCGCTGGCGCGCATGCAGCTCGAGGTGGAAATGGCCAACCTGTCGCAGGAGGCGCGCGAAGGCATGCAGTCGGATATTGCGCAGATGGATGCGATCATTGCCCAGTTCCTCGACTACGCCAAGCCGACCGAGGCATCCAGCTTTATCAATGTCGATATGGCGGCGCTGCTGGCCGATTGCGCGCACGAGGCGGGGCGGCATGCCGATGTCAAGGTTACGGCTGAGCTACCGGAACAGGCGCACGTGCTGGGCAATGCGACCGACCTTAAGCGCGTGATCGGCAACCTGGTCGAGAATGCCCGGCGCTACGGCAAGACGCCGGATGCGGATGTGACTGAGATTGATATCAAGTGCTCGGTGCGCGGGATGCATACCGCCAAGCGGGTGGTGGTCGAGGTGCAGGACCATGGGGTGGGCGTGCCGGAGGGGCAGATTGCACAGTTGCTCAAGCCATTCACGCGCTTGGATACGGCGCGCGGCCAGGCCAATGGGGCTGGGCTGGGGCTGGCCATTGTGGACCGGGTGCTGGCACGGCATGAGGCGGAACTGGAAGTTGCCAATCGGGAAGGTGGCGGCTTGAAGTTCACGATCACGTTGCGTGCGCTGTAGGATCCCGGAACCCAACTACAACCAGAAGATCCGCCGGCAAGCGCAGGCTCAAAAAAATTTTGCAATCGTGTCGATCTGGCGCATCCCCGTGCGTCGTGGGAATATGGAGGCCGCAAAAAGTGTCCTCTTTCCTCAACCACGAATGGAGAACGACCATGACTGTCAAAGCGATCCCAGAAGGCATGCACACGGTAACCCCGCACCTGGTGTGCGAAGGCGCAGCTGCCGCTATCGATTTCTACAAGAAGGCTTTCAACGCAGTAGAGAATTCCCGCCTGCCCGGCCCGGGCGGCAAGATCATGCACGCCCAGATCAGCATCGGCGACTCGCACATCATGCTGGTTGACGATTTTCCTGACGCCGGCTGCTTCGGCCCGAAACACTACAAAGGCACGCCGGTGACCCTGCACATTTACGTGGAAGACGTCGACGCCGCCTACAAGCGCGCCATCGACGCCGGCGGCACCGCCAGGATGCCGCCGGAAGACATGTTCTGGGGCGACCGTTACGGCGTTCTGGTTGACCCGTTCGGCCATAGCTGGTCGATCGCCACCCACACGCGCGACCTGACGCCCGAGCAGATGCAGGAAGGGATGAAGGAAATGATGGGCAAATCGCCCGAGTGCAAAGCCTAAGGAGACCGACAACATGCGATTCATGCTCATCGTCAAAGCTACCCCTGATTCCGAAGCGGGCAAGATGCCGAAAACCGAACTGCTCGAAGCGATGGGCAAGTTCAACGAGGAACTGGTGAACGCCGGCGTGCTGCTGGCCGGCGAAGGCTTGCACCCGAGTTCGCGCGGCGCCCGCGTGCACTTCTCGGGCAGCAAGCGCACCGTCATCGACGGCCCGTTCCAGGAAACCAAGGAGCTGATTGCGGGCTTCTGGCTGATTCAGGTAAAGTCGCTGGCTGAAGCCATCGAATGGGTCAAGCGCTGCCCCAATCCGATGGAAAGCGACTCGGATATCGAAATCCGCCAGGTCTTCGAGGCCGAGGATTTCGGCGCCGAATTCACGCCCGAACTGCGTGAACAGGAAGCGCGCATCGCCAGCAAGATCGCAGCGCCCGTATAAAGGAGACTTCAATGCAGTACATGGTTATTCGGAAGGCCGACGCCACGTCGGAATCGGACACTTTCCCATCCGCTGAACTGGTGCAGGCCGTACCGGGTGCCAAATGGCTGCGTTCCAGTGCCGACGGCGGCTTGCGCATGCGCCGCCGCGACGGCCAGTGGCTGTACCAAGAAGGCCCGTTCGACGATGTCAGCGTGGCCGGCTTCAGCTTCATCGAGGCCGAAGACCGCCGCGCCGCCAGCGAGCTGGCTGCGCGCTGGCCGTCGGCCGACGCTGAAGGCGGTGCCGTGGTGGAAGTGCGCGAAGCCGGTTGCCCCGGCGGCTGCGTAGGCTTCGACACCGGCGCCGCGCCCAAGCACGCTGCCTGGGCCATCCTGCTGCGCTCCGATCCTGTGGCGGAGCAGGACTTCGAGCCGCCCGCCGTGGTGATCGACATCATGAACCGCGCCAACAACGCCGGCGTTGCCGCCGGTATTGCGCTGTCGGGCGAAGGCTTGCGGTCCACCGCAAGCGGTGCGCGCGTCAAGTTCAGCGGCGGCAAGCCCTTCATCACCGACGGTCCTTTCGCCGAGGTGAAGGAACTGATCGCCGGCTATTGGGCGCTGGATGCGGCCTCGCGCGATGACGTCATCGCCTGGGTCAAGTCCTACCCTTACCCTAACCCGGGCGATATGGAAGTGGAACTGCGCAAGGTTGCGATCTAAGGCCGCGTTGCGGTGGAGGCGCGCAGCACCAGCTGCGCGTTGACGACCGTGAGCGGCTCGATCTCCTGGCCTTCGATGGAGGCCAGGAGTTTCTCCATCGCCGCCGCGCCCATATGCTCGCTATTCAGGTCCACGCTGGTCAGGGCCGGCGAGGCGAAATTCCCAAACTGGATATTATCGAAGCCGACCACGGAAATATCGTCCGGCACGTGGAAGCCCAGCGTCTGCGCGGCCTTCATGAAGCCCAGCGCCAGCAGGTCGTTGAAGCAGACCAGCGCGTCGAGCGGCTGCCGGCCCAGCATGATCGAGGAGCACAGCTTCTGGCCCGCGGCCGAGGTTGGCGCTTCGGCTTCGAATGCACTCAGTTGCAGGCCTTGCGCCGCGAGCGCTTCCCGCACCCCGGCCATGCGCTCGGGATTCCGGCGCGAATTGGCAAACCCCATGTAGCCGACCCGCTTGTGCCCTTGCGCCAGCAGGTGGCGCGTGACCATGTAGGCGCCCAACTGGTCGTCGCTGGCAACGGAGGGCATATCGATAAGGTCGGGCCGGCCGAAAAATACCGATGGGCGGTCCAGCGCCAGCAGCCAGCCCAATTCCTCTTCCGGCGTGCGGGAATAGACGATCATGCCATCCACGCGCCGGCTCAGTGCCTCCAATAGCTGCCGCTCGCGTTCCGGGGTTTCCTCGGTGTCGACCAGCAGCAAAGTGTAGCCATGAGCCTGGGCGACCCGGTTGGCCCCTTTCACCACGCTGGCGTAGTGCGGGTTGGTGATGTCCAGCACCGACAGTCCGATCGCCTTGGTGCGGCCGGTGATCATCGACTGCGCCATCGGATTGGAGCGATAGCCCAGTTCCCCGATGATGCTGGTGAGGCGAGCCTCCACTGCCGGCGAGAAGCGCTGCGCGCCGTTGACGAACTTGGAAACCGTGGCGGTGGATACCCCCGCGGCGGCGGCCACATCACGGATTGTCGCTACGTTCTTCTTCATCGCCCCGGTTCATTTTTAGAAAAGTTGCCGAGTTTATCACGCGGCCACCACCTTGATGGTAAAGTGGCAGCATGAACGACAACAGCATCCACCGCGCCATCGACGCTGTCTGGCGCATTGAAGAAGCGAAGATCATCGCGGTCTTGACACGCATGCTGCGCGACGTCGCGCTGGCGGAGGAAATGGCGCAGGATGCGCTGGTCAGCGCCCTCGAAACCTGGCCGGAAAACGGCACGCCCGACCGGCCTGCCGCCTGGCTGATGCAAGCGGCGAAGAACAAGGCGCTCGACTACCTTCGCCATCAAAAGCTGGTGCACGAAAAAGAGCCGGAGCTGACTTACGAGATCGAAGGCTTGCTGCAGGATGCCGCGCCGGACCTGGAGCGCGAACTCGACGACAATATCGGCGACGACCTGCTGCGCCTGATCTTCATTTCCTGCCACCCGGTGCTGACCATGGAGGCGCGCGTCGCGCTGACCCTGCGCCTGCTGGGCGGCCTGACGACGGACGAAATCGCGCGCGCCTTCCTGGCCGCCGAATCGACCGTGGCGCAACGCATCGTGCGCGCCAAGCGCACCTTGGGCGACGCCAAGGTGCCGTTCGAAGTGCCGCGCGGCGCCGAGCTGGAAGAGCGCCTGGGCGCTGTGCTGCAAGTGATCTACCTGGTCTACAACGAAGGCTATTCCGCCAGCGCCGGCACCGACTGGATGCGCCCTGCCCTGTGCAATGAAGCGCTGCGACTGGGCCGCATCCTGGCCGAGCTGGTGCCGGGCGAGCCCGAGGTGCATGGCCTGGTAGCCCTGATGGAGATCCAGTCTTCCCGTTCGCGCGCCCGCACCGATGCGGAGGGCAAGCCGGTGCTGCTACTCGAGCAGGACCGTACACGCTGGGACCAGTTGCTGATCCGCCGTGGGCTGGCCGCGCTGCAGCGCGCGCAAGCCTTGAATCGCGTGCCGGGGCCTTACGTGCTGCAGGCTGCCATCGCCTCCTGCCACGCCCGCGCGCGCAGGCCGGAAGACACAGACTGGCAGCAGATCGCGGACTTGTACCTGGCGCTGGCGACACGCGCGCCGTCGCCGGTGGTGGAGTTGAATCGGGCCGTCGCGCTGTCGATGGCCTATGGCCCCGCCGTGGGCCTGGAGCTGGTCGACCAACTGCTCGATGAACCGGCGCTCAAGCAGTACCACCTGCTGCCAAGCGTGCGCGGCGACTTCCTGTTCAAGCTGAAGCGCCTGCCCGAAGCCCGCTTTGAATTCGAGCGCGCGGCGACGCTGACGCAGAATGAGCAGGAGCGCCTGTTGTTGCTCACACGCGCTGCCGCCTGCACCTGAGCGCAGAACAATCGATCGCGGACATATGCCACTTCACCGCCTCCATCCGCTTGCCGCCATCACCGCAATCATCTTCATAGCAGGCACGCTGGCAAACTTCTTTACCCTGGATTGGCGCATTGCCCCGATATCCAATGCCATCGGCTCAGCGCTATTGGCCATTCCATTTGCCGTGCTTTTCGTCGCACATATCACCGTCGCAAAAACCTGGCGACGCCATGCCTACCTGGCAGTCGGGAGTGTCCTGTTCATTGCCCCCTGGTGCATCGTATCGTTCGCGATGCGCTGGTTCCGAGGAGGTTGGGCCGGCCTCGCTGTAGCCTGTATAGTCTTGATTGCTCTGGCTATGGGATTTTCCTTAACGGCTCGACTCATCAGGGAAAAGTAGCTTTATATCGGCTAGAAGCCCTTCATGACAAAGTCAGTGAATATGAGTGAAAAACAGCCAAATTGGATCGAGTATCTCGACAACAAGGCCGCGTTGGCCAATTCGTTTGAAGGGACATCACCTTCGCTCGAACGAGTGCAATTGGCGCAAATCGTCCTTGGTCAAATGGCTGATTTTCACGTCAGTCTGAACTTCGCTGAGCTACCCGAGCCAAGTCCAGCGCGATGGGTTGCGAATTTAGCGGACGCTGAGTTGCACTTCGCAGGAAGTCAGACAGCGGCGTGGCTACGCGCGTTCAAGGGCGCCGTCGCGGCGGGTGCGGCGGTAGCGCGGGAGGTCGTCGCAGATCGGTTCCCAGTGCAGCCGGTTGTCAGCGAAGGTGTGGTCTTGCGGCGGCAAGGCTTCCGGGTCGTCCAGGCTGGCGGTGGTGATGTCCATTTCCCCGGGCGAGCTATCGTCGGCGAAGGTGAGATGCGTGCCGCATGTGCCGCAAAATTCGCGCGTCACGCCGGGGCTGGAGTGGTAAATGGCGGGCTTGCCGCGCACATAGCGAAACTGGGAGCGCGGCACGGTGAACCAGGCTACGCTGGGCGCACCGCACAGCCGGCGGCACATCGAACAATGGCACCAGGTGCTTACCAATACCGGCGCGTCTGCTTCGTACTGCACTGCGCCGCAAAAACAGCCGCCTGTGTACATAGGGATCCCCCCTACTCCAGCAATTTGGTCATGAGCAGTTCCGCCGAGCCGTAGCCAAACAAGGAATCGCTCTCCAACCCCTCCGTGTCGTATGGCACGGACACTTCGCGTTCCGGCTTGGCCGGATCGTCGCCGTAAGTGGCTTGCCAGGCGCGCTTCAAGGCGTCGGCACGGCGAATGAACATCGGCACCGGCCAGTCGTTGCGCTGAAAGCCGATGGTGTTGCCGATCACAGGCCAGCGTCCATTGGCCAGCGCGATATCGCCGGTGCGGATCACCTTCAGCGCATCGTTGGCCGTCAGCGGCTGCACGTCCGCCAGGGTCGGCAGCGTCCAGTGGGTCGGCCCGAACAGATAGGCCAGCATGACCTTTCCTTGCGGTGACAGGCGGGCCACCAGTCCGGTGGCATAGCCGCCATTTCTCAGCGGGATGGCAAACCAGCTGCCTTCCCGGTACGGCTGCAACTTCATCGACTTCCTTTCTGTTTGCAGCGCGATACCAGGACATTACTCGTAGTGGTACTGCGCGGCGATCGGTCCCGCCTTGAACAGCGCTTCCTTCATTTCCTTGTCCATTTTCGGGTCGCGCCGGCGCACCCATTCGAGCAGCATCGCGATCTGCTTGCGCGTGGCGTCGCGATGGCTGGCCATGACCAGCTTCAGCTCGGGATCGGTGCACGTTTCGATGCGCTGGTTATGCACATCGAGCATCTCGATCTTCTCGCTCAACGACGTTAGCGCCCGGTGCATGTCCAGCACCTGGGCATTGAGGTAGTCGCGCGGCTCGACCACGTGTTCCTGTGTCATCTCACTCTCCTTAGGCATGCGGGTACACGCATTGTCAGCCTGCGGCGCGGATTTCTCAAGTGTAGCAAGGCCCCTGGCGGGGTGTCGCACGGATGGGCCAGATTTGCGCGATAATGCCCGGCACTATGCAAAACTTCGAATTCCACAATCCAACCCGCGTCATCTTCGGCACGGGCCAAATTGCCTCCTTGGCAAAACATATTCCCTCCAACGCAAAAGTGCTGATGCTGTATGGCGGCGGCAGCATCAAAGCCAATGGCACCTATGACGAAGTGCGTGCGGCACTGGCCGGCCACTCCGTGCTGGAGTTTGCCGGCATCGAGCCGAACCCGCGCTACGAAACGCTGATGAAGGCGGTGGAGCTGATTCATCGCGAGAACATCGACTTCCTGCTGGCGGTGGGCGGCGGCTCTGTTGTCGACGGCACCAAATTTGTTGCCGCCGCTGCCGCGTATGACGGCGACGCCTGGGACATCCTGAAAATCGGCGGCAAGGTGGTGAAGGCTGCCCTGCCCTTTGGCGCCGTGCTGACGCTGCCCGCGACGGGCTCGGAAATGAACAGCGCCAGCGTGATCAGCCGCGCCGAGACGCAGGAAAAGCGCGCTTTCATGAGTCCACACGTTTATCCGCGTTTCTCGGTGCTGGACCCGGCCAAGACGCTGACCCTGCCCCTGCGCCAGGTCGGCAACGGTGTGGTCGATGCCTTCGTCCACACTACGGAGCAATACCTGACCTACCCAGCCAACGCGCCGGTGCAGGACCGCTTTGCCGAAGGCTTGCTGCAAACCCTGCTGGAACTGGGCCCGCAAGTGCTGGCGCGTCCGGATGACGTGGAAGTGCGCGCCAACATCATGTGGACGGCCACCATGGCGCTGAATGGCCTGATCGGCGTGGGCGTGCCGCAGGACTGGGCCACCCACGGCATCGGCCACGAACTGACCGCGCTGTTCGGCCTGGACCATGCGCAAACGCTGGCGATTGCGCTGCCGGGCGTGCTGCAGATTCGCCGCGAGGCCAAGCGCGGCAAGCTGTTGCAGTATGCCGAGCGCGTATGGGGCCTGCACGAGAGCAAAGGCACCGAAGATGAACGCATCGACGCGGCGATCGGCAACACGCGCGCCTTCTTCGAGCAGATGGGCGTGCCGACCCGCTTGTCCGGCTACGGCCTGGGTTCGGAAGCGATCGACGCGGTCGTCGCAGCAATGGAAGCGGCCGGCCTGAGCGGCCTCGGTGAGCGCCGCGATATCACGCCTGCCGACGTGCGCAAGGCGCTGCAACTGAGCCTGTAGTACAATACCGCCTCGCTAGGGGTCCTCGCGCATGTGCGCGGGGTGAGAAATACCCTCCGAACCTGATCTGGATAATGCCAGCGAAGGAAAGCGTAGATGGTTGATGGTCCGCAGCTGCGGGCCCCGCTCTCACCCCTCGTGCTCTCCCGCTGGCGCATAACGTACAGCAAGAGCACAATCATGAACAGCAATCGCCTCACTTTGGCCGCACTGGCCGTCGCTTCCGCCTTCGCCCCTGCCGCTTTCGCGCAGGACCAGAAAATGACCGAAGTGGTCATCTCCGCCAATCGCATTGCCGCTGAACGCGCCTCCGTGGCCGGTTTCAGCGAACAGCCGTTGCTGCAGACTCCCGCTTCCGTCAGCGTGCTGACGCGCGAACAGATCCAGGAACTGGGCATCCTCAACACGACCGACGCCGTCAAATTCGACGCCAGCATCGGCGATGCCTACAACGCGGTTGGCTACGCCGAGCAGTTCTCGATCCGCGGCTTCAAGCTGAATAACGCCAACTCCTACCGCAAGGACGGCCATGCGATTTCCGGCGACGCCCAGATCCCGCTGGAGAACAAGGAAAGCATCGAGGTGTTGCGCGGCCTGGCCGGCCTGCAGTACGGCGTCACTGCGCCGGGCGGCGTAGTCAATTACGTGACCAAGCGCCCGACCGACAACAAGCTGCGTTCCGTCCTGTTTTCCGTGAGCGAGCGCGGTTCGGCGCTCGGTAGCGTGGACCTGGGCGGCCGTTTCGAAGACAACCGCTTCGGCTACCGCATCAACGCTGCCGGTGAGCACATGCGTTCCATCGTCAAGGGCGCTGACGGCCACCGCAGCTTCGTTTCCGGAGCGTTCGATTTCCGCATCAGCCCACAGGCGCTGCTGCAGTTCGACGCCGACTACCAGAAGAAATCGCAGAAATCGGCGCCTGGCTTCCAGCTGATCGGCGGCGCCAGCCTGCCGGTGGTCGATGCAGCAACCTTCCTGAACGACCAGCCTTGGGCCAAGCCGGTGGAAACCGAGTCCAGCAACATCGGCGTGAACTTCCAGTACCAGCTTTCGGCTGATTGGAAGGCCACCCTGAGCGCCAACCAGCACCGTTTCAAGCGCGATGACTATACCGCCTTCCCTTACGGCTGCTCCAGCGAGTCGCTGTGGCCAGGCTTCTGCGCCAACGGCGATTACGACGTGTACGACTATCGCAGCCTGGGTGAGGAGAAAAAACCGTTGTCCGCCAAGGCGCTGTTGAATGGCCGCTTTGCGACCGGTTCGATTCGCCATGAGCTGGCTGCCGGCCTGTCCTTCTTCAGCAACCGGGAGCGCTGGGGCGATTACGTGTATGAGTACGCCGGTGTGAGCAACATCTATCGCCCGGTGGCGGTGCCGCTGACGGACAAGCAAGTCGGCCCGGTTTCCGAGCGCCGCAACGATCATGAGCGCTCCGCCTTCGTGCAGGACATTCTCGGCCTGACCGACCAACTGGCGCTGCATACCGGCGTGCGCTATGCGTCCCTGCGCCGCAATGAGGTGGAAGTTGCGCCTGTTCGCAAGAACTTCTGGCTGCCGAATGTGGCGCTGGTATTCAGCCCGTCCGCCAAGCTGTCCTACTACGCGAACTACGCACAAGGCCTGCAATACGGCAGCGTGGCGCCGATCGGCACCACCAATGAGGCACGCGCGCTGGCGCCGGGTAAATCGAAGCAGGTGGAACTGGGCGCGAAGGCTGAAATCAACGGCGTCACCCTGTCGACCGCGCTGTACCAGATCGACCAGGGCCTGGAGTTCACCGACGCGACGTCAAATACCTTTGTGCGTAACGGCCAGGACCGCCATCGCGGCGTGGAGTTTTCGGCGCAGGGCAAGGTGACGCGCGAGCTGTTGCTGGGTGCTTCCATGGCGGCGATCCATACCGAGCAGGCAGGTACCGGCCTGGTGGGCCTGGACGGCAAACGCGTGACCAACGTGCCGAACTTCAAGTCGACCGTGTGGGCCGATTACGCTGTGACCGATGTGCCAGGCCTGAAGCTGAACGCGAACTGGCAGTTCGCCGGCAAGAAGGCATTCGACCAGGAGAACAAAACCATGGTGCCGTCCTACCATGTGGTAAACCTGGGCGGTTCGTATGCGACCCGCGTGGGCGGCTCGGCCGTGATCCTGCGCGCGCAGGTGAAGAATGCCTTCGACAAGTTCTACTGGCGCGACGTGACGCCGGATCTGGGCGGCTACCTGTTCCCAGGTTCGCCGCGCACCTTCCACCTCTCCGCGCAGGTGGAGTTCTAAAAGATGTACCGGGCGCGCATCGAGAAAGAATTCGCTGCGCGTCCCGAGTTCTTGCCGAACAGGTAGGCTGCTTCGTATTTGAAGTGGCCTGCTTCGCCGAAGAAGGCCGGGCCGGCCCGGTGCGATTGCTTCTTCGACGGCAGCCAGTCATTCCACTTCCCTACTTCGCCAAAGCCTTGCAGGCCTGGCGAAAACCAGCTTTTCCACCGCTGCTTGACCTGCCACTGGTAGGCCAGTTCAGTTTCATTTTTCTCTCCGTTGTCCATTTCGCGCTGGAAGAACAGATTGAAATTCAACTGGGTTCGCCAAAACTGCGCCTGCAGCACCGGACCGATTTCGACGGCGTAACCATCCTCACGGCGCCGTGAGCGCTCCACCAGGGTATGCAGCGCCACGTCCACATCATATTGCCCCTGCGTCAGCAGGAAGTCGTTCTGCCATTCGATGCCGGTATTGCGCGTGTGCCGGCCGTTGAACTGGATCCACTGGGTGGACAGCTCGGTGTACCAGCGCGAAGTGATACCGTAGCCGATGCCGATTTCGGGGCTGGCCACGTTGCGTGAGTTCTTGTAGTGGGCATTCCAGTACTTGTAGTCGATTGAAGCCTGGCCTTCCACATCGTAGGTGGTGACCACGTAATAACCGGTCTCGCCAAACGCCGCCAAGGGGAGCATGGCGGCCAACGCGAGCAGTTCTTTCATGCTTCAACCTCCCAGGAGTCGACCTACTTGCTTCAGGCGCTCTTCGAGGTCGCCCGAGATGCGCGTGTAAGGTACGCCGCGCCGGGCCAGCTGGTCGAGCAGGATCGAGTCAATAATACCGCTGACATCTTCCTCTTCGTGATGAAGGCCGTCGGGTATCCATGCAAATTCCGGCTTGCAGACCAGGGTAATGTCGTATTGGCGCGACGAAGCGAGGCTTTCGAGCTGCTCGTCGATGCCGCCGAAGTAGTGGATGCTGTAGACCGCCGTCATCAACGGCGTGGTGTCGCAGAACAGGAAGCGCCCGCCTTGCGCGGCCAGTGCGTCTTCCCGTGCCACCTGGGTGGTGGCGATGTGGAACTGGTCGGTCGATACGGGAACGCTTTGGCGCGTGTCGCAGAACTCGCGCAGGTATTCGGGCACCCAGATGGCGCCGTAGCGCTCTGCCAGCGCTTGCGCCAGCGTGGTCTTGCCGGAGGCTGCGGCGCCGACGATGCCGACGCGGTATGGCTGCTTCATTTCCAGACGACTGCTTCTTCCGGTTCGTCGCTGCTGCCCTGCCAGGCCAGCAGGCCGGCAACCGCCATCGCCACGAACATGCCGTACAGGACGGCCGTCAGCATCAAGCCTTTGTGGACATACAAGGCGACGTACAGCACGTCGACGATGATCCAGACGTGCCAGTTTTCGATCTTCTTGCGCGACAGCAGGGCTTGTCCCACCAGGCTGCCGGCAGTCAGGAAGGCGTCGGCGTTCGGCACGTCGGTGTCGGTATAACGGCGCAGGAACCAGGCCAGGAGGCCAAAGCCCGCCAGCCAGGCCACGCCGGACCACACGCGCCCGCGCGCACTGAGCGTCGACACGGCCAGCTCCTTGCCCTGGTTCCCGTGCAGCCATTGGTACCAACCCCAGAACGACACCGTCATGAACACGCCCTGCAGCGCCATGTCGCCATACAGCTTGGCGCCAAAGAACACCACACCGTAGGTCGCCGACGACAGGATGGCGAACAGCCATGCCCAGTGGTTCTGGCGGATGTTCAGCCAGACGGTCAGGACGGCAAGCACAAATGACACCAGCTCAAGCGGAGTGGTGTTGGCGAGGCCGAACAGGGAAATGGTTTCGTTCATGTGATTGCGTTTGGGTGAGGCGGGATTATGCCATGAGCGGGAAGCGGCGACCAAAACGGGAGGTGACCCTGTGCAAGAAAACGCCTCAATTTAAGAGCAAACAAGAGCGAACAAGAGGAAATAAGAGCGCTTAAGAGCGTTTAAGAGTTTTGCCCCATAACGAGAAGGGGCTCACCAGGAGCCCCTTTTTTTCCGCTTACTTCTGCGGATACTTGATGGTCATTTCCTTCAGCAGGTTGTCCGCGTGGTCAACCTCCTTCATTACCCACAGCATGTAGCGCACGTCCAGGTGGATGGCACGCGTGATGTCGCGGTCGAAGTACCAGTCCTTGGTGATGGACTCGTACGTGGAGTCGAAGTTCAGGCCAACCAGTTCGCCGCGCTTGTTGACGACCGCGGAGCCGGAATTGCCGCCGGTGGTATCAGCCGAGGACAGGAAGTCGACCGGCACGGTACCCAGCACCGAATCCTTGAACTGCCCGTAGCGCTTGGCCTTGACCGCATCGATCAGTGCTTGCGGCGCATCGAATGGCTCCTTGCCGGTGTGCTTCTCGAGGATGCCCTCCACCGTGGTGAACGGGCCTTTGGTGATGCCGTCGCGGCCCGCATAAGCCGACACGGTACCGTAGGTCACGCGCAGGGTGGAGTTGGCGTCCGGGTAGACCGGCTTGCCCTGCGACTTCTTCCACGCGATCACAGCGCCCATGTACTGCGGGATGATCTTTTCCAGGTTGCCGTCCACTTCCTTGCGGCGCTCTTCCAGTGTCATCGCCACGCCATGCATGCGCACCGCCAGCTTGATGAACGGATCGGTCGACTGCTCGAAATCGGCCGGCGCCTTGTCCATCCAGGCCAGGCGGGTGGCGGTGTCGGCCAGGCCGGTCTTCTGGTACATGCCAGGCACGTCGGCCAGGGCCGGGGTCAGGTTGTCCAGCCACTGCGGATGGGCCTTGGTCGGCAGCTTGACGTAGCGCTGCAGGCCGGCGACGTAGCGGGCCTGGTCGACTGACGGCACCAGCGATTGCTCCAGGCGGGTCAGGCGCGCCTTGATGTTGGCCAGGTCACGCTCCTGGAAGCCCGGTTCGCGGTCGGCATCGGCCTTCTGCTTTTCCAGCGCCAGGCGGTACAGGGTGCGCGCGGATTTCAGCAGGTCGCTGTAGGTCGCCACGCCGTAGGCGAATTCATCGTCGCCCAGGTCCATTTCAGCCGCGATGGCGGCGTCCAGTTCGGCCAGCATGGCCGGCGAGGAGCTGGCCTGCTTGCCGTACCAGGTACGGAATTCCGCGTCCTGCTTGTCCTTGATGGCAGCCAGGTCCTTGCGCGCGAAGCCGTCCAGCAGGCCCTGGGTTTTCTTCATGCGGTTGTTGATCGACTTGACCACGCTGGCATAGCGCACCACGTCGTTTTCCTTGCCCTTGGTGGCGGCGGCAATCGCGTCGAGGTCGGCCTGGTAGTCGGCCACCATCAGCGGGTAGCTCAGGTCGCGCGCATAGCGGATTTCGACCGGCAGCTTGTAGCGGCTGGTGCGGCCAGGGTAACCGGCCAGCAGGATAGGATCGCCGTTCTTCAGGCCTTCGGCGGAAACCACCAGGAAGTCCTTCGACTTGTACGGCACGTTGTCCGGCGACGGGTCGGCCGGCTTGCCATCCTTGCCGACATAGGCGCGCAGGAAGGAATAGTCGCCGGTGTGGCGCGGCCACTCGTAGTTGTCGATGTCGCCGCCGTAGTTGCCGATGGCTTCAGGCGGCGCATACACCAGGCGCACGTCCTTGATCATCATCTGGCGGATGCGGTAGTACTCCGCGCCGCGATGGAAGGCTGGCACGGAGCAGCGGTAGTTCTTGTCGGTCTCGCAGTCGGCGATCAGCGCCTTGATGCGTTTCTTCACCTCGGCGTGGCGGTCCTTGCCGGCCAGCTTGTCCAGGCCGCCGTTCACGCGCTCGGTCACGTTTTCCACCTTGTCGGTCACGTAGACGCGGGTGGTCGGGCCGCCCGGCAGTTCTTCGGCGCGGGTCTTGGCCAGGAAGCCGTTGGCGATGTAATTCTTTTCGGCGGTCGAATTGCGCTGGATGGCGCCGTAAGCGCAGTGGTGGTTGGTGACCACCAGGCCTTCAGGGGACACGAACGAGGCCGAGCAGCCGTCCAGCGACACCATGGCGCTCATTGGATGCCTGGACAGGTCGGCCAGGCGTTCGGCCGGGATGGTGATGCCGATGCGTTTCAGTTCGGCCCTCAGTTGCGGCAGTTGGTGCGGCTGCCACTGGCCTTCGTCGGCCTGGGCAGGAGCGAAAGCGGCCAAGGCAGACACGATGGCTGCCGAAAGTGCGAGTTTTTTAGTCAAAACAGTCCCCTGAACGTATAAAAGCACCGGCAGTATATGCGTTCCGGGGCCTCAGGGCTATTGACTTTTGTTTACAAAGGAAGGTGTACCGTCACGCAGCATCCGGCACCCGGCTCGTATTCGTTCAAGGAGAAGCTGCCGTGCAGGGCATCGACCCGCTCCTGCATGCCGATCAGGCCGAAGGAGCCGGGCCGCTCGCGGCAGGCGGGCACGATGCCGATGCCGTTGTCTTCCACCTCCAGCAGCAGCACGCCCTCCTCCATCCCGAGCCGCACCGCCACCTGGGTGGCGCGCGAGTGGCGCAGCACATTGACCAGCGCCTCCTGCACGATGCGGAACAGTACCAGGCTGGTTTCGCTATTGATGGCCGCCAGCACCGCCTCGCCGGGCAGGGCCAGCTCGTAATGCAGGCTGCTGCGGTGGCGGAAATCGTTCACCAGCCATTCCAGCGCCGCCGCCAGGCCCAGGTCCAGCACCGAGGGCCGCAATTCGTTCATGATGCCGCGCACGCTGCGCAGCGTGGCGTCGATATTCTCCAGTGCCGCCCCCACCCGCCGCGCAAAGCGGGTCCGGCGACCGCTCATGCGTTCGTTAAGCTGGGCGATGTCCAGCTTCAGGGCCAGCAGGTTCTGTCCCAGTTCATCGTGGATTTCGCGTGCGATGCGCTTGCGTTCCTCTTCCTTGACCGCCGCCATATGGGCCGACAACTGGCGCAGCTGGCCGTTGGCGTGCAGCAGTTCCGCGGTGCGCTGCACCACCCGTGTTTCGAGGTTGCGGCGCAGGTCCTGCAAGGCCGATTCAGCCTGCTTGCGGCGGCTGATATCCGACAGCACGGCCACCACCCCTGCCACGTCGCCGTCCGCGCCCGCCATGGTGCGCAGCGAAAGGGTGGCCTGGTAGTCGCCCCCTTCCGGGCGCCGCCCGCTCAATTCACCCTGCCAGCTGCCGCCCGCCAGCACATTCAGGGCGGCGTCAGCGCCGCACAGCGCAGCCAGATCGCTGCCGATGGCCTTCGCCTCTACCAGGCCGCTGATGGCGGAAAAGGCCGGGTTGATGGCCACGATGGCGCCGTCGGCGTCGGCCACGGCGACGCCCTCGCCCAGGTTGTCCAGCACGGCAAATGCCCGGCGCAGCGCCGCATCGTTCTGTTCATGCGAGCGCACATCGCTGACTACCATGCGGATTGCCTCACCGGCGTGATCGAGCCTGGCTTCGATGCGCACCCGCCCGCCGCCGATGGATTCGAACAGTTGCGCCTCCATGGACGCGCTGGCGCCGTCGGCGCCCAGGCCGGCCAGCATGCGCCGCAACCCGGGCTGGCTGCCCGGCGCCAGGAAGCGCTCCACCGGCTGTCCCGGCAAGTCCTGCAGCGGGACGGCAAACAGCGCCGCCGCCGCGCGGTTGGCGCCGGCGATCATGCCGTCGCGCGCCAGCGCCAGGTAGCATACCGGCCCCTGGTCGAACAGGCCGGCATAGCGCAGCAGGCCCTGCTCGACCTCCCGTTTCTGACGCTCGAGCTCCGCCAAGGCGGCACTCTGGACCTCAAGTTCCAGCTGGCTGACTTGCAGCTCATGCCATTGGCGCAGGGCGTCGGTTCGGGTCATTTGTTGCTGCCTCCTTCAGGCGTTAAGCGCGCTTCCAGCAGTTTCAGTTCGGTGACGTTGACGAAGGTTAGCACGAGGCCGTCGATCACGTTATTCACGGTGCGGTAAGGCATGATGCGCACCATGAACCAGCGGCCGTCGCGGGTCGGAATCTGGCGCTCGCAGAACACCAGCGAGCGCAGCACCTCGGCCGCATCGTCTTCCATGGCAGGATACACCAGGTCGTTGGCGATATCGCTGAGCGGACGATTCAAGTCGGTGGCGATCAGCTTGTACAACTGGGTGGCCTGGTTGGTGTAGCGCCGGATGTTCATCTGGCTGTCGAGGAAGATGACGGCGATATCGGTGCTGTTCAACAGGTTCTTCATGTCGCTGTTGACCAGCGACAGGTCGTCCACCTTCGATTGCAGTTCTTCGTTGGCCGCCTTCAGTTCTTCGCGCGAGGTTTGCATTTCTTCGCGCACTGCCTGCAGTTCCAGGCGCGCCATGGTCAGTTGCTGTTCCAGCTCCTGCGGGCGCGGGTCGGCGCCCCGGCTGCCGCGCTTGCGGGCCGGCATCGCCGAAGCATCGAACGTCACCAGCAGGTTGTGGCCGGAATGACCGTCTTCGCGCACCACGTCGACCGTCATGTCGACCAGCAGCGAGGAGGCGCCATCCTTGAACAGCAGCTCGCGCACGGTTTCGGTCGACTCGCTGCGGTTGGCGCGTTCGATCAGGTCGGCCAGCTCGTAGCGCAGGCCGTCGCGCGCCATGGCGTGGATGTTCCAGTTGGCGCGGCCGGTGGCCGGCTCCAGAAAAGTGCCCGTGCGGCCGTGGATGTAGAGGATATCGCCATCGCTGTTGATCATGACTGCCGCCGGTGTATGGGCTTTGAGCAGCAGGTGTTCTACTTGTGTCTGGATATTGCCGTTCATGGTCATGGTAGCAACTTCGATGGAACTTGGTTGCGCGGCCTTCGCGATCTTGGTCGGGAAATAATTCGCCACGCGCTGCGTGCTGGCGTCCAGGCGGCGGTAAATACGCCCGCAACCCGGCACCGGCATGAACAGCTCGTTGTAGCTGCCTGGCGTATCCGCGCTGCCCAATACCAGCAAGCCTTCCGGTTTCAAGGCATAGTGGAACAGTGGTATCAACTGTTCCTGCAGTTTTGGGTTGAAATAGATTAGCAGATTGCGGCAGCTAAGAATATCGAGTTTGGTGAACGGCGGATCGGAAATGATGTTCTGCTGCGCGAAGATGATCATATTGCGCAGTTCCTTGCGGATCCGATAGCCGGCGCCGTCGGCCAGGAAATAGCGCACCAGCCGTTCATGCGTCACCGTGTCTTCCACGCCGCGTCCGAACAGGCCCTGGCGCGCCTTGTCGATGGCGTCGCCATGCAGGTCGGTGGCAAAGATCTGCAGCGAATACCTGCCCGTCTCGCGGGCGTTGGCGCGCGTGACCGCTTCGTCGAACACCATGGCCAGGGTGTAGGCTCCTTCGCCGGTCGAGCAGGCCGGCACCCAGGCCTTGAAGGCGGCGCCTTCCGGGTTGGCCGCCAGCAGCGCCGGTATGGTCTCGCTGCACAGGTGTTCCCACACGGTCGGATCGCGGAAGAAGCTGGTCACACCGATCAGCATTACTCGGAACAGCAGCTGCACTTCGGCCGCGTTGTCGCGCAGGTAGGCCACGTAGGATTCCATCGAATCGAGCTGGTGCAGCTTCATGCGGCGCTCGATGCGGCGCAGCACAGTGCTCATCTTGTATTCGGTGAAGTTGTTGCCGGTATGGCGCTGCAGCAGCGACATCAGCTCGCGCAAGGCCTGGCGCCGGGCGGCGCAACGAAATCGGCCACGCCGGCCGCGATCGCGCTGCGCGGCATCGAGTCAAACTTGGCGGAATTGGGTTCCTGCGCCAGGGTCACGCCGCCAGCCTCCTGAATCGCACGCAAGCCGGCGGTGCCGTCGGTGCCCATGCCGGAAAACACCACGCCGGCGGCAGCCTGCCCCTTTTCGGCGGCCAGCGCGCGAAAAAAGGAGTCGATCGGATAGCGGCTATGGACGTCGGCGGTCTCCACCGGCATCAGCTTTTCGTTGGAAAAAGCCAGGTCGAAGTTGGGCGGCGCCACATACACATGGTCCGGCCGCACCTCGATCGATTCGGCGATTTCACACACTTCCATGGTGGTGATACGGCGCAGCAGCTCGGGCAGCAGGCCACGGCGCGAGGGATCGTGGTGCTGCAGGACGATGAACGCCATCCCCGTGCGGGACGGCATGGAGGCCAGGAACTCGGAAATCGCATCGAGCCCGCCGGCCGATGCACCCATGCCGACAATCTGCACCGCCTGCTGGTGCCGCAGCGCCTCACTGGTTTCCGAATCAGACGAAACTAAACGGTTGGTCATCCCGGCATGATGCCAGTGAAGCAAGGAAATGGCAAACCGCCTGTCGGTTAAAACCCCTTCCAGCCGCCGCCCAGCGCCTGCACCAGCGCCACCGCCGTCGACTGGCGGTCGGCCTGGGCCTGCAGCAGCGCGCGCCGGGCATTGAGCGCAGTGACCTGGGCCGCCACCACGTCGGTATAGCCGACCTGGCCGGCCCGGTAACGGTTCAGCATCTGCTGCTCGACCTGGCTGGCGGCATGGGCCGAGGTTTCGCGCAAGGCCTGCTGCTGCGCCAGCACTTTGCTGGCCGCCAGCTGGTCTTCCACGTCGGCCAGGGCGGTCAGGACGGCCTGGCGATAGTTGGCCACCGCCACGTCGCGCGCGGCACTGGCCTGGTCGACGCGGGCACCGGTGGCGCCGGCGTTGAACACCGCCTGCGCCGCCGACAGGCCGAGCGACCACAGGGTGTTGGAGGCGCTGAACAAGCCGCCCAGTTGGCTGCCCGCCACGCCATAACTGCCGCCCAGGCTCAGGCTGGGAAAATAGGCGCTGCGCGCGATGCCGATCTGCGTGTTGGCGGCCGCCACCCGGCGCTCCGCAGCGGCGATGTCGGGCCGCCGTTCCAGCAACGTCGACGGCAGGCCGAGCGGGATCTGCGGCACCTGCAGCGTCCATGGCGCAGCGGCCAGCGTGAAATCGGCCGGCGCCTTGCCCAGCAGGATGGCGATGGCGTGTTCGAGCTGGGCGCGCTGGCGCTGCGCGCTGAGCCGGTCGGCACTGGCATTGGCGAGCTGGGTCTGGGCTTGCAGCAGGTCGGAACTGGGCGCCACGCCGGCGTTCACGCGGTTCTGGGTGATCTGCAGCACACGCTGGTAGCCCGCCACCGTTTCGCCCAGCAGCGCCAGTTGGGCGTCCGACAGGCGCAAGCCGATGTAGTTCGCCGCCAGTTCGCCTTGCGCCGCCAGCCGCGCGGCCGCCAGGTCGGCTGCGCTGGCCTGGGCGCCGGCCTGGGCTCCGCTGACGCCCGCTCGCAACCGGCCCCACACATCCGGCTCCCAGCTGGCGCCGATGTTCACCCGGTACTGGTTGCCGGTGCGCCCGTCGCCACCCGCGCCGCTGCTGCCGCTACCACTACGGTTCGCGCTGGCGTCCAGCGTCACTACCGGGAACAAGGAGGCACGCTGCTCGGCCACGGCGGCGCGGGCCTGGGCGTAGCGCGCTTGCGCCGCCGCCACGTTCTGGTTGTTCACGTCCACCTGGCTGGCCAGCTGGTTGAGGGTGGCGTCGCCGAACAGCTCCCACCAGGGGCCCTTTTCCAGCAGGTCGGCCGGCGCGGCCGGCTGCCAGCCTTCGGCCTCCTTGAATTGCGCCGACAGCGGCGCGCTGGGCGTTTGGTATGCCGGGCCGGTGGCGCAGCCGGCCAATGCCAGGGTGAGCGCGCCGAGAATTTTTTTCATGTTGTGGCCTTTGCGCCACGCAGGCGCAGCTTATCGAGCAGCAGGTAGACCACGGGCGTGGTCAGTAAAGTGAGCAGCTGGCTGGCAACCAGGCCGCCGATGATGGCGATGCCCAGCGGCTGGCGCAGCTCCGAACCTTCGCCAAAGCCGATCGCCAGCGGCAGTGCACCCAGCGCCGCCGCCATGGTCGTCATCAGGATCGGGCGGAAGCGCAGCAGGCAGGCTTCCCGCACGGCGCTGCGCGAGTCCAGGCCGCGCGTGCGTTCCGCCTCCAGCGCGAAATCGATGATCAGGATGGCGTTCTTTTTCACGATGCCGATCAGCAGGAACACCCCGATCAGGGCGATCAGCGAAAACTCCATGCGGAACATCAGCAGCGCCAGCACCGCGCCGACGCCGGCCGAGGGCAGCGTCGACAGCACCGTGATCGGATGCACCAGGCTTTCGTACAGCATGCCCAGGACGATGTAGATCACCACCAGCGCCGCGGCGATCAGCAGCGGCTGCTGCTGGTTGGTTTCCTGCGCCGTGCGCGCCGTGCCCTGGAAGCTGCCGCGTACGTTGTTCGGCATGCCGATGGCGTTTTCCGCGTCCTTCACCGCTTGCTGCGCCTCGCCCAGGCTGGCGCCGTCAGCCAGGTTGAAGGAAACCGTGGTCGCCAGTTCGCCGTCCTGGTGATTCACCGAGGCCGGGGTGGATCGCTCGGCAAACGAGGCCAGCGCCGCCAGCGGCACCATGGCGTCGGCCTGCGTGCTCAGCGCCGAGCCGCCGGACGGGTCGCGCATCCCTGCCCCGACCACCGAGCCGCCCGTGCTGGCGGCAGCGCGGCGCCCCACATAGACGTCGGCCAGCGCTTCCGGGCTGCGGGCATATTCCGGCGCCACTTCCATCACCACCTTGTACTGGTTAAGCTCATCGTAGATCGTTGCCACCTGGCGTTGCCCGAACGCGTTGTACAGCGCGTTGTCGACATCCTTCATCGACAGGCCCATGCGCGACACCATGTCCTTGTCGGCCGCAACAAAGGTTTCGACACCGTTGTCCGCCTGGTCGGTATCCACGTCCACCAGCGCCTTCTGCCGCTTCATTTCATCGGCCAGGCGCGAGGCCCAGCGTTTCAAATCGGCGCGGTTGTCGCTTTTCAGCGTGTACTGGTAAGTGGAATTGCTTTGCCGCCCGCCCATGCGCAAGTCCTGCACCGTGTTCAGGAACAGCGACACGCCGGTCACACGCGCCAGCTTGGGCCGCAGGCGCGCAATCACCTGCTGCCCCGTCACGTCGCGCTCCGCCGCCGGTTTCAGGTTGACGAACATGAAGCCGCCGCCCGCCCGCGAGCCGCCGGTAAAGCCGACCACCGTCGCCACGGCCGGATCGTCGCGGATGATATTCACCAGCTGCCGCAGCTTGCCCTGCATGGCCTGGAAGGAGATGCTCTGGTCGGCGCGGATGCCGCCATTGATCTGCCCCGTGTCCTGCTGCGGGAAGAAGCCCTTCGGCGCGGCGGCATACAGGTAGACATTCAGCCCGACCACGAATACCAGGACCAGCATCACCAGCCACGCGCTGGCGAGCGCCCAGTCCAGCGACTTCTCATACATGCGCAGAATGATGTCGAAGCCCCGCTCGAACCAACGCGACACGCGTCCTGGCGCCTGCTGCGCGGCACCCGGCCGCAGCAGCCAGGCGCACAGCATCGGCGTGGTGGTCAGGGAGATCACCAGCGAGATCATCACCGCCGCCGACAAGGTGACGGCAAACTCGCGGAACAAGCGGCCCACCTGCCCGCCCATGAACAGCAGCGGGATGAAGACCGCCACCAGCGACACGCTGATCGACAGCACGGTAAAGCCGACTTCCTTCGCCCCTTGCAGCGCGGCCGCGAAGCGCTCCATGCCCTGCTCCATGTGGCGCGCGGTGTTCTCCAGCACCACGATGGCATCGTCCACCACGAAGCCGGTGGCCACGGTCAGCGCCATCAGGCTGAGGTTATTCAGACTGAAGCCCAGCAAGTACATCACGCCGAAGGTGCCCAGCAGCGACACCACGGTCGCGATCGCCGGAATCACGGTCGCCCGCGCGCTGCGCAGGAAAGCGCTCACCACCAGCACCACCAGCACAATCGACATCAGCAGCGTGAACTCGATTTCGAGCAGCGAGGAACGGATAGAATTGGTACTGTCCGACGCGACCTGCAGTTTCACATCCTGCGGCAACTGGGCCTGTAACTGCGGCAGCAAATCGCGCACCGCATCCACCGTCTCGATCACGTTGGCGCCGGGCTGGCGCGTCACCAGCACGATCACGGCCGGCTCGCCGTTGAACAGGCCCAGTGTGTTGCGGTTCTCCGCACCGTCGATCACCTGCGCCACGTCGTCGAGCCGGATCGCGGCGCCGTCGCGCCAGGCCACGACCAGGTCGCGGTAATCGGCAGCGCTGCGGCCGCCGCTGGCCGTCGACGCAGCCGAATAGATCTGCAGGCGCCGCCCTGCCACCTCGATCGCTCCCTTGGGCCGGTTGGCATTGGTGGCCTGGATCGCCGCCCGCACGTCTTCCGACGATACGCCGTAGCGGTTCAGCGCAAACGGCAACAGTTCGACGCGCACCGCCGGCAGCGAGCCGCCGCCGATCTCCACGTCGCCCACGCCTTTCACCTGGGCCAGCTTCTGCTGCACGATGTTCGACACCGACTCGTACACCTGCCCCGGGCTGCGGGTGGCCGATGTCAGCGCCAGGATGATCACGGGCGCATCGGATGGATTGGCCTTGCGGTAGGTCGGGTTGCTGCGCAGCGTGGCCGGCAAGTCGGCGCGCGAGGCATTGATGGCGGCCTGCACTTCGCGCGCCGCCGCATCGATCTTGCGGTTCAACTCGAACTGCAGGTTGACGCGCGTCGAGCCGCTGCCGGACGAGGAAGTCACCTCGTTCACGCCTGCGATCACGGCCAGCCGCCGCTCCAACGGCGTCGCCACGCTGCTTGCCATGGTGTCCGGACTGGCGCCGGGCAGGCTGGCGCTGACCGAGATCGAGGGGTAATCCACCTGCGGCAGCGGCGACACCGGCAGCACGAAGAATGCCGCGATGCCAGCCAGTGCCAGCCCGATCGTCAGCAGCACCGTGGCAATAGGACGGCGGACAAAGGGCTCGGACAGGTTCATGTCGCCTCCCCGCGCCCCCGGCGGCGCTGCGCAAGGCGGTCGAAGGCCAGGTAGATCACCGGCGTGGTGTACAGCGTGAGCAACTGGCTGACAATCAGGCCGCCGAAGATCGACAGGCCAAGCGGCCGGCGCAACTCGGCGCCCTCGCCCCAGCCCAACATCAGCGGGACGGCGGCAAACAAGGCCGCCATGGTGGTCATCAAAATCGGCCGCAAGCGCAGCAGCGCGGCCTGGTGGATCGCCTCGCGCGGCGCCATGCCCTGCTCGCGTTCCGCCTCGATGGCGAAGTCGATCATCATGATGGCGTTCTTCTTGACGATGCCGATCAGCAGGATGATGCCGATAATGCCGATCACGCCCAGCTCCTGCCCCGTCAGCATCAGCGCCAGCAGCGCGCCGACGCCGGCCGACGGCAGCGTGGACAGGATGGTCAACGGGTGGATATAGCTTTCGTACAGCACGCCCAGCACGATGTACACGCACAGCACCGCCGCCAGGATCAGCCAGAGCTGGTTGCTCAGCGAAGCCTGGTAGGCGCCCGCCGCGCCCAGGAAGCTCAGGCTGACCGATTGCGGCAGGCCCACTTCCCTGGCAGCATCGCGGATCGCGTCGACCGCCTGCCCCAGCGCCACGCCGGGCGCGGCATCGAAGCCGATGGTGGTGGCCGGGTACTGGGCCACGTGGGTCAGCTGCAGCGGCGCCGGGCGCTCCTGCACGCTGGCGATGGCCGACAATGGCGTCGGCTTGCCGCTGCCGGTGCGCAGTTGCAGGTTGCCCAGCGCTTCCGGCGTCTCCATGCGGTCCTGGTCAGCTTCCAGGATCACGCGGTACTGGTTGGTCTCGGTGAAAATGGTGGAAACGATGCGCTGGCCGAAAGCGCTGTACAGCGCGTCGTCCACCGCCGCAGCGGTGATCGACAGCCGCGAGGCGGTGTCGCGGTCGATGCTGACATAGGCTCCGGCGCCGCTGGCGCCCACATCGGACACCACATTGCGCAGCCGCTCCTTGCCCGCCATGCGTTCGGACAGCCTGGTCGCCCATTCCGATACGCTGGCGTTATCGGCACCTTCCAGCGAAACGCGGTACTGGGTCGGGCCGCTTTCGGCATCGATGGTCAGGTCCTGCGTTGGCTGCAGATACAGCTTGACGCCCGCCACTTGCGCCACGCGCTGGCGCAGGCGCTCCATCACCACTTGCAGCTTGTCGCGGTCCGGTTTCAGGTTGACCAGCATGCTGCCGGTATGCAGCATGGTGTTGTTGCCCGCGTCGACGCCGACCACGGAACTGAGCGAGGCCACGGCCGGGTCCTCCAGCATGGCGCGGGCGGCCTGCTGCTGCAACTGCACCATGCGTTCGAAGGACACGGTCTGCGCCGCTTCGATGCGGGCTTTCAACTGGCCGGTGTCCTGGGTCGGGAACAGGCCTTTGGGAATCCACAGGTAAAGCAGCACCGTCAGCACCAGCGTGCCCAGGGCAACCAGCAGGGTCACGCCCTGCCGCTCCAGCACCCATTGCAGGCTACCGTCGTAACGCTTGACCAGGCGGTCAAACAAGGTGGCCTCGTGCTCTTTATGCTCGGCCAGCCAGCGGCCGGACATCATCGGCACCAGCGTCAGCGACACCACGGCGGAAATCAGGATGGTGATGGCCAGCGTGACGGCGAACTCACGGAACAGGCGTCCCACCACGTCGCCCATGAACAGCAGCGGAATCAGCACGGCGATCAGCGACACCGTCAGCGAGATGATGGTGAAGCCGATCTGCTGTGCGCCCTTGAGGGCCGCGTTCATCGGGCTCTCGCCTTGCTCGATGTGGCGCGCGATGTTCTCGATCATGACGATGGCGTCGTCCACCACGAAACCGGTGGCGATGGTGAGCGCCATCAGGCTGAGGTTGTTCAGGCTGTAGCCGAGCAGGTACATCACGCCGAAAGTGCCGACCAGCGAAATCGGCACCGCCAGGCTGGCGATCACCGTCGCGCGCGGGCTGCGCAGGAAGGCGAAGATCACCAGCACCACCAGCACCACGGCCAGCAGCAGTTCAAGTTCCACGTGCAGCACCGAGGCGCGGATGCCGTGGGTGCGGTCGCTCAGCACGGCCACCTCGATGGCGCCGGGCAGGCTGGCCTGCAGCTCCGGCAGGCGCTCCCGGATCGCATCGACCGTGGCGATCACGTTGGCGCCCGGCTGGCGTTGCACATCCAGGATGATGGCGGGCGTCAGGCCGGCCCAGGCGCCAAGCTTGACGTTCTCCGCGCTATCGACCACGCGGGCCACGTCCTGCAGCCGGAGCGGCGCGCCGTTGCGGTAGGAGACGATCAGCTGGCGGTAATCGTCGGCCGCCAGCAACTGGTCGTTGGCATTGATGGTAAAAGCGCGCGTGGGGCCGTCGAAGCTGCCCTTGGCGCTGTTGGCGTTGGCCGCCGTGATGGCGCTGCGCAGCGTATCCAGGCCGAGGCCGTAGCTGGCCAGGGCTTGCGTGTCGGCCTGGATGCGCACGGCTGGACGCTGGCCGCCGCCCAGCGTGACCAGGCCGACGCCGTTGACCTGGCTGATCTTCAGCGCCAGCCGCGTGTTGACGATGTTCTGCACTTCCGTCAGGGGCATCGCTTTCGAGGTGATGGCCAATGTCAGCACCGGCGCATCGGCCGGGTTGACCTTGGCGTACACCGGCGGCGCCGGCAGGTCGGTCGGCAGCAGCGAGCCGCCGGCGTTGATCGCCGCCTGCACTTCCTGCTCCGCCACGTCCAGCGTCTGGCCCAAGCTGAATTGCAGCGTGATGATGGAAACCCCGGCTGCGCTGGTGGAGCTCATGCGCTGCAGGCCGGACATCTGCCCAAACTGCCGTTCCAGCGGCGCCGTGACCGTGCGCCCCATCACCTCCGGGCTGGCGCCGGGATACAGCGTACGTACCTGGATGGTCGGGAAGTCGACTTGCGGCAACGCCGACAGCGGCAGGAAACGATAGCCAAGCAGGCCGGCCAGCACGATGGCCAGCATGAACAGCGCCGTCGCCACCGGCCGCCGGATGAAGGGCGCCGAGGGGCTCATCGCGTCGCGCCGGCGGCGCCCGCATCGTCACGATGACGGCGCCGCTTGCCGCCGCCCTCGCCGTCAGCGCCGGGCCGCTGCGACGGCAACGTAACGCGCGCACCGTCCTTGATGCGGTCCGCCCCTTCGGTGATCACCTGTTCGCCGGCCGCCAGGCCGCTCTCGATCTGCACCTTGTCCACGGTCGCAATCCCGCGCTTGACCGGCCGCTGCGAGGCTGTCTGCCCATCTTGCAACACGTACACGTAGTCGCCCGAAGAACCGTGCCGCAACGCCGTCACCGGCACCACCACCGCATCCTTGATGGTGCGCAGCTCGAGCCGCACGTTCACGAACTGGCTGGGGAACAAGGAAGAACCGGCATTGGCGAAGCGCGCCTTCGCCATCACGGTGCCGGTCTGCGTATCGACCTGGTTATCCAGTGCATAAAACCCGCCCTTCTCCAGCACCGTGCTGCGCGTGCGGTCGTACGCCAGCGCCACCATGGGTGCGCCGGCACGATCGCCGGCGCGCGGCGCCAGCTCCGCAACCCGGTCCTGCGGCACTGCAAACTCCACATCGATCGGCGCCAACTGCGTGATCACCGCAATCCCCGCCGCATCGCTCGAACCAACCAGGTTGCCGATATCGACCACCCGCAAGCCGACCCGCCCGCTGATCGGCGCCACCACCTTGGTGTAGCCCAGGTTCAGGCGCGCCGTGCCCTCATTCGCGCGGTCGGTCGTGACCGTGCCCTGGAGTTGTTTGACCAGCGCCGCCTGCGTGTCGACATCCTGCCGTGCGATGGAATCCTGCGCCAGCAAGGTGCGATAGCGTTCAAGCGTCAGGCGTGCATTTTCCAGTTGCGCCTCATCGCGCTCGCGCTGGCCGGTGGCCTGCATCAGCTGCAGCTCGAATTGGCGCGGATCGATCTGGGCCAGCACCTGGCCCGCCTTGACCATCTGGCCCTCCTTGAAGAGAACTTTTTGCAGGATGCCGGAAACCTGCGGCCGCACCGTGGTGGTAGCGGCCGCGGTGACGGTACCCAGCGCGTCCAGGGTGACCGGCAAGTCGGCCTTTTCGGCCGTCGCCACGCCGACCGTGGCAGCGGGACCGCGTCCACCGCGGCCGCCCCGCCCACCGCTTCCCTGCCCGGCGCCACCAGCGCCAGCGGTGGCCGGCGTACCCGAGCCACCCTGCCCGCCTTCGGCAGGGCCGCGGTGGGTCAGGTACCAGGCCAGGCCGCCCAGGGCCAGCATGCCAAGCAGGGCCGCCACTCCGCCGATCCAGCGCGCCCGTTTGCCGGCGCGTGGTGTCGAGGGGGCATTGGATGTTGTTGGAGTCTCCATGGGGCGACCCTTTCTTCTTTTGGGTGGTATGCGAATTGACTCTAGCACAGCGTCCCGGCCCGAATACGTTCGGCAAGAAACATCGGAAACAATTCGGGCCACCGGACGCCCCAAAAGAAAAGCCGCCAGACTGGCTGGCGGCTTGATTCCTGTAATAACTGCTTACAAAGATGCTACAAACTAATCGGGCGAGCTGCAGAGGCAATGGGTCAGCGCCATGAACGGCTTGCGCTGGGCAGTCATCTCGTTCAGCCAATTCAGGTCCTGCACCACTTCGGTGGCCACGCCGGCCGGCACGCCGGCTGGCAGCAGCGACGTGCGCGCTTGCTCGCCGAACGCCTTGGCAGCGGCAGCTTGCGCGGTCGAGGCGCCGAAGAACTCCAGCACCTTGTCGAAGCGCGACACTTCACGCTCGATGTAGACGATGCGTGGTTCGCCGCTCAGCTTGGCGCGCTGCGCCGCCGCTTTCAAGGCGTCGGTGTAGCCGCCCAGCGTATCGACCAGGCCGCGCTCCTTCGCTTGGGCACCGGTCCACACCCGGCCCTGGCCCACGGCATCGATCTTGTCGGCCGTGGTATTGCGCGCCTTGGCCGCCTTCGACGTGAATTCCTCGTAGGTGTGGCCGATCACGCCCTGGATCAGCTGGCCGAAACGCGGGTCCATCGGACGCAGCGGATTGCCCGCATCGCCCAGCCAGGTGGTGGTCTGGCCGGCAGTATGGATGCCAAGCTTGTCGATCACCTTGTCCACGGTCGGGAACAGCGCGAACACGCCGATCGAACCGGTGATGGTAGCCGGGTCGGCGAATACCTCGTCCGACGCCATCGAAATCCAGTAGCCGCCGGAAGCGGCCACGTTGCCCATCGAAACGATCACCGGCTTGCCGGCTGCGCGGGTCAGTTCCAGTTCGCGGCGGATCAGCTCCGAGCCGAAAGCGCTGCCGCCAGGCGAATCAACGCGCAGCACCACCGCCTTGATCGCGCTGTCCTCGCGCGCCAGGCGCACCAGGCGTGCCGTCGACGCGCCGCCGATCTGGCCGGCCGGCGCATCGCCGTCGCTGATCTCGCCAACTGCCATCACCACGCCGATCGCGTCGCCGGTCAGTTTCGGGAACACGCGCGCCAGGTAATCGTGATAGCTGACCTGGCGGAAAGACTTGGCAGCGGGATCGTCCACGCCACGCTTGGTCATCATCACGCGCAGTTCGTCCTTGGTTTTCAAGCCGTCGACCAGCTTCGCGTTCAGCGCCACTTGCGCCAGGTTGCCTTTAGTCTCAGCCACCAGCGCCGGCAGGTTGTCGATCGCCTTCATCAGCGCGCCTTCCGGCATCTTGCGCGACTTCTCCACCTGGGCGGTATAGCGCGCCCACAGGTCGTTGTACAGGAAGGCATCCGCTTCCGCCGCCGCCGGCGAAGGGCCGTTGGCGATGAACGGCTCGGCAAAGCTCTTGTAGGTGCCGACCTTCATCAGGTTGACGGTCACGCCCACCTTGTCCAGCGCATCGCGGTAGTAGTTGCGGTATTTGCCGAAACCGTCAAGGAACACCGCCCCCATCGGGTGCAGGTAGACTTCGTCGGCATGGATCGCGATCTGGTACTGGCGCTGGTTGTAGCTGGAACCCCAGGCCACCACCTTCTTGCCGCTGGCCTTGAAGCGGTCCACCGCCGCGCCGATCTCGCGCAGCATGGCCTGGCCGCCGCCCTGCATTTCGTCCAGCACCAGCACGGCGCCGCCGATCTGCGGGTCCTTGGCGGCCGCCTCGAGCACGTTCAACACATCGCGCAGTTGCACCGATTTGTGCACTTCGCCGCCGGCCAGGCCGGCCATCAGCGCGTCGCGGCTGCTGCCGGACGATTGCTCCACCAGGGCGCCTTCCAGGTTCAGGACCAGCATGGTCTTGTCGCCCAAGGGCTTGACGCCGCCGCCGAAGATGGCGGCAATCAGTACCACCACGATCAGCAGGAACAGGAAGTTCATGGTGGCGCGGCGGCTCTTATCCACGGCACCCCAGAACCAGGCGAATCCACCGCGGACATACGAGAAAACAGAGCGGGACATCTTTACTCCTAATGCAAAAAATGTAACTACTCCACACTATAAGCGACATTCGCCTTGGAGGGTGAAGAAATCAGGTATAGCCCAGCCATGACCACCAGGCCGTTGAGGACCAGCAGTTCCAGTCCGATGCGGTAGCTGCCGAACAGGATTGGCTGGTTAAAGTCGACCAGGGCGCACAGCAGCGGCCCGGCCAGCGCTACCCACGGCACCAGCTTGTCGTTCACTGCCCGCTTGCTGAGCAGGCCAAAGGCGAACAGGCCAAGCAGCGGGCCGTAAGTGTAGCCGGCCAGTTTCAGGATCATGCCGATCATGCTGGCGCTGTCGAGCCATTTGAACACCATCACCAGCAGCAGGAACAGCGCGCAGAACGCCAGGTGCACCCGGTGGCGGATGCGCAGTTGCGCGCCCTCGCCCAGTTCCGCGCGCCGCTTCAGTCCCAGGATGTCGATGCAGAAGGACGATGTCAGCGCCGTGATCGCGCCGTCCGCGCTCGGAAACAAGGCGCTGATCAGGGCCACGATGAACACCAGTTGCAGCAGCGCCGGCAAGTGGCCCATCACAACGGCCGGAAAGATCCTGTCGCCGCTCGCGGTCACGCCAACCTGCGGCGCGTACAGGTACAGCAAGCCGCCAAGGAACAGGAACAACGTCAGCACGCCGGCCAGGATGGCGTTCAGCGCCAGCATGTTTTTCTGCGAATCGCCCAGCGTCTTCACCGAGATATTCTTCTGCATCATCTCCTGGTCCATGCCGGTCATGGTGATGACGATGAAAAAGCCGGCCGCGACCTGCTTCCAATAATGGCCCGGGCTGTCGATATCGGTCGTGAAAACACGCGCCAGGCCGGCCGCACGCATGCGCTCCACGCTTTCCAGCACGCCCAGGCCCATCTCGTTCAACAGGAACACCGTGCACGCCGCCAGGCCGAACAGCATGCCCGTGGTTTGCAGCGTATCGGTCCAGACAATGGTCTTGACCCCGCCTTCGTACGTATACAGCAGGATCATCGCCAGGATGACCAGGTTGGTCAGCCAGAACGGCACGCCCAGGCTGTCCAGGATGACGGCCTGCAGGATATTCACCACCAGGTACAGGCGCGCCGTGGCGCCCAGGGTGCGCGACAGGATGAAGAAAGCCGCCCCGCTCTGGTAGGAGCGCCGGCCCAGACGCACGTCGAGGTAGTGGTAGATGGAGGTCAGTTTCAGGCGGTAGTACAGCGGCAGCAGCACGTAAGCCACCGCGATATAGCCCAGCACATAGCCGATCATGATCTGCATATAGCCAAAGCCGTCGCGGCCCACGGCGCCCGGGACGCTGATGAAGGTCACGCCGCTCAACGTGGTACCCACCATGCCGAACGCCACCAGCATCCAGTTCGAACGCTTGTTCCCGATGAAAAAACTGTCGTTGTTGGCGTTGCGGGAAGTGGCCCAGGCCACGCCCAGCAGCAGGCCGAAATAGGCCAGCACCACGAGGAACAGTGAAACAGGTGACATTTTGTTATCCAGCCATGAAACAATTTGGGCTGCAATATACACTGGAATGCCGAAGCGCCTTAGAATCGCCTGCAAACCTGAGGAAAACAATGTACGACCAACAGACCATCGATTTCGCCCGCGCCCAGGAAGCGCTGGTACTGCCGCTCGAATACCGGGTTCACGCCCAGGCCGACGGCCGCGGCGAGGGCCGCGAGGAATGCATGCGCGATTATGCGCGCGTGCTGTATTCGTCGTCCTTCCGCCGCCTGCAGGGCAAGATGCAGCTGCTCGGGGTGGACGCCAACCGTTTCAACCGCAACCGCCTGACCCACAGCCTGGAAGTGGCGCAGATCGCCCGCTCCATCGCCGCCGACCTGGGACTGGAGCGCTGCGTGGTGTCCGAAACCTGCTCGCTGGCGCACGATATCGGCAATCCGCCCTTTGGCCATTACGGCGAAAAGATCCTGGACCAGCTGGCGGCCGATGCCGGCGGCTTCGAAGGCAATGCCCAAGCTTTCCGCACCCTGCGCACGCTGGAGAAGAAGCACCACGCCTACGCCGGCCTGAACCTGACCGTGCGCTCCCTGCTCGGCATCACCAAATACTTCCAGCGCCGCGCCGATAATCCGAAGAAATTCCTGTACGACGAGGACTACGAGTTCCTGATCGGGCAATTGAATGCCCGCGGCGTCTCGCTGAGCAAGAGCATCGACGCCCAGATCATGGACCTGGCCGACGAAATCGCCTATGCCGCGCACGACGTGGAGGACGCACTGAGCTTCGGCATCATCACCTGGGGCGAGATCGTCCACGAATTCAAGATCAGCAAGGACTTTTCCGGCGCCCACGAGCAGTTCGCCAGCATCGCCAACCACGCCCACGAGGAGGCGCTGAAATGCGATATGCAGGAAAGCTCGGAGGAGTATTCCATCGTGCTGCGCAAGGAGCTGACCTCGCAGATCGTGCATGAGCTGTGCCGCGACATCGGCGTGGTGGAAGGCAAGCACGGTCCGGAATTGGGCTACCGCACCAAAGGCCTGCTGGCGCGCGGCCTGAAAAGCCTGCTGTGGCGCGCCATCCTGCGCAAGAAGGACGTGCAGCTGTATGAAAAACGCGGCGAGAAGATCATTCGCGGCCTGTTCGAAGTCCTGACCGACAAGACCTACAACAAAGGCGGCATCCTGCTGCCGCCGGCGATCCGCAGCCTGAAGGACTCGCGCGAACGGCTGGTGGTGGACTACATCTCCGGCATGATGGATTCCTACGCCGCCAAGGAGTACGAAAAATACTTCGGCCCCGGTAGCCTCGATCGCATCTACCCGCTGGCATGAACGATCCGCGCAGCGAATACGAGCGCCGCATGAACCGGGTGCTCGACCACATCGACCGCAACCTCGACGCGCAGCTCGACCTGCCCGGCCTGGCCGATATCGCCAACTTCTCGCGCTACCACTTCCACCGCCTGTTCGCGGCGTGGATGGGTGAAACGCTGGGCGACTACGTGCGCCGGCGCCGGCTGGAAGTGGCCGCGCACAAGCTGGCCGCCGGCGGCACGGTGCTGGACGTGGCGCTGTCGACCGGCTTCGGCTCGGGCGAAGCGTTTGCCCGCGCCTTCAAGGCCCGCTTCGGCAGCACCCCGACCGAGTGGCGCGAAAATACGCCGGCGCGCATCGCGGCCTTCCTGGCCGAGGTCAACGCACAACATAGCAATCTGGATCAGGCGAACAGCAAGCACGGTCAGGCTGGCAGCGGCGCAATGGACCAAGATGAGGGCTCCTACCACCACAATGGAGCACAAAAAATGGACGTCAACGTTATCGACCTGCCGCCGGCCCGCATCGCCTACCGCCGCCACATCGGCCCCTACGGCCCGGCAGTCGGCCAGTTCTGGGCCCAGGCTGTCATGCCCTGGATGCTCGGCCACGGCCTGGCCGGAGCCACCTGCTACGGTATCGGCCACGACGACCCGAGCGTCACCCCGGCCGACAAATGCCGCTACGACGCTTGCGTCGAAATCCTGCAGGGCTTCGAACCCGGCGGACAATTCAGCGTGGCGCACATGCCCGGTGGACGCTACGCTGTCACCCGCTACACCGGCTCGCCGCGCGATATCGGTCCGGTGTGGAACCGCATGATGAAGGAATGGCTGCCCTCGAGCGGGCTGCAATGCGACGAGCGCCCATGCTTTGAGCGCTACGAAAACCTTGCGACGCAGACCGACGGCAGTTTCACCTGCGAGATCTGCATACCTGTGAAGGCACTGTAAGACGATGAACCCGGAATACCTGGCAATGCTGGTGGCGCGCGATATGCCCTATGGGAAGTACAAGGGCCGCAAGCTGGCCGACTTGCCGGGTCATTACCTGGGTTGGATGGCGCGCGAAGGCTTCCCGAAAGGGGAGCTGGGCGCGCTGCTGGCGTTGATGTACGAGATCGACCACAACAACCTGCGCGCCCTGCTCGACCCGCTGCGCGCGCGCCGGAACTGAATTGGCTTCAGCAGCCGCTGGTGTTGGCCTTGATCACCGGCGCTCCGCTGCCGTTATAGGTATATTGGACCGAGCATTGCAGCGGCGTCGGCGCAGCTTCAATGCGCCAGCCGGCATCGCCGCCCGGGATCTGGCTGTTGCCGTAGCCATAGAAGGTATAGTCGCCGGAAGGGACCGCGCTCGGCGACAGGTAGCAACCGCCGCTCGGGACTTTCGAGCCCTGCAGCGCTACGCCGATGCCGTCGCACCAGCGGTCCGGGTAGCCGCTCCAGACGCGCATCGACACGCCGTCGATGTCGACGAAGGTGATGTTGGCGATCGTGCTGGCCGTGCCCTCGCCCCTGAGCGCAGTGAGCGAGCGCACCAGCCGGACGGAAGTCTTGACGGAGCCCGCCAGCGCCTCGATCGACGCAGTGCGGGCCGAGGAGCCGAAATTGATTATTCTCGGAAGTGCAAACGCGGCCAGGATGCCGAGGATGACGATCACGATAATTAATTCGATCAGCGTAAAGCCTTGGGCTGGGGCCTTATGCGTTTGGGGCTGGCGGAGCATGGAGAAGTCATCCTGGATATCGTCGCTGAAGTATACCGGCGTTTTTGCGTCAGCGCATGATTTGATAACCATTTATCAACACAATTCACCATTCCACAACGGCGCCGCAACGACGGCGCAGCGGCGGCGCATTGATGCGAAAGGCAGGCAAGCCTAGCCAGGCGTGGACCGGATCGCCAGCTCTGCAAAGCCCGTCAGCGGATCGTGCTGGCGCGAGAACTGGTGCGCCGGCAGCAGCACCAGCAGCAATTCGGCCGTGGTGCGCACGATGCAGCCGCGGCCCACATGCCCACCGAAGACGCGCCCGCGCGCATCGGACAGCATCATATGCAGGTGGGCGCCATCCGGCGCCACCGAACCGGCCAGGGTCAGGATTTCCAGGTCGCCCAGCAGCTCGGTCGGCTGCGCCAGTCCGGCATAACGGAGCTGCGCCACCGACAAGCTGCCGATGCCCTGCACCAGGTAGCCCGCCGCCGCACCCGCATCGCGCAGCGCCTGTTCCACAGCACCGCGCAAATCGTCGCCAGGATTCAGGCGCAATGGCAGCGCGTCCATCATCCCTGCAGGCGCGGCGCGACCAGCGCAGTGAATTCACCCTTTTCGATCAGGCGCTCCAAGTCGTTGAAGCCGCCGATCAGGACGCCGTCGATGAAGATCATCGGGAAGGTTGGCCAGCCGGACCACATTTTCAACGCCGTGCGGCGGCGCCATTGGCTGAAGTAGCTGCCGAATTCGAGGTAGGTGTATTGGGTGCCTTGCGCATCGAGCAGGCGGCAGGTCTTCTTCGGGAACGGGTTCTGGCGCATGCCGACGACCACCACGCGGTTGGCCGCAATGGCCGCCTGCACTTGCGCCACGATATCGGCGTGGTTCTTTGCCACGCGTTCGCGGATGGCCGGGTGCAGGTGGGCGTCGTCGAGGATGGTACGGGTCATTGTTTTTCCTTGTGCAGTAAGTCCAGCGTGGCCTGGTCGGGCACGCCGCCAAAATATTTGTCGAGGCAATCGCGGAACAGCGCCTCATGCGGCGCGGCTTGCGCGAACAGCGTCATCGACGAATGGAATTTCATATTATCCGGCGACCCGAAGATACCATGGACGGTGGCTCCCTGGACAGCCAGTACCAGCGCGCTGCACTCGCGCAACCGGGCGCCGAGCACGGGATGTGCCAGGTAAGCCCGCGCTTCGGCCAGGCCGCCGATCGCATACTGTTGTGCCATCGCGCTGAAGCCAAGGCCTTCGATTTGCGGGAAGATGAACCACATCCAGTGGCTGCGCTTGCGCCCGGCCGACAATTCGTCGACCACCTGCTGGTAGAGCACGTCCTGCGCTGTGACAAAGCGATCCAGTTGGGCCATGGCTTGCCTCGAAAACGTTACTTTTCAATGAGCCATTCTCCTACAAAGTCTGGTAGCGTGTTCTGATTAATGGCCGCCCCTGCCGCGCCTAACATGAGCACTCCTTTGAACCGATATGGGAGATGATCATGGCATCCAGCAATCAAGACAATCGCGGCGGCGGCTCCAAACAGTCAGGCAACCAGGGCGGCAATCGCCAAAGCGGCGATACCAGCAACCGTGGCTTCGCCTCGATGGATCCGGAACGCCAGCGTGAGATCGCCAGCGAAGGCGGCAAGGCAGCCCACGCATCCGGCAATGCGCACGAGTTCACCTCGGAAGAAGCACGCAAGGCTGGCAGCATGAGCCACAAGAATGACGGCAACCGCCAGTCCGGTTCCGACTCCGGTGGCGGCAGCCGCCAAAGCGGCAGTGGTGGCAACAGCGGTGGCAGCGGTGGGGGCACCCGTGGCGGCACGCCTGAGCAGCACGCCGAAGCCGGCCGCCAAAGCCACAAGAACGATGACAAGCGCTAAGCGCGCCTTGTCGTGAACGGAACCGTCCAGCGCGACGGTTCAAGCAGCCCGGTGGTCAGCGCGCAACCCGCGAGGATCACCAGGCAGCTCAAGCCCATCTGCAGCGAGAAGATCTCCCCCAGGAACAGGCAGCCCCACAGCACGCCGAAGGCCGGAATCAGGAACAGCGCGCTCATCGCCTTGCTCGCCCCCAGCCGCGCAATCAATCCAAAGAACAGCACATACGCAAACGTCGTACACAGCGCAGCCAGCGCCAGCACGGCGCCCCAGGCCTTGGCCGAAGGTGGCTCAGCCGGCCACAGCACCACCGCCGGGCCAAGCAGGAGCACGGCCGCCACCATCTGGCTGCCGCCGGCCACGGCCAGGGGCGGCACCTCGGCCAGGTAGCGCTTGCTGAAGTTGCCCGAGATTCCATACAGCAGCGTCGCCGCCAGGCACGCCAGCGAAGCCAGCATCGTGCGCAGCATGTCGTGCTGCGGCAGGAAATGCAGCTTGCCCGCCACCAGCAGCACCACGCCGCCGAAGCCCAGCGACAACCCCGCCATGCGCGTAATGGTCAGCCGTTCGCCAAGCCAGATCGCGCCGATCAGCGCCGCGAACAAGGGCGTGGTCGCGCTCAGGATGGACGACAGGCCGGCCGGAATCGTCAACGCCGCGAAATTAAACAGCAGGAATGGCAGCGCCGCATTGGTCACGCCGATAAAGCCGATGCCGCGCCAATGCCGGCGCAATGCGCCGATCTGGCCGCGCCACACGAGCAGTGGCAACAACAGCAGTGCCGCCGCCACCGCGCGCACCCCACCCATCGCCGCCGCGCCAAACTCCGGCGCCCCGACGCGGATGAACAGGTATGACGCGCCCCAGATCGCCGCCACCGACAACATGCTCCCGGCGTCGGCCCGCCTCATGGCAGTACTCCCGCCAGCGCCGAAATGCCCGCTTCGGTGTCCACTTCGGGGTCAGGAACCGAAGTGGACATTTCGCGCCCATAAGCACGCTGGGTGGCGGGGCGCTGGCTGACGGCATGGAACCAACGCGCCAGGCTGGGATAGGCGGCCAGGCGCGCGCCGCGGGCACTCACCAGGGGGAAGCAAGCGATATCGGCCACCGAATACTGCTCGCCGCACAGGTAGGCCTGCTCTGCAAGCTGCTTGTCGAGCGTACTGAACAGCTCAGCGGTCCGGTTGCCCTGGCATTCGAACGACTTCTGCCAGAACAGCCACTGCCGCGCCGCCGCGCGCGCGCGCATACCGGCCGGCAGGCCGAATCCCGCCTTTTCGGCCAGGTAGAGCAGCATGGCGCCCGATTCCTGCAGCGGCAGCGGCTCGCCGGCATCCATCGGCCAGTGGTCGACCATCGCCAGGGATTTTGCCTTGGGAATGCGCCGGAACGGTAGCCCGGTCTCTTCCAGGAACATCAGCAATTGCTGCCCTTGGGGTGTCGCGACGTAGTAGAAGTCCAGCATGGCAATCCCTTTCGATGTGTCAGGGATAGTGTGCGCCGCCGCCTGGCTCCAACAAAGATCCAGGAATGTCAAATTTTATGGAGCCAGCATTACTTTGGCAAGTGGGAACATAGACGTTCGAACAAGCCCGGTTCTGCCATGCGCTGCCGCCACCAGCGCAAAGCCGCGCCGGACTCGCCACTGCGCCAGGCCAGATAAAAGGTTTCATCCGGTTTCGGTTCTTCGACCTCCTTCTCCACCAGCAGGCCGGCGGCGAATGCCGCGCGCGCGCAGCGCTCCGGCAGGAAGCCAAAGCCCAGGCCCGCCAACTGGTAATCGAACTTGGCTTGCATGGTCGGCACGGTCAGGGTGTCCTGTCCCAACACCAGGCCGACCGTGCGCGGCGCCAGCAGGCGGGCGGAATCGGCCGTGGCAATTGCGCGATGGCGTTGCAGGTCATTGCGTCCCAGGCGCCCCGGCACCTGCGCCAACGGATGCTGCGGCGCGACCGCGAACACCCATTTCAACCGGCCGATCGGCTGCGACACATAGCCCCCGCCGGCCGGACCATCGCCCGGCGCACCGACGGCAATATCGACGCGCCGGTCCAGCAAGGCTTCCCAGCTACCGCCCAGCGTTTCCTGCACCAGGCGCAAGCGGGTCTGCTGCGTCACTTCGTAGAAGGCGCGCACGTCCGGTACCAGCACGGTGGCAGCGAACATGGAATCGAGTCCGACCGCCAGTTCCGTTTCCCAGCCCGACGCCACGCGCCGCACCCGCTGTTCCAGGTCGCCCGCCGCCTTCAGCAGGTAGCGCCCCTCCTTCAGCAGCTCGTGACCGGCCGGCGTCAATTCGACACGCGGCCCAAAGCGTTCGAACACCTGCACGCCAAGCTCCTCCTCCAGTTTGCCCACCGTGTAGGAAATGGTCGAAGGCACGCGGTACAGCTCACGCGCGGCGGCGGCAAAGGAACCGCCACGGTCGATGGCGTCCACGATTTGCAGGGCTTCAAGGCTTAATCTGAGCATTCGATTTTTTCGATCATTGAGCGGCAAATTATTCGCTTTTTAACACGGACACGCAGCCATATACTGTGAAACATCTGATCGAAATTATCGCACAAGGAGCTAATTATGTTGCAAGTACGCAAATCCGAAGACCGCGGTGTCGCCAACTTTGGCTGGCTCGATTCCCGCCACAGCTTCTCGTTCGGCCACTACTACGACCCGGAACACGTCGGCTTCGGCCCGCTGCTGGTGATTAACGAAGACAAAGTGTCAGCTGGCCAGGGTTTCGGCACCCACGGCCACCGCGACATGGAGATCATCTCCTATGTGCTGAGCGGCGCGCTGGAACACAAGGACAGCATGGGCAACGGCTCGGTCCTGCACTACGGCGACGTGCAACGCATGACGGCGGGTAGCGGCGTGCGCCATTCCGAGTACAACCACTCGAACAAGGAAGGCGTGCACTTCCTGCAGATCTGGATCCAGCCTTCACAAGACGGCATCCAGCCAGGCTACGAGGAAAAGCACTTCACGCCAGAGAGCAAGGCCGGCGGCCTGCGCCTGATTGCCTCGCCGGATGGGCGCGAGGGATCGGTGCTGGTGCACCAGGACGCCTTGATCTACGCCGCCATCCTGGATGGCGGCGAAGGTGCGGTGCACACGCTGGGCGCGGGGCGGCAGGCCTATGTCCATGTCATCCGCGGCACGCTGACGGTCAACGGCGCCGAGCTGAAAGGTGGCGATGCAGCCAAGATTACCGGCGAGGCCACGGTTACCCTGTCCGGTGCCGATAACGTTGAAGTCCTGCTGTTCGACCTGCCTTGAACCGGCATATCCGGGGCTGCCCCTGCGGGCCGGCCCCGGATTTACCGGGTTTTTGTTATGATTGCAGGGTTACACATTACAAAGATTGAAAGAGCATCATGCAGCCCGTCGCAGAACAACCGGTAAAAGAAGACCTGGACTACGTCACCTCGTGCGCCCTGCCAACGCCGTGGGCCCAGTTCACGCTGCATGCCTTCGTCGAACACGCCACCGGCAAAGAGCACCTGGCCATGGTGCTGGGCGATATCGGCAATGGCGAGCCGGTGCTGGCGCGCGTCCACTCCGAATGCCTGACCGGCGACGTTCTGTTCTCCCAGCGCTGCGACTGCGGCGCCCAGCTTGAAGGCGCGTTGAAACGCATCGCCGAAGAAGGCCGCGGGGTGCTGCTTTACCTGCGCCAGGAAGGCCGCGGCATTGGCCTGATCAACAAGATGCGCGCCTACCGCCTGCAAGAGCAAGGCGCCGACACGGTGCAAGCCAATGAACAACTGGGCTTCAAGCCCGACCAGCGCAACTACGCCCTGGTGGAGCCGATGCTCAAGCAGTTCGGCGTGAAGAGCCTCAAACTGATGACCAACAACCCGCGCAAGATTGCCGCCATGGGCGCCCTGGGCGTCGCCGTGGCCGAACGGGTGCCGCTGCTGGTCAACCGCAACGCCTTCAACCAGCACTACCTGAATACCAAGGCGCTCAAGCTGGGGCACATGATGACCCCGGCCACCCCGCCGGCCGCAGAAGACGGCGAACTGTAATCCCGCCCCGCTCCCCCGAGTCGAAAGATTAGATGAAATTCACTAAACTGGCTTTACTACTGACTTTGACTTGGGGCTGCGCAACAGCCAACGCCCAACAGGCGGCTGCCCCCGCCACTGATACGGTCTCGCTGCCGACTCCATCGAGCACCGCGCAAAAACTCTATTCCGCCGCCAAGTCCGACCTGCTGCAGGTTCGCTCGCTGCTGAAAACCGGCCGAACCCAATCCTCGGTCGGTTCCGGCTTCCTGGTCGGCACCTCCAACCTGGTCATGACCAACTATCACGTGGTCTCCCAGTTCGCGCTGGATCCGGACACCTACACCGGCGAATGGGTGGACACTGCCGGCCAGCGCGGGAATATCGAATTGCTGGCGGTGGACGTGCTGCACGACCTGGCCGTGGTGCGCGTCAACCGCTACGGCACCGGCTACTTCAAGCTGGGCGACAAGCCTGTCGCGCTGACGCAAGGCCAATACCTTTATTCGCTGGGCAATCCGCTCGACCTGGGCTTTGCCATCTCCGAGGGCTCGTTCAACGGCGTGATCGCGCGCAGCTTCTACGAACAACTGATGTTCACCGGTCCAATCAATGCCGGCATGAGCGGCGGCCCGAGCGTGACCGTCGACGGCGCGGTGGCCGGCATCAACGTCTCCAAGCGCCTGGATGGCGAACTGGTGTCTTTCCTGGTACCGGCCCGCTATGCGCAGGAGCTGCTGAAGAAAGTCGATCCGGAAGCCAAGCCGCCGAAGGATTTCACCGCCATCGTCGCCCAGCAACTGCTGGTGCACCAGACGGCCATGATCGACCAGTTGTTGGGCAAGCCGCTGACTGCCAAGGCCATGGGCCCGTACTCGGTGCCGGTGCGCGAATCGGAACAGATGCGCTGCTGGGGACGCTCCAACGACCGCGACTCGTTCTCGGTCGAAGTCACCAACTGCCAGATGGAGTCCTCGCTGTTCGTTTCCGGCTCGCTGCAGACCGGCCAGGTCCAGATCCAGCACCAGTACATGAAGAGCACCGGACTGGATGAAGTGCGCTTCGCTGTCCTGTCCAGCAACTCGTTCAAGAACGAGAACTTCGGCAGCCACAAGGACAAGCGCCTGACCGGCCCGATGTGCACCGAACAATTCGTCAAGAACAGTACCCTGCCGATGCGCGCCGTCATGTGCGTGCGCGCCTACCGCAAATTCGACGGCCTGTATGACTTCGCCCTGCTGACCTCCAGCACCGACGAAGGCAAGATGAACCTGCAAAGCCGCCTCGATGCGCGCGGCGTGTCATATGAAAACGGCCTGCGTGCCTCGCGTGCCTTCCTCGAATCGCTGGCACGCGGGGGCAAGAAATGAACGGCCCGTTCTTTATCGAGACCCTGGCGCGCAATGGCGACGTGCTGCACCGCCACCGCGTCGACAAACTGCCGATCACCATCGGCCGCGGCTACAACAACGATTTCATCCTCGATGACGCGCATACCGCGGCTACCCACGCCGTGGTGGAACTGGCGGAAGATGGCGCACTGGTGATGCGCGACCTGGGCAGCCAGAACGGCATCGTCGTGCACGGCAAGCGGCAGGCTTCGGTGCCGATCAACGGCACCACCGTGGTTCGCCTCGGCCACACCCGCCTGCGCGTGCGCGACACCGCATTTCCGGTGGAAGCCGAAGTCACCGACACCACCATGCACGCATGGGAAGGCGGCGTGCCGGCACTGGCCGGGATGGCGTTGATCGCGTTGTTCGTCGGGGTCACCGAAGCGCTGTCCGATACCGGCGCCTTCCAGGCTATCCGCTACCTGCTGGTGATTGTCACCGGCATCGGCGCCGGCATGGTGTGGAGCGGAGTCTGGGCATTGGCCAATCGCCTGTTCGGCGGCCATGCGCGCCTTGGGCGCCACCTGTTCATCCTTGGCAGCGGGCTGGTGACCATCGGCGCCTGGAAGGCCTTGAGCAGCGTGCTGGCCTATGCCTGGTCGGCGGAGGCGTTCACACGCTACGGCAACCACGTGGTGATGCTGATCCTGGTGGCGATGATCTACCACCACCTGCGCACCGTCAAACCGCACAAGCCGCGCGCCTTCATTTCTTCCTGCGCCGTGTTCCTGGCCCTAGGCTCGGGCCTGATCCTGATGCGCAACTACGAGAATGCCGGCCGCCTGCGCGATGAACTGTATATGTCGGTGATCCTGCCGCCGGAAGTGCGCCGCAGCCAGGACCACAGCGTGGATGAATTCATGGGCGATGCGGCCAAGCTGAAAGCGGCAGCCGATGAAGCACGCAAGTCCTCGAAGCTCAAAAAAGACGACGAGGACGACGACGAGTGATCAGCTCGCGTAAGGCGCACCGCGCAGTTCAACGGTGTTGCCTTCGGGGTCGTTGACGTAGATCGACGGCCCCTCGCCCTCCGCGCCATAGCGCGACTCAGACGGGCCGTTCTGCACATCGTGTGCGCTCAAATGGGCGCGGATCGCCGCCTCGTCGAACGGCTCGACGCGGAAGCAGAAATGGTCGACATTGCGGCCTTCCTTGCCCGGCGCAGCGCCGCCCATCTTGCCCAGTTTCTTATCGATAGGCACCAAATCCACCAGCGAACTGCCGGCGCGCAGCTGGATCAGGCCGATCTCGTCCTGTCGGCGCTCGATGGTGCAGCCAAGCACCTGGGTGTAGAAATGGATCATGCGGTCGGCATCGACGACGCGCAATACGATATGGTCAATTTCGCGAATCTTGATCAACGTAGGTCTCCTTTGGTTTATGCGTCTGGAACGGGGTTGCTGCCGGAGACGGGCACGTAACGCCCGCCACGGAATTCGAATTTCATCGCTTGATCGATGCGCTGAGCCGGCGCATTGCCTTCCTTGCCACCCTTGCTCATGGCCCCGGAGAAGCGCAGGACCAGCGCTCCGGCGCTGGCAACTTCCCAGCGGCCTTCGATGGCATAGCAGCGGCCCGGCGCAACCTTATCGTCGGCATACGCCGGGTCGGCCGGTTGCAAGCCCTGCACCACGCCCGCCAGCCGATCCACGCAGTCCGGGCGCGAATAAACGTTGTCGCCCTTGATCTTCTGCAGCAGCAGCGGCTTCGGCTTCACACCGTCAGGCCCAATGGAATACAGGGCGAACAGGTCCACACAATGGCCCTGCCAGCAACTGCCCCACGTCACGTGCAAGCCTTGCTTGGTTGGTGACAGCGGAAGCACGCCTAATTGCGCCCGGCCTTCGTAGCCCTGCAAGTCGAACGGTTCCTGGCGCTTCGCCAGCTTCCATCCATCCTTGCCCGGCTTGAACGTATAAGCCGCAAGACCGGCAGGCGTGCCGTGCGCAATTTGCGGCACGCCGCCATCGCCTGCCGGCGTCAGGGTTACCAGCAGCACGATCCGGTCCGGCGCAACGCGCACGGCCTGGCGTGGCACCACAATCACGTTGCGCTTCTTGCCCTGCCTCGCATCCCAGCAGCGCGTCGCGGCGCTGGTCTGGATCGACTGCACGCGGCCGCCCTCCTCGTCCTTCCACTTCGGAAAAGCGATTTGCAGCAACTCGTCAGGCTGCGGCTCGGCCACCTGCGCCAACGCCAGCGCAGGAACTGCCAGCAACACGGCAATAGCAGGTTTCATCGACGTTCTCCTAAATCCGCAAGCGGCGGCGGTCGTTAAGGAAGGCATCCAGCTGCGCCGGCGCCAGCACCTTGACCGGATCGCCGTGAAAGACATACAGGTAAGGCTCCCCGCCCAAGCGGTCCGTCATCTTCGCCAGCACAAGGAAGCAAGTCCCGAGTGGATAAACGGCGGTATCGCGCAATTGCCGGGAACACTGCACCCGCATCTCCGGACTGAACGCCTGCCCATTCACCGGCCGCACCAGCACCTGGCCGAATTCCTCGACCGACTCGACCGCCACGTCGCGGTAATCAAAAGTATCCCTAGTCATCCCGCGATCTTACCTGATCCACCTCAACACATGTACCGTCGAGGCGCCGGAGAATCAACTTACCGTCCCGCCTGCTTGACCTCATATTTCGATGGCATACACTTGCTATGACAATCTCGTGGGATGAATTGAAACGCTTGGAAAACCTCCGCGTACATAAATACGATTTCCAGGATGCTTGGAAAATTTTCAATGGTTTGGAATTCACTTTCGAGACGACCGTTTTCCGTACCCGGAGCGGCGTTACAACACCATCGGATTCGTGGATGAGCGAATTGCCAAGTTGACCTACTGCTATGAAAGTGAGAACCTCCGTGTCATTTCCTTTCGAAAAGCCACTACGCGGGAAGCCCGTCAATATTACTTCGTCCTACGTGAGCGAGACGGATTGGGACGCAATTGACGCAATGGGCGACGATGACTGAGGTGTACTGTCAATAGTGGACACTCTCGTCTCAAGCTGCCAGCACTTCCTTGTTGAAGTCTGCCGCAAAGCGTGCCGGCGATTTGTAGCCAA
>NZ_FOOF01000042.1 GCF_900113115.1 Duganella sp. CF458 | reverse complement strand
GCCAGCGCGCTATCGGCCAGGACCACGCGCGGTGCGCAGTCTCCCAGCATGAAGGCCAGGCGATCATCCGGATAGACAGGATCGAGCGGCACGTAACCCGCGCCAGCCTTCATGATGGCCAGCAGGCCGGCGATCATACCGAAACCGCGTTCGGCGCAGATGGCGACACGGTCGTCCGGCTGCACGCCCAGCTCCAGCAAACGGTGCGCCATGCGGTTGGCGTTGGCATTCAGCTCGCCGTAAGTCAACTGCTGGCCGTCAACGGTCAGCGCAATCGCGTCGGGGTGCGCCGCAGCCTGCTCTTCGAAGCGGCCATGGATGGTGAACATGCCATCGAATTCACCAGCCTGCGCCCCCATCCGGGCGATGAGTGCATGTTCCGCCGGAGGCAGCACATCCAGCAAAGCCACCTTCGCATGCGGTACTTTATCCAGGGACCAGGCCAAAGCCGATACAGCGGCGATCATCATGCCCGCCATCCGCGCAGGATCGACGCCATCGCACTGCACGGTCAGGGAGAAGTCTTCACCCAGGTCGTTGACATACATGCCGATCGGATAATTGATGCGCTCTTCATTGGCATGTACGCGGATGCCCTCCCATGCCTGCTGCTTGTCTGCCACTGCGGCACCGCTGGCGGAATGGCTGCGGCGATAATTCAGCAGGGTGGAGAACAACGGCGCCGGTGCGGCCACGCCGCTGCAGCGCTGGGCGAGCGACAATGGAGCCTGCTCGTGTTCCAGCAGTGCGGAAAGTTCTTCGCTCGTCATGCGCACCAGTTCGGCCGCGCTGAGCGCACCAGGCTGCAGGCGCAACGGCAGCGTATTGACGAACATGCCCATCACGCGGCCAGCGCCTGCGATGCCCTGCATACGGCCCAGAAGGACGGTGCCGAATACGACATCATCGCGCCCCGTGCAGGCCGCGAGCACCTTGGCCCAGGCGGCATGGAACAGTACTGCAGGCGAAACACCGGCATTGGCGGCGGCAGCGCGAATGGCGCGCGCCGTGGCCGAATCGAGGCTGGCTTCATGTTCCGACGACCCGGTGCCGCCAGTGTGAACTTCGAGCAGGCCAAACGGAGCGGTGGGTTCCTCGACATCGGCCAGGCGCCCACGGAAGTACTCCTCCTGGCGCGCAGGATCGGTCGCCAGCGCGGCGGCAACGAAATCGCGGTACGGTGCGGGAGCCGGCAAGGCGTCAGCCTGGCCAGCCAGCACAGCCCGGATTTCCTCGATCATCGACTCCTGGGTGACGTGGTCGCCGATCAGGTGATGGTTCAGCAGCGACAACCAGGTTGCCCCGGTCGCGCGGTCTTCGGCAATATAGGCCGCCATCAGCGGCGCACTGCGCAGGTCAAGACGCATTTGGCGCGGGTCGCAGGCGGTCAGCAGCGCAGCCAGTACGTCGCTCCCCTTATGCTCAACCTCGTGAACGGCGAGCGGCGCATCCCGCAGCACTACCTGCACCGGCTCCTCCAGCCCCTCCCACATGAAAGCGCTACGCAGGATGTCGTGGCGCGCAATCACAGTCTGCAATGCAGCGAGGAAGACCTGCAGGCGCTGGCGGCTGTCGAATTCCAGCACCATGCGCAGCAGGTAGGTATCGCCCCGCTCCTCCATCAGGTGGTGGAACAGGATGCCGGTCTGCATGGGTGCCAGCGGGTAGATTTCCTGGATGTTGGTCGGGCCGCCCGGGATGTGCGCGGCAATCGTGTCGATCTGTGACTGGTCCAGTTTCACCAGCGTCAGCATGCCCGGCTCAATGCGGGCGCACTGCTGCGGCACCAGGTTTGGCGGAACGGCAGGCTGGGCATCCGCTTTCGGCTTGGCGGAAAGTCGTTCGGCCAGCCCAGCGACAGTCGGCGCAGCAAACACGGAACGCACATCGGCCATGAGGCCGGCCTGGCGCAGGCGCTCGATCATGCTGACTACAGCGAGCGAATGACCACCCAAATGGAAGAAGTTGTCGTGACGGCCCACACGCTCACGCCCAAGCAGCTCGGTCCATTGTGCGGCGATGATTTTCTCGGCATCGCCTTCAGGCGCAGCATATTCCTGGCCGGCCAGGTCGTCCGCTTCCAGCGCCGGCAAGGCCTTTCGATCCAGCTTACCGCTCTGGTTCAGTGGAAACGCGTCGAGGATCACGTATGCCTGCGGCAGCATGTAGCTGGCCAGGCATGCCGACAGTGCTTCGCGCAGGCCGGCCGGCGTCAGGTCATGACCGGACTGGCGTGCAACATAGGCAACCAGGCGCGCATCACCGCCTTCCTGCGGCAATGCCATCACCAGCGCATTGGCCACGCCCGGCTGGGCCGACAGCGCCTGCTCGATTTCCGCTGGTTCGATGCGGTAGCCGCGAATCTTCAGTTGGAAATCGTTGCGGCCAACATAATCCATGCAACCGTCGTCGCGCCAGCGTACCAGGTCACCGGTCCGGTACATCCGTGCCCCAGACGTCTTGCTGAACGGGTCGGCGCTGAATCGTTCCACCGTCAGGTCGCTGCGATTGAAGTAACCGCGCGCGACCTGCATGCCACCGATGTACAACTCGCCGGTGGCACCGGGCGGCAGCAGTTGGCCGAACGCGCCCAGGACATACAGGCGATTGCCGGCGGCAGGACGCCCGATCGGAATCTCGCCAGGCTGTTGCGCGCAGCCTGGAAGACGCACTTCGTCCGTGACGAAGACTGCCGCTTCCGTCGGGCCATAGGTATTGATCCAGCGGATGCCTGCGGTGGCCTGGCAGGACTGCCATTCGGCCAGGCGCTGCAGCTCCGCCTTTTCGCCGCCAACAATCACGGTGTGCAGTTCCGGATTCGGCAGTGCTTTGCCGCGCGCCACTTCTCCCGCCCAGACATGCCAGAACGCTGTCGGTACGTCGGTCGCGGTAATACGCTCATTCCGCATGAAGTCGGCAAATGCGCTGCCTGGAGCCAGCATGTCGTCGGGGCGCAACACCAGCGTAGCTCCGCTGTTCAAGGCGGTAAAGATCTCGCCAACCGAGGCGTCGAATCCGAAAGAGGCAAATTGGAGCATGCGCTGGCCTGCACCGAGGCCTGTGCGCACGATATTGTGCGCTACCAGTTGGGCCGCCTGGCGATGCTCGACCATCACGCCTTTTGGCTTGCCGGTGGAGCCGGAGGTGTAGATCACGTAGGCCAGGTTGCGGCTTTCAAGTCCGGCAATAACCGGATTGGCCGATGGCTCTCCCTCGGCGACGGCAAATGAGTCCAGCGACATGAGCGGGATCGCCCCTGTGTCTAGCTGCCCGGTGAAGATTGGGTCGGCCAGCAGCAAGGCGGGCAGGCAGTCCTGCAACAGGTACTGCAGGCGTTCCGCCGGAGCGCCCGGATCAAGCGGCACATAGCCCGCGCCAGCCTTGAGGATGCCCAGCATGGCGGCGATCTGGCCTGCACTGCGCGGCGCGCACAGCGCCACGCGATCGTCGGGCTGCACGCCAGCTGCCAGAAGGGCATGTGCAATCCGGTTCGACCAGCCGTTCAGCTGCGCATATGTCCAGCTTTCGCCGGCATGGCGCAGTGCCACTGCGTCGGCTTGCTGCTGCGCCAGGCGTTCGAAGCCTTTATGCAGCAGGATTTCCCTATCTACATGAGCCGTTTCGTTGAATTGCTCCACCAGCAAACGGTTCTGCGCAGCCGGCAACGCATTGAACTCGTCGTGCGACGCGCCCGGATCGCCGGCCATGGCGGCGATGATGCTTGCGAAAGCGTCCAGCAGTCCTTCGAGCTGGCCGCGCGCCAGCTTTCGTGACTCTGCACTCAGTTCGATACCGCGCCCGCTGTGGCTGCAGTCGATGGCGAGCCCCATTTCGGTCGCTTCGAACACCTGCGCAAATGCGCCCTGGTCGAGCAGTTCGCCAACTTGTTCGTATACGTGGAAGTTCGTGAAATTGAACATCACGTCGTAATACGGACGGCGGCCATTGTCGATGTGCAGCTGGAAGTATGGGAACTGGCGATGAGCTATGACTTCCAGCTCACGAGCATGCGTCGCCTGAATCAGCTCCCGCCAGCTCGCACGTTCCAGCTTGATGCGGAGCGGCAGGGTGTTCAGGTACAGCCCCAGCGCCTTGTCCGCATCGGCCATTTCGGCCCGCACATTGCATACCAGGCCTGTTGTCACGTCGGCCTGACCGCACATCAGGCAAAGCATCCTGATGTGGGCGGCAAGAAGAACGCTGCGGACGGGAACCGAGAGGGAAGTTGCAAGCAGTTCGACCTGCGCTACGACCTCTGGTTCCAGGCTACGGCGCAGGCGCAGGGCCTCCGGTGCGGCACCGAACGGTTGCGGCAATTCTGCGAAGCCGGCGCCATCCAGCTGCGCCGTCCAGAATGCCTTATGCGCCGGGTCGGCCAGGGCACCGCGTTCGCCAGCAATCGCCGGCGGGACGGCAGCGATGGATGCCAGTTCAGGCATCTGGCCAGGGCGGCCGGCGATGCGCACGTATTCGGCCAACAGCTCCGTCTGCAGCGATGCAACGCTCCAACCATCCAGGATCGCATGGTGGAAAGAGATGGTGTACTGAACCGTCTCCGCCGAGCGTAGATGGATGAAGACGCGCAGCAGCGGGGCGCTGGTGAAGTCGAAGTCGGTCTTGCGTTCCGCATCCACAAACTCGCTGGCCAGGCGATCCTGCGCCTTTGTATCTAGATGGCGGATGTCGAACACTTCGAGCGGGATCTCGCCGTCGCCATGCACCAGTTGCAGGGCTTCACTGAAGCCATGCAGTGCAAACGACGAACGAAGTACCGGATGCTTGCGAACCAGTGCCGCGAGCACGCTGCGCATGGCGGCTTCATTCCAAGATGGCACGCGGATCGCGTGGCTGAAGACATCGTGATAAATGCCCTCTTCCTGGGCATCTTGCTGGTGGAAGACCATCCCTGCCTGGAGCATGGTTAATGGATAGGCATCGTCCAGCCCAGGTGGCAGCAACTTACGGTCGGCATCAGCTACCAGCGCAAACGGAGCCAAGGTCACCTCTTCTGCTGCAACGCCACGGATTTCGGCTTGGCGCGCCAGGGCCGAGATGGTCGGCGCCTTGAACAGGTCGACGATCGCGATCTCCATGCCGCGCTCACGCGCCTTGGCCACCACGGCGATACTGCGG
>NZ_FOOF01000007.1 GCF_900113115.1 Duganella sp. CF458 | reverse complement strand
TCCATAATTGAATTTGTGGGCACAACTGCTGTGCCAAAATTCGATCATGGCTGGGAGCGATTCTTACGTCCAGACGGCGCTGGCTTTACGCTTACGAAGTAGACAGGGGTGGGAATTTTTCTCTATAGAGGGTATGGATTAACGCATGTGCGTGAGAAGCGCTTATGGGGCGAAAGTTGTCGGCGGCCGGACGCGTTCTGTCAGGTCAAATTCGAGTTGCTACAGATTAGTGTTGCAGGATGGTGATCTTGCCGTCCGCCTCGAGGAAGGCGTACTTCATTTTTTCGCGTGGACAATCGGCTTCGCGAAGTGACTGCTCCAGGTCGCTCTCCGCGACGTGGTTGCGGCGCAGCGCTTCCTTGAAGATCTTGCCATCACGGCCCAACAGCACGGCGGTGCCCTCGACCAGGTCGGCGGCTTTTCTGCTGCGGGCGGTAATGAAGGCGATGGCGACGTTCAGCGCAACCAGGGTGACCACCACGATCAAGCCGGCGGCGACCGAGTCGTCGCCGCCGGTCAGGCCGGGCGATACCGATTCGCTGAGCAGCATTACCACCAGCAGGTCAAATGGGGTGAACTGGCCGATGGTGCGCTTGCCGCTCAGGCGCATCATGACCAGCAGCGCGCCATAGATCGCGACGCCGCGCACGACATATTCCCACCAAGGCAAATCAAGGTCGAACATTGCAGCCTCCTTGCTGCCCGGTTATACGACGATTCTCCCGTGCCCGGCCACACGCTTCCTTGCGTCAATGCCGCTTTGACCTGTATATAATCTTGTTTTACGGAAATATTCTCGATGAAAAAAGCGATTGCTGTTTTGTGCCTGGGCAGTAGCCTGTTGCCGGCGCTGGCACAGGCCGACGATGTGGACCGCATCACTGACAAGCTGTTGAAGGAAGCTCCCTTGCAATGCCTCGATGAGGCGCTCGTCATTTCGAACAACCATCTGCGCCGCGTGCTGCCGGACCTGGTGCTCGATAGGACGCGTGAATTCGAGAAGCTGGGCCAGGCTTGGGGACCAGGCAATGAAAACTACCGCCAGGCGCGCGATATGCTGGAAATGGCGTTCCAGGATGATGAACTGAGCAATGGGCCCTTGATTGAGGCCGGCTTGCACCCCCTGCTGCGCACCATGGTGGCTGGCTGGACGCCGGCCCAGCGTGTGGAATTCCAGGCCTTCCTGACGCAGAAAGGGGGCCGCCTCTACTGGGACACGATGATGGATGGCGCAATGTGCGAAGCCATGATCGCGCTAAGCGCGCAGCCGCCCCACCCACTGCCGCCAGGAGCGGACAAGTATCGCCTGGAGGCGCTGGCCACCGGCATTGGCCTGCGCAAGATGACGATGGAGCTGGAATTCAACCTGCTGCCCAAAGACCAGGCCGCCAAAGCGGAAAAGCTGGGGGCGGAGCTGGGCAAATCCGTGCGGCAGGCGTTCGGCACGGTGTCCCAAGCCTACGCCCCGCGCGCCCACCAGGTGTTCGAGGCGGTGGCGCCGGACCTGAAGAAAATCGTCGCAGCCTACAAGCCGTAAGGCCGGCTATCGCTCAGGCGCCGCCGGCGTAACCGTGCTGGCGCCAGGCTTCAAACACCACCACCGCCACCGTGTTGGAGAGGTTGAGGCTACGGTTACCGGGCATCATTGGCAGGCGGATGCGCTGTCCGGTCGGGAACGACTCGCGGAACTCGGGCGCCAGGCCGCGCGTTTCGCTGCCGAACACGAATACGTCGCCGGGCTGGAAGGCCAGTTCGGCGAACGGGCGCGAGCCATGCGTGGTCATCGCGAACAAGCGGCTGCTGTCGGGCTGGACGTCGGCCAGGAAGGCGGCCCAATCCCGGTGCACCTTCATCTGCGCGTACTCGTGGTAATCGAGCCCGGCGCGCCGCATCTTGGCGTCATCCAGCGGGAAGCCGAGCGGCTCGATCAGGTGCAATTGCGCACCGGTGTTCGCGCACAGGCGGATCACATTGCCCGTGTTGGGGGGGATTTCCGGGTTGACCAGCACTACATGAAACAAGTTGTTCTCCTAATTCGTGTTCGGGGGCGTGCGGGCGAAGACGTAATTCGTCACGCGCGCGGCGCCGTGGCGCTTGAGCGTCGCGGCTAATTCCTGCAGCGTCTGTCCGCTGCTCATCACATCATCGACTACGCCGATATGCCGGCCTTCGACCAGTACCCGGTCCGGGATCGCAAAGGCTTGCGCGATGTTGGCGTGGCGCGCGCCGTGCGGCGTGCTGCTTTGGGCCAGCGTGTCGCGCACGCGTACCGCGAGTTTGGCATGGACCGCGATGCCGAGGGCCTTGCCCAGTGGGCGGGCGATCTCCAGCGCCTGGTTGAAGCCGCGCTCCGACAGGCGCTGCAGGCCGAGCGGCACAGGGCACAGCAGGGCGGGGCGCTGAGCGCTATCGCTGCCGGCACGCTGCACCGCATCGGCCAGCAAGCCGGCAAACAGGCGCGCCAGCGCAAGCTGGCGGGCGAATTTTAACTGAAGCACGAGGCGGTCTACCGGCAGGGCGTAGCCGGCCGCGGCCACAGTGGCGTCGAAGGCGGGGCGCTCGGCCTGGCAGCGGCCACAGGGCAGCGCTTGCACCGTCTGGGGTGCAGGCGGCAGCGGATTGGCGCAGACCGGGCAGCGGAGGGTGGCGGCGCTGAAAAACTGCTGGTGGCAACCGGCGCATAGCAGGCCCGGGCCGCTGGCGCCGCACAGCACGCAATTACAGGGCAACAGGGCGGCCAGCAGGCCATGGGCAAGCGCAGCAGCCATCGCAAATCCCCGCGAACGAGTAAACTGCCCGGATTATCCCATTAAAGAACCGTATCAAATATGCAAGTCCCAGCAAAACCGCCGAAATTGAGCGCTCCGATTGACCTGGATCGTGTCCGCGCCTTGTTTGCCGACCCGGCCCGCGTGGCGGAATCCGATTTCCTGCGGCGCGAGATCGCCAGCCGCATGCACGAGCGCCTGCAATTGGTCAAAGTGAACCCGTTGCGCGTGGTCGATGCCGGCTGCGGCACCGGCCCGGATTTGCCGGTCTTGCAAAAGAGCTATCCGGCCGCCCAGATCCTCGGCGTCGACACGTCCGCCGCCATGCTTGCCGCCGCACGGGGCCAGGCCGGCAAATCGGGCCTGAGCCAGTTGATTGGCAAATTGCTACCAGCAAAGTCCGGCATTGACTACCTGTGCGCCGATATGGCCGACTTGCCGCTGGCGCGCCACAACGCCGACCTGGTCTGGTCTAATCTTGCGCTGCACTGGCACCCGCAGCCGGACCGCGTGTTTGCGGAGTGGCATCGGGTGCTGAAGGTGGGCGGCCTGCTGATGTTTTCCTGCTTCGGGCCGGATACCCTGCAGGAGCTGCGCAGCGCCTTCGCCGAAGCCGACCTGGCGCCGCATACGCTGCCCTTCGTCGACATGCACGATTTCGGCGACCAGCTGGTGGAAGCCGGCTTTGCCGAGCCGGTGATGGATATGGAAAAGATCACGGTCACCTACGACAGCGCCGACAAGCTGCTGGCCGATGCCCGCGCGCTGGGCGGCAACCCGCTGCAGACGCGCCGCAAGGGGCTGCTCGGAAAACAAGCATACCAGCGCATGCTGCAGGGCCTGGAACGTCAGCGCCGCGCGGACGGCAAGCTGGCGCTGACCTTCGAAGTGATCTACGGCCATGCCTTCCGCCCGGCGCCACGGGTCACCAGTAGCGGCGAAGCGATCGTCCGTTTTGACTTGCCAAGGAAGCCTAAAAAATAGGCAGGAAAGGCCGCAGTGACTTGCGTATACCACAGCCAGGGGTGTGCTGCCCTTGATGCAGGACATGTTCACTGAGTATAATCATTAGCTAATTTTGCCAGCACTTCGCCCAGCCGAGCGCAACAAGGCGGTCCAGGCACGGCAAACATGGCAACAAAGCTACTGGTGATGTGTGGTCATCGGGAGTGTTTTTCAAGGTTCCAGCACAGTCCGCTCGCGAAGTTTTTCGCGCTGGCTTGGCTCGGAGCCTTTAGGTGTTTAGCGTGTGGCGGGATGCCGGCTAAGCCGGCCTGGCGCACAAAAATCTTCTTTATTTTTGGGTGGTTGGGGAAAACATGAAACTTGCGAAGCGACTTCAATCGTTGATGCTCGGCTTGGCCGTCACCGCCGCAGCAATGCCGGCGTGGGCCGAGCCTGCGGCGACAGCGGCCGGCGACTACACGGCAAAGACTGGTGGCACCGGCGGTCCGATAGCCAATCAGTTGAACCTGCAGGCTCCTGCAACAAAGATCGCTGAAAACATCTATGACCTGCACACCATGATGATGTGGATCATTATGGTGATCTTCGTCGCCGTGTTCGGCGTGATGTTCTACTCCATCTTCAAGCACCGCAAGTCGCTCGGCCACAAAGCCGCCACCTTCCACGAATCGACCGCCGTGGAAATCGCCTGGACCGTCGTGCCTTTCCTGATCGTGATCGGCATGGCACTGCCAGCCACCAAGACCGTGGTGGCGATGAAAGACACCTCCAACGCCGACATCACCATCAAGGCCACCGGCATGCAGTGGAAATGGGGCTATGACTACCTGAAAGGCGAAGGCGAAGGCATTTCCTTCCTCTCCAACCTGTCCACCCCGCGCGAGCAAGTGGGCAACCCGGGCGAGCAATACACCGGCAAGCGCAACGAAAACTACCTGATGGAAGTGGACAACGAAGTGGTCGTGCCGGTTGGCAAAAAGATCCGCATCGTCACCACCGCCAACGACGTGATCCACGCCTGGATGATCCCGGCCTTCGGCGTCAAGCAGGATGCGATTCCCGGCTTCGTGCGCGACACCTGGTTCAAGGCTGAATACACCGGCACCTTCCGCGGCAACTGCGCCGAGCTGTGCGGTAAAGAGCACGCGTTCATGCCGATCGTGGTCAAGGTCGTAACGGCCGAAGAGTACACCGCCTGGGTCAACGGCAAGAAGAAGGAAATGGCTGCCCTGGCGGACGATCCGAACAAGACCTGGACCATCGACGAACTGAAGACCAAGGGCGAAAAAGTCTACACCGCCAATTGCGCCGTGTGCCACCAGGCGAACGGCAAGGGCGTGCCTGGCGCCTTCGCTGCCCTGGACGGCTCCGCCGTGGTGAACGGACCGAAAGCGGAACAGATCAAGGTCCTGCTGCACGGCCAGAAATCGGGCAAGTTCCCGTCCGAAATGCCGGCCTGGAAGCAACTGTCGGATACCGATATCGCGGCTGTGATCACCTACACCCGCAACAACTGGTCGAATAAGCCAGCGGAAAACATCGTTCAGCCAGCCGAAGTTGTGGCTGCCCGCGCCAAGTAATTAGGAGCATTACATGAGCACTATCGATCACGCACACGATCACGCCCACGGCGACCACGATCACGCACACGATCACCCACACGGCCTGAGCCGTTGGCTGTTCGCGACCAACCACAAGGACATCGGTACCCTGTACATGTGGTTCTCGTTCATCATGCTGCTGTCCGGCGGCGTGCTGGCACTGATGATCCGTACCGAACTGTTCAAGCCTGGCCTGCAGTTCTTCCAGCCTGAATTCTTCAACCAGCTGACCACCATGCACGGCCTGGTGATGGTGTTCGGCGCCATCATGCCGGCCTTCGTCGGCTTCGCCAACTGGATGATCCCGCTGCAGATCGGCGCCTCCGACATGGCGTTCGCGCGCATGAACAACTTCTCGTTCTGGCTGCTGCCGCCTGCGGCGATCCTGCTGGCTGGTTCGTTCTTCGTGCCGGGCGGCGCGACCGCCGCTGGCTGGACCCTGTACGCTCCGCTGTCGACCCAGATGGGTATCGGCATGGACATGGGTATCTTCGCCATGCACATCATGGGCGCGTCGTCCATCATGGGCTCGATCAACATCATCGTCACCATCCTGAACATGCGCGCTCCCGGCATGACCCTGATGAAGATGCCGATGTTCTGCTGGACCTGGCTGATCACCGCCTACCTGCTGATCGCCGTGATGCCGGTCCTGGCAGGCGCCATCACCATGACCCTGACCGACCGTCACTTCGGCACCTCCTTCTTCAACGCCGCCGGCGGCGGCGACCCGGTGATGTACCAGCACATCTTCTGGTTCTTCGGTCACCCGGAGGTGTACATCATGATCCTGCCGGCCTTCGGCATCGTGTCGCAGATCATCCCGGCCTTCGCCCGCAAGCAGTTGTTCGGCTACGCGTCGATGGTGTACGCCACCGCGTCGATCGCGATCCTGTCGTTCATCGTCTGGGCCCACCACATGTTCACCACCGGCATGCCGGTGACCTCGCAGCTGTTCTTCATGTACGCCACCATGCTGATCTCCGTGCCGACCGGCGTGAAGGTCTTCAACTGGATCGCGACCATGTGGAAAGGCTCGATGACCTTTGAAACCCCGATGCTGTTCTCGGTCGGCTTCATCTTCGTGTTCACCATGGGCGGCTTCACCGGCCTGATGCTGGCGGTGACCCCGGTCGACATCCAGCTGCAGGATACCTACTACGTGGTGGCGCACTTCCACTACGTGCTGGTGGCAGGTTCCCTGTTCGCGCTGTTCGCAGGCTTCTACTACTGGGTACCGAAGTGGACCGGCCACATGTACAACGAGACCATGGGCAAGGCCCACTTCTGGCTGTCGCTGATCACCTTCAACGTGACCTTCTTCCCGATGCACTTCCTGGGGCTGGCCGGCATGCCGCGCCGTTACGCCGACTACCAGGCGCAGTTCACCGACTTCAACTCGATCGCCTCGATTGGCGCCTTCGGTTTCGGCCTGAGCCAGGTGTTCTTCCTGTTCTGCGTGGTGCTGCCGACCATCCGTGGCGGCAAGCAGGCGGAAGCCAAGCCGTGGGATGGCGCGGAAGGCCTGGAGTGGACCGTGCCGTCGCCGGCGCCGTTCCATACCTTTGAAACGCCGCCGACTGTCAAGTAAGCATATGTCTGACCAGAAGAAGCCGAACAGCAACCTGCGCCTGGCCCTGATCCTGTTGTCGGTCGCCGTCGTGTTCTTTGTTTCCGTGATCGGCAAGCAATGGATACTGGGCCACTGAGATGAGCGACGGGGACAGCGGCAGCAACCGCAAGCTGCTCGGCAAGCTGGTAGTCATTGCCGTGATGATGTTCGGCTTTGGCTACGCGCTGATTCCGGTATACAAGCACCTGTGCGAGGTGCTGGGCCTGAACCTGATCGATGGCAAGCCGCAGGAAGTTGCCAAGAACACCCAGGTCGACAGCAGCCGTGAAATCACGGTGGAGCTGGTGAGCAATGTGCAGGGCACCTTGCGTTTCCGCGCCACCCAGAATAGTGTGACCGTACACCCTGGCGAAATGACCACCGTGGTGTACGAGGTAGTCAACAGCGTGGACCGCACGGTCAAGGCGCAAGCCGTGCCGAGCTACACGCCGATGGAAGTGACGCCGCATTTCAAGAAGGTGGAGTGCTTCTGCTTCAAGGAGCAGACGCTGAAGCCGAAGGAAGCGCGGCAGATGCCCGTGGTGTTCTTCATCGATCCGGCGGTGCCGAAGAGTGTGAAGACCGTCACCCTGTCGTACACCTTTATCGAGGCGGGCGGCCTGGGCAACCAGACCGCGGCCAACTAAGGAAGGCAGATGGGATCGTTTTTGTATTCGATGAAAGCAGTGATCTGGTCGTTCTTCGGCCTGCGCCGCAACAGCGATTTTGAGCAGGACCAGGAGAAGATCAAGCCGGTCCACGTCATCGTCGCCGGACTGCTGGGCGCGGCCCTGTTCATCGGCTTGCTGGTTTCGATCGTCAAACTCGTGGTTTCAAAGTAACTATTACAGGATTTTAGGGAGAACAAGATGAGCTCTAATAACGCCGCGGCACCGTACTACTTCGTGCCTGGTCCTTCCAAGTGGCCGATGCTGGCAGGTATTTCCCTGCTGGTGACCATGACCGGTGCTTCCGCCTGGGTCAACGATGCCTCGTGGGGCATGGCGGTCTGCCTGGCCGGCATCGCCATGACCCTGGCCGTGCTCTACTGCTGGTTCGGCGATGCGATCTCCGAGTCGGAAAAGGGCCTGTACTCCCAGCGCATCGACCTGTCCTATCGCTGGTCGATGGGCTGGTTCATTTTCTCCGAAGTGATGTTCTTCGGTGCCTTCTTCGGCGCGCTGTACTACGCGCGCCAGATCACCATGCCGTGGCTGGCCGACCTGGATCACAAGGTGATCTGGCCTGACTTCGCCGCCAACTGGAACGGCAGCGTGGGTCCTGCCGGCACCGTCGACAACTACACCCCGATGGGCCCGTTCCCGATCCCGACCATCAACACCGCGTTGCTGCTGGCGTCGGGCATGACCCTGACCATCTCGCACCACGCCCTGCAAGCTGCCAACCGCTCCAAGGCGATCTTCTGGCTGGCTGCGACCGTGCTGCTGGGCGCAACCTTCATGGGCTTCCAGGCGTATGAATACATCCACGCGTATAGCGAACTGAACCTGAAGCTGACCTCCGGCATCTACGGCTCCACCTTCTTCATGCTGACCGGCTTCCACGGCTTCCACGTGACCATGGGCGCGATCATGCTGGCCGTTGTGCTGTACCGCCTGATCCGCGGCGACATGAGCGCGGAACACCACTTCGCCTTTGAAGGCGCGGCCTGGTACTGGCACTTCGTCGACGTGGTCTGGCTCGGCCTGTACGTGGTCGTGTACTGGATGTAAGGGACGGGTATAATTTACCCGCAAAAAAAAGCCGCAGCGCTTGCTGCGGCTTTTTTCATTTATCGTATGCCGGTTGGTTTGATGTATCCCAGCTTGGCCAATACGAGAATGGTGATGAACAGCGCGATGGAGAAGCCGACACGCAGCGCAAAAGCGCGCACCATCTTCGGGTTGGCCGACTTGCTGCGCATCATGCTGATGAAGGCCGACGCCAGGCTGCCGATGATCAGCACGAAGGCTGCGGCGACGAAGTATTTCATGGTTGTTAAGCACTAACTAAGGAAGATAAGGTTTTATTGTATGGCATTCCGCTTCCGCTGGATCCCTTTCCTGGCCACCCTGGTGCTGGTGGCCATCGGCGTATCCGCCGGCCGCTGGCAGGATGGCCGTGCCGCACAGAAGCTGGCGCTGGAAGCGCGCCTGGCGGCGGGCAATGCCGCCGCGCCGTTGGTGCTGGGTGCGGCGCCGGTGGCCGCGGCCGGGGTGGAATTCCGCCGCGTGCGCTTGCAGGGCGAATGGGTGGCAGGTTGGCCGCTCTATCTCGACAACCGTCCCCATGCGGGAAAACCGGGCTTCTACCTGTTGATGCCTTTGCGCCTGGCCGGCAGCGATATGCACGTGCTGGTGGCGCGCGGCTGGCTACCGCGCGATATGGCCGACCGCAACAAGCTGCCGTCGTATGCCACGCCGGCGGGCCAGGTGGTGGTGGAGGGCATTGCGCGCCTGGCACCGGGCCATGTCATGCAATTGGGCGAGGCACCCAGGCTGGCGCCGGGCGCCATCGTGCAGAACGCCGATGCGGCGGCAGTGGCCACCGCGACAGGCTGGAAATTCCAGCCGCTGCTGGTCGAGCAGACCACGCCGGATGGCACGGCCGCCACTGGCGAAGCGCTGCAGCGCGACTGGCCAGCGCCGGCCATGGGCGCCGACAAGCATAAAGCTTATGCCTTCCAGTGGTACGCACTGGCGGCAATGGCAGGTCTTTTCTTTGTATTCACCGGATTGAGAAAAAGTGGAAAACGCTAAACAAGACGAGAACCAGCGCCGCCGCGGCCGCTGGAGCATGTTCGCGGTGCTGCTGGTTTGCGCCGCACCGATCATTGCCTCCTACATCACGTACTTCTTCATCAAGCCGGAAGGGCGCACCAATTACGGCGACCTGCTCGACCCGCGCATGCACCCGATCCCGGCCATGGCCAGCACCACGGTCGACGGCAAGCCGCAGACGCTGGCCGATTTCAAGGGCAAGTGGCTGATGGTCAAGGTGGGCGGTTCCGCCTGCGACCAGAAGTGCCAGGACATGCTGTTCATGATGCGCCAGCTGCGCACCATGCAGGGCAAGGAAGCCGACCGCATCGAGCGCGTCTGGCTGATCACCGACCAGGAGCCGCTGGAGACCTTCATGCTGCGGGTGAACGACGGCACGCGCTTCCTGCGCGCGCCGGCCGACGTGGTGGGCAAGTGGCTGCCGCTGGAGCAGGGCGGCAAGGTGGAGGAGCATATCTACCTGATCGACCCGATGGGCCACCTGATGATGCGCTTCCCGAAGGACGCCGATCCGGCCAAGGTGAAGAAGGACCTGGGCAAGGTGCTCAAGGCTTCGGCCATCGGCTAGGGCGGACGCAATGGACCACAACTCCTTTGCCCATATGGCGATCACGGCGCTGCTGGTGGCGTCGCTGCCGCTGTCCGTCGTCTGGATCTCCAAGGACAGCAACAAGTACCGCAAGCTGGTCTGGATCGCGGTATTCCTGACCTTCGACCTGATCGTGTTCGGTGCCTTCACGCGCCTGACCGATTCCGGCCTGGGTTGCCCGGACTGGCCCGGCTGCTACGGCGAAGCCAATCCTTTCATCGCGCATGAACAGATCCGCGCCGCCGAAACGCTGATGCCGACCGGCCCGGTCACCATGATGAAGGCCTGGATCGAGATGATCCACCGCTACCTGGCCATGGGCATCGGCGTGCTGATTGTCGCCATGATGGGCGTGGCCTGGTGGCGTTCGACGGGGCGGGGCCGCGCCGGCGCAGGCGCCGGCATGGCGCGCCGCATTCCGCCGGGCTACCCGACTTTCCTGTTCTTCTTCATCCTGCTGCAAGGCGCGTTCGGCGCCTGGACCGTGACACAGAAGCTGCAGCCGATCTTCGTCACCGGACACCTGGTGCTGGGCATGTCCTTGCTGGCATTGCTGGGCTGGTTCGGCGGCCGCGAAGACCAGCTGCACGCGCCGTTGCCGCGCGCCGCCGGCTCGCAGATGGCGCGCCTGGGCCGCATCCGCCTGCTGGCCGCACTGTCCGGCGTGGTGCTGCTGGCGCAACTGGCGCTGGGCGCCTGGGTCAGTTCCAACTACGCGACCCTGGCCTGCAGCGAATTCCCGACCTGCGGCGGCGCCTGGGTGCCGCCGATGGATTTCGACCACGGCTTCCACCTGTGGCGCGAGCTGGGCAAGACTGCCGCCGGCCACTACCTGCCGTTCGAGGCGCTGACGGCGATCCATTGGGTGCACCGCAACTTCGCCGCCGTGGTGCTGCTGGTGCTGGGCGCGACCGCCTGGCAGGCCTGGCGCGTCGACGGCCTGGGCAGCCATGCGCGCTGGATGACGGCGGTGCTGGCACTGCAGGCATTTACCGGCGTGGCGACCATCTATTTCAACTTCCCGCTGGCCATTGCCGTGGCCCATAACGCGGGCGCGGCGGCCCTGGTGCTGTTGCTGACCATGATAAACTACAGGGCTAAGTATCTGGCTGCCCCCGCCTACCAATAACAATGAAATCCTCGACCTCCCGCATAGCCCAGTTCTGGGCTCTGACCAAGCCGCGCGTGACGCAGTTGGCCGTATTTTGCGCCGTCATCGGCATGTTCCTGGCGAGCGAAGGCATGCCCGACTGGCACGTGGTGATTGCGGCGACGGCCGGCATCTGGCTGCTGTCCGGCGCGGCGTTTGCCGTCAACTGCCTGGCCGAGCGCGAGATCGATGCCCGCATGGCGCGAACCGCGCGCCGCCCGATGGCGATGGGCGACATCAGCGTGCCCGAGACCGTGGTCTTCGCCGCGGTGATCGGCGGCGCCGGCATGTGGATCCTGCACCAGCTGGTCAATCCGTTGACCATGTGGCTGACCTTTGTCACCTTTGTCGGCTACGCCGTGATCTACACCATGATCCTGAAGCCGGCCACGCCGCAGAACATCGTGATCGGCGGCCTGTCCGGCGCGATGCCGCCGGCCCTGGGCTGGGCCGCCATCGCCAACGACGTGCCGATGCAGGCCTGGCTGCTGGTGCTGATCATCTTCGTCTGGACCCCGCCGCACTTCTGGGCGCTGGCGATGTACCGCAAGGCCGACTACGAACGTTCCGGCCTGCCGATGCTGCCGGTCACCCACGGCATGGGCTTCACCGCCTTCCATGTCTGGCTGTATTCGATCATCCTGGCGGCCACCACGCTGCTGCCGTTTGCCGTGAAGATGAGCGGCCTGATCTACCTGTTCAGCGCGATTGCCCTGAACGCGGTATTCTTGTACTACGGCTGGCGCATCTACAAGCATTACAGCGACATCGTAGCGCGCAAGGCTTTCACCTGGTCCATCATCTATTTGTCGCTGCTGTTTGCGGCGCTGCTGGTCGACCACTACTTCAAGTTCTGAACACCATGAAAAAACTGTTTGCGGCGCTGTTCATGCTGCTCGCGCTGGCCGCTTGCGGCGAGCAGCAGCTCAAGTTCGAAAACACCGACCTGACCGGCCTTGGTTACGGCAAGGGCTTTTCGCTGAACGACCACACCGGCAAGCCGGTGACGCTGGAGTCTTATAAAGGCAAGGTGGTGGTGCTGTTCTTCGGTTTCACCCATTGCCCGGACGTGTGCCCGACCACCATGGCCGAAATGTCGGCCGTGATGAAGGAACTGGGCCCGGACGCCGACAAGGTGCAGGTGCTGTTCGCCACCCTCGATCCTGAACGCGATAGCAAGGAGCTGCTGTCGCAATACGTGCCGGGCTTCGACGCGCGTTTCGTTGGCCTGTACGGCACGCCGGAGCAGGTTGCCGCCACCGCCAAGGAGTTCAAGGTGTTCTACCAGAAGGTGCCGGGCAAGACTGCCGACAGCTACACCATCGACCATACGGCGGGCAGCTATGTGTTCGACAAGAGCGGCAAGCTGCGCCTGTTCCTGCGCCACGGCGGCGGCCCAGCGCCGGTCGTGCACGACCTGAAGCTTCTCGTCGCCAACTGATTCCTGATAAGCTAAGGGCATGGAACAACGATTTCAGCCCTATAGCCGCCTGGCAGCCATTGTCTTTCTCGTCATCGGCTGCCTTTACGTCCTGCGTCCCTTCCTGGCCGGCATCCTGTTTGCCGCCGCCATTGCCATTTCATCCTGGCCCCTGTACCAACGCCTGCTGGCGCGCCTGAAAGGCCGCCGGACCCTGGCCGCGGCGGTGATGACGGTATCGCTGGCGCTGATCATCGTCTTGCCGCTGACGCTGGTGACCTGGAATATCGCCGACAGCGTGAGCCACTTCTACCACGGCGCGCGCGAGGCGCTCGATGCCGGCGGCTTCGAACCGCCGGCCTGGCTGCGCCAGTTGCCGCTGGTGGGCGAGGCAGTCGACTCCTACCTGCGGCAGATCCTGAGCAGCAAGGAAGAGTTGCTGTCCGTCGCCAAGAAGTACGTGGAACCGGCCCGCACTATCCTGCTGAACAGCGGTATCGTGCTGGGCGCCGGTGTGGCGCAGGTCAGCCTGGCCGCTTTTGTCTCCTTCTTCCTGTACCGCGACGGCCACAACATCGTGGCCGCGCTGGAAGTGGGCATGGACAAGATCATGGGCGAACATGCGGTGGAAGTCGCGGAAACGGTCAGCCGCACGGTGACCGGCGTCATGTACGGCATGCTGGGCACCGCGCTGGCGCAAGCTGCCGTGGCGGCGGTGGGTTTCCTGATCGCCGGCGTGCCGGCGGTGGCCTTGCTGTCGGTGGCCACTTTCGTCTTCTCGCTGGTGCCGGTGGGGCCGCCGCTGATCTGGGGCGGCGCATCGATCTGGCTGTTCTCGCAAGGGATGACCGGCTGGGGCATCTTCATGCTCATCTACGGCACGGTTGTCATCAGCGGCGTGGATAATGTGGTCAAGCCGATCCTGATCTCGCGCGGCTCCAGCCTGCCTTTCGCGCTGGTGCTGCTTGGCGTGATGGGCGGCGTGCTGGCCTTCGGCTTCGTCGGCCTGTTCATCGGCCCGACCCTGCTGGCAGTGGCGCTGGGCCTGCTCAGGAACTGGACCCAGGTCAAGCCGATCGTTTAGCGCAGCACCATCGCCAGCGCCCGTTCGGGGCTGGTATGCCGTTCCATGATGGTTTTGACGGTGCCGTCCTCGCGCATGGCGCGCAGCGCCTGTTCCAGCCTGGCGGCCGAGTCGTCGGCAACCAGGCGGGAAATCACCAGCGCGCCCTGCACGTTCTCGCGCGGCACCAGGTCCAGTACCCGGAATTGTCCGCGCACCTGGGCATCCCGGTACAAGGCGTCAACGTTGCTGCTTAACTGGAGGATGGCGTGCACGCGGCCGTACTGGAACAGCCGCAGCAGCGTGCTGTAATCGGGTGTGTCATGCACGCGGCCCTGCTTGCGCAGCCGGTCCAGCCAGGCGTCGTACGTGGCGCCATGCTTGAAGCCTTTGATGACGGCGACCTTCAACTCCGGCTGCGCCGCGAATTGCTCCAGCGTGGTGGCATGCCGCGCCGCCTCATTGCGCACCAGGAGCATATTGCGCGATTGCAGGTAGGGCGTGAAGCGGGCGAAACCTTCGCGCTCGGGCGTGGCAATGCCGGACATGGTCATGTCCAGCGCGCCATCCTTCAGCATGGTCCAGATCCGGATGCGCGAGTCGCGCGTCATGCGCAGCGCACAGCCGGTGCGGCGCGCCAGCTCGTCGACGATGTCCTTGTCGATGCCGGCCCATTGCTCGCCGCTGCGGTAGTACAAGGCGCCGTGTTCATACATGGCCACCGTGTACGGACCGCAGGACGCCGCTGCGGTGCTGCCGGCCAGGCAGGCCGCCAGGGCAAGCAGGATACGGCGCAGCTGCATATCAATCCTGTTCGTCGGAATCCGGCGGCAGGTGGCGCGGGATGACCTTTACCAACAGTATACGCGGGCCGTTCATCTTTTTCACGACCAGGTCAAAGGCGTCGAATTCGACGCGCTGGCCCTGTTTTGGGATATCGCCGAGCTTCAGCATGATCAGGCCACCGACCGATTCCACTTCGCCCAGGCCCAGTTCCTCGTTCTCGACATCGACGCCGAGGATGCGTTCCAGCGAGAAGATCGGCAGGCTGGCTTTGCCGATCAGCGAACCGTCGGGAAGTTTGAGCCAGTCGTTTTCGTTGAGGCGGAATTCGTCGTGGATTTCGCCGACCATGGCGCCCAGCAGGTTGTCCAGCGTGAGGAAGCCGACCGGGCGCTTGCCTTTTTCGCCGATCAGGGCGAAGTGCGGCGCGCCGTCCTTGAAGCGGCGGAACAGTTCCAGGGCCGGGGTGCGGGCCGAGATGGTCTCCACCGGGCGCAGGAAGCCCGACAGGTTCTTCAGTTCCTTGCGCGACTGCAGGGCGAAGAACAGGTCCTTCAGGTGCACCACGCCCAGCACGGTGTCGCCTTCTTCATCGAAGTAGGGGTAGCGGCTGAAGCGGTTGCGCACCACGGTGTCGAGGTTTTCGTCCATCGGGCGGCCGGCGTGCAGCGCGATCACTTCATTGATCGGGCGCATCAGGTCGGCCACGCGCAGTTGCGAGAAGTCCAGCGAATTGGCCAGGATATTGCGTTCATCCTTGTTGAACGATTCGCCGGGCTGGCTGGTACGCAGGATCAGTTTCAGCTCTTCGTTCGAATAGTGCGATTCGTGGCCGCCGGCATCGCCCAGGCCGGCCAGGCGCAGCACCGCGTTGGCGCTCTGGTTCAGCAGCCAGATGGCCGGGTACATGGCCCAGTAGAAGGCGTACAGCGGAATGGCGCTCCACAGCGCGACCGCTTCAGGAAGACGGATCGCAAGCGATTTCGGCGCCAGCTCGCCCACCACGATGTGCAGGAAGGAGATGGTGACGAAGGCGAACACGAAGGAAATGCCGTGCACGATCTCGGGCGAGTTGATGCCGATGAATGTGAGCAGGGGTTCCAGCAGGCCGGCAAATGCGGGTTCGCCGACCCAGCCCAGGCCGAGCGAGGCAAGCGTAATGCCCAATTGGCAGGCGGACAGGTAGGCATCGAGCTGGCCGTGGACCTTGGCCAGGATGCGGCCGCGCAGGCCCTGGGTCTTTTCGATGGCCCGTACGCGGGTGCGGCGCAGGGTGACGATGCTGAATTCGGCGGCGACGTAGAAGCCGTTCAGTGCTACGAGGAAGAGTGCGAAGATGACTAGTAAAAGGTTGTCCATATGCGCCCTAAGGCGGAAAGTCGAAACCTCTATCTTAGCCGACCCGGGGCTTGTCTCGCGCAATTCTCATAATTTCTTGGAGGAAATCTATGCTTGCGGGGCGAGGCCGCTGGCCTTGCAGACGGCCAGCAGGCGCAGGGCCAGCTCGCTGTCGCCGGCTGCGCGCTCGCGCTCGATGGCGAGCAGGGCGCGCCGCGCTTGCAGTACCGGCAGCTGGTCGCTCATGCCGCGCCGCGCGCGGGTGGCGGCCAGTTCCAGTGCGGCGCGGGCGCTGGCCGCCTTGGTGGTGAGCGCTTGCTGACGCTGGCGCGCCGCCGCATAGGCGGACAGCGCGTCATCCATTTCATGCCAGGCGTTCAGCACGGTTTTCTGGAAGTTGACGGCGGCCTCCTGTTCTTCGAGTTTTCGCAATTCGACTGTCGCGCGGCGGCGGCCGTTGTCGAAAAGCGGCAGTTGCAGGCTGGGGCCAAGCGACCATTGGCGGCTGCCCCAGTCGCCGAACTTGCCCGCTTCCAGCGCTTCGACGCCGAACGACAGGCCGAGTGTGATGCGGGGATACAGGTCGGCCAGCGCGACGCCGATCCTGGCGGTTGCCCCCTGCAGGCGCGCTTCGGCCGCCTGGATGTCCGGGCGGTGCCGCATGACTTCTCCCGGCACGCCCAGCGCCAGGTCAGGCCCGCGCGGCGCGGCCGCTCCCAAGCGGGCCGCCAACTGCCCGCGCAGCGCGCCGGGTGGCAGCGCCAACAGCATGGTCAGCCGGTTGGCGGCGGCGGCTTCCTGCTCCAGCAGTGCCGGGGCGCGGCCTACCAGTTCGGCCAGGGCCGCCTGCTGCTGCTCGACGTCCAGCCCGCTGGCGAGCCCGCCGTGCTGGCGTGCCGCCACCAGCGCGGCCATGTCGCGCGCCGCGCTCAGGTCTTCCTGCAGCAATGCCTGCTGGCGGTGGGCAGCACGCAACTCGTAGTAATTGCGCGCCACCTCGAGCTGCACCGCGATCCGCACCGCACGCAGGACCGAGCTGGCCTCCGCCATGCCGGCATCCGCCGCTTGCACGCTGCGCCGCACACGGCCCCACAGGTCGAGCTCCCAGGAGGCGTCAAAGCCCGCCTGGTACAGCGCGAATGGATCGCTCAGCTTCTCGATCAGCACCGCGCGGTTGGCCGGCGCGATTGCATCGACCATGCGCGTTCCCGCGCCGGATTCCGACTGGCGTTGCCGGCTGGCGCCGGCGTGGGCCGTGAGCTGCGGTCCTTGGGCCCCGGCCGCCGCGTTGCGCGCCATCCGGCTCTGGGCGAAGCGCAACGCGGCTGTTTGCACGTCGTGGCTGGCGGCCAGCGCCTGCTTCTGCAAACCGGCCAGTACCGGATCGTCGAAGCGGGCAAACGCTTGCTCCGCGCCGGCGGCCAATCCCGTCTCGCGCAGGGCCGGCGAGCCGCCGTGCCAGTCGCCGTATGCCGCAGGGGCCGGCACGGCCGGTGCATGGTAATCCGGCCCGACCGCGCAAGCGGCCAGCGACAGGCAAAGCAGGGGGATGGTGAGCTGTTTCATGATATTTCCAGTTCAGGCAAGGCGGTGGCGGAACAGCCAGGCCGCCAAGGGCAGCGTAATGGCGGCAATCAGCAGGAGCGGCAGCATATTCGGCCACAAGGTAGCGAGGCCTGCGCCTTCGAGATAGACCCGCTGAACCATGTCGATGGCAAAGCGCAGGGGATTGGCCATGATGACGACCTGCAGCACTTGCGGCATGTTCCGTACCGGCGTGGTGAGCCCGGACAGCAACATCATCGGCATCACCAGCACGAAGGTGTACAGCATGGCTTGCTGCATATTCAACGACACGGCCGATATCGACAGGCCGACGCCAACGCTGGCAACCGTGAACAGCGTCAGCCCGGCATAGATGGAGAGCAGCGACCCGGCCATCGGCACGCCGAACCATAGTCTTGTGACCAGCAGGATCAGGGTCGACTGCAGCAGCCCGATCATGATGGGCGGCAGCGCCTTGCCGATCATGATGTCGATTGGCGTCAGCGGCGTGACGAGCAACTGGTCGAACGTGCCTTGCTCGCGCTCGCGCGCCACCGACAGGGCGGTCAGCAGCAGGGTTTGCAGCATGCTCAAGGCCGCGATCATGCCCGGCATCAGGTACCAGCGCGTTTCCAGGTTCGGGTTGAACCAGGCGCGTGATTCGATCCGCAGTGCGGGCTGGGCGCCGCCATGCTTATCGCGCCACTGGCGGTTGAAGTCCGCCACCACCGCGCCGGCATAGGCCGCGGCCGAACCGGCAGTATTGGAGTTGCGTCCATCCAGCACGATCTGCAGGGGCGCCGCATCGCCCGCATACAGGCGGCGCTCGAAGTCAACAGGAATGCTGATCGCCAGCAGCGCCTTGCCGCTGTCGATCGCATCACGCAGCGCTTCCTGGGTCTCGAAGGTGAGCGTGCGGCGGAAGGTGCCGCTGGCATCGAGCTTGGCCAGCAGTTCGGCGGAGGCGGCGCTATGGCTGGCATCGTTCAGGGCATAGGGCACGTAGCTCAGGTCATACGTCGCCGCGTAGCCGAACAGCAGGCTTTGCACAATGGCCGGCACCACCAGGATGAAGCGGCTCTTCGGGTCCTTGAGCACGGCCAGGAATTCCTTGCGGACGATGACGGCAATGCGGCGGAGGAAATTGATCATGTCGGCCTCAGTCCAATCGTTTACGGGTCACCGCGCGGGCGATGCCCAGTAACAGCACGGCGTAGGCGGCGAGGATGGCGCAATTGCGCAGCACCAGCGGCCACACGTTCCCGGCCAGGAAAAGCGTCTTGACCAGTTCCATGAAATAGGTGGCGGGCAGGATGCGGCCGACCACCTGCACCGCTACCGGCACGTTGTGCAGGTCGAACAGGAAGCCGGACAGCATCAACGAGGGCATGAAGCTGCTGACCAGGGCCAACTGGCTGGCCAGGAACTGGTTCTTGGTCGCGGATGAAATCAACAGGCCCATGCCGACCGCCACCACCAGGTACAGCATGGAGGCGAAGATGATGACCAGCAGGGATCCCTGCATCGGCACCTTGAACAGCAAGCGTGCCGCGGCCAGGCACAGGAAGAGGCCCATCATGCCGACGCAGAAGTAGGGAATCACTTTGGCCAGCAGGATTTCGACTGGCCGCACCGGCGTCACGAACAGCGCTTCCAGCGTGCCGCGCTCCCATTCGCGCGCCATCACCAGGGCGGTGAGGAAGGCCCCCACCAGCGTCATGATCAGCACTATCAGGCCCGGCACCAGGTACCAGGTACTGGTGTTGGCGCTGTTGTACCACATGCGTTGCTCGACGCGCACGGCGCCGTTGGCGGGGAGGGCGCCGCCACGGGCGGCGCTGCCAAGGCGTTCGGCGCGGCGCGCGTTCCATTGCTGTAGCGCCCCGCCGGCGTAGTTCAGAATGATGCCGGCGCGGTTGGCTTCCGCGCCGTGCACGATGATTTGCACGGCGGCGGCGCCGGCGGCGACATCGCGCGTGAAGGTGGCGGGGATGCGGACGATGGCGTCCACGCGGCGCTCGCGCATCAGCGCTTCCGCGTCGTGCATCGAGGCCACCGGGAGCGCGGCGAAGGATGGCGACAGGCCGAATCCGGCCGTTGCTTCCTGTGCGGTCGGGGAGCTGTCTTCCAGCACGATGGCGATCGGGGCATTCTTTACGTCCAGCGACAGGCCGTAGCCGAAGATCAGGATCAGCACGATCGGCAGGGCAATGCCGATGGCCAGGTTCGATGCGTCACGCAGGAGCTGGCGGAATTCCTTGCGCACCAGGGCGGTCAGGCGGGAACGGAAGGCGCTGCTCATGGCGTGGCTCCGCTGCGGTTCTTCTCGACGATGGCAATGAAAGCGTCTTCCATATTGCCTGCTTCACCCGCCTGCTTGCGGACTTCGCGCGGGGTGCCGATGGCGAGCAGCTTGCCGGCGTCCTGGATGACGATGCGGTCGCAGTACTCGGCTTCCTCCATGAAGTGCGTAGTCACCACGATGGTGACGCCTTGCTCCGATAGCGTGGTGATGCGGCGCCAGAATTCGCGCCGCGCCAGCGGATCGGCGCCGCTGGTTGGCTCGTCCAGGAACAGCACTTCCGGCTGGTGCAGCAGTCCGGTCGCCATGGCGAGGCGTTGCTTGAAGCCGCCCGGCAGTTGGCCGCTGGACATCTGCTCTTGTCCGCGCAGCTGGAATTCGTCCAGCACCTGGTTGATGCGCTGTTTCAGGCGCTTGCCGTACAGGCCGTAGGCGCCGCCGAAGAAGTCGAGGTTTTCCTGCACCGTCAGGTTGCCGTACAGGGCGAACTTTTGCGCCACGTAGCCGACTTTGGCACGGGCTTCCGCGCGGGCGTGGCGCAGGTTGACGCCCGCCACTTGCAGGAATCCGGAGCTGGCGGGAAGCAGCCCGCACAACATGCGGAAGGTGGTGGTCTTGCCGGCGCCGTTTGGCCCCAGCAAGCCGAATATCTCGCCGCGCGCGACGCTGAAGCTGGTGCTTGCCACAGCCGTGAAGTCGCCGAACTTGCGCACCAGGTCGCGCACCTCGATCATTGTTTCGCCGCCTGCTCCTGCTCCTGCTTCTGCGCCACGCGCGCCATCGCCTGGCGCCCCGTCCGCCGCGGCGTCATGGGCTGCGGCGTCATGGGCCGCGGCGGGCGCTGGCGGGGCGGCGCGCAGCAGCATCATGAATCCGTCTTCCAGCCGCGCCGGCACAGGCTTGGCCGGCGCGCCATGCAGAAGTTGCGCCAGCGCGTCATCCGAAGCTTCCGCCCGCCGGATGAACCGCACATGCCCTCCCTCCGGCACGGCATCGACCACGAGCTCGCGCGCATCGATCAAGCGCGCCTGCAGCGTGCGCGCCGACTCGCCGGCGCGCGGCATGGCGGTAAAGCTCAAGCCGTCGGCACGAGTACGCAACTGGTGCGGCGTTCCAGAGGCCAACAAGCGTCCCTCATGCATGACAAACACCTGCCGGCAGCGCTCCGCCTCGTCCATATATGAAGTGCTGACGATGACCGACAGCTGTTCTTCCTCCACCAACTGCTGCACGATCTGCCACAGCTCGCGCCGCGACAAGGGATCGACGCCGACCGTCGGTTCATCAAGCAGCAGCAACTCCGGCAAGCGCACCAGCGTGCAGGCCAGGCCGAGCTTCTGCTTCATCCCGCCGGACAGCTTGCCCGCCGGCCGCGACGTGAACCGGGCCAGGTCCGTCATATGCAGCAATCGCGCGAAGCGCTCGCGCCGCACGTCGGCCGGCACGCCGTGCAAGTCCGCATACAGGTCCATGTTTTCCTGCACGCTCAAGTCCTCATACAAGCCAAAGCGCTGCGGCATATAGCTGATACGGTCCTGCACCTCCTGCGGGCGGGCCGCGACGTCGACGCCGAGCACCGACAGGCTTCCGCTGCTGGGCGCCAGCAAGCCTGCGGCCATGCGCAGCAATGTCGTCTTGCCCGCGCCGTCCGGCCCCACCAGCGCCGTCAACGCACCGCCGGCCACTTCCAGCGACACGTCGCGCACCGCCTGCACAGGCGCAGCTGCATCTTTGATGTTGAAGTGACGGGACAGGCCACGTCCGCTGAGGACTGTTGAAGCCATGATCAGCGCCCGGCCGCGATCCGCACGGTGGCCGGCATGCCCATGCGCAGCACATCGGCCTTGTCCTCGGCCAGCACGCGCACCTCGTACACCAGTGCCGTGCGCAGCTCCTCGGTCTGCACCGTCTTCGGCGTAAACTCGGCGACCGAGGAAATATAGCCAACCTTGCCTGCCAGCGTCCTGCCCGGCTGGCTGTCGATGGAAATGCTGGCAGCCATGCCCGGCTTGATGCGCCCCAGGTCAGCTTCGCGCACATAGGTTCGAACCCACTTCGGGTCGGCCATCGCCAGCGTATAGACCGGACGCTGTGGCGAAGCCATATCGCCGGCCTCCATCAGGCGTGCACGCACCACGGCGTCGACCGGGGCTTTCAAGGCAGCTTCGCCGAGCTGGTATTGCAGCAGTGCGATGGCCGCATGGGCGGCATCGAGTTGCGCCTGCGCCTGGGCGATGTCTTCACGGCGCGCTCCGTGCTGGGCCAATTGCTGTCCCTGGCGTGCCTGTTCCAGCGCCGCTTGCGCCGATGTGGCGCGGGCACGGGCCGCATCGACATCCTGCTGGCTGATCGCGCGGCCATTGCTGTCCTGCTGCACTGCCAGCGCACGCTCCATTTGCTGGCGCGCCAGTTCGGCATCCGCCTGCGCGGCGCCGGTCCTGGCGCGCGCTTGCGCCACTTCCTCCACCCGGGTGCCGGCCTTGAGGCGCGCCAGAACCTGCTGCTGGGCGGCCGCCTGGGCTTCGGCTTCGGCCAAACGCAAGCGCAGGCCGCGCGTATCGAGTTCGGCCAGGACCTGGCCGGCCTGCACTTTCTGGCCTTCCTCCGCCAGCACGCGCACAACGCGTTCGCTGGCCGGGAAGGCGAGTGCCACCTGCCGCAGGTCGACATTCCCGTACAGGACCAGCTCCGTGTCGTTCGCGACAGGACGGCTCCAGTACCAGGCGCCAGCCGCCATGGCCGCCGCCAGCACGATGGTAATTCCAACAAACTTCTTGTTCATGGCAGAACCTCCTGCGGAAATTCTACATCAAATTCAAATTTGGATTTGAATTTATTTTCGACGTAAAATGTCAACCATGCAAAAAAAGACAGCAATCCGTGCCAACCGCCAGGACGGCGACGCCACCCGCCAAGCCCTGTTGGACGTAGCGGGACAGGTGTTCGCCGAACGCGGCTTTGCCGACGCCACCAGCAAGGAAATCTGCGCCCGCGCCGGTACCAATATCGCTGCCGTCAATTATCACTTCGGCAGCCGCGGCGCGCTATACGAAGCGGTGCTGGTGGAAGCGCACCATCATTTGCTCAAGCTTGAGGATATGCAGGAAATCACGGCGCGCGACCTGGCGCCGCGCGACAAGCTGCGGGTGATCTTGCGCGGCATCGTACTGCGCGCCACCGGGCCGGATGCCCATTGGGGCGCACGGGTGGTGATCCGTGAACTGATGTCGCCGACCGAACACGCGCCGGCACTGGTGCATAAAGCGATCGCGCCCAAGGCCATGGTCATGCTGGGTCTGGTGTGTGAGATGATCGGGCTGCCGCCGGCCACGCCCGGCCTGCAGCGCGCCCTGTTCCTGTTGATGTCGCCCTGCCTGGCGCTGCTGGTCGCCCCCCGTGAAATGCGCAGCAAGCTGTTTCCCGCGCTGGGTGACGATGCCGAGGGCCTGGTCGACGACATGATGACTTACGCCGGCGCCGGCCTTGACGCTATCGCTGCGAAATATTCAGCATCGCCTCGACCACAGGGTGGCTGATGCGCCGCTCGCTGGAAATGGCATAGAACTGTTCCTGCAGTTCGGACGCCGGCCCCACCGGCACCGCGCCAAACTGCTCCAGCATATCGTCCGCCAGCGCCGCCGGGGCAAAGAACAGTCCCATGCCGCTGCGGCCGAAGGTATTCAGCATCGCGCTATCTTCGAATTCTCCCACCACGTCGGGGCGCACGCCCTGTTCCAGCAGCCAGGCGTCGATGCGGCCGCGCAATGCCGTGTTCCGCGTCGGCAGCAGGAGCGGGGCGCCGTTCAGGCTGTCGGGGAAGTCCTTGGCGTATTTGCGCGCCAAAGTCCGCACGCCGAACAATTGCATTTCGCTTTCGCCCAGCAGGTGGCTGAACACTTTCAGGGACGCGCTGGCGCGCACCGGGCGGTCGGTCAGCACCACGTCCAGCTTGTGCAGCGCCAGTTCGGCCAGCAGGGCATCGAACTCACCCTCGGTGCATACCAGGCGCACCGGCGTCTCCGGTGGCAGCGCGGCTTGCAGGTAGTGCGCCGCGATCAGCTTGGGCATGGAGTCGGAAATACCCACTGTCAGCCGGATCTTGCCGGCATCGACTTCCTGCAGCGCCTCCTGCATCCGGTCGCCAAGCTGGAAAATCTGCTCGGCATAGGTCAGCGCCACCCGGCCCGCTTCGGTGGGCACCAGGCGGCGGCCCTGCTGGGTCAGCAGTGACTTGCCGATTGATTGCTCGAGCGCGGCAATTTGCGTGCTGACCGTCTGGATGGCCAAGCCCATCCGGTCGGCGGCTCGCGTCACGCTGCCCTCGGCGGCGACCATGCGGAAGAAATAGAGATGGCGGAAGTTCAGGCCCGTGGTTTTCATGGTTCGCTTTTTACGAAGTAATGCTTCGATTATCTTCTATTTTTAAAAAACCGTCCCGCCCTTAGACTGGCCGGACTTATCAACGAGAAAGGGTCAACCGATGAAGCACTTCAGGATGTCATTCCTGGTCTCCTTCATCTGTCTTGCTGTGGCAGGCTGGTGGGGGTACCAACAAACAGGCGTCAGCGGCGCCTTGGCGGCCTTGTGGATCGCCTTTATTCTGAGCGTGATGGAAGTCTCGCTCTCCTTCGACAATGCGGTAGTCAATGCTTCCGTGCTGAAAAACTGGGACGAATTCTGGCAAAAGCTGTTCCTTGGCATCGGCATCATCATCGCGGTCTTCGGCATGCGCCTGGTATTCCCGCTGGTGATCGTGGCAGTGGCGGCAGACCTCAGCATCCCTGACGTGTGGACGCTGGCGCTGAATGACCCGAAAGCCTTCTCGACCCACCTGACCAACCACCACGCTGAAGTGGCGGCATTTGGCGGCATGTTCCTGTTGATGGTGTTCCTGAACTTCATCTTCGACCATGAGAAGCAGATGCACTGGCTGGGCAATGTGGAGCGCAAGCTCGGTGCACTGGGCAAGGTGTCTTCGATCGCCATCATGATTTCGATGGGCGTGCTGCTGGGCAGCCTGGGCATCGTGGAAGAGTCGCAGAAGTTCATTGTGCTGGTGGCAGGCATGTGGGGCTTGCTGACTTACGTCGCCGTGGATGCGCTGTCCACCTGGATGGAGAAGGGTGAAGAAGGCGGCGTAAATGCCGGTGAGCTGGTCAAGCGCGGTGGTGTCGGCGGTTTCCTGTACCTGGAAGTGCTGGATGCTTCGTTCTCCTTCGACGGTGTGATCGGCGCCTTCGCCATCACCAGCGACGTGGTGATCATCATGCTGGGCCTGGCCATCGGCGCGATGTTCGTACGCTCGATGACCGTCTACCTGGTGCACAAGGGCACGCTCGAAGAGTATGTCTACCTGGAGCACGGCGCGCACTACGCGATCGGTATCCTGGCTGTGATCATGTTGGCGAGCATGAAGTTCCATGTTCCGGAAGTGCTTACCGGCCTGATTGGCGTGGCATTTATCGTGGCATCGTTGTGGTCTTCGATCCGCCACAAGAAGCTTGAATTGAAGGGAGCTTGAGATCATGACGACTTTTAAGGTAAGCGGGGATATCGATCCCTTCCTGCAGGTGTCGCTGCGGCAGGGCGAGCGCATCTTCTGCGAATCGAATGCGATGGTGATGATGGATGCCACGCTCGAGCTGAAAGGCAAGATGCGCGGCGGCCTGGGCGGCGCCCTGATGCGCTCCCTGGCCAACGGCGAATCCTTCTTCCAGCAGAACATCGAAGCGACTGGCGGCGACGGCAACTGCCTGCTGTCGCCGAACCTGCCGGGCGCCATGCGCGTGCTGGAGGTCGGCGAGCGCCAGTACCTGATCAGCGACGGCGCCTTTGTCGCGGCCAGCAGCGGCATCGACCTGCGGGTACGTACCCAGAACGTCGGCAACGCGCTGTTTGGCCAGAGCGGCGGCTTTTTCATCACCGAATCGAGTGGCTCCGGCCAACTGGTGGTGTCGGGCTTCGGCGCCTTGCATGAAGTCGAGGTCGAGCCGGGCAAGGAAGTCGTGATCGACAACGCCCACGTGGTGGCCTGGGATAGCGCCCTGCGGTACGACCTGGCGGTGGCAACCCGCTCGGGCGGCGGCCTGTTCGGCAACCTGGTCAATTCGGTAACCAGCGGCGAAGGCATGGTGCTGCGCTTCTCCGGCCGCGGCAAAGTGCTGATCTGCTCGCGCAACCGTGAAGCATTCGTGGCCTGGATGATGTCGCACCAGTCCCGTTAATACGATCAACTCGATCAACTCCGTTAACGCCCCCATGGCGTTCTTCCTTGCGGTGGTCCCGGAAACGGGCCACCGCTTTTTTTCGCCTGTCATCGCCAATTCATATTCGATTGCTACGGTGTGCAACGCCCCCACACACGGAGATCAATCCCATGCAAAAACCTACTTCACCCAGGATCGTCAAATCGTTCCTGGGCTGCGCCTTCGGTTTGCTGACTACCCAAGCGACGGCGGTCAGCTTTGCCGCATGGCCGACCACTGCCACGGTGGCAACGGCCGACCAGTCCAGCACCTTCGGTGAAAATTTAAGCGGTCTGTTCTACCAGCCCGCCGCGGCATCGAATGCGGCCGTGTTGTGGGCCGTGCAGAACTCGCCCTCCAAGCTGTACAGACTGACATGGAACGGCGCCAACTACGTAAAGAACACCACGAATAGCTGGGGCAATGGCAAGACCTTGCGTTTTCCGAACGGAAGCGGCGCGCCGGATGCCGAAGGCGTGACCATGGCTGAATTGGATTCGACTGCGGTCTATGTGGCGTCCGAGCGCGATGGCAGTGGTGCAAGCCGCCTGAGCATCCTGCGCTATGACACCGGTGCGACCGGCAGCACCCTGAAAGCGAGCAACGAGTGGAACCTGACGGCGGACCTGCCTAAGGTCGATTCCAACGCCGGCCTGGAATCGATTACCTGGGTGCCGGACAGCTACCTGCAGGCCAGCCAGTTCATCGACGAAAACACGCGCCTGCCCTACGATCCGGCGAATTACCCGTCACACGGCACAGGCCTGTTCTTGGTCGGACTGGAAGCGAACGGACAGATTTATGCCTATGCGCTCAACCAGTCCGGCTCCAGCTATGTGCGCGTCGCAACTGTCGCGAGCGGCCAGTCGCAGATCATGGATTTGTCGTTTGATCGGGACAACAACATCCTGTGGGCTGCCTGCGACAACAACTGCAGCGGCAAAACGACCCTGCTGTCTGTCGATACCACGGCGGGCTCTCCAACGCAAGGCAAGTTCGTGGTGCGCAAAGGCTACAATCGTCCGGGCTCGATGTCCAACTTGAATAACGAGGGTATTGCGATTGCTCCTGAATCGGAATGCACCAACAAGCTGAAGACATTCATCTGGGCCGATGATGGCGAGGATAACAAGCACGCGCTGCGCCGCGGGACGATTTCCTGTGGGCCGCAGTTCTAATGGCTGTAAAGCTGCAAAGCGAGCATGCCTGCGTTATAGAGCGCATGCGCCAGCATCGGGGCCAGCAGCGATTTGCTGCGTTCGGCCGCGATGGCGGTGCACAGGCCCAGCACGAATACCGGCGCCATGGCCAGCGGTGGATGGATGACCGCAAATAGTGCTGCGCTGGCGGCCATGGCCTGCCATGCCGGCAGCGAGCGCCGCAGGCCGCCGAAAACCTGGCCGCGGAAGATGAACTCTTCGAAGACGGGCGCGGCCAGCACGGCGAGTGGCGCCAGCCACGCCAGCGCGACCGGGGGCGGGGCGCCTGGCATGACGCCAGCGTGGCGCAGGATGGCCAGCCACAGGAAGCCGCCCGCCAGCGCGGGCAATGCCATCAGCACCCCCCATCCGATGGCGCTGCGCCAGGCAGCGCTCCACGAACCGTGCCACAGGCGCGGCACACCGCTGGTCGCGCTGCGCCAATACAGCGTGCGCGCCAGCCCGTAGACCATGGCGCCGGCAATGGCGAAAGACAGCGTCACAGTCGGCAGGGTGACCGGCTTGCCGGCCATGTACAGCGCGCCTGCGACCAGCAATTGCAGCAGGAAGAACAGGATGGCTGCCATGATGCCGTCCGAGGCGGAGACGCGCGGCGGCGGCGAGGCAATGGGGTCGAGCAGGTAGGGCAGCGAGTCGCGGGCGCGCTGCCACAGCGAAAGGGCAAGGGATGCCAGCAGCACGATGGCCGCCAGCCGCACATGCCATTCACTGGTGTTCAGCGCATAGGTGTAGAGCGACGAAAGGATCAGGTAGGCATAGGCGAAAGTGGGGCGCACTCGGGCGTGCAGGTCCTGCGCCAGCGGATCGCAAGCCCACACGCCCAGCGCCACGGCGATCGTCGCAAAAATCGGGATGCCGGCCACCACCAGCACCAGTTGCGACAGCAGGCGCCCATTGGCGGGTACGCCGAACCACAGGCCCATTGCGAAGACTGTCAACGGGTAGATCAACGCCAGCACCGACCATAGCTGCGCCTTCTCCGCCAGCATGCTGCCGATGCTCTTCGGATAGGTGTAGAGCAGCCACAGTGCATGGCCCTCGGTGTTGATGGTCTGGAAGGCCGACAGCATCAGCACATAGGCGCCCAGGCCGAAGGCGACGGACGACAGCAGCGCCGGATCGCTGATGAACTGGTGCATGTTTTTTACCTGGCCGTTGAGAACCAACTGGCTGCCGAAGATGATCAAGGGGATCAGCAGGCTTTGCACCAGGAAGTTGCGGTCGCGGCTAAGCAGCCTCAGTTCGCGTCGTTGCAGCGGCGTGCCGGGCGCCCAGCCGGCGAAGGCGGAACGCGATCTGGCGCTGCGTCCCGCTTCGCGCGAACCGGTAGCCACCACGCCATCGGCCAGCAAGGCGTTCAGCAGCCGCAGGCCAAGCCATAGGACACACGCGGCTTGCGCTGCCAGCAGGGCGCCGTAGCCCAGGCCGAGCATTGCGTCGCGGGCATTGAGCGCCTGCAGCGCCAGGCCGGGTGGTGTCCACAAGGTCCAGGCCGGGAATTGCGCGGCCCAGCCCAGCGTCAGGGTGGCGGTCGGCATGGCGAGCGACATGGCCAGGTACATCAGCGGCATGCTGGCCACCGAGGCAATCGCTTGCAGGTTGCGCAGCTGCGATGGTGCGAGGCGCAGGCGCAGGCCGGTATCGGCCACGGTGCGCAGCGTGGCGGCACAAGCCAGCAAGGGCAGGGTGCATGCGGCGGCCAGGAACGGCGTGCTCCAGCGGTAGCCGGAATGCCAGGCCACGGCCATGCACATCGGCCATAGCGCGAGGATGCCGGATGGATTGGCCAAGGTGCGTTCCGCGATGCGCGCCAGCAGCAAGGTATGGCGCTCAAGCGGCAGCGTGACCAGCCATTCCAGGTCCCAATCCGGTTGCGCCAGTTCCCTGCTCCCCAGCGGCAGCAGGAAGGCAATGCCGAACAGCAGGCTGGCCTGCATCACGGCAGCCTGCATCAGGACGGGCTGGAACGGCGCTGCCTGCAACTCCTTGCGGGCCTTGCGCATGGCCGCGCGCGGCGCGGCGTCCGAGTCGGCTGCGACGCACTGGCTGCCGGTGGGCAGGCGGCATTGCATGTTCAGCAGCGAAGTGCTGGCAGTATTCAGGAAGGCGACCAGCATGAAGGCCGACAGCACGAAGGTGACCAGCCAGCGCGCGTTCTTCTTGCCGCGTGTCGGCGCGCGGCTGGTGCCGGGCCGCCCCTTGCGAAAGCGCAGCGCATTGCCGATGTTCAGGAGCCGCAACAGCCGCAGCCGTGCAAGCAGCCAGAATGCACGGGGGGCGCTGGGCAGGTCCATCATGCGGCCAGGCTGTCTTCGTCGGTGAATTTGAGGAACAGCTCTTCCAGCGTGCTGTTATCGCTGCTGGCGCCACGCAGTTCCTCCAGCGAGCCGGTGGCGACCAGGGCGCCGCGGTTGATGATGCCGACGCGGTTGCACATGCGCTGCGCCATGTCGAGCAGGTGAGTGGAAACGAAAATGGTCTTGCCGGCGGCAGCGCTGGCAATCAGGCGGTCCTGTACTTCGCGTGCCGCGCGCGGATCGAGGCCGTTGATCGGTTCGTCCAGGACCAGCACGGCCGGATCGTGCACCAGGGCGCAAGCCAGACCCAGTTTTTTCTTCATGCCCATCGAGTAGTTGACGGCGAATTCCTCGCTCACGTCCTGCAGGCCGAATTCGTCCAGCAACTGCGCGGCGCGCACGACGGCGGCCTTGCGCTGCATGCCGTGCATTTCAGCGACGAATTGCAGGATCTCGCGCCCGCGCAGGAAGTCGTAGAAGATCGGGTTGTCCGGCAGGTAGCCGACATGCCGCTTGACCTCGGCGGCATCGGCCTGGCAATCCAGGCCATCGACCAGCACGCGGCCTGCGCTGGGCACCAGGATGCCCATCATCATGCGAATGGTGGTGGTCTTGCCTGCGCCGTTCGGTCCAAGGAAGCCAAACACTTCGCCGCGCTGCACCGCCAACGTCAGCGGCTGCACGGCGGGGAACTCGCCGTAATGCTTGGCCAATCCCTGGAAATCGATCATGGCCGCAGGCTCATGCCGATGCGTTCCGTGCGTGGCGCCCAGTTGCCCAGGATGTCGGCGGATACCAGCACGCGTTCGGCGCGGCCGATCAGCAGCTTGCGCGGCACGAAGCCGATGAAGCGCGAATCGCGGCTGTTGTTGCGGTTATCGCCCAGCATCAGGTAGCTGTCGGCTGGCACGGTGACCGGACCGAAGTCGCGCTTGGCATCGACTTGCGGCAGCACCTGGATGCTGTAGCTGGCGCTGGCATTGTGTTCCTGTAGTTGCAGTGCCTGCAGGTCGCCGACCTGGTCGATATGTTCGGTGGCATTGCCCAGCACTGCGTATTCGGAAGTCTTGCCGTTGATGATCAGGTGTTCGCCGCGGATTTCCACCCGGTCGCCCGGCAAGGCCGTGATACGCTTGATCAGGCGGGTGCGGTCTTCCGGCGAGAAGAAGGTGACCACGTCGCCGCGCTGCGGTTCGCCCAGGTGGCCGAGGGAGTAGTCGGTCAGCGGGACTTTCAGGTCGTAGGCGATGCGGTTGACGAAGACCACGTCGCCTTCCAGCAGGTTGGGGTGCATGGAAGCGGACGGAATCGGGTTCCAGTCGGCGATGGCGCTACGGAACACGCCCAGCGTCAGCAGGAAGACGATGAAGCCCTTGTTTTCACGAATGAGTTTTTTCACGACCGGAGTCTCCATCTGGGTTCAGGAAACTGCATCATCTTATCAAAACCTTAAGCGCCGCTTAGACCGAAGGCAGCCAGCATCCGGCGTTGCCCTTGCGGCGGAACTTGCAGTGCGCGGCTGTCGAGATCCTGCTCGACCCAGCCGCGTTTCAGGGCCAATTGCAGCAGGGCGGCACCGAGCGCTCCGCCGAGGTGCGGCTTGCGCTCGCTCCAGTCCAGGCAAGGGCAGGCGAAGCGCCGCCGCAGCTTGCGCAGGGCCGGCACATCCAGCCCAAGCTGCGCGAACTGCTGTTCGCCCGCCGCGCTCAAGTCGTAACCGCCGCTGGCGTCGGCCAGCCATCCCTGGGCCGCGAAGTGATCATGCAGCCTGACCGCGACCGTGCCCGCCATGTGGTCGTAGCAGGTGCGCGCGTTGCGCAGGCGATCGGGCGTGTTCGGCTTGAATTCGCCGCGTGGCAGGCCCGCAACCACCAGCAAGGCTTCCAGTGCGCTGGCGACCTCCTGGCTGGCGAGCTGGTAGTAGCGATGCTTGCCTTGCGCCAGTTGCACCAGCAATTGCTCGTCCTTCAGGCGCGCAAGATGGGCGCTGGCGGTGGACGGGCTCACTTCGGCCACCACCGACAGCTCCGTTGCGGTGCGTGCGTGGCCGTCCAGCAGCGAGCACAGGATGCGGGCGCGGGCGGGTTCGGCGATGGCGCCGGCAATGTTGGCAAGCTTGGAATCCATATTTCGCTATAGGACGAATTGTCGTTGTGCTTTTTTCAGGATACTGCAATTTCTTGAACGTTGCCGGAGATTGAAATGAAGAACCTGGAATGGGATGCCGGGCGGGGATGGTGGGTCGCGGACAGCGCCGTGCTGGTGGAACAAGTGCTCAGCCATCCTGCGCTACGCGTGCGCCCCTTGGCCGAGCCGGTGCCGGCTGCCATCGCAGGCGGTTGCGCCGGCCAGGTGTTTGGCGCGCTGGTGCGCATGAACGATGGCGAGCGCCACATCGCGCCCAAGCTGGCCTTGCAGCGGGCGCTGGCTGTCTCGGCCGCCGGCGACGCCGCCCGGCAGCGCGCCCACACCGTGGCGGCGCATCTGCTTGCGGAAGGGCGTTCGATCGGCGCCTGGGCTTTTGAAGCACCTGTCGCTACGGTTGCGAGCCTGCTTGGCTTCGCAGACGAGCAGTTGCCCGCAGTGGCGCGCTGGATGGGCGATTTCGTTGCCTGCCTGTCGCCGTTGAGCAGTGCGGAACAGATCGAACAGGCACACGCGGCGAGCCTGCGCCTGCTGGCGGCCATGCGCGAGCTGCTGCAAGCCGCGCCGCAAGATTCGCTGGCTGCCAGCGTCGCGCAGGAAGCCGCCGCCGCGGGCTGGCGCAACGACCACGCCATCCTTGCCAACCTGGTCGGCCTGCTGTCGCAAACTTACGAAGCAACTGCCGGCCTGCTTGGCAACAGCCTGGTCGCCATCCAGCAAGGCGCCGCCAGCGTCGACGCCGGCGCGCTGGTCGCGCATGTCATGGCGACGGATCCACCGATCATCAACACCCGTCGTTTCGCCGCCGAGCGCTGCGCGGTTGGCGGCGTGACAGTCGAAGCAGGGCAGGCGATACTGGTCATGCTCGGCGCGGCAAAGCGCGGCTTTGGCCACGGCCGCCATGCCTGCCCCGGCCAACAGCTTGCGCAGCAAATTGCCGCCGGCTGTATCGAAGCGCTGCGCAGCAAACCGCTGCCGCAGCTGACCTGGACTTACCGCGCATCGGTCAACGCGCGCATACCGGAGTTCCACCAATGATTGCAGTGATTTTTGAAGTGACGCCGGCCGAAGGCCGCAAGGACGCCTACCTGGATATCGCCGCGCGGCTCAAGCCGACGCTGGAGCAGATCGATGGCTTCATCAGTGTCGAACGCTTCCAGAGCCTGGCCAATCCCGGGAGGATGCTGTCGCTTTCGTTCTTCCGCGATGAAGCAGCAGTGCAGGAGTGGCGCCGGCTGGAAGCCCATCGCGCCGCCCAGCACGCCGGGCGCGAACGCCTGTTTGCGGATTACCGGTTGCGCATCGCCAGCGTGGTGCGCGACTATGGCCTCCATGAGCGCGCCGAGGCGCCAGCCGACAGCCGCGAGCGGCACGGATGATCAGTGCCCGCGTTTTTGCACCAGGGCGCTGCCCACGCCATGGCGCTTGCCTTCGCTGACCGCGGTCACAGTGCCATCGGGATTGAAGACAATTGCGTTGGCAGCGCCGATCTCCTCGGCCGATGCGTCCCAGCGCTGGCCGAAGCGCTCGAGGGCCTTCGCTTGCACGCTGCCGGCAAAACCCGGCTCGATGGACGTGGCCTGGCCGTTGCGCTCCGAGATGCGCGGCGCATTCAGTGCCGACGGCATGTCCATGCCCAGGTCGATATGGTTGAAGATGGTCTGCAGCACCGTCGTCACGATGGTGGCACCGCCAGGGCTGCCGATAGTGAAGGCCGGCTTGCCGTTGCGGAAGGCGATGGTGGGCGACATGCTGCTGCGCGGACGCTTGCCCGCTTCGGGCACGTTCGGATGCGGGCCGCTGAAATCGAAGTCCGTCATCTCGTTGTTCAGGATGAAACCATAGCCCGGCACCGTGATGCCGCTGCCGCCCCATGACTCGATGGTGAAGGTGTAGGCCACGATATTGCCGTCCTTGTCCGACACCGCCAGGTGGGTGGTGTGCGCGCTTTCGGAAAGCAAGCGGGCCTTGGCGGCGGCGGCCGGGCGCAGCGGCACGCTCGGGTCTTGCTGGAACAGGTAAGGATCGCCAGGCTGGGCGTGATGGCGCGCTTGCGTAGGATCGATCAGCTCACGGCGGCGTGCAGCGTACTCCTTGCTGACCAGGCCCGCGACCGGCGCATCGACGTATTCGGGATCGGCCAGGTAGGCATTGCGGTCGGCAAAGGCCAGCCGCGCAGCCTCCATGTACAGGTGCTCGGCTTTCTCGCGCGGCATCGATTTCAGGTCGAAGCCCTCCAGGATATTCAGCGCTTCGGCGATCGCCACGCCGCCGCTGCTTGGCAATGGCATGCCGACCAGCTCATAGCCGCGGTAGGTGCTGCGCACCGGCTGGCGCCAGCGCGCCTCGTAATTGGCCAGGTCGGCCAGCGCCATCTGGCCCGGACGGACTGAAATGCCCGCGGCGACGGGCGGGCGGTTGACCGAGTCGATGATCGCCTGCGCCAGTTTGCCCGAATAGAAGGCCTTCACGCCGCCGCTGGACAACAGCCGGTAAGTGTTGGCCAGGTCGGGGTTGCGCAGCAAGGTGCCGGCCGGCAGCGCCTTGCCGTCCCGCATATAGCGCGCCGCAGTCTCCGGGAACAGCGCGAACTTTTTCTCGTTTTCGGTGACCAGGGCGACGAAGTTGTCGTTCAGCTTGAAACCATCCTGCGCCACCTTGATGGCCGGCGCCAGCACCTGCTTGAACGACATGGTGCCGTAGCGCTCCAGCGCATCGTGCCAGCCGCGCACCGTGCCGGGCACGCCCACCGCCATGCCGCTGGCGACCGCCGTGTCGAAGTCGATTGCCTTGCCGTCCGGCGCGAAAGCGTTGGAGCGGAACGCGGCCGGCGCCACCTCGCGATGGTCAAGCGTGATGACGCGGTTTTCCTTGGCCAGGTAAATCACCATGAAGCCGCCGCCGCCGACGCCGCAGCTGAACGGATCGGTCACGCCCAGCGTGGCCGCCGCCGCAACGGCCGCGTCGACCGCGTTGCCGCCCCTATCCAGGATCGCCAGCGCCGCTTGCGAGGCCGGCTCGCTGATGGTCGCCACGGCGCCCCCGGTGCCGCTGGCAACCGGGGTCTTGGCCCAGGCTGGGGCGCCGAAGGCCAGCGCAATGATGATGGTGGAGGTCAGTCGTCGGGGCAGGGCGTTTGGCGTCATGGGCAGCTATGTGGGCTGGGAAATATTTACCCGCAAGCTTACCCGATAATCCGGCGCTGGTGCCTTCAGCGACGGCGGTTCGGCTGGCTCCATCCCCAGCAGCGTGAAGGTCAGTCCGTTGCGCGTCACGGTCTTGCTGGCGCCCGGCATGTCCTCCGCCAGCACGAAGCTGCTGTTGCCTTTCTGGTCGGTCAGCACGAAGCTGTAGCTGACATAGCCGGCCCAGACGCATACTGCGCCTTGTTTACAACGGCTGTCATTGACGCGCTCAAGCTTGAGCGTGACGGCAGGGGCCAGCGTGATGAGTTCCCCCGGTGCCAGGACATAGCTGGCGCTGGTGCGCGGTGCCGGACGGCTGGCGGCCTCCTCGGCAGTACTGCGGGTTGAGCCGCAGGCGGCGGCAATGGCGAGGACCAGGCCCGCCATGCCCAGACAGATCAGTCTAGCTTGCATGATGTTCTCCTCTGGCCTGGGTACAGCTTAGCAAATCGCAAACTACCGTGTTGCACTGTTGAGTCCACTCAACAATAAAAAAAGCGCCCCGAAGGGCGCCAGTTTTTATAGTTGGTTTTTCACCACTTATTTTGTGCGGCGCCGGCGGGCCACCCCCAGGCCCATCAGCCCGACGCCAAGCAGTGCCAGGGAAGCAGGTTCTGGAATCGCCTGCGGTGTCAGTGGGGGATCGGTCGGATCGGTTGGGTCGGTTGGGTCGGCAGGGGTGTTGCTGCTGCCTGCCATCACCTTGAACGAAACGTTGGTGTTGTTGTCGTGGATGTTCAGCGAGTTCAGCTTAAAGGTGTACACCACTCCGGCCAGCAGTGTGATGTCGTCCCAATACGCCGAATAGCCGGCGGGTTTGGTCTTGGCAACCGAGGCATTGTCGAGCAGGAAGTCGAAGTCGAATTCCTGCACCGCGCCGCCATTTGGCGGGTTGATGCCGAAGTCGAAGGCGGTATCGGCATTGACCTTGACGTACAGCACATCCTGGTCCTTGATATGCAGCCAGTCGGCAAAGGTCCAGACGGATTCCCCGTCGGGATTCCAGCTGGCGCTGAGCGTGGTATCGGTCGACAACAGTAACGGCTTACCATAAGTCTGGCCATCTTTCGTCGGGCCCGCAACTGCGGTGCTTGCTGCCAGGGCGCAAATTACAGACAGTGCGAGCTTGTTAAACATGGATGACTCCTTCAGTGGATTGGGCTCAAGAGTCATGTAGCAATCGCTATGCCAGAAACCAAAAATGATGGATATCAAAGACTTAGTATGTGTTGCATATAGGAATGTAAAAATTCCCGACATTAAAAAATCTGATCACAAAGAAAAAAAGCACCGATCCTTGCGGCATCGGTGCTTTTCAATTGGATAAGCTAGTTACATATAGGCGGCCAGCGAGCCCTTCATTTTCTTCAAGGCGGCGGCTTCGATCTGGCGGATGCGCTCGGCCGAGACGCCGAACTCCTCAGCCAGCGTGTGCAGCGTAGCGCCGGAGCCGTCGTCGTTGGCCAGCCAGCGCGCTTCCACGATGCGGCGCGAACGGGCATCGAGCTTGGACAGGGCAGTTTCCAGGCCTTCCGACTGCAGGCGCACCACCTGTTCCGCTTCCAGCACCTTGGTCGGCTCCATATTGTCGGAGGACAGGTAGGCGATTGGCGAAAACTTGTCGTCTTCGTCGTCGGAAGGCGCTTCCAGCGCGATGTCGCGGCCGCTCAGGCGGGTTTCCATCTCGATCACATCCTCGCGCTTGACGTCCAGGGTCTTGGCCAGTTCGTCGATCTGTGCCGGCGACATGGCGTCCAGGCCCTGCTTGTGGCTGCGCAGGTTGAAGAACAGCTTGCGCTGGGCCTTGGTGGTGGCCACTTTGACCAGGCGCCAGTTCTTCAGGATGTACTCGTGGATTTCCGCCTTGATCCAATGCATGGCGTAAGACACCAGGCGCACGCCCTGGTCAGGATCGAAGCGCTTGACTGCCTTCATCAGGCCGATATTGCCTTCCTGGATCAGGTCGCCGTGCGGCAGGCCATAGCCCAGGTAGCCGCGCGCGATCGACACCACCAGGCGCAGGTGGGAAGTCACCAGCGTTTCCGCAGCCTTGATATCGTTGTTTTCCTTCAAGCTCTTGCCAAGCGCCACTTCTTCTTCGTGGGTCAGCATAGGCAGGCGATTGACAGCAGAGATATAAGCGTCCAGATTGCCCAGGCTCCCGCTGAAGCCAAGGGTCAGCGCGTTGCTGCCGGCAGGTACCAGTGCGTTTGTTGCGGTCATCTTATCTATCCTCGCTTGAAGGGAATGCTTTTCAGAGTTACCAGCATGCACGACAGAACTTAAATGATTCTTAACCTCTATCATGCCGTTCTGAACATATATTAGCACTCTCCCTTGGTGAGTGCCAATCGCTGGGATTTTATGGCTCTGATAGCAAAAACACTATCATCGCAGCGCTATTCCTTGCGTTGGATCAAAGCCAGGATACGGCGGGGACGGGGGCTTGCTCGGTGCGGGTACGCACGGAGAAATTGAAAGTTGGGGTCTGCTGGCAACAGGACATTTTGCGCGCAAAATGTCTTGTTGCCAGAGCTGACCCCGACTTTCAATTCAGGCGCGACAGGTGGCGTTGGACGGACAGCAGGGCGCCCACCAGGCCGAGGCTGGCGGACAGGGCCAGCAGGCCTGCGGTGGTCAGCGGATCGAGCGGAACGAGCTGGAATTCGGAAGCATAAAGTCTTGCTAAGTCGGCAATGGTGCGGTTCAGCGGCTGCAGGGCCAGTGCGACGCCGCCGAGGGCCACGCCGCCGGCACACAGGCCGAGCATGGCGCCGGTGTAATAGAAGGGGCGGTGGATGAAGCTGTCGGAAGCGCCGATCAGCTTGGAAACCAGGATTTCTTCGCGCTGGGTCATCACCTGCAGGCGAATCGTATTGAACACCACCGCCACCACCACCGTGCCCAGCGTCACCGCCAGCAGCAGCAGAGCTTGGCGAACCACGCCCAGGATGGCCGCCAGGCGCATGACCCAGGCCGAATCGACCTGCACCGACTCCACCCCCGGCAAGGCGCGCATCTGCTCGGCAAAGGTGTCGATCTGGGCGCCTTCCGCCGCATTCTGGAAGGCATTCAGCTTGATGACGTAGCTGTCCGGCAGCGGGTTTTCGCCCAGGGTTGCCACCACGTCGGACAGGCCGTTCTTGGCATTCAATTCTTCCAGCGCGGCTTCGCGTGTCTTGAAGATGATCTTGGCCTGCGGCGTGATGCCGCGCAGCGAGGACGCCAGGCCGGCGGCCTGCTCGCGCGGCGTGTCGGCCTTGATGAAGACGCTCAGTTCCGGTTCCACCCCCATGTGGCCGGACATCGGCCGCACATTGTCGAGCAAGGTCAGGCCCATGAAGGGCAGGGCCAGCGCAATCGCGACCACCAGGATATTGAACAGGAAAGAGCCAGGCGCCCGGCGCACATGCACCAGCGCGGCACCCAGGGCGAACAAGTGGTGGCGCAGCCAGGTGCTCATGCGGCTTCCTTCATCAGTGCGCCGCGCTCGAGATGGATCACGCGCGCCGCCGCGTCCAGGATCTGTTCATCGTGGGAAGAAATCAGGCAAGTCACGCCAACCGAGTGGAAGGCGTGCAGGGCATCGATCACCTTGCTGGCGCTGGCGCGGTCGAGGTTGGCGGTCGGCTCGTCGGCCAGGATGATTTGCGGACGGTTGACGATGGCGCGTGCAATCGACACGCGCTGCTGCTCGCCGCCGGACAGGGCCAGCGGCTGGGCATCGGCGCGCTCCAGCAGGCCGACTTTGTCGAGCGCGGCGCGGGCGCGCTGTTCCGCGGCCGAGCGCGGTGAACCGGTCACCAGCAACGGCATCATGACATTGGCCAGCACGCTGCGGTCGTTCAGCAGGCGCTGTGCCTGGAAGATCAGGCCCAGGTTGCGGCGCAGGAAAGGAATGCCGGCCGGTTTCAGGGTGCCGATGTCCTGGCCATTCACCAGCACCTTGCCGGACGTCGGCCGCTCCATGGCGGCAATCATCTTCAGCAGGGTCGACTTGCCGGCGCCGGAAGGGCCGGCCAGGTAGACCAGCTCGCCTTTGGCAATGGTCAGGGAAATGTCGCGCAGGGCGACACCGTCGGGAGAGTACTGTTTGCTGACGTGCTGGAATTCGATCATGTAGGCCGATGTTAAGCGAGCAGTGCTTCAACAAATTCAGCCGCATTGAACGGCTGCAGGTCTTCAATCTTTTCGCCGATACCGATGAAGTACACCGGAACCGGGCGTACGCGGGCGATGGCGGCCAGGATGCCGCCTTTCGCAGTGCCGTCGAGCTTGGTAATGATCAGGCCGGACAGTTGCAGCGCATCGTCGAAAGCCTTCACCTGGGCCAGGGCATTCTGGCCGGTATTGCCGTCAATCACAAGCAAGGTTTCGTGCGGCGCGCCTTCCATGCCTTTGCCGATCACGCGCTTGACCTTTTTCAGCTCTTCCATCAGGTGCAGCTGGGTTGGCAGGCGGCCGGCAGTATCGATCATGACCACATTGGTGCCGCGCGCCTTGCCGGACTGCACTGCGTCGAAGGAGACGGCAGCCGGGTCGCCCGATTCCTGGGAAATCACGGTGACATTATTGCGCTCGCCCCACACCATCAACTGTTCGCGGGCGGCCGCGCGGAAGGTATCGCCGGCAGCCAACAGCACCGACTGGCCGTGGGCCTGCATATGCTTGGCCAGCTTGCCGATGGTGGTGGTCTTGCCGGCGCCATTGACGCCGGAAATCATCATCACCAGTGGCTGGTGGCGGCCCAGCTCGAATGGCCTTTGCAAGGGCTGGAGCAGGTCGATCATCAAACGCTTGAGCGCTTCCTTGACCTGGGCGCCGTCGAGCAGCTTGTCTTCCTTGACCTTGCGCTTCAGCGCATCGAGCAGGTACTGGGTGGCGTCGACGCCGGCATCGGACATCAACAGCGCCGCTTCCAGCTCGTCATACAAGTCGTCGTCGATCTTGGCGCCGACGAACAGGATGGACAGGTTGGCGGAAGTTTTCGACAAGCCGGCCTTCAGGCGGCTCATCCAGCTTTGCTTGGGTTCGGGCTTGGCGGCGGTGTCGACTTCAAACGCCAGCGGCGCCGCAGTCTCGGTGCTGGCCGGCGCGGAAGGAGCAGGGGCCGCGGGCGTAGCGGCCGGTGCTGCGGGCGCGGCTTCCGGCGCGACCGGTTTCTTCTTGAAAAAACTGAACATGGACAGGTTGGCAGAGGGTCCTTCAATCGAACCGCGTATTCTACCAGAGGCTAGCCGAGGGCTTGCCGTTGGCGCTGCCGCCATGCGCCGATGGCAGGCGGCTTGTAATTCAGCGGTGGAATAACCGATGACCTTGCCGGGACGAGCTCCCAGATCAATCAACTTCTTGATCAATCTCAATTTAATCGCTTGTTCGCTTGGATAGACTCGCTCTCCGAACGTGTCGCGCAAGAGCGGTGCCCGGTTCCACGTAGCCGATTCTGGAGGGAATTGTTACAAAATTTACAGAAGTTACAGAAATCGCCCTCGCGTTCATTCGTCGACAGCGTTCCCATTACTACGCGACCTTGCATTCCAAGGCTTCAGTCAGACACAAAGTTGCCTGTGATGTAGCTTAGTTTCATTGGGAAACAGGGGCCAGCGCGCTGGCCCAGGACACCATCTGGACGCTTCCCGTGGCCCCCACCAGCCGTGAGGGAACGGAATAGGTCCTGAGCAAAAATGTTTCAAGTTGTAAAAATTTTATTCGGTTTACACCAGTAAAAGCCGTCATCTTGCAATACGTATTACTACGTGAATAGCAGGAAATATTGAGATCATATAAAATAGCGGGCGATCAGTGCCGAAGAGCCCTGGTGATCGATAACAAAGCAAAGAAAAGGAAGAAGCACATCATGAAGAAAACCCTGATTTCCCTGGCAGTCCTGGCAGCAGCATCCGGTAGCGCATATGCCCAATCGAACGTAACCATCTTCGGTATCATGGATGCCGGCATCGTGTCCGAACACGGTGGCAAGAACGGTAACGTGACCAAAGTGTCGTCCGGCGTCGCCAATGCATCGCGCATCGGCTTCAAAGGCACCGAAGACCTGGGTGGCGGCCTGTCCGCAGTGTTCCTGCTGGAAGGCGGCATCAAAGGCGACACCGGTGAATCCGACGTGTCCGGTTCCGTATTCCAGCGTCAGGCGTACGTAGGCCTGGTGTCCAAATCGGCTGGTTCCCTGACCCTGGGCCGCCAGTACACCCCTTGGTACAACGCCTTCGTACAAGTTGGCGATCCGTTCCAGGCTGGCCTGTCCGGTTCGGCTAAGAACATCTTCCCAGCGAACGGCATCAACGTACGCAACAGCAACTCCGTGTCCTACAAGTCGCCAGACCTGATGGGCGTCACCGCTGAAGTGTTCTACGCTGCCGGCGAGCAGAAAGAATCCTCGACCGGCCGTCAACTGGGCGCGTCGATCGGCTACCAGAACGGCGACTTCAACGCCCGCCTGGCTTACAACAACCGTAATAACGACGTCGTTGCAGGCAACGTTGTGACCGGTCGTGACATTGGCCGCAACACCCTGCTGGCCGTGAACTACGACTTCAAAGTGGTTAAAGCCTTCGGTATGTTCGGTATCAACAAAGGCCTGAACAGCGTTGCATACCCTAACGGCACCGCTTACACCGCAGCTGCAGTGGCTCCTTCGACCGACAGCCGCAACTACCTGCTGGGCGCGACCGTGCCGGTATCGGCTGCTGGCTCCCTGGTGGCTTCGGTCGCCCGCGCGGATGACCGTGATGTCGCCAACCGCGATGCCAACCAGTTCGCCATCGGCTACCTGCACAAGCTGTCGCCACGTACCACCAGCTACATGTCCTACGGCAAAATCAAGAACCGTAACGGCGCTTCCTTCACCGTTGGCAACAACGCTGAATCCGGCTCCGGTGACTCCGCTTACAACGTAGGCATCCGTCACACCTTCTAATACCTGTCGTTCCAAGGTCAAAACGGCTGCCTCGCGCAGCCGTTTTTTTTTACAATGTCGATATGAATACTTCACACCGCATCGGCAGCGCGCTGCTGCTCGCTTCAGTCACCGCCTTGCCTGCCGCGCTGGCGGCCAACAAGGCCGGCGGCCTGCCGCGCCACGGCATGGTGGTCTACTCCGACCTGTGCGTGCACCAAGGCAGCGGCGAATATGGCGGCCAGCGCATTACGCTGCAGCGTTTTGCCGAAGTCGATACGGTGATTTACGAATACACGGCGGGCGGCCTGAGTTGGCCGCTGGTGGCGACCGACGTGAATGTCGACCCGCGCGGCAAGATGATGTACTTCACTGTGCAGGAAGGCGAGGAGGAGCGCACCATCAGCGGCAAGTTCTCGCCCGGCGGCGAAACCCTGACCCTGGATGGCGGCTATTGCGACGACCAGTCGCAGCCGATGGTACTGTCGAAAGTGCGCGACTTCAGTCGCGCTGCCAAAGCCTGCCAGGCCTGCCCCGCGCCGAAGCAGCGGGGCATGGAGTGATTACTTGCCGGCCGCGACCGCCTGCTGGCGGATGGTGTCGAGGGTGGCGCCTGGCGTGATCAGGTTGCCGTCGTAGCGCAGTTCGATGATGGCCGGCAGGTTCTGCTCGCGGGTGAAGGCAAGGGCGCGCTGCAGGGCAGGCGCGAATTCCTCAGTGGCCGCAACGGTTTCGCCATGGCCGCCAAAGGCGCGCGCCACCGCGGCGAAGTCCGGGTTGTGCAGCGTGGTGCCTGAAACACGGCCAGGATATTCGCGCTCCTGGTGCATGCGGATGGTGCCGAACATCTGGTTGTTGAACACGATAATGACCACGCCCGCCTTGTATTGCACGGCGGTGGCCAGTTCCTGGCCGTTCATCAGGTATTCGCCGTCGCCTGCGAACGTCACGACGGTGCGCGCCGGGTCGATGATCTTGGCGGCTACGCCGGATGGTACCGAGTAGCCCATGGCGCCGCTGGTCGGCGCGAGCTGGGTGCGCATGCCGCCGTAAGGCCAGTAGCGGTGCGCCCATGTGGCGTAGTTGCCGGCGCCGTTGGTGATGATGGTGTCGGCCGGGCACTGGGCCTTCAGTTCCTGCACCACCTGCCATAGGTTCAATGGGGCGTTGTTGTCCTTGAAGATGGTTGGCTGCTGCTGCCAGGCGTTGTACTCGGCGCGCGCCTGCTCGACGCTGTCGCGCCATGGGCCCGCATCCACCGGCTCCATTGCGGCCAGCATGGCTGCGGCTTGCGGCATGCCGGAGGCGATCATCATTTCAGCCTGATACACGCTGCCCAGTTCTTCCGGGCTGGCGTGGATATGCACCAGGCGCTGTTGCGGCACCGGCGAGGCGATGATGGAGTAGCCGCTGGTGGTCATTTCGCCGAGGCGCGGGCCGATGGCGATCAGCACGTCGGCTGCTTTCACGCGCGCAGCCAGCTTGGGGTTGATGCCGATGCCGACGTCGCCGATGTAGTTCGGGTGTGCGTTGTCCAGCAGGTCCTGGAAGCGGAAGGCGCAGCCGACCGGCAAGTGGTTCGCTTCGGCGAACCTGCGGATGTCGGCAGCGGCTTGCTCGTTCCAGCCGCCGCCGCCCAGCAACAGCATCGGACGCTTGGCTTCGGCCAGCATCTGGCGCAGCTGCGCGATTTGCGGGGCGGAAGGGGCGCCCTGGGTCGGCACGTAGGCGCGGGTGTCGGCCACGCTGGCCTGATGGGTCAGCATGTCTTCCGGCAGGGCCAGCACCACCGGGCCCGGACGGCCGCTGGTGGCCACTTGATAGGCGCGGGCGATATATTCAGGAATGCGGTCGGCGCGGTCGATCTGGGCCACCCATTTCGCCATCTGGCCGAACATGCGGCGGTAATCGACTTCCTGGAAGGCTTCGCGGTCCATGAAATCGCTGCCGACCTGGCCGATGAACAGGATCATCGGGGTCGAATCCTGGAAGGCGGTGTGCACGCCGATCGAAGCATTGGTGGCGCCCGGGCCGCGGGTCACGAAGCAGATGCCTGGCTTGCCGGTCATCTTGCCGTAAGCGTCGGCCATGAAGGCTGCGCCGCCTTCCTGGCGGTTGATGATGAAGCGGATGCCGGATTCGTGCAGGGCGTCCAGCACGTCCAGGTAGCTTTCGCCGGGCACGCCGAAGGCGGTATCGGTGCCGTGGACTTTCAGCGCGTCGACCAGGATCTGGCCGCCGGAACGAGGAGTTTGCGTCATGGTACTTGCCTTCTTATACATGGATTTGGCATTCTATGCCTGCTATAGGGAATTGGCTTTCGGTTTTGCGACACTAAATTATATGGGCGGGGTCAGGTCCTGACCCCGGGGGCAAAGCTGGTAGAATATCGCCCGAAGCAAGCCAGACAGCCGCTGGCCCATGTTGCAAGACATGGGCGGGAGGAAGGTCCGGACTCCACAGAGCGGGGTGACGGTTAACGGCCGTCCGCTGAAAGCCAGCAATGGTATAAGGCGAGGAATAGGGCCACAGAGACGAGCGTATTAAGTTACGGTGAAACGCGGTAACCTCCACCTGGTGCAATTTCAAATAGGCACGCGATGATGTTGCTCGCGGAGCGTGCGGGTAGAAAGCTTGAGCGGCGGAGTAATCCGTCGCCTAGAGGAATGGCTGTCATAGCACCTTCGGGTGCCGTAACAAAATCCGGCCTATCGGCTTGCTTCAACTAATTCTTGAGAGATGACTCAATACATCCTCGCCCTGGACCAGGGCACCACCAGTTCACGCGCCATCCTGTTCGACCATGAGGGCAAGATCGCAGGATGCGCGGCGCAGGAATTTCCCCAGCATTTCCCCCAGCCAGGCTGGGTTGAGCACGACCCCAACGAAATCTGGAACAGCCAGATCACCGTGGCCCGCAAGGTGCTGCAGGACTTTGATATCAAGAAGGTGCGTGCCATCGGCATCACCAACCAGCGTGAAACCACCGTGGTGTGGGACCGCAAGACCGGCGAGCCGATCGCGCCGGCCATCGTGTGGCAGGACCGCCGCACCGCCGATTACTGTGAAGAGCTGCGCGCCGCCGGCAAGGCGAAAATGATCTGCGACGCGACCGGCCTTGAGCTGGACGCCTACTTCTCCGCCACCAAGCTCAAATGGATCCTGGACCACGTGCCCGGCGCGCGCGAACGTGCGCGCAAAGGGGCGCTGTGCTTCGGCACCATCGACTCCTGGCTGGCCTGGAAGCTGTGCGGGGTGCACGTGACCGACGTGTCGAACGCCTCGCGCACCATGCTGTTCAATATCCACCTGATGCGCTGGGATTCGGACCTGCTGCAGCTGTTCGACATCCCGGAAGAAATGCTGCCGCAAGTGGTCTCTTCCAGCGAAGAAGTCGGCAGCACGCGCGAAGCCTTGTTCGGCCATGCGATCCCGGTCGCCGGCATCGCAGGCGACCAGCAGGCTGCCACCTTCGGCCAGGCTTGCCACCAGCCGGGCATGGTGAAGAATACCTACGGCACCGGATGCTTCATGCTGATGCACGCCGGCCGCCACCCGCGCACCTCGCACAACCGCCTGCTGTCGACCGTGGGCTGGCGCGTCGACGGCGCCACCGAGTACATGCTGGAAGGTTCGGTCTTCATGGGCGGCGCCACCGTGCAATGGCTGCGCGACGGCCTTGGCATCATCCAGCAATCGAGCGATGTGGAAGCATTGGCCAACAGCGTGCCTGACAGTGGCGGCGTATTCCTGGTGCCGGCCTTCGTCGGCCTTGGCGCGCCGCATTGGGACCCGTATGCGCGCGGCACCATCGTCGGCCTGACGCGCGGCAGCAACAAGGCGCACATCGCGCGCGCCGCAGTGGAATCGATCGCCTACCAGAGCGCCGAACTGCTGGCTGCGATGCAGAAAGATGCGGCAATGCCGGTGACCGAGGTGCGCGCCGACGGCGGCGCCGCCCGCAACGACATGCTGATGCAGTTTCAATCCGACCTTCTCGGCGTTCCCGTGCTACGCCCGAAGGTCACCGAAACCACGGCACTGGGCGCGGCTTACCTGGCCGGCCTGGCCGTCGGCTTTTGGGAATCGCAGGAAGAAGTCGCCACGCAGTGGGCCTGCGAGCGCCGCTTCACCCCGTCGATGGGGGATGACCAGCGGGCCGAGTTGCTGGCAAAATGGAATCGCGCCACAGAGCGCGCCAAAGCATGGGAGACACCTTTATGACGGACCGTCCTTGGAACGTGGAGCTGGACGCGATCGAGAAACTGTTCGACGCGATGACCGAAGTAGCCTTCTTCGTGAAGGATCGCGATGGCCGTTATGTGGCCGTCAACAACACGCTGGCCCGCCGCTGCGGCCTGCGCAGCAAGTCCGATATCCTCGGCAAGACCGTGATGGACGTGCATCCGCGCCCGCTGGCAGCGGCCTATGAGGCACAGGACCGGCAGGTGATCGAGTTGGGCGCCACCATCGAGAAGCACCTGGAACTGCACCTGTACCCGAACCGGCGCCGCGGCTGGTGCCTGACCCATAAGGCCCCGCTGCGCAACGAGCAAGGCGATATCGTCGGCCTGGTCGGCACCTCGCACGACCTGGGCCTGGTCGATGAGCAGCATCCTGTGTACCGCCAGGTGGCCCGCATTGCGCAGCGCATCCGCGACAACTTCCACATGCAACTGAACCTGGCGGACCTGGCGCGCGAAGAGGGTTTGTCGCTGGCGCGTGTGGAACGCCTGTTCCAGAAGGTTTTCCACTACAGTCCGCGCCAGCTGCTGCTGCAATCGCGGCTGGAAGGGGCGCTGGCGCTGATCGAAGCCCACCCGGGGCGCAGCATCGCCGATATCGCGCGCGAATGCGGTTACACCGACCACAGTGCCTTCAGCCGCCAGTTCAAGGCGATGACCGGATATACGCCAAGCCAGTTCCGCACCGGCTCCGGCTCGCGTCCACCTGTGGCTTTTTCGCCCATCGCCTGTGCAGTTCACGTTGCTTGAATTAGAGAAATCACCATAACGGCGCGCACGCTTGAATTCGCGTCACCTCTCCTCGTTAGCATGGGCGCTCCCATTACATAACAGAAGAGGTGGAGACATGATGTTGAAAGCAATCGGTGCAGCAGCCCTGCTGCTCGCCGCGCAAGCCCAAGCGGATAGCGGTAACAAGCTGCACCAGCCGCCGGCGCCGCACCAGCGGCAAACCCTGCCGCCGTCGGTCGAGCAGAGCAAGTACGACCTGGCGCCAACGCGCAAGCCGCGCAATGACCTGATGCCGCGCAGCCTGAAGACCAGCATGGCGGCCATGGCGGCAACGCCGCAGTGCAAGGACATGAACGTCCTGGCAAGCTACAGCGGTGCGGCATTGGCGGAATACGTGGCCAACCTGCCGGATTACGAGTGCACCTATCCGCTGTTCTCCGCCGCGCCGTCGCTGGCCACCAGTATCTATTCCAGCGCCAACGTGAGCGCCGTCGCCAGCCGCCTGGCCAGCGAGGCGTCCAGCTACAACGGCACGAATATGAAGCTGGTGAACCTGGTGCTGTACCTGCGCGCCGGCTATTACCAGGCCAGCGGCGGCACCATTCCGGCCCTGACCGAGTCGGTGCGCGCACCGCTGCGCACCGCACTGCACGGCCTGACCCAGGGCAGCGGCCTGTACGCCAACAACACCGTTGCGCCGACCACCGCCGGCGAGACCTGGAAGCTGGTCACCAATATGCACGACGAAGTGCAGTTCCTGCCCGATGCGAAAGCGACCGTGGCCCGTTTCACCAATAGCTCGCCGTCGGTGCCGGGGCCGGCGGAACTGTTGAAGCAGGACAGCGCCGGCGCGGGCATGACCGGTGCGCTGACCGTGCTGTTCCGCGCCCACACCATGCCGGACGTGGGCACGGCCATGTCGAACGACATTTCCTATGCCAACGCACTGTACAAGTTCATCACCAACAACAAGACCGCCCTGCTGAACAGCAATGCCGCCTACCAGCTGACCGATGCATCGAACGAGACCTTCCGCTTCATGCAGTACGCCGGCCTGAAGGCGCAAGTCAAGCCGATGGTGCAGAACACGCTGAACAACAGCACCATGCTGGGCGCCGACAGCGGCATGTGGCTGGCGGCAGCGTCGGCCGTGAAGTACTACGACAACGGCAATTGCGCGCAGTATGGCGTGTGCAATTACGAAGACCAGTTGGCCAATGTGGTGCTGAAAACCAGCTATAACTGCAGCCCGACCCTGCGCCTGCGCGCCCAGGACGTGACGCAGGCGCAGGTGCAGGAAATCTGCTCCGCACTGGCGGCCGAAGAGGGTTATGCCCACACCATGCTGCAGACCAACCGCACCCCGGTCGCGCATGACAACAACACAGCGCTGGAACTGGTGGTGTTTGACGACTACACCAACTACAGCAAGTACGCCAGCGTGATCTACGGCATCGACACCAATAACGGCGGCATGTACCTGGAAGGCGATCCTTCGGTGGTGGGCAACCAGGCGCGCTTTATCGCCCACGAGGCTTCGTGGCTGCGCCCGACCTTCAAGGTGTGGAACCTGGAGCATGAATACGTGCACTACCTGGACGGCCGTTACGACATGTACGGCAATTTCAGCCTGGGCACTTCCGTGCCGACCGTGTGGTGGATCGAGGGGATCGGGGAATACCTGTCGCTGAAGAACAATAACCAGCCGGCCATCGACATGGCGCGCAGCCGCAAGTACCGCCTGAGCGACATCTTCGGCAATACCTACTCGATGTCGGACTACCAGGACCGCGCCTACCGCTGGGGCTATATGGCGACCCGCTTCATGATGGAGCGCCACCGTGCCGATGTGGACCAGGTGCTGGCCAAGTTCCGCGTCGGCGACTATGCGCGCTACAACGACTTCATGCGCGACATCGGGACCCGCTATGACAACGAGTTCGCGGCTTGGGCCGATGCGGCCACCACCGCCGGCGAGCCACCGCTGCCGGACAGCGTGTCGAACCTGCCGACCTGCAGCGGCCAGGCTTCGCCAACCTACCTTGGCAAGAACTGCGCGATCCGCAGCCTGTCTTCCGGCACGCGCACCTACCTGCACCTGATCGTGCCGGCTGGCGCCAAGAACGTGAAGATCATGAGCGCGGGCGGCAGCGGCAATATGGACATGTACCTGGCCCTGAACCGCTACCCGAGCACCTCGTCCTATGATGTCGCGTCGACCAATGCCGGCAATGCTGAAACGATCAGCATCGCGAGCCCGGCGGCCAACCAGTGGTATTACCTCACCCTGGAAGCCAAGCAGCCGTTCAGCGGCGTGACGGTAGGTGTGACTTACGAGTGAGAAGTATCGCAAGCCGTATAATGTAGGCAAGCGGCGCTAGCGCCATTTGTCTATACAAGTTGCCGCCCAGTCCACACTGGGCGGCATGTTTTTTCGAGGGTAAAGAGCGCGCGCCAAGCGCGACAAGCAGTGATTCTCCGGTGATTCCGGTCTGCGGCACTTGTTGCTAATTTGCTAAAGTGTCGTTGTCTTCAGGCAACCAACTGCGGTTTTGCAAATTTATTTCTAGTCATTTTTACCGCATTTGGCCAGCCCTGCACGTGAAGTAGCACTTTCAGTATCTTTCATAAGTCCCTAATTTCTCAATGGTTTTTACTTCGGCTATTTCTCAAGGAATGCCGCTAAGTCCTTAATTTCATTGGACAAATCGCTGTTTTCGCTTGGGAAATTCGCTTGACCACCTTGTGCGCTTCCTCTAAAGTGGGCGATAGTGTGAAAAAGTGTAGTTTTGTGGGATTTTTTAGAGAAGGTTAAGTCGTGTTCCAAGGCGCGTCCGCGATCACATTAGATGCGAAAGGCAGGATGTCCATTCCGGCCAAGCATCGTGACGCACTGGTGATCCAGTGCGAAGGACGGCTCACGCTTACCAAACACCCGGATGGCTGCCTGTTGATGTATCCGCGCCACGTCTGGGAAGCCAAGCGCGACCAGATCGCCGGGTGGCCGATGTCGGCCCGCGGCTGGCAGCGCATCCTGCTGGGCAATGCCGCCGACGTCGAGATGGATTCGGCCGGCCGCATCCTGGTTGCCCCTGAACTGCGCGACGCCGTCGGTCTTGGCCGCGACGTCGTGCTGTCCGGCATGCTGACCCACTTCGAGATCTGGGATCCGGTCAAGCGCGCCGCAAACGAGCAAGCCACCATCGAGGTGGGCATGCCCGATACCCTGTCCGATTTCTCCTTCTGAGGCCCGGTTCACTATGACGACGACCTCGGTGCCAGAGTTCCAGCATCGTACGGTGCTGTTAGATGAAGCGGTGGATGCGCTCGACCTGGCCGGCGCGCGCGCCAACGGCATTTATATAGACGGCACCTTCGGCCGCGGCGGCCATAGCCGCCTGATCCTGTCCCGCCTGGGCCCGGAAGCCCGCCTGATCGCCTTCGACAAAGACCTGCAAGCTATCGCCAACGCCGAAACCATCGGCGACAAGCGTTTCACCATCGTGCACGACAGCTTCGCCACCATGGCGGATGCGCTGGCCGAACGCGGCATTCCAGCCGTCGACGGCATCTTGCTGGACCTCGGCATCTCGTCACCACAAGTGGACGATGCTGCGCGCGGCTTCAGCTTCCGCAACGATGGCCCGCTCGACATGCGCATGGATACCACGCGCGGTATCTCCGCTGCCGAGTGGCTGGCCACGGAATCAGAAAAAACACTGGAAAAGGTGATAAGGGATTATGGGGAAGAACGGTTTGCTTTTCAGATTGCAAAGGCGATTGTTGCTCGCCGGGCAGTCGAGCCAATTTCAAGCACACGACAGCTTGCCGGTATCGTGGCAGGCGCGGTCAAGACTCGCGAGAAGGGCAAAGATCCGGCCACCCGCACCTTTCAGGCTATCCGGATTTTCGTCAATAAGGAGCTTGAGGACCTCGAATCGGCCCTGAGCCAGGCTTTCGACGCCCTGAAGCCGGGCGGCATCCTGGCCATCATCAGCTTCCACTCGCTGGAAGACCGCATGGTCAAGCAGTTCCTCGCTTCCAAGGCCAAAGTGGAGCAGCCGGACCGGCGCCTGCCGATCAGGGCGGTCGACCTGCCGCAGCCGGAGCTGAAGCTGCTGGCCCGCATCAAGCCGTCCGACAAGGAGGTGGATGAAAACCCGCGCGCCCGATCGGCCGTGATGCGCGTTGCCATGCGCCTGCCTCCGGCCGGAGGCCTGCCATGAGCAACAAGATCAATATCGTGTTGACGGCACTCTTGGTCGCTTGCGGCCTTTCGGCCGTTAACGCGCAATACCAGGCGCGCCACCTGTTCGTGCAACAGGAGCGTGCGGAAACGCAAGCGCGCCAGCTCGATACCGAGTGGGCCCAGCTCCAGCTCGACCAGTCGACGCTGGGCAAGCACGCCCGCATCGAAGAAATCGCACGCCGTGAACTGAATATGACCCAGCTCACCCCGAACCGTACCCAATACCTGACGGAGGGCGAAAAGTGATGCGCTCCAACGGCGGAAACGGAACGGCGCGCGTGGCACGCTCGCAAGGCGTGGCTTTCTCCAAGAGCCCGGTATTGGCGGTGCGACTGCCAAGCTGGCGTTCGCGCGTGGTGCTGTTCGGGATGTTCATCGCCTTCGGCGCGCTGGCGGCGCGTGCGGTCTGGTTGCAGGGCACCTCGAGCCAGCAGCAATTCCTGCAGAAGGAAGGCGCCAACCGCTACCAGCGCATGCAGGAATTGCCGGCCGTGCGCGGCAAGATCACCGACCGCAACGGCCAGGTGCTGGCTTCGTCCATTCCCGTGCGCGCCATCTGGGCTGCGCCGGAGGAAGTGTTGGCGGCGCCGAAGGATAAAATCCGCGCCCTGGCCGGCTTGCTGGAGATGAGCGAGGCCGAACTGCGCAAGAAGCTCGATTCCGACCGCAACCTGGTCTACCTGAAACGCCAGGTCGAGGTGGAAACCGCCGACAAGATCAAGGCGCTGGACCTGGACGGCATGGACATCCGCCCTGAATACAAGCGCTTCTACCCGCAAGGCGAGGTGATGACCCATTTGGTGGGCTTCACCAACGTCGACGACAAGGGGCAGGAGTCGATGGAGCTGGCGCAGCAAAACAACCTGGTCGGCAAGCCGGGCTCGCGCCGCGTCATCAAGGATGGCCGTGGCCGCATTGTCGAAGACATCGGCGGCAAGGTGGAGCCGCACAACGGCAAGGACGTGGTGTTGTCGGTGGACAGCAAGATCCAGTACATCGCCTACACCCAGTTGAAATCGGCCGTGGAGCATTTCGGGGCCAAGGCCGGTGGCGCCGTGGTGCTGGACGTGCATACCGGCGAGGTGCTGGCGCTGGCCAACTATCCAAGCTACGACCCGAACGACCGCCGCAAACTGACCGGTGCGCAGCTGCGCAACCGGGTGATGACCGACACCTTCGAGCCCGGTTCCACGCTGAAACCGATCACGGTGGCGCTGGCGCTGGACAGCGGCCGCGTCAAGCCGACTACCTTCATCGATACCGGCGGCGGCAAGCTGACCATCGCCGACCGCACGATCTCCGATACCAAGGCGCACGGCGTGATCAATGTGGGGCAGATCATCGAAACGTCGTCCAATATCGGTACTTCAAAAATTGCACTCAGCATGCCGGCCCAGGATATGTGGGAAATGTTCACCAAGGTCGGCTTCGGCCAGCAGCCGAAGTGGGGTTTCCCCGGGGCGGTGGCAGGGAGGGTGCGGCCTTATAAATCATGGCGGCCGATCGAACAGGCGACCATGAGTTACGGTAACGGTATCTCGGTGTCGCTGATACAGCTGGCGCGCTCTTACATGATGTTTGCCCGGAATGGTGACACCATTCCTTTGTCGTTTGAGAAGGTCGAAAAAGAGCCGCTGGGCCAGCAGATTATCAAGCCGCAGACCGCCGCGCAGATGCGCGAGATGCTGGAGACCGTGGTGTCCGGCAAGGAAGGCACCGCGCGCAAGGCGCAGATCCCGGGCTATCGCGTGGGCGGCAAGACCGGCACCGCCTACAAGGCGGAGAACGGCCGCTACGCGATGCCGCGCAAATACATCGGCTCCTTCGTCGGCATCGTGCCGATGTCGGCGCCGCGCTTCATCATTGCAGTCATGATCGACGAACCGACCCAGAATGGCCACTTCGGCGCTACGGTCGCAGCACCAACTTTCGCGGCAGTCGCAATCAATGCTTTGCGCGCCTCCAATGTGCCTCCTGACTCCAACGTCACCGAAATCGTGGTGCCGGCGGATAGCGGATCGGAGGCCATGTAAATGACGACGATGAACCATCAAGAAATTATCAGCTGGATGCGCGAAGCTGCGCCAAGCGCGCAACTGGCGTCCGACTCGCGCCGCATCAAGGCCGGCGACGTGTTCTTTGCCTATCCTGGCGACGCCAAGGATGGCCGCACCTTTATCGCGGCCGCCATCGCCAACGGCGCCGCCGCCGTGGTCTACGACGACACCGGCTACGCCTGGGACGGCGCTCACGCTGTGCCGCGCCTCGCCGTACCCGGCCTGAAGCAGCAGGCCGGCCCGATTGCGCACGCCTGGTACGGCCAGCCCGATGCGGGCATGTTCACTGTCGCCGTCACCGGCACCAACGGCAAGACTTCCTGCGCGGTGTGGACCGGCCAGGCGTTGGCCAAGGTCGGCGAAACCACCGCCGTCATCGGCACGCTGGGTGTCGGCATGTTCCGCGCGCGCGGCGAAGTGGAATTCGACGAAACCGGCTACACCACGCCGGACGCCGTGCTGCTGGCGCGCAAGCTGAAGGATGTACAGGCCGACGGCGCCGCCGCGCTGGCCATCGAAGCCTCGTCCATCGGCCTGCACCAGGGCCGCACCGAAGGCATGCATTTCGACGTGGCGATCTTCACCAACCTGACCCGCGACCACCTGGACTATCATGGCGACGAAGCGAACTACGAGGCCGCCAAGACCATCCTGTTCGATTGGCCGGGCCTGAAGCATGCCGTGCTGAACCTGGACGACCCGATGGGCCACCGCCTGGTGGCGCACATCAAGGCTTCCAAGGCGGCGCGCAAGCCGGTCATCATCGGCTACACGCTGAAAGACATCAAGGCGCAACCGAATGTGCCGGGTATTTCGATGCTGCGCGCCAGCGCGCTGCGCAGCCGCAACCTGGGCACGGAGTTCAACCTCGATTCGACCTTCGGCCATGCCCATGTGCGTACCCAACTGGTCGGCCCGTTCAACGTGAGCAATGCGCTGGCCGTGCTGGCCGCGTTGCTGGCGAAGGGGATCGCCTTCCGCACCGCCATCGACGGCATCGAATCGCTGCAGCCGGCCCCGGGCCGCATGCAGCAGATCGGCGGCCAGGAAGCGCCGATGGTGGTGATCGACTACGCCCATACGCCGGATGCGCTGGAAAAGACGCTGGAAGCGCTGCGTTCCGTGGCGGCCGACCGCGGCGGCCACCTGTGGTGCGTGTTCGGCTGCGGCGGCGACCGCGATCCGGGCAAGCGTCCGCAGATGGGCCGGATTTCGCAGATGGCGGAACATGTGCTGGTCACCAGCGACAATCCGCGCAGCGAGGATCCTGCTGAAATCATTCGCCAGATCACGGCAGGCATGGACCCGCAACATCCGAATTCGGAATTCCTGACGGTGGAAGACCGCGCCGCCGCCATCCTGTCCGCAGTGCGCAATGCCGGCAAGGCGGACGTGATCCTGCTGGCAGGGAAAGGCCATGAGCCTTACCAGGAAATCAAGGGCCGCAAGATGCCGTTCTCGGACGCCGAGCACGCCCAGCTTGCGTTGTCGGCACGCCTTACCATGATGAGGCCGCACTGATGCGCAGCACTATCGCCCATATCCTGCCTGCGCTGAGCGGCGCCCGGCTGCATCACGGCGTGCTGTCCAATGACGCCGCGCTGGCGCTGGACTTCGACGGCGTGTCGACCGACACCCGCACGGTCGGCCCCGGCCAACTGTTTGTCGCCCTGCGCGGTGAAGTGTTCGATGCCCACGATTTCCTGCAGCAGGTGGTCGCCAAGGGCGTGGCTGCGGTTGTCGTCGAAAAGCTGCCTGAGGGCTGGACCCTGCCGGCCATCGTGGTGCCGGACACCCTGTTGGCGCTGGGCCAGATCGCCAACTACTGGCGCAATCAGTTCGCGCTGCCGGTGATCGGCGTAACCGGCTCCAACGGCAAGACCACCGTCAAGGAAATGATCGCCTCCATCCTGGCTGCCGCCCATGGCGAAGAGGGACGGCTGGCAACGCGCGGCAACCTGAACAACGAGATCGGCGTGCCGCTGACGCTGTTCCGCCTGAATGCTGCGCACCGTTCCGCCGTGGTGGAGCTGGGCATGAACCATCCGGGCGAGATCGGCCGCCTGAGCGCCATTGCCGCGCCGACCATCGGCATGGTGAACAACGCCCAGCGTGAGCACCAGGAATTCATGCACACCGTGGAAGCGGTGGCGCGCGAGAACGGCAGTGTGTTGACGGCATTGCCGGGCGACGGCGTGGCCGTATTCCCGCATGGCGACGAATTCACTCCGATCTGGCGCGAGCTGTCCGTCGGCCGGCGCGTGCTGACCTTCGGGCTCGATGCGGCCGCCAACGTGAGTTGCACCTACACCGCCGGCGACTTCGGCTCCGGGCTGGAAGTGACCGTGCGCCCGGCAGCCAACGCGCACGCCGCAGGCCATGGCGCCGCCGCGTCGTTCTCCGCGCCGGACGCGGTGCAGCGCCACTTCAGCGTTTCGCTGCAGGCCGCCGGCGACCACAATGTCCGCAATGCGCTGGCCGCGATTGCCTGCACCTATGCAGCCGGCATCGACACTTCCACCATCCGCACAGGGCTGGAAGCGTTCGCGCCAGTGAACGGCCGCCTGCAGAAGAAGCAGGCCGCCAACGGCGCGCTGCTGATCGATGACACTTACAACGCCAACCCGGACTCGGTGCGCGCCGCCATCGACGTGCTGGCCAAGGCCAGGGCGCCGCGCGTGCTGGTGCTGGGCGACATGGGTGAAGTCGGCACGCAAGGCAAGGAGTTTCACGAAGAAGTCGCCGCCTATGCTGCGACGAAAGGCATCGAGCACTTCTTCGCCACCGGCACGCTGGCCTCCCACATGGCGCCTCATGCCGAGCACCACCAGGAATTCGACGCGCTGCTGCAGGCCGTAAGCGCCGCAGTAACGCCGGATGCAACCGTATTGATCAAGGGCTCCCGCTTCATGAAGATGGAACGGGTCGTGCAGCATTTGATTGGATCGCAACACGCTACAAAGGAAACACACTAATCATGCTGCTCTGGCTGGCACAAATCCTGCAGGACGACATCGGGGCTTTCCGCCTCTTTAACTACATCACCTTCCGCGCTGTGATGGCTACCATCACGGCCCTGCTGATCGGCCTGATCGCCGGTCCCGCCGTGATCCGCAAACTGACTGTCATGAAGTACGGCCAGGCGGTGCGCACCGACGGCCCGCAGACCCACCTGAAGAAGCACGGCACCCCGACCATGGGCGGCGTGCTGCTCTTGATCGCCGTCGGCATCGCCACCGTGTTGTGGTGCGACTGGTCGAACCGCCTGATCTGGCCGGTGATGATCGTGACCATGGGCTTCGGCGCCGTGGGCTGGGTGGACGATTACCGCAAGGTGGTGCGCCAGGACCCGGAAGGCATGCGTTCGGCTGAGAAATACTTCTGGCAGTCGCTGGTCGGCATCGCCGCCGCGCTGTACCTGGCCTTCTCGGTGTCGGCGCCGACGCCGGCCAAGGTGTTCGAGCTGTTCTTCCAGTGGGTACAGTCGGGCTTCTCGATGGACCTGCCGCCGAAGGCCGACCTGATCGTACCGTTCGTGAAGACCATCAGCTACCCGCTGGGCGTATGGGGCTTCATCGCGCTGACCTATTGCGTGATCGTCGGCACCTCGAACGCGGTGAACTTCACCGACGGCCTGGACGGCCTGGCCATCATGCCGACCGTGATGGTGGGTTCGGCCCTGGGCCTGTTCGCCTACCTGACCGGTTCGGCAACCTATTCGAAGTACCTGTTCATCCCCCACATCCCAGGCGCCGGTGAGCTGATCATCTTCTGCGGTGCGATGGCGGGGGCCGGCCTGGCCTTCCTCTGGTATAACGCGCACCCTGCGCAAGTGTTCATGGGCGACGTCGGCGCACTGGCGCTGGGCGGTGCGCTGGGTACCATCGCGGTGATTGTGCGGCAGGAAATCGTCCTGTTCATCATGGGCGGCATCTTCGTGGCGGAGACGCTGTCGGTGATCATCCAGGTCGGCTGGTTCAAGTACACCAAGAAGCGCTACGGCGTCGGCCGCCGCGTGTTCCTGATGGCGCCTTTGCACCACCACTTTGAACAGAAGGGCTGGAAAGAGACCCAGGTCGTCGTGCGCTTCTGGATCATCACGATGATGCTGGTGCTGGTTGGCCTGTCTACCCTGAAGCTGCGCTGATGATCTACAACGGCAAAATTGCACTGGTACTGGGGCTCGGCGAATCGGGCCTGGCGATGGCGCACTGGCTGGCGCGCTGCGGCGCGCTGCTGCGCGTTGCCGACACGCGCCCGGTGCCGGATCGCCTGCCGCTGCTGCGCGAGCAACTGCCCGGCACGCAGTTCATTTCCGGCCCGTTCAACGCGGCGCTGCTGGACGGCGTGGACTTTGTCTGCGCCAGCCCGGGCCTGGGGCCGAACAAGGAACTGGCCGAGATCATTCCGGCTGCGGCCGAGAAGGGCATTCCCGTCTGGGGCGAAATTGAGCTGTTCGCCCAGGCGCTGAAATGGCTGAAGGACGACCGTGCCTACGCGCCGAAAGTCATCGCCATCACCGGCACGAACGGCAAGACCACTGTCACCAGCCTGACCGGCCAGCTGTGCGAACGCGCCGGCATGTCGGTACGCGTGGCCGGCAATATCAGCCCGGCCGCGCTGGACGTGCTGCGTGAAGTGATGGAGAACGATACCCTGCCGCAAGCCTGGGTGCTCGAGCTGTCCAGCTTCCAGTTGCACACCACCTACAGCCTGAACGCGGACGCGGCCACCGTGCTGAACGTCACCCAGGACCACCTGGACTGGCACGGCAGCATGCAGGCCTATGCCGACGACAAGAAGCGCATCTTCGGCGACGACACCGTGCGCGTGCTGAACCGCGACGACAAGTGGACCATGGCGATGGCCAACCCGGTCGGCGAAAACGTCACCTTCGGCACCGATGCGCCGGAGTTGGCGCACAGCTTCGGCCTGGTCAATGAGCGCGGCGTGTACTGGCTCGCCACCGCCGAACCGACCGACGACGCCGAGCCGCCGAAGCGCCGCAAGAAAAACGACCCGCCGCCACCGCCGGTGGAGTGCTACACCAAGAAGCTGATGCCGGCCGATGCGCTGCAGATCCGCGGCACCCATAACGCGTCCAACGCGCTGGCCGCGCTGGCGCTTTGCCGCGCCATCGGCCTGCCGTTTGCGCCGCTGTTGCACGGCCTGCGCGAATACAAAGGCCAGCCGCACCGCGTGGAACTGGTGGCCTCGATCAACGGTGTTGATTACTACGACGATTCCAAGGGCACCAATGTGGGCGCGACTGTCGCCGCGCTGGTGGGCCTGGGCCAATCCTTCGGAGGGAGCGAGCAAAAGCTGGTCGTGATTGCCGGCGGCGACGGCAAGGGCCAGGAATTCGATCCCCTGGCCGGCCCGGTGCGCCGCTTCGTGCGCGCCGTGGTGCTGATCGGCCGCGATGCCCCGGCCATCCGTACGGCCTTGGAGCCGACCGGCGTGAAGATGGAAGACTTCGCAACGCTGGAAGAAGCGACCAGGCGCGCCGCAGCCTTGGCCGACGCCGGCGATGCCGTGCTGCTGTCGCCGGCTTGCGCCAGCCTGGACATGTTCAAGAACTATGCGCACCGCGCGCAGGTGTTTATCGACACCGTGCGCGGGATCGCACTGGATGCGGGGCAGGAGATCTGATGGCAATCCAGCTTCCATTCCGCTTCGGTGGCTCCGAGTCTCCAGCTCCGCTGGATGGACGCGCACGCCATTCGAAGATGATGGAATACGACCAGCCGCTGGTCTGGTCGGTGCTGCTGCTCATGCTGTTCGGGATGGTTATGGTGTATTCCGCCTCGATCGCGCTGCCGGATTCGCCCAAGTTCGCCGCCTACAAGAATCACTTCTTCGTGCAGCGCCAGGCGATCTTCATTGCCATCGCCATGGTGGCGGCAGCTGTCGCCTTCCGCGTGCGCGTGGAAATCTGGCAGAAAGCCGCGCCCTACCTGTTCATTGCCACGCTGGTGGCGCTGGTGCTGGTGCTGGTGCCCGGCCTGGGCGTCAACGTGAACGGCGGCCGTCGCTGGCTGAACCTCAAGCTATTCCAGTTCCAGCCGTCCGAGCTGATGAAGCTCTTCATCGTGCTGTATGCGGCAGACTACACCGTGCGCAAGCAGGAATTCATGCACCGCCTGTCCAAGGGCTTCGCGCCGATGGCGCTGGCGGTGGCGTTTGTCGGCCTGCTGCTGCTGCTGGAACCCGACCTGGGCGCGTTCGGCGTGATCGTCTGCATCGCCATGGGCATCCTGTTCCTGGGCGGCGTCAACGCGGTCTGGTTCGGCGGCATTGCCGGCATGCTGGTGACGATCTTCGTTGCCATCATCTGGCTCTCGCCATTCCGCCGCGCGCGCCTGTTCGCCTACCTCAATCCGTGGGAAGAAGAGAACGCCCTGAACAAGTCCTACCAGCTGACGCACTCGCTGATTGCTTTCGGCCGCGGCGAGATCGGCGGCGTGGGCTTGGGCGCCAGCGTGGAAAAACTGCACTACCTGCCGGAAGCGCATACCGACTTCCTGCTGGCGGTGATCGGCGAAGAGCTGGGCATGATCGGGGTGCTGGTCACCATCGGCATGTTCTACTGGATCGTCAAGCGTGCTTTCGACATCGGCCGCCAGGCTATTGCCATGGACCAGACTTTCGCCGGCTTGGCCGCAAAAGGCATCGGCATCTGGATCGGCGTACAGACTTTCATCAATATGGGCGTGAATCTCGGCTTGCTGCCAACCAAAGGCCTGACCCTGCCGCTCATGAGTTATGGCGGCACCGGCATCATCATCAACTGCGTGGGCCTGGCGATCCTGCTGCGCATCGACTTCGAGAATCGCCAGATGATGCGGGGAGGGCGCGTATGACCAAGCGCCTGATGATCATGGCGGCCGGCACTGGCGGCCACATTTTCCCCGGCCTGGCAATCGCCCAGGCCATGCGTGCCCGCGGCTGGGAAGTTTCCTGGCTCGGCACCTCGCACGGCATGGAAACGGAACTGGTGCCCAAGCATAACGTCGACATGGACGTGGTCCATTTCAGCGGCATGCGCGGCAAGGGCCTGGCGCACACCATTGGCGGTGCATTCAAGATGATTGGCGCCTTCATTGACTGCTTCCGCTTCATCGGCAAGCGCAAGCCCGATGTGGTGCTGGGCATGGGCGGCTATGTCTGCGTGCCGGGCGGCGTGATGGCCAGGCTGCGCGGCGTGCCGCTGGCCCTGGTGAACGCCGACGCGGGCCTGCTGCTGTCGAACAAGACGCTGGCGCCGATGGCGAAGAAGGTCTTCTTCGGCTTCACGGCCGATTTCGGCGCGGTGGCCGGCAAGGCAGTCGTCACCGGCAATCCGGTGCGCAAGGAAATCCTGGCGCTGCCGGCGCCCGGACTGCGCTTCGCGGGCCGGGAAGGCGTGCTGCGCATCCTGGTGGTGGGCGGCAGCCTGGGCGCCAAGGCGCTCAATGAAGCGCTGCCGGCCGCACTGGCGCTGATCGCGCCGGAACAGCGCCCGCTGGTGACCCACCAGTCGGGCAAAAAGAATATTGAAGCCCTGCGCGCGGCTTACGCGCAGGCGCATGTGGAAGCAAACGTGGTCGATTTCATCGACGACATGGCAAGCGCATATGCGCAGGCGGACGTGGTGATCTGCCGCGCCGGTGCCATCACCGTGTCGGAACTGACTGCCGCCGGCGTCGCCAGCGTGCTGGTTCCCCTGGTGGTCTCGACCACCAGCCACCAGCGCGATAACGCGCAATGGATGGCCAAGCAGGGCGCGTCCATCCACATGCCGCAGACGGAACTGAATCCGGAAAGCCTGGCAGCGCTGCTGCAGACGTTGAACCGCAGCACCTGCCAGAAGATGGCGGCCGCGGCGCTTGCAGTGGGCAAGCGCGATGCGAATGACGCCATCGCACAAGAATTGGAAGCACTAGCATGAAACATAAAGTAAAGAACATTCACTTCGTCGGCATCGGCGGCAGCGGCATGAGCGGCATCGCCGAAGTGCTGGTGACGCTGGGCTACAACGTCTCCGGCTCGGACCTCGGCTCGAATGCCGTGACCCAGCGCCTGGTCGACATGGGCGCTATCGTGCACCAGGGCCACGACGCAGCCTTCATCGGCAACGCGGACGCGGTGGTTACCTCGACCGCCGTCAAGGCCGACAACCCGGAAGTGCTTGCCGCGCGCGCGCGCAAGATTCCTATCGTGCCGCGTGCCGTGATGCTCGGTGAACTGATGCGCCTGAAACGCGGCATCGCCATTGCCGGCACCCACGGCAAGACCACCACCACCAGCCTGGTGGCGTCGGTGCTGGCCGAGGGCGGCCTGGACCCGACGTTCGTGATCGGCGGCCGCCTGACCGCAGCCGGCGCCAACGCCAAGCTCGGCTCCGGCGAATACCTGGTGGCCGAGGCGGACGAATCCGATGCGTCGTTCCTGAACCTGACCCCCATGATCGAAGTCATCACCAACATCGATGCCGATCATATGGAGACCTACGAACACGATTTCGAAAAACTCAAGCAAGCCTTCGTGCACTTCACGCACCGCCTGCCGTTCTACGGCCGCGCCATGCTGTGCGTCGACGACCCGCACGTGCGCGCCATCATCCCGCAGGTGACCAAGCCGGTCACCACCTATGGCTTCGCGGAAGACGCTGAAGTGCGCGCCGTGAACGCGCGCGCAGTCGGCACCCAGATGCACTTCACCGTGCTGCAGGAGGGTTTCCCGGACCTGGACATCGTGCTGAACCAGCCCGGCTTGCACAACGTGCAGAACGCCTGCTCGGCGGTCGCCATCGCGCGCGAGATCGGCGTGCCGGATACGGCAACGCAAGCCGGCCTGGCAGGTTTCGCCGGCGTGGGCCGCCGTTTCACCAAACACGGCGAAGTGGCCATCCCTGCGGGCGGCAGCTTCACCCTGGTGGACGATTTCGGCCATCACCCGATTGAAATGGAAGTGACCACCGCCGCCGCGCGCGCCGCCTATCCTGGCCGCCGCCTGCTGCTGGCCTTCCAGCCGCACCGCTACAGCCGCACGCGCGACCTGTTCGAAGACTTCGCCAAGGTCCTGAGCACGGTCGACGTGCTGGTGCTGTCCGATGTGTATGCGGCGGGCGAGGCGCCGATCGTGGCCGCCGACGGCCGTGCGCTGGCGCACGCGATCCGCGCGCGCGGCAAGGCAGAGCCGGTATTCGTCGAAAACATCGCCGACATGCCGGAAACAATCATGAACGTGGTGCGCGACGGCGACGTCGTGCTCACGATGGGCGCGGGCTCGATCAGCGGTGTCCCTGCAAAACTCACGAACTGGAAGGCTTGACGCGATGACGAAACTGACTGCACAAGAAGCGCAAGCATTCGGCAAGGTGGGCGTGCTGTTCGGCGGCACATCCGCCGAGCGCGACGTGTCCATCATGTCCGGCACCGGCGTGCTGGCAGCCCTGCAAAGCCAGGGTGTGGACGCCCATGCCTTCGACCCGGGCCAACGCTCGCTGGCCGAACTGGCCGACGAAGAATTCGACCGCGTGTTCATTGCCCTGCACGGCCGCTACGGCGAGGACGGCAGCATCCAGGGGGCGCTGGAACTGCTGGGCATCCCGTACACCGGCTCCGGCGTGATGGCCAGCTCGGTGGGCATGGACAAGATCACCACCAAGATCCTGTGGCTGCGCGAAAACCTGCCGACCCCGGAATACGCGGTGCTGGGCGCCGATTCCGACCTGGACGCGGAAGCTGCGCGCCTGGGCCTGCCGCTGATCATGAAGCCGCCGCACGAAGGTTCGACCATCGGCATCACCAAGGTGAGCGACAAGGCCGGCCTGAAAGCCGCCTACGATGCCGCCGCGGCGATGGACGACTGCGTGCTGGCCGAAGAATTCGTGGAAGGGCGCGAGTTCACCGTCGCCGTGCTGGGCACCGGCAAGGATGCGCGCGCGCTGCCGATCGTTGAAATCGTGGCTCCGCAAGGCAACTACGACTACCAGAACAAATACTTCACCGACGACACCAAGTATTTCTGCCCGCCGCAGCTGGACCAGGCGATGCAGGACGACATGCAGCGCCTGGCCGTAGCGGCCTACCGCGCCGTCGGTTGCGAAGGCTGGGGCCGGGTCGACGTGCTGCTGCGCGCGAAAGACAACAAGCCGTTCCTGCTGGAGGTGAATACCTCGCCAGGCATGACCAGCCACTCGCTGGTGCCGATGGCTGCCCGCGCGACCGGCGTGAGCTACGAAGAACTGTGCGTGGAAATCCTGCGCACCGCACGACTGAAGCTGAAGAAGTAAAGGACCGAAAACGCTATGTGGCACGACGTCAAAGCCTTGAATGCATCCGCCAGCGGCCTGTTCGCGCTGTCGGTGCTGGCTTGCGTCGTTGCCGGCGTGTGGTGGGTGGCAAATCGTCCCGTATTCGATTTGCGCGCCATCCGCGTTGAAACCATGGACAAGTCGGAGTTCAAGCATGTGAACCACCTGACGCTGCGCAACGGCACCCAGGGCCGCCTGCTTGGCAACTTCTTCACCGCCGACCTGGAACAGGTGCGCAAGGTGTTCGAGTCGGTACCGTGGGTACGCCGCGCCAGCGTGCGGCGCGAGTGGCCGAACCAGCTGATCGTGTCGCTGGAGGAGCATGAGGCACTCGGCACCTGGGGCGAAGACGGACGGCTGCTGTCGGTGAAGGGCGATGTCTTCACCGCCAACCTGGCCGAAGCGGAAGAGGATCACGAGCTGCCGGAGTTTTCCGGCCCGGACGGCAGCGAGAAGGAAGTATTGGCGCGCTACGGCGAGTTGAAGAACTGGTTTGCACCGGCCAGCCTGATCCCGAAGGGTGTGGCCCTGTCGGGACGCTATGCCTGGACGGTGAAGTTGGACAACGGCGCCAGTGTGGCGCTGGGACGCGAGGCAACGCATGACACCCTGCATCAGCGGGTGCAGCGCCTGGTCGGAATCTGGCCGCAGATTTCCAGCCGCGTGCCGAATATTGAAACGATTGATATGCGCTACCAGAACGGCCTGGCTTTGAGCGCAGCGGGATTGAAGATCCCGTCGGATACGAAGAAACGTTGAAAGCAGGGCATAGAGATGACTAAAGACGCTAAAAACCTGATCGTCGGCCTCGACATCGGCACCTCCAAAGTGGTGGCCGTGGTGGCCGAGGTGATGGGCGATGGACGCCACGAGGTGATTGGCCTGGGCCAGCACGAATCCAGCGGCCTGAAAAAAGGCGTAGTGGTGAACATTGAAGCGACCGTCGAATCGATCCAGCGCGCGCTGGAAGAGGCGGAGCTGATGGCCGACTGCAAGATCCGCAATGTGTATGCAGGTATTGCGGGCAGCCATATCCGCAGCTTCAATTCCAGCGGCATGGTGGCGATCAAGGACAAGGAAGTCACCGCCACCGACGTGGCGCGCGTGATCGAAACGGCCAAGGCGGTCAACATCCCGACCGACCAGCAGCTGCTGCACACCGTGCCGCAGGAATTCATCGTCGATTCGCAGGACGACGTGCGCGAGCCGATCGGCATGAGCGGCATCCGCCTGGAAGTGAAGGTGCACATCGTGACCGGCGCCGTGAGCGCGGTGCAGAACATCGTCAAGTGCGTGCGCCGCTGCGGCCTGGAAGTGTCGGACCTGATCCTGCAGCCGATGGCTTCGGCCGATGCGGTGCTGACCACCGACGAGAAGGAACTTGGCGTGGTGTTGATCGACATCGGCGGCGGCACCACCGACGTGGCGGTGTTCAGCGACGGTGCGATCCGCCATACGGCCGTGATCCCGATCGCGGGCGACCAGATCACCAACGATATCGCGATGGCGCTGCGCACCCCGACCGGCGAAGCGGAGGAAATCAAGATCCGCTACGGCGTGGCCAAGCAGGTGCTGGCCGATCCGGGCGAGCACCTGGAAGTGCCGGGCCTGGGCGACCGCGGTCCGCGCAACCTGTCGCGCCAGGCGTTGGCCGCGGTGATCGAACCGCGCGTGGAAGAACTGTTTGCGATGGTGCACCAGGTGGTGCGCGAGTCCGGCTACGAGGGCGTGCTCTCGTCGGGCATCGTGCTGACCGGCGGCACCTCGATCATGCCGGGCATGGTGGAGATGGCGGAAGACATCTTCCTCAAGCCTGCGCGCCTGGGCACGCCGGACTACCGCGGCCAGTTGGCCGACGTGGTGCGCAGCCCGCGCTATGCAACCGTGTTGGGCCTGTTGTTGGAAGCTAAGAAGCAGTATCTGCGCGGCCACATCGTGACGCGCCAGGATGGATCGGTAAAGGCAGTGTGGCAGCGCATGAAGGAATGGTTCCTGGGTAACTTTTAAATACTAATTTTTCAATAATAAACCCCTGCAGTTTTCAATCTCCAGTTCTCCTATTCATATGAGGCCTGGCGCTTGAAAACCGCATTCTAGATAGGAGTAAATCATGGAGTTTGATATGGTTGATAACGCAACACTGGGAACGGTCATCAAGGTCGTCGGCGTTGGCGGTGCAGGCGGCAATGCCGTCCAGCACATGATCAACAAGGGCATGAGCGGTGTGGAATTCATCGCCGCCAATACCGACGCACAAGCGCTGGCCGCCTCCAAGGCAAGCAACATTATCCAGATCGGCGCGAGCGGCCTGGGCGCGGGCATGAAGCCTGACGTCGGCCGCGCGCTGGCGGAAGAATCGCGCAGCCGCATCGAAGACGCGCTGCGCGGCGCGCACATGGTGTTCATCGCCGCCGGCATGGGCGGCGGCACCGGCACCGGCGCAGCGCCGATCGTGGCGGAAATCGCCAAGCAGCAGGGCGCGCTGACCGTGGCGGTGGTTTCCAAGCCGTTCTCGCACGAAGGCCAGAAATGCCTGGACATCGCCGAGGCGGGCCTGGACGCGCTGTCGCAGAACGTCGATTCGCTGATCGTGATCTGCAACGAGAAGCTGGAAGAGATCTACGAAGACGAATCGCTGATCGAGTGGTTGCAGCACGCCGACGACGTCCTGAACAACGCCGTTGCCGGTATCGCCGAAATCATCAACGTGCCTGGCCACATCAACGTCGACTTCAACGACGTGAAGACCATCATGGGCGAGCAGGGCAAGGCGATGATGGGTACCGCCACCGCTTCCGGCGTGGACCGCGCACGCGTGGCTGCCGAACAGGCGGTTGCATCCCCGTTGCTGGACGGCGTCGACCTGGCGGGCGCACGCGGCGTGTTGGTGAACGTCACCGCATCGCGCGGCCTGAAAGGTAAGGAAATCAAGGAAGTCATGGCTGCCGTACGCGCCTTCGCCGCACCGGATGCGTCGATCGCACAAGGCATCGCCTACGACGACGCGATGGGCGACGATATCCGCGTGACCGTGGTGGCCACCGGCCTGGGTAAAGCCAAGAAGCACGTGCAACTGGTACCGCAGCAGCAACTGCGCACCGGCACCCACGGCGGCAACCCGCTGAACGTCAACGCAGGCCTGGGCGGCGGTGCGGCAACTGCAGCGGTGGGCGGTTTCGGCAACGCAGGCTTCTCGGGCGTGTCGTCCGACGTGCAGAAGCAGCCAGCCGTATGGCGCCGTGAGTCGGCCACCGAGCAGGTCAACGCACTGGCCAAGTCGGGCATGGAAACCTACGACATTCCTGCCTTCCTGCGCAAGCAGGCTGACTAAATAAGGTCAGCCGCGCCGCCGGATCACGCATCCGGCGGCGCGGAGTTATACTCTGGGTTTTCACAAGAAGGAGAACCCGAAATGACCATCAAGATCGGCGACAAACTGCCGGAAGGCCAGCTGTCCGAATTCATCGAAACCGAGACCGAAGGCTGCTCTCTCGGCCCGAATACCTTCAATGTGCAGGACCTCGCCAAAGGCAAGAAGATCGCGATCTTCGGCCTGCCAGGCGCCTACACCCCAACCTGCTCCGCACAGCACGTGCCAGGCTACGTCAAGCACGCGGCCGACCTGCAAGCCAAGGGCGTGGATGAGATCTGGTGCATTTCCGTGAACGACGCCTTCGTGATGGGCGCATGGGGCCGCGACCAGAAAGCCACCGGCACCGTCCGCATGATGGCTGACGGCAACGCTGCTTACTCCAAGGCCCTGGGCCTGGACGCAGACTTCTCCAAGTTCGGCATGGGCACCCGCTCCCAGCGTTACTCGATGCTGGTGGAAGACGGCGTGGTCAAGCAACTGAACGTCGAGCAAGGCGGCAAGTTCGAAGTGTCGAACGCCGAGACCATGCTGGGCCAGCTGTAAGCGCCGGATTTATTCCGCTTGAGACGGCGCTTCGGCGCCGTTTTGCGTTTCTGTTTTCGTTGTTGCACGCGGCTTGCGCTTCTTCGGGGCCAGCATGACGCCGGTGCAGGATGGCGCGCCGCAATAGCAGGCAAATTCTTTTCTCACCTTGGCGGTGTGCCGGGCTTCGTAGATCAGGCCGTAGTTGTAGTTCAGCTCTTCGCCTTCTTCGATGTCGCGCAGGGCGCAGATATAGACGCGGTCTTCGTCGTCTTCCTCGGCTTCGCAATTGGGCTCGCAGGAGTGGTTGATGTAGCGCGCCTCGTTGCCGCCGGAGCCGCCGTCGATCAGCATGCCGTTGTTCAGGCTGAAGAAGAAGGTGTGCCCGATCGGGCCGCCTTTCTCCTCGGTGCGGCGGCAGCATTCTTCCCAGTCGACGATTTCGCCGGTGTATTCGATGATGCGGCTGCCGGCTGGAATCAGCCGGCGCGCGAAAACACCGCGACCGTGCACTGGCGACTCATGCACCACGTAGAGTGGTTCGGCCTCTTCAATCACTTCGACAAGTAGCGCTTCTGTATTCATCCCGCCATCATAACCCGCCACGAAATCACTCGTGATTTCTTTCGGAAAGCGGGAACAATTCCAGCCCGGATTCGTCTCATCGTCTTTGCATTTTGAGGCGCTGACATGAATCGCATTGAACTCCACGATCTGACCCGGATGCGCATCAATGAAGGTAAAAGCCTGCTGGACGCGGAACTCTATGCAGGCAGTTACTATTTGTCGGGATACGCGGTCGAATGTGGGCTGAAGGCCGCCATCGCGAAACAGCAGGGGCGCAACGAATTTCCCGACAAGCGATTGGCAAACGAATGCAATACCCACAACTTGCGGACGCTCGTAAGATTGGCAGGATTGCAGCTCGAGCTCGAGGAGGAAATTCGTTCCAGTGCAGCGTTCGCTGAAAATTGGTCCGTAGTTCGCAAATGGAGTGAGATCGCGCGCTACGAAGTCAACGTGCCTGCGCAAACGGCGCGATGCATGTACGTCGCATGCGCTGGCCACCTGAAAGGAGTACTACCATGGATACAGAAGCACTGGTAGAGGGACAAATGGCGCAAGAAATGATCGCTGGTGGACGCAAGTTCCTTCAGCAACTGGACCAGGAAGGGCTAAAGCCGGTTTCCATGTATTGGGAATATGATGAAGAGTGCCGTGAATGGCTGCTCCAAGTCATCATCCAACAAATGGATATGGAGGACAACTTCAAGGTTCTTCGCAGGGTGTTCAAGGTGCTGGATGCCTTGCCCGACGTGAAGGAGCTGTTGAGGCCTGACTACTTTGACGTGAGGGGGACAATGGATCCCGGCTATAAGTTGTCACGGCAGCGAATGCCTTATGGCCGAGGCGCGAGCGATCGCGAGTGGGCAAACCGGGACTTCTACTGTTATCGCCTGAGCTGACGCGGCCTCAGCAGCAAACCCTTTCTTTCAGTACAATGGACGACCCGGCAACGGATTTGGGCCTTCCATCGTGACTCCGCAACAAAAAGAAAACCTGCAAGCTATTTACGCCATGGTGGCCGCGGTCGCCATGTTCTCCCTCATGGACGCTTCCATGAAAGTGCTGGCCGCGCGCTATCCGGCGGTACAGGTGACTGCGTTGCGATGCATGCTTTCGATGCCCCTGGTGTGCGCCTTCATGGCCTACCGCGGCAAATTCACCGGCATCTTCAATGTGCGCTGGCCGCTGCACTTGCTGCGCGGCGCGGTCGGCATTGCCATGCTGTCGCTGTTTGCGTTCGCGTTGAAGACGCTGCCACTGGCCGACACCTACGCCATTTTCTTCATCGCACCGGCCCTGGTGACCGCCCTCGCCGTATTCATCCTGGGCGAAAAAGTCAGCCTGGGCCAATGGCTGGCAATCCTGGTCGGCTTGGGCGGCGTGCTGGTAGTGCTGCGCCCGGACGGCACCAATTTCGTCTCGGTCGCGGGACTGGCCGTGCTGGCATCGGCTGTCTGCTACGGCATTTCCGCGATTGCCGGCCGCGTGCTGGCCAAGACCGACGCGCCGGAACATGTGATGTTCTGGGTACTGACCCTGATGGGCATTGGCGTCGCTCCGCTGGCGATCAATGCCTGGGTGCCGATCGACTGGTCGCTGTGGCCGGCCATGGCAGCCCTGGCGGTCACCGGTTTCTTCGGCCAGCTCGCGCTGACGCGCGCTTTCAGCATGGGCAAAGCCTCCATCGTGGCGCCCTTCGAGTACACGGCACTGGCCTGGGGCGTTGGTATCGACTGGCTGATGTGGCACACGCTGCCGGATGCCTACACTTTGCTGGGCGCAGCCATCATCATTGGCTCCGGCATCTACCTGGTGCGGCGCGAGACCGAACACGCCGAGGCAGAGCACCCGTAAGCGGGGAAGGGCGCAGGGCGCTATAATTCTTGCATGCTGAAACAACGAACCATCAAAGAAATCGTCCGCACCACAGGTGTCGGCCTGCACTCCGGCACCAAGGTCGAGTTGACCTTGCGCCCTGCTGAGCCTGATACCGGCATCGTATTCCGCCGTGTGGACCTGAGCCCGCAGGTTGTCTTCCCGACAAGGGCGGACATCGTGGGCGATACCCGCATGGCAACTGTGCTGATGAAGGACGGCGGCCGCGTTTCGACCGTCGAGCACCTGATGTCGGCCTGCGCAGGCCTGGGCATCGACAACCTGTACGTCGACGTAACGGCGGAAGAAATCCCGATCATGGATGGTTCGGCATCGTCGTTCGTCTACCTGCTGCAGCAGGGCGGCGTGCAAGAGCAGGAAGCGCCGAAAAAGTTTATCAAAGTGAAAAAGCCGATCGAGATCCGTGAAGGCAAGGGCGCCGCAGAAAAGTGGGCGCGCCTGGTCCCGCACGATGGCTTCAAGCTGGACTTCTTCATCGAATTCAACCACCCTGCGGTAGACGGCACGGCGCAGCGCGCCACCGTGGACTTCGGCGACGTTTCGTATATCCAGGCGATTGCCCGCGCCCGGACCTTCGGCTTCATGCAGGACGTGGAAATGCTGCGCGGGATTGGCCTGGCGCGCGGCGGCTCGCTGGAAAACGCCATCGTCATGGACGAATACCGCATCCTGAACCAGGATGGCCTGCGCTACGACGACGAATTTGTGCGCCACAAAATCCTCGACGCGATCGGCGACCTGTACATGGTCGGCCACCCGATCATCGCCAGCTACGAAGCCCACAAATCCGGCCACGCCCTGAACAACCAGTTACTGCGCGCCATGCTGGCCGACCCCGATTCCTACGAACTGGTCACCTTCGACTCCCTCGACACCGCCCCGCCTTCCTACGCCAAGCAGATGTCGCGCGAGTGGGCTTACCTATAAGAAAAGATTGTCCCCCCGGGGTCAGGAACCAAGTGGACAATTGTTGCCTAGCTGCGGCGCCGGGCCACCAGGCGCCGCATCGCTTCGATCAGCGGCTCATTGGCGGCGGTCGGTTCCAGTTTCTGGCTTAGCTCGTCGAAGGAATCGACGGCTGTTTCGGGCAATTTCAAGCCTTCCCCGCTCGGACCGACATGCGCAATCCCTTTCGGCATTTGCACCCGGAAGCGGATGTTGCTTATCTGCCACCCTTTTTCATTCAAGTTTTCCTGCAGTTTTGGCACTTGCTGCTTGAGCTTGGCCGCTACCGCCGTATTGGGCACCGCCAGCGTCAGTTCCCCTCCGTCGAAAGCAAAGATTTCGCAACTTTTGAAGGCGGAAGGCAGTACTTCCGCACAATCGCGTTGTAATTTCGCCATGCGCTGCACTGCCGGCAGCAAAGCCGCCAGCCGAGCGTTGCCCCGCAAGAAATCCGTTGCTTCCTGCGGCGCGTACTTGCGATCTGTGAACGAGAAACCCATGCCGCCATTTTACAGTGGCGGCCTCAACCGGTGAATTTTTCATCGCTAGCCTATTGTTATATAGGCCAAGATCCCAACCTTGCCACGAACGCATGATAAAATCACGCACTTTTGCCATTGGCGGACCCGAGGAAGAATTTAAGAAATGTCCTTACTGACCCAGATTTTCGGCAGCCGCAACCAGCGTCTGCTTAAGCAATACCAAAAAACGGTAAAGGCGATTAACGCCCTGGAGCCGGAGTTTGAAAAGCTGTCGGATGCCGAGCTGCAAGCGAAAACGCCTGCCCTCAAGGAACGCGTTGCCAATGGCGAATCGCTGGACGACCTGCTGCCTGAAGCTTTCGCCGTTTGCCGCGAAGCGTCCAAGCGCGTGTTCAAGATGCGCCACTTTGACGTCCAGCTGGTCGGCGGCATGGTATTGCACTACGGCAAAATTGCTGAAATGGGCACCGGGGAAGGCAAGACCCTGACCGCGACCCTGCCGGCCTACCTGAACGCATTGTCCGGCAAAGGCGTGCACATCGTGACCGTCAACGATTACCTGGCACAGCGCGACGCCGAGACCATGGGCAAGCTGTACCGTTGGCTGGGCCTGTCCTGCGGCGTGAACCTGTCGCAGATGCCACACGACGACAAGCAAGCCGCATACGCGTCCGACATCACCTACGGCACCAATAACGAATTCGGTTTCGACTACCTGCGCGACAATATGGTGTTCGAAGCCAGCGAGCGCGTGCAGCGCGCCCTGAATTTCGGCATCGTCGATGAAGTAGACTCGATCCTGATCGACGAAGCGCGTACCCCGCTGATCATTTCCGGCCAGGCCGAAAATCACACTGACCTGTACCACAAGATCAACCTGGTGCCGCCGCAACTGACCCTGCAAATCGGCGAGGAAACCGTGGATGGCAAGGGCAAGATCGAAGTCCCGGGCGACTATACCAAGGATGAAAAAGCGCATCAGGTGCTGCTGACCGAAGCCGGTCACGAAAAAGCCGAGCGCATCCTGACTTCGATGGGCCTGCTGCCGGAAGGCGCGTCCCTGTACGACTCCGCCAACATCACCCTGGTGCACCACCTGTACGCCGCCCTGCGCGCGCACGTGCTGTACTTCAAGGACCAGCACTACGTCGTGCAGAACAACGAAGTGGTGATCGTCGACGAATTCACCGGCCGCCTGATGACTGGCCGCCGCTGGTCCGACGGCCTGCACCAGGCAGTCGAAGCCAAGGAAGGCGTCAAGATCCAGAACGAGAACCAGACCCTGGCCTCGATCACCTTCCAGAACTACTTCCGCATGTACGGCAAGCTGGCCGGCATGACCGGTACCGCCGACACCGAAGCCTACGAATTCCAGGAAATCTACGGCCTGGAAACGGTGGTGATCCCGCCGAACCGTCCTTCGCAGCGCAAGGACCGCCAGGACCAGGTGTATAAGTCCAACGCCGAAAAGTACAACGCGATGATGCTCGACATCCGCGACTGCTACGAGCGCGGCCAGCCGGTGCTGGTGGGTACCACCTCGATCGAGAACTCCGAACTGCTGTCCGGCATCCTGGACAAGGCCAAGCTGCCGCACAACGTGCTGAATGCAAAACAGCACGCCCGCGAAGCGGAAATCATCGCCCAGGCAGGCATCCCGAAAGCGATCACCATCGCCACCAATATGGCCGGCCGTGGTACCGACATCGTTTTGGGCGGCAACATCGAAAAGCAGATCCAGATCATCGAAGCCAACCCTGAGTTCAGCGACGAAGAGAAAGCCGCCAAGGCGCAGCACCTGCGCGGCGGCTGGCAGTCGCTGCACAACCAGGTGGTGGCTGCCGGCGGCCTGCACATCGTGGGTACCGAGCGTCACGAATCCCGTCGCGTCGACAACCAGCTGCGTGGCCGTTCCGGCCGCCAGGGCGACCCGGGTTCCTCGCGCTTCTACCTGTCGCTGGACGACCCGCTCCTGCGCATCTTCGCCGGCGACCGCGTACGCGCGATCATGGATCGCCTGAAGATGCCGGAAGGCGAACCGATCGAAGCAGGTATCGTGTCCCGTTCCATCGAATCCGCACAGCGCAAGGTTGAAGCCCGCAACTTCGACATCCGTAAGCAGCTGCTGGAATACGACGACGTCGCCAACGACCAGCGCAAGGTGATCTACTCGCAGCGTAACGAGCTGCTGGAAGCGACCGACATTTCCGAAACCATCATGAACCTGCGCCATGGCGTGTTCACCGACGTGGTGCGCACCTACGTGCCGGAAGAATCGGTGGAAGAGCAGTGGGACATCCCGGCCCTGCAGAAGACCCTGTCCGCGGAATGGATGATCGATGTGCCGCTGGTCGAGATGATGGAGAAGGAAAGCAGCATCACCGACGAAGATATCGTCGAACGCGTGGTCGCTGCAGCCGATGCCGTGTACCAGGCCAAGGTCGATATCGTATCGAAGGAAGCGTTCGGCGGCTTCGAGCGCAACGTCATGCTGCAGTCGGTGGACACCCACTGGCGCGAGCACCTGGCAGCGCTGGACCACCTGCGCCAGGGCATCCACCTGCGCGGCTATGCGCAGAAGAATCCTAAGCAGGAATACAAGCGCGAAGCGTTCGAACTGTTCGGCACCATGCTGGACATGATCAAGAACGACGTGATCCGCATGGTGATGATGGTTCGCATCCAGTCGCGCGAAGAAGTCGAAGCTGCAGAAGCCGAGATGAACAAGTCGCACGTCGAGAACGTTCACTACCAGCACGCCGATTTCAATCCGAACGCAGCGCCGGAAGAACTGCTGGCGCCAACCGCCATGCCGGCGGGCGACCTGGACGCGGCGATCAACCAAGGTTTCAAGGTTGGCCGCAACGACCCATGCCCGTGCGGCAGTGGCAAGAAGTTCAAGGCCTGCCACGGTAAGCTGGCTTAAGCCTTAAAGCCCCCATAAAACGGCCCGGCCGCGCAAGCGCCCGGGCCGTTTTTTTTCAGCTGACAAGGTTGAGGTGAGTCAATGGCAAGTTGACCTGTTATTCGCGTTGCGGCGAGATGCCCGGGATTATCATCCGCACTGTCGTTCCATCGCCGGGCGCTGAATCGATGGTGATGCGGCCGCCCATTACGCCGGTAACGATGTTGTAGACGATGTTCATGCCCAGGCCAGTGCCGCCATTCCCCATCTTGGTGGTAAAGAAGGGATCGAATACTTTGCGTTGGACTTCGTCCGACATGCCGCCGCCGTCGTCGCGGAATACGACCTCGACCTGCTCACCTTCCACGGCCCGTGCGGTCAGCCACAGGTGGCCGCTGGTGCGGCCTTCGAAGGCGTGCATCAGGGAGTTGTTGATCAGGTTGTTGAAGACCTGGTATACGCTGCCAGGATAGGAATCCAGCTCCAGCTCATACGGCACGTCAACGTCCATCTGGATCGCGCCGCGGCGCAGGCGCGGCATGTAAGTCGCGGCGGTATCGAGAGCCACCGCCTGCAGGCGGAAGCGGCGGCGCTGGTCGTTGGTCTGGTCGACCGCGATCTGCTTGAAAGAGGCAATCAAGGCCGCCGCCTTTTCCAGCGAGCTGGAAATCAGGCCGCAGGCGAGCTGCACTTCGTCCAGATGATGATTCAGCGTGGAGCGTCGTACCGAGCCATCGGCGACCGACTGTTTGAACTCCTTGACTCGGTCGTCCAGCGCGGTCGACGCAAGCAGGCTGTTGCCGATCGGCGTATTCAGTTCGTGCGCGATGCCGGCCACCAGCGAGCCAAGCGATGCCATTTTTTCGGACGCGATCAGGTCATGTTGCGTGCGCTGCAAAGTCTCCAGCGCATGCGACAGGTCGCGGTTGACTTGTTCCAGCGCGGCCGAACGTTCGCGCACCCGCGTTTCCAGCGCATCGTTCAATTCGCGCAATTGCTGCTTGGCCTGCATCTCCTGCGTCAGGTCGAGCAGGGCCCAGATGATGGCGTGCTTGCCGTCCAGTAGCAGCGAGGAGGACCAGATCGCCACCTGTCCCGGCCCGCCGTCCGGCAGCACCACGTCGGCCATCTCGCCGCGCACCACGCCGTGCAGGCGGAATTCGTTCCAGATCCGCTGTCGCTCGTTTGGCGAAGCCCAGAACGTCACCTCGTCCGAACGCCTGCCAATCAGCTCGTGCAGCGGTGTGCCGAAGGTGCGCACCAGTGCCTGGTTGGCGCCGATGATGCGGCCATCCTGGTCGGATACCGATAGTGGCAACGGCGTCATGTCGAACAGGGTGCGGAAGCGTTCTTCCGATTCGCGCAGGCGGCGCTGCGATTCTTCGAGCTGGGCGATGCGTTCGCGCAGTGCTGCACTCATCAGGTTGAGCGAGTGGGTCACTACTTCCAATTCGTCGCCGCCGCTTTCAGGCAACTGGCTGAACTGGCCTTCCGCCAGTTTTTCGGCGTGGCGCGCCAGGGCGCCAAGGCGCTTGCCGACGCCGCGCGTCATGGCGTAGAACAGCAGCAGGGCCAGCGCGAAGCCGAGCAGGGCGATCAGGCCACCCTGGCGCAGCACGTCGTCCCGCGCTGTCACCAGGTCGACGGTGGACAGGCCGAAGTGCAGCATGCCCACCTGGTTGTCTTTCAGCAGCAGTGGCGCCTGCGCGTGCAGCAGCTCGCCAACGACGGAGGTGCGCACGCCGCCGCCCAACTGGGCCTGGCGCAGCGCTTCCGGCATGAATTGGGGCCGTTCGCCGGCTTCCAGCACTGTGTCGCCGGAAGAGTCCAGGATCACGATATAGCGCAGGAAGCTGTCGCGCGGGTCGGACAGCATTTCGGACCAGTAGCTGCGCAATTCTCCAAGCCGGCCGCTGCTGGCGTAGGGCGTGAGGGTCAGGTTCAGGTTGACGGCATATTCGAGGGCGACGCGGTCGGCGTTGCGGCTGACGGCATTGGTCATCAGGCGCAGGCTGTTGCCGATCAGCAGGGCCACCACGATGGCTTGGACGAAAGCGCTCAGCAGCAGGAATTTCGCGCGCAGCGAAAGCTTCAATTTGTGCTCCCCAGCTACATTTGTCCACTTCTTTCCTGACCCCGAGGTGGACATTTATTGTTTAAATATCACAGCATTGTATCGCTTCATTAGTGAAAGTTGCCGAAATCGAAAAAAAACGCCGCCCGGCTGTTGCGGGGCGGCGTTGGCGCGTAGCGGGCGCAGTAAGGGTGGTTCGGCTTACGGCAGGGTCAGGATGACCTTGACGCTGTCGTCGACAGCCGATTTGTCGATGTAGCCAATGGCTTTCGGATCGTCCGCCACGGCCTTCTTGACGTCGGCGTTGGACTTGAATTCCTTGGGCGGAGTGGCCTTGCCGGTAAACACCAGCTTGGACCAGATGGCTTTCACCTGGGCTGGGTCTTTTTCGGCCACCTTCTGGTAGAAGTCGGTGCGGATCTTCGAGCCTTCCGACTGGTCCACCGGAGTGAACATGGCCGATTTGCCGAGGAAGAACTGGGACGCCTGTTCCGAGAACATGCGCGAAGCCGGATTGTCCTTGTTGACGATCACGACGATCTCGGCCGATGCCGGCAGGGCTGCGGCAGCCAGGGCCGAAGCGAGGAGGGCGGTCAGGATTTTGTTCATGGCCATATCTCCTTAGAAGACGAAGTCGATGCCGGCGGCATAGACGTTCACGCTGTTGTTGTAGGTCATCACGCCGCTAGGCAGGATCAGGGAGCCGCCTTTTTTCTGTGGCTTGACGTGGTCGATCTGCACCTTCAGGGCCAGCGATTTGGCGAAGTCCCAGCGCATCCCGATCAGGTCGGACTTCTGCTCAGGCGATGCCAGCAGGCCGCGCACGGCGCCGAAGGTCGCTGCCAGCGGGTGGGCGGCAGGCACGGTCGGCACGGTCACGGAAGTGCCGGCGTCCTTGTAATAGGCGTGGGCGTAGTAAGGCAGCACTTTGCCGAAGCGGTAGCCGGCCATGATGTAGCCCGAATTGGTCTCGGGGATGTAGACCGGTTCGTGGGCGCGGCGCTGGGCGTATTCGGCTTGCAGGACAATGTTCTTCCAGTCCATTGTCAGGCCGATCTCGGTGAAGCTCATCTTCTTGCCGCCCTTCAGGGTCAGGTCGTCGGCGAGCTGGATCGCGGCAGGCACTTTGGTCGCGTTCAGGCCGTCGGTCAGGGCGTTGATCGGGGCCAGGTTGTTGACTTCGATCTTGGCGCGGGCGTGCGCGACGCGGGCGGTGAACGGGCCGTATTCGGCCGTTACGGCGGCGCCGAATACCGGCGACTGGTGCTTGGCGACGGAACCGCCGCCGGTCGGGATGTACAGCTTGCCGCGGCTCACGCCGCCGAAGCCTTGCACGGTGACGTTGGTGTCGCCGAAGGCGTGCTGCCAGTTGACGTCAGCACCATCCATGTTTTCGATGGGAGCCTGGCCGTACATTTCGATCGGCGGACGCATCATGGTGTTGGCGTAGCCAACGTTCTGGTAGTCGGAGATCAGGAAGGCTGGCAGCACGACGCGGCCCAGGCGCACATTGGTCTCGTCGTTCAGTTTGTATTTCAGGAAGCCCCAGGTGAAATCAGTGGTGAACTGCTGGCTGGTGTTCTTGCGGGTCAGTACCTGAACGGTGCCCGACAGGCTGTCGCTGAAAGTGTAGGTGGCTTGCAGGCCCAGGTTGCTATCGAGGCCGATGCGCGGCGAGTCGCCGGTACCTGCAGCCTGGTTATAGCGTGCGAATTGTGCGTCATCGGAGTTGGTCTTGGCCACACCCAGGGTGCCAAAGCCACTGATACTCAGGTTGCCGTCGCCCAGGGTGCCGGCCTGAGCCATCATGCTGGTAGCAGCCAGCATGGCGGCGGCGAGAAGCTGTTTCTTCATGAAAGTGATCCGATCGAGTGTTATTTGCGTGTTATTTTATTGATAGTGCAGCGCACCAAAGTCATGTCATTTTATTTATGACAGTTTCTCATGATAAACTAAAATTGGTTGGAATTGAATCGAAACCTGCACAAATAGAGAGCAGCTTCTACAAAGTGTGGGGATTTTGGATGCATTGATTGGCGTTATTGCACTGCGCAGCGGGAGGCGCGTGCGTTTAAAATAACAGCTTCGTTCCCCATCAAGATTGAGAAGAAAACCATGGCCGTCAATTCCCCTATCCCTGTCGCCGCTGACCTCAAGCCGGTTGCCGGTATCGAGCTTGGTTACGCCGAAGCCGGTATCAAGAAGCCGGGCCGCAAGGACGTGCTGGTCCTGAAGCTGGCCGATGGCGCCACCGTGTCCGGCGTGTTCACGCTGAACCGCTTCTGCGCCGCGCCGGTGCAGATTTCCAAGGAAAACCTGGCGGCAGTGAAAGCGGGCGGCAAGCCTATCCGCGCGCTGATGATCAACACCGGCAATGCCAACGCCGGTACCGGCGAATCCGGCCTGGCCAACGCCCGCGCCACCTGCGCCGCACTGGCCAAGGAACTCGGTTGCGACGCGCAGCAGATCCTGCCGTTCTCCACCGGCGTGATCCTGGAGCCGCTGCCGGTTGAAAAAATCGTGGCCGGCCTGCCGAAAGCCATCCAGAACCTGAAGCTGGATAACTGGTTCAACGCCGCCGAAGCGATCATGACCACCGATACCCAGCCGAAGGCGGGTTCGCGCACTGTCGATGTCGCCGGCCACAAGGTCAGCATGACCGGCATTTCCAAAGGCGCCGGCATGATCAAGCCGAATATGGCAACCATGCTGGGTTACCTGGCCTTTGACGCCAAAGTGGCGCAGCCGGTGCTGGACGTGCTGGTCAAGGACGCGGCCGACAAGTCCTTCAACTGCATCACCATCGACGGCGACACCTCGACCAACGATTCCTTCATGCTGGTGGCCACGGGCGCCGGCACCCTGGTGGTCGATTCCGTCGATTCGCCAGAATACAAGGCACTGGCCGCCGCCGTCACCGAGCTGTCGGTATTCCTGGCGCAAGCCATCGTGCGCGACGGCGAAGGCGCCACCAAGTTCATGACCATCACCGTGGAAGATGGCAAGGACACCGACGAATGCCGCAAGATCGCCTACTCGATCGGCCACTCGCCACTGGTGAAAACCGCCTTCTTCGCCTCCGACCCTAACCTGGGCCGCATCCTGGCCGCCATCGGTTATGCCGGCGTGGACGACCTGGACGTCAGCAAGATCAACCTCTACCTGGACGACGTGTGGGTGGCCAAGGACGGCGGCCGCAATCCCGACTACAAGGAAGAACAGGGCCAGCGCGTGATGAAGCAAAGCGAAATCACCGTGCGCGTGAAGCTGGCGCGTGGCACTGCCGCTTCCACCGTCTACACCTGCGACCTGTCGCACGACTACGTGTCGATCAACGCCGACTACCGTTCCTGAGCGGATGTCGAACCAACTCGACCAATTCCTCAAGCGCGCCGAGGCGATGCTGGCGCGCTTGGAAGCCATCCTGCCGCCTGCGGTCGCAACGCCGGACTGGCAGGCTTCCACCGCCTTCCGTTGGCGCAAGCGTGGCCACACCGGCATTCTGCAGCCGGTGCCGCGTCCAGCCCAAATCGCTTTCGACGACTTGCAGCACATCGGCCGCCAGAAGGCGCAGATCGAGCAGAACACCCGCCAGTTCGTGGAAGGCAGGCCAGCCAACAACGTCCTGCTGACCGGTGCGCGCGGCACCGGCAAGTCTTCATTGATCAAGGCTTGCCTGGCGGCGTTCGCCCCGCAAGGCTTGCGCCTGATCGAAGTCGACAAGGCCGACCTGCGCGACCTGCCCGATATCATGGACCTGGTGGCGGGGCGACCGGAACGCTTCGTGGTGTTCTGCGACGACCTGTCGTTCGAGGAAGGGGAGAGCGGCTACAAGGCGCTGAAAGTGGCGCTGGATGGTTCGGTGTCGGCGGTGATCGACAATGTGCTGATCTACGCCACATCCAACCGCCGCCACCTGATGCCCGAGCGCATGTCGGACAACGCCACCTACAAGCATGACGAGGATGGCGACCTGCATCCCGGCGAGACGGTGGAAGAAAAGATTTCGCTATCCGAGCGCTTCGGCCTGTGGCTGTCGTTCTATCCCTTCAAGCAGGACGACTACCTGGGCATCGTGGCGCACTGGCTGGCCGCCTTCGGCTGCAGCGTGCCGCAGATCGCCGACGCCCGCGCCGAAGCCCTGCAATGGGCGCTGCAGCGCGGCTCGCGTTCCGGCCGCGTGGCCTGGCAATTCGCGCGCGATTACGCGGGGAGGCTGAAATGACTGCGCGCCCGATCGATGTCGCAGTGGGCATCCTGATGCAGCCGAACGGCGACGTCCTGCTGGGCCAGCGGCCGGAAGGCAAGCCTTACGCCGGCTACTGGGAATTCCCGGGTGGGAAAGTCGACCCTGGCGAAACCATCCTCGAAGCACTCAAGCGCGAGTTCGTCGAGGAACTCGGCATCCGGATCCAGAGTGCGGAAGAATGGTGCGGCGTGGAGCACGTCTACCCGCATGCCCACGTGCGGCTGCACTTCTTCATCAGCCGAGAATGGACTGGCGAGCCGCAAAGCCTGGAAGGCCAGGCCTTTGCCTGGCAGGGGACTGTGGGAGTAGAGCCGCTGCTGCCCGCCACGATTCCATTGCTGGAGTGGCTCGACAAAGTACGGTATTAAAAGTCGGGGTCAGCTCTGGCAATCGGACATTTGCCGTAGGCAAATGTCCGATTGCCAGAGCTGACCCCGACTTTCTTATTGCTTGTCGTCGTCGAGCGGGTCGGTGGGGGGGGAGCCGGGGATGGTGTATTTTTCCTCGGCCCAGGCGCCCAGGTCGATCATCTTGCAGCGTTCGCTGCAGAAAGGACGGTATTTATTGGCTTCCGTCCACTCTACCTTGGCTTGGCAGGTGGGGCATTCAACGACAGTAGGCATGGTGCTTAGAAATTACAGAGGGTGAGCTCGAATGGTACATCTTCTTCCAGCGGCTTGGGTTTCAGGTCGCCGCCTTGGGAAGTGAAGCGCACCCATAGCATGTATTTGTTGGCCGAAATTTCGGGAATCGCGCCCAGCGAGGCGTCGACCGACAGGCGCAGCATCTGGTAGACCTTGCCTTGCAGCATTTGCTGGTAACTACCGGCATTGGCGATCATCTTCACCGGTGCGCCGGAATCGCGCAGCAGGCGCAGCACCAGGGCCAGGGCGTCGAACAGTGGTGCCAGCGGATTGAACCAGGTGACGATATCGTTGAAACGCTTCTCGGCCGGCTGCTTCTGCCAGGCGTAATAGGACGGCAGGTCGAATTCGCAGGCGCCGCCCGGGATGATGGTGCGGCCACGGATACTCATCAGCCACTCGTTGTCGCGCACGTTCTGGCCGGTCTTGCCTTGCGAGGCAACCAGGGCGCTGGAAACGCTGTCGAGTTCGGAGAGAATGGCGTCCAGCATTTCTGCCTGGACGTTCGGATTGGAGCGGTAGCCCAGCAGGCTCTGGCGCTGGCGCTCGAGTTCCTGCAACAGGTCGGATTTGAGGTCGGCGCGCCCGGCCACTTCGAGCATGTCGAAAATGGTGGCCAGTGCGACGTGATGCTGCATCGGGTGTTCCTGATGCACGAAGAACTTGAATTTCTCGTATAGATCCTCCAGGCGCAACAGGGTGCGGATGCGCTCATTGAAAGGATATTCGTAAACGATCAAAGCATCCCTCGTGTGGAAGACCTATTAATAATCTCGTGATTCTGAACTATGCGAAGCAAAATTACAAATATTGCTGATAAAAACCATGCAAACGGTCCACTTGAGGGGTTAATGCTTCGATCCGACCGCCGTTGTCGATGACATCGTCGGCTGCCGCCAGCCGCACGGCGCGCGGCACCTGGGTCGCCATGATGGCGCGCACCTGGTCTTCCGCCAGGCCGTTGCGCGCCATGACGCGCGCCACCTGGATTTCTTCCGGGCAGTCGATCACCAGCACGCGGTTGACGCGCTGCTTCCAGGCGCCGGATTCGACCAGCAGGGGAATGGCCAGCATCACATAGCCGCCGCTGGCATCGGCGGCGGCGGCCAGGGTGGCGTCGCGGATCATGGGGTGGAGGATGGCTTCCAGCCGGCGCTTGGCAGGCGGCTCGCGGAACACCAGTTCGCGCATCTTGGCGCGGTCCATGGCGCCATGGCTGTCGGCCATGTGGGGGCCGAATTCGGCCAGGATGTCGGGCATGGCGGCGCCCTTGGGCCCGGTCAGGGAGTGGGCAATCTGGTCGGTGTCGACGATGCTGGCGCCGCGGTCGGCAAACATATTGGCGATCAGGCTTTTTCCACTGCCGATGCCGCCTGTCAGGCCGACCACGAAACGCGCCGGCATGTCAGCCCGGTACTCCGTATAGGAAACCGGTGATCTGTTGACCGCACAGCAGGGCCAGCATGCCGGCGCCGGCCAGGTAGGGGCCGAATGGGATCTTGTGGTCGAAGCCCATGCGCGAGGCGATGACGATGCCGATGCCGACCAGCGCACCCACCACCGAGGACAGCAGGATGATCGCCGGCAGCATCTGCCAGCCCATCCAGGCTCCCAGGGCCGCCAGCAGCTTGAAGTCGCCGTAGCCCATGCCTTCCTTGCCGCGCACCAGTTTGAACACCCAGTACACGGTCCACAGCGCCATATAGCCGGCGGCCGCGCCCAGCACCGCGTCCTGCAGCGGGACGAACAGGCCTTTCACGTTGACCAGCAGGCCCAGCCAAAGCAGCGGGAAGGTCAGGTCGTCCGGCAGCAACTGGGTGTCGAGGTCGATGAAGGTCATCGCGATCAACAGCCAGCCGAATACCAGGGCGGCCATGCCGGCCCAGCCGAAGCCGAAGTGCCACACCAGGCCGGCCGACAGCAGGGCGCTCAGCGCTTCGATGGCCGGATAGCGGGCCGAAATCGGCGCCTTGCAGGCGCTGCATTTGCCGCGCAGCAGCAGCCAGCTGATCACCGGAACGTTTTCCAGTGCCGTGATCTGGTGGCCGCAGTGCGGGCAGGCCGAACGCGGCACCACCAGGTTGTAGCGTTCCGGATGCGGTTCCGGTTCGTCGCGCTCGCAGGCGCATACGCTGTCCACTTCGCGCTGCATCATGACCGGCACGCGGTGGATCACCACGTTCAGGAAACTGCCGATCAGCAGGCCGAGGATGCCGGCCACCACGGCGGCGGCCAGCGTTGCCGGCGGCGAGAACAGCATGAATACGTCTTGCATGCTGATTACACCACCGAACCGAGTTTGAAGATTGGCAGGTACATTGCAACCACCAGGCCGCCGATCACCACGCCCAGGATCACCATGATCATCGGTTCCATCAGGCTGGAAAGCTGTGCCACCGCCTCATCGACTTCTTCTTCGTAGAAGTCGGCCACCTTGCCCAGCATCGAATCGAGCGCACCGGATTCTTCGCCAATCGCCACCATCTGGGTCACCATGCTCGGGAACACGTCCGCGTTTTGCATCGCCACCGTCAGGCTGGTACCGGTGCTCACTTCGGTCTGGATCTTCTTGGTCGCTTCCATGTAGACGTGGTTGCCGGCCGCGCCGCCCACCGAATCCAGCGATTCCACCAGCGGCACGCCGGCGGCGAACATGGTGGACAGGGTACGGGTCCAGCGTGCCACGGTGGCTTTGCGGATCACGTCGCCGAACACCGGCACCTTGAGCAGCAAGCGGTCCATGGAGGCCTTCATCTTTTCGGAGCGTCGCCAGCTCTGGAAGAAGAAGTACAGCCCGGCGCCCAGGGTGCCGAAGATGAGGTACCAGTACTTGACGAAGTATTCCGAGATCGCCATCACGAACAGGGTCGGCGCCGGCAAGTCGGCACCGAAGCTGGAGAACACCTCTTTAAAGGCCGGCACCACCCAGATCATGATGACCGAGGTCACGATGAACGCCACCGCCAGAACGGCGATCGGGTAGGTCAGGGCCGACTTGATCTTGGCCTTGATGGCCAGCGTCTTCTCCTTGTAGATCGCGAGGCGGGTCAGCAGGTCTTCCAGGATACCGGCTTGCTCGCCGGCTGCCACCAGGTTGCAGAACAGCGGGTCGAAATACAGCGGGTATTTACGGAACGCCATGTTCAGGCTGGTACCGGTCTCGATATCGGCGCGCAGGTCCAGCACCAGCTTCGATACCGAAGGATTGGCGTGGCCTTTGCCGACGATGTCGAAGGCCTGCAGCAGCGGCACGCCGGCCTTCATCATGGTCGCCAGCTGGCGGGTAAACAGGGTCAGGTCTTTCTCGGTAACCTTCTTGCCCGAGCGGTAGACCTTTTTCTTGATCTTGGTGACCATGATGCCTTGGCGGCGCAGGGTCACATTGACCACAGCCTCGCCGCCGGCGCGCATTTCGCCGCGCACGGTCTTGCCAGTCTTGTCCTTGCCTTCCCACGTGAAAACCTGTTCTTTTGCGGTGCCCGCAGTAGCCATATCCTAATTTCCTATTCGTTGGTGCAGCCCAGCACTTCTTCCAGGCTGGTCAGTCCGTTCTTGACCTTGACCAGGCCCGATTGGCGCAGGGACTTGACGCCCTCTGCTTCCGATTGTGCCGCGATCTGCATCGCGTTACCGTGTGCCAGGATCAATGCTTCGATCGCGGGCGTGATCGGCATGATCTGGTAGATACCGACCCGGCCTTTATAGCCCGAGCCGTTGCAGCGCTCACAGCCCACCGGGCCGTAAGGTTTCCATGTGCCGTCCAGGTCTTCATCCTTGAAACCGGCTTTCAGCAGCAGATCGGGCGCAATGTCGATCGGCTTCTTGCAGGTACACAGCCGGCGCGCCAGGCGCTGCGCCGTGATCAGGATGACCGAGGAGGCGATATTAAAGGGCGCGACGCCCATATTCATCAGGCGCGTCAGGGTCGACGGCGCGTCATTGGTGTGCAGGGTGGAGAACACCATGTGGCCGGTTTGCGCAGCCTTGATGGCGATGTCCGCCGTTTCCAGGTCGCGGATCTCGCCGACCATGATGATGTCGGGATCCTGGCGCAGGAAGGCTTTCAGCGCCACCGGGAAGGTCAGGCCGGCGCGGTCGTTGACGTTGACCTGGTTTACGCCGGGCAGGTTGATCTCGGCCGGGTCTTCCGCGGTCGAGATATTGATGCCCGGCTTGTTCAGGATGTTCAGGCAGGTATACAGCGACACCGTCTTGCCCGAGCCGGTCGGGCCGGTCACCAGCACCATGCCGTAAGGGCGGTGCACGGCGTCCAGCAGGATTTCCTTCTGGTCCGGGTCGTAGCCGAGCGAATCGATGCCCATCTGCGCCTGGGTCGCATCCAGGATACGCATCACGGTCTTTTCGCCGAACAGGGTCGGCAGGGTCGACACCCGCAGGTCGACGGTCTTGGTGGAGGAGACGATCAGGCGCATGCGGCCGTCCTGCGGCACGCGTTTTTCCGAAATATCGAGCTTGGACAGCACCTTGATGCGCGACACCAGCTTGTCCTTGATCGAGGTCGGCGGCTGGGCGTGCTCCATCAGGTTGCCGTCCACCCGGAAGCGGATGCGGTAAAACTTTTCGTATGGTTCAAAATGCAAGTCGGAGGCGCCCATATTGACCGCATCCATCAGCATCTTGTTCAGGAAACGCACGATCGGCGCGTCTTCCACCTCGGCTTCGGCCGCCGCGCCCTGGGCCTGCGAGAGGCTTTCTTCTTCGGCGAACTCGATGTCGCCTTCGTCGCCCGTCATCTCGAGGACGGTCTGGGTCGAGCTCTTGGTCAGGGTTTCGAGCAGCTTGAGCAGCACGTCGTGCTGCACGATCACCGGTTCGACGGTCGATTCGGCCTGGAACTTGATCTGGTCCAGGGCCTGGGTATTGGTCGGGTCGGACAGCGCCACCGACATCTTGTTGCCGCGCTTGGCCAGCGGAATCACCCGCTGGGTGGCCATCAGGCGGGTATCAATCGCCTTCGGCGGCAGGATTTCCGGGTTGATGGCGCTCAGGTCGAGCAGCGGGTAAGCAAAGGTTTCCGCGCAAAAGACTGCCAGTTCGCGCGCATTGATGGTGCCGCCAGCCAGCAGCACATCAATAAACGTTGACTTTTCGGCAATAGCCTTTTTATTCAGCGCGTCCGCTTGCGGCGGGGTAAGACGCCCCGCTTGCATCAGGGCCCGGGCCAGTCCCGACATAGGGGAACCGGACGCCGAGGTGGGTTGGACTGCTGCCATAGGAGCGCACTATCAGAATGTTAAGAAAGAGTGAGTCTCCGGATGATGCCTGTAGGCATCATTTTTGTAAAGGTCCGCACGGTTCACTCTGCCTAGCGGAACTCCGGACGTCGCAATTTCACTACTTTAATGGCCTGGTCTTGTGCTTGTACCACTTCCACGATGCAATTGCCCACTTTGACGGAAATGGGGGCGTCGGGAATATCTTGTAAAACTTCCAGCAGCATGCCGTTCAGGGTTTTGGGCCCATCAAGAGGAAAGTTTAAACCCAGACGCTTGTTAATGTCACGTAATGCCGTGCTGCCCTCCAACAGGCATTCGCCGTGCCCGTCCCAGCCAAAGCTGTCGGCCCGTGCCGCGCTCGGGGTGGAGGTGGTGAATTCGCCAATCATTTCTTCGATGATGTCGTCCAGCGTGACCAGGCCCTGCACCTCGCCGTATTCGTCGACCACAATCGCCAGGCGCTCCTTGTTTTCCTGGAAGTTCTGCAGGGCCGCGAAGGCCGGCGTGTCCTGCGGCACGAAGAAGGGCTCGGACAACAGCTTGCGGAAGTGTTCCACCGTCAGTTCGTCTTGCTCGTTCAGCAGGGCGATGGCCTTGCGCACGTGCAGGATGCCGACAATCCGGTTGATCTCGCCGTCATACACCGGCAGCTTGTTGTGGAAGCAGGTGGTGAGCTGGGACATGATGTCCGCCACCGGCATGGCCAGGTCCAGCGCCTCGATGTGGGCGCGCGGCGTCATGATGTCTTCCACCGAGATGGTGTCGAGGTCGAACAGGTTGAGCAGGATGCTCTTGTGTTTTTTCGGGATGAAGCTGCCGTTCTCCAGCAGCACCGAACGCAATTCGTCCGGCGACAGCGTGCCTTCGTGGATCTGGCCGGTGGGCTTGATGCGGAACAGGCGCAGCAAGGTGTTGACGAACAGGTGCACGAACCATAGCAGCGGCTTGGAAACCGAGAGCAGCGGACGCAGCACGAAGGAGGCGGGCAGCACGATCTGGTCGGCGTAGCGCGCGCCGACGATCTTGGGCGAGATTTCGGCCAGCACGATCAGGATGAATACCACGATCACGGTCGACAGCAGGATCACATGCTGTTCCAGCCCGAACTGGGTGATGGCGATGGCGGTCGCCAGGGCGATGGCCATGGCGTTGATCAGGGTGTTGGCGACCAGGACCAGCGACAGCAGTTGTTCGGTGCGCTCGAGCAGCCACAAGGTGGCGATGGCGCGGCGGCTGCCGCGTTTGGCCTGGTGGCGCAGGCGGAAGCGATTGGCCGCCATCAGGGCGGTTTCGGCCATGGCGAAGAAGGCCGAGGCGAGAATCAGGAAGGCGAGGGCGGCAAATTGCGCCCACAAGGGAACGGTATCCAAGGTCGTAAAGACGAGTCAGTAAGAGGGCGATTCTACCATGGCGACCCCGCCGGCCGCGCCGCCGGCCCGCCGCCAGCACGCACCATCGAAGCCTCCTATAATGCTGGCCATGCGTGATGTGGATGCGATTCTGGCGCCGATGCGCCTGGCCATAGCCCCGCCGCCCAGGCTGGCGGGCGTGGTGCGCTATTTCCATGTCGAGCTGTCTAGCCCGGGCGCCGTACTGGTGCCCGCTTCACCCTGTCCCATGGTCACCTTCTTCATCCGCGGCGGTTCGCGCTTCGTGGAAGCCGATGGCCGCGAGCGGCTGTACGGCGCGCCCTTCGTCACCGGTCCGCTGACGCAGCACTTTCCCGCCGTGTGGGAGCCCGGCACCACCTTCATCAGCGCGCTGATCGAATCGGGCCAGTTCGGCCGCCTGTTCGACATCCCGCTGGGCGAGTTGCGCGATGTCGTGGTGCCGCTGGCCGACGCGGCGCCCGAGTGGCGCGGCGCGGCGGCGTTGGAGGACCAGTTGCGTGCCGGCGGCGATAGTGCTGCCTGGGTCGCGCTGATGTGCGATTGGCTGTTGCAGCGTCTCGCGGCGCGTGAGGAACGGCTGGCACGTGGACCGGCGCCGTTCATGCTGCCGCCGGCTTTGCTGGCACTGCCTACCGATGAAATAGCTGGCCGCTTCGGCATCAGCGTGCGCCAGCTCGAACGGCGCGTGATGGCCAGCTATGGCCAGAGCATCCGCGACGGCCGCCGCATGATGCGCTACATCCGCGCCTTGTCGCGCATGGTGGCCGTGCCGTTGCGCCACGGTGGGTTGACCCGGCTGGCGGTCGATTGCGGTTACCACGACCAGGCCCACATGGTGCGCGACTTCGTGCTGTTCACAGGTCTTGCGCCCAAGGCGTTGATGGCGGCGGCCAGCGATGCCAGCGGTGCCCTGCGCCTGTTGCGCTACGACGATGCCTCGCGCGCCATCGTCACCCGCGAGGATTACTAGACCGCCGTGCGTGTCGCGTCCATACAATGTTTTTCGACCACTCCCCGCTATCGTAGCGACGCTACTGAAAAGGGAATAACATGGAACTGGAAGCTACTCTGGAGCGCGACGGGTACGTGCTCACTTCGCTCGATGCGCTGATGGAAACGGTCCGCACCGACAGCCTGTGGTACCTGAGCTTCGGCCTGGCCTGCTGTGCGGTGGAGATGATGCAAGCCGCTGCGGCGCGCTATGACATGGACCGTTTCGGCATGTGCCCACGGCCATCGCCGCGCCAGGCCGACCTGATGATCGTGGCCGGCACCCTGACCAACAAGATGGCGCGCGCCATGCGCAAGGTCTACGACCAGATGGCCGAGCCGCGCTATGTGGTGTCGATGGGCTCCTGCGCCAATGGCGGCGGCTATTACCACTATTCGTATTCCGTGGTGCGCGGCTGCGACCGTATCGTGCCGGTCGACGTCTATGTGCCGGGTTGCCCGCCGACGCCGGAAGCCTTGCTGTATGGCCTGGTGCAGCTGCAGCGGAAAGCCCGGCGCGGCGAGCGCGCCGTCATGTTGCGCGACTAGGCTAGCTGCCGCGGTAGGTCGAATACGCCCACGGCGACACCACCAGCGGCACGTGGTAATTCTGGTCGGCATGGGCGATGCCGAAGGTGATCGTCACCTGGTCGATGAAGCGCGGCGTCGGCAATTCCACGCCCAGCGCCGCGAAATAGTCTCCGGCGCCGAACACCAGTTCATAGCGGCCGGGCTGCATGGTGGCGCCCTCCAGCAGCGGCGCGCCGCAGCGGCCATCGGCATTGGTCACGTCTTCCTTTAACAGCGTGCGGCCGCTGCCGGCCAGCGCATACAGCGCCACGTGCACGCCGGCGGCAGGACGTCCGTTGGCGGTATCGAGTACGTGCGTGCTCAGTTTTCCCATTTTGTATTCCTTATTTTGCTTATCCGGCAGATCATATACCGGTGCCATAACGCCAATATATTATTGTGCGTATACCTTTGATCACGGACCATCATGAGCAACTACCCTCGCGACCTCGTCGGCTACGGCCCCAATCCACCCCATCCCCAATGGCCGGGCCAGGCCCGCGTGGCCCTGCAATTCGTGCTGAATTACGAAGAGGGCGGCGAGAACTGCGTGCTGCACGGCGATCAGGCCTCGGAGACCTTCCTGTCCGAGATCATCGGCGCTGCGGCCTTCCCCAACCGTCACATGAGCATGGAGTCGATTTACGAATACGGCTCGCGCGCCGGCCTGTGGCGCCTGCTGCGCATGTTCGAGGAGCGCAAGCTGCCGCTGACCGTCTTCGGCGTCTCGATGGCACTGCAGCGTCACCCGGAAGCGGTGGCCGCTTTCCAGGAACTGGGCCACGAAATCGCCTGCCACGGCCTGCGCTGGATCACGTACCAGAACATGGATGAGGAAACCGAGCGCGCACAGATGCGGGAGGCGGTACGGATCATCAAGGAGCTGACCGGCAGCGCGCCGCTGGGCTGGTACACCGGCCGTGACTCGCCCAATACGCGGCGCCTGGTGGTCGAGCACGGCGGATTCCGCTATGACGCCGATTATTACGGCGACGACTTGCCGTTCTGGCAGGAAGTGGCGCATACCGGTGCCGACGGCAAGCCGGCCGTCGCGCCGCAACTGATCGTGCCGTACACGCTCGACACCAACGATATGCGCTTTGCCGCCATGCAAGGCTTTAACAGTGGCACCCAATTCTTCGATTACCTCAAGGACGCATTCGACGTACTCTATAAGGAAGGGGACCCGAATGGCCTGAACCAGCCAAAAATGCTGTCGATCGGCCTGCATTGCCGCCTGGTCGGCCGTCCGGCGCGCGCTGCCGCATTGGCGCGCTTCCTCGATTATGTGCAAAGCCATGACAAGGTGTGGATCACGCGCCGCATCGACATTGCCGAGCATTGGCACAAGCATCATCCTTATATGCGAAACGCCTGATATTCAAAATCAGAGATTTCTTATAAGGTAGGGGTGCGGTAATGTTATCTTGCAAGCTAGGAGACCTGCGAGGACAAGATGTCAGAACCGATCCGCTTTTACTATCGCGGCGCCGTACATGAAGTACGAGACGCCGTCCCGACGCAGACTGTGCTGCAGCACCTGCGCGAAGACTTGCACTGCACCGGTACCAAGGAAGGCTGCGCCGAAGGCGACTGCGGCGCCTGCACCGTGGTACTCGGCAGTGTGGTCGACGGCAAGTTGGCGCTGAAATCGGTCAATTCCTGCATCCAGCTCACCCCGACGCTGGACGGCAAGGCCCTGTTTACCGTGGAAGACCTGCAACAGGCCGACGGCGCGCTGCACCCGGTGCAGCAGGCGCTGGTCGAATGCCATGGCTCGCAATGCGGCTTCTGTACGCCGGGTTTTGCCATGTCGCTGTGGGGCTTGTACCTGAAAAAAGAAGGCGAGTGCGCCTCGCGCAAGGAAATCGACGACTGCCTGTCCGGCAACCTGTGCCGCTGCACCGGCTACCGCCCGATCATCGACGCTGCCCAGCGCATGGTCGAACTGCCGAAAGTCGCATTCGACGCCGCCAGCGTGGCCCAACAGCTCGAAGCGCTGAAACGCGATTCGCTGGCTGTCTACAGCGCCCATGGCCAGACCTTCCTGGCCCCGCGCACCCTTGATGAACTGATCCAGTTGCGCGCGGCCAATCCGTCCGCCGTGCTGCTGGCCGGTTCCACCGACGTTGGCCTGTGGGTCACCAAACAGATGCGCGACCTGGGCGATATCATTTACCTGGGCCACGTCGATGCGCTGAAAGTGCTGCGCGTGGCCGACGGCGCCATCGAAATCGGCGCCGGCGTGTCGCTGGAAGATGCCTACAACGCGCTGTGCCGGCACTACCCGGATGAACTGGGCGAGCTGCGCCAGCGTTTCGCCTCGCTGCCGATCCGCAACGCGGGCACCTTGGGCGGCAACGTCGCCAACGGCTCGCCGATCGGCGATTCCATGCCGTGGCTGATCGCTCTCGGCGCGCAAGTGGTGCTGTGCGGCGCGGCGGGCGAACGGGTGCTGGCGCTGGAAGACTTCTATCTCGATTACATGAAGAAGGATTTGCAGCCGGGCGAATTCGTGCAGGCTGTGCGCGTGCCGCTGCCACGCGAAGACGTGCGCTTCCGCACCTACAAGCTGGCCAAGCGCTTCGACCAGGATATTTCCGCCGTCTGCGCCGCCTTCGCTTTCCGTATGGACGGCGATGCGATTGCCGAGGCGCGCATCGCTTTCGGCGGCATGGCAGCGACACCGAAGCGTGCCGCGCAAGCGGAAGCCGCGTTGAACGGCCGCGCCTGGAGCGAGGGCGCGCTGGCCGACGCCATGGCGGCACTGGCGCGCGACTACGCGCCTTTGAGCGATATGCGCGCCAGCAGCGAATACCGGATGAAGACCGCGCAGAACCTGCTGCGCCGCTTCTGGCTTGAAACGCGCAGCGATGCGCCGCTGGCGGCCGATGCCGTCAACGCCTTTGCCGTCAGCGCGTAAGGAGACAGCATGAACCATCCCGTCACGCCTGAACTGAAGGCCGCCACCTGGACCGGCGTCGGCATTCCGCGCGCGCACGAATCGGCCGAGCTGCACGTGCTTGGCCAGGCGACGTATACCGACGATATTCCCGAACTGCACGGCACGCTGCATGCGGCGCTGGGCCTGTCGTCCAAGGCCCACGCACGCATCACTTCGCTGGACCTGGATGCGGTGCGCGCCGCGCCCGGCGTGGTCGCGGTGTACACGGTGTCCGACATCCCCGGCATCAATGACTGCGGTCCGATCATCCACGACGACCCGATCCTGGCCGATGGCCTGGTGCAGTATGTCGGCCAGCCGATCTTCCTGGTGGTCGCCGATTCGCACACCAATGCGCGCCGCGCCGCCAAGCGCGGCGTGGTCGACTACGAGGAGCTGCCGGCCATCCTGACCCCGCAGCAAGCCAAGGCGGCCGCCTCGTATGTGCTGCCGCCAATGAAGCTGCTGCGCGGCGACGCGCAGGCAGCGTTTGAAACAGCGCCGCACACGGTCAAGGGCCAGCTTTACGTCGGTGGCCAGGAACAGTTTTATCTGGAAGGGCAGATTGCCTACGCCATCCCGAAAGAAGGCCGGGCCATGCTGGTGCAATGCTCGACCCAGCACCCAAGCGAAATGCAGCACGTGGTGGCGCATGCACTCGGCCTGCACTCGCACCATGTGACGGTGGAGTGCCGCCGCATGGGTGGTGGTTTCGGCGGCAAGGAATCGCAATCGGCGCTATGGGCTGCTGCCGCGGCCATTGCTGCCCAACGCACCGGCAAGCCTGTCAAGCTGCGCGCCGACCGTGATGACGACATGCTGGTGACCGGCAAGCGCCACTGCTTCTATTACGAATACGAAGTCGGCTACGACGACACGGGCCGCATCGTGGCGGCCAAAGTCGACATGACCTCGCGCGCCGGCTATTCGGCCGACCTGTCAGGCCCCGTTGCAACGCGCGCGGTCTGCCACTTCGACAATACTTATTACCTGTCGGACGTGGAGATCCACGCTGCTTGCGGCAAGACCAATACCCAGTCGAATACCGCCTTCCGCGGCTTCGGCGGCCCGCAAGGCGCGATTGCGATCGAATACGTGATCGATGAGATCGCGCGCAACCTGGGACAAGACCCGCTGGATATCCGCCGCCTGAATTTCTACGGCAAGACCGAGCGCAATGAAACGCCTTATCGCCAGGTGATTGTCGACAACGTGATCCACGAACTGGTGGCGGAGCTGGAGCAAAGCAGCGAGTACCGCGCGCGCCGTGCTGCGGTGACTGCCTACAACGCGGCCAGCCCGGTGCTGAAGCGCGGCCTGGCGCTGACCCCGGTCAAGTTCGGCATTGCCTTCAACGTGACCCACCTGAACCAGGCCGGCGCGCTGGTGCACGTGTATGTTGACGGATCGGTGCTGGTCAATCATGGCGGCACCGAGATGGGGCAGGGCATCAACACCAAGGTGCTGCAGGTGGTTGCACACGAACTGGGACTGGACCTGGAGCGCGTGCGCATCACGGCGACCGATACCAGCAAGGTGGCGAATACTTCGGCAACGGCGGCATCCACCGGCGCGGACCTGAACGGCAAGGCGGCGCAGGATGCGGCGCGCCAGATCCGCGATCGCTTGGCCGCATTTGCCGCCAAGACGCTGGGCGGCGAGGCTGCCGACGTGCGCTTCTTCGCCAACGAAGTTCATGTGAACGGCCAGAGCGTGCCGTTTGAAGCGCTGGTGCAGAAGGCTTACCTGGCCCGCGTGCAGCTTTGGTCCGACGGCTTCTATGCAACGCCGAACCTGCATTGGGACCCGAAGACCATGAACGGTCATCCGTTCTCCTACTACGCTTACGGCGCCGCCGTGGCGGAAGTGGTGGTCGACACGCTGACCGGCGAATGGAAGCTGCTGCGTGCCGACGCGCTGTACGATGCAGGCCAGTCGCTGAATCCGGCCATCGATGTCGGCCAGGTCGAAGGCGCCTTCATCCAGGGCATGGGCTGGCTGACCACCGAGCAGTTGTGGTGGAACGGCGCCGGCAAGCTGATGACGCATGCACCGTCCACCTACAAGATTCCCGGGATTTCCGATTGCCCGGAAGATTTCCGCGTCAAGCTGTTCCAGAACCGCAATGTGGAAGATTCGATCCATCGCTCGAAAGCGGTGGGCGAGCCGCCGCTGCTGCTGCCGTTCTCGGTGTTCTTTGCCATTCGCGATGCGATTTCCGCAGTCGGCGGGCATCGCGTCAATCCACCGCTGAACGCGCCTGCGACCAGCGAAGAAATCCTGCGCGCCATCGCGGCAGTTGAAGCTGTATCCACTTCCGCGGCAGGATGACATGGCTGACTGGTTGACGCCAGCCGGGGAACCGGCGGTACTCGTCACGGTCGCGCGCGCCGAAGGTTCGGTGCCGCGCGAAGCGGGAACGCATATGCTGGTCACCGCCAACAGCCAGTTCGACACGATCGGCGGCGGCCACCTGGAGCATAAAGCCTTCGCCATCGCCCGCGACATATTGGCCGGGACGCGCGCGGCAGCGCCGTACCTGGAACGCTTCCCACTCGGTCCTGCACTGGGCCAATGCTGCGGCGGCGTGGTCTGGCTGTTGTTCGAGCCGATCCAGGGCGGACTCGCCGGCGTCATGGAGCAATTCCGCCAGCGGCGCAAGGAAGATAGCTGCCGCATCACGGCCATTGACGGCGAAATGGAGTGCCGGCTCGTCGACGAACAGCACAAGGAAACCCACATCCACACCGACGCCAACGGCCGCCGCTGGCTGATCGACACGGTGAAAGCCCCGCGGGCACACCTGGTCCTGTTTGGCGCGGGCCACGTCGGCGCCGCCATCGTGCGCGCGCTGGCCGAACTGCCATGTACCGTCACCTGGGTCGACGAGCGCGACGCCATATTCCCCGCCGAAGTGCCTGGCAACGTCACCATCGAGGCCACCGATACGCCGGAAGCTTGCGTCGATGAGGCGCCTGACGGTGCCAGCTACCTGGTCCTGACCCACAGCCACGCGCTGGACCTGCAACTGACCGAAGCCATCCTGCGTCGCCCCAAGGTCGGCTGGTTCGGCCTGATCGGCTCCAAGACCAAGCGCGCCCAGTTCACCTCCCGCCTGGAAGTAAAAGGCTTGAGCACGCAAAACATGGTATGCCCGATCGGCCTACCGGGTATCATCGACAAGGCCCCAGCGGTGATCGCCGCCTCGGTGGCCGCCCAATTACTGATGGTCTGGGAATCCCAGGCGAAAGACTAAGCAATGAGCAAAACCACCAGCGTGCAAGCCTATCGAGCAGGCTTGCTGCATTTTCACGCCGATCCAGCCTTTATCGAACGCGCCCACGCCTGGCACGAAGACGGGCTGCTGATCGTGGCCGACGGCAAGGTGCAGGCTGCCGGCGACTACGCCACACTGGCGCCAACCCTGCCGCCAGGAACGGAAGTGCAGGACTACCGCGGCAAGATCGTCATGCCCGGCTTTATCGACAGCCACGTGCATTACCCGCAGACCGACATGATCGCCTCGCCGGCGCCCGGGCTGCTGCCATGGCTGGAGCAATACACCTTCCCGACCGAGCGCCAGTTCGCGGACCCGGCGCATGGCGCCCAGGTGGCCGAGTTCTTCCTCGATGAGTTGCTGCGCAACGGCACCACCACCGCCATGGTCTATGGCACGGTGCACCCGCAATCGGTGGACGCCTTCTTTAGCGCCAGCGGAAAGCGCGATTTGCGCATGATCGCCGGCAAAGTCATGATGGACCGTCATTGTCCCGACTTCCTGTGCGATACCGCCGAACGCGGCGCGGAAGAAACCGAAGCCCTGATCCAGCGCTGGCATAAGAAGGGCCGGTCGCTGTATGCGATCACCCCGCGCTTTGCTCCGACTTCGACCGAAGCCCAGTTGCAACTGGCCGGCGCGCTGGCGCAGAAATACCCGGACACTTTCCTGCAGACCCACGTCTCGGAAAACAAGGAAGAATGCGCCTGGGTCAAGACCCTGTTTCCGCAGGCGCGCAGCTACCTCGACGTGTACGACCGCTATGGCATGATGCGCCCGCGCGCCGTCTATGGCCACTGCATCTGGCTCGATGAAACCGACCGCGCGCGCATGGCTGAAACCAAGTCGGCCGCCGCCGTTTGCCCGACCTCCAACCTGTTCCTCGGTTCCGGCCTGTTCGACTTCGAGCAGGCCGACAAGGCCGGCATGCTGCTGTCGCTAGCCACCGACGTCGGCGCGGGCACTTCGTTCAGCATGTTGCAAACGATGAATGAAGCCTATAAAGTAGCGCGCTTGAAGGGCAGCTACCTGCCTGCCATGCGCATGTTCTACCTGGCGACGCTGGGCGCCGCGCGCAGCCTGCACCTGGAAGACACGATCGGCAGTTTTGCCGCCGGCCGCGAAGCGGACTTTATCGTGATCGACCCGCAGGCCACGCCGCTGCTGGCACGCCGCAGCGCCAATACCGACAGCCTGGAAGAACAGCTGTTCGCACTGGCGCTACTGGGGGACGACCGCGCCATCGCGGCGACGTATTCGGCAGGGCGGCTGGTCCACCAAGCACACTGATAAGGGAACGCCCATGCAAAAGAAGAACCTGACCGGAATGGTGATCGCCACGGCAATTGCGGCCGCTTTCGCCGCGCCCGCCGGCGCAGCATCGAACGCCGAGATTACCGCGCGCCACTTCGCCTCCCTGGTCTCCGGCCCGGCGCCGAAGACCGCCGAACTGGCCATGTTCTTCAACAATATGCCGAAGGGCGCCGACCTGCACCACCATTACTCCGGTTCCATCTATGCCGAGCAATATCTGGAATGGGTCGACAAGCTGGGGTACTGCGTCGACAAGACCACCTGGATCGTTCAGACCGACAAGGCCGCCGACCGCAAGAACTGCGCAACCGTTGCCGAGCTGGAAAAAGACCCGCTGGCCTACCGTTCGCTGATGCACAAGTGGTCCACCATGGACTTCTACAATCATAGCGAAGACCAGCTGGCGCCGGACCTGGCCTTCTTCACCACCTTCCTGCGCTTTGACGGGGTTGCTTCCACCAATGGCAATGATGGCCAGAAGCGCCTGAAAGAGCGCGCGATCGCGGAAAATGTCGGCTACATCGAAACCGTGTTCGAGATCGCCCCGATCACGTTCGACGCCGAATTCGATGGCAAGCTGACCGATGAAGCAGCCTTTGCCGCCTACCTGGCCAAGCTGGAAGCCAGCCCGGCGTTCAACAAGGGCATTGCCGACTACAGCGCCTACGTTGACAGCAGCAGCGCCGGCATCGACGACGAGAACTTCACCATGCGCTACCAGCCGTTCGTGCTGCGCTTCCTGTCGCCGTCGATCGTGTTCTCGCAGATGGCAGCCGGCTTCAAGATTGCTAGCCAAAACCCGAAAGTGGTGTCGGTCAATATTGTGGGCGCCGAGCATTATCCCGTGTCGATGCGCGACTACAGCCTGCATATGCGCATGTACAAATTCCTGAGCGCTAAATATCCCAACGTGAAGCTCTCGCTGCACGCCGGCGAGCTGGCCCTGGGCCAGGTGCCACCGGAAGGCTTGAAGTTCCACATCGCCGAAGCGCTGGATGTGGCTGGCGCCAGGCGTATCGGCCACGGCATGGACATCGCTCACGAACGCCAGCCGCTGGCGATCCTGAAGAAAATGCGCGAAAAAAATATTCCAGTGGAAGTGAACCTGACTTCGAACGAGTTCATTCTCGGCGTAAAAGGGGAGGCGCATCCGGTCAATATTTACCGCAAGTACGGCGTACCCTTCGTTCTGTCGAGTGACGACACCGGTGTCAGCCGCAATACCCTGTCGAACGAGTACCTGCTGTTCGCCAGCCGCTACAAGACCAGCTACGCGGAAGTGAAAAAGCTGTCATATGACAGCATCCGCTACGGCTTCGTGGCGGAGGCCGACAAACAGCGCCTGCTGAAGCAACTCGATGCCCGCTTTGCCAAGTTCGAGTCTGACGTGGCTACTTCGCTGAAGTAAGCTTCTCTTTGGCCGCACTTGTGGTCCTTTCACCACAAGTGCGCGCATCGTTTTACAAATCTCCAACGTTTCAAAAGCCTCCAACAGCGCGGGATTCTTTATAATCCCGCCTTAGCGCCCCCGGTAATTGCAGAAAAACGTATAACGAAGAGCAATTTATTTTCCCTACGTATAAATACGCAAGGGAAAATGAATTTGTCTTCGGCTGCGCCTTTCAGGCATAGTTGACGGAAAGATACGTCTATGCAACTGGGAATTCCCTGCGTCACACAATGGTCATAACGCTGTCGCACCCACGTCATAGTGGGTGCGTAAACTCGCTGGGCGGCAACAATTTTTGCAACATTAGTAAAAAGCGCAAATGCGGCAAGCAGCAAGATGCCGACATTTACCAATAATTTGTTCTCTTTTGGGGTATATATCAATGATGAATCAGAAACGGCTCCGGCTGACGCAAATCGCGTTTAGCCTGTCCCTCGTGTTTGCCGCTCCGGCATTCGCGCAGAACACGACCTCCGCCATCGGCGGTCGTATTTCGGGCTCGGACGGCAAGCCAGCTGCTGGCGCAACCGTTACCGTAACGCACGTCGAGTCGGGCTCGGCCAGCAATGTCGTGACTGACAGTGAAGGCCGTTACATCGCCCGCGGCCTGCGCGCCGGCGGTCCGTACACGATCACCATTACCAAGAACGGCGTTTCGGAAAAGCGTGAGAACGTCTTCGTGGAAGTGGCGGAAACCGCCGCTGTGGACGCCACCATCGGCCAGGCGATCCAGACTGTGACCATCGCTGGCGCCAGCGCCGCACGTGCCGAGAAGTTCTCGCGCACCAATATGGGTACCCAGACCTCGATCAGCGCTTCCGAACTGGCAATCCAGGGTTCGATCAACCGCAACCTGCAAGACTACGCCCGTAGCGACCCACGCGTTTCCCAGACCGACAAGGAACGCGGCGAACTGTCCATCGCCGGCCAGAACTCGCGCTTCAATTCGATGACCATCGACGGCGTCGCCGTGAACGATACCTTCGGCCTGGAAGCCAACGGCTCCCCAACCGCCAAACAGCCAATCTCGATCGAAGCGATCCAGTCGGTGCAGGTGAACGTTGCCAACTACGACGTGACCCAGAAGGGCTACACCGGCGGCAACATCAACGCTGTGACCAAGTCCGGCACCAACAAGGTCAAAGGTTCGGTTTACTACGTCTTCCGTAACGATACCCTGGCAGGCGACCGTTACAACCTGTCGACCGACAGCTATGCCGCTCCTGCCCCGTTCAAGGAAACCACCAAGGGCGCAACCGTAGGCTTGCCGCTGATCAAGGACAAACTGTTCTTGTTCGCGAACTACGAGAAGCTGGAATCGTCGCGCGCCGCACCACAGTTCGGCCCGCTGGGTTCGAGCATGACCAACGTCGGCATCACTCCTGCCGCGATTGCTCAGGCACAGGATATTTCCAAGAATAAGTACGGTTTCGACGCCGGCACCTCCCAGGTTCCTAGCGGCCTGGCGATGGACGTCACCGATAAGCTGCTGAAACTGGACTGGAACATCACTGACGACCACCGCTTCATGGTGCGCTGGTCCAAGACCGCGCAGTCCGAACCGCAATTCCCGGGCCTGAGCAACACCGGCCTGTCGCTGAACTCCTACTGGTACGCGCAGAAGAAGGAGATCGAGACCAAGGTAGCCCAGCTGTACTCCGACTGGACCCCGAGTTTCTCGACCGAGTTCAAGCTGTCCACCCGCGACTACGATTCCGTGCCGGAGGTGAACTCCACCCTGCCATCGATCGGCCTGCAGTTCTCCGGTCCTAACCCTGCCGGCACTCCATCGACCGTGCCGACCGGCAACCGTTTCCTGAACATCGGTACCGAGTTCTCGCGTCAGCGTAACGTGCTGGGCACCAAGACCCTGGACGCTTACCTGGGCGGTAACCTGGCCCTGGGCGACCACCAGCTGAAGTTCGGCGGCGACCTGAACAAGAACGAGGTGACCAATGCCTTCCTGCAGGGCGTATATGGTTCCTACACCTTCGCTTGCTTGAACAACGTCAACTACGCGTTCAACAACAACGCCCCGCTGAACTGCGGTACCGCAAACAACCAGCAGGTCATCAATGCCGTGCTGGAGAACTACTCCAACGGTCGTCCTTCGAGCTACTCGGTGCAGGTGCCACAGGCTGGCCGTACCTTCAACGACGCGATTGCCAAGTTCACCCTGAAGTCCTATGGCCTGTTCCTGCAGGACACCTGGACGGTGAACGACCGCCTGAGCCTGATGGCTGGCGTGCGCGTGGACTACGCCGACCTGCCGGAAACGCCGACCTTGAATTCCGCTGTGGCTGCCGCACCAGTTGCCGGCACTGCCGCCACCCAGGGCCGCCAGACCGGTGGCTTTGGTCTGGATAACACCAACACCATTGACGGCCAGAAACTGTTCCAGCCACGCGTGGGCTTCAACTACAAGCTGGACGCTGAACGTCCGACGCAAATCCGCGGCGGCGCAGGCCTGTTCCAGGGCGCTGCTATGTCCGTGTGGCTGGGCAATCCATACCAGAACAACGGTGTGGCAACCATGACCATCCAGTGCGGCAGCACGTCGACTCCTTGCCCGACCGGCATCTTTACCCCGGACGTGACCAAGCAGCCAAGCTTGTCCGGTGGTTCGCCACCAGTGGCCAACGTCGATGTCTTGGCGAAGGGCCTGCGTCAGCCTTCCGTATGGAAAGCTAACATTGCCTTCGACACCGAACTGCCATGGAATAACGTCGTGTTCGGCGCAGAGCTGCTGAAGCTGAAGACCAAAGACTCGATCTACTACCAGAACCTGAACCTGGGTGCGCCACAGCGGATCGGTTCCGACGGCCGTGCGCTGTACTACACCGACAAAGCCCTGCAACCTGGTTGCTGGACCGCGACCGGCAGCCTGACCACCACCAACGGCACCGCACCAGGCAGCGCCCAGTGCGCAGGCGCGCGTAGCAAGGCAAACAGCAACGCCAGCTACGGCAACGTACTGGTGGCGAACAACACCAAGGGCGGCGAGAGCACCCTGGCGACGCTGTCCCTGAGCCGTCCGCTGCTGGCTGGCTACGGCTGGTCCATGGCCTACACCTACACCGATGCGAAGGAAGTGTCGCCGCTGACTTCTTCCACCTCGGGTTCGAACTACGGTTCCCGTCCAGCCTTCAACCCGAACGAAGAAGTTGAGTCCAACTCCTCGTACCTGGTGAAGGACCGCTTCAACGCGATGGTCAACTTCCGTAAGGCTTTCTTCGGTAACTACAACACCACCTTCGGCCTGTTCTACGAAGGTAAGTCCGGCAAGCCATACAGCTGGACCTTCAACAACGACATGAACGGCGACGGCACCAACTCGAACGACCTGATGTACATTCCATCGGCACCACGTTCGGGCGAAGTCATCTTCGCGGGCGACACTGCAAGCAACCACGCCAACGAAGACCGCTTCTGGGCGACTGTCGACCAGTACCGTTCCCTGCGTAACGCCAAGGGCCACGTCGTGAAGCGTAACGATTCGTTCGCTCCATGGACCCACTCCTTCGACGTGCGCGTGAAGCAGGAAATCCCTGGCCTGTTCAGCGGCCACAAGGCTTCCTTCACTTTCGACATCTTCAACGTCGGCAACCTGCTGAACAAGAAGTGGGGTCATATCAACGAAGTGGGCTTCAACTCCGCCGGCGGCCACGCTCGTTCCTTCGTGGACTTCGCTGGTGTTGATACTGCGACCGGCAAGTACGTGTACCGCGTGCGTGACTCGGTGGAAGACTACGAAGTTCGCCAGGTCAAGGGCGAGTCGCAGTGGGCCATCCAGGCTACCCTGCGCTACGAGTTCTAAGCTTGAGTACATGAAGCAAAAACGGGCCGCAAGGCCCGTTTTTTTTGTAAGTAACATATCGTTTCCCAGCATATGCCGTGGCTGACGGCACCTGTACAATCTCCTTTTATCCAGAGCGATTCCCATGAAGTCTTTCCTGCGTCCCCTGGCCCTGGCGGCCCTGCTGGCTGGCTGCGCAACGCAGCGTCCCGACAGTCAGGTTGAGCTGACCCTGGTCGGCCTGAACGACCTGCATGGTCACCTCGAAGCATCGCGTTTTGAGGATGGCAAAGCCGGGGGCATCGATGCCTTGGCCGCGACACTGCAAGCTTGGCGCAAGGACGATCCGGAACTGGTCGTGGTGGGAGCCGGCGACATGATCGGCGCCAGTCCGGCCATGTCGGCCATGTTCGCCGACGAGCCGACCATCCAGGCGCTGAACATGCTCGGTATGCGCGCCACCTCGGTTGGCAACCATGAATTCGACGCCGGCCGCGTGGAGCTGCTGCGCCAGGCCAAGGGTGGTTGCGCCAATTCGCCACGCCCTGATAAGGCCTGCAAATTCAACCCGTCCTGGGATGGCGCCAAGTTCAGCTACCTGGCCGCCAATGTGATCGATACGCGCACCAACCAGACTTTGTTGCCGGCTTACCGCATCGATGAAGTCAAGGGAGTGAAGGTCGCCTTCATCGGCACCGTGCTGAAGGACACGCCGGAACTGGTGGCAGCGAGCGGCATCAGCGGCTTGCAGTTCATCGACGAAGCGCAAGCCGTCAACCGCCTGCTGCCGGAACTGCGCGCGCAGGGCGCGACTGTGTTCGTGGTGCTGATCCATCAGGGCGGCTACTCCAAGGCGCGCTACGACCAGCAGTACTGCAGCGACCTCGATGGCGACATCGCCGACGTGGTCAAGCGTCTCGACCCTGCCGTGCGCCTGGTGGTCAGCGGCCATTCGCATACCGGCTACCTGTGCCGCGTGGATGGCAAGCTGGTGACGCAGGCCGACAAGTTCGGCCATATGCTGTCGCGTATTTCGCTGGTGGTGGACCGCCAGACCGGCGCCGTGGTCGACGCCAGCGCGCGCAATGTCGTGGTGGAACAGGGCAAGTATGCCGGCATGCCGGAAGTGGATGCGTTGCTGGCCACGGTGCGCGCACGCAGCAGCGAAGAGCTGAACAAACCGGTGGCGAAGATCGCTGTGACTTCGATCAGCAAGACCCTGATGTCGAATGCCGATGAATCCCCGCTAGGCCAGGTCGTGGCAGACGCGATCCTGGCTTCCGCCCGCAAATGGGGAGCGCAAATTGCGTTCACCAACACTGGCGGAATCCGCACCGCGCTGGATGCCGGCGCCGGCAATGTGGTGAATGCAGGGCAGACCCAGGCCGTGCTGCCATTTGGGAACGAGATCGTGGTGATGAACCTGACCGGCGCCCAGGTCCTGGCCTTGTTGGAAGGGCAGTGGAGCGGCAGTGAAGCCGACAAGCGCGGCCTGCTGCAAGTGTCCGAAGGCTTCAGCTATTCCTGGGACTCGCGCAAGCCGAAGGGCCAGCGCATCATGCGCGACAGCGTCAAGCTGAATGGCGCCCTGCTTGAGGAGGGGACCAGCTACCGCGTGGCGGTGTACAACTTCCTGGCCGAAGGCAATGACGGCTTCGTGACGTTCCGCCAGGGCAGCAACCAGGCGCCGACCGGCGTGCGCGACGTCGATTCGCTGCGCAGCTACCTGCAGCGCCTGGAGCAGGACAATAAGCCGGCCGGCACCTACGGCGCCGTTCCGCGCATTATCCGCATCAAGTAAAGAAAGGAAGGCTATGCGCCGCTATCTTCTCGCAGCCGCATTGGCTGCATGTTTCACCAGCGCCCACGCGGCTTTCCAGATTCCGGGCTTTGAACTGGTGCAGACCGCGCCCGTGGAGACCACGCTGAAAAGCGACGACCTGCGCGGCTCGATCGAGGTCTGGACCGAGTTGTTCGACAATGCGGAATCCGAAATCTGCATCGGCCAGTTCTACGTTGCCAGCGTGCCCGGCGCGCCGTTCGAGAAGGTGATCGAGCGCCTGGAGGCGGCCGGCAAGCGCGGCGTGAAGATCCGCTTCCTGATCGACAAGAAGGGCGTGGGCGGCCTGTCCGACAAGGCTACTGTGGATCGGCTGCGCGCCATCCCGAACCTGGAGATGCGCGTGCTGGATGTGAGCCAACTCACCGGCAACGGCATCATCCACGCCAAATACCTGACCGTGGACCATAAGGTGGCCTTCATCGGCAGCCAGAATTTCGACTGGCGTGCATTCACGCACATCCACGAAACCGGCTTGCGCATTACCGACGCCAAGGTCGTTGGCCAAGTGCAGGCAATCTTCGAGCAGGACTGGACCGCGCAGGCGGCACTGGCCGCGGGCAAGACGGTTGCACCGTTGCAGGCCAAGGCCGCCATCCTGGCAGGCACACCGGCCGCCTCCGCGCTGGCGTCGACGCTGCCGTCCGATGCCAACTTCCTGATCGCGAGTCCGGGCGGCTACAACCCCGCAGGCGTGGCCGATTCAGAGCTTGTGTTGCCGGCGCTGTTGGCTGATGCAAAACAAGAGATCCGCGTCTCGATGCTGGACTACGCGCCCCTGAGCTATGGCCCGAACGGCACGCGCCCGTTCTACGCAGTGGTCGACAACGCGTTGCGCGCAGCGGCCACACGCGGGGTCAAGGTCAGGCTGCTGGTGTCGAACTGGAACCTCGAAAAGCCGGCCATCCAGCACCTGAAATCGCTGGCTATGTTGCCGAACGTGGAAGTGCGCATCGTGACGATTCCGAAAACGTCCACCGGCTTCATTCCGTTCGCCCGCGTTTGGCATAGCAAGACCCTGGTCATCGACGGCAAGCTGGCGTGGGTTGGTACCAGCAACTGGGCTGGCGGCTATTTCGACTTGTCGCGCAATATGGAAGTGGTGATGCGCAACGAGGCCATGGCCAAGCGCCTGTACGCGCTGCAGGAGCAGGCATGGGGCTCGCAGTATGCGCAGCCGCTGGACGTCAACAAGGATTACCCGAAACCGAACAAAGGTAAAGAAGAATGAAGAAACTCGCACTGATCGCCGCGCTGTCCGGCGCCCTCCTGTCCACCAACGCCATGGCCTGGGGCAATGCCGGCCACCGCGTCGTGGGCGCGATTGCCGATAACCTGATCAAAGGCTCCAACGCCGAGAAGCAGGTGAAGGCCTTGTTGCAGCCGGGCGAAGACCTGGAAAAGATCGCCAACTGGGCCGATTGCGTGAAAGGTACCTTCTGCGGCCCGCAGACGCAGGAGATGAACGACTACGTGGCCGCGCATCCGAAGCACAGCGAATACCACTACACCGATGTGCCGTTCCAGCTGACCGAGTATCACCTGCACGGCGCCGGCACCTCCGACCACGACGTGGTGCAGACGCTGCAGCAATGCATCGCGACCTTGCAGGGCAAGGGCGACGGCAAATTCACCAAGCGCCAGGCGCTGCTGATCCTGACCCACCTGGCCGGCGACATCCACCAGCCGCTGCACGTTGGCGCGGCCTTCGTCGACAAGGAAGGCAAGTTCGTGGTGCCGAAGACTGACAAGGAAATCGACTCCCTGAACATCTTCGATTCGCGCGGCGGAAATAACTTGCAGATGGATGAAGCGGCGTTGGCCGCTGCCAGCGCGAAGAGCGGCATCCCTGCGGGCGAAGAAGCGCCATCCAAGTATCCGACCAAGCCTTTCCACTCTTACTGGGACACTACGGTGGTCGATTACGCCATGCGCCGCAGCAGCATGCGCACGGTGGACAAGTTCAGCCAGTGGGCGATTGACGGCAAGCCGGTTGTCACGCTGCCGAAGGGCGATGCCATCACCTGGCCCGCACAGTGGGCCAACGATTCGCTGGTGGCTGCCAAGCAGGCGTACGCCGACGTGAAAGTTGGCGTGGCGAGCAAGCAGACCAGCCGTAGCGGAGAAACCTACACTGTGTGGGCAATGACCGTCCCGGAAAGCTACCCGGTGCCTTCCTCCGCACTGGCGCGCGAACAGTTGATCAAGGGCGGCTATAACCTGGCGGGCCTGCTGCAACGCATTTGGCCTTGAATGCGCTGGCCTTAAATACGCTGGCCTCAAGGCCGGTACCACAACTCGCTGCGCTGGAGCGGAGTCTCCGGCGGCAGCGCTGGGTTTTGCAGTTCGATGATGCGCCGCTTACCGATCTGGGCCCGTTCGATGAGCGGGTCTTTATGCTGGTGGAACAGCGCGACGAGCGAGCCGTCCTTCAACATCATCTCCAGGCCCGTCTTGATCCGCTCCGCGAGCTTGGCGCCTTCCGCATCGCGCCGTACGAAGAAGTAGCGCGGCAGGGGATAGCGCAACATCAGCGTTGGTTCGATCACGATCTCCGTGTGCGACTTGCTGATCACATCATATTCCCGCGGTGCTTCATCCAGCGCGCGCGGAAAGAAGTCGAAGCGGCCCGCTTCCAGCATGCCGAACAGGCTGCCTGGCCGTGGCGACTCCACCACGCTGATGCCGGCGGCCGACAGTACCGAAGCGTCCACCCAACCCTTGCCCTGGCCGGCGCTCAGGTGCCGCAAGTCCGCCAGCGTACGCACGCGGGCAAAGCGCGGCAGGTCGGATTTTCGTACCAGCAGCAAACGCAGGCCCATCAGGCCGCGGTCGATCGGAATGCGGATCGGCTGGAATTGCGTTTCCAGGTCGCGGTGGGTGGCGCGGGCGATGACATTGACCGTGCCGCCGGGACGGCTCAATTCCTGCAGCATGCGCGGGACGGAGAACGGTGCTTGCGATTGGGCCAGTGTAAAAGGGCCGTATTTGGCGGCTGTCTTTTCCAGCGCGGCACGCAACACGATCCAGTCGAATCCCTTGCTGGTGTCGAGTATCGAGAAATAGCGGGGGTAGACCACCGCTGTCGCGGGGCCGTCGTGCGCACGGACAGGCGCGAGCAGGCAGCACATTGCCGCTGGCAATAAACTCTGCAAAATCCAGGCGCGCCGATCCATTCGGGACCTCCTTGCTCCCTGCAATATAAACCGGCTACCCGCCGGGCACAACAACGATGCGTGTTGCGCACGGCATACCGGCTGGGTTCGGTGTTTCGCAGCTTGCTGCTAGCATCAAAGTCCGGTTCTCACCAGGGAGGGCATCATGGCTTACAGACATGTTTTGGCGCTGGCATTGGTTTGTGCCGCCGGCAACGCCTGCGCGGAAGATTGGCAATTCAGTTACACAGGCTTCAATGAGAATGGCGCGTTCATTCACGATGCCCGTGTCGACGGCAGCTTTCGCGGGACCGACCTTGATCTTGATGGTGTCATCTCCCTGGCGGAGCTTAGCTCGCTGGTCATCGCTGGGCGCGAATACCTGGAGGGATGCCTGAGCCTGAGCGACCCCTATTTCCGTTGCGAGATCGGTGGCTTCAGTTACAAGTTGACGGGGCAGTTGTCGGTGGACGCCAATTGGTGGGGGAACGACGAGGCATTCTCGGGCTGGGGCGCCGGCTTTCGTACGGGAGACCGCTACTCGCAGTGGAGCTATGGATGGGATGACTGGAGCCAAACCTGGTACTGGACCAGCCAGACCGTGTTCGATATCACGCCAGCTCCACAAGTGCCGGAGCCGGGGACCGGAGCGATGCTGCTGGCGGGATTGGCGACCCTGGCCGGCTGGGGCCGGCGCAGGGTGAAGGAGGGCGCACTTAGCGCGATTTGACGAACGGTACGCCGATGGCTTTCGGCGCCACCGACTTGGCCATCAGGCCTGCCAGCACGATCACGGTAACGACGTAAGGCACCATCTGGATCAGGGCGCCGGGGATGCGGCCGATCACCGGCAGGTCCACGCCTTCCAGTTGGATCTGCACAGCGCCGAAGAAGCCGAACATCAGGCAGCCGAGGAAGGTGTACAGCGGACGCCAGTTGCCGAACACCATGGCGGTCAGCGCCAAGTAGCCGGCACCTGCCGACATGTCGCGCAGGAAGAAGCCCGATTGCACGATGGCCAGGTAGGCGCCGGAGAAGGAGCACAGCACCCCGGCGATCAGCATGGCGCTGTAGCGGGTGCGTTCCACGGAGACGCCGGCAGCGTCGGCTGCGTGCGGGTTTTCGCCGCAGGCACGCAGGCGCAGGCCGAAGCGCGAGTGGTACAGGAACCAGTGCACCAGCGGTACCAGCAGGAAGGCCAGGTAGACCAGCACGGAGTGGCCGCCAATCAGTTTGGTGTAGAACCAGCCGAGGAAGGGCACGTCCGCGACTGCGGCGCTGCCCGGCAGTACGACGTCGAACAGGCGCGCTTCGCCCAGGTCAGGCGTACGGCCGCCTTGCTGGAAGAAGTATTGCGCGAGCACGAAGGTCAGGCCGCTCATGGCGATATTGATCGCGATGCCGCCCACGAGCTGGTTGCCTTTCTGGGTGACGGCGACAAAACCTTGCAGCATTGCCAAAACGACCGATACGCCCATGCCGGCCAGGATGCCGAACCACGGGTTCTTGGTGGCGAAGGCCACGGCTGCCGAGACGAAGGCGGAGGCCAGGATCTTGCCTTCCAGGCCGATGTCGATCACGCCGGAGCGTTCCGCGAACAGGCCGGCCATAGCGGCGAAAATCAGCACCGGCGCGTTGCGCACGGTGGAGACGAGAATGGAGCCCAGGTGGAGATCTTCGAAAGTCATGGTGTCAGCCCTTGCGCGATTTGATCAGTTTGATGATGACCGGGGCATACAGGTTTTCCATAGCGCCGCAGAACAGGATGATCAAACCCTGGATGAAAATGAAGGTTTCGGTCGGAATGTTCGGTTTTTCCAGCGACAGGTCGAAGCCGCCCTGGATCAGCGCGCCGAACAGCACGGAGGACAGGAAGATGCCGACCGGGTGCTGGCGGCCCATCAGCGCAATCGCGATGCCGACGAAGCCAGCGCCGCCGACGAAGTTCAGCGACAGGTAGTGGGTCGAGCCCATGATGGAATTAACGGCACCCAAGCCGGCCAGCGCGCCGGAGATGGCCATCACGATGATGATCATGGCGCTGATCTTGACGCCGGCGTAATGGGCTGCGTGCTGGTTCAGGCCCAGAGCGCGCACCTTGTAGCCCCACGCCGAGCGCCACATCACGATGCCGTACACTGCCAGCGCGATGATGGCGAAGAAGAAGCCGATATTGAGCGGGGTTTCGCCCAGCACAGGGAACCATGCGTTCAGGCGCGGCATTTCGGCGGCAGCCGAGAATACGCGCGAGGCGGTGTTCTGCTCGCCCGGCGGGATCAGGTATTTCACGATCACGAAGTTCATCAGCGAGGCGCAGATGAAGTTGAACATGATGGTGGTCACCACGATGTGCGAGCCGCGCTTGGCCTGCAGGTAGCCTGGAATGAAGGCCCACAGCCCGCCAAACAGGGCGGCGCCAAGAATGCCGGCGAGGATCAGCAGGTACCACGGCAGCGTAGCGTCAAAGGCCAGCATGGCCAGCGTCAGGCCAAGGCCGCCGAAATACATCTGGCCTTCCGCACCGATGTTGAACAGGCCGGCCTGCATTGCGATCGACACGGCAAGGCCGGTGAACACGAAGGTGGAGGCATAGAACAGCGTGTACGACAAGCCTTCCGGATTGATGACGGCGCTGTTGATCAGGATTTGCAGCGACTCCAGCGGGTCTTCGCCGAGCAGGTGGATCACCAGCGCGGACACGAGGAGCGCAGAGAGCAGGTTCAGGATGGGCAGGACAAGGCCGGTTGCCCAACGTGGCATATCGTTCGTGGTCATAATCAGTGTTTATGCATGCCGCCCATCAGCAAGCCGATGCGGGTGGTGTCGAATTCGTCGATTTTCAGTTCGCCGGTGATTTTGCCTCCGCACATCACGAGGATGCGGTCGGCCAGGGCGCGCACTTCTTCCAGTTCCACCGATACCAGCAGGATCGCCACGCCCTGGTCGCGCAGGGCCAGCAGCTGGGTGTGGATGGATTCGATGGTGCCGATGTCGACACCGCGGGTCGGCTGGCCGACCAGCATCAGCTTCGGCTTGGCCAGCACTTCGCGTGCGATCACCACCTTTTGCTGGTTACCGCCGGACAGCAGGCCGATGCGCAGGTCCGGGTTGGCCGGGCGCACGTCGAACTCTTTCATCAGGCCGGCGCAGCGCTGGGCGATTCCTTTGAAATCGATCAGGCCCCATTTGTTCTTGACCTTGTCCTGGTAGCCGAAGAAGGTATTCTGCATGACGGAGAAAGCCTTGATCACGCCGTCGCGCAGGCGGTCTTCCGGCACGTGGCCGATGCCCAGGTTGCGGAACTTGGTCGGCAGGCCGTCGGCATCGCCGCTTTTCGGGAAGGGCAGGGCCGTGCCTTCAAAATGCACGTCGCCGGAAGTAGGCAGCTTCATGCCGGACAGGATTTCCATCAGCTCGGACTGGCCGTTGCCGGACACGCCTGCAATCGCCACGATCTCGCCGGCGCGCAGGGTGAAGCCGATATCCTGCAGCAGCTTGACGCCGTTGTCGTCGGCCAGCTGCAGGTTCTTCACCTCCAGCACCGGCGCGCCCGGCTTGTACTCGCCGCGCGGCAGGTTGTTCTCGATCGGACGGCCGACCATCATCTGCGCCAGTTCTTCCTTGGTGGTGTCGGCAGTCTGTACTGCGCCCACCACACGGCCGCCGCGCATTACGGTGACGGTGCCGGTGATGTCCTTGATCTCCTGCAGCTTGTGGGTGATCAGGATGATGGTCTTGCCCTGTTCCTTGAACAGCTTCAGGATTTCGAACAGCGATTCGGTTTCCTGCGCGGTCAGGACGGCGGTCGGCTCGTCCAGGATCAGGATGTTGGCCGAGCGGTAGATCTGCTTCAGGATCTCGACGCGCTGCTGGGCGCCCACCGACAGGTCGTGGATGGTGGCCAACGGATCGACGTCCAGGCGATAGCGTTCGCAGATTTCGCGCAGCTTCTTCTCGACGGTAGCGCGGTGTTCACGCAGGCGGAAGCCGCCTTCGCTACCAAGCATTACATTGTCCAGCACGGTCATGTTCTCGACCAGCATGAAGTGCTGGTGCACCATGCCGATGCCGAGGCGGATCGCCTCGTGCGAGTTGTGGATGTGCTGCACCTTACCGTCCAGCAGGATCTCACCGCCATCTGCGCGGTAATAGCCGTAAAGGATGCTCATCAAGGTCGACTTGCCGGCGCCATTCTCTCCCACCAGGCCATGGATGGCCCCTTTGGCGATGGAGAAACTGACGTCCGTATTCGCCTTTACCGCCCCAAAGTGCTTGGAGATATTGCGGAATTCTACTGCTGGCGTCATAAGGATTTTCGGTCTTATTTACTGAAAAACGCGCCGGACGGGATATCCCGTCGGCGCGTTCTCTATATTGGAACTACTGGTTAAGCCGGGCAGGCTGCGTTGGTGGTGCGGATGTCGATGACCTTGATCTTGCCATCGATGATGTCCTTGCGCGCGCCCATGACTTTCTTTTCGATCTCGGGCGTGATCACCTTGCGGTTGTTCGCGTCCAGCGCCCAGTCCACGCCGCCTTCCTTCAGGCCCTTGGCGGTGACGCCAGCCTTCCAGGTGCCGTTCTTCATTTGCATGAAGGAGTCGTACACCGCGTTGTCCACGCGCTTGACCATGGAGGTCAGCACCGAACCTGGGTACAGGTGGTTCTGGTTGGAGTCCACGCCGATCGACAGCTTGCCTTTTTCCTTGGCAGTCTGCAGGGTGCCCATGCCGGAACCGCCGGCCACGGCAAACACCACGTCCACGCCGCGGTCGAACTGGGCACGTGCCAGTTCGCCACCTTTGGCAGGATCGTTCCAGGCGGCGGAGGTGGTGCCCACCATGTTCGAAATCACTTCGGTTTTCTTGTCGGTCGCCTTGGCGCCCTGGGCATAGCCGCAGGCGAAGGTACGGATCAACGGAATGTCGATGCCGCCGATGAAGCCCAGCTTCTTGGTTTTGGAAGCCATGGCCGCCGCCACGCCCACCAGGTAAGAGCCTTCTTCTTCCTTGAACGTCACGGAATTGACGTTATTGCCCTGTGCAACGCCGTCGACCAGGACGAAACGGACTTTTGGGAATTCTTTCGCGACCTTTTGCACCGCCTGGGTCTGGGCGAAGCCGATGGAAGCGATCAGGTCCAGATTCTTGCGGGCCAGGCCGCGCAACACCTGCTCAGCCTGGGTATCGCTGCTGGCTTGGACTTCGATGAATTTGATGCCGGTTTCTTTCTTGAAGCGCTCGGCGCCTTCGAAAGCGGACTGGTTGAACGACTTGTCGAACTTACCGCCAGCGTCGTACACGATGCCCAGCTTCGGATCAGCCGCATTTGCGCTGCGCGCCACTGTTATGGTTGTCACCATAACTGCGGCGATCATCATGCTAAGTTGTTTGATTTTCATGTAAGGGCTCCGTCGAAGTTCGTTATTGTATATTTTTATGGAGTGCCTCGTTCCGCTTTTTCGCGCCAATCCCGGCCACGGCACCTTGTAGCTTGCCAACAACGCACAAATGCAAATTTTGTACATGTACCCTTGATTAATTCTTGGGCACGTAATCAAACTGCAAACACATCTTCCTGCAGTCGAATCCGCTTCTCACGGCATGGATTCGTGGCTCACTACTATGCAGCAGGCGCTATATGTATGGCAAATACGTTTTTGCTTAGTTATTTATATGCAAGTCAACTAAATGAAGGGTTTCTCGCAAGTAATAGAGGGCATTTGCTTTCGTGTTAGCATTGGCGCCATTGCAACATTACCTTACTTTTCTTTTAAAGATTGGAACATCGGGTATGGATAAACGCCTCAAACACTCTTTGATTGCCCTGGCCGTGGCCAGCGCCTTCCCTTTATATAACGCTTCGGCCCAGGAAGCACAGCCACAAACCGAAGAAGCCAAGAAGCCGGGTCAACTGGAGACCGTGATCGTTACGGCGCAGCGCCGCGCTGAAAACATCAAGGACGTGCCGATGGCGATCGCCACCCTGAAAGGCGAGAAGCTGGACGTGCTGACTTCGGGCGGGCAGGATATCCGTTTCCTGAACGGCCGTTCGCCATCTGTTTCTGTTGAATCCGACTACGGCCGCACCTTCCCGCGTTTCTATATCCGCGGCTTGGGCAACACCGACTTCGACTTGAACGCTTCCCAGCCGGTTGGCCTGGTGATGGACGACATCGTGCAGGAAAACCCGATGCTGAAGGGCTTCCCTGTGTTCGACGTGGACCAGGTGGAAGTGCTGCGCGGCCCGCAAGGCACCCTGTTCGGCCGTAACTCCCCAGCCGGCGTGATCAAGTTCGATTCGGCCAAGCCGGTGTTCCGCCAGGAAGGCTATGTCAACGTCGGTTTCGGCAAGGACCGCGTGCGCAACTATGAAGGCGCGTACAACTTCCCGGTCAACGAGGTGCTGGCCACCCGCATCTCGCTGCAATCGCAGCACCGCGGCAACCGCGTGCACAATGACCGCCCGGGCGCACCGACCACCGATTTCGAAGGCTACAAGGACAACGCCGGCCGCATCCAGTTCCTGCTGAAGCCTAATAAAGACTTCAGCGCGCTGCTGAACCTGCATGGCCGCGACATGGACGGCAACGCCACCCTGTTCCGCGCCAATATCCTGAAGAAGGGCACCAATGAGCTGGTCGACAACTTCGACTACAAGTCCTACCCGACCGATGGCGGCAACGAACAGCACCTGAAGAACAAGGGCGCCAATCTGCGCCTGCGCTGGGATACCCCGGGCCTGACCTTCCACTCGATCACCGGCTATGAAAAGCTGGAGTTCTTCAGCCGCGGCGACGTGGACGGCGGCTTTGGCGCCTCCTTCCATCCGCCGATGGGCCCAGGCTTCATTCCGTTCCCGGTCGAAACCGCCGACCTGATTCCTGACCATAAGCAGTTCTCGCAGGAGTTCCGCGTCGAGTCCAACAACAAGGGCCCGCTGCAGTGGATCGCCGGCGTGTTCTACTTCGATGAACAGATCCAGATCGATTCGATCTCCTTCGATTCCTTCACAGCTGGCAACCCGCAGAACGCCGCCTACGCGACCCAGCAGCAGGATGCCAAGTCGTATGCGGCGTTCGGCACCATCAACTACACCGTAAACGAAGCCTTCAAGCTGCGTGCCGGCCTGCGTTACACCAAAGACAAGAAGGATTTCGTCGCCACCCGAGTAGAACCGCCTCAATCGGCTACCAACACCCTGAACAACACGTCGAACAACGTGAGCTGGGACCTGAGCGGTACTTACACCCTGAACAAGGATACCAACCTGTTCGGCCGTGTCGCCACCGGCTACCGCGCGCCGTCGATGCAGGGCCGCCTGTTCGACCTGACTTCCAAGCCATCGCAAGCTGACGCGGAAAAAGCGGTGTCCGTGGAATTCGGTGTGAAGCAGGACCTGTTTGACCGCCGTGCGCGGATGTCGGCCACCGTGTTCAACTACCGCATGAAGGACAAGCAGCTCACCGCAGGTTCCGGCACCGTGAACATGAACCAGTTGATCAACGCCGACAAGGTGACCGGTCGCGGCGTGGAACTGGACCTGCAGGCCAACCTGAGCGATGCCTGGGCCGTGACCTTCGGCACCAGTTACAACGACACCAAGATCAAGGATGCAGACCTGTTCGTCCAATCCTGCGGTGGCGGCTGCACCCCGCTGGATCCACGGATCGAGTTCAAGGATGCCAATGGCAATGTAATCGGCAGCGCAGCCCTGATCAACGGCAATCCCCTGCCGCGCGCACCGAAGTGGCAGCATAACTTCACCCTGCGCTACAGCCAGCCGCTGGGCGATGGCGAGATCTACGCCTACACCGACTGGGCTTACCGCACTTCGTACAACTTCTTCCTGTACGAAGCCAGCGAGTACAAGGCCAAGGAACTGCTGGAAGGCGGCCTGCGCGTGGGGTACCGCTGGAACGACGGCAAGTATGAGCTGGCAGCCTACGGCCGCAACATCACCAACCGCATCCAGGCCTTGGGCGCGATCGACTTCAACAACCTGACCGGCATCGTCAACGAACCGCGCACTTACGGTGTGCAGTTCAAGGCGAACTTCTGACAGGTTCGTAGTCCTCTCGAAAAACGCGCACTCCGGTGCGCGTTTTTTTTCGCCCGTGCTGGGGTAATATGTGGCCTTCCTTGGGGAGGGGAGATGCAAACTGCTGTCAATATGTGGCCGCTGCTTGGCGTGGCCGTGATTGTGCTTGGATTCCTGCTGCGGCTGCACCCGGTGCTGGTGGTTGTCGCGGCCTGCTTCACTACCGGTTTCGCCGCATTCATGCCGGTCGAAACGATGCTTGCTTCGCTCGGAACCGCCTTCGTTAAGACGCGCAACCTGCCGATGATCTACCTGCTGCCGCTGGCGGCGATCGGTTTGCTGGAACGTTTCGGCTTGCGCGAACATGCGCAGGCGGCAGTGGCGCGCATGCGGTCGGCAACGGCCGGGCGGCTGCTGATTGTTTATCTTGCTGTCCGCGAGCTGTCCGCCGCAATGGGCCTGACGTCGCTGGGCGGCCATCCGAATATGGTGCGCCCGGTGGTGGCGCCGATGGCGGAAGGAGCGGCGCAGCTTCGCAATCCTTCGCTCAGTGACGAACAACGCCAGCACGTGCGTGCCATGGCTGCCGCCACCGATAACGTCGGCCTGTTCTTCGGCGAGGATATTTTCGTCGCCTTCGGCGCCATCGCCCTGATGCAGACCGTGCTGCGTGCGGAGGGTATCGAAGTCGATCCCCTGCATATGGCGTTGTGGGGCATTCCGACGGCAATCAGCGCCTTCATCATCCACGCGTGGAGGCTACGCCGGCTGGACCGCTACCTGGGACCGAGCGGCGGAGGGCGCGCATGATCATCCGCGTCGAATATTTCTACTATTTGCTGGGGATCATGCTGTCGCTGGTCGCGCTGATGTCCTTTGCCGACCGCAGCAATCCGCGCCGCTGGACCACGGGCGTGTTCTGGACACTATATGCCATGGTCTATCTGGTGGGCGAGCGACTGCCGCCGGCAACAGTGGGGCTGTCAATGATCGTGATGGCGCTGCTGGCGAGCTTTGGCGGCGTCCGGAGCGGCAAGCCGGACGTGCTGCCCGAAGGCGCGCGCAGCGCCAGTGCTGCGCGGCTCGGGCACAGGCTGTTCGTGCCGGCACTGGTGATCCCGGCGGTCACGATGGCCGGCTCGACGCTGCTTAAGGAAGTGCGCATCGGCGAGTTGTTGGTGCTGGACCCGAAACACCTTACCCTGGTGAGCCTTGGTTGCGCGGCGGTGATCGCGGTTGGCGTAGCCTGCTGGATGACGCGTTCCACGCCGCTGCAGGCCGGCCGCGAATCGCGTCGCCTGATCGATGCCATGAGCTGGATGATCGTGCTGCCGCATATGCTGGCGGTGCTGGGCCTGTTGTTCAGCGAGGCTGGCGTGGGCAAGGCAGTGGCGCAGGTGACGACGACTTATATTGGCCTCGATTCGAAGCTGGTTGCCGTGGCGGTGTATTGTGTCGGCATGGCGCTGTTCACCATCGTGATGGGCAACGGCTTTGCCGCTTTCCCGGTGATGGCCGGCGGTGTCGGTGTGCCGGTGCTGGTGGCAAAGTTTGGCGGCAATCCTGCGGTGATGGCGGCGATCGGCATGTTCAGCGCTTATTGCGGTACGTTGATGACGCCGATGGCGGCCAACTTCAACATCATCCCGACTGCGTTGCTGGATTTGACCGACCGTAATGCCGTGATCAAGGCGCAGGTTCCGACGGCCTTGCCGCTGCTTGGCGCAAATATCATCCTGCTGTATTTCTTGCTATGAAAACTGTTCTGCTGACGGGCTTCGAGCCCTTTAATAAAGAGCCTGTCAACCCTGCCTGGGAAACCGTGCGCGCGCTGGATGGCTGGGGTGAGGGCGATTTCCGTGTTGTGGCGCGCCAGCTGCCTTGCGTGTTCGGCGATGCGAATGCGGCCATGACGGCGTTGATCGAAGAACTGAAGCCGGCGCTGGTGATCGCGGTGGGCCAGGCGGGAGGACGTGTGGACCTGTCGGTCGAGCGGGTGGCAATCAATGTCGACGATGCGCCGATCAAGGACAACGCGGAGAAGCAGTTGGTCGATGAACCGATTGTGCGGGGCGGGCCGGCGGCGTATTTTGCGACGCTGCCGATCAAGGCGATCGTCGCTGCACTACGCGCTGCAGGCTTGCCGGCGTCGGTGTCGCAGACTGCGGGCACTTTCGTTTGCAACCACGTGTTCTACGGCTTGATGCACGCCGTGGCTGGGCGCGACGATGTGAAGGCGGGCTTCATCCACATTCCTTATCTGCCGGAGCAGGCCGCACGCCATCCCGGTACGGCCAGCATGTCGCTGGAGCAGATGAAAGAAGGCCTGCGCGTGGCGGTCCGCACGGCGCAGGCGGTTGACCGCGACGCCGTGGTGGCCGCGGGCGCGACCCATTAGGCGCCAGGCGGGCGCAGGATGTTGAGGAAGGCGCGCACGACTGGCGCGTCATCCAGTGTGGTGTAGGTGATGTACAGGTTCGCCGACGGCGGGTTGGTACGGATCGGCAGGAAGACCACGCCAGGCCAGCCGATACGCGCGGTAGTTTCCGGCATCAGCGTCACGCCCAGGCCCGCGCCCACCATGGCCAGCAAGGTCTGCGGCTCATGCGCTTCCTGGAAAATCTCAGGTTGGAAGCCGGTATTCACGCAGCACTGGATCAGGTAGCGCGGGAACGCCGACTTATCCAGGGCAAGCGTCAGCATCGGATCATCGGCAATATCGGCCAGCTCGATCGCGTCCATCTTCGCCAGTGGATGGTGCTCATTCACTGCTACGCAGACATTCTCGCGGAAGCACAGCTCCTGCTTCAGGTTGTCGCGCCGCAGCTCGTCGTCATCCAGCTTGGGTTCGCGCCAGAAGCCGACGTCGATCTGCTTGGCGCGCAGGGCGTCGTACTGCACCGTCGGGCCGGACTCGTGGATGGTCCAGGTGACGCGCGGATACTTGCTCTGGAATTCCTCCAGCATGGATGGAATCGGCCCCCACATCGCCGATCCCACTATGCCTACGCGCAAGCGGCCCACTTCGCCGCGGTCGATCTGGCGCACGGTATCGATGGTCATGCGCATCTTCGCCAGCAGGTCCGAGGCCTCTTGCATCAGCGCCTTGCCGGCGACAGTCAGCTCGAAGGTGCGGGTGGTGCGGGCGAACAGCTTCACGCCCAGCTCCGCTTCCAGCTTCATGATCTGCTGCGAAAGCGGTGGCTGCGAGATATGCAGGCGTTCGGCGGCGCGGCTGAAGCTCTTTTCTTCGGCGACGGCGAGGAAGTACTTTAACTGTTTCAGGTCGATGGACATGGATGCTCCTGCAGCGCGCGTGCCAGGGCAGCGCCCACACGCGCGTTGTTTTTCACAAGGGCGATATTTGTCTTCAAGCTGCGACCCTCGGTCAGAGTCTTGATGCGTGCCAGCAGGAAGGGCGTAACCTTCTTGCCGGTGACGCCGTTTTCTTCCGCTTCCTGCAAGGCGCGCAGGGTGATGGCGTCGATTTCATCTTTCGGCATCGCCTCGTCCACCGGCACCGGCGCTGAAACCACCACGCCGCCGTTCAGGCCCAGGGCCCACTTGGTCGAGATGAAGGATGCCTGTTCGATGGCGGTGTCGAGCTGGAAGTCGGCATTGAAGCCGCTCTCGCGCGTGAAGAAGGCCGGGAAGCCCGGCTGGCCGACCGATACCACCGGCACGCCGTGGGTCTCCAGGTATTCCAGGGTCAGGCCGATGTCGAGGATCGATTTTACGCCCGCGCACACCACGGCTACATTCGTCTGGGCCAGTTCCTGCAGGTCGGCGGAAATGTCCATGCTGGTTTCCGCGCCGCGGTGCACGCCGCCGATGCCGCCGGTGACGAAGACCTTGATGCCGGCCAGTTGCGCGCAGATCATGGTCGCCGCCACGGTGGTCGCGCCCAGCTTGCCCTGCGAGAGCACATAGGCCAGGTCGCGGCGCGACACCTTGATCGCGTCCGGCGAATTGCCCAGTTCTTCCAGCTGTTCTTCGGTCAAGCCGACGCAGATCTTGCCGCCGATGATGGCGATGGTGGCCGGCACTGCTCCTGCATCGCGGATGATCTGTTCCACCTCACGTGCGGTCTGCACGTTCTGAGGGTAGGGCATGCCGTGCGAGATGATGGTCGATTCCAACGCGACGATCGGCTTGCCGGTGGTGCGGGCGTTGGCGACTTCTGGGGAGAAGGACAGGAATTGGTGCATGTTTTTACTCCTCTGTATGCGCGGTGGCGAGCAGGTCTGCGTTCAGCTCGGGCGACACGGTGTGTGGGCTGGCCAGCGTGATGGAGGCGGCTTTCAGTCCGCGCTGGCAGGCCAGGGTCAGTTGTTCGGGTTCTTGCAACAGCGACCAGCAGACGGCGGCCGAGAAGGCATCGCCGGCGCCGGTAACGTCGACTACCCGGGCGTCGTGCGCCGGCAGCCAGTGCAGGGCCTGACCAAGGGTGTGGTAGACGCCGCTGGCGCCGCACGTGACGATGATGTCGCGCGCGCCGTCGGCTTGCAGCTCGTGGCACGCTGCCTGCACGTCGGCTTCGGTTGGCAGCGCGCGGCCGGCGCGGGTTTCCAGTTCGCCGCGGTTCAGGATCAGCAGCGACAAGCCATTCAGGTCTTTCGGCAGGCGCGCCATCTTTGGCTGCGACACCGCGACCACCACCAGCGGTACGCCGGAAACGCGGGCATCGGCCAGCAGCATGGCCACGGAGTCGATCGGCAGGTTCAGGTCCGCCACCACCATGCCGGCGGCATTGCGCTGCGGCTGCCGGCTGGCGACCCAGCCCGGGGTAAGTTGGTCGAAGATGGCCATGTCGGCCAGTGCGACCACCATTTCGCCGGAAGCATCCAGCACCGCGGTGTAGGTGCCGCTGCCGATGCCGTTGACCTGCAGGCTGCCTTCCATGCCGATGCCGAATGCTTCGGCCTGGGCGCGCAGGGCGCGACCGGAGGAGTCGTCGCCAAGGGCGGTCAATAGGGAGCAGGGCAGGCCGAGCTGGGCCAGATTGGCCGCGATATTCCGTGCCACGCCACCGAAACTTTCTTCAGCGCAAGCTGGATTGGAGGTGGCCATTTGCAGCGGGGCATGCGGGCGCAGTTTGCGGTCGAGGCAGGCGGCGCCGATGCACAGCACCGTGCGCTCATTGCGCAACACATAGGCGCGGCCCAGCAGTTTGCGCTCGCGGATCAGGCTGGCAATGTGACCGGCCACGGCAGAGCGCGACAGGGCGAGCTGCTCCGCCAGCTCTTGCTGGGAGATAAAGGGATTGGCCCGAATCAGCTCGTACAGCTGTTCCTTGCGGGAGAGATCGGTCACGAAAAGCTCGCTATAAACATTTGTTTGCGATGCTAAACATTTGTCCGTTGCATGTCAAACGGAAGGCGCTCCTATAATAAACCCATATTTATAGCGCTTGCGTATAAATAGCAAAGAAAAATGGTATTTGCCATACATATAGACGATGATGCATAGTGTCGTGGTACGTTCAAGGGCCTGTTCTGGCCAGCTCACCTAAAGATATAAAAACGAGGAACTCCATGTCTTCCAATACCCCATTCCAGGCCGCCGCCATCATCCGTGCCCGCATGCCGGCCAATTTCCAGCCACGCGTGGCAATGATCCTGGGCTCCGGCCTGGGCGTGCTGGCCGAACAGATGACCGATGCAGTGTCGATTTCCTTCGACGAACTGCCAGGTTTCCCGATCTCCACCGTGCATGGCCACGCCGGCCAGCTGGTGCTGGGCACGCTTGCCGGCGTGCAGGTTGTCTGCCTGAAGGGCCGCGGCCACTTCTATGAAGGCTACGGACCGGCGGTGATGACTTCCGCCGTGCGCACCATCAAGCTGCTGGGTTGCGAGATGCTGTTCGTGACCAATGCGGCAGGTTCGCTGCGTCCCGAAGTGGATGCCGGTTCGCTGGTGGCGCTGAATGACCACATCAACTTCCTGCCTGGCACCCCGATGGTTGGCCCGAACGACGAACGTTTCGGTCCGCGCTTCTTCTCGATGGCGAATGCTTACGATGCGGACCTGCGCAAGCTGCTGCAATCGACCGCTGCGGACAAGTCGATCACCCTGCATGAAGGCGTGTACATCGCTTACCCGGGCCCGAACTTCGAAACCCCTGCGGAAATCCGCGCGTTCAAGACGCTGGGTGCGGATGTAGTCGGTATGTCGGTGGTGCCGGAAGTGGTGTCGGCACGTCACTGCGGCTTGAAGGTGGTTGGCGTTTCCGTGATCACCAACCTGGCTGAAGGCCTGTCGCCGTTCCCGCTGTCGCACGAGCAGACGCTGAAGTACGCGGCTGTTGGCGCGGAATCGCTGATCAAGCTGATCCTGGCGTTCCTGGAGAAAGTGGCCAAGGCTCCAAAGGCTTAAAACCGGTAAACCTGGGTCAGACCCAAGGGTCAGACCCGACCGGTCGCCGTCGCGTAGCGGGTCTGACCCTTGGGTCAGACCCAGATTTTCGGGTTTGAATTGAGAGGCACCCCATGTCCCGCGCATTTATCCTGTTGTTAGACTCCTTCGGCCTCGGCGCAACGCCGGACGCCCACAAATATGGCGACCAGGCCTACAACACCTTCGGCCACATCGCCAAATGGGCGGCCAACGAAGGCAAGCCGATGTCCCTGCCAACCATGGAAGGCCTCGGCCTGGCCGCCGCCGCGCATACCGCATCCGGCCAGTGGGCTGCCGGCTTTGAAAAGCGCGACGGTTTCACCGGCGCTTACGGCGCAGCGCGCGAGCAATCCACCGGCAAGGACACCCAGTCCGGCCATTGGGAAATCGCCGGCGTGCCGGTGCTGTTCGACTGGGGCTACTTCCCGAAAGAAGTGCCGTCCTTCCCAAAAGAACTGACCGACAAGCTGCAGGAACTGACCGGCGTGCCCGGCTTCCTGGGCAACTGCCACGCGTCGGGCACCACCATCATCAATGAACTGGGCGACGAGCACGTCGCGACCGGCAAGCCTATCCTGTACACCTCCGCCGACTCCGTGCTGCAGATCGCATGCCACGAAGAGCTCTTCGGCCTGGAACGCCTGTACGATATGTGCGAGAAAGCCTACGAACTGGTCAAACCGTACAACATCGGCCGCATCATCGCCCGCCCATTCGTCGGCGCCAACGGCGACTACAAGCGCACCGCCAACCGTCACGACTACGCCGTGCCGCCAAGCGCGCCAACCCTGCTGGACCACGTGAAGAACGAGGGCGGCGAGGTGATCGCACTGGGCAAGATCAGCGATATCTACGCCGCGCAAGGCGTGAGCCGCGTGCTGAAAGGCCCGGACAATATGGCGCTGTTCGACAAGCTGTTGGAAGCCCAGCGCGAAGCCGGCGACAAGTCGCTGACCTTCGTCAACTTCGTCGACTTCGACATGCACTTCGGCCACCGCCGCGACGTTGCCGGCTACTCGAACGCGCTGCATGAAATGGACGCGCGCCTGCCGGAATTCATCGCCAACCTGAAGGATGGCGACTTGTGCGTGATCACCGCCGACCACGGCTGCGACCCGACCGCACCAGGTTCCGACCACACCCGCGAACATATTCCTGTGCTGTTCTTCGGCCCTGGCGTCAAGCCGCAGTCGCTCGGCATCTCGGAAACTTTCTCCGACATCGGCCAGACCATCGCGCATCACCTGGGCGTGAAACCTCTTTCCAACGGAACCAACCTGCTATGACTATGACCCCTGACTTCAAGCGCAACGAGGCGATTGGCCTCGACCTGGGCTGGCTGAATCACATCCATGTGAACAAGTCCGCCGCGGACCGCCGCGCCGCATCGCTGGCGAACCGCCGCACGGTGAAGAAAGAGTACCAGGCTGCCTGGCTGGTGAAGGCGATCGAACTGATCGACCTGACCACCCTGGCCGGCGACGACACCCCGGGCCGCGTTGAGCGCCTGTGCATGAAAGCCATGCGCCCGTTGCGCCAGGACCTGGTGGAAGCGCTCGGCCTGCAGGAACGCAAGCTGATGACCGGCGCCGTCTGCGTGTACCACGAGATGATCCAGCACGCCGACGCGGTGCTGAAAGGCCGCCTGCCTATCGCTGCGGTGTCGACCGGCTTCCCTGCCGGCCTGACCAGCATGGAAACCAAGGTGCGCGAAGTTGAATTGTCCGTCGCGGCAGGCGCGCAAGAGATCGACATCGTGATCACCCGCCAGCACGTCCTGACCGGCAACTGGCAAGCGCTGTACGATGAAATGCTGGCCTACCGCAAGGCTTGCGGCGAAGCGCACGTGAAGGCCATCCTGGCTACCGGCGACCTGGTGACGCTGGAAAACGTGGCGAAGGCATCGTGGGTCTGCATGATGGCAGGCGCCGACTTTATCAAGACCTCGACCGGCAAGGAAGGCGTCAACGCCACCATCCCGGTATCGCTGGTGATGGTGCGTGCGATCCGCGAATACTACGAGCGCACCGGCTTCAAGGTGGGCTACAAGCCGGCAGGCGGCGTCGGCAGCGCCAAGACCGCGCTGCAATACATGACCGTGATGAAGGAAGAACTGGGCAACGAGTGGCTGGAGCCGCACCTGTTCCGTATCGGCGCATCGAGCCTGCTGACCGACATCGAGCGCCAGCTGGAGCACCATGTGACCGGCGCCTACTCCGCCGCCCATCGCCACGCGCAACCATAAGAAGACATTGCCATGCCAACTATTAACGAGATCCTCAACACCATGGACTACGGCCCTGCACCAGAAAGCCAGAAAGAAGCGCAAGCGTGGCTGGAGCAGCGCTCCCGCAAGTTCGGCCTGTTTATCGACAACCAGTGGACCGAGCCGGGCGAAACCTTCGCCTGCTTCAACCCTGCCGATGGCTCGCAACTGGCTGAACTGACCCAGGCAACCGCTGTCGACGTGGCACGCGCTGTCACCGCGGCGCGCAAGGCGCTGCCGGGCTGGCAGGCGCTGGGCGGCCATGGCCGCGCCAAGATCATGTACGCCATCGCACGCCTGATGCAAAAGCATGCGCGCCTGTTCGCCGTGCTGGAAACCCTGGACAACGGCAAGACCATCCGCGAAACCCGAGATGCCGACCTGCCGCTGGTGGCGCGCCATTTCTATTACCACGCCGGCTGGGCGCAACTGCTGGACGAAGAATTCCCGGGCCACCGTGCCGTGGGCGTGGTCGGCCAGATCGTGCCTTGGAATTTTCCGCTGCTGATGCTGGCATGGAAGATCGCTCCTGCGCTGGCAGCTGGCAACACCATCGTCTTCAAGCCGGCTGAATTCACGCCGCTGACCGCGATGCTGTTCGCCGATATCTGCCTGCAAGCGGGCGTGCCTGCCGGTGTCGTGAACATCGTGACCGGCGACGGCCGCACCGGCGAAGCCATCGTCGGCCACCAGGGCATCGACAAGCTGGCCTTCACCGGCTCCACCGAAGTTGGCCGCATCATCCGCGAAGCCACCGCCGGCACCGGCAAGAAGCTGTCGCTGGAACTGGGCGGCAAGTCGCCGTTCATCGTCTTCGAAGACGCGGATCTGGACGCTGCGGTCGAGGGCCTGGTCGATTCGATCTGGTTCAACCAGGGCCAGGTTTGCTGCGCCGGTTCCCGCCTGCTGGTGCAGGAATCCGTGCAAGAGCGTTTCCTGAAGAAGCTGAAAGCGCGCATGGACAACCTGCGCCTGGGTTCCCCGCTGGACAAGTCGATGGACATCGGCGCCCTGGTCGATCCGATCCAGCGCCAACGTATCGCCGGCCTGGTGGACTCCGCCCGCGCCGAAGGCTGCGAGGTGTACCAGCCGGCCGGCTGCGAACTGCCGGCCACCGGCTCGTGGTTCCCGCCAACCCTGATTACCGGCGCGTCGACTTCCGCCGCCGTGGCGCAGGCTGAGATTTTCGGCCCGGTGCTGGTGGCGATGAGCTTCCGTACTCCAGCCGAAGCGGTGCAACTGGCTAACAACACTGTCTACGGCCTGGCTTCCTGCGTCTGGACCGAGAACATCTCGCTGGCGCTGGACATGGCGCCGCAGATCAAGGCCGGCGTGGTGTGGATCAACACCGCCAACCAGTTCGACGCCGCCTGCGGCTTCGGCGGCTACAAGGAATCGGGCTATGGCCGTGAGGGCGGCCGCGAAGGCATGTTCGAGTACCTGGTGCCTGTGTCGGAAGATGCACGCCCGGCCGCGCCATCGTTCAAGAAGCCTGCCAAGCCGGATACCGAGCACGTTGCGTCGACCGATCCGTTCGCAGTCGACCGTACCGCCAAGCTGTACATCGGCGGCAAGCAGGCACGCCCTGACGGCGCCTACTCGCGCGCCATCCACGGCGCCGACGGAAAGTTCCTGGGCGAAGTGGGCGAGGGCAACCGCAAGGACATCCGCAACGCGGTTGAAGCAGCGCACAAGGCGACCGGCTGGACCAAGGCGACCGCGCACAACCGCGCGCAAGTGCTGTACTACATCGCCGAGAACCTGGCTGCCCGCGGCGCCGAATTCGCGGAGCGTATCGCCGCGCAGACCGGCACCAAGAACGCGGAGAAGGAAGTGCAAGCTTCCATCGAACGCCTGTTCTACTGGGCGGCGTGGGCTGACAAATACGACGGCCTGGCACACCAGCCGCCGATGCACGGCATCACCGTTGCGCTGAACGAAGCAATCGGCGTGATCGGCGTTGTCTGCCCGAACGAGAACCCGCTGCTGGGCTTCATCTCGCTGGTGGCTCCCGCTATCGCCGTGGGCAACCGCGTGGTAGCCGTGCCTTCGGAAGCGTACCCGCTGTCGGCGACCGATTTGTACCAGGTGTTCGATACCTCCGACCTGCCGGGCGGCGTAGTGAACATCGTTACCGGTTCGGCGGACGAACTGGCGCGCACCCTGGCTTCGCACGCCGATGTTGACGCCGTATGGCGCCACGACGGTTCCGCCGCAGGTTGCGCGGAAGTCGAGAAGCTGTCGGCCGGTTCGCTGAAGCGCACCTGGACCGGCGGCGCCAAGGGCCGCGACTGGTTCTCCACCGCGCAGGCAGGCGGGCGCGTAGTGCTGGCGCATGCCTCGCAAGTGAAAAACATCTGGATTCCTTACGGCGTTTAAACCGCTAGTGCGGTGTCTGACCCGCAGGGTCGGACACCAGGTTTGCGGCACCCCGTATCAGGTTTGGAAGTAAAAAAGAAAGAGATCAAAAAAATGTTCCTCCCCCAGGAAATCATCCGTAAAAAACGCGACGGCGGTGTGCTGAGCAAAGAAGAAATCCAATTCTTTGTCAAAGGCATTACCGACAACAGCGTCAGCGAAGGCCAGATCGCCGCGCTGGCGATGGCAGTATTCTTCAACGACATGACCATGGACGAACGCGTAGCGTTCACCCTGGCCATGCGCGATTCCGGCGAAGTGCTCGATTGGAAATCGCTGAACCTGCCAGGTCCGGTCATGGACAAGCACTCCACCGGCGGCGTGGGCGACGTGGTGTCCCTGATGCTCGGCCCGATGATCGCTGCCTGCGGCGGTTTCGTGCCGATGATCTCCGGCCGCGGCCTGGGCCACACCGGCGGTACGCTGGACAAGTTCGATTCCATCCCTGGCTACTCCACCGTTCCGACCAACGACAAGTTCCGTGAAGTCGTGAAGAACGTCGGCGTCGCCATCATCGGCCAGACCGCCTCGCTGGCTCCGTCGGACAAGCGTTTCTATTCGATCCGCGACGTCACTGCGACCGTTGAATCGGTGGCGATGATCACCGGCTCGATCCTGTCGAAGAAGCTGGCCGCCGGCCTGGACGTATTGGCAATGGATGTGAAAGCCGGCTCCGGCGCCTTCATGCCAACCTACGAGAAATCGGTGGAACTGGCCGAATCCATCGTCAAGGTGGGCAATGGTGCTGGCACGCTGACTTCGGCCCTGCTGACCGATATGAACGAATCGCTGTCGCCATGGGCCGGCAATGCGCTGGAAGTACGCGGCGCGATCGACTACCTGACCGGCAAGTTCCGTCCTGCCCGCCTGCATGAAGTCACCATGTCGCTGTGCGCCGAGATGCTGGTGCTGGGCAAGCTGGCCGCCAACGAAGCCGATGCACGCGCCAAGCTGCAGCACGCCCTCGACTCCGGCGAGGCTGCCGAGCGCTTCTCGCGCATGGTGGCTGCGCTGGGCGGTCCGGCCGACCTGGTGGAGAATATGGACAAGCACCTGGAGAAGGCGCCGATCGTGGTGCAGGTCCCGGCGCCGCGCGCAGGCTACGCCGCTTCGACCGTGTGCCGTGATATCGGCCTGGCCGTGGTCTCGCTGGGCGGCGGCCGTCGCCGTCCGACCGATGCGATCGACTTCGCTGTCGGCTTGACCGACCTGGTGGAACTGGGCCAGCCGCTGCAAGCCGGCCAGCCAATGGCCACGGTGCATGCTCGTACTCAAGCCGCAGCCGAGCAGGCGGTGCGCGAAGTGCAGGCGGCTTACACGATTGCCGATGCTGCGCCTGCGGCGAATCCGATCGTTTATCGCACCATTCGTCCATAAACCGGTAAACCAGGGTACGACCCAAGGGTCGGACCCGCCATTTCCGGAGTCAGCGGTTTCAGCACACGCGGGTCTGACCCTTGGGTCAGACCCAGGTTTACCGGTTTGGAGTCATATGAACAACCAAAAACTGATCGAAGAGGCCAAGGCAGCGCGCCTGAAAGCCTACACGCCATATTCCAACTTCAAAGTCGGTGCTGCACTGCTGGCGAAGGACGGCAAAGTTTTCCACGGCTGTAACGTGGAAAACGCCAGCTACGGCCTGTGCAACTGCGCCGAGCGCACCGCCTTCTTCAGCGCAGTCGCGCAAGGCTACCAGCCGGGCGATTTCGACAAGCTGGCTGTGGTCGGCGAAACGGACAAGCCGATCGCTCCATGCGGCGCTTGCCGCCAGGTCACGCTCGAACTGGGCGGCAACCAGCTGCCGGTCGTGCTGGCCAACCTGAAAGGCGACGTCCGCGAAACCACCGCAGCCGAACTGCTCCCTGAAGCCTTCGGCGGCTGGGATTTGAAGAAGTAAACAAGCGTGAAGAAGGCCATCGACGTTCAAACAGCTGTCGCCATCGCGGCGTCTGAAGCCATTGCGGCAAAGACCCAAGGCACCTTCGGCGTCGGCGGCGTGATGCTGGACGCCAGCGGCACCGTGCTGAAAGCGCTGCATAACAACGTCATCAAGCATGGCCTGATCTACGACCCGACCGCGCACAGTGAACGCCAGTTGATTGACTGGTACTTCGCCGAACGCGCCAAAGGCAACGAGCTGCCGCCGCCCGAGGAAATCACGATCGTGACTTCGCTCGACCCGTGCTGCATGTGCACGGGCGCCATCCTGGCGGCGGGCTTCAACGTCGTCGTTGCGGCGCCGGACAGCAAGGCCGGCATCAACTACAACGGTTCCGCCTTTTATCCATCGCTGCCGGTGGCATTGCGCCCGCAGGCCGAGCGCACTTTCTCCTATCCGGCCGTGCTGGGCACTTCCTCGTATGCACGGCGCGGGGCAGGGGCCTCGCCCAAGCCGTTCTTCATCGGCAAGACCATCGCCGAGCCTACGCAAGCCTTATGCTCGCTGGTGTTCGAGGCCACGTCGGCCAACGTGATGGACCTGTTTAATATCGACCCGCCGCAAGCGGAGTTGAAAGACCCGGCCACGTTGGCGGAAGACCATTTCATCGTGCGCGCCCTGAAGCGCGCCTTCCCCGATGCCTTGACTTACCGCTGCGAGCCGCGCACGCCGGACGTGGGGCTGGCGCCCTACTTGCAGCAAGCGATGGCGCGCGACAAGGCGCAAGGCGGCAAGGGCGATGCAGTGGCGCTGCTGGACTCCTTCGGCAACCTGCTGCTGTGCTGCCATGGCCGCCTGCAGGCTTCCACCATCCGCAGCGCCTTCATGGAGTGCACGCGCGCCTACGCACAACTGCGCTACAAGCTGATGGAAGGCGCCGATGCCGCGACCCAGGCAGAGGTGCGCCATTACCTGGGACACCCGAAAGACGGCACTTTTGTGTTTGCAGTCGGCCCGGATGAAAGTGCCTTGAGCTTCATGGCGCTCGGCGCGTATGGATCGACGATGGAAGGCGCACTGCCGCACAACAACCCGGCCCAGTTCCAGTATGTGCGGCCATCGATGCCGGAACAGGCGCTGCACGAATTGTGCAGCCACCTACCTCCGCTATACCGCAGCCTGATCAAGATCCGCCCGACCCAGGTGGCAGATGCCGCGCTAGTCGCGGCTATCAACTGAGCAGTCAAGCAAGCAGGTTCGCGTCGCGCGCCAGCTGCCATGTACCGGCAGCATTCTTGCGATACACCGACAGCACATTGCCTTCCTTGCGCATGATTTCGCCGCCGGCCAGCGGCGTGATCGCCACGCGCAGCTGCGTGGTGCAATAAGCCAGGTTGCCGCTGACTTCCACCTGCTGCACCTCGGCATGCGATTCGACGCGGTGCGAGGCCAGCACAGCGCGCACGCCTTTCTCGAAGGCCGCACGGCCGCGCATGATGGGCTGGCCGGGAACGTAGAACTCCACGTCTTCCGTCATCAAGGGCAGGATGCGGTCGACTTCCGCAGCGAGGGTGGCGCGCGTCCATTCCGCGACCAGGTCGCGGATTGCCTGTTCATCGCTCAATCAGGCCCCCTCGAAAGATGCGCCGGCATCGTTCTGCATCATGCCGAAAATATTGCCGTCCGGGTCCTTGGCGTAGGCCAGCCAGCCGACGCCGGGCACGGGCATCCGCGGCACTGCGACGGTGCCTTTCAATTCCTTCAGCAGGGCAATGGATTGGTCGAGGTCTTCCACATCGATGGTGCAGACGAAGGCGTTGACCGATGTTCCTTCGTCCGGGCGTGGCCCGCGGCGCGGCAGCAAGCCGCCATTGATGCCGGGCGCACCGACCTCGCCGGTGCCGACCAGCCAGTATTCGCCGCCTTCCCATTTGGAAAAGCTCCAGTCGAACATCTTGCCGTAGAAATCGATCAGGGCTTGTGGCTCGCTGGCCTGGATCTCAAAGTGAACTGTGCGTCCCATCAGTGCTCCCAAGGGTCATAAGTGCCTATGCTCCACACATGCCCTTCGGGATCGCGACAGGTAAAGCCACGGCCGCCGTAATCTTCGTCCTGCAAGGGCATCTCGATTGGCGCCCCGGCTTGCACGCAGCGCGCGTGCACTTCGTCGGCGTCGTTGACGATGAGGTAGGCGGTCTGGGTGACAACCATCCCGAGCTGGGCTGGCTGCTTCAGTAAACGGCCATAGTCGGTGTCAAAGATGGAGCTTAGCATGACCATGCCGTTACCGTAAGAAAGCTGGGCATGGGCAATGGTGCCGTCTTCGTTGGGGACCACAAGCGTGGCCTTGAAGCCCAACGTTTTACACAACCAGTCGATAGCGGCGGGCGCGTCGCGGTAACGCAGGCAAGGCAGGATGGTCGCGCGCGTGGCCTTTGGAATCGTCATCGTTCTCTCCCGGTAATCGCAGCATGGTCAGGTCAATATAGACTAGCACCGTACAGGGGGCAAGCGAGCGCGGGCAGCCTACATTTGCTGGAATAAATGGGTGTTGCCGCGGCTGACTTCGAGTTCTTCCGGGGAGTTGCGCACGCGGACCATCTGGCGGCCGCGCAGGTCGCGCGTCACCTCGGCAATCGCATCGACGCGCACCAGGGTGGAGCGATGGATGCGCCAGAATTCGTTCGGGTCCAGCTCATCTTCCAGTTCCTTCAAGGTCTTGCGGATCAGGAACTCGCCTTGTGCCGTTTGCACCCGCGTATATTTTTCATCGGCGCGGAAGAACAACACTTCCTTGGTGGAGATCATGCGCAAGCTGTTGCCGACCTGGGCCTGGATCCAGTGCAGGTATTCGGGCTGCGGCGCGCCGGTACCGGCCGGGCTGCGTCCGGTCTGCTGCAAGAGTTGGCTGAGCTGGCGTTCGATATTGTTGGGCGTTTTGCCGAGGCGCGCCTGCAGGCGCTCGCAGGCGGTTTTCAGGCGCTCCAGGTTGACGGGTTTGAGCAGGTAATCGAGCGCGCCCTGTTCGAATGCCTCAATCGCGTATTGGTCGTAGGCAGTGATGAAGACGATGTGGCAACGGTTGAACAGCATGCGCGCCGCTTCGATGCCGGTCAGGCCGGGCATGCGGATATCAAGGAACACGATGTCGGGCTGGTGTTGGCCGGCCAGTGCGATCGCCTCGATGCCGTTGGCCGCTTCGGCCACGATGTCCAGTTCGGGCCAGGCTTCGTGCAGGCGCTTGCGCAACATGTCGCGCATCGGTTCTTCATCGTCGGCGATGATGGCGGTGGCTTTGGGCTGGTTGCTCATGACTCAGGGCTTTGCAAAGATATCTGGTGCAAACGGAATGCAGATCGTGGCGCGGCAGCCGCCGTCGACCGGCTGTTCAATCAGCAATTGGGCGCGGATGCCGTACATCAGCTTCAAGCGCTCGCGTACATTGTTCAGGCCGACGCCGTCACCGGCATAGGCGTTGAAGCCGACGCCATCATCCTGCACGTCGACTTGCAGCACGCTGCCGTTGACGCTGGCGCGGATGTCGATGCGGCCGCCTTCCACTTTCGGCTCCAGGCCGTGCTTGATCGAATTCTCGATCAGGATCTGCAGCATCATCGGCGGGAAGGTCGCGCTTTCCAGTTCTGGCGGGACGTCGATCGATACCGACAGGCGGGACTTCATGCGCGCCTGCATGATGGCCAGATAGGAATGCGCCATCTGCATCTGGCGCCCCAGCGTGCCGTTGCCGCGCGAGCGCATCTGGGGCAGGGTGGCGCGCAGGTACTCGATCAGGTGGGTGTGGATCTTGGCCGCTTCCGGCGGGTCGGTCTCGATCAACTGGCCGATCAGGGCCAGGGTGTTGAACAGGAAGTGCGGTTCGACCTGCGCCTGCAGGGCCGACATCTGGGCTTCCACCAGGCGGCGCTCCAGGCTTTCATTGCCGGCTTGGGCAGCCGACTTGCGCGCTTCGATTTCCGCCTTGCGCTTGCCGCCGGCGAGGATCTTCAGGCCGGCCGAGCCGATGATGAAGAATGCAACTTGTTTCGGATGCAGCACGGGCGTCAGGCCGAGCAGGAAGGCGAGCATCCACGTGACGACCAGCTGGCGCAAGGGCACCTGGGCCAGCCAGTCGAAGAAGTCCCACCATAGGCTGCTGGCTGTCTCGCCGATCTCTCCAACGAAGGAGAGCACGCTGCGCGTCCGGTTACCCATGCTGTTTCTTGTCTCCGAAGACGTTGATGGCCAGTTTGGCGATCAGCACGGCGATGAACAGGGTGATCACCAGCGGCAGGATGGTCAGGAACAGGGCGATCACAATGCACATGCCGACGATGGCAGGCCAGGACATATGGTCCAGCGTGCGGACGAAGTGGCGGCCGATGCCGACAAAGGCTTGCCACACTTCTTTCACGGTTTCCTTGGCGCTCTTGTTAATCGTTTTCATCATTTCCTCCTTGCGTTTCGATGATGCAACTGTACCGCTCCAGCCGGCAACAGGGGAGGGGCATCCGACGAACTGCGCTGCGGGGCGGATGACCTGCCATGTGGCGCGATGGACGGCTAGCGTGCCGCCAGCCAATCCGAGTGCAGCAGGCCGAAAAAGTCCGTGTCGCAGATCTCGCCATTGACGATCCAGCGTTCGCGCATATGGCCCTCATGCGCGAAATGCAAGCTCTTCAGCAGCTTGGCCGAAGCGGTATTGCGCGGATCGATGTCGGCCTCGATGCGGTGCAAGTGCAGCACGCGGAAAGCATGGTCGATCAGGGCGGTCATGGCTTCCTGCATATAGCCGTTGCCCCAGAACGCGCGGTCCAGCATATAGCCGATGTCGCAGCGGCGGTTCTGTTGGCTGAAGCTGTACAGGTTGATAACACCGGCCAGTGCGCCGTCAACTTCGACGCCCATGCGCAGCAGGCCGCCGCTTTCATAGCCCTCCTGGGCGGCGGCGACATAGGCTTCGGCCTGCTGCATGCTGTCCCAGGGCGCGCTGCTCCAATAGCGCATGGCATCCGGGTTGGAATACATGCGATACAGCGCAGGCACATCGGCTGCGGACAGGAAGCGCAGTTGCAGGCGCTTGGAGTTCAGGGTGAATGGCGCGAATGCTGGCATGGAGTGCTGACTCTAGGGAATTTTTGCATTTTAACAAGAAAGAACAGTAAAATCAGTCTTGGTTTTTTGATATTATTTATTCATCCATCAATGGAGCAGTTATGCGTATTTTGCTGGCCAGTGCCCTGGTTTTATCCCTATTCGCCCCGGTCGCGCAAGCCCAGATGTCGAGCGGGAATGGCGGAGCGGCGTTCAACGGCATGGATCGGGCCAATGATCCGACCAGGGAAATGATGGTGCGCTTTATCGATGCCAGCCGCATGACGCTGGCGGGCAACCAGCAATTGCTGAGCGCCCTGGGCCAGTCGCAGGAAGCGGCGGCGATGGGCGAGCGCGCCGGCCAATTGTCCGAAGCGATGTCGCGCCGTGCTGTTGAGGAAACCCTGGAGGCGCAGTTGCGCGGCATGACGTCGGCCAGCAAGGCGCTTGCCGCCGGTGGCCAGGTGCCAGCCGCACAGCTTGAACAGGGCCTGGCCTCGCTGGCCCAGGCGGTTGCGCAATACGAGCAGTTGCTGAAAGACTTGCCGGAAGCCAAGGCAGCGATGAATACCGTGCGCAAGATCAGCAAGGTCGATACGCCAACCTTCTTCATGCTGCGTAGCCTGTCGGGCAGCACCGCCAGCCTGAAACAGGAGATTCGCGCTGTGGCGCAGGCGTGCCAGCAAGCAGGCGTCAAAGTCCCCGAGGCCTTGCTGGCAATGTGAGCCAATGTTAGATTGGCATGGTCCAAGCGATCGGAGGAGTTCGGTATGCAACTCGGCGTGTTTTCCCTTAGCCTGAACGTCAAAGATATCCGTGCTTCGCGCGAGTTTTACGCGAAGTTCGGCTTCCAGGACTTTGGCGGCAACATCGAGCAGAATTGGCTCATCATGAAGAACGGCGAACAGGTGATCGGCCTGTTCCAGGGCATGATCGAGAAGAACACCCTGACCTTCAATCCCGGCTGGGACAGCAATGCCCAGCTCGTGCCGGGCTACACCGATGTGCGCCAGCTGCAATACCGGCTTGAAGAAAACGGCGTGGTGCTGGCCGCACGCGCCGACGAATCGACTAGCGGCCCGGCCTATATCATCGCCGTTGACCCCGACGGCAATCCTATCCTGATTGACCAGCATATCTGATGAAGATCCGTATAACGATGATTGCAGTCGCACTGGCGCTGGGCGCGGTGAGTGCGTTCGCCGTGTCGCCGTCCGAGGAACTTGCGCGCCAGGCCGACGCCTGGGACAAGGCCATTGTCCGCAAGGACCGCGCCGCCATTGCGGAAAACATGGCGGAAGAGTTCCGCCAGATCAGCGCGCGCGGCGACGTGGCCGGCAAGGCTGCCTTCCTCGACGCGATCATGTCGCCCAAGCTGGTCATCAATCCCTATGGCGTGGAAGACATGGATATACGCTTCTACGGCGAGGACGTTGCGCTGGTGAGCGGCCGTACACGCATGACCGGCAGTTACGACGGCAAGGCATTCGGCAGCTATTACCGCTATATCGACGTCTACGTGCGCAAGGAAGGGAAGTGGCGCGTAGCAAGCGTGCAAATCACACCGGTACAGGAGTAATTCATGAGCGACCGGCTGGATCTTCCCCAATCGAAGCTGGTCGCCATTGTCGATGCCCAGCTTGAACTGGCGCGGCTTGGACCGGCCTTCGGCGCCCTGATGGACCTGGCCGCGGCAAAGGCCGTGCAGTTGACCGGCGCGGATGGTGCCGTGATCGAACTGGTGGAAGGCAGCGAAGTGGTCTACCGCGCGGCACATGGCCTGGCGGAAGCGCAGCTTGGCCTGCGCATGCAGATCAAAGGCAGTTTGTCGGGACTCGTGCTGACTTCGCGCCAGGCCGCCACCTGCACCGATTCCGACATCGACGAACGCGTGAACCGCGAAGCCTGCCGCCGCGTGGGCTTGCGTTCGATGGCGATCCTGCCGTTGCTGTTTGGCGAACAGGCGGGCGGCGTGCTGAAACTGGCATGGCGCGAACCGCGTCCTTTCGATGAAGATGAAGTGACGGTTGGGCAGGCGATTGCCGACATGACTGCCGCGCTGATGTTCCATGCTTCGCAAGAAGGCGCGCAAGTCTTGCAGCGCAAGGTGACGCAAGACCCTGCAACCGGGCTGCCCAACCGATCATCGTTCTACGAACAATTGCGGGTTCGCGTGGACGATGCGATAGCGCGCAGTGGCCACGTCGGCGTGATGGTGGCGCGCGTGCGGCCACAGCAGCGCGAAGTGATGGTGGAAATAGCGCGGCGGCTTGCCAGGGAATGCCGCGAGGGCGATGTGCTGGCACGCTTGGGCGTCGATGAATTCGGGGTGATCCTGAGCGTGGCCGCGCGGCGCTCCATCGTGGAAAGCCAGGTGCTGCGCTTCAAGCAGGCTGCTACAAGAGAGCCGCTCCTGCTGCCGGAGGGGGCGAAAGTCGACCTGGCGTTGCGCTTTGGCGGCGCGCTGTATCCCGAAGATGGCAGGGCCATCTCCGAGCTGTTGGCGATGGCACGGGCGGCGGATTGAATATCGCGTTCGATTGCGTATGAAGTTGCATGGATGGAATGTTCTGCTAATATTGCCAAAATTTTATTACCCAAGGATAGAAATGAGGCAAAGTGCATTCCGCCAGGCGGCCATCGTCGCGGCATTTTTCGGCGCCACGGCACCTGCATTGGCGCAGGATTGCTTGAGCAATTTCCAGGTCGGCAAAAACAAGGCCGGCGGCGCCTCATACAGCGCGCTGGCCCAATTGCCCGGCAATAATGTAGGCCAGGCCTTCCAACTTTCGCAGCAAGTGGTTGGCCAGGAGGGGTGGAAGGTCTACCAGACCGTTCCGGAGCAGAACGCTGGCTTTGCGCGCAATTCCCAGGTTACTGCCAGCGGAAAGACCGGAGAGCTGACCTTTTCCACTGCGGCGACCGACAACGGCATGGTGTTCGCCATCGTGTACGACAATCCGGCCGGCGTGAATTCGCCGGAACGCGCGGTCAAGGACCACTTCTGCAAGATTGCGGAGTCCCTGCGCAAGCAGATTGCGGCAGCTCCGATGGCACCGGCGGCAAAGAGCGCAGGCGGCCAGGTCGCTGGTTCGAGCGCCGCCATCGTTCAATCCGGTTCCGAGCGCAAAGTTTGCCTGGCCAAGGCATGCCTGGGCATGACGGTGGAGGAAGTGGCAAAGCTCGACGTGCAATTGCCCGCCGGCGTTCCCAAATTCGAGTACGGTCCCAAAGTGGTGTCGGGTAACAGCTACGGGATTGCCCCGAATGGCAGCCGCGTCGAATTCTCCAATATCGGCACGTTCGACGCCAAGACGCTGGCAGGCTTTGGCAAAGGCGTCGACCGTATTTGCCGCTTCCACAGCGCTACTGTATTGATGAAGGCCAGCGACGGGCAGCGCATCACGATTTCGTTCCGTCCCGAGTTCAGGGATGGCAAAGCCATCCTGGCGGTGAATGACATCACGCGCTATTTGCCCCCGAATATGAGCGAGAGCGAGTTGCAGCGTTTCGCCGATGCCGCGCGCGGCCAATACGGCGACCTGCTGAACCGCACTTGGGAAACGCTGAACAAGGTCACCACCGTGCAACTGGACCACAGCAAGCTTCGCCTGGTTTCGCCATATACCGAACTGTCCGGAAAAATGCTGGAACAGCCTGGCTGCTCGGCCAAAGTCAGCCTGGACTAAACGGAGCCGCCATCGGCCCGGCGCGCGGCCGGAACCAATGAGGCGATCACCAGCCTGGTGATGGTCTCTTCGGCGTCGGCGAAATCGGTGCCGGTCAGTTGGCCGGCACCAAGCACCAGTTGCATCTGCGCGGCGAAGTCGGCGTAGGACTGCGTCATGGCCCAGATGGCAAACAGCAGGTGGGTGGCATTGACGGGCGCGATGCGGCCTTCGGCAATCCAGCGCTGGAACACTTCGATATCCTTGCGCACCAGCGGTACCACGCGCGCGCGAATCTGCTCGCCGTATAGTGGCGCGCCGCTGATCACTTCCATGGCGTAGACACGCGATCCCCAGGGGTGTTCGCGCGAAAAATCCAGCTTGGCCTTGATGTAAGCGCGCAGCACTTCGGCCGGCTCGCCGTCCGGTTCCGCGATATTGGCCATGCGCGCCAGCCATTCATCCAGCACGTCGTCCAGCACACGCTGGTAGAGCGCCTGCTTGGTGGGGAAGTAGTACATCAGGTTCTGCTTCGACAGGCCGACGTTCTCCGCGATGCTGGAGACGGAGGCGCCTTCGTAGCCCGACTCCGCGAACACGCGCACGGCTTCGGCGGCGATATCCGCTTCCAGCCGGTCGCGGTTGATCACGCGGCGCAATTTAGCTGATGCCATATTCCCTCCTCATGGACTGCAGGAAATTCCGCAGTTGTGGGCTGTCCGAATAAGCGACGTTGAAGCGGAACCAGATCGATGCCGGCAGCCGCAACTGGAAAAACTCGCCTGGTGCGAGCAGGATGCCGGCCTTTAACGCCTGGTCGGCAAGCAGCTTGCCGTTGCATTCCGGCGACGGTGCCTGTTGCCAGCCGGCGCTGACGAACATGCCGCCGCGCGGCTTGGCGATCGGCGCCATGCCGGCCAGTGCAAGCAGGTCGATGGTGCGCTCGCGGCCTTCGGCCAATTGCGACACCAGCTTTTCCACCATGCGCTTGTAGGGCCGCGCGGTAATGGCGTGGTAGGCGGCGCGCTCGTTCACTTCCGATGTGGTAAGGCCGGCCAGCATCTTCACGCGGACCAGTTCCGGCAGCAGCGAAGCGGAGGCACAGATCGATCCGACGCGCAGCACCGGCGACAGTGTCTTGGAAAAGCTGCCGACGCGGATCACGCGCCGCAGGCCATCCATCGCAGCCAGCGAGGCTTCGCCGCGCGCGGTGAGCTCGCGGTAGATGTCGTCTTCCACCAGCCAGAAATCGAATTGTTCGGCAAAGCCCAGCAGGCGGTGGGCCTGGGCCTGCGTCAGGCTGGTGCCGAGCGGGTTTTGCAGCACGGTGTTGACGAACATGAGCTTGGGCTGGCTCTCGCATGCCTGGGCCGCGAGGAAATCCATGTCCAGGCCATGCTCGTCGCGTGGAATGCCGATGGCATGGCAGCCGTGGTGGCGGATCAGCGACAGCAGATTGCTGTACACCGGGTCTTCCACCAGGACGGTGTCGCCCGGCTTGGTCAGGGTGCGCAGGATCAGGTCGAAGGCGTGGGTGGCGCCGTGCGTGAGCAGAACCTGCTCCGCTTCGACGGCGAACAATTCGTCGCTCAAGGTGGACGCCATGTATTGCCGCAGGCCGGGGAAACCGAGCGGATGGCCGTAGCCGCGCAGTCGGTTGGCGGGGATGCGCATGGCATGGCGCACGGCGTCAAGGATGGTGTCTTCGCCATACCACTCGGGCGGCAGCCAGCCGGCGCCGACCGGTAGCGCTTCGGAGGCGCCGGAATACAGTTCGGGCGTCAGGGCGTCGACGGCGGCGGGCGTGGCGAACATGGCGGCCGGCGGCAGCAGGGCGGGAACGTCGTGACGAGCAACAAAATAGCCTGAACCGCGGCGTGACGACAACAGTCCGAGGGTGACCAGGCGGTCGTAAGCCTCCACAACTGTAAAGGTGCTGATGCCATTACACTTCGCGAATTGCCTGACTGAGGGCATCTTTGTGCCCACGCGCAGCTCGCGGCTGGCCACCATGGCGCTGATGGCATCGACGATCTGTTCAACCAGGCTGCCCTTCTTCGCGCGCTCGATGGAAAGCACGGGCCATGCGGAGTTGGGAGTTGCGCTGTCGTCCATTCGGGCCTCTAGAACTGTACTGTTTTTACTACCTGTACGGTTGGAACGTTTCCGCGTATGTGTATATGTGCCATAGTTAACTTGCTGTCTATTATTGCATCATGATTTTGCCAACTGGTAAAGTTTTTTGAGCATCGTAAAAAACCCACCGAGGGAGATAGCAATGAACGAAGCCCGGCCGCAATCCCTGGCATCTTTCTGGATGCCGTTCACGAACAACCGAGACTTCAAGGCCAATCCGCGCCTGCTGGTTTCGGCGGAAGGTGTGTATTACAAGGACGTCGATGGCAACCAGATCCTGGACGGCACTGCCGGCCTGTGGTGCGTACCCTGCGGCCACCGCCAGCCGAAAATCGTGGCGGCGGTCAGCGAAATGGTCGGCCAGCTCGACTTCGCGCCAACCTTCCAGATGGGCCACCCGGCCGCCTTCGACCTCGCCGAAAAACTGATGGAATATACCAACCATCGCTTCGGCCACGTGTTCTATACCAACTCAGGCTCTGAAGCGGTGGATACCGCGCTGAAGATCGCGCTGGCCTATCACAAGGCGCGCGGCGAAGCGTCGCGCACCCGCCTGATCGGCCGCGAGCGTGCTTATCACGGTGTGGGCTTCGGCGGTATCTCGGTCGGCGGCATTGCCGGCAACCGCAAGCCTTACGGCACGCTGCTGCCGGGCGTCGACCACCTGCCGCACACGCACAACATTGAAAAAAATGCTTTCACGCGCGGCGAACCGGAATACGGCACCCACCTGGCCGATGAACTCGAGCGCATCGTCGCGTTGCACGACGCCTCCACCATCGCTGCGGTGATCGTGGAACCGGTGGCCGGCTCCACCGGCGTGCTGGTGCCGCCAAAGGGCTACCTGAAGCGCCTGCGCGAACTGTGCACCAAGCACGGCATCCTGCTGATCTTCGATGAAGTGATCACCGGCTTTGGCCGCTTGACCACGCCGTTCGCGACCGACTACTTCGATGTCGAACCGGACATGATGACCGCCGCCAAAGGCCTGACCAACGGCACCATTCCGATGGGGGCTGTGTTCAGCAAAAAGTTCATCCATGACGCCTTCATGGAAGCCCCGGCCGGTATTGAACTGTTCCATGGCTATACCTATACCGGCCACCCGGTGGCCTGCGCCGCATCGCTGGCCACGCTGGAGGTATTCAAGGAGCAGAAGCTGCTCGACCACGCCAAGGAGATCCAGCCGTACTGGGAAGACGCGGTGCATTCGCTGAAAGGCTTGCCGCACGTGATCGACATTCGCACCATCGGACTGGTAGCCGGCATCGAGCTGGCGCCGCGTGAAGGTGCGCCCGGAACGCGCGCTTACGCCGCGTTCAAGAAAGCTTTCGCGGATGGGCTGTTGATCCGCACCACCGGCGACATCGTCGCGTTGTCGCCACCACTCACCTTTGAGAAGAAGCACATCGACGAATTGTTCGGGAAGCTCGGAAAGGTGTTGAAGACGCTTGATTGAAACCGGTAAACCTGGGTCCGACCCTATGGGTCGTACCCTGGTTTACCGGTTTTAAATACAACAACCAAAGGAGACGAACCATGTTGGTAGGCGTACCGAAGGAAATCAAGAATCAGGAATCGCGCGTTGGCCTTACCCCGGCCAGCGTAAAGGAACTGACACTCCGCGGGCACCAGGTCCTGGTGCAACACAACGCGGGCGCTGCAATCGGTCTGACCGACGAAATGTATGTGGGCTCCGGCGCCACGATCATCCCGACCGCGGAGGAAATCTTCGCCAAGGCCGATATGATCGTCAAAGTAAAGGAGCCGCAGCCGCAGGAATGCGCGATGCTGCGCGAGAACCAGATTCTTTACACCTACCTGCACCTGGCTCCCGATCCAGAGCAGACCAAGGCGCTGGTGAAATCCGGCGCGGTCTGCATTGCGTATGAAACCATCACCGGCGCGAACGGCGGTTTGCCGCTGCTCGCGCCGATGAGCGAAGTGGCAGGGCGCATGTCGATCCAGGCTGGCGCTGCCCATCTTGAAAAATCCAAGGGCGGCATGGGCCTACTGCTGGGCGGCGTGCCTGGCGTGGCGCCGGGCCACGTGGCGATCATCGGGGCCGGCGTGGTCGGCACCAATGCGCTGCAGATTGCGGTCGGCATGGGCGCGCGCGTGACGGTGCTCGACAAGAACGTCGACCGCCTGCGCCAGCTTGACCTGGTGTTCGGCAACCGCATCCAGACCATGTTCTCCAACGCCCACACCATCGACGATGCGGTGACCGATGCCGACCTGGTGATCGGCGGCGTGCTGGTGCCCGGCGCCGCGGCGCCGAAACTGGTCACGCGCAGCATGGTGTCGCGCATGAAGCAAGGCTCGGTGGTGGTCGACGTGGCCATCGACCAGGGTGGCTGCTTTGAAACTTCGCACGCCACCACGCACGAAAGCCCGACCTTCATCGTCGACGGCGTAGTGCACTACTGCGTCGCCAATATGCCGGGCGCGGTTGCCCGTACCTCCACCTTTGCGCTGAACAACGCCACCATCGGCCATGCGGTCGCGCTGGCCGACAAGGGCTGGGCCAAGGCCATGAAGGCCAACCCGCACCTGCGCAATGGACTTAACGTCTGCCAGGGCCACGTCACCTATGAAGCGGTGGCGCACGACCTTGGCTATACCTACGTGCCGGCGGAATCGCTGCTGGCCTAATCCTCAGGGCTTGAAATGAGCAATCTCGATACCATTACCCACTTTATCAACGGCGCCAAGGTCGATACGGCCGGCGGGCGCTATGGCGACGTTTTCAATCCGGCGCTGGGCGAGCCGGTAGCCCGCGTGGCGCTAGGCACGGTGGATGAAGTCGATGCGGCCGTGCGCGCTGCGGAGGCGGCTTTCCCGGCCTGGTCCAACACGCCGCCGTTGACCCGTGCGCGCGTGCTGTTCAAGTATCTCGAGCTGTGCCACCAGCACACCGAGGAATTCGCCGCCATGCTGACGCGCGAACATGGCAAGACGTTCGCGGACGCCAAGGGTGAAGTGGCGCGTGGTATCGAGATGGTGGAATTCGCGGTCGGCATCCCGCAGCTGATGAAGGGAGAGTACACCGACCAGATCGCACGCGGCATCGACGCCTGGTCGATGCGCATGCCGCTGGGCGTGGTGGCCGGCATCACGCCGTTCAATTTCCCTGTGATGGTGCCGATGTGGATGTTCCCCATCGCGATCGCCTGCGGCAATACATTCATTCTCAAGCCTTCCGAACGCGATCCTTCACCGTCGTTGCTGCACGCGCGCCTGCTGAAGGAAGCCGGCCTGCCGGACGGGGTGTTCAACGTCGTGCAGGGCGACAAAGTAGCGGTTGACGCGCTGCTGGATCACCCGGTCGTGCAGGCGGTCAGCTTCGTTGGCTCGACGCCGATCGCGGAGTACATCTATTCGCGCGGCTCGCAGCACGGCAAGCGCGTGCAAGCGCTGGGCGGCGCCAAGAACCATATGGTGGTGATGCCGGACGCCGACATGGACATGGCCGTCGACGCGCTGATGGGCGCGGCCTTCGGATCGGCTGGGGAGCGCTGCATGGCGATCTCCGTTGTCGCGGCGGTCGGGGATGCGGGCGACAAGCTGCTGAATGCACTGAAAGAGCGCACCGCTGCACTGAAAGTGCGCGACGGCATGGCGTCCGATGCGGAAATGGGGCCGGTCGTCACGTCGGCCGCCAAGCAGCGTATCGAGCGCCTGATTGGCGAAGGCGTGGAGCAGGGCGCGACCCTGGTGGTCGATGGCCGCAACTACCAGGTTGCCGACCGCCCGAACGGCTTCTTCATCGGCGGCACGCTGTTCGACCACGTCACGCCTGACATGACCATCTACAAGGAAGAGATCTTCGGCCCCGTGCTGTGCATGGTGCGCCTGCCGGACGTTGGCACGGCAGTCGAGCTGATTAACAAGAACGAGTACGGCAACGGCGTCGCTGTCTTCACGCGTGATGGAGGCGTGGCGCGCGAATTCGTACGCCAGATCCAGGTCGGCATGGTCGGCGTCAACGTGCCGCTGCCGGTGCCGATGGCCTTCAATAGCTTCGGCGGCTGGAAGCGCAGCCTGTTTGGCGATCACCACGCCTATGGTCCGGAGGGCGTGCGTTTCTACACCCGCCACAAGGCCGTGATGGAGCGCTGGCCAAATACGGCAAGTGCTGGCGCACAGTTTGCTTTCCCACAAATGAAGTGAGGATGGAACCAATGATCGAGTCACTCAAATACATACCGCAGCCGAAAGCCACGAACGAAGAGCTGGCCGGTCATTTCACCGACCTGGCGCCACCCCTGAATGGGCGCCAGGCTGCTATTGAAAGCGCGCGTTGCCTATATTGCTACGACGCGCCGTGTACGCGCATCTGCCCGACCGGCATCGACGTTGCGAGCTTCATTCGCAACATCCACGATAAGAACGTGAACGGCGCTGCCGTCACGATCCTGCAGCAGAACATCCTGGGCGGCAGCTGCTCTCGCGTCTGCCCGACCGAGATCCTGTGCGAGGACGCCTGCGTGCGCAACCACGATGCGGAAGGCCAGCCGGTCAAGATCGGCCTGTTGCAACGCTTCGCGCTCGATAACGCCACGCTGGACGGCCACCCTTTCAAGCGCGCTCCATCGACCGGCAGGAAAGTGGCCGTTGTCGGCGCAGGGCCGGCGGGCCTGTCCTGCGCGCATCGCCTGGCCATGCTGGGCAACGATGTCGTGATCTACGAGGCGCACGAGAAATCGGGCGGGCTGAATGAGTACGGCATAGCGAAATACAAGCTGACCGACAATTTCGCTCAAAAGGAAGTCGACTTCCTGTTGGGGATCGGCGGCATCGAGGTGCGCCACGGCCAGAAGCTGGGCGCTAACCTGCACCTGAAAGACCTCCACGCGCAATACGACGCAGTCTTCCTCGGGCTCGGCCTAGGCGCCAGCCGTGCGCTGGGCTTGACCGGTGAAGATGCTCCAGGACTGATGGCGGCGGTGGACTACATCGCCGAGCTGCGCCAGGCGGACGACCTTGCCAAGCTGCCGCTGCCACGCCGCGCTATCGTGATTGGCGCCGGCAATACCGCCATCGACATGGCAGTGCAGATCCAGCGCCTGGGCGCGGAAGAAGTGACGATGGTGTATCGCCGCGGTTTCGATGCGATGAGCGCCACGCATCACGAGCAGGACATCGCCAAGGCCAACCAGGTGCGCATGCAAACCTGGGCGCAGCCGCAGCAAGTACTGCTGGACGAAGCGGGCCGGGTGCGCGGCATGCGCTTCGAGCGCACCGCAATGGAGGGGACGCGCATGATCGGCACCGGCATTACTTTCGAACTGCCGGCCGATGCGATCTTCAAGGCGATAGGGCAGGCGATGGAGCCGGCCGTACTGACCGACCCATTGGCAGCAATGTTGAAGCGCGATGGCGACAAGATCCATGTGGACGACAGCTTCCGCACAATCCTGCCGGGCATTTATGCCGGCGGCGACTGCGTCTCTCTCGGCCAGGATTTGACCGTGCAGGCCGTGGAACACGGCAAGCGCGCCGCAATGGCAATCCATTCCGACATTCAATCGAAGAAGGGGGCAGCATAATGGCCGACCTGAGCGTCAATTTCTGCGGCATCAAGGCGCCGAATCCATTCTGGCTCGCCTCCGCACCGCCGACCGATAAGGCATACAACGTGATCCGCGCTTTCGAAGCAGGGTGGGGCGGAGTGGTCTGGAAAACGCTGGGTGAAGATCCGCCGGCGGTCAACGTGTCTTCACGCTACTCCGCCATCTATGGCAAGAACCGTGAAGTCCTCGGCTTCAATAACATCGAGCTGATTACCGACCGCTCGCTGGACCTGAACCTCCAGGAAATCGCCGAGGTGAAGAAGGCCTGGCCGGACCGCGCCATCGTGGTGTCGCTGATGCTGCCTTGCGAAGAACATTACTGGGCCGCGATCCTGCCGAAAGTGGAAGCCACCGGTGCCGATGGCATCGAACTGAATTTCGGCTGTCCACACGGCATGCCGGAGCGCGGCATGGGTTCCGCGGTCGGCCAGGTGCCTGAATATGTGGAGCAGGTGACGGCGTGGTGCAAGAAGCACACCAAACTGCCGGTGATCGTGAAGCTGACGCCTAATATTACCGACATCCGCCGCCCGGCACGCGCAGCCAAGTCAGGCGGTGCCGATGCTGTTTCGCTGATCAACACGATCAACTCGATCACCTCGCTGGACCTGGACAAGATGGTCGCCTTCCCCAACGTGGGCGGCGCCAGCACGCATGGCGGCTATTGCGGCCCGGCCGTCAAGCCGATTGCGCTGAACATGGTGGCGGAGATTGCGCGCGACCCCGAAACGCGTGGCTTGCCGATCTCCGGCATCGGCGGCATCGGCAACTGGAAGGATGCTGCTGAATTCATCGCGCTGGGCGCAGGCTGTGTGCAGGTGTGCACTGCAGCGATGCTGCATGGCTTCCGCATCGTGCAGGAGATGAAGGATGGCCTGGAGCGCTGGATGGATTCCAAAGGCTACCAGACGCTGGACGACTTCATGGGCAAGGCAGTGGCAAACACCACGGACTGGAAGTTCCTGGACATGAACTACAAGTCCATCGCGCACATCAACCAGGACGACTGTATCAAGTGCGGCCGCTGCTATGTGGCTTGCGAGGATACGTCGCACCAGTCCATCTTCCAACTGGTGAACGAAGCCACCGGCACGCGTACCTACAAGGTCAACGACGAGGAATGCGTCGGCTGCAACCTGTGCGAAATTACCTGTCCGGTGCAAGGTTGTATTACGATGGTCGCAGTCCCAACGGGCAAACCTTACATGAACTGGACGCAGGATCCACGCAATCCCCGCGCCGAAATCAAGGAGACTGCATGAGTGACAACTCCCAGCTGTGGAACGAAGACCTGGCCCCGACCAATGAATCGCAGCGCACCTGGCGCTGGTATCACTTCGCTGCACTCTGGGTTGGGATGGTCATGTGCATCCCCGCTTACACGCTGGCCGCCAGCCTGATTGAGGGCGGCATGTCGGCGGGACAGGCTGTCCTCACCGTCTTCCTTGCCAACACCATTGTGTTGTTGCCGATGCTGCTGATCGGGCATGCCGGCACCAAGTACGGCATTCCATACGCCGTGCTGGCGCGCGCCTCGTTCGGCACGTCCGGCGCGCGGCTGCCGGCGCTGATGCGGGCCATTGTGGCCTGCGGCTGGTACGGTATCCAGACCTGGTTCGGCGGGCAGATGATCTATACGCTGCTGGGTGTGATGATGGGCGGGGATATCGGCGGCGCGAAGATCGGCGGCCTTGGCATCAATGGCGCACAGCTGCTTTGCTTTATAGCCTTCTGGGCGATCCAGTTCTGGTACATCGTGCACGGCATGGATGCGATCCGCAAACTGGAAACCTATACCGCGCCGCTGAAGATCATCATCTGCTTCGTGCTGCTTGGCTGGGTGTACCAGAAGGCCGGCGGCTTCGGAACCCTGCTGGAACAGCCATCGCAATTCGTTGAGGGCGGAAAGAAGGCCGGGCAGTTCTGGCCGACGTTCTGGCCTTCGCTGACGGCGATGATCGGCTTCTGGGCCACGCTGGCGTTGAACATCCCGGACTTCACCCGCTTCGCAAAGACGCAGCGCGACCAGGTGCTGGGGCAGTCGGTCGGCCTGCCGGTGCCTATGGGCTTGCTGGCGGCGCTGGCGGTGATCGTCACCTCGGCGACCGTCGTCCTGTACGGCAAAGCGATCTGGGATCCGGTCGACCTGGCCAGCCGCATGACCGGTATTGCCGTGCTGGTGGCGCTGATCGTTCTGCTGATCGACACCATCTCGGTCAACCTGGCGGCTAACCTCGTTGGTCCTGCGTATGACTTTTCCGCGCTGGCGCCAAAGCACATCTCCTACCGCACCGGCGGCTACATCACGGCTGGCATTGCACTGGCGATGATGCCCTGGAAGCTGCTGGAGACCACCCAAGGCTATATCTTTACCTGGCTGATTGGCTATTCGGCCTTGCTCGGTCCGATCGCGGGCGTGCTGATCGTCGATTACTACCTGATTCGCAAGACCGAGTTGAACGTTGGCGCGCTGTATGTCGACAACGGCGAATACAGCTACACCAACGGTTGGAACTCCGCCGCCTTGCTGGCCTTTGCGTTCGGCGTGGCGCCCAACGTGCCAGGCTTCCTGAATGCCGCCTTCCCGGCATCGTTCGGCGATGTGGGTGAGGGCTTCAAGCTGATTTATACCTATGCATGGTTCGTCGGCATCGCGATTGCGGCGCTGGTGTACGGCATCTTGATGAAGGGCAGGGCGGCCAAGGCCGTGCAACCACCGATTCCGGAGAAAGCGTAAATGGCAACTTTGATTCGTGGCGGTACTGTAGTCAACGCGGACCGTGCTTTCCGCGCCGATGTGCTGTGTGAAGGCGACAAGATCGTCGCTGTGGGACCCTCGCTTTTGGCTCCCGCCGGGGCGGAAGTGATCGACGCCGGCGGCCAATACGTCATGCCGGGCGGGATCGATCCGCACACGCATATGAATTTGCCCTTCATGGGCACTGTCACCCAGGACGACTTCTTCACCGGAACGGCAGCCGGCCTGGCCGGCGGCAACACCACCATCATCGATTTCGTCATCCCCAATCCGCAGCAACCATTGCTCGAGGCTTATCACCAATGGCGCGGCTGGGCGGAGAAGGCGGCCGGCGACTACACCTTCCACGTGGCGATCACCTGGTGGTCGGACAAGGTGCATGAGGAAATGGGCACGCTGGTGCGCAACCATGGCGTGAACAGCTTCAAGCATTTCATGGCGTACAAGAACGCCATCATGGCGGACGATGAAACGCTGGTGAAAAGCTTCCGCCGCGCGCTGGAACTTGGCGCGATCCCGACTGTGCATGCCGAAAACGGTGAACTGGTGTACCAGCTGCAGCAGGATCTGCTGCGCCAAGGGATCACTGGCCCGAAAGCGCATCCGCTGTCGCGCCCACCGGCAGTGGAGGCGGAGGCGGCCAACCGCGCCATCGCCATTGCCAATGTCCTGAATACTCCGCTGTACATCGTGCACGTATCGTGCAAGGAATCGCTGGACGCCATTACCCGCGCCCGCGCGGCCGGCCAGCGGGTGTATGGCGAGGCGCTGGCGGGCCACCTGATCGTGGACGACAGCGTGTACGATCATCCCGACTTCGACTTCGCAGCGGGACACGTCATGAGCCCGCCATTCCGCAGCCGCGAGCATCAGAAAGCGCTATGGCAAGGCCTGCAAGGGGGGAACCTGCACACCACCGCCACGGATCACTGCACCTTCTGCGCCGAGCAGAAAGCGGCGGGCCGCAACGACTTCACCAAGATCCCGAACGGTTGCGGCGGTGTCGAAGACCGCATGGCGGTGATCTGGGACGAAGGCGTCAACAGCGGCAAGCTGACGCCGTCCGAGTTCGTGCGCGTAACATCGGCCAATGCAGCGCAGATCTTCAATATCTATCCGCGCAAGGGGCTGATAGCTGCTGGCTCGGATGCGGATATCGTCGTGTGGGACCCCGAGGGTAGCCGCACGATTTCGGCCAAGACCCAGTTTGCAAAGGGCGGCTTCAATGTCTTCGAGGGACGTACCGTCAAAGGGATTCCAAGCACCACGGTAGCGGCAGGCAAGGTCGTGTTTCATCGTGGGGATTTGCGGGCAGTCGAAGGCGCTGGGCGCCACGTCGACCGTCCTGCCTTTGCGCCGGTGACGGCGCGCTAAGGAGTGCATCATGAGCGATCTACGCATTAACAGCGACCGCCTGTGGGATTCGCTGATGGAGCTGGCCAAGATAGGCGCCACCCCGAAAGGGGGCGTCAAGCGCTTGACCCTGACCGACCTTGATAAGCAGGGCCGCGACCTGGTGACAGGTTGGGCGCGCGATGCCGGACTGTCGATCACGGTCGACCAGATAGGAAATGTCTTCATGCGCCGCGACGGCGAAGACAACACGCTGCCGCCGATCATGACGGGCAGCCATATCGACACCCAGCCTACGGGCGGGAAGTTCGATGGAAACTACGGCGTGCTGGCAGGCCTGGAAGTAGTCCGCACCCTGAACGACAAAGGCATCAAAACACGCGCGCCAATCGAAGTCGCATTCTGGACCAACGAGGAAGGATCGCGCTTTGTGCCGGTGATGATGGGCTCGGGCGTGTTCTGCGGCGCCTTCACGCTGGAACATGCCTACGCCGCTAAAGACACCGAGGGCAAAACGGTAGGCGAGGAGCTTGAACGCATCGGCTACAAGGGTGATGAAGTGCCCGGCCAGCACCCTATCGGCGCCTACTTCGAAACGCACATCGAGCAAGGCCCTGTGCTGGAGGACGCAGACAAGGTGATCGGGGTAGTGCCTGCCGTGATGGGCCTTTCCTGGTACGACTGCACCGTGACCGGCATGGAAGCACACGCCGGACCGACCCCGATGCACTTGCGTAAGGATGCGATGCAGGTCGCAGCCCAGATCATTCCCGAAGTCGTCGCCATCGCCAACCGCTACCCACCTTATGGACGCGGCACGGTCGGCATGATGCAGGTCTTCCCCAACAGCCGCAACGTGATTCCCGGGGAGGTCAAATTCAGCATCGACCTGCGCAATGTGAATGACGAGCTGCTGAACAAGATGCACGAAGACATGCTGGCCTTCATCGACAAGACCTCCGCCGAAACCGGCCTGCCGGTCAAGATCGAGCGCGTGTCCTACTATCCGCCATGCCCGTTCCATCCGGATTGCGTTGGTGCCGTGCGCAAGGCGACCGATAAACTAGGCTACTCCACGATGGACGTGGTCTCCGGCGCCGGTCATGACGCCATCTACGCCGCCCGCGTCGCCCCAGCCGGCATGATTTTCGTCCCCTGCAAGGATGGCATCAGCCACAACGAGATCGAAGACGCAAAGAAGGAGCATCTCGAAGCCGGCTGCAACGTCCTGCTTCACGCCATGCTTGAGCGCGCAGGCGTCGTGTGACACCTGGGCCGCGGTAAATCACGCCATCGATTACCGCGGCAATTGCTTGATTTTGGAGAACCGGCGACCCATACTGCGGATCCTTTTTTACAACGAAAGCTCCGCATGACCCAATACCCTGCAGTCCTTCTCGTCGCTTTGGCATTGACCGCTTGCCACCAGTCCGGCGGCAAGAACGTCGCCACGGAAGCAGTGGCACCGCCCAACCTGTGGTCCCATCATAAAGTGCTCGATATGCCGTTGGCCAGTTGCGCCAACAAGGCCAAGCTCGTGCTGGAATCGCTCCATTACACCCATGTGGTGCAGGCAAATGATTCAGCGTATGGAAATCTGGGCGGCAACCGCGCTATCGTGAAATGCGGCGAAATCCAGGGCGGTTCTTTCCTCTACTTCACCGTTGGCGGCGCCGATGGCAAAGCCGTAGAGCAGCAACGCAACGCGATCGCTGCACGTTTCTAACGAAAACCAACCATGTGATCAGCGGCCGAAAGCGATGCGTGTGATGGCGAGCGTCGCTTCATGCGCCAGGTCTTCCAGCTCTTTGTGCTGCGGGCGGGTTTCGGAGATGAAAAGCATGGTACCCAGCATCTGCGCCACGATCAGCGTGCCGCGGATCTCGCACTGCTGCATCGACAGAGCCGGGTCGATTTCGTGGATCAGGTTGCGCAGCGTCCTGCGGGCGCGGGTCATCATGGTGTCGAACAGCTTGGTGGCGACCGGATGACGGTTCGCCAGCGCTGCGATTTCGAAGAACAGTCCACTTGACACCTGGTCGCGCAGATCGGCCAGGAAGTAATCGATGATCGATTCGAACAGCTCCACGCGCGGTCCGGAGCCGGTGGCGGCGACGCGTTCGTCGATGCCGGCCTGGTAGCGGGCGAAAGTCTGCTCCAGCAGGGCTTCAATCAGGGCGTCGCGGCTCGGGTAATAGTGCTGCACCGTCGACAGGCTCACGCCCACTTGCTGCGCCACGCTGCGCATGGCCAGCGCTGCATAACCGTCGTGCGCCAGCAACAACCGTGCCGCTTCCAGGATCGCACTGGCGCGCTCAAATCCTTTGGTGGTGGTGTTGGATTCCTTTGCCTGCAGGGGCGTGTCTGACTTTTTCTTCATAAGACACGAATTATCCCGTCGATTGACAAATAGGTCAACTGACCGATACTATTTCGGTCAACTGACCTATAACATCAACGGAGACCCTGCCTGATGATCCCTCGCACCTTATTCACTGAAGAACACGACATGCTGCGCGAATCCGCGCGCCGCTTCATGGAAACTGAAATCGCCCCGCACCACGAGCGCTGGGAAGAGCAGGGCTATGTGGACCGTGATGCCTGGCTCAAGGCAGGCGCCGCAGGCTTCCTGTGCCCTACGATGCCCGAGCAGTACGGCGGCGTGGGCGTGGACCGCCGCTACAGCATGGTGCTGATCGAAGAGCAGGCGCGCGTAGGCGCCTCCGGTCCAGGCTTCATGCTGCACTCGGAAATCGTCGCACCCTACATCCTGCACTACGGCAGCGAGTTCCTGAAATCGCACTACATCCCCAAGCTGGCCACCGGCGAAATGATCGGCGCGATTGCGATGACCGAGCCAGGCACCGGCTCCGACCTGCAAGGCGTGACGACGACCGCGATCCGCGACGGGGACTATTACGTGATGAACGGCTCCAAGACCTTCATCACCAACGGCTGGAATGCCGACTGCGTGATCGTGGTCGCCAAGACCGATCCAACGGCCGGCGCCAAGGGCATCAGCCTGTTCGTGGTCGACACCTCGATGGGAGGCTTCAGCAAAGGCAAGCGCCTGAAGAAGGCCGGCATGAAGGCGCAGGACACTTCCGAGCTGTTCTTCGAAAACGTGCGCGTGCCGGCCAAGAACCTGCTGGGCGAGGAAGGCATGGGCTTCAAGTACCTGATGCAGGAACTGCCATGGGAGCGCATGCAGATCGCCATCATGGCCGTGCAAGCTGCCGAATCCGGCCTGGAATGGACCGTGCAATACACGCGCGACCGCAAGGCCTTCAAGCGACCGATTGCCGAATTCCAGACCATCGCCCACACGCTGGCCGAGATCAAGACCGAGGTGCAGATGTGCCGCGTGTTCGTGGACCGCTGCATGGAACTGCTGATTGAAGACAAGCTCGATGCCGCGACCGCGTCGATGGCCAAGTACTGGACCACCGAGATGCAGTTCCGCGTGCTGGACAAGTGCGTGCAGCTTCACGGCGGCTATGGTTATATGTGGGAATACCCGATCACCCGCGCCTGGGCCGACGCACGCGTGCAGCGCGTATATGGCGGCACCAATGAAATCATGAAAGAACTGATCAGCCGCACGCTGTAAAGGAGACCAGCTTGGAAGCTTATATCTTTGATGCCGTGCGCACGCCGCGCGGCAAGGGAAAAAAGGATGGTTCGCTGCACGGTGTAACGCCGCTGCGTTTGGCGGAGACCGCGCTGCGCGCGCTGGTCAGCCGCAACAACTTCGACAGCGCGATCATCGACGACGTTGTGCTGGGCTGCGTGGAGCCGGTCGGCGAGCAGGGCGCCTGTATCGGCCGTGTGGCGGCGCTGGCATCCGGCTACGCCGAATCGGTCGCCGGCGTGCAGATCAACCGCTTCTGCGCTTCCGGCCTGGAGGCATGCAACATGGCTGCGGCGCAGGTGATGTCCGGCCAGTCCGACATGGTGGTCGGCGGCGGCGTCGAAGCCATGTCGCGCGTGCCGATGGGTTCTTCGGGTGGCGCATGGCCGGTCGATCCGCAAAGCGCTTTCGATTCCTACTTCGTCCCGCAGGGGATTTCGGCCGACGCGATTGCAACTATCTGGGGCTACAGCCGTCGCGACGTGGACGCCTATGCCGTCGAGTCGCAGCAGCGCGCTCATCGCGCATGGCAGGAGGGCCGCTTCACGCGCTCTGTCGTTCCTGTGGTGGACCGCAACGGCTTGACCATGCTGGCGCGCGACGAGCTGGTACGCCCTGAGACCACCGTCGAATCGCTTGGAGCGCTGAAGGCATCGTTTGCCGACATGGGCGCCAACTTCGGCTTCGACTCCGTCATTACGCAGCGCTATCCGCAGATCGAGCAGATGCAGCACGTACACCACGCCGGCAACAGCTCCGGCATCGTGGACGGCGCTGCGGCAGTGCTGATCGGCACCCGGGAAGCAGGCCAGCGCGCCGGGCTGAAACCGCGTGCCCGCATCCGCTCCTTTGCATCCATCGGCAGCGAACCATCCATCATGCTGACCGGCCCAAGCTACGCCGCCGAAAAAGCATTGAAGCGGGCCGGCATGAAGGCGTCCGACATCGACCTGTATGAATTGAACGAGGCTTTTGCCTCCGTGGTGCTGCGGTTCATGGAGGTGATGAATGTGCCGCACGAGAAGATGAACGTGAACGGCGGCGCGATCGCCATGGGGCACCCGCTGGGCGCGACCGGCGCCATGATCCTCGGCACCTTGCTGGACGAGATGGAGCGCCGCAACCTGCAAACCGGCCTGGCCACGCTGTGTGTTGGCGCGGGCATGGGTACTGCCACCATCATCGAGCGCATTTAAGGGAGACAGAGAATGATTGATTACAACCTGGACTCCCATGGCATTGCCACCCTGAGCTGGAATATGCCGGGCCGCAGCCAGAATGTGTTGAATGAGGAAAGCTGCACTGCTTTGTGCGAGCTGGTGGACCGCGTGGTTGCCGATGCCGCGGTGAAGGGCGTGCTGATGACGTCCGCCAAGCCGGACTTCATCGCCGGCGGCGACCTGGAATGGCTGCTGTCCGCCAAGACCGCCGAGGTACTGTTCGAGCGCGTGGTGCGCTTGGATCGTGCGCTGCGCAAGCTGGAAAACTGCGGCAAGCCGGTCGCCATGGCGCTGCCGGGTACGACGCTTGGTGGCGGGCTGGAAGTGGCGCTGTGCGGACATTATCGTGTGGCGGCGGATAACCCCAAGGCGCGTTTCGGCCTGCCGGAGGTTACGCTTGGCCTGCTGCCAGGCGGGGGCGGCACGCAGCGCCTGCCGCGTCTGGTCGGCATCCAGAAGTCACTGCCGCTGCTGTTGGAAGGCAAACGCCTGACTGCCGCTGCGGCGCGCGAGTTGGGCATCCTGAATGAAGTGGTTGCGGCCGGCACGGAAGCAGCGGCGGCACGCACCTGGCTGGAAAGTGCAATTGCCGCGGGTGGCGTGCAGCAGCCGTGGGACGCCAAGGGATTCAAGATCCCTGGCGGCGCAGTGTCTTCGCCGGCCGTGCAACAGGTATTCATGGCCGCCAACGCCATGTTGCGTGCCAAGACCTACGGCAACTATCCGGCGCCGCGCAATATCCTGTCCTGCGTATACGAAGGCCTGATCACTGACCTCGATACCGGTTTGATGACGGAAGCCCGATACTTCGTGCAAACGGTGTTGTCGCCGGAAGCGAAGAATATGATCCGCACGCTGTTCTTCAGCATGAACGAGGCAAACAAGCTGGCATCGCGTCCGAAAGACGTGCCGCAGCAGAAGTACGGCAAGATTGGCGTGCTGGGTGCGGGCATGATGGGGGCCGGCATTGCCTATGTCGCTGCCAAGGCGGGCATCGAGGTGGTGCTGCTCGATACTGCGCAGGAATCGGCGGAGAAAGGCAAAGCCTATTCTGCGACGCTGCTCGCCAAGCAGCAGCAACGCGGCCAGGTTTCCGCCGACAAAGCGGAGGCGCTGCTGGCGCGCATCACCCCGACAAGCGACTTCGCGCTGCTCGCCGGGGCTGACCTCGTGGTGGAGGCTGTGTTCGAGGATCGCGGCATCAAGGCTGACGTGACGCGTCGTGCGGAGGCTGTCCTGGGCACCGATGCGATTTTCGCGTCCAACACCTCGACCTTGCCGATCACCAGCCTGGCGGAGGCGAGCGCACGCCCGGCCAACTTCATCGGCCTGCATTTCTTCTCGCCGGTGGACCGCATGGCTATCGTCGAAATCATCGTCGGCAAGCAGACCTCGGATGCGACGTTGGCGCGTTCGATGGACCTGGTGCGTGCGTTGGGCATGACGCCAATTGTGGTCAACGATTCGCGCGGTTTCTACACCAGCCGCGTATTCTCGACCTATGTACTGGAAGGCCTGGCGCTGCTGGCGGAGGGCGTGGCGCCTGCGCTGATCGAGAACGCCGGCCTGCAGGCCGGCATGCCGGTCGGCCCGCTGGCGTTGACCGATGAAGTGTCGTCCGAATTGATCTGGAAAATCGACCGCCAAACCCGCCTTGACCTGGGCGACGCATACAAGGGACGTCCAGGCCACGAAGTCGCCGCGCGCATGGTGGAACTGGGTCGCATCGGCAAGAAGGCCGGCAAGGGCTTTTACGATTATCCGGAAGGGGGCAAGAAGGCGCTCTGGAGCGGCCTGGCGGAGTTGTTCCCGCGCGCCGCAGTGCAGCCCGACGTGAGCGAGGTGGTGGAGCGCCTGACTATCGTGCAGGCCGTGGAAACCGCACGCTGCATGGACGAAGGCGTGCTGCGTTGCGCGCGTGACGCGGATGTCGGTGCTATCCTCGCCTGGGGCTTCCCGCCATTCCGCGGTGGTCCATTGAGCATGGTCGACAATGCCGGTTCGGCAGCTTTTGTGGCGCAGTGCGAACGCCTGGCGGCCGCCCATGGCGACCGCTTTGCGGTGCCGGCGCAGTTGAAAGCAATGGCTGCCACCGGGACTACTTACTACACGGAGCGTTGAGATGGGCGTGCTGTCCGGAGTCAGGATCGTCGAGATTGCGGGCATCGGCCCGGGACCGTTTTGCGGCATGCTGCTGGCGGACCTGGGCGCGGAAGTGATCGTGGTCGAGCGCCCGGGACCGGCGGAGATTCCGACCGCCGGCATCCTGCGCCGTGGCAAGCGCTCGCTGGCGCTGGACCTCAAGGACCCCGGCGCCATCGACATCGTGCTGCAGCTGATTGAAGATGCCGATGGCTTGATCGAAGGCATGCGGCCCGGCGCAATGGAGCGTCTTGGCCTTGGGCCGGAAGTTTGCCTGGCTCGCAATCCCCGTCTGGCATACGGTCGCATGACCGGCTGGGGACAGCACGGACCGCTGGCGCAGGCGGCAGGGCATGACAACAACTACATTGCACTTTCCGGTGCGCTGCATTACGCCGGGGCGGGCGACGCGCCGCCGGTAACGCCGCCAACGCTGGTGGGCGACCTTGGCGGCGGCGCGCTTTATCTCGCACTGGGTCTTGTTTCCGCCATCCTGCACGCGCGCGGCGGCGGCAAGGGACAAGTGATTGACGCTGCCATCGTCGACGGCTCGGCCCACATGATGAACCTCCTGCTCGACTTGTCGGCGGTCGGCTTGATGCGCGAACAGCGCGGCACATCGGTGCTGGATGGCCCGCATTGGTTCAACACCTATCGCTGCAAGGACGGGCGGGACATCACGGTCGGAGCGCTGGAAGGAAAATTCTACAAGCTGCTGCTGGATAAGCTCGAATTGTCCGAAGACCGGCGTTTCGCATCCCAGCATGCGGCGGGCCAGTGGCCGCTGCAGCGGGCAGCGTTTGCGGAGTTGTTTGCAATGCGCACGCGCGACGAATGGTGTGCGTTGCTGGAAGGGACGGATGCCTGTTTCGCGCCGGTGCTGGCGCCATCGGAGGCCGCGCGGCATCCGCATCTGCAAGCGCGTGGCACCTATGCCACCGAAGGGGTATTGCAGGCGAACGCCGCCCCGCGTTTCTCCGCCACGCCGACGCCGGCGGCGCCACATGCGATTCCTGCCGTCGGCCAGCACAACGAGGAAATTCTCGCGGCGCTGCGACGGTAGCTTGTCTTATTGCGGTTTGAAGCTGCGCAGGAAGTCGAGCAGTACCTGCGCGGCGATCTCAGCGTCATCGGCCGTCATGGTTTCCAGCGGGTTGTGGCTGATGCCTCCATTGCCGCAGCGTGTGAACAGCATGCATACGTCGGTGAGTGCTGCAATCGCCATCGCATCATGGCCGGCGCCGGACAGCAGGTCGAAGCGTGGCAGGCCGCTGCGTTGGACCGCATCGCCCAATTGCCGCATCAACCATGGCGCGCATGGTGCAGCGTTGGCTTCGACGATCTTTTCCACCTTGAATTCGATATTGCGGCGCGCGCAAATTGCCGCCAGGCCGTCCAGCACATCGCGCACCGCTGCCTCGCGCACTGCATCGTCGGCAGCGCGAATGTCGAGCGACAGCTTGCATGCGCCCGGGATGACGTTGACTGATCCACCAGGCACTTGAAGCTGGCCAACGGTGCCCACCAATGCTTCCCCTTGCGCGCAGCGCTGCTCGACCAGCAGCACGACTTCGGCCGCTGCCGCAGCCGCGTCCTTGCGCATATGCATTGGCGTGGTGCCGGCGTGGCTGGCAACGCCTTGCAGATCGACCAGGAAGCGCGAACTGCCGGCGATCGCGGTGACGACGCCCACCGGCAGGCCGTGCTCCAGCAACACCGGTCCTTGCTCGATATGGACCTCGACGTAAGCGGCAATATCTGCGCGGCGCCGCGCGATGGATGGAATAGCGGCGGCATCGTGGCCGGCTGCGGCCAGCGCATCGCGCATCTTGATTCCATCGGCGTCCACGGCATCCAGCAGGGACATGTCGAACTTGCCGGTGACGGCATTACTGCCCAGGAAGGTGCTGCGGAAGCGCACGCCTTCCTCTTCGGCGAAACCGATCACTTCGAAATTGAACGGCAGCTTTTCGCCCTTGGCGTGCAGCTGCCGCACGATGGCGATCGGCAGCAGGATGCCGAGGCGGCCGTCGTACTTACCGCCGTTGCGCACGGTGTCGTAATGCGAGCCGGTGAGGATGGTTCTTGCGCCAGGAGCATCGGACAGGTAGCGGCCGACCACGTTGCCCACAGCGTCGATTTCGACCTGCATGCCGGCGTCGCGCATCCAGGTGGCCAGTTGCGCAGCGGTGGCGCGGTGAGCGTCGGTCATGTAGGCACAGGTGAGGGCGGCTTCGTCATCGCTCCATTGCGCCAGGTCTTCCGACCATTGCATGATCTGCGGGCCGAATTCCAGTTTCGCGCCCAGCAGGTCGTTGAGGCGGATTTCCGCGATACGGTGGATCTGGCGCAGGCATTCCGCCATTTCGTCGGCCTTCTGGTTCTTCAGGCGGCGCGCAAAGGTGGCGATGACGGCCTCACGTGTCAAGCCCTGTCCCGTAGGACCTTTGACGGCGAGGATGAAGGGGAAGCCGAACTTGGCGTTGTAGTCAGCGTTCAGCTGGTGCAGGGTCGCGAATTCCTCCGCGCTGCACAGGTTCAGGCCGGACCTGGCTTGCTCGCTGGTCGACTCGGCGGTCAGTTCGCCGGCGATGGCGGCCTTGCCTGCCAATTCCGGGTGAGCGCGGATCAGTCCAAGCTGCTCGGCTTCGGCAGCGCCCGTGACCACACCTTGCAAGGCCTGCTTCAGCGCGGGCAACGACGCAAAGGGCCGCTGAGCCGCCGCCCGTTCGGGAATCCATGGCGAGTGCTCATAAATGCCGCGCAAATGCTCAACAAAAGCAGCCAGGTCGCAGGAGTTCAGTTCAGGGAGAGTGGTGGTCATCGCAGTTGTCCTATCTTGAACAATCGATCATATCCCGATCAGCGTCGCCCACCATAAGCAGCCCTATATACCTGTCATAAGAGAGCCTTGGCGGCGGCGGTGACCTGGTCGCGCAGCCATTTGTGCTCGGGGGCCTGGTGCACGCGTTCGTGCCAGAGCTGGTAGAAGCGCATCGGCGGGAACTTGACCGGTGGGGTGAACACCTTGAGCGGCAGCGAATTCTCGTAGAAGCGCAGGAACTGCCGGCCCGTGGTCAGCACCAGGTCGGTCTGCGCCAGCATGTAGGGGATCAGGCTGAAATAGGCCGATTCCACTGCCACATTGCGCCGCATGCCCTGGCGTTCCAGGAAGGAGTCGATCACGCCGCCGTAGCCCGGCACCATCTGCGATGGCGCGACGTGGGGCAGGGTGAGATAGTCGTCCAGCGACATCGCGTCGCTCGCGGTGCGCTTGGCGTAGGGGCTGCCGGCATGCATGGCGCAGATGATCGGATCTTCGAACAGCTTGGAAATGTGCAGGTGCTGCGGCGGCTCGTCCCAGTTGGCGATGACCAGGTCCATGTCGCCGTCCGACAGCAGGCGCAGGTAGTCGGTGCCGGGGCCGATCGAGTGGATTACCACGCGGCTTTTGGGCGAGCCGCGACGTAGCATCGCCACCACATTCGGCAGGAACTGGCTGTCCAGGTAGTCCGGGGCCGCGATATTGAAAGTACGTGCTTCTTCCTGCGCCACGAATGGCGTCTTTTTCACGAACAGCGATTCCGTCTCGTCCAGGATGCGCTTGGCCGGCTTGAGCAGGCTTTCGCCGTGCTGGGTCGGCACCATGCCGCGCGCGCCGCGCACCAGCAGTGGATCGCCCGTCAGTTCGCGCAGTTTGCGCAGCGAAGCCGAAATCGAAGGCTGCGGCTGATTCAGCTTGAGCGCCACGCGCGATACGTTCTTCTCGACCAGCAGCAGGTAGAGGATGCGGATGAGGTGAATATCGAGGTGTTGCGGCAGGCCGGACATCTTGCGTACGTATATGAATTCGAATATCTTGAATATACGACATATTTCATGTTGCGGGGGCTCGAAAACGCGTATCTTCGATAGATTGCCACTTCTTCAACTCAAGGATTTACATGGAATACCTGCTGCCCTACAGCCTGGAATGGGCGAACCTGCTGGTACGCTGGCTGCACATCATCACGGGTATAGCGTGGATCGGCGCGTCGTTCTATTTCGTATGGCTGGATAATTCGATCCGCCCGCCGGCACCCGGCTCGGACCTGGCGAAGAAGGGCGTGTCCGGCGAATTGTGGGCGGTGCACGGCGGCGGTTTCTATAATCCGCAAAAGTATCTCGTTGCACCGGCCGAACTGCCGAAGGAACTACACTGGTTCAAGTGGGAGGCGTATTCCACCTGGCTGTCCGGCATTGCACTGCTGACCATCGCCTATTACTTCAACGCGCAGGCGATGATGGTGGACAAACAGGTGGCCGACCTCTCCAGCCTGCAGGCGGTCGGCATCGGCATCGGCTTCCTGGTTGCTGGTTGGGTGGTGTATGACGCGCTGTGCCGCTCCCCGCTGGGCAAGAGCGAGAAATGGCTTGGCTTGGTGGTGTTCCTGCTGCTGGTTGCTGCGGCTTATGCATTGACGCACCTCTTGAGCGGCCGTGCGGCCTTCATCCATATCGGTGCCATGATCGGCACCATCATGGTGGCCAATGTGGCGATGCTGATCATCCCGGGCCAGCGCAAGATGGTGCAGGCGATGCAGGCGGGCAGCCTGCCCGATCCTATCCACGGGATCAAGGCCAAGCAGCGCAGCGTGCATAACAATTACTTCACGCTGCCGGTGCTGTTCATCATGATCAGCAACCACTATGCGATGACTTACCAGAACAAAAATGCCTGGCTGGTGCTCGGCTTCATCATGGCGGCCGGCGTCTTTATCCGCCACTTTTTCAACCTGCGCCACAAGGGACGTGTCGAGTGGCGCTATCCCGCGATCGGTGTGGCGCTGCTGGCGGCGATTGCCGTGGTGATTGCGCCGCCCAAGCCTGCCGCCGTGAAGCCTGCGGCGGATCCGGCTGCGCAATTCGCGAAAGTGAAAACCATTGTCGACCAGCGCTGCCTGGCCTGCCATTCGGCGACGCCAACCCAGCCGGGCTTTGCCACTGCGCCGGCTGGCGTCATGTTCGACACGGCCGACCAGATCCACCAGCGTGCGGCCCAGATCCACAAGCGCGCGGTGGAGCAGAGGGATATGCCGATCGGTAACCTGACCAATATGACTGAAGCGGAACGTGCCGAACTGGGCGCATGGTTCGCTGCCGGAGCAAAATGATGAACGACAAACTGACCCAATGGATCGACCACCACTTCGAGGAAGAAGTGGCCTTCCTGCAGCAAGTGCTGCGCGTGCCAACTGATACCCCGCCCGGTAACAACACGCCGCATGCGGAAACGGTGGCGGAACTGGTGAAGGCCTATGGCTGGAACGCGGAAAAGCACGCCGTGCCGGAGCAGGAAGTACGCGATTACGGCATGGAATCGATCACCAACCTGATCATCCGCCGCCCCTATGCGGCAGGCGGCCCGACCGTCGCGCTGAACGCCCATGGCGATGTGGTGCCGCCGGGCGAAGGCTGGACCTATCCACCCTATGGCGGCTTGATCGACAACGGCTACATCTACGGCCGCGCCGCAGCCGTGTCGAAATGCGATTTCGCCACTTACATCTTCGCGGTGCGCGCACTGGAAGCGCTGGGCGTCAAGCTGAAAGGCGGCGTCGAGCTGCACTTTACCTATGACGAGGAATTCGGTGGCCTGCTGGGACCAGGCTTCCTGCTGCGCGAAAAACTGACCAAGCCGGATTACGTGATTGCGGCAGGCTTCAGCTACAACATCGTCACCGCGCACAATGCCTGTCTCCAGCTGGAGATCACGGTGCACGGTAAATCCGGCCACGGCGCCATGCCGGAAACGGGCCACGATGCGCTGCAGGCGGCAACAAGAATCCTCAACGCGATCTACGGCCAGTTGCCTGAACTGAAAAAGATCAAGTCCAAAGTACCTGGCATCGATTCGCCGACCATGCTGGTGGGCCGCATCGACGGCGGTACCAATACCAATGTGGTGCCGGGCAAGGTCGTGATGAAGATGGATCGCCGCATGATTCCGGAAGAAGACCCGGTCGCGGTGGAAGCCCAAGTGCGCAAGCTGATCGAAGAGGCGGTGCAGGACGAACCCGGCATCCGCCTGGAGGTCAAACGCCTGCTGCTGTCCCACGCCTTGCGCCCGCTGCCGGCCGGTGAAAAGCTGGTGGCCAATTTGCAGAAGAACGCACGCCAGGTGCTGGGGGAGGATATCCCTGCCGTTGGCACGCCGTTGTACGCCGATGCGCGACTGTACGGCGAACAAGGCATTCCGGCAGTACTATATGGCGCTGGGCCGCGTAGCGTGCCCGAATCGAATGCCAAGAAGGCGGATGAAAAACTGCTGCTGGAAGACTTGCGCAAGGCAACCAAGATCGTGGCCCTGACTTTGCTGGACTTCCTCGCAGCCGAATAAAAGGGAGTAGCAATGTTTGAACGCAAGATGCTGGCTGGCTGGGGCGATATGGATTTCAACAGCCATATGGCCAACACGGCTTACCTGAACAAGGCAGGCGATATCCGCATGATGTTCCTGGGTGAGAATGGTTTCCCGATGGCGGAATTCAAGCGCCTGAACATCGGTCCTGTCGTGATGAAGGACGATATCGCGTATTTCAAGGAAGTGCTGCTGATGGATACCATCACCGTGACGCTGGCGCTGGCCGGGATGTCGCAGGACGGCAGCCGCTGGATGCTGCGCAGCGATGTGTATCGCAGTGATGGGAAGCTGTCCGCCCGGATCAACAGCTCGGGCGGCTGGCTGGACCTGACGGCGCGCAAGCTGGTCACGCCGCCGCCGGCGCTGCTGGCAGCCTGGCACTCGCTGTATCAGACAGACGATTTCCAGACGCTGCCAAGCAGCGTGGCCAAGCCTACTTGAGGGTGCTCTCGAACAGCTTGTAGATGCGGCGGTACTGGTCGTACCAGCTCTCAGGCTGAACGTAGGCATGGCGCTCCAGCGGGTACGCCGCCAGTTCCCAGTTATCCTTTTTCAGCTCGATGAAGCGCTGCGCCATGCGCACCGAATCCTGGAAGAACACATTGTCGTCCACCATCCCGTGGGCGATCAGCAGGTGGCCTTTCAGCTTGTCCGCGTACTCGATCGGCGAGGATTTGCGGTAAGCCTCCGGATCGATGTCCGGCGTGTTCAGGATGTTGGCGGTGTAGCCGTGGTTGTAGGTGGTCCAGTCGGTCACCGGACGCAGCGCGGCACCGGCCTTGAACAAATCCGGCTCGCGCAGCAGCGCCATGAAGGTCATGAAACCGCCATAGCTGCCGCCGTAGATGCCGACTTTGTCGATATCGCCCTGGTGGTTCGCTGCCAGCCATTTTGCGCCGTCCACATAATCGTCCAGTTCAGGATGGCCCATCTGGCGGTAGATCGCCGTGCGCCAATCGCGGCCGTAGCCTTTGGATGCGCGGTAGTCCATGTCCAGCACGATGTAGCCCTTTTCAACCAGCAGGTTGTGGAACATCTGTTCGCGGAAATAGTTCGGGAAGCGGTTGTGGGTGTTCTGCAGGTAGCCGGCTCCGTGCACGAACATCACGATCGGGTACTTCTTGCCCGGCTCCAGCGCAGCCGGGCGATACAGCTTGGACCAGATTGGCTGGCCGGCGCCGTGGGTCGAAGGCACGGCCACCATCTGCGGCTGGATCCATTCGCGTGCCTTGTATTCGGCGCTGCGGGTATCGGTCAGCTTGGTCGCCGCGCCGCCGGCGGCAGGCACGGTCGCCAGTTGCGAAGGCACGTAGGCGGAGGAATAGTGCACCAGCAGCTTGCGCTGGTCCGGCGACAGGTCGAACTGTTCGACACCGCCATTGAGCTGGGTCACTTCGCGCACGGTGGCGTCCTTGGCCGAGGTCGAGCACACCTCGTATTCGCCCGGCGTGCGGCGGTTGCACAGCATATAGGCCAGGGTGCCGTCGGCATTCCACTTCACGCTCGAGGCTTCCCATTTGCCGCTGGTCAGGGCACGCTGCTTGCCGTCCGCGCCCAGGGTGTACAGGTGGGCGTAGCCGGTTTCTTCGGACATGAACCACAGCGTGCTGTTGTCGGGCAGCCAGCCAAAGTCGTTGTAGCTGTAATTGATCCAGGCGTTGTCGGTCAGGCGGTGCAGGGACTTCAGCTTGGCGCCATCGAGGTCGATGCCGGCCAGCCAGCGATCCTTGTTGTCGACAGTGCGCAGCATGACGGCGACCTTGGCGCCATCGTTGCTCCAGGCGATGCCGTCGCCTTCATCGGCTTCCAGGCGGGTGGCGCGATTGCCTTTCAGCGCCGGCTGCTTGGCTGCTTCACGCAGGCTGGCCAGCGGGTCGGTGGCGATGCCCGGCAGCGAGTCCAGCGACAGGTCCTTGATGACGCCGGTGCGCAGGTCAACCAGTTTCAGCGACAGAGCCAGCGGCAGGTTGCGGCCAACGCGGGTGCGCTGGTCGTCGAATTCTTCGTAGCCCGATTCGGTCACGTAGCGCGGCATCTTGCCGACGCGGCCGTTCTCGCTGCTTTTCGGCGAAATGGCGACCACCAGCCAGCGGCCGTCCGGCGACAGGGAAGAAGCATCGATCGAGACTTTCTCGCCGAAGTAGAGCGGCGTAGGAGCGCGGGTGGCGTCGGCTGTACGTTCAGCCTTGGCGCGCGCGCGCGTTTCGTCGCGTTCATCCTTCTGGCGCTTGAGGGTAGTGATCAGGCGCAGCTGCATATCGCGCAGGTAGTCTTCATCCTGTGCGGCGGAGGGATCTTTTGCAGCGCGCGGCAAGGCGACTGGGGAGACCAGGCGGTCGGCGCGATTCCAGTTGAACCAGTCGTTGCCGACCTTGAACTGCACGCTGCGGCCATCGGCCGAATACTGCGGCGTGGAAGCGTTGGCGGTGCCGCGGCTGATCTGCAGCAAGGCGCCGGATTTCAGGTCGCGTTCGAACAAATCGCCATTGCGCAGCACGATGGCGCGCGTGCGCTCGCGGTTGAACACCATGTTCGGGCTATCCTGCTTGGACAGCTCGGAGTCCGCCACCAGGCGTGGCTTGTCGCCGGCCTGGAAGGTGTCGCGCAGCGAGGAGCCGATGCGCTTTTGCTTATAGAAAATCTGCTTGCCGTCCCAGCTCCACCACGCGGTTTCCACGGGTGTACCGATCCAGTCCGGGTGGGACATGGCCTGGTCGAGGGTAATAGGGGTAGGGGCAGTCGCAAACGCGGGGGCCGCCAGCAGGGCTGCCAGCATGGGAAGTGCAAGTCGTCGCATGGTCTCGAAAGGAAAATGAAGAACTTCGAGGATGGATTCTAACAGCCGTCCCCTGTACGAAAAGTATCAGGCTTGTAACAGGGTAGCGTCTATGCCGCCGGGCCTCTAGAATGCTGGGCATTCAGCTTAATCAGGAGACAAAATGGCAAAAAGCCATGTAGCGGCGCTGGTCCTGGCACTGGCGGCCACCGGCGCGATGGCGCAGCAGCAGCCTGCCATGCAGTGGGAGACCGCAGCGCTGGCCGGATCTTATAAAGAAAACATCAGCGAGGACGAAAAGGTCGCCGGCCTGTCCAAGTTATGGTCGGAAGTGAAATACAACTTCGTCGATACCGGGACCCTCGAAAAGCTGGACTGGGACAAGCTGTACCTGGACACCTTGCCGCGTGTACGCGCGACCCGCAGCACCGAGGAGTATTACCGCGTGCTGATGGAGCTGGTGGCGAAGCTGAAAGACGGCCACACGAACGTCATGCCGCCAGGGGAACTGGCTGAACGCATGGGCGGCCTGCCGCTGCTGGTGACGCGCCCCATCGAAGGCCGCGTGATCGTGACCGAGGTGCTGGATCCCGGCTTGCGCGCCAAAGGCATCATGCCTGGCCTGGAAGTGGTGTCGGTGGATGGCACCGAAGTGAAGACTTACGCCGCACGCGAGATCGCTCCGTATTTGAGCGCCTCCACACCGCAGGACGAAGCGTTGCGCACGTTTGGCAGCCAGCTCCTGCGCGGCGCCGTCGGTTCGGCAGCACGCGTGACTTTCCGCGACGCCGCCGGCAAGCAGTTCGAGCAGCAGGTTGCGCGCGTGGGCAGGGATGCCCGCAAGGCCGCCGCGGTCAACTCGCCTTCTTTTGAATTCAGCATGCTGCCGGGCGACGTGGCTTACGTCTCGCTGAATAGCTTTGACGACAACAGTGCCGCCGACGCGTGGATGGCGGCTTTTGACGAAATTGCCAAGTCCTCGGCGCTGGTGATCGACGTACGCCGTAATGGCGGCGGCAATTCGGATGTGGGCTACAAGATCCTGTCCACGCTGGACGACAAGGCTTTCCTGACCAGCCGCTGGTCCACCCGCGATTACAAGCCAACCTGGCGCGCCTGGGACAAGGCGCAGCCGATGTATGCCGAGGCGCCCGATGCGGTGCAGCCCGACCCGCAGCGCCAGTACAAAAAGCCGGTGCTGGTACTGACCAGCGCGGCAACCTTCTCGGCGGCCGAGGATTTTGCCGTGGCTTTCGACGTCATGCAGCGCGGAACCCTGGTGGGCGAAGCTACCGGCGGCAGCACAGGCCAGCCGCTGCACATCAAACTGCCGGGTGGCGGTAGTGCGCGCATCTGCACCAAGCAGGATACCTATCCGGATGGCCGCGCCTTCGTCGGCGTGGGCGTGCAGCCGCAGCATCTGGTCATGCAAACGGTCGAAGGCGTGCGGGCCGGCCGCGACGAAGTGCTGGAAGCGGCCCTCGCTTCACTGCAGCCCAAATGAAAAAAGCCGCCGGACCAGGTCCGGCGGCTTTCCATGCAAAGCAAAAGCTTAGAAGTGGTAAGCCACGCCTACGCTGATGTTGCGCGAGTGGCTGACTGGACGCTGCCATTCAACGCGTGCGGAGATTTCCTTGGTGATCTGGTAGCTCACGCCCAGGCCGAACAGGACTTTGTTCTTGGACTCTTTATCGCCGTCGAACTTTTCTTCAACGCGGTTGTAGCCCAGGCGACCGTACACGGCCACTTGGTCGGCTACTGGGACGGAGCCCAGTACGGACAGGGACAGCTGGGTGACTTTGTCGTCGATGCCGTCTTCTTCCCAGTTGCCCAGGCGGCGGAAGCCGGCTTCAACAGCGAAGTTCTCGTCGAACTTGTAGCCGCCGAACACGCCGTAGCTGGTTTCGCTGTTGACGTCTTTTGGCTTGCTGGAGCCTACGTCGCCACCGACGTAGAACGATGGTTCAGCAGCGGAAGCTGCGAAGGAGGTAACTGCCAGCAGGGCGGCAGCGGTGATTTGCTTGATCATTTTAAGTATTCCTATTTCTAGTTAGGTTGCCTGCTCTTGATACAAGGCAACATACTATTCTATCAACCTTATCTTAATGTTGCAAGTTTACTGTGTGTTCATACAGTATAATTTCGGCATGCCTGGTTTTATCCTCACCCGCGCCTGGCGCGATGCCCGCGATGGCACGGAAATCGAGTTCTGGCTCGCGACCGACGACGGCCCCCGCAAAATATTGCTGACAGCACAAGCTTCGGTGGCTTTCGCCGAGGCTTCGCTGCGCGACACGATCGCCACCCTGGTGGCCGACATGCCTGGCATCGATGTGCGCGAAGTGGCGCTCAAGACTTTCCAGCGCGAGCCGGTGGTCGGCATCTACGCCAGTCATTACAAGCAGCTGCTGGCGCTGGAGCGCAAGCTGGGCGAGCGCGGCATCCGCCTGTACGAGGCGGACATCAAGCCGCCGGAGCGCTACCTGATGGAGCGCTTCATCACCGCAGGCGTCGAATTCGAAGGCGGCAAGCTGCGGCCGGCGCCCGACTACCGCCCGCGCCTGCGCATGGTGTCGCTGGATATCGAGACCAGCGCTTTCGGCGACCTGTATTCGATCGCGCTGGAAGGCTGCGGCCAGCGCCAGGTCTACATGCTGGGCGAAGAGCCTTGCGCGGCGCCCGAAGTGGATTTCGACCTGCAGTACTGCCCGACGCCGCGCCGGGTGATCGAAAAGCTCAACGAATGGTTCCGTGTGCACGACCCGGACGCCATCATCGGCTGGAGCGTGGTGCAGTTCGACCTGCAAACGCTGCAAAATAACGCCGACAAATACAAGGTTCCGCTATTGCTTGGGCGCGAAGGCCGCGCGGTCGAATGGCGCACCCACCAGGCGCGAGACGGCTATGTATTCGCCACCATCCCGGGCCGCATCGCCATCGACGGCATCGAGGCCCTGCGCGCCGCGTCCTGGACCTTCCCGTCCTTCAGCCTGGAGAACGTGTCGCAAGCCTTGCTGGGGGAGGGCAAGGACATCGGCAGCGATTACGACAAGATGGCCGAGATTGAGCGCCGCTTCCGGGAAGACAAGCCGGCCCTGGCCACCTACAACCTGAAGGACTGCGAGCTGGTTACGCGAATTTTCGAGAAGACGCGCGTGATGGACTTCATCCTGGAGCGCTCCCACGTCACGGGACTGGTGCCCGACCATATGGGTGGTTCGATCGCCGCCTTCAGCCACCAGTACCTGCCGCGCATGCATCGCGAAGGCTATGTGGCACCGAATGTGGGCGAGATCCCGGCCGTCGCATCGCCTGGCGGCTTCGTGATGGATTCGCGTCCGGGCCTGTACGACTCGGTGGTGGTGCTGGACTTCAAGAGCCTGTACCCGTCCATCATCCGTTCTTTCCTGGTTGATCCTGTTGGCATGGTCGAAGGCGAGGTCGATGACGACGCCGTGCCGGGCATGCGCGGCGCCCAGTTTTCGCGCACGCGCCACTGCCTGCCTGCCATCACCACCCAGCTCTGGCAAGGGCGCGATGCCGCCAAGTGCGAAAAGAACGATGCGCTGTCGACCGCGCTGAAGCTGCTGATGAACTCATTCGTCGGCGTGCTTGGCTCCACCGACTGCCGTTTCTACCATCCGCAACTGATTTCTTCCGTCACGCTGCGCGGCCACGAGCTGCTCAAGCTCACGCGCGAGCTGGTGGAAAAGGAAGGGTATGAAGCGATTTACGGCGATACCGACTCGATCTTCATCTGGCTCAAGCGCCCGCATGAAACGGAAGAAGCGCTGGCCATTGCGCGCGCGCTGGTCGCCAAGATCAACAAATGGTGGAACAACCGCTTGCACAAGAAGTACAAGCTGGAGAGCTTTCTGGAAATCGAGTTTGATACCTATTACCGGAAGTTCTTCATGCCGACCATCCGTGGCACCGACATGGGGAGCAAGAAACGCTATGCGGGCCTGACCAGCGACGGCGACATCATTTATCGCGGACTCGAAGTTGCGCGCAGCGACTGGACTCCGTTGGCGCAGCAATTCCAGCAAGGACTGTTCGCCCGCATCTTCCGGAACGAGCCTTACCAGGACTTCGTGCGCGAATACGCCCGCAATACGCTGTCCGGCGCAAATGACGACCTGCTGGTGTACCGCAAGCGCCTGCGCCACCGGCTGGACGAATACCAGGTCAACGTGCCGCCGCAGGTGCGCGCGGCGCGCCTGGCCGATGAATTCAACAAGGCACAAGGCCGGCCGCTGCGCTACCAGAATGGCGGCCGCATCAGCTATGTGATCACCACCAGCGGCCCGGAACCGCTGGAAGTCCAGCGTTCGCCGATCGATTACCAGCACTACCTCGACAAGCAGTTGCAGCCGATCGCGGACGCCATCCTGCTGCCGCTGCACGACAGCTTCACAGCGCTGACCACGGCGCAGCAGGCCTTGTTCTAGGGCTCCTGCTGCGGGGGCGCCTGGGTGGAGAGCCGCATCACCCATTTCGTGAAGAACAGCAGGAGCACGGTACCCGTCAGGTCGCCGAGCGCCATGACGGCAAAGCTGCCCAGCAACTGGTCGCGTCCCTCGTACAGGGCGAACCAGATATGATGCAGCAAGGGGCTGGCTATGGAGTATGCGATAGCACAGACCAGCACCTGCCAGGCGGCCAGGTTGGCCAGCGAGCCTTTCAGGTCAAGCCAGCGCTTGGCGCCAAGGTAGACCAGGTAGGGCGCGGCACTGGCCAGGATGCCGCCCGCAAAAGCACGCACCGGTTCATTCGGGAACAGGACCAGGAAGCAGTAAAGCCAGGAGATCGCCAGCAGGCCGATCGCCCCTGCTTCGGCAAACAGCAAGGTGGCCAGCAGGCGCACGCCGGCCGGGAGGTAGATCCAGTTGATACCTTCCGCGAATTCCAGCTGCTTGAACAGGAGTTCGTTGATCAGCAGCGCAGCGCCGAACATGACCATTGTCGCAAGGATCATGAAGAAGTTCTGGCGGATGCTTGTCATGCTGGCCGTTTGTCGTGGACGAATCTCCAGATCTTATCACTATAAGGTGGGCGCCACGGACGTGCGCTTCGGCCCATGGGCGAGGGCGCAGGACGCGACACCGGACACCAGCAATCCCATCGCGAGGGTCTCGACGATGGTTGGCCAGCGCGCTTCCCACAGGAAGCCATAGAGGGCGGCAAACAGGGTTTCGAACACGATCATCTGGCCCGTCAGCGTCAGCGGCAGGGCGCGGCTGGCGTAGTTCCAGAAGCCGTTGCCGATGATCGAGCAGAGAATGGCCACGCTGGTGACCACGGCCGCGAAGTACAGCCATTCGGAAGCGCTGTGCTGCGGCGCACCTGATGACAGTGCCGGCACCGCGAGCAGGAGCGCTTCCGCACCCGTAACCAGGCCGGTGAGCATGCTCCATTCATGCGGCGTGACGGACTGGAGGCGGGCCAGCCACCGGCTGTTGCCGACTGCGTAGGCCGTCCAGGAGGCGAGAGCGCCACTTGCGTACAGCAAGCCCGCCGGCGAACCGGATTGCAGGTGCTGCCAGCTTATGCAGGACAGGCCAGCGGTGCTGAGGGCAATTGAAGGTAAAAGGCTGCGCAAGGGAACGGCGCCGGCATCGCGGCTGCCGACCAGGGTGATCACCACGGGCAGCAAGCCGATGACGATCGAGGCCATGGCTATGCCGCCCGTCTGCACGGCCTTCGCCAGGAAAAAGTAGTAGATGATATTGCCCGTAAAACTGAGCCAGGCCAGTGCCTTCCATTCGCGCCAGGTCAGCGTGGCGAACAGGCGGCGCCACGAGCGCGAAACCAGGATGGCGGCGATCAGTCCGTAAGCCACGTAACGGCCCGCCGAAAGCTGGATCGGCGTGAAGCCGCGTGTCAGCTCGGGTGCGAGAAACACCAATCCCCAGAATGCGCCGGCGATGATGCCGGCAATAATGCCAAGTGAAATATTCAACGACCATCTCCCAAATAGGGATATGGTGGCAGTCGCGCGCCGAATGGTCTTGGCGCGGTCTACTGGTTTTTTGTCGCCGGCTCCTGCTCCAGTCGACGGTAGGCCGCCGGCGTGGTGTCGAGCTGGACGCGCATGGCGCGGGTGAGGGCGCTCTGGTCGCCGAAACCGGTACTCAGTGCGATATCCGCAATCGGCTGGCTGGTATGGCGCAACAACTCGCAGGCACGATTGAGCCGCCGCGAGAGAAGCCAGGCGCGTGGGCTGGTTTCCAGTTCGTCCCGGAACAAGGCATGCAAGCGGCTTACGCTCATTCGCGCAAGCTGCGCCATCGACTCTGTCGTCCAGGGTAGCGCAAGATTCGCTTCGGCATGCGCCAGCAGCGCAGCCAGCCGCGATTGCAGGCGCGGCGGCTCCATCGTAAGCGTATCGAGCAGCAGCGGCACCCAGCCCTGGAGCAGCGAAGGCGGTGCGGCGCGCCCTGCGATCGAAAGCTGCATGAATTCGACCAGCTTGCGCGCAGCCGGGCTGATGTCCGGGAAGGGACGGTCTGCCAGTTGTTCCCAGATCGGCTGGCACACGGCTGCCTGGTCCACGTCGACAATGAGGGAGTGATTTTCAACATTGCTTTGCTGGGAATGCCATGCCCCTGCCACGACGACGGCTCCCTTCAATGGATTCAGGCGGCCGCCCCGGCCCTCGATATCGAGTTCTACTTCGCCCGAGAGCGGCAGCACCAGTTGGGCGAACGTGTGCTGGTCCGCCGTCCACCGCTCGCCGTAGCTGCGGATGTCGATGTCGACCAAAGTCGGATGAATGATAGGCACGGTGACACCTGGGATGCTGGAAGGACGCCACAAGTTTACTAAAGTTCGCTAAAGTTCGGCTTAAATTTACGGGCCTGTTGAACCGGTCTTGTCTCCTTGATATAAGTTTTTTGCTCAAATGTGGAGGGGACTATGATGAAGAAGGTATTTGCTGTCGTATTCGGGACCGCACTGGCGGCCGCCATTCCCGCTGCGGCTGAGGATTCCGCGCCGCTCGCCTATGAATGTCTGCGGGCTGCGGGCCCTATCCATGTCGACGGAAAGCTGGACGACCCGGCGTGGCAAAACGCGCCGTGGACTTCCGACTTCGTCGACATCGAAGGCGACAGCAGGCCGCGTCCGAAGTTCCGCACGCGCGTGAAAATGCTGTGGGACGACCAATACCTCTACATCGGGGCCGAATTGGAGGAGCCCGAAGTGAAGGCCACGCTGACGCAGCGCGATTCCGTCATCTTCAAGGACAACGACTTCGAGGTCTTCGTCAAGCCGCTGCCGGCATCCAGGAGCTATTACGAGTTCGAGATCAACGCCTTCAACACGGGCTGGGACCTGTTCCTGCCCAAGCCCTACAACGAAGACGGCCAGCCGGACAACAGTTGGGACATTGAAGGCTTGAAGACCGCCATTGCCGTGCAGGGCAGCTTGAATAAGCCCGATGACAAGGACCGCGGCTGGACGGTGGAAATGGCGTATCCCCTAAGCGCCTTCGCCTCGCGCCAGGCAGTGCCGCCTCCCGCTCACGGAACCATCTGGCGCATCAACTTCAGCCGCGTGGAATGGACCGCGGGCCAGGCGAAGGAAGACAACTGGGTATGGTCGCCGCAAGGCGTGATCGACATGCACGTTCCGAGCCGTTGGGGGTATCTGCATTTCTCCGGAAATACTTCCACACTAAACAAATAGCGGCACACGTCACTCCAGGGCGAAAAGCCGCTGTCGCAATTCTGCCGCACTCTTGTTTACTAATCAAAACTAAACTTCATTCAAACTTTGAAAGTTTGTTGAAGTGCCATGGTCTCCTTTGTAAGAATTCTCCTGAGTGGACGCGATCCCGTCGATATGCAGACAACATCAACATCGTTTAGTAAATCGGTGATTCGAGGCTTGCTACCGCCATATAGAGCCCGCAATAGGGCATAACCAGGAGACACGCATGACGTTCAGAACCCAACTCGCTTCACGGCAGCGCGGCTGCCGCGCCACACCCATCGCCATGGCGGTGAGCGTGGCACTGCTTTCCCTTGCAAGCGCCCAGGCGCAGACCGCGTCCGACCAGAAGGCCGATCCGAATACCGTGGTTGTCACCGGTTACCGATATGCGATCGAGAAGAGCCTCGACCAGAAGCGCGATGCGAACTCGATCGTTGAAGTGATCACCGCCGAAGACATCGGCAAATTCCCGGACAAGAACGTGGCCGATGCGCTGCAGCGCGTGCCGGGCGTGGTGGTGACCCGCAGCGGCGGCGAGGGTAAGAACGTCAGCGTGCGCGGCCTGTCGTCGGAGCTGACCCTGACCCAGTTGAACGGCAATTACATCGCCACCGCCGAATCCAACGGCGATCCATCGCGGTCGTTCAACTACACGCTGCTGCCGTCGAACATGCTGTCCAGCGCGGAGCTGTTCAAGACTCCGGAAGCGCGCATCGACGAGGGCGGCGTTGGCGGCACCGTGATCCTGCATACCCGTCGTCCACTGGAGGTGAAGTCCGGCTCCGGCTTTGTTTCCGCCGAAGGGACCTGGGCCGACACCACCAAGAAGACCGACGGCCAGTTCTCCGGCCAGTACGCCTGGCATGATGAAGACAACCGCTTCGGCATCCTGGTCGGCCTGACCAAGCAGAAGCGCACCACCCGCACCATGGGCGCCAGTACCGAAAACTGGCAATGGTATGGCGACGATTACGACGCCCACCCGGCCACCGACGTCAATGGCAAGCCTTCCGACCTCAGCTCCTACTGGTGGGGCCAGTCCGGCTTCTACGACCAGGGCGGCAAGTACTACACCAACTTCATGATGCCGACGTCGGTCAACCTGAGCGTGAAGAACGAGGAGCGCGAGCGCAAGGGCGGCCAGATGACCCTGCAGTTCAAGCCGGTCCGCAACCTGATCCTGACAGCCAACTACTTCCGCTTCAACCTGTCGCAGGACTCGCAGACAAACATCCTGAAGGTCCCCGAGTGGAATTTGGCACGTTACAACGGCGACGGCAACTGGCCGGGCGGCCGCATGCTCGACGGCCTGACCTTCGACCGCAGCGGCACCCTGGTCACCGGCGCGCAGTACAGCGCCCACGCCGGCAAGGCTTACTACTGCAGCGAAGCGCAAGCTGCGGCGGCCGGCCAGCAGCCAGGCGGCTGGGGTCCTGACGATTGCACCATCCCGACGCCGCAGATCACCGGCAGCTACAACCAGGAAAAGTCGCTGTCCCAGACCGCCGACTTTGAAGCGGAATGGCGCGGCAAGTCGCTGGACGGTATCTTCAAGTTCGGCCGTACCTGGGCCAGTGGCGGGCCGCGGATGCAGATGACGATGCCGATCAAGCCGCGCGTGCAAAATGCGGACGGTAGCTGGACCCTTGGCAACTACGCCAGTTCCTGGAGCACGGCCGGCACGCCGACCATGGCGTTCTCGCCGGAGCTGATGGCCAACCTGGCCAAGGGCATCGGCGAAATCGATCTCGGTTCCACCTCCTCTTCGTGGACCAGGAACAGCACGCAGCAGAAATACGCCCAGGCCGACATGACCTGGCACACCGACAGCAGCTGGCTGGATTCGCTACAGTTCGGCGCCAAGTACCGCAAGGGCGGCACCCACCGCGCCACCGGCAACAACTATTGGGTTTGCCAGGGCGCCGACCCCACGGACTACGATAATCGCTACCAGGCTGGCTGCGATCCGACTGCGAACAAGTTCCAGCCGCAGTTCCTGTACAGCCAATCCCTGGGCAACCTGGCAGGGGGCATCAACACCAGCGCGTTCCCGGCGATTAACTACCCGGCCTATATCTCCTTCCTGAACCAGAGCTACGGCCAGATGCAGACACGTAACGAAGACAATTTCGTCTACAACGTCGACGAGAAAATCTCCTCGGCCTACCTGCAGGCCAACGTGAAGACCGAACGCCTGCGGGGCAACGTCGGCCTGCGTTTCGTGCGCACCAGGCAGCATGCCGATTCGACCGACCAAGTGGAAAGCTACAACGATTACTTCTTCAACGGCGCCAATGGCAGCCCGGCACCTTGCCTGGCGGGCGGCCTGCCGGCTGTGGGCGCGCCTGCCGGCTCCGGGTGCACCAGCGGCTTTACCCGCCTGCCGGACAGCATTGCGCGCGACTCGTCGTTTGTGGTCAGTTCGCTTGATCGCACCTATAACGATGTGCTGCCCAGCTTGAACGTCGCGTATGACCTGACCAAAGACCTGCTGCTGCGGGCGGCAGCATCCAAAGTGATCTCGCGTCCAAGCTACAACGACATCGCATTTCCCGGCGGCCTGCAGTACTACAGCCAGGAATACGTCAACGACCGACGCCTGATCGGCGGCGGCGACCAGCAAGGCTGGTTCGGCGCCGGCAGCAACAAGCAGCTCGAGCCATACAAGGCCAAGCAGGTCGACCTGGGCTTGGAGTGGTACTTCCACCGCGGCTCGGTGCTCGGCCTTGGCCTGTTCCGCAAGAACGTCAGCAACTTCGCCGTGCCCGTGGTACGCGACGTGACCATGAACGTGGGCGGCCAGAACGTGGTCGTACAGCGCTACTCGACCAGCGCCGGTGGCCGCGACGGCGTGTCCAAGGGCGTGGAACTGTACGCGCAGCATACGCTGGACATGGGGCTCGGCGTGCAGTTCAACTATACGTACAACAAGACCAACCAGGCCGACATCACGATGGCGGACGGCACCAAGATCGGCGAGTCGCCACTGGTCGGCAGCGCCAAGAACCAGATGAACCTGACCGTGTTCTACGAAACCGACAAGTTCCTGGCGCGAGCTTCGTACAACCGTCGCGGCGAAGTGGTGGATGGACTGGTCAATGGCTTGAACGTGTATGAAGAGCCGTACTACCAGGTCGACCTGAACGTTGCCTACAACATCACCAAGGAGCTGAGCCTGACCGCCTCGGTGCTGAACCTGACCAAGGAAGAAACGCGCTCCCACCTCGGCAACGACACCAAGGACCGTTTCTACTCCAACGGATATGCCGGCCGCGTTGCCTACTTTGGCCTGAACTACAAGTTCTGATGCTTCCCTCCTTCCTCCCCATGCCTCGCGGCTGGGGAGGTTTTTTCCTGTTTTGGGTGTCGCAATGAACCTGCACAACCGAGTCGGCAAGAGCACAATCGCGGCATTGGAAGGCGAAGGCGCCACGAGTACGCACCTGTACTGGCGTTCCATGATGGCCTTGCTATTGGGCCTGTGCCTGACGGTGGTTACCGCAGTCGCGTGGGCAGGCACAACGCAGCGTTCCGTTATCGATAGCGGCTGGACGTTCCGCCTTATGCCAGGCAACACGCAATTGGCTGCGCATCCCGAAGCGTTGCCCTGGCATGCCGCGAAGGTGCCCGGCACGGTGCACACCGACCTGTTTGCGAACAAGCTGATTCCAGATCCCTACGTAGGCGCGCCGGAAGCCGGCTTGCAATGGATAGGACTCGCCGACTGGGAATACCGAACTCGCTTCGATGCGCCGCGCCAGGCAGCGCGCAGTGACCTGGTGTTTGAAGGCCTCGATACCTTTGCCGAGGTCTGGCTGAACGGTGAAAAGCTGCTTGATGCCGATAACGCCTTCCGCACCTGGCGCATTCCGGTACAGGGCAAGCTGCGCGCGAAGGGCAACGAACTGCGCATCGTATTGCGTTCGCCGATCGTACGGCTGCTGCCGGCCGTGCGGGTCATGCCGCGCAAGCTGGCCGGGAATTATCCTTCGCCGTACGGCGATGAGCCGCCGGATGCGATGACCGGCAACTTCGCCCGCAAGCCCGGCTACCACTATGGCTGGGACTGGGGGCCGCGCTACGTTACCGCCGGCATCTGGAAACCGGTCGTGCTGGAGAGTTGGGATGCGGTGCGCATCGACAACCTGCAATTGCGGCAGGATCGCGTCGACGAAGCGCGCGCCGACATCGTGGCCGTCGTGTCGGCGCAAGCTGTGCGTGACGGAGCGTTCGACTTGCGCCTGTGGCAAACCACGCCTGGCGGAAAGCGCTCCCTGGCGGCGCTGCGCCGCGTCGAATTGCGCGCGGGCGACAATCGCATCGAGCTCCCTGTGCGCATCGAGCGTCCGCAACGCTGGTTCCCGAACGGGTATGGCGCACAGCCACTGTACCGCTTTGAGGCTGAGATCGGCGATGGCAAGGCGGCGGTAGCCGCGGCCAGCGCACGCACCGGCTTGCGCAGCATCGCCTTGCGGCGTGAGCCGGACGACAAGGGCAAGAGCTTCTATTTCGAAGTGAACGGCATTCCGGTATTCGCCAAAGGCGCGAACAGCATCCCTTTCGATATGTTCCAGCCGCGCATAAGCAAGGCGCAATTGCGCCGCGTGCTGCAGTCGGCGCGCGACGCCAACATGAATTTCCTGCGCAGTTGGGGCGGAGGCTATTACGAGAGCGAGGATTTCTTTGACCTCGCCGACGAACTGGGTCTTTTGGTATGGCAGGACTTCATGTTCGGCGGCGGCATGCCGCCGGCCTATGACGATGCCTTTCGTGCCAACGTGGTTGCGGAAGCGCGCGACAACGTGCGGCGCCTGCGCAACCATCCAAGCATTGCCCTGTGGTGCGGCAATAACGAGGAGGAAATCGCCTGGAAATACTGGGGCCCCGGCAAGGAAATGATGCAGGCCGATCCGGCCTTCGCCACCAAAGTCTGGAACGGCTATGTACAGCTTTTCGGCACCGACCTGCGCCAGGTCGTGGCGGAAGAGGGCGGCGGCATCGCCTACTGGGCCGGCTCGCCCAGCGACGACTTGGCCGAAGTGGCCAACACGCCTGCCAGCGGCGACATGCACTACTGGGAGGTTTGGGGCAACCCGGCGCATCCGCCTTCAAAGTACCTGGAGATCACGCCGCGATTCATGTCGGAGTATGGCCTTCAGGCTTGGCCGGTGCAACGCACGATCGATGCCTTCGCCAAGCATGTCGAGCAAGGCATCGCCGCCCCCGTCATCGAGGCGCACCAGAAATTCATGGCCGGAAAAGGTAATGAACGCTTGATGAAGTACGTGAATTACGAGTTCGGTGAGCCGAAGGACTTCGCCCATTTTGTCTATCTTGGCCAGGCGGCGCAAGCGGAGGGTATCGAACTGGCGGCGCTGCATCACCGTGCCAGCCGGCCTTACACGATGGGCTCGCTGTATTGGCAGCTCAATGATGTCTGGCCAGGCGCCTCGTGGTCGAGCGTGGATTGGTTTGGGCGTTGGAAGGCACTGCAGTTCCATGCGCGTCGCTTCTACGCACCGGTTGCCGTTGCCGCGTTGCGAGACGCGCAAGGCAACACAAAAATCAGCCTGCTCAACGACCGCACGCATCAGGCGCGGGGCGAGCTCCGCTTGCGGCTGATGACGCTTGACGGCAGGGTGTTGCGCGACGAGCGCAGGCCAGTCGAACTCACCCCGTTGTCGGCGGCAAAGCTGGCCAGCTACACGGACGGGGATTTGCTGGGCGGTGCCGATCCGGCATCAACGGTTGCGGTCTTCGACTTGCGGGCGGAGGGTGAGCCGGCCTCGCGCCGCGTGGTCTACTTCAAGGCTGCGAAGGACATGCACTGGCCCGATCCCGGCCTGCATGCAGTGCTGCGCCGCGACGGCAACGGTTTCGTACTCGAGATGCGTGCGGCGAAGCTCGCCCGCGCTGTCTGGATCGAATTTGCCAGGGTGGACGCCGAGATTGCCGATAACGCAATGACCCTGCTGCCTGGAGAATCCGTGACCTTGCGAATTGCATCGAAAGCCAGCCTGGCGACGCTGCGAAAATCGCTGCGCCTGCGCTCACTAACCGGCGAAGCCAGTGTTTACTAAAACAAGCTAAAAGACTGCGATTTTTACTGCTTTTGTTGACGCTTGTAAAAGGCGGCTGATATAAAACCTACCCATGTACAGACGCAAAAAAGGCATAGGCCAAGCCGTCTGAAAGCGCTCAAAAGAAGCGTTTATTAAACTGAATATGGAGACTCTTCATGCACTTGAATTCCCGTCAAAGGGTGCAGCCGTGAGCCTGGTGACCTTGCGCGACATCGCAGAAGCCACCGGGCTGTCGATCGGCACGGTCTCGCGCGCATTGAAGAACCAGGCCGGCATGACCGAGGTCACCCGCAACCAGGTGCGCCAGGCCGCCGAGAAAATGGGCTACGACTTTGGTCAGCTCAAGAAGGGGCGGATCCGCCGTATCGCCTTCCTGTTGCACAGCCAGCACAATACGCTCGCATCAAGCCAGTTCTACTCCCCGGTCCTGCATGGCGCCGAAGCGGCCTGCCGGCGCGAGGGCATTGCCTTGTCCTTTATCGCGGTCGGACCAGCCGAGCCGGTGCAGGGCCTGATTCGCGTGCACCAGCCCGATGCCATCCTGTGCGCGGGCTTCTTCGAGCCGGAAGTACTGGCAGCCTTGCAGCAGTCCGGCAAGCCTATCGTGCTGGTCGACATGCACCGTCGCGGCTTCACCTCGATTAACCCTGACAATGCGCGTGGCGGCTACCTGGCTACCCAGCACTTGCTGCGCTGCGGCCACAAGCGCATCGCGATGATGTCCGGCTCCCTGGCCCATTACAGCATCCAGCAGCGCAACCGCGGCTTCCGCCAGGCGCTGTTCGATGCCAGGGTATTTGCCGATCCGGACCTGGAAGTCATCGTTCCCACCATGGGCGAGGGCGACGACGCCGTGGTGGAAGCCATGCGCAGCCTGCTCAGTCTTCCTAAACGGCCCGACGCCCTGTTTTGCTACAACGACAGCACAGCGCTGATCGCCATGAAGCATTGCTTGAACGAGGGCATGAAGGTCCCGCATGACATTGCGATTGTCGGCTTCGACGATATCAGCAGCGCCGCCGCCGCCATTCCCCCGCTCAGCACCATCCACGTGGACAAGGAAGACCTTGGACGGGCGGGCATCGAACTGCTACTCCAGAAACCCGAAGAAAACACCTCCCAGATAACCATGCCAGTCGAACTGATCGTGCGCGAAAGCAGTTGCGACGACTAGCATTTCCACCAGGCCCAACATGACCAGTCTCCCGAATTTCCGCGACCCGAACGTCCTGCTCGAGCACGCGCGCCACACCATGCGCTTTTACCACCCTCGCGCGATCGATCCGGCCGGCGGCCTTTATCACTACTTCAAGGACGACGGCACTGTCTACGACGCCCGGCACCGGCATCTGGTCAGCAGCACGCGCTTCGTGTTCACTTATTCCATGGCTTACCGCCATTTCCAGGACCCGGCCTACCAGGAAGGCGCGCGCCATGCGCTGCGCTTCCTGCGTGACGTACACCGCGACCCGGAAGGTAGTGGCTACGCCTGGATGTTGAACGGCCATGAAGTGGAGGACGGCACCCAGCATGCCTACGGCCAGGCCTTCGTGCTGCTCGCGTATGCGCACGCCACGATGGCGGGTTTGGAAGAAGCGCGCGCCTGGATCGGCGAAACGTTCGAATTGATGGAAAAGCGCTTCTGGAACGAGCAGGACGGCCTTTACGCCGACGAAGCCTCTCCGGACTGGAGCGTGCTTTCGAGCTACCGCGGCCAGAACGCCAATATGCACGCCTGCGAAGCACTGCTGGCAGCGCACCAGGCCACCGGCGAGCAGCGCTTCCTGGAGCGCGCTTACACTGTCGCTTTCAACATCACCCAGCGCCAGGCGGCACGTTGCGGTGGTTTGATCTGGGAGCATTACGACGCAAACTGGCAGCCGGACTGGCGCTTCAATATCGACGATCCGGAAAACCTGTTCCGCCCATGGGGCTACCAGCCAGGCCATTTCACCGAATGGGCCAAGCTGCTGCTGCTACTGGAAGCGCGCGGCGGGGTGCTGAACAAGGACCCGGGCTGGCTGTTGCCGACCGCGGAGCGCCTGTTCCAGGCTGCGGTGAATAACGGATGGGATGTCGTCCACGGTGGCCTGGCTTACTCGCTGGCACCGGACCTGACCGTTTGCGATCCACATAAGTATTTCTGGGTGCAGGCCGAGAGCACGGCTGCTGCGGCCATGCTGGCCACTCGCACCGGCAAGGCCGAGTACTGGGACTGGTACCAGCGCCTTTGGTCCTATAGCTGGGCCCACCTGGTCGACCACGAGCATGGTGCCTGGTACCGCATCCTGTCCGGCGACAACCGCAAACTGAGCGACGAAAAGAGCCCGGCCGGTAAAGTGGACTACCACACCATGGGTGCCTGCTACGACATCGTGGCGGCGTTGGGAGCGGTCGATCATGCGTGACGCACCACTGATGCTGTGCGCCGGAGAGGCGCTGACCGACATGATTCACCAGGGCGACGAGCGCTGGGTCAGCCGCGTCGGCGGTTCGGTGTGGAACGTGGCGCGTGCGCTGGCGGTGCTGGGCGAACGTACCGCCTTCGCCGGCGCCATCAGCCGCGATCGATTCGGCGATGCGTTGTGGGCGGCCAGCGAGGCTGTGGGCCTGGACTTGCGCCTGTTGCAGCGCGTTGAGCGCTCGCCGCTGCTGGCCATCGTGGAGCAGGGCGAGCCGCCGCGCTATTTCTTTATCGGCGACGACAGCGCCGACCTGCATTTTGATCAGGAGGTGCTGCCGGAATACTGGTCGCGCGACCTGCGCTGGGCGCATTTCGGCGGCATCAGCCTGGCGCGCGAGCCCCTGGCTTCGAACCTGGTGGCGCTGGCTGAAAAGCTGAAGGAGCAGGGCGTGGCGATCAGCTACGATCCTAACTACCGCAACCTGATGGACGAGCGGTATGCCCCGACCTTGCGCAGCATGGCGGAACTGGCCGACGTGATCAAGGTCTCCGACGACGATTTGCGCGGCCTGTTCCCCGGCGTGCCGCTGGACGAGGCGCTGCAGCAGCTGCGTGCAGCCGCGCCCTCGGCGTACTGCCTGCTCACGCGCGGTGGCCAGGGCGCAAGCCTGTTCCATGGCGATCAGCGCGCCGATGCCCGCGCGCCTGCGGTCGCTGTGGTCGATACGGTTGGCGCGGGCGACGCCAGCGTGGCCGGCCTGTTGCACAGCCTTGCGCGCCATCCGGGCCGTGCGCTGCAGTCCCACCTGCACGCTGCGTTGGCTGCCGGTTCCGCCGCCTGCCTCCAGTCCGGAGCAACACCGCCGCCGCCCGCCGCCATGCAGCAGTTATTCGCATTGCTCGAAGGAGAGGTCTCGTAATGAAAGCAATCCGCTTCACACTTTGCTCAGTCCTGCTGGCTGCGTTCGCGCTGCCGCTGGGCGCCGCACCGGCCGAGATGCCGGTCAATACCTTCATCGGAACCCAGGACGAAGGTAATACTTTCCCCGGCGCCTCGGCTCCTTTCGGCATGATCCAGGTCAGCCCGACCGGTGAGCATTACGCCGGATGGCACTACAGCGACGCGCGCATTCGCGGCTTCGGTCATTCCTTCCTGTCCGGCGCCGGATGCTGGGAGCAGGGCGGTCAGCTTTCGGTATTGCCGGTCACCGGCAGCATCGGCCCCGGCGGCGATTTCGATACCAAGAAGGCGGAGAGCTTCAACTACAAGCGCTACGCCGCCAACTACAGCCACGAGGGTGAGGTTGGCCAAGCCGGCTACTACAAGGTGCAGCTCACCAGTTATGGCGGGATTACCGCCGAAGCCACCGCGCTGACCCGCGCCGCCGCCGAGCGCTACACCTTCGCCGCCGGCATCTCCAGCGGCCATGTGCTGCTCAACCTGGGCCAGGCCAACGAACGCCATTCCGTGGTTGGCAGCGAGGTTCGCGTGCTGGACGAACGCAGCGTCGAAGGCAAGATCGTCACCAAAAGCTTCTGCGGCGGTGCCCAATACACCACCTGGTTCCGCATGGTGTTCGACCGGCCATTCGTCGCCAACGGCATCTGGGACGACCGCGGCGGGTGGCCGGGCTTGAAGGGGCCGAGCCAGCAAGGTGACAGCCGCCCACACGGCGTCTGGCTGACCTTCGACCTCAAGAACGGCCAGGCGGTGACGGCGGTCAGCGCGATTTCCCACGTCGATGCGGAAGGCGCGCGCATCAACCTGGAAGCCGAAGGCATGGCGGGCGCCAAGCCGCTTACCTTTGACGCAATGCGGGAAAAGGCGCAGGCTGCATGGCAGAAGGAGCTGGGCAGCGTACGCATTGAAGGCGGCAGCAACGACGACCGCACCGTGTTCTACACCGCCCTGTATCACGCACTGCTGCAGCCGCTGACAGGAAACGACGCCGATGGCCGCTATCGAGGCTATGACGGGGAGCTGCACGCCGCTAACGACTGGACCTACTACGAGTTCTTCTCGTTGTGGGACACTTACCGCGCGCAGAACCAGCTGCTTGCCTTGCTGCGTCCGCAGCGCTCGCGCGACATCGCCAACTCGGTGTTGAAGATCCGCGAGCAGGGTGGTTGGCTGCCGCGTTGGGGCTACGCCAATTTCGACAGCAATGTGATGACCGGCGACCCGGTCACGCCGTTCCTGGTCGACCTGTGGCGCTTCGGCGCACTGAAAGGCCGTGAGCGCGAAGCCTACGTCGCGCTGCGCGAAAATGCTTTCGGCGTGCCGCCATCGCGCATCCGCGCCCAAGGCCGGGCCGGCAATCCAAACTACCTGAGCCAGGGCTTCGTCCAATATGACCGCGGCTTCGTCTCCAAAGGCATGGACATCGACCCCCACCACGGCGCTTCGGCCACGCTGGAATATGCCTTGGCCGACAGTTCGCTGGCGATCATGGCCAAGGCGCTCGGCCAGGCGAAAGATGGCCATTTGCTCGAGCAGCGCGCCCTTAACTGGCGCAAGGTGTGGGACCCGTCGGTGATCGACGCCCCGACCGGGCAACGCGGCTTCCCGCGTCCGCGCGTGTTGGACGGCAGCTGGTTCACCGACCTGAATGGCAGTTACGACCCCCGTGCCGAGCGAGGCTTCCATGAGGGCACGGCCTGGCAGTACCAATGGCTGGTGCCGCAGGATGTTCCAGGCCTGGCAGCGGCCATGGGCGGCCAGGCTAAAGCCTTGCAGCGCCTTGACCAGTTCTTCGATTACGACGTCGTGCTGGCCGATCCGTCGGCCGTACGCAGGTCCTGGGTGGTGGGTGCCTACAGCTACTACAGCCAGTTCCGCTACAACCCGAACAACGAGCCGGACCTGCACGCGCCGTGGATGTATACCCTGATGGGGCAACCGTGGAAAACCACCACTGTGCTGCGCGCAGCGGAAACCCTGTTCGGCAACGGACCAGGCGGGGTCACCGGCAATGACGACCTGGGCACCATGTCGGCCTGGTACCTGTTCAGCGCACTGGGCCTGTATCCGGACACACCGGGCAGCGGGCGCTTCCTGCTGCACGCGCCGCGCTTTGCACGGGCCGAAATCGACCTGCCGCAGGGCCGCACCTTGCGCATCGAAGCACCGGAGGCCAAGCCGGGCGAACGCCGCTTCGTGCAGTCGGTACAGTGGAGCGGTCGCCCGTTGTCGCGCGTATGGCTGGATTGGGAACAACTGCAAAGTGCTGGTACCCTGTCGTTCAAGCTTGCACCGCAGCCTGACACCGCCGGATGGGGCACGCATGGCCGCGACCTGCCGCATCCACCTGCCGGCATGTAACTATAAAAATTGAGGAGACAATCATGGCATCCATGGCACCCAACACCACGCCTGCTGCGCCGCCACAAGCGGCAGGCGGCGCCCGGAACGGAACGAACACCAGCGCGCTGGTCATCGTCACGCTGCTGTTTTTCATGTGGGGTTTGATTACCTCGTTGAACGACGTGCTGATCCCGCACCTGAAGGCGATCTACACCCTGTCCTACTTCCAGGCGATGCTGGTACAGCTCTGCTTCTTTGGCGCCTACTTCATTGTATCGATTCCGGCGGGCGCCCTGATTCGCCGCATCGGCTACCAGAAGGGCGCGGTAGCCGGCTTGCTGATCGCGGCCGGAGGCTGCGTACTTTTCTACCCGGCCTCGTTCGGCGGCTATGGCTTGTTCCTGCTGGCGTTCTTCGTGCTGGCATCAGGCATCACAGTCCTGCAGGTCGCTGCCAATCCGTATGTCACGGTGCTCGGCCCACCGCGCACGGCATCCAGCCGATTGAACCTGACGCAGGCCTTCAACTCCCTCGGCACCACCATCGGCCCCGCCATTGGCGGCTTGCTGATCCTGTCGACCGCCGGTGCGGCAGTGGGGGCTGTCGCCGATGCGGCCACCGTGCGCGGCCCTTACCTGGCGCTGGCCGCTGCGCTGGTACTGCTGGCGGTGCTGTTCTTTGTGGCCAAACTGCCGCAGGTTGCGGACAGCGAAGATGTGTCGCTGGCCGGCGAGGGCCATGGTTCGGCCTGGGCTCATCGCCACCTGGTGCTGGGCGCGATCGGCATCTTCCTGTACGTTGGCGCCGAAGTGAGTATCGGCAGCTTCCTGATCAACTTCCTCGGCGAGTCGCATATCGCCGGCCTGGCGCACGCCGACGCGGCGCATTACGTCAGCATCTACTGGGGCGGCGCCATGATAGGCCGCTTCATCGGGTTCGCGGTGATGCGCGTGGCCAGTCCCGGCAAGACGCTGGCCGTCAACTCGCTGGTGGCGATCGGGCTGGTGCTCGCGGCGACCTTCGGCAAGGGTAGCGTGGCCATGTGGGCGATCCTCGCGGTTGGCCTGTGCAACTCGATCATGTTCCCGACCATCTTCAGCATGGCGCTGCACGGGCTGGGCAAGTACACCGGCCAGGGCTCGGGCATCCTGTGCATGGCTATTGTCGGCGGCGCGCTGGTGCCTTTCGCACAAGGCGCACTGGCAGACGCCATTGGCGTGCAGGCATCGTTCATGCTGCCAGCCGCTTGCTATGCCTTCATCCTTTACTTTGGCGCGAAGTATTCGACCATGTATGCAGCCCAGTAGTGTTGTAGCGGTTTTGGCACTGTGTGCGGCGGGAGCGCTGCACGCGGAAACCGTGGACCGCATAGTGCTGTCGCGCGGCGGCGTGGTGCTCGAAGTATCCGCGCCGGCAAGCGGCATCGTGCGCATCCGCATGGGACGGGGGAAATTGCCGGAAGATGCTTCATGGGCAGTGCCGGCCGCAGCGCGCCGCGCCCGGCTGCCGCTGAAGGTCACGCGCAACGGCGAGGCGGTGCAAGTGAGTAGCGAGAATATCGGCGCACGCATCGACCTGCGCACTTTGCGGACGGACGTGCTCGATGGTGGCGGAAAGCTGTTGCTGGCGGATCTTGCTGGCCGCGCCGCGTTGTCGCCGCAAGGCGGATTCCGCATGCGCGGTCGCTTGAGCAGCGACGACCATATTTTCGGCCTGGGCGACAAAACCGGCACCTTCGACCGCAAGGGCGGTGCCTACACCATGTGGAATTCGGACACCTACAAGTTCACCCAGGCGACCGATCCGCTCTACAAGACCATTCCGTTTTTCATGACGGTGAGCGACCGTGGCCAAGCCTACGGCCTTTTCCTCGACAACACCTGGCGTACCACCTTCGATTTCGGCAAGGCTGAACGCGGTGTGCTGTCGATCAGCGGCGAAGGCGGCCCCGTGGACTACTACGTGATGGCGGGTCCTGCACCGAAGGAAGTGTTGCAGCAATATGCGCACCTGACAGGTACCGCGCCCTTGATGCCGCAATGGGCGCTGGGATTCCAGCAATCCAAGTGGAGTTACAAGAGCGACTCCGAAGTGCGCGCGATCGCGCAGCGCCTGCGCAGTGAACGGATTCCGTCCGATGTCATCTACATGGATATCGATTACCAGGACCGCTCGCGCCCGTTCACCGTCAACCGCGCTGCCTTTCCGGACCTGCGACAGCTTGCGACAGACCTGCGCGGGCAGGGCATGCGCCTGGTCTTGATAACGGATCCGCATATCGCCAACGCGCCCGGGCAGGGTTACGCAGCTTACGACAGCGGCGCGGCGCAAGACCTGTTTCTGAAACTGCCGGGCGGCCAGTATTACTCGGGCGATGTATGGCCCGGCGCCGCGGTGTTCCCCGACTTCAGCCGCGTCCAGGCCCGCCGCTGGTGGGGCGACCTGTATTCCGGATTCGTGCGCGACGGTGTGGCAGGCTTCTGGAACGATATGAATGAGCCTTCCATCTTCAACGTGCCAAGCAAGACCATGCCGCTCGACGTCGAGCACCGGATCGAAAGCGACGACTTCGCGCCGCGACGCACCTCCCATGCCGAACTGCACAACGTTTATGGCCAGCTCAATTCACGCGCCACCTACGAAGGACTGGCCCGGCTGCAGCCCGATACGCGCCCATTTGTGCTGACCCGTGCCACCTATGCCGGCGGCCAGCGCTACGCCGCGACGTGGAGCGGCGATAACGTATCGAGCTGGCAGCATCTCAAAATGGGCGTGCAGCAGCTGGTCAACCTTGGCTTGAGCGGCTTCTCCTACGCCGGCAATGACGTAGGCGGCTACGCTGGCGAACGACCGTCCGCGGAGCTTTTGACGCGCTGGTTCCAGCTTGGCGCCTTCATGCCGCTGTTCCGCGCCCATTCGGAAACTGGCCGGCCAGACCAGGAACCATGGGTGGGGGATGCTGCGCACGTCGACATCCGCCGACGCTTCATCTCGGAGCGCTACCGGCTGATGCCTTACCTGTATGGCGCTGCGGAAGAGAACAGCCGCACCGGCATTCCCATGCTGCGGCCTGTCTTCCTTAATTTCCCCGCCGTGCTGGCGAATGGCGACCGGCTTGGCGGATCGGAGGACCAGTTCATGGTGGGCGGCGACCTGTTGGTGGCGCCATCGCCAACGCTGGAGTCGCCGGGAGACTACAAAGTGGACCTGCCAGGCAAAGGCTGGTACGACTACTGGAGCGGGCAGCGGCTGGATAGCAAAAGCGTAACCGTCACGCCGGACCTCGCCAACATCCCGGTCTACGTGCGCCCTGGCGCGATCATCCCGAAACAGCCCCTGGTCCAAAGCACTGCCATCGTCCCTGAAGGGCGGCTGGAGCTTCACGTCTATCCCGGCACCGACTGTCACGGTGACATTTATGCAGATGATGGCGTCACCATGGCCCATCAGCGAGGCAGGTTCCTGCGCCAGCGCGTTCGATGTGAGGAATCGCCATCTGGCCTGAAGCTGTTGTTCGAGACGCGCGAAGGGAGCTGGCAGCCCTGGTGGAGCGGCGTGGCGCTCCATGTGCATGGGTGGGAAGCCGAGACGCCACCGCAAGCCCATATCGACGGCACTGCACTCGCCGCCTCGGTGGAGCGGGCGCAAAACGCAGCCGTTATCCTGATGCCGGACATCGTCAGCGGGGAAGTCGTCATCAATCCTGGCGCCGGCTATCGGGCGAGCCGGAAACCAATGCAGTGAATCTGGTCGGGGTGAGAGGATTCGAACCTCCGGCCTCTACGTCCCGAACGTAGCGCTCTACCGGGCTAAGCTACACCCCGACTGGTGTAATTAATTCTACACATAATTTTGTGGATTTATCAACACCTTTGCAAATGCTATAGTGCGGCTTTGGATTAACTTCATTTGCACCATGGGAATCACCATTTATCACAACAACTCGTGCAGCAATTCGCGTGGCGCGCTGGCGCTGATCCGCGAGGCGGGCATTGAGCCGGAAATCGTCGAATACCTGAAAGCGCCTCCGTCGCGCGAAGTGCTGGTCGACCTGATCGCGCGTGCCGGCCTGACGGCGCGCGGCGCCATGCGCAACAAGGGAGAGCTGTATGACCAGCTTGGCCTGGGCGACGAATCGCTGCCGGAAGTTAAGCTGGTCGACGCCATGATGGCGCATCCGGAATTGATCAACCGCCCCTTCGTGGTGACCGACAAGGGCGTGCGCCTGTGCCGCCCACCCGAAACGGTCAAAGAGATCCTTTAAGTGCGCAAAGCCTTCGCTACCACTTTGCTTGCGCTGGCGGCCAGTGCGCATGCCGATAGCTCGGAATGCGAGATCCACAAGCTGGCCACCTTCCCATTCCCGCATCGCCCGACGGCGGACCAGGCTGCGGCCCTGAAGGACTGCAGCGCGGACAAGCTGTACTACGGCATCGGCGTACATTTCGATTATGTGAAAGCGCGGCATTGCGCCTTTGCGGCGGATAGCCAGGATGTCCTGATGATGCTGTACGCGAACGGCCTGGGTGTTCCGCGTAACTATGCGGTGGCGAAGATGGCCGCATGCCGTTCCGAACCGACCGAGATTGAAGAGCGCCTGGCCAGGCTGGCACGTATGCAAACCGGTAAGGAAGGTCCGTCACCGAAGATCGATATGTGCGATGACGCGGCGAATAGCCACCTGCAGTCGCGCTGTGCTGCGATCCGGCTGGACTTGATCGACCAGGAACGCAACGCACGCATCGACACCATATCGACGCGCTGGAGCGATGGCGAGAAATCCGCGCTGCAGCAGGTGCGGCGCCAGGCGGCAGAACCGGCGCAAATTGAGGAGATCCTCAGCTCCCTGCTGGATTTCGAGGCCGGAAAGCTGCCGTCCTTCACAACGGAAGATGCCGCCGCTGCCGAGCGTGAAATGAGCCAGATGAAAATCTCGCCTGACAAGCAGCGTGGTTGGCTGGCCTACCGCGATGCGTGGCTGGCGCTGGGCAAGCTGCGCTACCCCTCCGTCGCGCCGCATGCGTGGAAGGCCTATTTCGCCAAACGGCGTATTGCTGCGATCAAGGCGCAGTAAGAAAAAAGGCGCCGTTTTCGGCGCCTTGTTCTTTAGTGGCTGCGGTCCACCGAGAAGCGGGCCAGGTGCAGCAGGGACTGTTTATAGACTCCGTCCGGCACGCCTGCAATCGCGTCGATGGCGCGCTGCGCGGCTACTTCGGCGGCGCGGCGGGTGTAATCGAGTGCGCCGCTATTGGTGATGGCGGCCAGGATGGTGTCGAAGTGCTGTTCGTCGCCGTTCTCGATGCAGGAGCGGACCAGGGCGCGCTGTTCTTCGGTGCCGTTTTCCATCAGCCAGATCAGCGGCAGGGTAGGTTTGCCCTCGCGCAGGTCGTCGCCCACGTTCTTGCCGATTTCAGTCGCATCGCCGGCGTAATCCAGCACGTCGTCGATCAACTGGAAGGCGGTACCCAGCGAGCGGCCGTATTCGCCGGCGGCCGCGATGTCGGCGTCCGACGCACCGGCCACCAGCGCGCCCAGTTCCGCCGCCGCTTCGAACAGCTTGGCGGTCTTGGAACGGATCACCTGCAGGTAGCTTTCCTCGGACACGTCCGGGTCGTGCATATTCAGCAACTGCAGCACCTCGCCCTCGGCGATCACATTGGTTGCATCGGACAGGATCTGCATCACGCGCATCGAATCCAGCGACACCATCATCTGGAAGGCGCGGGAGTAGAGGAAGTCGCCCACCAGCACCGAGGCGGCATTGCCGAACAGCGCATTGGCGGTCTGGCGGCCGCGGCGCATTGACGATTCGTCAACAACGTCGTCGTGCAGCAGGGTGGCGGTGTGAATGAACTCCACCACGGCGGCCAGTTCATGGTGGCCCACGCCCTTATAGCTATAGGCATTCGCTACCAGCAGGACCAGGACTGGTCGGATACGCTTGCCGCCCGCGCTGATGATATATTCAGCAATCTGGTTGACCAGCGCCACTTCCGAGTGCAGGCGCTGGCGGATCACCGAATTGACCGCGTCCATATCGGCGGCAATGGTGCTCATGATGTTGTTCTGGGCGTTGTTCGACAAGGCAAACCTACTGGTAAGGTTGGTAAGAGTGCCGCGATTATACGTTACTCGTTGCCGACATACCACGACGGCCGCCCGTCGACAATACCTTTTGACCGATTTCCAGGAACTATGTATAATCAGCGGTTCCCCGGCTTTTGCCTGTTGTTTTTGGGCGTCGAGCAAGTGGGACTTATTAACAATTTAAGAGGTTTCCAATCATGTACGCGGTCATAAAAACCGGCGGCAAACAATACAAAGTTGCTGCTGGCGAAAAAATTAAAGTAGAACAGTTGCCGGCTGACATTGGTTCCGAAATCACTATCGACCAGGTTCTCGCCGTAGGCGCGGGCGACAGCATCAAGTTTGGTGCTCCTCTGGTTGCAGGTGCATCGGTTCTGGTGAAAGTAGTCGCTCAAGGTCGTCACGACAAAGTACGTATCTTCAAGATGCGTCGTCGTAAGCACTACCAGAAGCGTCAAGGCCATCGCCAAAACTTCACCGAAATCCAAATCGTTTCGATCAACGGCTAATCGCTGTTATCAAGACTCACCGAGCTATCAAGGAGTAACTAAATGGCACACAAAAAAGGCGGCGGTACTACCCGCAACGGTCGCGACTCTGAATCAAAACGCCTTGGCGTTAAAGTGTACGGCGGCCAGACCATCAATGCTGGTGGCATCATCATCCGTCAACGCGGCACCCCAGTGTCCGCTGGCGAAGGCGTAGGCACCGGTAAGGACCACACCCTGTTCGCACTGGTGGACGGCGTTGTGAAGTTCGTGACCAAGGGTCCGGACAGCAAGAAGTACGTTACCGTCATCGCTGCTGCTTAATACAGCGCGCTAACAGGTAAAGTAAGGCGCAAGCCTTCTCTCCAAAAGGCTCTGCCAGTGGTAGGGCCTTTTTAGTTTTAAAGGTGGTTCACATGAAGTTTATTGACGAAGCACGCATCGAAGTTATCGCCGGCAGTGGCGGCAATGGCTGCGCCTCTTTTTGCCGTGAAAAATTCCGTCCGTTCGGCGGCCCTGATGGCGGCGACGGTGGTAAAGGCGGCAGCATCTGGGCGGTAGCCGACCGTAACGTCAATACGCTGGTGGACTATCGCTATTCCAAGATGCACCGCGCCGGCAACGGCGAATCCGGCCGCGGCTCCGACTGCTACGGCAAAGGCGCAGACGATATCTTCCTGCGCATGCCGGTCGGCACCCTGGTGATCGATGAAGTGTCGGGCGAAATCATCGCCGACATGACCGAACACGGCCAGATGGAACTGCTGGCCAAGGGCGGCGAGGGCGGCTGGGGCAACATCCACTTCAAGACCTCGACCAACCGCGCACCGCGCCAGAAGACCGACGGCAAAGACGGCGAACGCCGCGAGCTGCGCCTGGAGCTGAAAGTGCTGGCGGACGTGGGCCTGCTGGGCATGCCGAATGCCGGCAAGTCGACCTTCATTACCGCAGTGTCGAATGCCCGTCCGAAGATCGCCGATTACCCGTTCACCACCTTGCACCCGAACCTGGGTGTGGTGCGCGTGTCGCACGAGAAGTCGTTCGTGATCGCGGACATTCCTGGCCTGATCGAGGGTGCCTCCGAAGGCGCGGGCCTGGGCCACCAGTTCCTGCGCCACCTGTCGCGCACCGGCCTGCTGCTGCACATCGTCGACCTGGCACCGTTCGAGGCGACTGTCGATCCGGTGAAGGAAGCCAAGGCCCTGGTCAAGGAACTGCAAAAGTACGATCCTGCGCTGGGCGACAAGCCGCGCTGGCTGGTGCTGAACAAGCTGGACGTGGTCCCCGAAGAAGAACGCGCCAAGAAGGTCAAGGACTTCGTCAAGAAGTTCGGCTTCAAGGGCCCCGTGTTCGAAATCTCCGCACTGTCCCACGAAGGCACGCAGGAACTGGTCAATGCCATCTACTTGCACCTGGAGCAGCAGCGCTACTCCGAGCAGCGCTCGGAAGAAGTGCAGATGACCGAAGAAGCCCGCGGCATCTCCTCCATCGACCCGGACGACCCACGTTTCAAAGTTCTCGATTAAAATCGAGACAACCTCTTATCTTTGCCGCCCCCTGCCAACCGTGGGGGCGCGCATTGTCTGCGGCAAGCCGGCATCACCCCGCCCGGTGCATCACCAGAAGTTTCACCACCTTTTGTTTGATCAGACTTTTGCCGTCCTATGAATTCGCTTATCCAGAACTCCACCCGCATTATTATCAAAGTGGGCTCTTCGCTCGTCACCAATGACGGCCGTGGGCTCGATCATGCCGCTATCGCCCGTTGGGCCTCACAGATTTCCGCCTTGCGTGCGCTGGGCAAGGAAGTCGTGCTGGTCAGCTCCGGCGCCGTAGCCGAAGGCATGCTGCGCCTGGGCTTCGACAAGCGACCGACGGACATCCACGAACTCCAAGCATGCGCCGCCGTGGGCCAGATGGGCCTGGCCCAGATCTACGAAACCAGCTTCCGCGAGCACAGCATCGGCACCGCCCAGGTGCTGCTGACCCACGCCGACCTGGCCGACCGCGAACGCTACCTGAATGCGCGCTCCACACTGACCACCTTGCTGCGCCTGGGCGTGGTCCCGATCATCAACGAGAACGACACCGTCGTCACCGACGAAATCAAGTTTGGCGATAACGACACCTTGGGTGCCCTGGTCGCCAACCTGATTGAAGCCGATGCGCTGATCATCCTGACCGACCAGCGCGGCCTGTTCAGCGCCGATCCACGCAAGGATCCGGCGGCATACCTGATCACCCACGGCCGTGCCGGCGATCCGGCACTGGAAGCCATGGCCGGCGGCGCCGGTTCCTCGCTGGGGCGCGGCGGCATGCTGACCAAGATCCTGGCGGCCAAGCGCGCCGCCAAGTCCGGCGCGCACACCGTGATCGCCTTCGGCCGCGAAGCCGACGTGTTGACCCGCCTGGCGGGCGGCGAAAGTATTGGTACCGAACTGTCCGCGCAGACCGGCCACCTGACGGCGCGTAAGCAATGGATGGCGGACCACTTGCACACTGCAGGCCAGGTCGTGCTGGATGCCGGCGCGGTGCAAAAGCTGGCGAAGGAAGGTAAGTCGTTACTGCCGATCGGCGTGATCGAAGTGCATGGCGAATTTGGCCGCGGCGCCGTGATCACCTGCGTCGGCGAAGACGGTCACGCCATCGCGCGCGGCATCAGCAACTACACCAGCGCCGAGACGCGCCGCATCAAGCGCAAGCCTTCCGCCGAGATTGAAGCGATTCTCGGCTACGTCGAGGGCCACGAGTTGATCCACCGCGACAATATGGTCTTACTGTAGAACTCGTGTCCCACCATGGGGTCACACCCGAAATGAGACACGAGCTCGACCATTAAATGGAAGAGGCCGTGTCCCGATTCGGGTGTGGCCCCAAGGTGGGACACGGGCTCAGGCGTCGGCGGGGGCGGGGGTCTTGCCTTTGAATTCGCACAGGTCGGCGATGGTGCAGTTCCAGCACTTGGGCTTGCGCGCTATGCAGGTGTAGCGGCCGTGCAGGATCAGCCAGTGGTGCGCGTCCATCAGGAATTCCTTCGGCACGAACTTCATCAGCTTTTGCTCGACGATATCCACGTTCTTGCCCGGCGCAATGCCGGTGCGGTTGGAGACGCGGAAGATGTGCGTGTCCACCGCCATCGCGATTTGCCGGAAGGCGGTATTCAACACCACATTGGCGGTCTTGCGGCCTACGCCTGGCAATTGCTCCAATTCTTCGCGCGTCTGCGGCACTTCGCCGCCATATTGCTCCACCAGGATCTGGCAGGTCGCAATCACGTTCTTGGCCTTGGTCTTGTACAGGCCAATGGTGCGGATGTATTCAGTCAGTTCGTCGAGCCCCAGGTCCAGGATCGCCTGCGGCGTGTTCGCCACCGGGTACAGCTTGCGCGTGGCCTTGTTCACGCCCACATCGGTCGCTTGCGCCGACAGCAGCACGGCGATCAGCAGCTCAAAGGGCGTCGTGTATTCCAGCTCGGTTTCGGGATTCGGATTGGCTTCGCGCAGGCGAGTGAAGATCTCTAGTCGTTTTGCAGGATTCATTTGTCTTGGTTGCCTTCACCGCGTTGGCGGGCGCGTGCCATGGCGGCGGCAATGATCTGGCGCTTGCGTTCCTTCTCTGCCGCTTCGGGGTCATTTTCCGGATTGAGGCGATCCACCGCTGCGGCTTTCGCATGGGCCTTGGCAGCCAGGCGTGCATCGTTCTCTTCGCGCTCGCGGATCAGGCGCGCCAGGCGGAAGTCGTGGCGGTCGCGCGCTTCGTCGGCCTGCGGCTGCGTCCAGGCATCCCATCCGGTGGTCTCGGTGAGCGGGTACATGACGATGCAGTCGACCGGGCAGGCCGGAACGCACAGGTCGCAGCCGGTGCAGTCTTGCGGAATGATGGTGTGCATCTGCTTGGCCGCACCCATGATCGCGTCGACCGGGCAGGCCTGGATGCACAGCGTGCAGCCGATGCACAGCGACTCGTCGATGAAGGCTACCGCGCGTGGGCGCTCGAAGCCATTGACGGGATTCAGTGGAATGACGGGACGCCCGGTAACACTGGATAAACGGCGAATGCCTTCAGCGCCGCCGGGCGGGCATTGATTGATGTTTGCTTCACCGGACGCAATCGCTTCCGCATACGGCCGGCAGCCCTTGTAGCTGCACTTCGTGCATTGGGTTTGCGGCAGCACGTCCTCGATGCGGTCGGCCAGGGTCTTCGGTTCAGTCACGGTCAGAGGCGATACGGTAAAGCGCTATTATCCAATATCTGCGCTGCCTTTGCGGAAGTTGCTTTGCATCAACTTCCATGGGATCATTACTCCTTTTTACACAAGGCGGGTAACCATGCGTGTTGTGCAGGTGATCGGTTGGGGGCTTGGCTTGCTGCTTGGCTGGCAAGGCTTGGCTGTCGCCGGTTCCGCAGTGCGGCTCGCATCGGAAGAATGGCCGCCGTTCATGTCTGCCTCCTTGCCGGACAACGGCCTTTCGGGCGCCTATTCGTTGGCGGTGTTCGCCCGGCTGGGCAGCGCTGCCAGCATCGATTATTACCCGTGGAAGCGCACCCTTGAAGTGGGCATGAACGATCCGCGCTATGCCGGCCTGCTGGCCGTCTGGCGTACGCCGCAGCGCGAAACCCAGTGCCACTTCTCCGCGCCGATCGGCTCCACCATCAATGTGTTGGCGTACCTGAAGGAGGCGCCAGTGATTGCCTCCACCATGCGCGAACTGCGTGATGCCAGGATCGGCATCGTGGCCGGATATTCGAACGGCGAGGAGTTCGATGGCCAGGTGCGGCGCGGCGCGCTGCACGTGCAGGAGGGCGTCAACGACGAGACCAATCTGCGCAAGCTGCTCAGCAAACGATTCGATGCGATGGTGATTGAAAAGCGCGTATTGCGCCATTTGCTCGCTGGCCCGCACTTCACCCGTGCCGAGCGCGAACGCATCGCGTTCTCGGAGAACCTGTTCCACGAGCGCAGCGTCCATATCTGCTTCCAGCGCACCGCCGCAGGTCAGGCGCAACAACGTGCATTCAACGAAGCGGCCCGCGACGTCGACTTGCCCAAGTTCGAACGTGACTACTTGCGCCGCCTCGACACGGACCGCCCCACCGTCAATTAGGCTTTGCGCCGTTCGAAGAGTTCGAAGATTGCCATCCCGCCCAGCATGGCGATGAAGAAAATCCACGGCTTGCCGCCGCCCGTCGCCAGCGAGGTGATGACCGGGCCAGGGCAGTAGCCGGCCAGGCCCCAGCCAATCCCGAAGGCCAGGCTTCCCAGCACGAGGCGGCGATCGATGTCGCGTGCTGTCGGCAGGCTGATCGGAGCTCCGAGGATGGCGCGGGTGCGCTTGCCTGCGACATGAAATGAGACGGTGCCGACCAGCAGCGCCCCTGCCATGACGAATGCCATTGCGGGATCCCACTTGCCGAAGATATCGAGGAAACCCAGCACCTTGGCGGGATTCGTCATGCCTGAGACCACCAGGCCCAGGCCAAAAACCAGGCCGGCCAGCAAGGAAGCGAGCGTGCTCATAGCAGGCCTCGCACCACGGCGACGGTTGCGAAACCGGCTGCCATGAAGGTCAGGGTGGCGGCCAATGAACGCGGCGAGAAGCGGGACAGCCCGCAAATGCCGTGGCCGCTGGTGCAGCCGGAGGCGTAACGCGTGCCTAGTCCGACCATCAGGCCGGCAACCACCAGGGTGCCGGCACCGGCGTCGACTTGTGCCGCCGGCAGCACCGTGAAGGCGCCATAGAGCAGGGGCGCCGCTACCAGCCCTGCCAGGAAGGCGATGCGCCACATGGCGTCGCTGCCGGAACCCGGCTGGTGTGTAAAGGCCTGGCCAAGCAAGCCACCGACGATGCCGCTGATGCCGGCAATACGTCCGTTGAGCAGCAGAAGCATGGCCGCTCCCAGTCCGATCATGATGCCGCCTATCAGCGGCGCATAGTAAGTACTCATTTCCCTACTCCTTTGGACAGTAAAGTTTGTACAGCACTTGTAGTACCGACATCGCTTCTGCGCTGGCTATGCTATAAAAAATCTGCTTGCCTTCGCGCCGCGTGGCGACCAGTCCGGCGTTGCGCAGCACAGTCAATTGCTGCGAAAGGGTTGGTTGGACGACGCCGGTTGCCACTTCCAGTTCGCCCACGGAATGTTCGCCATCGACCAATTGGCAAAGCAGCAGCAGGCGGTCCTGGTTGGACAGGGACTTCAACAGTCCGGATGCGCGTCCAGCGGCGGCCTGCAAGGCAACGGGATCAATCTTCATATTATATAAAAAAGTATAATGTTTGCCGTAATAAAAGCCGGGCACGCGGGCCCGGCCGGCTGGAGGGCAGGCTCCTTAGCCGTGTTTCTTGATGAACGATGAGATGCGAGGGCAAACCATTTCACGCCAGCGGCGGCCGGAGAAGATGCCGTAGTGGCCGGCACCCGGCACCACGAAGTCTTCCTGCATATTGGCCGGAATGCCGGAACACAGGTCATGCGCGGCCTGGGTCTGGCCAGCGCCGGAAATATCATCGAGCTCGCCTTCTACGGTCATCAGCGCTACGTTCTTGATGTCCTGCGGACGCACGAATACGCCATCGACTTCCCAAGTGCCTTGCGGCAGGCTGAAGTCCTGAAACACGGTCTTGATGGTGTCGAGGTAGTACTCGGCCGGCATGTCCAGCACGGCGTTGTACTCGTCGTAGAACTTGCGGTGGGATTCTGCCGGCTCGTCGTCGCCGCGCACGAGGTGCATGTAGAACTCGCGATGCGACTGTGCATGGCGGCCAGGATTCATGGCGATAAAGCCGGCGTGCTGCAGGAAGCCTGGATACACCTTGCGGCCGAAGCCCGGATAGTTAGGCGGCACCGCATAGATCACGGTGTTTTCGAACCAGGAGAACTTCTTTTCCACTGCCAGGTTGTTGACCTGGGTCGGGGATTTGCGCGGGTCGATCGGGCCGCCCATCATCGTCATGGTCTTCGGCAGTTTCGGATCCTTGGCGGTGGCCATCAGCGAAATTGCCGCCATCACCGGCACGGTAGGCTGGCAGACGGAAATCACGTGCAGGTCCGGGCCGAGCCGGCGGATGAATTCCTGCACATACTTCACATAGTCGTTCAGGTGGAACGGACCTTCCGACAGCGGCACCAGGCGCGCATCGATCCAGTCGGTGATATAGACGTCGTGTTCGGACAGCAGCGCCTGCACGGTATCGCGCAGCAGCGTCGCATGGTGGCCGGACAGCGGCGCCACCAGCAGCACGGTCGGCTGCTTGAGCGCCTTGAACTCCTTCTCGCTCAAATCCTTGCGGAAGTGGAGCAGTTTGCAGAAGGGCTTGTTCTCTACCACGCGTTCGTCGATGTGGACTTGCTTGCCATTGACCACAGCCTGTGTGATGCCGAACTCCGGCTTCTCGTATTCCTTGCCCAAGCGGTACATCAGTTCGTAGCCGGCGGCGATACGCTGCGAGAACGGGGTGTGCGCGAATGGCGAAACAGGATTGGTGAACAGCTTGGACGAGGCTTCAGCCCACTGCATCAATGGATGCAGGAGAGAGCGTTGCATTTCGTGCAATTGGTAAAGCATAGTATGTCCCGCTGAAAATTGTGGCAATGCGCAAAGATGATTCAATTATAGGCCATTTATACATGACCTACAGCATTCCGCAGTACCCCCAAGAAAGTACATAATCAAGGGCTAAGACGCTATGATTCCAACATAATACGAGCATGAAAACAAAAAAAGCAGCGTTTCCGCTGCTTTTTTGTAGGATGCGTCCGAAGAATCGGTCGGATCAGTCGAACACCGGGGTTTCGACGCCCAGAACCTTGTGGAGTTTTGGCGACGTGGTGGTGTATTGCATGTGGATCTTCTTGTCCGGGAAGATATATGGTGCAGCGCCGAAAGCGGCCAGTGCGGCTTCGTGGAAGCCCGACAGGATCAGCTTTTTCTTGCCTGGGTAAGTGTTGATGTCGCCCACCGCGAAGATGCCCGGCACATTGGTTTCGAACTTCTCGGTCGACACCACTTTCAGCTGCTTGCGCTCGATGTCCAGGCCCCATTCGGCGATCGGGCCCAGCTTTGGCGACAGGCCGTAGAACACCAGCAGCATGTCCAGCGGCACGCGGCGGGTCACGCCGTCGGCGCCGGTCACGCGCAGTTCGGACAGCTTGTCGTCCTTGGTCTCGATGCCCGACACCTGGCCGACGATCAACTGCATTTCGTACTCGTCGCACAGCTGCTTCATCTTGGCCACGGAAGCCGGCGCAGCGCGGAAATCTTCACGGCGGTGCAGCAGCACCACGGATTCGGCCTTGCCGACGAAGTTCAGGGCCCAGTCCAGCGCGGAGTCGCCGCCGCCGCAGATGACCAGGTTCTTGCCTTCGAACTGGGCCGGGTTCTTCACGCGGTAGAACAGCTGCGAGCCTTCGAAGGCTTCGATGCCGTCCACCTTCATGGTGCGCGGCTGGAACGAGCCCACGCCGGCAGCGATGAAGATGGTCTTGGTGATGAACTTGGTGCCCAGCGAGGTCTCGACGTCGAAACGGCCGTCTTCGCGCTTTTGCACCACGGTCACTTCCTGGCCCAGGTGGTAGGTCGCGCCGAACGGCTCGATCTGCTTCAGCAGGCCGTCGGTCAGTTCCTGGCCGGTGCAGGATGGAATGGCTGGAATGTCGTAGATCGGCTTGTCCGGATACAGTTCCACGCACTGGCCGCCAACGGCGCTGAGCGAGTCGATCACGTGGGCTTTGATCTCCAGCAGGCCGAGTTCGAAGACCTGGAACAGGCCGACCGGGCCGGCGCCGATGATGACTGCATCGGTCTCGTGGAGACCGCCTGGTGGGGTGCTGACGACATTCATAATGATTCTCATTCCATCTGAATAAGCGAACACCGCGTCAGGCGCGGTGTTGCACGGTGAATAACAGGCTGCTGAAGGCGTGATGCTGCGCGCTTAGCGCTTCAGCAAGTGGGCCTTTTCCTTGACGTCCTTGAACTGCTCGGCTTCCGGCAGGGCAGGCTTGGTCTTGGTGATCGAAGGCCAGTTGCGCGACAAGTCGGCATTGATCTTGATGTATTGCTGCTGGTCGGACGGCACGTCTTCCTCAGCGAAGATGGCGTTGACCGGGCATTCGGCCACGCACACGGCGCAGTCGATGCATTCGTCCGGGTCAATGGCCAGGAAGTTCGGGCCTTCGCGGAAGCAATCTACCGGGCAAACATCGACGCAATCGGTATAGCGGCAGGCGATGCAGGATTCGGTGACAACGTGGGTCATAACAGTCCTATCTATATTGGAGCGCTGGAAAAAGCTCAGCAAAGCACTGTATTTTAAGGCAATCCGCTATTTCTCACAATTCGGGCTTAGATACAATCTAAATAAGCAAATTCGTGGCGCGCCTCTAACAGTCTTGCTTTCAGGCGGCAGAACGGATCAAATCGAGCAGATTTTGCCAAGGCGGAGCGCCGGTCTCGACAAAGCTTAAGCTATGTCGTCGACGGCCGTCATCGGCGGTGATAGTCCAGTGCCCCAAATCGGCACCCAGCGGCGGCGAAAAATTTTCCGTAGACGTGAAAAAACCACTGGAGGCGAGGGCCGCCTCCAGCGCCGGACCGGCTGGGCTTGCATCCGTGTCAACTTCAAAGTGCTGGCTGAGGCCGGCAAAGCCGCCCGCGCCGCTCGCGCTGATCTTCATTTTTCGATGGCTACCTCCCCATGCCGGGTACTGTAATTCTTGCACCAGGCGGCCAAAGCCTGGCGCTCGGCATCGAGCACGCCTTCCAGGTCGAAGTATTCGGCATGGTTCATGGTGCCGCAGCAAGCGCGGCGGTCCTGGCGCGCGTCGGGAGCGTCTTCCACCATGGCCGGCAGTTCCAGGTTTTGCGGCTGGTCTTCGGTCAGCGGCACGGGCGATACCACCACCTCGCGCAGGGCGAAGCGGTTGCGGATGAAGTTGGCGTAATCGACCGGTTTGCCGTCCTCCGCCGCGATACGCAGCATCTGGTTCACCACGTCCGCATACTTGGCGTTGGTGTCGGGCGCGGCCACCAGGGCGCGCAGCACCAGGCTGCACAAATACCCTGCCACGCTATGCAGGCAGGCTGCATCGTCACGTAAGCCGGGCGCCCGTTCGAAGGAGAAAATGTCGGCCAGGATGTCATAGACAGCGCCGGTGAACACCTGCGAGATGGCGTGTACTTCGTTGCCGGTTTCTGACAGCTTGAGATCGTTGTCGGCATTGCGCAGGCCGTTCGGGCGGCCGAGGGCCAGGCCGAATTGTTCCGCCATATCGGCCAGGAAGGTCTTGTCGTGCAGGTCGGCCTTGGTTTGCGCGATTACCGCTTCCACCTGGTCGAGCTGGGATAGCGCGAGGAAGATGGCGGTCAAGTCGCCGAAGGATTCATGCAGGCCGCCGGTTTGCGGCGGCGCGCTGTTCAGGATCCATTTCGGTTTCAGGCCGTCCAGCACGGCGTGGCCGGTTTCGTGCGACACAATGTCGAAAGAGCGGCAGGTAAACACCCGGCCGGTCGAGCCGGTCGGCACAAAGTCGCCGAACTTCAGGGCCCGGTCGCTGCGGCTGTAATAGGCGTTCATCACGTTCGGCAAACCGTGCGGGAAGACTTCCAGCGGATCGGTGTTGCTGCCGTTGTTCCAGGCCCATGGCAGGGGAGCGCCCTGGTCGGCGCGCGACAGCACGCGCTGGTACATGGTCAGGGTCGAACGCACCACGGCAAAGGCGTGCACGGCGTCGAACTGGTCGGTGTCCGGCGCCATGATGAAGTCGCCGAAGGCGTTCGGGCTGACCGGGGCAATGCCGGGCCGGCCGTAAGTGATGCGCGCATCGCGCGGCCCTTCCAGGATCACGCCGGGCAGGAAGATCTTGCGGGGGCCGAGTTCGCTGACGGATGGATCCTGCTTCCAGATCAGCACGCGCGCACCGGCCGGCGGCGCCGCGGCGGCACGCGTCGGCAACGCGGTATCTTTCAGGCGGGGCCGGCTGGGCTGCTGTAGCAGTTGCGCCGACTTGCGGTGCGCGCGGTACAGGGCGGATGGTGTCGGCACAAAGCTGACAGGCAAAGTCATGCACATGTTCTCATCCATGATCACTCTCCCAAGGGCGGTTGAATGACCATGGTTACCCTGCCGGCGGCACTGCCCTTTGATCCAGCACAAAGGTGCGTGCGTTAAAATAGCGCCTTTTGTGCTTTTTGATTAGCAGAGTATGGCCGATATCAACATCACCCAGGCCCACAACCTGGAACCCGCGCAAGCGCGCGCAGCAGCAGAACAAGTCGCACAACGCATTGCCAAGGAATTCGACCTGGCCTGCCAATGGCATGGCGACACCCTGAAATTCGGCCGCAGCGGCGTGGAAGGCACGCTGACCCTGGCCGAGAGCGCCGCCCACATGAATATCAAGCTCGGCTTCCTGATGGGTGCCTTCAAGAGCGCCATCGAAGGCAAGGTGGCGGAGAAGATGCGTTCGGTATTCGCTTCCGCTTAAGCGACCCTGGTGGGGTCGCCCACCGTTTCGTTCAGCGCCACCGCAGCGCGCACCAGTTCCAGCACGGTTGCGCGCTCGAGTGGCGTGTCTTCCCGCAGTTCCAGCGTGCGCAGCTCATACTTGCCGCCGCCGGTCATGCGCGGCTCGATGTGCAGCAGGCGTTTGCCGCGCCAGAAGCCGAACAGCACCCGTTCTTCTTCGGCACGGATCAACAGCACGGGCCCGTTGCTGAAGTAGACCAGGTGCGTCCACTTGATGCGCTCTTCCAGTTCCGGTGCGGCTTCCCGCACGGCCTGGCGCAGCGCGCGCACGACGTCGTGCTGCCAGCCTGACAGCGCTGCCACGTAGGCATCCGGATTCGCCGCCGGCACCACTTTTTTCACTACGCCCTCCGCTGCTCGGTGACGAGGCGCATGTGTTCCAGAATGTTGGTGCTGAGTTCGTTCATGGGTTCTCCAGGAAGCGATGTAAGACGTAGGCGTCGACCAGCCCAAGCTCGCGATGACGGAAAGCGCGCGGCAAGGTGCCGGCGATATTGAAGCCAAGCTTGCGGTACAGCGCCATCGCAGGCGCATTGCTGCTGACCACATAATTGAACTGCATCGCCAGGAAGCCTTCGCGCCGCGCCTGCGCCAGGCTGTGCTCGACCAGCGCGCGGCCGACGCCTTTGCCCTGCGCCTGCGTGGCAACCGCATAGGTCGCGCTGGCGACGTGGGCGCCGTGATCGGGGTAGTTGGCGCCCATTTTGTACATGCCGAGGATTTGTTCGCCCGCGCAGGCGACGTAGGCCGGGTGGCTGCTGAACCAGTGCAGCTGGAAGGTGGACTTCCCGAATCTCTCGCCGAACGGGAAGGCGTCGCCACTCACCAGCAGCGGCTGGAAGATTTCCCACATCGCATCCAGGTCGTCGGTCCCGGCACGGCGGATCGATATGCTGCGCTCGAGCCGGAAATGGGCGTCAATTCCATTTTCACTCACGCAGCGTTGCCAACCCTGGGCCAGGTAGAAGCGGTCAGCGCGGCTGCCGACGGCGGTTGACAGTTTGACGGCTTGGGCACCGTAGGTGAACAGCCAATCCGTCGCAAGCTGCAGCAAGCGCTTTCCGACACCTAGTCCTTCATATTCGGGAGCCACGAACAAGGCCCAGATAGAGTCATCTTCGTGTGCAGCGTAAGAGAAGCCAATCAATACTCCTTCGCGCTCGCAAACCCAACCGCGGCCAAGGCGCTCAAGGTAATCCTCATACATCTGCTGCGTAATGCGGGCCGGGTTGGCCAGCGCATTTTCTCGCACGGCCAGTCTGATCGCGCTCATAGCGGGGATGTCGGCGGCCGTCGCGCGGCGGAATTCAAATGTCATGCGTTGAATTGGATTGCAAAAAGCGCAACTCTAGCATGTCTGGTGGAAAAGGTAGCGCGCCCGCGCATTGGCTCGCACGCTGGTGCCCTTCAGCATGGTCTTGATGATGATCTTGTGCAGCAGCGTGACCGGCAGCATGTACAGTCGCCCCAGCCAGTTATGCACGTGGGCCACGGTGGCGACGCTGAAGACGGACAGCAGCACATCCAGTTGCTAGTCGAAGTCGCCCAGGAGCACTTCGTCCTGTGACAGGTTGATCAGGGAGAAAATGCCGACGCGGTCGCCGATGCAATATTCCGATGGGGGCTTTACCGCGCCAAGTGCGCTCAGGTGGCCCAGGTTCTTCAGGCCGGCCAGTCCAGCCAGCCAATTGCGCAATAAGTTGCAGGGCGGAGCTGTCTGCGCCTGGGCAGCGATCTGGTAGCGCTCGTGAAAGCATCCGGCAGGGACAGGCTTGCCTGGCTGACGGTAGGGGCTATGCCGGGAGTGACCGCGGTGTGCGTTATTTACGCAGCAGCACCCTCAAGGAATAACCGCCAACCGCAGTACCGACCGCAACGTTGAACAAGACGATGATGCTGAAGATGATCAGGGGCGTGTGAGTGGCGAGCGAGCGCTTTAAATAGGCGACCGCGGAGCTGATGGCCGGGCAGGCCGACAACAGCGAGGAAAAAGAGCCGAGGACGATGTGGACGATCGCGGCGATCTTGGAACGGTTATCCAGCATTTGCCTGTCGGTTATTTTGCAAATGCTGCAGTGTGCAGCGCCGCCCTGCTTTTGACAAACGCGGCGCTGTAGGCGGAAGGATTACTTCAGGCTTTCGATCAGGTCGATGTACTGCTGTTTGGCGTCGTCCTGGCTGGTGCCGGCCAATGCCGCCCATGCGTCGAACTTGGCGCGGTTGACGAAGTCGGTCATGCCTGGGCGCTCGCCGGTGGCATCGCCTGCCGAGCCTTGCTTGAACAGGGCGTAAATCTTCAGCAGGGTCATATTGTCTGGGCGTTCCGGCAGGTTCTTGGAATCGGCCATCGCTTGGTCGAATTGTTCTTGCAGGCTCATGGTGTCTACCTTTGGTTTAGTGGGGTTATGAAGCGCCATCATACAAAAGAAAGCCGCCCAAGCCTTAGAGTATAGGCTCCAATCAGGTCAGGCAAGAAGCTGGATCACTGCATCGCCACGGGTGGCGGCATCGAGAAAGTGCTCCCGCAGAACCTCGTAATTATCAAGCACATAGTCCAGGGCTTCGTCACCGTCGCGGGTCCAGATGATGGCGGGATAAATCTCCTTGCGCTCCATGTCTTGCGGGTCGAATCGTGCAGCCAGTTCCGGCCTGCCGAGTGGCGTGAGTGCTTCTGCGATCGCCTGCACCTGCGCTGAAGTGAGGAAGCGGGGCGGCCCATAACCGATATCCGGCCCAAATTCTTCGCCGCCGATGACTGCCAGGGAAAGCGGCTCCGGCCCTCCTTCCACCTCGCTGGTCAGCAGGTAATGGATGCCATGCCAGGCCTTATCGAGGTCGATGGAGTTTTCCGGTTCACTGTCGCCGTCATCGGGGAACAGGAATTCCTCGACCAGTTCCTCGTCTGCCCGCAGCTCGGCGAGCTTCGATTCCGGCAGTGCGATAAGATAGCCAACCATGCTCATAAATATCTCCTCAACGTGATGAAGCACCGTGCGGTGCACAATAAAAAACGGCGGTTCAAGACAAGCCTTTCCGGCCAGCCTTGAACCGCCGTTCTGGCGGTAAGCCCGAAGAATTACTTCTTCTTGGTTGGGTTCACAGCGGCTTTCAGGGTCGCGCCAGCCGAGAACTTAGGGGTCTTGGATGCAGCGATCTTGATCGCTTCGCCGGTTGCTGGGTTGCGGCCTTTACGGGCGGCGCGCTTGGCGACGGAGAAGGTGCCGAAACCGGTGATGCCAACGGTGTCGCCCTTTTTCAGACGCTCGGTAACGATCGCGATCAGGGTGTTAATTGCGTCGTTAGCGGCTGCGCCGGACATTTCGGTACGCTTCGCAAATTCTGCAATCAGTTCGCCTTTTTTCATTACTACCTCCTTGGTTAATGGAGCGCGCAGATTAGCACATTAATTGAAAAAAGTGTGTAGCGTTTTTTGAAGAAGCCCATATAGTGACTGGCTCGCCACGAAATTCGGGGCGGATTTTGGCGAAAACCTCAGCTAGTTTAAGCTTTTTCGCCGCACCGCCCCAGGCTGGTGCGTCACTGCGCGGAGCCTTCAACGGCGGTGTTCTTGCCCGCTTGGACGTTGAAACCGGCATTCACGTTACCGTTGGCGGAAGCGTTTTTCGTCGATTGCTGCGGTGCGGGCTGGCTGCCGGTGCTGCCATTTCCGCTACCACCGCTGCTGCCGCGGAACGCTTTGCTGGCACTGGCGGAACCGTCCGCGGAGCCCTTGCCTTGCGCGGAACCGCCGAGACCGGAACGGCTTGCGTTTGCATGTGCGCCGCCGTTGGATGTGCCATCGGCGCTGCCGCTTACCGCATTCGCGCCGCGCGCCAGGTTGGCTCCCAGGCTGGAGCCGCCGCTGCCGTTGCCCGTGGCCGAAGCGGATTTGCCGCCGTTCGAAGTGCCGCCTGGCGCGCTGCCCGCAGTGCTGTTGGAAGCGCTGTTTGCGGCGCCGCCCGCCAGCTTGCCTGCGATGCCGTCCGCCGTACCATTCGCTGCACTGGTTGCGGTGCCGTCGCTGTTGGCGCCAGCGGCTCCGGCATTGCGCGACAGGGAGCCGGTCGCATTGGCGGCGCCATTGACCGCGCCGCTGGCATCCAGGCCGCGCTGGGTAGCATTGTTTGCCGCTGAATCGGCAGCGGCTGCACGGGAAGCGGTGGCAGCGACATTGCCAGCTGCATTGCCGGCGATGTCCGCACCGGCACGGCTGCCGCGCATGGTACTGCCGGCGATGTCGCCGGTCATCCCGCCGCGCATGGCGCCCATGCCGCCACCGAAAGCACCGCCCATGCCGCCGCCGATATTGCCGCCAAGCGCGCCGCCGAGCGGGCCGGCTTGGGCGATCGATGCAGCGCTGGCGGCAGCGATAAGGGCAGCGCGGATGATGGTTGCGATGTTGGTTTTCATATCAGTTCTCCTTGGTCTGGCTGCGGGAAATCCGCCGCTTACATACAGAGAACGAACCGGAACCCCGAATCCTTCCATCCATTCGAAAAAATTTCGAAAAATCTTTTCAACGAAAGGCGGAAGGGGCAATGCGCAGGTTTTCCGCCACGACGCCGCGGCCGGTACCGTCGCCGGCGCCGCTGGCACTGGCCGCCAGGGAGGAGAGCGCCTGGACGGCCAGCGCCGGGGAAGGCGAGGGCAAGCGCGGCGCCAGCAGCGCTGCCACCAGCGGCGAGGCGAAGCTGGTTCCGCGCACAAGCTTATACGGTGGGTTGCCGATGGCCGCTGCCGCCATCTGGCTGCCGGGTGCGGCGAACATCACTTGCGGGCCGCGCGCCGCTTCAGGCAGCGGGCGGCGTTTCGGGTCGACGCCGGTCACGCCGACGACACCAGGGTAGCTGGCTGGATATAAAGGCGGCGCAGCCGGGCCATCGTTGCCGACTGCCGCCACCAGCAGGTGGCCGCGCGCCACCATCGCCTGCACCATGCGGCCCAGCATCTGGTTGGGCGGGCCGACCAGGCTGACATTGACGACGCCGACCTGTTCCCTCGCCAGCCAAGCCAGCGCTTGCACGATCTGGCTGGCCGAGCCGCCGGTCGGCTGGTCGCAATATATATCGGCGGCATAGAGCTTCGCATCCGGCGCCGCGCCCCTGAAACGTTCCGATTTGCCGATCATCAGGGCGGCAACCGCTGTACCGTGCGGAGCAGGGCGCGTCGCGCCGTCGCAGCCCCAGCGCACAATCCGGGCGTTTTCGAAGACTTCGTGGCTGCCGTCAATCCCGCTGTCTACCAGGCCGACCCGCACCTCGCCGCCAACTGTGCCGGTAGCACCGGCGTCGCTGGCTTGTATGTGCACCGCGCGAACCACGGGCGTTGCAGCCGAGCCGCCCGCCGCCTCGGCACCGGTATACACATGGTTGAAATCATAGCTGCCATCGGGATCGGCTATGCGCAGCCTGGCCAGCGCGTCCATCGTGGCAACGTTGTCCGGCACCCGCAAGGTCACCAGCGACTGCCCGATCTCCGGCATGTCCTGCCTGCCGGCTATCGTCAGCCCGGCTGCTGCGGCCGCAGCAAGTCCGGCTTGCGATGGCGACCACGCCAGGATCTCCCTGCGCACGATCGGGAAGCCGGAAGGATCCGGCTCCAGCTGCGCCGGGTGCCGCTGCAGCAGTTCGCGCACATTCAGCGACCGAAGCTGCTCCAGCGCCGCCTTGCGCGGCAACTCCCTGGTATCCAGCAGTTTCTCGCGCAGGCGATCGCCCAGCGCATTGTCGCCAAGCCGGGACGACAGGCCGCCTGGCAACTGCGGCACGCCGGGCAAGCCGATTTGTGCCGCCGCGGGTCCCGCGCCCGCCAGTAAGCCGGTGGCCAGCAGCAGGCAGCGGCATGTACGCAACAGGGAATGTGTCGGACGCAAGGTTGGCATGGTCGGATGATAATATAAGCTACCGGTATCTATTCTGTATTAACGATGGAGAGAGGGAAGAAAATCCCCACGCCATTCGTTATCTTCATATGATGGACAACGATAGCGCCCTGCACGAGGAAATCGCCACACTGTTGCCGCGATTGCGGCGTTTCGCCCGTACCCTGGCCTGGCACCGCGAGGATGCCGACGACCTGGTCCAGCTCTCCGTGGAACGCGCGATCGTGCACAGCGGCTCTTACCAGCCGGGGACCCGCCTGGATAGCTGGTTGTTCCGCATTATTAAGAATGCCTGGATCGACGAAGTGCGTTCCCGCGTCCGCCGCAGCGAGCTGTTTGCGCCGGAAGAGGAGGGCGAGCACGTGGGGGACGATTTTGCCGAGGCTCACCAGCAGCGCATGGCGGTGCAGAAAGCCGTCAGCCTGCTGAGCGAGGAGCACCGGCTGGTGGTCGGCCTGGTGCTGGTGGAAGGGCTGCCATATAAAGAGGCAGCGGAAGTGCTGGAGATCCCGGTCGGTACCCTGACCAGCCGCCTGGCGCGCGCCCGCACTGCGTTGCAAGAAATGTTATCGGAACAAGCGAGGACAGTATGAAGAGTTTTTCCGACGAAGTCCTGATGGCTTATGCCGACGGCGAACTGGATGAAGTGACCCGCCGCGCCGTCGAAGAAGCCATGCACAAGGATGCCGCGCTGGCGCGCCGCGTGGCCCAGCACAAGGCCATGCGCAATGACGTATTTGCCGCCTTTGCCCCAGTGGCGGAGGAGGCGGTGCCGCCCAGGTTGGCGCAGCCGCTGCGCCAGGCCACGGTGGTCAGCCTCGATTCCGTGCGCGCCCGGCGCGAGGCGGAGCAGCAGGCTGCCCGCAAGGCCAGCCGTGGCCGGCGCTGGTCATGGCCTGAATGGGGGGCGCTGGCGGCCATGCTGATGGTGGGCGTGATGGCCGGCCACTACGGCGTCGGCATGCTGCCGATCGACCGTGGCGAGACGGTGGCCAGCCGTGATGGCGTGCTGGTGGCGCAAGGCCGCCTGGCGACGGCGCTGGACCAGCAAATGGCCGGCAGCGGCGGGCCGGTGCGCATCGGCACCAGCTTCCTGGCGCAGGACAATAGCTACTGCCGCAGCTTCATAACGTCGCAGGAGATGTCGGGCCTGGCCTGCAAGCAGGGTGGCGTATGGAAGGTGCAGCTGGCGGTGCAAAGCCAGGGCAGGCCACAGCAGGGGGAATACCGTCAGGCGGCGTCGGACATGCCGGCGCAGGTGTTGGATGCGATCGACCAGCGTATCGCCGGCCAACCGCTGGATGCGAAAGCGGAGCAGGAGGCCGTGCAGCGCAAGTGGCTGCGCTAGGCCTTCCGTCCAGGGGCTGATTAAACGCCCAGCAGTTCCACGTCGAAGATCAGGGTGGCGTTTGGCGGAATCACGCCGCCGGCGCCGCGCGAACCGTAACCCAGGTCGGCAGGGATGATCAGTTGGCGGGTGCCGCCAACTTTCATGCCTTGCACGCCTTCATCCCAGCCGCGGATCACCATGCCGGCGCCCAGGGCGAACTCGAACGGGTCGTTACGGTCCTTGGAGGAATCGAATTTCGGGCCTTTGCTGCCGTCGTCGTTGCGCAGCCAGCCGGTGTAATGGACGGTGACGTTCTGGCCAGCCTTGGCTTCGGCGCCATCGCCTACTTTGATGTCGTCGTATTGCAGGCCGGATGCGTTAGTGATGATAGTCATTTGTATTCCTTAGAAAGGTGGGGGCTTAGGCGGCGATTGTAGTGCATTCGCGGCCGATACCCATTAAATGTTGTCGGCAATAACTTAATACAAGACGTTTGACCGTAAAATACCGGTTGGCTTAACCAATAAGCGAGTTTTCATGTTCCGCAGTATCCGTAGCGCAGCAGTTTTATGTGGTTTGCTGGCAGGCGTGCAGCCTGTCCAGGCAAACGTCGTCGTCGTGCTCAATTCGCGCGACGCCACGGTCCAGTTGCTGGACCAGGTAAGCTACAAGAGCCTGCAGACTTTCCCGGTGGGTAAAGAGCCCCACCACCTGATGGCCACCCCCGATAACAAGTCGCTGATCGTCGCCAGCGCGGTGGGTAATGAACTGGTGTTCCTGGATCCCGTGACCGGCCAGGTGCAGCGCCACGTCAAGGACATCCTCGACCCTTACCAGATCGGCTTCTCGCCGGACCAGAAATGGTTCGTCGCGACTTCGCTGCGCCTGCACCGGATCGACATTTATTCGTACAACGGCAAGGAAATGAAGTTGGCCAAGCGGATTCCGTTGCCCAAGCTGCCTAGCCACGTCGCTTTCGACGCCAAGAGCAGCACCGTCTTTGTCACCCAGCAGGGCAGCGACCAGGTCAGCGCGATCGATTTGAAGACCCAGAACCTGCTGTGGACTCTCCCGGTCGGCAAGCTGCCGGCGGGTATCGCCATGACGCCGGACGACAAGTACCTGCTGGTCGGGATCATGGGTAGCGACTATGTCGAGGTGATCGACTGGCGCGCGCGCCGCACGGTCAAGCGCATCAAGGCCGGCGCCGGCACCCACAACTTCCGCGCCCTGGGCGATGGCCGCTACACCTATGTGTCGAACCGGGTGTCCAACACCATCAACATCATCGACCAGAAGACGCTGGAAAACGTCGGCACCATCGACGTGCCGGGTGGCCCCGATTGCATGGAAATCACCGCCGACCGCAAATACATGTGGGCCACGCTGCGCTGGATCAAAAAAGTGGCCGTGATCGACCTGCAGCAGAAAAAGGTCGTCAGGACGATACCGGTCGGCCGTTCGCCGCACGGCGTATTCTTCGCCAACTCGTCCGCGAGGATGTGATGCGCCGGCAGGCTTGCGTGCTGGTGCTGGCCGCTGCAGTGGCCGCCGGCGCGTCGGCGGCCCCGCAGTGCCGCGCGACCGTCTACCTGACCTTTGATACCGGCAGCCAGTCGCAGGCCGAACTGATCGCCGCCGTCCTGGCGCGGCAGAACGTCAAGGCCACCTTCTTCCTGGCGAACGAAAAGACCGTCAAGGGCGACTACAGCCTGGACCCGTCCTGGCAAGCCTATTGGCGCGCCCGCGTCGCCGAAGGGCACGCTTTCGGCAGCCATACCTTCGACCATACTTACTATGTGCGCGATGGCGCGAACGGCAAGATCACGGTCAAGCCGCAGTTCGGCGCCCATGCCGGCAAGGAGCGGGACTGGTCGCCGCAGCAGTATTGCGATGAGCTGCGGCGCGTCGACCGACGCTTCCACGAGCTGACCGGCAAGGCGCTGGACCCGTTCTGGCGTGCCCCCGGCGGCAAGACCAGCCCGCGCACGCTGGCGGCCGGCAAGGCCTGCGGCTACCAGCACGCTGGTTGGGCCACGCCGGCCGGCTTCTCGGGCGACGAGCTGCCGGTCGAACGCGCCTCCAACGCGCAATTGCTGAAGCGCGCCCTGGAAGGCCTGCGCGACGGCGACATCTTCATGGCCCATATGGGCATCTGGTCGCGCCAGGACCCTTGGGCGCCGGCCAACCTGGAACCGCTGATAGAAGGCCTCAAGCAAAAAGGCTTCTGCTTCGCCACCCTGAGAGAGCACCCGGATTACCGCAAATGATTCAATTCTTCCTGGACCTGCTGGGCCAAGCCCAGGGCTGGCTGTTTGAAAACGCCATCCAGCCGGCCATCTACTGCACCGGCATGGGCGACATCACCGAAGAAGCCTTCGAAGGCACCGAATGGCTGCTGATCGGCATGGCCGAACTGCTGCTGATCTACCTGGTGCTGCGCCCGCTGGAGGCGGCCATCCCGGTGCACCAGTTCACCGATCGGCGCGCGCGCTGGAATGACTTCATCTATACCGTGCTGCAGCGGATCGGCCTGATCCCGCTGCTGCTGTTCTTCACGCTCGACCCGCTGATGGACGCCATTTCCGGCGCCCTGCATATGGAAGGCGTGCAGCCCTTCAACCTGGAAAACCTGGTCACCGATATGCACCCGTTGGCCAGCTTTGCCATCTACCTGCTGGTGCTGGATTTCGCCGACTACTGGTTCCATCGCGCCCAGCATCAGTTCAATTGGTGGTGGGGCCTGCACAGCCTGCACCACAGCCAGCAGAACATGAACCTGTGGAGCGACGACCGCAACCACCTGCTGGACGACCTGCTGCGCGATATCATGATGGCGCTGCTGGCGCTGGCCATCGGCGTGCCGCCAAGCCAGTACGTGCTCCTCGTATCGCTGTCCCGTATCGTGCAAAGCTTGCAACACGCCAACGTTCGTATACACTTCGGCCGCATCGGCGAACGGCTGCTGGTGTCGCCGCGCTACCACCGCATGCACCACGCCATCGGCGTTGGCCATGAATCGAAAGGGCAGGGCACGCTGGGCGGCTGCAATTTCGCCGTGCTGTTCCCGATATGGGACATCATTTTCCGCACCGCCAACTTCACGCCGCGCTTCGAAGCGACCGGCGTGCGCGACCAGTTGGCGGGCCGCGACTATGGCCGCGGCTTCTGGGCCCAGCAATGGCTGGGCCTGAAACGGATGTTTGAATTTATGAGAAAGAAACCGAGTTAACGAATGCGCGCTGTTATCCACGCTTACGGCAGGGCCCTGCTGTCCCAGTTGCACGGCAAGATCTTATTGCTGAGTATTGTTCCTTTCATTCTGTCAGTCGCCCTGTGGGCGCTGCTGCTGTGGCTTGGCCTGCAGCCGCTGCTCGACTGGCTGCATGGCCACTTCGTCGATTTCGAGATCTACCGCGTGACCAGCGACTGGCTGCAATCGATCGGCCTGGCGGGCTTGCGCTCGATCGTGGTGCCGCTGTTTGCCCTGCTCCTGCTGTTGCCGCTGATGATCGTGACCGCCATGATCTTTATCGGCGTGGCGGCCATGCCCTTCATCGTGCGCCACGTGGGCGGCCGCCATTTCCCGCAACTGGAGAAAAAGCAGGGCGGCTCCATCCTGGGCGGTGTGATCAAGGCGCTGGGCGCCTTCGGCATTTTCGTGCTGGCCTGGCTGTGCATCCTGCCGATGTATATCTTCCCGCCGCTGGCCGGCCTGGCCACGGTGCTGCTGTGGGGCTGGCTCACCAGCCGCGTGATGAGCTATGACGCGCTGGCCGACTACGCCAGCGCCGAAGAACTGGCCAAGCTGCAGCGTGAACACCGCTGGCAACTGATGTCGATCGGCGTGGTGTCCGGCCTGGCGGGCTCGCTGCCGGCCCTGGTGTGGGTGGGCGGCGCCGCTGCCGCGATTGCTTTCTTCCCGATCCTGCTGGCTGCCTCGATCTGGGTGTACGTGGTGATTTTCATCTTCACCGGCCTGTGGTTTCAGTATTATTGTCTGCAAGCGCTGGCGCAGTTGCGCCATGCACCTTTCGAGGAAAGCCTATGCGAATCGGACTGATCATCATTGGCGACGAAATCCTGTCGGGCAAGCGGGTTGACCAGCACTTCCCCAAAGTGGTGCAGCTACTGGCGGCGCGCGGCCTGCAATTGTCGTGGGCTGAATTCCTCGGCGACGACCGCGAGCGCATTGTGGCCACGCTGAAGCGCACTTTCGCCAGCGGCGATATCGTGTTCTCCTGCGGCGGCATCGGCGCCACGCCGGACGATCACACGCGCCAGGCTGCCGCAGCCGCGCTCGGCTTGCCGCTGCTGTTGCACGCAGGCGCAAAGGAAAGCATCCAGCAGCGCGTGCGCCAGGTGGCCGAGGAAAAAGGCGAGGTGGCCGACCTCGATTCGGCGGAAAACCTGCAGCGCTTGCAGATGGCGGAATTCCCGCAAGGCGCGGCGCTTATTCCAAATCCGTATAACAACGTGGCTGGATTCGCGCACGGCACGCATTACTTCGTGCCAGGCTTCCCGGTGATGGCGTGGCCGATGATCGAATGGGTGCTCGATACGCACTACGCCGACCTGTTCAATCGTGAGCCCCGCGCTGAGCATTCGGTGTTAGTGTACGAAGCAGCGGAAGCAGCGCTTACTCCGCTGATGCTGGCCCTGGAAGCAGCTTGGCCGCGCATCAAGGTCTTCAGCCTGCCAAGCGTGGGCGACGCGAAGACCAGGCGCCACATCGAGCTTGGCGTGAAAGGCGATCCGCCCCAATGCGAGGCTGCATTCTCCCAAATGTGCCGTGAGCTCGATGCCTTGAAAGTGGAGTACGTGAAGCCCTGAATCCACAGTGTGAAAAGGGTGTTAATTGCTCCTGTAACGGCGCTCACAAAACGTGTGAAGCGCCGTTGTTTTTTTGCGAAACTGATACGCGAAGTTTAAATATTTTGCGAGTTGCCCCGTGCAGTGCGCGCCGATGTGGTGCAATGGTAATCAAGCAGAAATACTCTGCGTGTACTGTCCGGTTTGAACACTATGTTAAGCAATCGTCGTTTTCGCCGGCCCCGGGTTGTCGTACGTGCGGTGCGCAAGATGCGTGCTGGCGCGGCAGCGATCGGATATGGCGGCAGCAGGCGGCGTTTGCGCTCGGTACCTATGCCTTCCCAACAAGATCACGAATCAAGCTCCTTCGAACCGAACCAACCAACCGAGCCGGCACCACCACCTCCATCCGAACCGAAAAAAGGTTCGCGTTTGCGCAATGCGCTCATTGTGCTGATCCTGGTGCTGCTGACAGTGGCCGGAGTTTGGGGCTATCACGAGACCCGCACCTCGACGATGCAGGCGAAGGTGTTCACCGACCTGGTCGGCAAGCTGACCTATAAGGTGGAACCTGGGCCGAGCAAGTCGATCCGCTTCCCGCACGACAGCCCTTACGACGAACGCCTTGGCTACGCCAACCTGCCCGACTATCTGGACAAGCTGAAAGCGCGCGATTACGAAGTCACATCGCAAGCGCGCTTTTCACCAAAGATGGTGGAGCTGTCCGACATGGGCGTGTTTGCCACCTATCGTGAAAAGACCCGTACCGGCCTGTCGATCCTGGATTGCCGCGAACAGCCATTGTTCGCGGCCAGCTATCCGGAGCGTATCTACGGCAGCTTCGAACAGGCACCGAACGCGCTGGTGCAAAGCCTGCTGTTCATCGAGAACCGCGAACTGCTGGACAACAAATACCCGAAGCGCAATCCGGCCGTCGAGTGGGACCGCCTGTCCAAGGCTATCCTGGAAAAGTCCATGAGCGCCGTGGGCGCGGGCGGCCATCGCGCGGCGGGCGGCTCAACGCTGGCCACCCAGATCGAAAAGTACCGCCATTCGCCGGAAGGCCGCACCGGTTCGATGAAGGACAAGCTGCAGCAGATGGTTTCCGCCTCGCTGCGAGCCTATCAGCAGGGCGAAGACACCACCAAGGTGCGGCGCCAGATCGTGGTCGACTACCTGAATACCGTGCCGCTGTCGGCCAAGCCCGGCTACGGTGAAGTGAACGGCGTGGGCGACGGCATGTGGGTCTGGTACGGCCGCGAATTCGACGAAGTGAAGCGCCTGCTGGGCGGCAAGATGGACCAAGCGGGCAGCCCGTTGGCCTTCAAGGAAGCGCTGTCGTTGCTGATTGCACAGCGGCGTCCAAGCTACTACCTGGGCGAAGGCGATGAGGACCTGGAAGTGCTGGCCAACAGCCACCTGCGCCTGCTGGCCGGCGCCGGCATCATCACGCCGCAACTGCGCGATGCGGCGCTGAAGGAAAAGCTGCACCCGGCAAAGGGCAACGGCCTGCAGGCCGCACCGCCGATGACCTATGTGACCAAGAAAGCGTCGAATGCGGTGCGCGTGCACCTGGCCAACCTGCTGGGCGACAACCGCATGTACAACCTGGACCGCCTCGACCTGTCGGTCAACACCACGCTCGATGCGGAGACGCAAAAGACAGTCACCGCCATGCTGCGCCAACTGCGCGAGCCGGAAACCGCGGTGCAGGCCGGCTTGACCGGCAAGGGCATGCTGGGCAACGGCGACCCGGCCAACGTGGTGTACAGCTTCACGCTGCTGGAGCGCGGCGAACATGCCAACTACCTGCGCGTGCAGACCGATAACTACGACCAGCCGCTGGACATCAACGAAGGCGCCAAGCTGGACCTGGGCTCGACCGCCAAGCTGCGCACCCTGGTGACCTATATGGACATCGTCGACCAGTTGCACAAGAAGTATGGCCAGATGGATGTGGCGCAATTGAAAAAGGTCAGCGTCGACCAGCGCGACCGCCTGACCACCTGGGGCATCGAATACCTGGCCATGACGCCGATGGACAAGCGTGACCTGCCGGCCATGCTGCAGGCGGCGCTGGAGCGCAAATATTCGGCCAATCCGGGCGAAGGCTTCTTCACCGGTGGCGGGCTGCATTACTTCGGCAACTTCAGCAAGGACGACGACTTCAAGATCATGACGGTGCGCGAAGCGCTGCGCCGCTCCACCAACCTGGTGTTCGTGCGCCTGATGCGCGACGTGGTCAAGTACTACTCATTCCAGATGCCGGGTTCCTCGCAGACCCTGCTGACCGATGCCGACGATCCGCGCCGGGCGGCCTACCTGGCGCGTTTCGCCGACAAGGAAGGCAAGGAATTCCTGTACCGCTTCTACGCCAAGTACAAAGGCAAGAAAACGTCGGAGCTGGACGCCATCCTGCTCGACACGATCCGTCCGACGCCGGTGCGTCTGGCGAATATCCACCGCACCGTGTACCCGAACGCGACGCTGGCGGAATTCGACAAGTTCGTGAACGACAACCTGAAGGTGCAGAACGACGTGCCGGACGAGCGCCTGGCCAAGATGTACGAGCAGTACGCGATCGACAAGTGGAGCCTGGCCGACCGCGGCTACCTGGCTTCCGTGCACCCGCTGGAATTGTGGCTGGTCGCCTACCTGCACCAGAACGAGGGGGCTTCGCTGTCCGACGTTGTCGCAGCCAGTGAGAAGGAACGCCAGGAAGTGTATCAGTGGCTGTTCAAGACCCACCGCAAGTACGCGCAGGACAAGCGCATCGCCGGCTTGCTGGAGATGGAGTCCTTCATGGGCATCCACCGCCAGTGGAAGAAGATGGGCTATCCCTTCGATTCGCTGGTGCCGTCGTATGCGACCACGCTCGGCGCTTCCGCCGACCGTCCCGCTGCGCTGGCGGAGATGATGGGGATTATCATCAACGGCGGCGTGCGCAAGACCACGCAGCGCATCGAGTCGCTGCATTTCGCGGAAGGCACGCCGTACGAAACCACGGTGGCGCGCAACAAGTCGTCTACCAATGAGCAGGTGCTGACGCCGGAAGTCGCGCGCGCGGTGGCCGATGCGATCCGCGAGGTGGTGTCGGACGGCACGGCGCGGCGCGTGAAGGCGGCCTTTGTCGGCTCGGACGGGGAGATCATTCCGGTGGGCGGCAAGACCGGTACCGGCGACCAGCGCTTTGACGTGTACGCGGCGGGCGGGCGCTTGATCGAGTCGCGTTATGTGAACCGTTCGGCGACCTTCGTGTTCAATATCGGGGAGCGCTTCTTTGGCTCGATGACGGCCTATGTGCATGGCCCAGAGTCGAAGAACTACGACTTCACCTCGGCGCTGCCGGTGCAGTTGCTGACGGTGCTGGCGCCTTCGCTGATGCCGCTGATCGAGCCGAACGCGCAGAAGGCGGCGCCGGTTGTCACCGCAATGGCGGCTGGCGCGCCGAGCAGCGTGCAGCCGGTTGCCACGGCTGCTTTGGTGGCGGCCACTTCCGCTGCTGTTCCCGCGGCGCCGCTGCGCGCCTGCGGCGCCCGCTAAAACCGGTAAACTTGGGTCTGACCCGAGGGTCAGACCCAAGTTTACCGGTTTAAAATGCGCGAATGAAACTCATCACCAAGTTCACCAATGTCAGCCTGCGCGACCTGCTGGTCTCGTTCGCCCCCACCGTCCTGCTGATCGCCGGCGCCTGCGCGCTGGCTTACTGGATCATAGACCCCACCCCGCCGCGGGTGGTCAAGCTCTCCACCGGCCAGGAAAACAGCGCCTACGAAAACATCGGCAAGCGCTATGCCCAAGCGATGGCCAAGCACGGCATCAAGGTCGTCCTGGAGCAAAGCCAGGGCTCGCAGGAAAACCTGCAGCGCTTGAACAAAGGCGCAACCGACATCGCCTTCGTGCAAAGCGGTTCCACCAACGAAGCCGAGGCCGAACGCACCGGCCTGGTTTCGTTGGGCAGCCTGTTCACCGAGCCGCTGTGGCTCTTCATGCGCGAAAAGAAAGCCGTCACCAGCCTGACCCACATCAAAGGCATGAAGGTCAACCTCGGCCCCGAGGGCAGCGGGGTGCCGCGCCTGTTCCGCCAGGTATTGCAGATCAACGGCGTGCAGGCCGGCGACATCAAGGCCAGCGACCTGGAAAACACGCCCGCCACGGTGGAACTGCTGGAAGGCCGCATCGACGCCCTGGTCTTTGCCGCCGCGCCGGACGACCCGCTGATCCAGATGCTGCTGATGACGCCCGGGATCAAGCTGTTCAACTTCACCCAGGCAGAAGCCTACGCGCGCCGCCTGCCATTCCTGACCCACGTCACCCTGCCGCGCGGGATCGTCGACCTGGGCCGCGACCTGCCCGCCCGCGACTACCACCTGATCGCGCCGACTGCGACCCTGGTGGCGCGCGAAGACCTGCATCCCGCCCTGGTCGACCTGTTCGTGCAAGCCGCCAGCAGCATCCATAGCGGGGCGGGCTGGTTCCAGCAGCAGGGCCAATTCCCGTCGCCGCGCTACACGGAAATCCCGGTCGCGCATGAAGCGGCCAAGTTCTACAAAGACGGCCCGCCGTTCCTGCAGCGCTACATGACCTTTTGGCTGGCCAACCTGTTCGACCGCCTGTGGGTGGTGCTGCTGGCCACCGGCGCCTTGATCCTGCCGCTGTCGAAAGTGGTGCCGCCGCTGTACGTGTGGCGCATCCGGTCGCGCGTCTACCGCTGGTACGGCCAACTGCGCTCGGTGGAGCAGGGCGTCGACGAGGGCAAGCCGCGCGAAGAATTGCTGCATCGCCTGGACCAGATCGAAGAACGGGTCAACCGCCTGACCGTGCCGCTGTCCTTTGCCGATGAGTTCTACGGCTTGCGCAACCACATCGAATTCGTGCGCCAGAAGCTACGTACAAACACGTAAATCAACTTGAAAGTGTTGTATCCGGGAGAACCTGAATTGACAGTTGCTCACAGTTACCTCAAATATAAGCCGGGGAGTGAAACTGGTTTAACTACAAAGGGGTAGCTATGGCACCAAAAAAACAGGTTCTCGCGATCGCAGTTGCATCACTTTTCACCAATGCCGCATGGGCGCAGGAAGCGCCTCCCGGCGAAACCGCCACCGTGGTGGTGACCGGTACCCGGGTCTCCAACCGCACGGTGCTCGACACCACCGCACCGGTGGACGTCATCAGCGCCGACAGCATCAAGAACGCCGGTGTGCCGGAAATCACGCAAGCGCTGTCCGTGGCGCTGCCGTCATTGAATTTCCCGCGCCCCGGCCTGGCCGACGGTACCGACACCATCCGTCCCGCCACGCTGCGCGGCCTGGCGCCTGACCAGACCCTGGTCCTGGTCAATTCCAAGCGCCGCCATACGTCTTCCCTGGTGAACCTGAACGGCACGATCGGCCGCGGTTCGGCAGCGGTGGACATGAACACCATCCCGGCCGGCATCGTCAAAACCATTGAAGTGCTGCGCGACGGCGCCTCCGCGCAATACGGTTCCGACGCGATTGCGGGCGTGATCAACGTGCGCCTGCGCACGGACCGCAGCGGCGGCGAGGCCAGTGTGAGCTACGGCCGCCGCGATACCGAATACGACTTCAATCCCGGCACGCCGCCAGCCGGCGCCACCTGGGGCGTGCAGGATTCGCGCGAGCGCAAGGACGGCAATACGCTCAATATCAGCCTGTGGAAGGGCATGGAGCTGGGCGAGAACGGCTTCCTCACCATTGCGCTGGAACGCAAGCGCCAGGACCACACCGAGCGTGCGGGCTGGGACGTGCGCCAGCAATACGTGCTGGTGAACGGCGCCTTCGACCCGCGTGAAGCGAACTTCAACCGCTTCAACGCCTGGTATGGCGAGCCTGAGCTGAAGCAGAGCACCTTCTTCGCCAATGCCGGCTACAACCTGGTCGGCGGCGTCAAGCTGTATGGCTGGACCAGCTACCAGGACCGCGACGCGCGCTCGGCCGGTTTCTTCCGCCGCGCCCAGCAGGACAACAATACAATCGAGATTTATCCGGATGGCTTCCTGCCGATCATTGCGCCGGCAGTATCGGACTTCAGTGCCGCCTTTGGCGCCACCTGGACCGCCGGCGATTGGGAGATGGACACTTCTGTCACCTACGGCGAAAACCGAATGGACTTCACCATCGAGAACACGCTGAACCGTTCCATTGGCCCATCCTCAAAGAGAGTATTCGATGCGGGCGGTTTCAAGTACGACCAGCTCACCTTGAACCTGTCTGGCGTGCGGCAGTACGAAGTGGGCCTGTCGTCGCCACTCAACGTGGCCGTTGGTGCGGAAGCGCGTCGCGAAGGCTACTCGTTGCACGCCGGCGAGCCGGACTCCTGGCGCAACGGCGGGGTGGTGATAGTGCGGAACAACCAGCAAATTCCAACGGCCTCCGGTTCGCAGGTCTTCCCGGGCTTCCGTCCGAGTGATGAATCGGATGCCAACCGCAAAGCCTACTCGGTATATGCTGACGTGGAAGCGAACCTGACGCAGAACCTGCTGGCATCTGCCGCGGTGCGCGGCGAGCATTACTCAGACTTCGGCAATAACTGGTCGGGCAAGCTGGCGGCCCGCTACAACTTCTCTCCATCGTTTGCCTTGCGCGGTTCGGCCCAGAATGGTTTCCGCGCACCGTCGCCGCAGCAGCAGTTCTTCACCTCCACAGCGACAAACCTCGTTAGCGGTAAACTGTCCGATATCATCACCTTCAAACCGAGCGATCCGGCTGCCGTCGCATTGGGCGCCAAGCCACTCGATGCCGAGAAGTCGACCAACTTCTCGCTCGGCGCGGTGGGCAAGATGGGCAAGGCCAGCCTGACAGTGGATGCGTTCCAGATCAAGATTCGTGACCGTATCGTGCTGTCGGAGAACCTGCTGCAGGATAACGTGGGGGCCTACCTCACCTCGCTAGGCTTTATTGGCATTACCGGCGGGCGCTTCTTCATCAATGGTGTGAACACCACGACGCGTGGCGTGGACGTGGTGGCGAACTATCCATGGAATGCAGGCAATGTCGGCAAGTTCGATTTCACACTGGCGGGCAATTACACCAAGACCGAAGTGACCAAGGTGCCTCAAACTGCGCAGTTGTCCGCGTTGAATCCGGCGCCGGTGCTGTTTGACCGCGTCAATGTGCTGACGTTCGAACACGGCACGCCGCAAACCAAATTCACCGCTAGCGTGAACCATACGCTGGGCAGCTGGAGTGGTACTTTCCGCGCCACGCGCTATGGCAAAGTGTTGCAACCGGACGCAAATCCTGCGCGCGACCACTGGATGACACCGAAGACTTTGGTGGATGTGGAAGGGCGCTACAAGATCACGCAGCGCCTGACTGCAGCGGTGGGAGCGGAAAACCTGTTCGACCAGTATCCGGATCCGTATCCTGCCCTGTTGAACAGTACCGGCAATGCACCGTATTCCAATTACTCGCCGTTCGGTCGTTCCGGTCGCTTCGTGTACGCCCGTTTGAACTACACGCTTTAACTTCGCTTAACCTGGATTTACAGTTGCGCAGGATTCTTACAAGAGGGTAAAGCTGCGATACAAAAAACCGGGTATTGGACAATTGGCTGTTACATCAGGCTGACACGATGGGCGTCGACGATATTGAACTATCCCGATGCCCATTCTCTTTTCCGCTTTCCAGCGCGAGTACTTCGTTCGCGGCGCATTGGCGCTGGCCGCCATTTTCCTGTTTTGCCTGAGCTACTGGATCCACCGGTATTTCGGGCAGGTCGACATTCACCAGATTGCCTATCACCTGAACTTCGGCCTCGATATCGCCAGGTCTTCCGATCCGGTATTTACCAAGCGCTTCATACGCTGGTGCGTGCTTGCGCCGCTGCTGTTCTTTGTGCTGCTTGGGTTGGCGCAGCGCCACCTGGCGCCGGGGCTGCAGCGGCGCTTGCCGCCAGTGCTGCTTTTCGCCGCCATCGGTTTCTGGCTGTGGGACGCGTCGGCACTCAAGTACCTCGAATCGAACTTCGGCCCGGACTATTTCGGCGCGAACTATGTGCCGCCTGCTTCGGTTGCGCTGCACGAGCGGCAGGCGAAAAACCTGGTCCTGATCTATGTGGAGAGCCTGGAGAATGGCTACGCCAACCGCAGCGCCTTCGGACGCGACTTGCTTGAGCCCTTGACCGCACTGCACGGCAGCAGTTTTCCCGCCTACGAGCAGGCGCCCGGCACCGGCTGGACGATAGCGGCGATGGTCGCCACCCAATGCGCCGTGCCGCTGGAGAAGGTCTCTATTTTCGACGGCAACACGCAGGGACAGATGATGGCGTCCTTTCTTGGCAAGGCGGTATGCCTGAGCGATTTGCTGGCCCAGCGCGGCTACCGCAACGTCTTCATGGGCGGCGCGTCCTCCAGCTTTGCCGGCAAGGATAAATTCCTGCGCCAGCACCACTATCACGAGGTCTACGGCAGGGGTGAATGGCTGCAGCGCGGCGCCAGCGCCAGCGCTATGAATGGCTGGGGTTTGTACGATGCCGATCTATTCCGCGAGGCCAAGGACAGGCTGCGCGCGCTGGCGTCCTCGAAACAGAAGTTCAACCTGTCGTTGCTGACGGTCGATACGCACGAGCCTGCGGGCATGTTGTCGGCGCAGTGCGCGCAGCAAGGTTATACGGAAAAATTCGATGGCATCGTGTCGTGCACCGCAGCGGCGGTGGCGGACTTCGTGCGCTTTGCGGAGCGCAACGGCTACCTGGAGAACACCAATGTGGTGATCATCGGCGACCACCTGTCGCGCAAGAATCCCTTGTCGGCGCAATTGGCGCAGCTGCCGCGCCGGACCATCTTCAACACTTTCCTGGCGCACGATGCGCCGGCGCGCAACCGCCCGCAATTGCTGCACTTCGACCTGCTGCCGACCATCATGGAGTTCATCGGCTACCAGGTACCGGGAGGCCGCCTGGGACTGGGCTACAGCGGCTTCAACGAGCATTCCACATTGCCGCCGCCGGAGCGCTTGGCGGCAATGGAGCGCGACCTGCTCAATCGCTCGAGCGCATACCTCGCCTTGTGGGAGTGAGCAAAATGAATCAGGCGCCGGCCCAGGGCAGGCCAGCCTTGCACCAGCCGCCTACGGTCTTGCGATGGCCTTCGGCATCCTTGTCGCCTTCAAAGCCCTCCAGGATGTCGTAGCACTGGGTATAGCCGGCTTCCGTCGCCGCCTTGGCCGCGTGGCGCGAACGCACGCCTGAACGGCACAGGAACACGATCACCGTGTCCTTGCCCGGCACCGCAGCCGCCAGTTGGCCGAGGAAGTCCGGATTCGGCGTCCCGCCCGGATACACATTCCACTGCGCCGCATGGTGCTGTTCCGCCGGAATTGCCACCCGTCCCACCCAATCGCGCTCGGCATTGGTCCGTACATCGACCAGGCGCACATGCGGGTCGCACTTCAACAGCTCGTATGCCTCATGCGGGGTCACCGCACCGGCATAGGGCAGGGAAGTGTCGCGTTTGCGTGCACGGTCGAGGATTTCGGAATTGGAACTCATGGTTTTTCCTTTATGATGACTGCACCACAACGATGCATTTGCATCAATTGGTGCAAGAATGCACCACAACGGTGCAATAATCGGCAAGCGCACTCGCATGGTGCGTTGTTTACGTGTCGGTAGCATGGAATTACCTGGCATGATATCTGCTTAATGTACCACCAGCGTTCGCCGCACCCAAGTGGTCGCGGCAGTTTTTTCACTTAGGAGATATGTAATGGCACTGACCGCCGCAGACGTTCTGAAGATGGTACAAGAGCACGAAGTCAAGTTCGTGGACTTCCGTTTCGCCGATACCCGTGGCAAGGAACAGCACGTAACCGTGCCTGTGTCCCATTTCGACATCGACAAATTTGAATCGGGCCACGCCTTCGACGGTTCTTCCATCGCCGGCTGGAAAGGTATCGAAGCTTCCGACATGATCCTGCTGCCGGATCCAGCGACCGCCAATATCGACCCATTCTTCGAAGAAACCACCCTGTTCATGCAGTGCGACGTGATCGAACCGTCGGACGGCAAAGGTTACGACCGCGACCCGCGCTCCATCGCCAAGCGCGCTGAAGCCTACCTGAAATCCTCCGGCCTGGGCGACACCGCCTACTTCGGCCCAGAGCCGGAATTCTTCATCTTCGACTCCGTGAAGTGGAAGATCGACATGTCCGGCGCCATGGTCAAGATTGACTCCGACGAAGCTTCCTGGTCGACCGACAAGGACATCGACGGCGGCAACTCCGGCCACCGTCCAACCGTCAAAGGCGGCTATTTCCCGGTGCCTCCAGTCGACTCCTTCCAGGACATGCGTTCGGAAATGTGCCTGATCCTGGAATCGATGGGCATCCCGGTCGAAGTGCACCACCACGAAGTGGCTGGCGCCGGCCAAAATGAAATCGGCACCAAGTTCTCGACCCTGGTCGAGCGCGCCGACTGGACCCAGAACCTGAAATACGTGGTGTGGAACGTTGCCCACTCCTACGGCAAGACCGCAACCTTCATGCCTAAGCCAGTGGTTGGCGACAACGGCTCCGGCATGCACGTGCACCAGTCGATCTGGAAAGACGGCAAGAACCTGTTCGCTGGCGACGGCTATGCCGGCCTGTCCGATTTCGCGCTGTACTACATCGGCGGCATCATCAAGCACGCCAAGGCACTGAACGCGATCACCAACCCAGGCACCAACTCGTACAAGCGCCTGGTGCCAGGCTACGAAGCGCCAGTGAAACTGGCTTACTCCGCGCGTAACCGTTCGGCTTCGATCCGTATCCCGCACGTGGCCAATCCAAAAGGCCGCCGTATCGAAACCCGCTTCCCGGACCCGCTGGCCAACCCATACCTGTGCTTCGCTGCACTGATGATGGCCGGCCTGGACGGCGTGCAGAACAAGATCCACCCAGGCGAAGCAGCGTCCAAAGACCTGTACCACCTGCCGCCGGAAGAAGATGCACTGATCCCGACCGTCTGCGCATCCCTGGAAGAAGCGCTGGACCACCTGAACAAAGACCGTGAGTTCCTGACCCGCGGCGGCGTGTTCACCGATTCGATGATCGATGCCTACATCGAACTGAAGATGACCGAAGTCACCCGCATGCGCCAGACCACTCACCCGGTCGAGTTCGACATGTACTACTCCCTGTAATCAGGGTTCGATTGCCGGGATTAACTGGCAGTCAACTAAAACGCGAGGTCAGCCAGCTGCTTTCCTCGCGTTTTTTTTCGGATGTTGTATAGTCGGGGCATGAACACTCGCACTCTCGTATTACATGGGCTGGCGTTGCTGGCCGTGAGTGGCGCGGCGCAGGCGCAGCAAATTTTTCTCTGCGTGGATGCCGATGGCCGCAAGGAACTGACCGATAGCAACCGCAAGGGAAAGAATTGCAAGATGCTGGACCTGCCAGGCGCCTCGATACCCGCGCCGGGTGGTGCCCGGCGCGGCGCTGCGCCGTCCGCGCCAGCCGTAGCCCCAGCCAACTTTCCACGCGTGGACAGCTCGGAGCAGAAAGCCCGCGATGCGGACCGCCGCGCCATCCTGACCGATGAGCTCAACACCGAAAACCGTAAGCTGGCCGATTTGCGCAAGGAATTCAACAACGGCGAGCCCGAACGCCGTGCCGACGAGCGCAATGCCGCCAAGTACCAGGAGCGCGTAGCTGGCCTGAAGGACAGCATCGCGCGTGCGGAACAGAACGTGGAAGCGCTGAAGCGCGAGCTTTCCAATATCAAATGACCCCAGACAGCCCTGCCAGCATCCGGCCCGCTGAACTGGCAGGGCTGGACCTGCTGGCATCGGCCGTTGTCATTGTCGATGGCGGCGGCCATATCCTGTACCTCAACGCCGCCGGCGAAAACCTGCTGGAATCGTCCCTGAAGGCCTTGGCGCGGCAAGCGTTGGGCGGCCTGTTCGCAGCGCCGCTGGAGCTGGAAAACATCATCGCGCAGGCGCGCGAACACAAATTCTCCGACGTGCGGCAAGAGCTGGTGCTGGAGCGTGCCGGGCGCGAAGCGCTGCACCTGCACATCATCGCCAGCGCGCTCGACGAACCGGATGGCGCCGTGATGATCGAGCTGCGCGAAATCGTGCAGCAGATGAAGCAGGACCGCGAAGAGCGGCTGATGGACCAGAGCCAGGTCAACAAGGAGTTGATCCGCAACCTGGCGCACGAGATCAAGAACCCCTTGGGCGGCATCCGCGGCGCCGCGCAACTGCTGGAAATGGAACTGCCGCCGCTGCACCTGACGCAGCTGCGCGAATACACCCAGGTCATCATCAAGGAGGCGGACCGCCTGCAAACCCTGGTGGACCGCCTGCTGGCGCCGCACCGCCGGCCGCATATCGTTGGCGATGTCAACATCCACGAAGTGCTGGAGCGGGTGCGCAGCCTGATCCTGGCCGAATTCCCGGTCGGGCTCACCATCCGCCGCGACTACGACGCTTCCTTGCCCGAATTCCGCGGCGACAAGGAGCAATTGATCCAGACGGTGCTCAATATCGCCCACAATGCCGCGCAGGCGCTGGCTTCACGCATCGGGCAGGGCGATGCCGAGATTGTTTTCCGCACCCGCGTGGCGCGCCAGATGACGTTGGCGAAGGTGCGTTATGCCCTGGCATTAGATTTGCATATCATCGATAACGGACCGGGCATCCCGCCCCAGATCCGCGACCGTATCTTCTACCCGCTGGTGTCGGGCAGGGATGGCGGCAGCGGCCTGGGGTTGACGCTGGCGCAAACCTTCGTGCAGCAGCACATGGGTGTTATCGAATGCGAAAGCAGGCCTGGTCAAACGGACTTCAGAATCTTATTGCCTTTGCCTTGATCGGAATACATGAAACCAATCTGGATAGTTGACGACGACGAATCGATCCGCTGGGTGCTGGAGAAAGCCCTGGCGCGGGAGAACCTCGCCACGCGCAGCTTTGCCAATGCGCGCGATGCGGTCGCCGCGCTGGAACATGAGACGCCGCAGGTGCTGGTGTCGGACATCCGCATGCCGGGCGACTCCGGGCTCGACTTGCTGCAACTGGTGAAGCAGCGCCATCCCGGCCTGCCGGTGATCATCATTACCGCCTTCTCCGACCTCGATTCCGCCGTCGCGGCCTTCCAGGGCGGAGCGTTTGAATACCTGGCCAAGCCCTTCGATATCGACAAGGCCGTCGAGCTGATCCGCCGTGCGCTGGATGAAAGCCTGCGTGAATCGAGCATCGAATCCGGGCCGGCCGCCACGCCGGAAATCCTGGGCCAGGCACCGGCCATGCAGGAGGTGTTCCGCGCCATCGGCCGCCTGTCGCAATCGAACGTGACGGTGCTGATCACTGGCGAATCCGGCACCGGTAAGGAACTGGTGGCACGCGCGCTGCACAAGCACAGCCCGCGCGCCGAGCAGCCCTTCATCGCCATCAATACGGCGGCGATTCCGAAAGACTTGCTGGAGTCCGAACTGTTCGGCCATGAGCGCGGCGCCTTTACCGGCGCCCAGACCACGCGCCGCGGCCGATTCGAACAGGCTGAAGGCGGCACGCTGTTCATGGACGAAATCGGTGACATGCCGTTCGACCTGCAAACGCGCTTGCTGCGGGTGCTGTCGGACGGCCACTTCTATCGCGTCGGCGGCCACTCGCCGTTGAAGGCCAATGTGCGCGTGATTACGGCGACGCACCAGAACCTGGAACAGCGCGTGCGCGACGGCTTGTTCCGCGAGGACTTGTATCACCGCCTGAACGTGATCCGCCTGCGCCTGCCCAGTTTGAGGGAGCGGCGCGAGGACATTCCGATCCTGGTGCGCCACTTCCTGGTGCAAAGTGCGCGCCAGCTTGGGGTGGAGGCCAAGCGCATGAGCGATCCGACGCTGGCGTTCTTGCAGCAGCTTGAGTTGCCGGGCAATGTGCGGCAGCTGGAAAACCTGTGCAACTGGATCACGGTCATGGCGCCTGGACAGACGGTGGAGGTGAAGGACCTGCCGCTGGAACTGACGCAAGGGCAGGCAAGCGCCGCGCATGTCCCCGCGGCGGTCGCCACCGAGGCAGCGATGCCGCAGCATCACGGCAGCGTGCAGCCCCTGGCGCCGCCGCCGCTGGCCGCGTCGCCGGAAGGCTGGCTCAGCCTGCTCGAGCTGCAAGCGGCCGGCATGCTGAGCAGCGGCCAGCAGGATGTGATGGACGTGCTCGGCCGCCAGTTCGAATCCGCCCTGATCCGCACGGCGCTGAAGTACACGCATGGCCGCAAGAACGACGCCGCGATCCGCCTCGGCATCGGCCGCAACACCATCACCCGCAAGATCGCCGAACTCGGTATCGACGGCGCGAAGGACGACTAGCGCAACTTTTGTCTTTTTGGGGTCAGGAACGAAGAGGACATTTTTTTCCGACAGGAAGAGAATGTCCTTTTCGTTCCTGACCCCTAGGAGGACAAAAGTTGCTATGCTGCGGGCTTGGAAATTTGAGGAGCCTGCATGCTGATTAACTGCGTCGCCTACCAGGATGGGCGCAAGCTGGCTGATATCCCGGTGGAGGACATCAGCGATTACGTGGCGCGTGAAGACGCCTTTGTCTGGGTGGCGCTGCGCGATGCCTCGCCGGCCGAACTCGAAGTGATGCAGGAGGAGTTCGGCCTGCACGAGCTGGCGGTGGAAGACGCCGGCCGGGGCCAGCAACGTCCGAAAATCGAGGAGTACGGCGACTCCCTGTTCGTGGTCGTCAAAATGCTGGAACTGCGCGAGGACGAGCTGCACGTGGGCGAAGTCGATATCTTCGTCGGCCCCAACTACGTCCTGTCCAACCGCTCCAATTCCACCAAGGACTTCCTCGGCGTGCGTGCCCGCGCCGAGCGTGAGCCGCACCTGCTGCAGCAGGGCTCCGGCTTCGTGCTGTACGCCTTGATGGACGCCGTGGTCGATCGTTATTTCCCGATCATCGACACGCTCGAACTGGAACTGGAGAAAATCGAGGAGCGCATCTTCATCCGCGGCTCGCAGCAGGACAATATCGAGCGGCTGTACGAACTCAAGCGCAAGGTGATGACCGTGCGCCACACAGTCGCTCCCTTGCTCGATGCAATTGGCAAGCTGCACGGCGGCCGGGTGCCTGCGGTCTGCAGCAATACGCAGGAATATTTCCGCGACGTTCATGACCACTTGCTTCGCATCAATTCCGCCCTCGATACCATGCGCGAGACCATCGGCACGGCAATCCAGGTCAACCTGTCGATGGTGGCGCTGGAAGAGGGGGAAGTGAATAAGCGGCTGGCGGCGTGGGCCGCGATTTTCGCCGTGCTGACGGCGTTTGCCGGCCTGTGGGGCATGAATTTCAAGCACATGCCCGAGCTGGACTGGCGTTTCGGCTATCCGGCCGCCCTGACGTTAATGGCTGTTGTTTGCGGCGCATTGTATCGACGCTTTAAGAAGGTGGGCTGGCTGTAGCGGTATATAATTTACAATAAACAAGCTCTCGTGGGGCTGGGCATGGTTGATGACGCAATGTTGTTCGACGATGATGAGTCGCCCGCCCCGGCTGCGGCCCTCCCGCCCTGGGAAATCCTGATCGTTGACGACGAGCAAGCGGTACACCAGGTCACTGAGCTGGTGATGTCGGACTTTGAGTTCGATGGCCGCCGCGTCCACTTCTCCCATTGCTATTCCGGCAGCGAGGCGCGTGTGCGCCTGGCGCAGCCCGGCCAGTTTGCCCTGATCCTGCTCGACGTGGTGATGGAGTCGGAACATGCCGGCCTGGAGCTGGTGCGCTACATCCGCGAAGAGCTGGGCGACCGCAATGTGCGCATTGTGCTGCGCACCGGCCAGCCGGGCCAGGCGCCGCAGGCCCTGGTGCTGAAAACGTACGACATCAACGACTACCGCGAAAAAACCGAGCTGACGCACGCCAAGCTCAGCACCGTGTTCTATTCCGGCCTGCGCGCCTACCGCGACCTGATGCGGCTGGAGCGCGCCCGCCTGGGCTTGCGGCGCTCGATCGAGGCCATCACCCATGTCTGCGACTCGGACAACCTGCGCCACTTCTGTTCGGCCGTGCTGGAACAGGCCTCCGCGTTATTGGGGCGCGAAGCGGAAGGGGTATGCGCCAGCCGCATGAACGCCTACGCGGCCGCGCGCCAGCCGGGGCGCCTGCAAGTGCTGGCAGTGACCACCGCCTATGCCGAGCTGGCGCTCGAGGAAACCCTGGATCATTTGCCGGCGCCGGTGCGCGACGCCTTCGTGCGCTGCATGGCGGAGCAGGCGGACCATTACGGTCCGCTGTACTACGCCTGCTACTACCGCACGCGCGACGGCAATGAGAGCCTGCTCTACATGTCCTTCAGCGAGCCGCTGGAAGGCGAGGAGCGTGAGCTGCTTGGCCTGTTCTCGGCCAACGTCGCCATTACCTATGAAAGATTGCTGGCACGGGAGGAGCTGGAGGCGACCCAGGACGCCATCATCCATATCCTTGGCGAAGCGCTGGAGCGCCGTTCGGCGGCCGCCGGCGGCCACGTCGAGCGTGTCGGCGAGATTGCCGCCATGCTGGGCGCAGCGGTCGACATGCCCGACAACGCCGTGCGCCAGTTGCGCCAGGCTGCGCCGCTGCACGATATCGGCCATGCCGGCATCCCCGACGAGATCCTCAACCAGCCGGGTCCGCTCGATGCGGCGCAGCGCACGCGCATGCAGGGCCATAGCGATATCGGCTGGCACATGCTGTCCGGGTCGAGGCAGCCGGTGCTGCAACTGGCCGCGCGCATCGCCCACGAACATCATGAACGCTGGGATGGCGCCGGTTATCCGCAAGGCTTGCAAGGTGCCGATATCAGCCTGGTGGCGCGGATTACCGCGCTGGCCGATTTCGTCGATGCCATGGTGAGCCCGCGCAGCTATCGCCCGGCCCACACCCTGCAGCACGCACTGGATGCGGTGCGCGAGGGTAGCGGCAAGCGCTTCGACCCTGCGCTGGCCAACCTGCTGCTGCAGCACCAGGACGACTTGCAAGACCTGTATCGGCGCCACCCACCCCATTAGGAGCCTGCGATGCAACTATTCGATGCCAACGACGCGCGCACCCTGGCCGAAGCGGCGTTGCGCTCGATTACCGATTCCACCGCACGCGCCCGCGGCGACGAATTTTTCCGCGTGCTGGTGCGCGACCTGGCGGCGGCGCTGGACGTGACCTATGTGATCGCCGGCCGCGTGATCCACCTGCCGGACGGACAGGAGGGCATCCGCACGCTGGCGGTATGGGGCGGCGAAGAATTCCTGCCCAATATGGAGTACAGCCTGGAGCACACTCCCTGCCACAACGTCACCGACCAGACCATGTGCTTCCATGGCTGCAGCATCCAGCAGGATTACCCGCTAGACACTCTGCTGGTGGACATGAAGGCGGAAAGCTACGTCGGCATGCCGATGGTCGACACCGAAGGCAAGACGCTGGGCATCCTGTCGGCGATCGACACCAAGCCGATCGACGAGAACAAGCGCCTGCTGGCGCTGTCGCTGCTGTCGATCTTCACCGCGCGCGCGGCGGCCGAGCTGCAGCACCAGGACCGCGAACATCTGCTCGAAGAGAAGGTGTCGCGCCGCACCGATGCCTTGCGCGCTGCGCAGGCCAGCCTGGTGGAGCAGGAGAAGCTGGCGGCATTGGGTTCGCTGGTGGCCGGCGTGGCGCATGAGGTGAATACGCCGGTCGGGGTGGCGCTGACGGCGGCATCGGCCATGAGCAGTTATACGGCGCAACTGGTGCAGGCGCTGGAGGCGCCCAAAGTCAGCCGCTCCGACCTGGTCAACTTGGCGGCGCGCCTGAACGACGCGGCGGCGCTGATCGAGCAGAACCTGCACCGCGCAGCGGCCCTGATCGGCAACTTCAAACAGCTGGCGGTGGACCAGGGGACCGAGCATGTCAGCACGCTGGCGCTGAAGGACTATGTGCAGGGCGTGGTATCGGCGCATAGTCCCGAATTGCGCAAGGCCCGCATCAGGGTTGAAGTGGAGATGGACCACCTGCTGCGGCCGCGCCTGCCGCCCGGGAAGTTCTCGCAGGTGCTGTCCAATCTCCTGATGAACGCCGCGCGCCACGCGTATCCGGACGGGCAGGGCGGCAGCGTAACGGTGCGCGCCAGCGAGGCCGACGGCTGGCTGGACATGGATTTCATCGACCAGGGCGTGGGGCTGGCGCCCGGGGTACGGGAAAGGATTTTCGAGCCCTTCTTCACCACCAAGCGCGGACAGGGCGGTTCAGGACTGGGCATGCACATCGTCTACACGATCATGCAGCAGATGGGCGGCGCGGTGGAAGTGCACAGCAAGCCCGGGCAGGGCTGCCGCTTCCACCTGCATATGCCGTTCGAGGTCAAGACTTGTCTGCCGCCTGCATAGACAGCGCAACAGCTTCGGCCACCTTGATGCCGTCCACGCCGGCCGACAGGATGCCGCCGGCATAGCCGGCGCCTTCGCCGGCCGGGAACAGGCCGCGCGTGTTCAGGCTTTGCAGGTCGTCGTTATTGCGCTTGATGCGGATCGGCGACGAGGTGCGGGTTTCCAGGCCAGTCAGCACGGCGTCGTGCTTGAAGTAGCCTTTGACCTGCTTGTCGAAGGCCGGGAAGGCCTCGCGCAGCGCCACGACCGCGTATTCCGGCAAGATGGTGGCCAGGTCGGTCCAGGTGATGCCCGGCTTGAACGAGGGCGTTACGGCACCCACGTCGCTCGACGCGCGGCCCGCCACGAAATCGCCCATCAACTGGCCCGGCGCATTATAGTTGGAGCCGCCCAGCACATAGGCTTTCTCTTCCAGGCGGCGCTGCAGTTCGATGCCGGCCAGCGGGTGGCCCGGATAATCCTCCTCGGGGCTGATCGACACCACGATGGCGCTATTGGCGTTGCGCTCGGCGCGCGAGTATTGCGACATGCCGTTGGTGACCACGCGGCCCGGCTCCGATGCCGCCGCCACCACGGTGCCGCCCGGGCACATGCAGAAGCTGTACACGGCGCGTCCGTTGCTGGCATGGTGCACCAGCTTGTAGTCGGCAGCGCCCAGGATAGGGTGGCCGGCATTCGGCCCGAAGCGGCACTGGTCGATCAGCGATTGCGGGTGTTCGACGCGGAAGCCGATCGAGAAGGGCTTGGCTTCCACGTACACGCCGCGCTGGTACAAGGTTTCAAACGTGTCGCGCGCGCTGTGGCCGATGGCCAGCACCACATGACTGGTTTCGAGATAGTCGCCGCTGGCCAGGTGCAGGCCGCGCACCTGCCGCACGCCGCCCTCCTCGCGGATGTCGAAATCGGTCACGCGTTGCTCGAAGCGGATTTCGCCGCCCAGGGCGGTGATTTCTTCGCGCATGTTCTCCACCATCTTGACCAGGCGGAAAGTGCCGATGTGCGGCTTGCTGACGTAAATGATCTCTTCCGGTGCGCCGGATTTGACAAACTCGGTCAGCACCTTGCGGCCGTAGTGTTTGGGGTCGCTGATCTGGCTGTACAGCTTGCCGTCCGAGAAGGTGCCGGCACCGCCCTCGCCGAATTGCACGTTCGATTCGGGGTTCAGTACGCGCTTGCGCCAGAAACCGAACGTATCCTTGGTACGCTCGCGCACGGTCTTGCCGCGCTCGAGGACGATGGGTTTCAAGCCCATCTGGGCCAGGATCAGGGCGGCGAACAGGCCGCAGGGACCCATCCCGATCACCACCGGGCGCGGCTGCTTGCCGTCGGCATTGACGCCTTGGGCCACGAATTGATACGCCATTTCCGGCGAGAGCATCAGGTGCCTGTCCTCTGCACGCTTCGCCAAGATGCCGGCATCGTCCGTCGTTTCTACGTCGACCGAATAGATTAGCCAGATGTTCGACTTCTTTCGCGCATCATAGCTGCGTTTGTAGACAGTAAAGCCCAGCATTTGCTCTCGTGAAATCTGCAAGCGGGCCAGGATGGCTTGGGCCAGCTCCGCTTCTTCGTGGTTGAGGGGGAGCTTGATTTCGTTCAGTCGCAACATGGTGGTCTTTCTCTGCAAGATGGGGCGCGCAACGGGCCCAAAGGCGACATTTTACCTGCTTTCAATGGTTGTAATCACGCAACGAGATAGTGCCTGGCTACAAACGTTTACTGTACTTTGCCGGTGAAGGGTGCAATAGTTGATAAATTGCGCAGCTTGCTTATATGCAAGTGGATTAACTCAAGCAATAATTCAATTAGTTCGCCGATTAACTTGGCGGCTGTCTAATTGTCGCCGATGACTCTGGCGACTAATTCCGAATATTAATATTCACGAATTCCCACTTAATCGTTAAAAGTGGCTATGCGAATTACAAATCCCGCGCATTTCCTGCCATCACAGCGCTTTGGTGGGGAAATGCACTCATCTACGTAATCCTGCGCTGTAATGCTTTAATACTGTTGTTTTTTATCATACCGCTGGTGCTTTTATTGACATAGACAAGTTGGTCATGGTCTTATCCTACGCTGAAATCAATTGATGCAATTGGCTTCGGTATCGCCCAAAAGGCGATCATGTTTTTTTGGTTTAGTCGGGACAAACAAATATTTTAGGAACCAAAATGTTGAAAAAGACGATTCTTGTTCGCTCGCTGGCTACCGCGTTCGGCGGCGCAGCGGTGATTGCAGCAATGCCAGCCATGGCGCAGCAGTCCCCTGAGCAAAATGTTCAGCGCGTGGTGGTGACTGGCTCCCTGATCAGCCGTACTGACAAGGAAACCCCATCCCCAGTGCAAGTGCTGACCGCTGATGACCTGGCCAAGTCCGGCCTGACTTCCATTGCGGAAGTGCTGAGCAACCTGTCCGCCAATGGTCAGGGCGCACTGGGCACCGGTTTTGCCGGCGCGTTTGCTAACGGTGGTTCCGGCGTTTCGCTGCGTGGCCTGACCGTCGGCCTGACCCTGGTGCTGATCGATGGCAAGCGCATGGCGCCGTACCCGCTGTCGGACGATGCTCAGCGTCAGTTCGTCGACGTGTCGTCGATCCCGTTTGATGCCGTTGAACGCGTCGAAGTGCTGAAAGACGGCGCTTCCGCCATGTACGGTTCCGACGCGGTCTCCGGCGTGGTCAACGTGATCCTGAAGAAGACCTTCAATGGCACCAACATCAAAGTCGATGCCGGCAATTCCCAGCACGGTGGCGGCCAGAATCACAAGGTCGCCCTGACCCACGGCTTCGGTGACCTGGCAAACGATGGCTACAACGCCTTCGCCTCCCTGGAATACCGCCATGCCGACCCGATCAAGGTCTCCCAGCGTGACGACCAGATCTGGGCAAACGGCAACTGGACTTCGCGCGGCGGTATCGACCTGCGTCGCGGTGTGCCGAATGCGTCGAACTCGCGCCTGATCGCGACCAACACGCCGTTCTTCTACAACCCGACCGGCCCGGCCCTGAACGGCTCCGCAGCCAACAACCCGGCCAACTACCAGTTCCTGACCAATGATTGCGATTTCAACAAGTACCGCGCTGGCGGCTGTGCGATCCGCGACACGGTGTCGAACATTCAGCCTGAGTCCCGCAACCTGAACGTGATCGCGGGCTTCGCCAAGACCCTGGGCGAAGACTGGACCTTGAACCTGAAGGCATCCATGTTCAAGCGTGAGAGCCAGAACAACCGCGGCGTGCCTGCAACCTTCTCGCCAACTTCGTTCCTTGGCAACACCTCGCTGGTACCAGGCCAGAATCCGCAGATTGTCAACAATCTCGGCGCAACGACCTTCCCAGCCAGCTATCCGCTTAACAAGCTGGGCGCCACCGCTCGCCTGTATGGCTACATTCCTGGCATCGACCCAGCCAACTCGCGTGAAAATACCGCAACGTCGACCCGTTTTGCCGCTGACGTCAAAGGTTCGGCGATGGGCTGGGATATCGATGCGGGCGTCGGCATGACCAAGGTCAAGACCGAGATCGACTACAGTGGTTACGTCAACCGTGGCGCGCTGTACACTGCACTGAAGCGCGCTGTGAATCCGTTCAACCCACTGGGCGGCAACTCGCAGGCTGACATTGACGCGATCTCGCCGCGTTGGACCAATGAGTCGGAAAGCAAACTGAACTACGCTAACCTGGTTGCCCAGCGCGAGTTGGCACAGCTGCCAGGTGGTCCACTGAGCCTGGCAACCGGCGTCAGCGTCACCAAGAAGGAAATCAACGCGCTGCCTTCGCCGCTGCTGTCGCAGGGCGTGGTGGGCTCCGGTGAAGCGTACACCTTCGGTAAGGAAACCAACTCGGCGCTGTTCGCCGAACTCGGCGCACTGCCGATCAAGGGCCTGGAACTGGGCGCTGCTGCCCGTTACGACCACTACGACACCTACGGCAACTCGTTCACCCCGAGCGCCAAGTTCAAGTGGACTCCGGTTCCGATGGCGTCGCTGCGCGGTACTTTCGCGCGCGGCTTCCGTGCACCGAACTCGGCTGAAGTGGGGACTGCTTCGTCCTTCTTCACTTTCCACTCGATCAATGACCCGATCCTGTGCGCCAACGGCAACCCGAACACTGCCGGCAACGTGCCAAGCGCTTGCGCATTCGGTCCTGCTTTCGTCCAGGTCACCACCCCTAACCTGGAACCGGAAAAATCGAAGTCCTTCACCCTGGGCCTGGTCCTGGAGCCGATCAAGTCGCTGAGCGCCACGATCGACTACTACAACATCGAGGTGAAAAACCAGATCAACACCGCCTCCGGCGTGCCTGGCTTCGTACCGACCTATGTGCGTAACACCATCGCTCCAGTCGAGATCTCGAATGGCGACGGCACCACGTCGCAAGGCCTGCCGTCGGTGGGTACGATCGCCTACGCGACTTCGGGTTATGTGAACTCCGGCGGCACCTCGACTTCGGGTGTGGAACTGGACCTGACCTACCGCCTCAACATGGGCGAAGCCGGCAAGCTGCGTACCACGCTGTCGTTCAACCACATGATCGACTACAAGCTGGAGTCCAACGGCGTTGAGTACTCGCTGGCTGGCACCCACGGCCCATCGGTAATCTCCGGCAACACCGGTAACCCGAAGAACCGTGGCCAGCTGACCCTGTCGTGGGAAAAGGGCCCGATGACCGTGACCAGCACCACCAACTGGGTTGGCAACTACTCGGCACTGGATCCTTCGCTGCCTGACGACGAAGGCATGGATTGCGCACACGCTACCAACGTGTCGAGCCGTACCTACTTCTTCGGCGGCACCGTACCAGCAGGCTACTGCCGTATCCCATCGTTCGCGTCTACCGACCTGAACGTGACGTACAAAGTCAGCAAGAACCTGACCCTGCGCGGCTCGATCATCAACGCGTTCGACAAGGCTCCTCCAATCGACGTTGCGACCTACGGCAACTCGGGTAACCTGACTTCGTACAACGCCTCGCTGCACCAGGCTGGCGCTGTTGGCCGCTTCTTCAGCATCGGCGCGAGCTACTCCTTCTAATCGACGTTGTGGCAAACGAAAGGGACGCTTCGGCGTCCCTTTTTTTATGTTGGTTGCACGCCATAAGGCTTTGCCGATTAGCGGCTGCCTTCCTGTCGACTCCGGCACAATTCGCTTTTTTCATTATTCCTTGCCCAATTGACATGCTCTGATAAACAAGCCGCAACCGCGGCAAGTACAAAAACAGAGAGTCAAAGAGGAAACGATGATGAAAGAAACCATCCTGTCGCGCTCGGTGCGACTGATGTTCATGGCCGGCCTGGGCGTTGCAGCGCTGCCGGTGATGGCTGAGGAGAACATCCAACGGGTCGAGATCACCGGCTCTGCAATCAAGCGTGTTGCCGTTGAAGGCGCGCTGCCGGTGCAGACCCTGTCCAAGGCGCAGATCGAACAGACCGGCGCTACCACCGTGGCCGACCTGGTCGCCACGCTGCCCTCGATGCAGGGCTTTGTCACGTCGGCGGCGTCGATCAACGGCGGCGGCGGCGGCGTGCAAACCGCTTCGGTGCACGCCATCGGCACCGGCTACACGCTGGTACTGCTGAACGGGCGCCGCATCGCCCCTTACAGCTCGGGTTCGGCGGTCAACCTGGCATCGATCCCGCTGGCGGCGGTGGAGCGGGTGGAAATCCTGACCGACGGCGCCTCCGCGCTGTACGGCTCCGATGCGATTGCCGGCGTGGTCAACTTCATCCTGAAGAAAAACCAGACCGACGCCCACCTCGAGCTGACCTACAATCGTCCCACCAAGGGCAGCGCAGGCGCAACCTCCAATGTCGCCATCTCCAAGGGCTTTGGCGAGCTTGAGACCGACGGCTTCAATGTGCTGCTGGCCTACAGCCACGATACGCAGAAGGAGCTGAGCGCCAGCGACCGCCGCTTCGCCGCGCCCGGCGGCGTGCATGAATTCGGTGAAGGTGGCAAGCGCTATTCGCTGTACCAGGTGTCGGCCAATTCGATTCCGGGCAACGTCAATGCGCGCACCAGCAACGGCAATGTACTGTTCAACCCCAGCCTGATCAACACCGGCGCATGCGGCGCGCCCAACACCTTCAAGGTCGGCGACCGTTGCATGTACAACTACGGTTCGGTGGTCGAGTTGCTGCCGGAGCTGAAGCGCGACGGCTTGTTCGCTTCCACCAATATCAAGCTCAATGCCGACTGGACCTTCTTTGCCGAAGGCCTGTACTCGAAGTTCACCAGCACGGCGCGCTATGCGCCGCCGGCACAGCCGCTGTCGCTGGACATCAACTCCGCCTTGTACCAGGCCAATGTGGTGCCGGCCCTGGTCAAGCTGGGCGTCGATCCTGCCACCGTGAATTCCGCCACCATGAGCCTGCGCCTGGTCGATGCCGGCGGCCGTACCGACGACTGGAAGACCGAGGCCAAGCACCTGGCCTTCGGTGTCGAAGGACGCCTGGGCGGATGGGACCTGAACGCCTCCTTCACCCACTCGGAAACCATGGCGCAAGACCACGCGGTCTCGGGCTACACCAGCAGCGACAAGCTGGACGCCCTGATGGCATCCGGCGCCTATAACCCCTTCATCGTGCCGACGGCGGAAACCCGCGCGGCGCTGGCTTCGGCCGTGTTGCACCAGAAGCTGGACGAAACCAAGTCCAAGATCGATGTGGTGAACCTGCGCGGCTCGCGTTCGGTATTCGAAGCACCGGGCGGTTCCGCCATGCTGGCCCTGGGAGGCGACTTCCTGCGCCAGAACTACGTCTACGACCCGAGCGCGATCACGATGGGCGCCAACAGCCTGCAACCTGGCTTCACCGACAGCCCGATCGGCGGCATTTCGGGCGCGCTGCCGACCGACGCTTCGCGCAAGAACTGGGGCGCGTTTGCAGAACTGGTGGTGCCGGTGGTGAAAGGGCTGGAGCTGACCGGCGACCTGCGCTACGACAGCTACGATGCGGTGAAGGACAAGATGAACTTCGACAGCACCGGCAAGCTGATTGCTCCAGCGACCAAGGGCAATGAGGCGAGCAAGACCACCTACAAGCTGGCTGCCGCCTGGCGGCCGGCCGAAAGCGTGCTGGTACGCGGCTCCTACGGCACCGGTTTCAAGGCGCCGGTGATGACCGACATTACCAACCCGCTGCAAGGCGGCGGTTCGTCGAACGCGCACCCATGCCCGATCACCTCCGGCCCGCTGCTGCCGCTGTGTAACGGCAACTCGGAGTACAACCTGCTCAATGGCGGCAACCCTTATTCAGGCGCATCGGGCTTGAAGCCCGAGACTTCCAGGCAGGCTTCCATCGGACTGCGCGTGGAGCCTACCCGCGCGTTGTCGATCGGCTTCGATTTCTGGGACGTGAAGATCAGCGACCAGATTTCCAAGCTGCCGGAAAACGAAGTGTTCAATAATCCGGCCAAGTATATGGGCCTGTTCGTTTCCTACTACGATCCGATCCAGAAGCAGAACACCCTGGCCGCTTCGCTGACGCCGTTCAACCTGGCCAAGTCGCACTACCAGGGCATCGATTGGGACCATACGTATAAGCAGGGCAAGCTGTCGTTCAACTGGACCGGTACCTATATGAAGAAGGCTGATTTCCAGACGCTGGCGACCGATCCGGTGGAAAACAGCGTGGGCCGCTTCGACTCGTATAACACGGTGACCTTCCGCTGGATCAGCAAGGTGGTGGCGAGCTGGAAGCAATCGGATGTGCTGACCCATTCGCTGACCGGGGTGTACAAGTCGGGCTACCAGGATATGCCGATCAGCGAGGGCAACCAGGCGGTGCGCGATGAGGCGGGCAACTTCGTGGCCTTGAACCGCAAGGTGGACGATTACCTGGTGTGGGATTGGCAGACGCGTTACCGCTTCAACGCGAACCTGACCCTGACTGGTGGCATCAAGAACCTGTTCGACCGCGAGCCGCCGTTCTCGCAGCGCATTGCGGGCGGCGGCAACCAGATGGGGTTTGATGCGCGGTATACCGATCCGCTGGGGCGGCAGTTGTACCTGGTGGGGAATTACAAGTTCTAAACCGGTAGGGCGGGGTCAGGCCCGCAGCGTCTGACGCCTGGCCTGCGGCAGCCGCGTATCGGGGTCTGACCCTGCGGGTCGGACCCCGGGTTTCCGGTTTCAGATCCCGCCCCAAGCCGCAGCAAGAATCGACACTGCCGCCAGCGCCGCAGTCTCCGTCCGCAGCACCCTTGGCCCGATCGACAAGGGCAGGGCGCCATGCCGCAAAGCCTCAGCCTCCTCCTCATCGGAAAAGCCGCCTTCCGGCCCGACCATGATGCTGAGTGCCTGCGCCGGCTGGTGCCTTGCCCAGTCCGCCAGCGATGCCGTCGCGCGCGGGGTCAGGATGACGCGCTTATGCAAATCCTGGCGCGCAATCCATTCACGGAATTCCAGCGGCGGCGCCACCGGCGCCAGCCGGTTGCGCCCGCACTGTTCCGAAGCCGACACCACGATCCCATTCCAGTGCTCCAGCTTCTTCTCCGCCCGTTCGGCCGACAGCCGCACCACGCAGCGCCGCGCCGCCAGCGGCTGGATGCCTGCTACGCCCAGTTCCACCGCCTTTTCGATGATCCAGTCCATCTTGGTCCCTTCGGGCAGGGCCTGGGCCAGGGTCACGGCAAAGGGCAGTTCCACTTCGCGCGGATCGAACAGCTTGAGCTCCGCCCACGCCTTTTTCTTTTGCACTTCTGTCAACACTGCCGTATACTCCCCGCCATCGCCATTGAATATGGTGAGCGTGTCGCCCGGCTCCATGCGCACCACATTGATATGGTGGGCAACGTCGGCTGGCAGCTCCAATTGCTGGCCTGCGGCAAGGGGCTGTGGCACGTGGAAACGGGGCATATGGTCACTTGAGAAAGGTTGAATTGCACCAATTTTAAGCGTTGGTGTCACGCTCTGGTAAAATATCGGGTTCCGAAAGCGGCGTCTGCCGCAGTGCACCAAATACTCAACCTTCCTCGATACACGATGAAAACTTCGCTCCCCTTCACCAAAATGGCCAACGCAATCCGTGCGCTGGCAATGGACGCTGTGCAGAAGGCCAACTCCGGCCACCCAGGCATGCCAATGGGCATGGCCGAGATTGCAGTAGCACTGTGGAGCGGTCATCACCGCCACAACCCGACCAACCCGGCCTGGGTCAACCGCGACCGCTTCCTGCTGTCCAACGGCCACGGCTCGATGCTGCACTACGCGCTGCTGCACCTGTCGGGTTACGACCTGCCGATGGAGGAGATCAAGAACTTCCGCCAGCTGCATTCGAAGACTCCGGGCCACCCGGAAGTGGGCTACACCCCGGGCGTGGAAACCACCACCGGTCCGCTGGGCCAAGGCATCGCCAACGCAGTCGGCATGGCGCTGGCTGAATGGCTGCTGGCATCCGAATTCAACAAGCCAGGCTTCGAAGTTGTCGACCACTACACCTACGCCTTCCTGGGCGACGGCTGCCTGATGGAAGGCATCTCGCACGAGGTGTGCTCGCTGGCCGGCACCCTGGGCCTGAAAAAACTGATCGCCCTGTACGACGACAACGGCATCTCCATCGACGGCAAGGTTGAAGGCTGGTTCACCGACGACACCCCTAAGCGCTTCGAATCCTACGGCTGGAACGTGATCAAGAACGTGGACGGCCATGACGTCGCCGCGCTGTCCGCCGCCATCGAACAAGCCAAGAAATCCGACAAGCCAACCCTGGTCTGCTGCAAGACCGTCATCGGCAAGGGTTCGCCGAACCTGCAAGGCGGCGACAAGGTGCACGGTGCGCCGCTGGGCGACAAGGAAATCGCCGCGGTGCGCGAGTACATTTCCTGGGGCGCCGAGCCGTTCGACATTCCTCACGATGTGAAGGAAGCATGGGACTTCAAACAGCAAGGCGCGCAGTTCGAAGCCGGCTGGAACGAGATGTTCGCCAAGTACTCGGCCCAGTACCCGACCGAGGCCGCTGAACTGACCCGCCGCATGAAGGGCGAATTGCCAGGCAACTTCCAGGCAACCCTGGACGCCGCCATCGCCGCCTGCGTCGAGAAGAAAGAAACCATTGCCACCCGCAAGGCATCGCAGAACGCGATCCAGGCGCTGGCACCGATCCTGCCTGAATTCCTGGGCGGCTCGGCCGACCTGACCGGCTCCAACCTGACCAACTGGAAGGAATGCATCGCCGTTCGTTCCGGCGTGCCGGGCAACCACATCAACTACGGCGTGCGCGAGTTCGGCATGTCCGCCATCATGAACGGCGTCGCCCTGCACGGCGGCTACATCCCGTTCGGCGCGACCTTCCTGACCTTCGCCGACTACAGCCGCAACGCACTGCGCATGGCCGCGCTGATGAAGCAGCGTGCCCTGTTCGTGTTCACCCACGACTCGATCGGCCTGGGCGAAGACGGCCCGACCCACCAGTCGGTGGAGCACGTTTCCTCGCTGCGCCTGATCCCTAACCTGGACAACTGGCGTCCGGCCGACACCGTCGAATCGATGGTGGCATGGGGCGAATCCGTGAAGCGTGCCGACGGCCCTTCGACCCTGATCTTCTCGCGCCAGAACCTGCCGTTCATCGAGCGCTCGGCTGAAGTCCTGGCCAATGTCGCCAAAGGCGGCTACGTGCTGTCCGACGAAGCCGGCGCCAAAGCCATCATCATCGCCACCGGTTCCGAAGTGGAACTGGCCATGAAAGCGGCCGCCGAACTGAAGGCAGCCGGCACCCCGGTACGCGTGGTCTCCATGCCGTCGACCGACGTGTTCGACCGCCAGGACGCAGCCTACAAGGCATCCGTGCTGACCAAGGGCCTGCCACGCGTGGCGATTGAAGCAGGCGTCAGCGCATTCTGGTACAAGTATGTTGGCCTGGAAGGCGCCGTGGTCGGTATCGACACCTTCGGCGAATCGGCGCCGGCTGGCGTGCTGTTCAAGCACTTCGGCTTCACCGTCGACAATGTCGTGGCAAAAGTCAAAGCAGTCATCTAATTTCTATCATCAGGAGTAACGAGTATGACGATCAAAGTAGCAATCAACGGTTATGGCCGTATCGGCCGCAATGTCCTGCGTGCTTTCTACGAAGGCGGCAAAAAGCAGGACATCCAGATCGTGGCGATTAACGACCTGGGCAACGCCGAGTCGAACGCCCACCTGACCCGCTACGACACCGCCCACGGCAAGTTCCCTGGCACCGTCACGGTGGAAGGCGACAACATGATCGTGAACGGCGACTCGATCCGCGTGTTCGCACAGCGCAACCCTGCTGAAATCCCATGGGGCGAGCTGGGCGTGGACGTGGTGCTGGAGTGCACCGGCTTCTTCACCACCAAGGAAAAAGCTTCGGCCCACCTGAAAGGCGGCGCCAAGAAAGTGATCATCTCCGCACCAGGGGGCAAGGACGTTGACGCGACCGTCGTGTACGGCGTGAACCACGGCGTGCTGAAAGCTTCGGACACCGTGATCTCGAACGCATCCTGCACCACCAACTGCCTGGCCCCGCTGGTCAAGCCGCTGAACGACGCCATCGGCCTGGAAACCGGCCTGATGACCACTGTGCACGCTTACACCAACGACCAGGTGCTGACCGACGTGATGCACGAAGACCTGCGCCGCGCCCGTTCCGCCACCCAGTCCATGATCCCGACCAAGACCGGCGCCGCTGCCGCGGTTGGCCTGGTGCTGCCGGAACTGAACGGCAAGCTGGACGGCTACGCCATCCGCGTGCCGACCATCAACGTGTCGATCGTCGACCTGTCCTTCATCGCCAAGCGCGACACCACTGTTGAAGAAATCAACAAGATCATGAAGGAAGCATCGGAAGGCGCACTGAAAGGCGTGCTGACCTACCAGACCGAGCCGCTGGTCTCCGTCGACTTCAACCACAACCCGGCTTCGTCGAACTTCGACGCCACCCTGACCAAGGTGTCGGGCAAGCTGGTCAAGGTATCGTCCTGGTACGACAACGAGTGGGGCTTCAGCAACCGCATGCTGGACACCACCGTGGCACTGATGAACGCCAAGTAATCCGCACTTCGTTGTGAAAAGAGGGCGCCTGTGGGCGCCCTTTTTGTTTTTTATTCAATTAATGTTGACCGAATATAATATCTTCCTCACAATGGCGCAGCGATAAAAATATCGCGGAGACATAATCCTAGAAAATATTAATTTGAAAGGAACATGAAATGCTGAAGTATAAAAAAGCCATTGCCGTGGTGCTGTTTGGCATCGGCGTGGGCGCCTCGGCGGCTGCACTGGCGCGCCCCGGCTACGAAACCTGCAAAGCATGGTGGGAGCAATGCAACGAGGGCGACCAGCAAGCATGCTATGACTTCGAGCGCCTGGACTGCTGGTGGTGGGACATCTGATGGCGCTCTCCTTCAAAAAAGCCATCGCCCTGGCCATCTTCGGTATTGGTGTCGGCGCTTCGGCCACGGCCCTTGCAATTCCTGACTACAACACCTGCTACAGCTATCGTGAAGCTTGCGCGCTGTACGGCGACGAGGAGGCTTGCGCTACCTTCGACCTCATGGGCTGCAGCCGATACCACTATCCCTTCTGATCGTCCTGCATCGACCACAAAAAGCGCCCATATGGGCGCTTTTTGTGTATGGAAAACGTAAGTTTCTGTATCGGCCAGCTTTCACTTATCGAAACTTTCGTTGTCATTTGCCAACAAACTCGCACAATATTGCTTTTGTGCTAAACAATTCCTTCTAAAAACATTAACGCGATGGCAGACTCCCAAGGTGCAACTCAAAAGGGTGCACGCATAAATAAACATCTAGGGAGAATGTGTTGAACAAGCAATTTGTATTGAAGCGCAGCGTAGTCGCAGTCGCGCTTACCCTGGCAGGCTCGCAGTTTGCGTTCGCGCAAACCGACGCAACCGTCCAGCCAGTTGTCCAGAAAGTGGTTGTGACCGGCTCGAACATCAAGCGCGGCATCAATGAGCAGACCGCATCGCCGGTGCAGGTGTTGGGCCGTGACGAGATCAAGGCCATGGGCGCGTCCACCGTCAAGGACATCGTCGATACCCTGACCGCCAATACCGGCGACCTGAGCGACCTCACCAGCAGCAATTCGTTCTCGTCGGGCGCCACCGGCCTGTCCCTGCGCAACCTGGGCAAGGGCTCGACCCTGACCCTGCTGAACGGCCGCCGCGTGTCGAACTTCGGTACCGCCGATGGCGGCCAGCAAACCTTCGTCAACATCGATTCGATTCCGTCCGAAGTGATCGAACGCGTCGAAGTGCTGCTGGATGGCGCATCGGCAATCTACGGCTCGGACGCCATTGCCGGCGTGGTCAACATCATCACCAAGAAAGAATTCAGCGGCCTGACCCTGCGCGCCGGTGCGCGCCAGTCGCTGGTCAAGGGCGACCTGGATCGTGATCAGACTGCCTCCGTCACCTGGGGCCTGGGCGACTTCAACTCGCAAGGCTGGAACGTGTTCAACCACCTGGAGTTGTTCCACCGCAGCCCGTATGACGACCGCGCGATCAAGAACCGCCTGCCGGACTGGTACATCACCCACGTCAGCCCAACTTTTGGCGTGAAGTCGACTTACTCGACCCCAGGCAACTACTTCGGAAAATACCCGAACCCATACCCAGCCAACCCTTCGCTGGCCGGCAAGTCGATCGCTACCGCTGCACCTGGCTGCGCGCCTGAGCTGCTGGAAGATGGCCTGTGCAAATTCGACCAATGGGCCCGCGTTGGCGCGCACGCCGAAGCCGATCGCGCCAACTTCATGTCCTCGGGACGCTTGAAGATCAACGACAACCTGAACGCTTTCGCTGAAATCACGCTGTCGGATACCAAGACCACCTTCTACAATGCGCCGGCGACCATGTCGTACACCGGCACGCCGTCGCGCTGGTTCAACGCCCAGACCCGCCAGCTCGAGTCCTTCACCGAGCCGATGCTGCCGGTGGGCCACCCGTACAACCCGTACAGCTTCCCGATCCAGTTGCGCTACCGCTATGCCGATTCGCTGGAAATGTACAAGAACGAAGCGCATGCCCGCCAGTACCGCGTCATGGCAGGCCTGGAAGGCACCCACTTCGGTTGGGACTGGAACAGCGCCATCGGCACCATGGCCAACACTTCGGATGCCGAAGGCCGTGGCGCCAAGCACGCCAAGAATTACCTGGCTGCTGTCCTGAGCGGCGAGTACAAATTCGGCCAGGTGAACAGCGACGAGCTGCTGCAGCGCATGTTCCCGACCAACAGCTTCAACGGCAAGTCGAAGCAAACCTTCATCGATCTGCGTGCATCGCGTGAAGTGATGCAATTGCCGGGCGGCCCGATGCAGGTGGCGGTTGGCGCGGAATACCGCCGTGACAGCTTTGATTCCTGGGTCAGCGACAATATCGCCAACGCGGAACTGGTCGGCTACGGCTCGATCAACGTGACCGGCGGCCGCAATATGTACGCCGCTTACACCGAGGTGTCGGCTCCCGTGATCAAGGACCTGGAACTGAGCGGCGCGCTGCGCATGGACAAGGTCGGCAAGACCGATGCCAACGTGGTGCCGAAGTTCAGCGCCCGCTACCAGCTGCACCCAAGCCTGATGGTGCGTGGTACCGTGTCGCAAGGCTTCCGCGCCCCGAACGCTGCGGAAACCGGCAAGGTGGCGCTGTCCGCCTTCCAGAACCGCATCCAGGATCCGAAGCGTTGCGCCACCGCGACCCAGCTGTACAACGAACTGCTGAAGGGTAACGCGGTCGACAAGGCCGACGCGATTCGTGCCCGCGACGCAGGCTGCTCCGCCAGCGCCGCAGTCGATATCGCCGGCAACCCGGACCTGGATCCGGAAAAGTCGAAGAGCGTGAACGGCGGCGTGGTATGGCAGCCGAGCCAGGACCTGTCCATGAGCCTGGACTACTATCGCATCGAGCGCCGCAATGAAATCGGCACCCTCGACGTCGACCAGATCCTGGCCATGGAAGACAGCAAACCTGGCCTGGTCAACCGCCTGCCGGTGACCGACGACGACCGCAACCTGTCGCAGCGCGTGTTCGAACTGTCGGGCAAGCGCATCGAACATACCACCGGTCCAATGTCGGCCATCTCGATGTCTTACCAGAATCTGAACCGCACCAAGGTTTCCGGCCTGGACTTCGAGCTGAACCACCAGATCAACCTGGGCTCCTACGGCAAGTTCCGCAACACTGTGCGCGCCAACTACCAGCTCGACTACCGCAGCTGGGACACCGTCGAGAACGACTTCACGGAGAACCTGGCTGGCCTGTACGGCAACCCGCGTTACACCGTGCGCGCGACCTCGAACTGGAACAGCGGTCCATGGAAAGCCGGTGGCGCCATGACCTACCGTCCGGGTACCCAGTTGATCAGCAACAAGTACGACGAGAACAACACGGCGGAAGGTTGCGAAGCACGTGATATCCCGGCTGACTACTGCCGCATCAAGAAGGACGTGGTATTTGACGCGAACTTCGGCTACACCGGCATCAAGGACCTGGGCATCTACGTCAACGTGGACAACGTGTTCAACCGCCAGTCTGTCGTCAACGTGCGTACCCTCGGCCTGCCGCTGCGCGGCCGCGTACTGCGCCTGTCGGCCGAGTACAAGTTCTGGTAATAGCTGGAGCAGTTTAGCTAGCTAGCGAGGCGCGCCAACCGGCGCGCCTCTTCTTTTATGGCCTCGCGCAATTCTTCCGGGCCTTCGATGGTGAAGTCGAAGTTGAATGAGGCCAGCATGCGCGCGAACCAGCGATAGCTGGTGGTGGTGGTCTTCAGCCGCACGCCGCCTTCCACTGCGGCCAGCGGGCCGATATAGCGTCCCACTTCACGCGCGGCGCTGGCCAGGTCGGTGTGCAACAGCACCTGCACCGACAAGGGGCGGGGCAAGGTCGCCATGGCGTGCTGCAGTTGCGCGGCGGCGTCAAAGCTGTCGGGCTTGTCGAACACGGCGCCGGTTTCGGCCACTTCCGCGATGCGGTCCAGCCGGAACGAGCGGATCGCCAGCCGCAAGCGGCATAGTCCCACCACATACCAGCGCGTATGGCTGAACACCAGCCCGTAAGGATCGAACTCGCGCTGCATTGACTCGCCGTCCTGCGGCGTGTAGCGGAAGCGTACGCGGTGCTGGGTCTGCGCCGCCAGCGCCAGCGCTGTCAGCTCGCCGGTCAGGGCAGGGCGGGCCGTGCCCGAATACGTCCAGCGCTGCTCGGGCGTGTCGAGCACCGCAGTCTCGCGCAGCGCCTGCACGCTGCCTTGCAGCGCCGGCGGCATCACGCGTTCCAGCTTGGCCTGCGCACTGGCCACCGAGGGCGCGGTATCGGCCAGGCGCAGCGAGCGCACCGCCATCAGTCCCAGCGCCACAGCCGATGCTTCGTCGTTGGTGAACATCAGGGGCGGCAGCTTGAAACCGGGCACCAGCATGTAGCCGCCATAGCGGCCGCGTTCGGCCATGATCGGGATGCCCAGTTCTTCCAGCATGGCGATATAGCGGCGCAGCGTGCGGCGGTCGATGCCGAGGCGCTCCGACAACTCGGCGCCTGAGATCTGCCGCTGGCTCTGCAGCAGTTCGAGGATGGAAAGGGCTTTGATGGCGGGTTTTGACATGATGCTGCCATCATTGCATGAAAACAGGGCGGATATTGTCCTATATTGCTTGGACAATGCCTCATCCCCAACAAGAACAATGAGGCAAGCACATGGAAACCATCCTGTACCACCGCGCACCGCAGGGCTGTGCATTCGGCGTGATCGTCGCTCTCGAATGGCTATGCCGGCCGTACCGCCTGGTGCAGGTCGACCTGCCGGGCTTGCCGGTACCGGTGCTGCAGGCGGGCGGCAAGCTGCTGCGCGATTGCCGCGGCATCCTGCGCCATATCGGCCAGCAGCGCCGCTACCTGCTGGGCTACCGCGCCGGCACGGCGGAGGCGCGCAGGCTCGACACCCTGCTCGACTACCTGCATGAAGGTTTCGATGGCGGCCCGGCGCGCATGGCGCTGAGCTGTGCTGCGCTGGATGAAGTACTGGCCAGCCAGGAATGGATCGACGGCAGCAAGCGCACCGTGGCCGATGCCTGCCTGGTGGCGGCGGTACGCTGGGCGCAGCGCGAGGCGGGACTGGAGCTGGCGGCGTATCCGGCATTGCAGCGCCATGTGATGGAGCTGCATGCGGATCCTGCCGTGTTCTTTGCGGATGCGATTGAAACGCAGCGGCCAGCGGTGAGCAGCGGCCGCTACCTGGGCAGCGCATCGGTCGATGCGCTGCCCATGGCTGCCTGATCAGAAGAAGCGGTACTCTGCGGTCAGGCGGATGCGGCGGCCGGCCACGTCATCCAGGTTTTGCGGGATGATGCCGCCGCCGTCGCGGTTGATGGCCTTCAGGTCAAGCGGCGGGCGCTGGTCGAACAGGTTGCGGATATTCACCGACAGCGTCAGGTTCTTGATGCCGGTATAGGTGAAGTTGTAGTCCCAACGCACTTCGGAACCGACCCGGCATACACCCGAGCCCCATTCGTTCGCTTCGCAAGCTTCCTTAGTGTATTCCTCGTCAAAGTAGTCACCCTGCAGCTTTTGCGGGCTGAAATACACCGCGCGCAGGCTGTTGGTGAAGGCGCCGGTGGTCAGCGCCGCCATCAGGTTGGCGGTGAACTTGGAGTAGCCATAGCGCCCGGCCAGGTTGTCACCCCAGCTGCCGCCATTGCGCGTCGGTGCAAAGTTGCGCAAGTCGATCAGGTAGGTGGCATTGCCGTTGATGTCGAGGCGGCCGACCGGCACCGTGAAGCGCGAAGCCAGGCCCAGGTCGACGCCGCTGGTCTTGGTCTTCGACACGTTCTCGAACATGCCGTTGGTGGATGCCAGCGGGCCGGCACCTACGCCATATAACGTGCGTTCGGCGGCAGTGAAGGTCGTGTCTTCTGCGAGTGGCAGGCGTTCAATGGTCCCCAGAGGCAGGGAGTCTTCCGCCGACAACAGCTCGGAGGTGTTTTTCAAGCCGATCTCGTTCTTGCGTTCGATGCGGAAGTAGTCGAGCGCAAGAGAGGTACCCTTCACCGGCTCCAACACGAAGCCCACGGTGGCGCTTTGCGATGTTTCCGGCTTCAGGTTCGGATTGTTGCGCACGATGGACGCCACGCCGGCGGCGCACTCGTTTCCTTCCACAGTATCGGCACGCGCAAGATTAATCGCCACTTGCGGATCGGTCGGTGGGAGCGCATCGGCCTGTGCACGCAAGTCGTTTGCCAGTGCCTGTGCCTGGTTGCAGCGTTTCGGATCGGTGACGCCGTTATCGAAGGCGAACTTGCTCGATTGCGCGCTTTCGGTCAGGTTCGGTGCGCGGAAGCCCGATTCCAGGGTCGCTCGTACCAGGAAGGAATCCGCGGCTTGCCAGCGCGCCGCCACCTTTGGTGAGAAGCGCCCGGCGAAACCAGGGAATTTGTCGTAACGCGCGGCGCCGATCAGCTCAAGTTTTTCCAGCACCGGCAGGCTGATTTCGGCGAACAGCGACTCATTGGTGCGGCTGGCATTGGCAGCGGAAGCACCATTGCTGACGATATCGCCGGCCAACAAGTTGGCGGTTGGCATGATGCGGATTTTTTCGTGCCGTACATCGCCCCCTACTGCGACACTGACAGGGCGGTTGCCGATGCTGCCGACCTGTCCGTTGGCTTTCAGGTCGATAAAGGTCTGGGTGATCTTGCCGTCATAGCCGTTCTCCGGGAACAGCTTGGCGATCACGTCGGGCGAGTTCATCTGGCCCAGCTTGTAATCGCGGTTGAAGAAGGCAGGGTCAGGGAAGTCGTCCGGATTGCGGTCTTCACCGATGACCTGCCTGAAACCGCTGACGCTGAAGAAGCCGCCGCGGCTGCGGTCCTTGGTCTTGCCGCCCATCACGCCCAGGGCACCCTCCCAATCCCATTTGTTCGGCAGCGTGCCTTTGATGCCGGTCAGCGCACGGTATTGGTCGCTGGTCGATTTGCGGTAGGACGGATCGTCGGCGAAGCGGTAACGCAGTTCGCGTTCCACGCCGCTGGTATTGAGCGGATGGGTGTCCGGCAGCATGCGGAAGAAGAACTTGCGTTGCTGGCCGGTGCTTGGGTCGCCCCATACCGCAACTGGATTGGTCGAGCCGTAAGTGGCGAACGCGCCGCCGTAGTCGGTGGTGGTGTGCGAATACAGCACTTCGGCAAAGCCTTCGGTGCTCTCGTTGATCTTGAAGCGGCCGGAAATCAGGCTGTTGACACGCTCGGCGGCCGGTTGGGCCTGGAAGCGGCTGAAGCGGTCATAGATACACAGGCCGCCTGCATTCAAGGTGGTGCAGCCCGGCAGCGGGCCTTGGTTGATCAGGTTGCCGGGGAAGCTGAAGGTGGAAGGCAGGCCGCGGTTGCCGAACATCTGGCCGCTCTTCGGCGCCAGCGCGCCAAAGTAATCGCCATAAGTCGGGTTGATATCGTCCACAATCTCGCGCCAGAACACGCCGTTGCGCTTGTAGTACTCGACGTTGGCCAGGACATTGAAGCGGTCGGTGTCGAGGTCGCCCATGCCGCCGGTCACGCTGACGGTGCCATTGCGGATCATCTGCTGCTCGACGGAGCGGGTGAAGCTGCCGCTGACGGTCAGGCCGCGATAGTCGGAACGGGTGATGACGTTGATCACGCCGGCCACGGCGTCGGAACCGTAAATGGCGGAACCGCCGTTGCGCAGGATTTCGACGCGTTCCACCGCGTCAAGCGGCAGCGAGTCGAGGTTGGTGAAGACTTCGTTGTAGTCGGCCAGCGGATAAGGCGCCACGCGCCGCGAGTTCAGCAGCACCAGGGTCGATTGCTTGCCGAGGGCGCGCAGCGACACGGAGGAAGCGCCGCCGGCAAAGGAATTGCTGCCGCCGGCATCGGTCAGGGCCGAGCGGTCGGACGAGGTCAGGGTGTCCATCAGTTCTTTGACCGAACTGACGCCGAGGCGTTTGATGTCCTGCTGACGGATGACTTGCACCGGTTGCGAGGTCTCGGACTCGATGCGTGCGATGTTCGAACCGGTCACGACGACTTTCGGGATCGGTTTGTCGGTAGCTTCCTGGGCCAGCAGGAAAGGCGATACAGGCAGGGTCAACGCTACTGCGATGACACTGCGTTTTGGCAGGATTCGCTTCACTATTTATTCTCCCATTGTTATCACTGATGAGGGTCATGCATGTTCTGCACGACCCGCAGGCTACAATCTAGTGATACAAAGTTAATAGCTCAATAACTTTGTGGGATAAACAGCGAATTTGCGGCGATTTCCGCCCTAAGGCGTGGCGTGGAAAATACGTTCCCACAGGTCGCGCACGTTTTTGGCGTGCCGTGCAGCTTTCTCCTGCGGCACGCGCGACTGGTCCTGGCCTTGCAGGCGCAGCTGGTGTTGCCACCTGCGCATGTCGCGATAGGCGTCGGCTACCGAGCCGGCCAGCACTGCGTCCACCAGGCCGAGCTGGCCGGCCAGGTGCAGCAGGGCGATGTTGCCGATATTGCCGGTCAGTTCCTGGTAATGCGCGGCGTGCTGCAAGACCAGGTATTGCACGATGAATTCGATATCGATCATGCCGCCTTCGTCCTGCTTGAGGTCGAACAGTTCGCTGCGGTTGGGGCGGGCGTCGCGCATCTTCTGGCGCATGGCCAGGACTTCCTGTTTCAGGGCGGCGGCATCGGGGCGCGCCTGGCGCAGCACCTGGCAGCGGATCTGCTCGAAGCGCTGGCCGATGGCGGCATCGCCGGCGCAGAAACGGGCCCGGGTCAGGGCCTGGTGTTCCCACAGCCAGGCCGAGCCCTGCTGGTATTTGTCGAAGGAGCCGACGCTGGACACCAGCATGCCGCTGGCGCCGTCCGGCCGCAGCGCGGTATCGATGTCGAACAGGATGCCGGCCGGGGTGTGCGAGGTCATCCAGGTGATGAAGCGCTGTGCCAGCTTGGCGTACAAGCCGGGCGCGTCCTGGTCTTCGTCGTCGAACAGGAAAATCACGTCGAGGTCGGATACATAGCCGAGTTCCTTGCCGCCCAGCTTGCCGTACGCGATGACGGCGAACCTGGGCACTTCCAAGTGGCGCTTGGCGACCGTCTGCCAGGCGGCTTTCACCACCGCGGCGACGATCACGTCGGCCAGGGCGGACAGGTGGTCGGCCAGTTTTTCCACTGTCAGCGAGCCGGCCAGGTCTTGCGCCAGCAGGTGGAACAACTGGGCGTGGTGCACTTCGCGCAGGATGTCCAGCTGGCGTTCGGTATCGCCGGGGGCGGTGGCCAATTGGCGCTCCAGTTCGGCTGCCGCGGCTTCCGGGTCGAAGCTGGCGCTCAGGATGCGGTCGTCCAGCAGCTCGTCCAGCAGGATCGGGTGCAGGGTCAGGAATTTGGCGGCCCAGCCACTGGCGTGCATCATGGTGATCACGCGTTCCAGCGTATGCGGGTATTCGGTCAGCAGCGACAGGTAGGAGGAACGGCGCGAGATCGCTTCCAGGAAGTCGAGCAGGCGGCCCAGCGTGCCCAGTTTGCTGCCCGCGCTATTGCGCTCGGCAGCGCGGGCGATCTGGGGCAGGGCGGCGTTGACCAGGGCCACCAGGCGCTGGCGGCTGGCGTCGGGCAGGCTGGCCAGCTTGGGTGCCTGCCAGGTGGCGATCAGGCGCTGGGCAGCGGCGGCCGGGTCTTCATAACCCAGGCTGGTGAAGCGCGCTTCGATGGCTTCGCGGTTGTCGGGATCGGCGCACTCGTTGCTGGTGGCCGGGTCGACATCTTCGCTGCCGTTGCCACTCTTATCGGCGAAGATGGCGTCGAATTGCTCGGCCACGTACTGGCGATGAGCATCCATTTCGGCCAACATGGTGGCGACGTCGGGCAAGCCCATCATCTGCGCCACCGCCAGGCGGTCGGCTTCGTTGGGCGGCAGGGTGTGGGTCTGGGCGTCGTCGATGTATTGCAGGCGATGTTCCAGGTTGCGCAGGAAGGTGTAGGCGTCCATCAGGCGCGCCACCACGTCGGCGCCCAGCAATCCCTTATCCGGCAGCTGGCGCAGGGTGCCGCGGGTGGAACGGCCGCGCAGCTCGGGATCGCGCCCGCCGCGGATGAGCTGGAAAACCTGGGCCAGGAATTCGATCTCGCGGATACCGCCGCGGCCCAGCTTGACGTTGTGGCTGCGCTCCGGATGCAGCCTTTCCTGGCGCGCCACTTCGGCACGGATCTGGGCGTGCATGGAGCGGATGGCGTCGATCACGCCGAAGTCGAGGTAACGGCGGAAGCAGAACGGGCGCACGATGGCGTCCAGCGCCGCGATGTCTTCCGGGCGGCCGGTCACGGCGCGCGCCTTGACCCAGGCGTAGCGTTCCCATTCGCGGCCTTGCACGATCAGGTAATTTTCCACCATGCCCAGGCTGGCCGCCAGCGGGCCGGAAGCGCCGTTCGGGCGCAAGGCCATGTCGACGCGGAAGGTAAAGCCGTCTTCCGTGATTTCCGCAATGGCGGCAATCAGCTGCTTGCCGAGGCGCACAAAGTACTCGTGGTTGGAGAGCTGGCGCTGGCCGGGGCCGGCCGCGGTTTCGCCGTCTTCCGGATAGACGAAGATCAGGTCGATGTCGGACGACACATTCAGTTCGCCGCCACCGCCTTTGCCCATCGACAGCACCATCATTTGCTGCGCGCTGCCCGAGTCGGCGCCGACGGGCACCCCGTGCGCTGCCCGCATGGCCGCATCCAGCTCCGCCAGGTGGCGCTGGATCACGAAATCGGCCAGCCGGGTCATGGTGGTCACCACCTCATCCAGGTCGGCCTTGCCTTCCAGGTCGCGCCGGATCAGGGTGGCCAGCACCAGGTTGCGCAGGCGGCGCATGCCGCGCGCCAGCGGCAGCTCACCCTGCTCGCTTGCCAAAACATCGGCAAAGTTAAGCGAGGCAAGCGATAATTGCGCTAAAGCATCTATTTTGGCCTGGCGGGCGGGATCGGCGGCCAGCCAGCGCTGGTAAAAGCGGGAAGCGGAAACGAGTGCGGGAGTGCTCATTGACAGATGTTAGAGAGTGTAAAAAGCCTGCGAAACCGTGCCTATTGGAACATAGTTTAACGGGGCGGTGCGGTAAAATGCTGTATTGATAAAGGCCTGGCTTGAGCGTATTGAAGGACAACCTGGTGGAGCAGATCGAGGCAGTCGAGGCCCCGCTCAAAGAGCGCTGGCATCGCCTGCAGGCCGCCTATCGTTTCTGGAACCTCGCCACCCATCATCTCCTCGGCTTCACCATCAAGCTGGCGTTGCTGCTGTACTTTGCCTTCACCATCCTGTTCCTGGCGCTGCGCTGGGTGATCCTGCCGAATATCGACCATTACAAAGGCGATATCGAACGCCTGGCCAGCCGCGCGGTTGGCAACCAGGTGGTCGTCGACCGCGTCTACGCTTCCTGGAAGGGCCTGCGTCCGCAACTGATATTGGGCGACGTGGTGATGCGCGATGCGCGCGGCCAGCAGGCGCTGCACCTGCCCAGCGTGTCGGCCACGCTGTCGTGGTGGAGCGTGCCGGCCGGCGGCCTGCGCTTCGAATCGCTGGAATTCCACCGTCCCGAAGTCGCCGTGCGGCGCGAGGCCGATGGCAAGCTGTACGCCGCCGGCATCTATATCGACCTGGATAAGAAAGGCGATGGCAAGAGCGCCGACTGGCTGCTGTCGCAACGCGAAGTGGTGGTGCGCGAAGGCCGCATCACCTGGACCGATATGCAGCGCGGCAGCGCGCCGCTGCAGCTTGAAAATGTCACGGCCCTGATGCTGAACAAGTGGCGCCGCCACCAGTTCGCCCTCCAGGCCACGCCACCCGCCACGATGGCAGCGCCGCTCGATGTGCGCGCCGATTTCAGCCACCAGCCGTTTGCCCGTGTGTCCGACCTCAAGCTGTGGAAGGGCGAGGTCTACGCCGAACTGCGGCGTGCCGACCTGGCGGGCTGGAAGCCCTACCTGCCGGGCAAGCTCGACGTGAAATCGGCCAGCGGCGGCGTGCGCGCATGGTTGAGCATCGACAATGCGCGCCCGACCGCGGTGACGGCCGACGTGGCGCTGGATAACGTGGTGGCGACCCTTGGCAACGACCTGCCGCAACTGGACGTGGCGGCCCTGCGCGGCCGCGTGATGGCCGGCGAAGAAATTGCCGCCACCCTGGTGCCCACGCCCGGCACGCCGCCCGCCATCACGCGCACGCTGCAACTGCAGGACGTGACGCTGCGCACGCGCGACGGCGTCGAACTGGCGCCGACCACCGCGTCGGCACGCCACGTGGCGGCCGCCAACCAGCCGACCTGGACCGAAGTGAAGGCCGCCGCGCTGGACTTGAAGATCCTGTCCGAACTGGCGACCCGCCTGCCGCTGCCGCAGGTGCAGCGCGACCTGCTGGCGGAGGCCGCGCCGCGCGGCCGCGTGCGCAACCTGGTGGCCGGATGGCGCGGCCCGCTGTCGGCAGCCAAGGATTACAAGCTGACTGCCGACCTCGACGCGCTGGGGATGGAGCCGCTGGCGGCACGCCCGGCCGTGCCGCGTTCGGCCAAGGCCTTGCCGATGCCGGCGCTGCCGAACATCCCCGGCTTCGACAATTTGAGCGGCCATGTGGAGGCCGGTGAGCAGGGCGGCAGCGTGGCGCTCGACGCGCCCGGCCTCACGCTGGCGATGCCGGCCTGGTTCGACGACGAACCGATGGCATTCGAGCAGTTCAAGCTGAATGGCAGCTGGTCGCTGGCCGATGCCAGGCAGGTGGCGGTCAAGCTGGAGCAACTGGACCTGGTGCAGGATGGCATGAAGTTCAAGCTGGCCGGCAGCCACACGCTGCCGCGCGGTCCCGGCGCCAAGGGCCCGGGCGTGGCCGACTTCAGCGGCAGCATCGACGATTTCACCATCAACCGCATCGGCCGCTACCTGCCGAAGCAGACGCCGGAACACACCCGCCGCTGGCTGGTGGGCGCGCTGGAAGACGGCATGCTGCGCGAGACTTCGCTGCGCTTGCGCGGCGACCTGTCGCATTTCCCGTTCAGGGAGGGCGCGCCGGACAAGGCCAAGGGTGAATTCCGCGTGGCCGGCCGCATCGTGGACGGACGCCTGAATTACGAACCCGGTTATTTCGCCAAGGATGGCAAGACGCCGGTGTGGCCGTTGGCGGAAAAGATCCGCGGCAGCATCGTGTTCGATCGCGCGCGCATGGAAATCAAGGCGGATACCGCGCGCACCCTGGGCGTTGCGCTGAGCAATGTGAAGGCGGTGATTGCCGACCTGGGCAGCCACGACAGCATGCTCGACATCGACGGCACTGCCGCCGGCGCCATGCAGGAGTTCCTCAAGTACGTGAGCGCCAGCCCGGTGCCGGAGTGGATCGGCCACTTCACCGACGACACCACGGCGAGCGGCAACGCCAGGCTGGCGCTCAGCCTGCACCTGCCGCTGTCGCACATCATCGATGCCAAGGTCCAGGGCAGCCTGCAATTGCAAGGCAACGACGTGACGCTGTGGCACGACATGCCGACCGTCGCCGGCGCCACCGGCAAGATCGAATTCAATGAAAAAGGCGTCAACCTGAACAACCTGGCCGGTACTCTGCTGGGCGGCCCGCTGTCGGTCACCGGCGGCAGCCAGAAGGACGGCGGCATCCAGGTGCGCCTGGCCGGCGTGGCGACGGTCGATGGCCTGCGCAAGCAATACCCGACAGCGGCGGTGCAGCGCCTGGCCAACCATCTCGGTGGCGGCAGCAAGTTCACCGGCCTGATCACCGCCAAGGATCATAAGTACGAAGTGGCGATCGATTCGAGCCTGCAGGGCGCCAGCTTCGACTTCCCGGCGCCGCTGAAGAAGGCTGCTGCCGACAGCATGCTGCTGCACTTCCAGCTGAATGGCGGCAGCGCCAATGAGCAGGGCGTGGCGCGCGACGAGATCCGCGTCGCCTTGGGCAGCGCGTATGCCGCGCGCTACCATCGCCAGCGCGTCAACAAAGGCCCGTGGAAGCTGGTCAACGGCGGCATCGGCGTCAATGTGCCGGCGCCGGAGCCGGACAGCGGGATGATGATCCAGGCCAGCCTAAAGTCGCTCAACGTCGACGACTGGATCGACCTGGCGAGCGAGATCGCCGGCAAGGACGAGCATGACGCGTCCGGCAAGGCGGCCGCGCAAGGCGCAGGCGAAGGCGCCGATATTGCGCAGTACGTGGTGCCGGAAACCATGGCCGCGCGCGCCGCTGAACTGATCGTAGGCGAACGCAAGCTCGATAACGTGGTGGCTGGCGTCACCCATAGCAAGGGCGTGTGGCAGGCCAGCATCGATTCGCAGCAGGCGGTCGGCTATATCACCTGGAACGAATCGGCCACCGGCAAAGGCGTGGGCAAGGTGACGGCGCGGCTGTCGTCGCTGATCATCCCCGAATCGCAGGCCGCGGCGGTCAAGGACTTGCTGGAAAGCTCGACCAACGCACCCACCATTCCGGCCCTGGATATTGAAGTGCAGCGCTTTGAATGGTTCAACCGCCCGCTGGGTCAACTGGAGCTGCATGCCTATAATGCGCTGATCACTTCGGCGCGCGAATGGCGCATCAGCAAGCTGTCGCTGAGCAATGCCGACGGCGAGCTGAACGGTACCGGCCGCTGGCAAACCAAGGATGGCCAGCACAACACCGCGCTCAACTTCAATATGGATATCCATGACGCCGGCAAGCTGCTGGAGCGTTTCGGTTTCAAGGACACGCTGCGTAGCGGCAAGGGCAAGCTGAGCGGCGATATCGCCTGGAAGGGTTTGCCCTACCATATGGACTTGCCGAGCATGTCCGGCACGCTGGCGCTGAACGTGGAAAAGGGCCAGTTCCTGAAGCAGGACCCGGGCGCCGCCAAGCTGCTCGGCGTGCTGAGCCTGCAAGCCTTGCCGCGCCTGCTCAAGCTGGAATTTACCGACGTGTTCTCGGAAGGCTTGCAGTTTGACGGCATCACCGCCAACGCCACCATCAACCAGGGCATCGTAAAGACCGACAACCTGAAGATGCACGGCGTGCAGGCCACGGTGCTGATGGACGGCACCGCCGACATTGCCAACGAATCGACCAACCTGCGCGTGGTGGTGATCCCGCAGGTCAACCTGGGCACGGCGCCGCTGGTGTATGCGCTGGCCGTCAACCCGGTGATTGGCCTCGGCAGCTACCTGGCGCAGTTATTCCTCAGCGCGCCGGTGATGAAGGCGCTGACCTACCAGATGCAGGTGACCGGGCCGTGGAAGGCCCCCGTCATTACCAAGATCGAGAACCCAAAGGAGCCAGCGCCATGACCAAAGTCTCAGCGATCCAGATGGTGTCCACCCCCGTCGTGGAACAGAATATCGCCAGCGCCAGCCGCCTGATCGGGGAAGCTGCCGCGCAGGGCGCCAAGCTGGTGCTGCTGCCCGAATACTGGGCCATCATGGGCATGAGCGATAGCGACAAGGTGTCGAAGGCGGAAGCGCTGGGCCAGGGCCCGATCCAGGACTTCATGGCGGCGATGGCGCGCGAACACGGCATCTGGCTGCTGGGCGGCACGCTGCCGCTGGCATCCGACGACCCTCAGCGTGTCATCAATACCACGCTGGTCTATGATCCGCAGGGCAAGCATGTTGGCCGTTACGACAAGATCCACCTGTTCGGCTTCACCAAGGGCAGCGAATCCTACGACGAGGCGCGCACCATCGTGCCGGGCAAGACGGTCGGTACGGTCGAGACCGCGGTGGGCAAGGTCGGCATGTCGGTCTGCTACGACCTGCGCTTCCCCGAGCTGTACCGTGCCATGGGCCCGCTCGACCTGATCGTGGTGCCGGCCGCCTTCACCTACACCACCGGCAAGGCGCACTGGGAAATCCTGTTGCGCGCGCGCGCCATCGAAAACCAGTGCTATGTGCTGGCCGCGGCGCAGGGCGGCAGCCACCTCAACGGCCGCCGCACCTGGGGCCATTCGATGCTGATCGACCCGTGGGGCGAGGTCAAGGCGGTGCTGGCGGAAGGCGAGGGCGTCGTTACCGGCGAACTGGACCCGGCCTTCGTGCACGGCGTGCGCGAAAGCTTGCCAGCGCTGAAGCACCGAATCCTCTAAAATCCGGCTCAGAGCCCATTTAAAAGAATTTTTCTAATATGAAACCATTCGACCCCAACCTGTCCGCCATGGCCGCAGCGAAAGATATCCTGCTGACCCCATTCGGCCTGGACGAAGGCAAGCTGCTGAAAGCACTGGGCAGCATGTTCACCCATAAGGTCGACTACGCCGACCTGTACTTCCAGTTCACCAAGAACGAGGGCTGGAGCCTGGAAGAGGGCATCGTCAAGACCGGTTCGTTCTCGATCGACCAGGGCGTCGGCGTGCGCGCCGTGTCGGGCGACAAGACCGCCTTCTCCTACTCCGACGAGATTTCCGAAGCGGCGTTGCTGGACGCTGCCGCTGCCACGCGCACCATCGCGCGCGCGGGCGCCGGCAAGATCAAGGTGGCCGGCAAGATGACGCCGGTCGGCGGCCGTTCGCTGTACATGCCGCACGACCCGCTGGTGTCGCTTGACGCGGCGTCCAAGGTCAAGCTGCTGGAGCGCGTTGAGAAGATGGCGCGCGCCAAGGACCCGCGCGTGGTGCAGGTGATGGCCGGCCTGGCCGGCGAATACGACGTGGTGCTGGTGGTGCGCAGCGATGGCGTGCTGGCCGCCGACATCCGTCCGCTGGTGCGCGTGTCGGTGACCGTGATCGTGGAACAGGATGGCCGCCGCGAGGTCGGCTCGTCCGGCGGTGGCGGCCGTTACGACTACGGTTATTTCTCCGATGCGCTGCTGGACCAGTACGCCACCGACGCCGTCAAATCGGCCCTGGTGAACCTGGATGCGCGCCCGGCGCCGGCCGGTCCGATGACCGTGGTGCTGGGCCCCGGCTGGCCGGGCATCCTGCTGCACGAAGCGATCGGCCATGGCCTGGAAGGCGACTTCAACCGCAAGGGCTCGTCGACTTTCTCCGGCCGCATCGGCGAACGCGTGGCGGCCAAGGGCGTCACCGTGGTCGACGACGGCACGCTGGCCAACCGCCGCGGCTCGCTGAACATCGACGACGAGGGCAACCCGACCCAGTGCACCACCCTGATCGAAGACGGCGTGCTGAAAGGCTATATCCAGGACACCATGAACGCGCGCCTGATGAAGATGAACGTCACCGGCAACGCGCGCCGCGAATCGTTCGCCCACCTGCCGATGCCGCGCATGACCAACACCTATATGCTGGGCGGCGACAAGGATCCGGAGGAGATCCTGGCGTCGGTGAAGAACGGCATCTACGCGGTCAACTTCGGCGGCGGCCAGGTCGACATCACCAACGGCAAGTTCGTGTTCTCGGCTTCCGAGGCGTACATGATCGAGAACGGCAAGGTGAGCTACCCGGTCAAGGGCGCTACCCTGATCGGCAACGGCCCTGACGTGATGAACCGCATCACCATGATCGGCAACGACATGAAGCTGGACCCGGGCGTCGGGGTATGCGGCAAGGAAGGGCAGAGCGTGCCGGTCGGCGTCGGCCAACCGACGCTGCGCCTGGATGGCGTGACAGTCGGCGGTACCGCCTAAACGCTGCTGCAGTACCAAGACCGGGTAAAATACCCGGTTTTTTTTGCCTGGGACGGAAATCACATGAACAATTCGAACAATAAACCCTTCGTGATTGGCGTCGCAGGCGGCAGCGGCAGCGGCAAATCGACGGTCACGCGCGAAGTACTGAAGTCATTCGGCGCCGAGGTGGTGTCCGTTGTCCTGCAGGACGACTACTACCTGGACCAGACCCATATGTCGCCGGAAGACCGGCGCAAGGTCAATTACGACCATCCGGAAGCCTTCGACTGGCCGCTGATGGTGGAGCATGTGCGCCGGCTGCGCGAAGGCGAGGCGATCGAGATGCCGGTATACGATTTTTCCATCGATAACCGCACCACCCAGACCATCACCGTCAAGCCGGCGCCCGTGATCGTGATCGAAGGCCTGTTCGCGCTGTATGACGCCGACCTGCGCAAGCAGATGTCGCTGAAGATCTTCGTCGACACCGCGGCCGACGTGCGCTTCATCCGCCGCCTGCAGCGCGATATCGCGGAGCGCGGGCGCAGTACGGAAAGCGTGATCAACCAGTATATGGAAACCGTGCGGCCGATGTACAAGCAGTTCATCGAACCGACCAAGCGCCACGCGCACGTGATCCTGCCGCATGGCGCCAACGGGCCGGCGGTGGATATCATCACCACCAAAGTGGCGAGCCTGATCAAGGGCGAATGAAAAAAACCGGGCCTGGGCCCGGTTTTCTTTTGGCCTGCGCGCTTAGAAGGAGTAGCTGGCACGCAGGTAGACTGCGCGGCCGATCGGGTCCGAATAGCGCGGGTCATACCCTTTCTGGAACACGGTCCCCTGGTTGGTGAACGGCGGGTCCTTGTCCAGCAGGTTCTTCACCCCGCCTGTCAGCGTCACGCCCTTCCAGCCGGTGTAGGTGGCCGACAGGTTCCACAACTGGTAGGCATCCACCTTGTTGAAGAACTCTGGCTCCACGAAGTTCTGGTCGACGTAGCCGGACTTGAAGTTTTGCGACAGCGTCGCGCTCCAGTCGCCGTTGCGCCAGGTCAGCGAGGCGTTGTGGCGCCAGCGCATGATCGGGCCGCTGTCGCCGTAGGTGCCGACGTTCTGCAGGAAGGCACCGTCACGCTCGTTCTGGTACTTGTAGCTGTGGACCCAGGTGCCGTCCAGGGTGAAGGTGAAGCTGCCGTACTCGGTGCGGCCCGAGCCGACCGTTGCGCTCAGGTCGATACCGTCGGTCTTCACGCGACCCAGGTTCTCGTTCAGGTCCAGGACGGCGTTCGGCGAACCGTCCGGGTTGCGCAGGAAGCGGTCCTTGTATTTCTCGTAGTTGCCGTAGATCGCTTGTTCAGGCAGTGCGCCGATCTTGTCCTTCAGGCGGATGTTCCAGTAGTCCAGTGCGATGGTGGTATTGCGCACCGGCTCGAACACCGCGCCGAAGGAGAAAGTCTTCGATTTTTCCGGCGTCAGCGCCGGATTGCCGCCTTGCAGCTTGAATTGCTGCAGGTCGCAATCGCGCAGCGGGTTGGCGCCCGGCTGCGGCACGCCGCCCGGGCACAGGATCGGATCGTCGTAGGTGTTGCTGGTGTCGTTGCGCGAGCGCGGCGCGTTTTTCTCGAACAGGGTCGGGGCGCGGAAGCCGGTGCTGGCCGAACCGCGCAGCACCAGCTGCTGGGTTGGCTGGTAGCGCAGGCCCAGTTTCGGGTTGGTGGTGCTGCCCGCATCGCTGTAATGGTCGTAGCGCACGGCGGCCTGGATGTCGAGGTCCTTGATCAGCGGCACGCTCAATTCGCCGAACACCGCCTTCACATTGCGTGAGCCGGTCTTCGATTGCGAACCGGACAGGCCGGAACTGGTGGCCTGGCTGGCGATATCGCGGTTCACATTGAAGTCGGCATCTTCCTTGCGGTATTCGGCGCCCAGCGCCACGGCCATGGCGCCGCCGGCCAGCTGCATCACGTCGCGCGAACCCTTGATGTCGAAAGTGGTGGCCTTGTTCTTGGCATCCTGCACCTTGCCGCGCAGCGCGACGCCGGCCAGGTAGGCGCGGCCCGCTTCATTCTGCAGGCCGAAGGGATTCAGGATGCCGTCGCGCACGCCGGCAGCGAAGCCCGCATCCTGCACATAGCCGCCGGTGAACACTTCTTCGGACTTGCTGACCGAATGGTTCAGGCCGGCCTTGTAGTCCCAGCCTGCCGCGATGCCTTCCAGTGCCGCGACCAGGCGGTCGCCTTCGCCCTTGGAATTGATGCGGCGCTGGCCCGCTTCGACCGGACGCCAGTTGACCGACAGCGGCTGGCCCGACAAGTTAGGCTGGGCCGGCACGCCGCCCGCATTGCCGGGATAGTAGGGGCTGGTGTTGGGCAGGGACAGGTTGATTTGCGGCGGCGGTGCGGTGCGCGACACGACCTTGTTGCGCGAGTGCAGGTATTCCAGGCTGGCCGTGGTATCCGGGTTCAGCTTGAAGGCGGCCTTGCCGAAGAACACCAGGCGGTCCTGTTGCGGCAGGTCGTCGATCTGGCGCGTGTAGTCCTGGCGGCAGGTGCCGTTCGACGGGCGCGGGATCGAGAGTGGGGGCAGGCAGCCGCTGGCGAAGCCGGGGTTGCCGGTCGCTTCGGTGACCGGGTCGAAGTAGTTGCCGGGGAAGGTGGTGCCGGAGGTGCCGTCCGACACTGTCATGCCGCGCTCGGGGATCACGGCCGTCTTGGAAAAGTCGCGCTGCTGGGACGTCAGCACTTCCTGCTTCTGCCAGTCCAGCACGCCCATCAGGTTCCAGCCATCGTTGTCGAGGTTGCCGATGCCGCTGACGATATTGGCGCGGCGCTCCTTGCCGCCCGACTCGCGCGGCAGCATGGTTTCCGCCGTGACGGTGGTGCCGCTGACGGAACGCTTGGTAATGAAGTTGATCACCCCGCCGATGGCATCGGTACCGTAAATGGCGGAAGCACCGTCGCGTAGCACTTCGACCCGCTCCAGGGCCGCGACCGGGATCACGTTCAAGTCGACACTGGCACCGTCGTACGGATGGTTGGCGATGCGGCGGCCATTCAGCAGCACCAGGGTCTTGTCGCCGCCCAGACCGCGCAGGTCGGCCACCGCCTGGCCGCCGGTGGGCAGGCCGCTGGCGTTACCGCCCACCACGTTGCCGGCGCCCATGCTGGTCTGGTTGGACGGGATGCGGTCCAGCACTTCCTGGGCGGTGGTCAGGCCTTGCTTGGTAAATTCCTCGGCCTTGAAAACGGAGAGCGGCTGCGACGTTTCCGATACCAGCCGTTTGATGGAAGAGCCGGTCACTTCGACCCGGATCATTTTTTCTTCGGGAGCCTGTTGCTGCGCCATGGCGGGCAAAACCGCCAACGCGCCGAATGCCGACAACAGGGAATAGATCATCGCTTTAGCCTTGATTGTAGCCAACGTGCTTCTCCTCAAATAGATGGTATGCCAGGGCCGATGGAAGTGCGGATGTTAGGCACTTGCAAAGGTTGAGTAAATTCTATTTGATATTTGATAAGCAACGTCAAAAACTACCATGACGAAACGTTCACTGTTGCGCCTGCGCATCTACTTCATTTATGCAAGTTTCTGTCGGAAATTCATACAAAGGCTGTTAGCTCGATTTGATAACTTTAATAAAAACAATATGTTATTAAATTGGCATGAGTATTGCTATAGCCGCTGAGTTGATACACAGAAGGAGATGTTCATGAAGTATTTGGCTGGACTGGCTTTGTCGGCAAGCTGCTTGCTCTTCACCAATGCCGCGCACGCTATCGTGGCCAGCGTCACGACCGCCGCCATGGGCCTCGCCGGTGCAGCCGCGGCCGGTGCGTCCGGCATCACGGTGAACGGCGCGACGTTGAGCGGGCACGCGACGTCCAGCGGCACCTTTTCCAACGCCAGCGGCACCTACGGAATCGGCAGCGGCATCATGCTGTCGACCGGCGATGTGCGCGATTATGGCGATGGCCCCGACAACAGCGAGGGGAAGACCACCCAGTACGGGATCCTGGGCACGCCAGCCCAGCACGCCATCCTGTCCCGGATCGGCGGCAACGACAATTATTTCGATGTCACCCAACTCGATATCCAGTTCACGACCAGCACGGGTAGCGTGTTCTTCCAGGCCGTGTTCGGCTCCGAAGAATATCCGGACTTCGTCGGCAAGTTCGTGGACGGCTTTGGCTTGTTGATCGATGGCGTCAACATTGCCTTTGTTGGCGGTTTGCCCCTCAACATCGACCATCCCACGGTGCAGCCGGTTGGCGGGACCGAACTCAATGGCATCCTGTGCCCGGGCACAGCAGACCGCTGCACGCCAGCCCAGACTTTTTCCTTGAGCGGCCTGAGCACCGACCGCAGTCATACCCTGAGCTTCATCATCGGCGACCGGGGCGACGACCGGCTGGATACGACGGTCTACATCAGCGCCCTGGGCGGCACCCGACCGGTCGACTTGCCTGAGCCCGGTAGCGCGGGACTGCTGGGCATCGGCGTGCTGGGTTTGCTGGCCGCGCGATGGCGCCGCAAGACCCGCAAGCCTCGCTTGCAATAGCCGCTAACTGTTGTTATAGTGAATCGAAATCCACGGAACTCGATCCATGCAACTGCACTTCTTTATCGGCTTTTTTTACTTTAGCAATTCCAACCCAAAGGCGGTGGAGTAGCGGCCGGTTCACGTAGCAGCAAAAACGAGATCCCAGCAGATACCAAGACAAACCGCCAGCCATGGCGGTTTTTTTTTATTTAGATCCAGGAGAAACCATATGCAACGTACCGACGACCTGCGCATTCGTGAAATGAAGGAGCTGACGCCACCGTCGCACCTGATCCGCGAATTTCCCTGCACGGAAGCGGCATCCAACACAGCTTCCGAAGCGCGCGTCGCGCTGCACCGCATCCTGCACGGCCAGGATGACCGCTTGATGGTAGTGGTTGGCCCGTGCTCGATCCACGATCCCAAGGCGGCCCTGGAATATGCGCAGCGCCTGGCGCCGCTGCGCGAGCGCCTGCAGGGTGACCTGGAAATCGTCATGCGCGTGTACTTCGAAAAGCCGCGCACCACCGTGGGCTGGAAGGGCATGATCAACGATCCGTACATGGACAACAGCTTCCGCATCAACGACGGCCTGCGCATGGCGCGCGACCTGCTGCGCGCGATCAATGAGATGGGCCTGCCTGCCGGCACCGAGTTCCTGGACGTGATCAGCCCGCAGTATATTGCCGACCTCATTTCCTGGGGTGCCATCGGTGCCCGCACCACCGAATCGCAGGTGCACCGCGAACTGGCGTCCGGCCTGTCCTGCCCGGTGGGCTTCAAGAACGGCACCGACGGCAATACCAAGATCGCGGTGGAAGCGATCAAGGCCGCTTCGCAGCCGCACCACTTCCTGTCGGTCACCAAGGGCGGCCACTCGGCCATCGTATCGACCAACGGCAACGAGGATTGCCACATCATCCTGCGCGGCGGCAAGACCCCGAACTACGACGCGGCCAGTGTGGAAGAAGCCTGCAAGGCGATCTCCGGCCATGGGCTGGCGGCGCGCCTGATGATCGACGCTTCGCACGCCAATTCGTCGAAGAAGCCTGAGAACCAGGTGCCGGTGTGCGCCGATATCGCGCAGCAGGTGGCCGGCGGCGATACCCGCATCGTTGGCGTGATGGTGGAATCGCACCTGGTGGCCGGCCGCCAGGACCTGGTGCCGGGCAAGGAGCTGACGTATGGCCAGTCGATCACCGACGGCTGTATCGATTGGGATACCAGCGTGCAGGTGCTGGAGAACCTGGCTGCGGCCGTGCGCCAGCGCCGCCTGAAGGGCGACTAAGCGAGCTTGCCGCCCATAAAAAAACCCGCCTTTCGGCGGGTTTTTTATTTCAAGCTCCGAGGGATTACTTGAAGGTGTAGTTAGCCGATACGTACACAACGCGTGCGCGTGGGTCGTACTGGGAAATGTCGTAACCGTTCTGGAACTGGTTGGACACAGGCACGAAGATCGACGGATCCTTGTTGAACAGGTTACGCACGCCAGCGTTGAGTACCAGCGTCTTCCAGGCCTTCCAGTTCACGTTCAGGTCGTACAGAGCGTAGGAAGGAATGAAGGTACGGTTGTCGTTGAGGTCGTGGCCGGCTTCGTAGCGCTTGGTGAAGTTCTGGGTCACGGTGACAGCCCATGGACCCTGGCTCCAGGTGGCCGACAGGGCATGCTTCCATTTCAGCACGATACCGCCGCTGTCCGCATCCAGCACTGGGTTGCCAACGCTGTCAACCAGGGTGCCTACCTTCTGCGACAGCACGCCGCCTGGGCTGGTCTGGTCGTACTTGTCCATGTAAGTACCGTTCATTGCCACGTCGAAACGGCCAATGGAAGTGTTCTGGCGGTACTGGGCGAACACGTCAATACCTTTTACGTCGGCATTGCCGTTGTTGGCCAAGGTGGTGATGATGCGGTCGACGTCGTTGCCGGCCAGCGTGACCAGGTTGGCGTAGGTCGGGTCGCCTTTACGGAAACCGGATACCACTTCTTGTGCCGATGGCGTGGACAAGATGTTGGTGACCTTCACATGGAACCAGTCCAGGCCGATAGTCAGGTTGTTGACCGGCGACAGCACCAGGCCCACGGACTGCTGGCGGGATTCTTCCGGTTTCAGGTTCGGGTTACCACCGCTCAGGGCGTTGACCTGCAGGTCGGTCTGGCCGGTCGCCGGATCGTCGAAGGCTGCCGAAGTGCCCAGGGACTGCGGGGTCCACAGGTCAGTCAGGGTCGGAGCGCGGAAGCCGGAACCGACCGAAGCGCGGACCAGTACGGCCTTGGCTGGTTGCCAACGCAAGTTCGCCTTGTAGTTGGTGCTGTTGCCGACGTCGTTGTAGTCGTCGTAACGGACGGCTGCACCAACTTCCAGGGACTTCACCAGAGGGAAGTTGACTTCACCGAACAGCGACTTGATCTTGCGCTCGCGATCGACTGGCGGCACGCCGCCGCCCAGGCCAGCGATGTCACCGCTTTCCAGGGCTGCGCTTGGCGTGGTCTTGTACTTTTCGTCGCGGTACTGGCCGCCCACAGCGTATTGGCCGGTGATGCCGGCGAAGGTCGGCAGTTCACCATTGATCTTGGCATCAAACAGGGTCGACTTGGACACGGCGTTCAGGGTGTCGCCGGTGTACTTGGCTTGCTGCAGCTTGTCAGCCAGCGCGCCGGTCTGGACTGCGCCCGGTGCCCATGGGTTCCAGTTATTGGCCGGATCGTTGATGATCTTGGCGTAAGCGACTTGCGAGAAGTAGCCGTCCGGTACGGAACCGTGCAGCTTGGACTCGTTCTGGGTCACGGCCACTTCGTAATCCTGGCCCGCTACGGTGCCCTTGGCGCCAATCACCATGCGCGACTGGCGTGCCTTGTCCAGGCTGGTACGTGGACCGAAGTCAAACACGCGGCTGGTGATAGCCAGAGGCGAACCGATCAGCGCAGCTGCGGCACCACCCAGGCTGTTCAGGTAAGGTACGGCGATGGACTGGTAGACAGGGTTGCTTGGATACAGCAGCAGTGCCGGCTCGACACCTTGCTTCTGGAACTCAGCGTCGGATTCCAGGAAGGAGCGGCGCAGCGGGCTGCCCTGGAAGCGCTGGGTCACACTGCTTTCCGAGTACAGCATGTCGGCGAACAGCTGGTGGTTTTCGTTGATCTTGAAGCCGAAGTTACCGGTCAGGTTATGCAGTTCGCGCTTCGGAATCAGGCCGACGAAGGAGGCACTGTCAAAGGTGCAATATGGCGCGCCCTTGGTCGTGTCGGTCGGGTTGCGGAACATATTGATGTCGGCGCATTTGCCGGACGCGGCCAGCGGGTTGCCGTAGCCGGTGCCTGGGCTGGTGCCGAAGCCTGGAATACGCTCGTCAGGATAGGTCTTGGTCGGATCGATGCCGCCTTCGATATTGCCGTGGCCGGTCGCACCGTTCACGAAGTACGGCTCACGTACGCCCAGGCGGGAGAAGCCACGCTCGGAACCGAACAGGGCACGCTCACGCTCAGCCGACATGGAGATCACAGCGGAATAGCCGGATTCTTCCATATTGCCGAAACCGGCGGTCAGCGAGAATTTATTGTTCTGGCCGCCACCATCGCGGGTCGGGGTGCCATAGCCGGCGCTGAGTTCCAGGCCTTCGAAGTTCTTGCTCAGGATGAAGTTCACCACGCCTGCCACCGCGTCGGAGCCGTACACGCCGGATGCACCGTCCTTCAGCACTTCGACACGTTCGATCGCTGCCAGCGGGATGACGTTGACGTTGACGGCTGCACCGCCGCCGCCAGCGAAGGCAGCCAGGCGGCGGCCGTTGACCAGCACCAGGGTGCGGTCTTCACCCAGGCCGCGCAGCGAGATGGTCGACAGGCCGTAAGTGGAGCTGCCGGCACCGGTCGAGTTCGCAGTGCCGCCGGAGGTCGACAGGGCCGACACACTGTTCAGCAGTTCCTGGGTGCTGGTGGCACCGGTGCGAGTGATCTCAGCTTTGGTCAGCACCTGGACTGGCAGTGCGGTTTCAGCGTCTACCCGCTTGATCGAGGAGCCGGTGATTTCCACACGTTGGATTGGCTGGTCAGCCGTCTGTGCAATTGCTGCGTGCATGCCCAGTGCCAGGCCACCTGCGCAAATTACACGAACCGAGCGAGACAGGATGGTTTCCTTCAACATATCTTTGTTACTCCCAAGAATTACAAACCGTTTAAGGTCGTCGCCGACCCTTAATTTTTGTTTGACGGGAAGCAGTGCAACTTTGTGACTGCTTTTCGTCCGCGCTTATCAAATCATTCATTGGGAAAGGATGTCAATCGAAAGTCGTTTGAAAGTGGTCCATACAACTTTCCAAACGACCGCGTTTGTTCGTATTTGGAAGTTGACAAAATGCGTGAACTTTAGCGATTTAGCGAGGAAAAGCCCGATTTTTCGTCAAAAGATTAGCCATGGAAACTTGCCTCGTTGCAGTTTTTTAGTCAGATGTGAAGTGTGCCGATTTTGCTACAAAAATTTTAAAAAAGTTAATTTAATACCTTCTGGAAAGAAATGAAGAAAATCCCCGCCGGCTTGCGCGGGCGGGGCTGGGAGTGGTGAACTGAACTTACTTAGAACTTGTAAGAAGCGCTCACATAAAATTGGCGGCCGAGTGCCGAAGAGTAGGAGGGGTTGTAACCGACCTGGTGTGAACCGGTATTACGCAGGGTAAATGGTGGTTCGCGGTCGAACAGGTTGATGACGCCACCGGTGATTTCCAGGTTCTTGACCGGGCGGTAAGCGGTCTGGAAGTCGAAGGTGGTATAGCTCGGCACTTGCAGGGTGATGCCATAGCATTCTCCCGGCTGGCCCGCCACGATCACGGCACAGTCATCCGCGGTCTGTGCCTTGTCGGTATAGCCGTTGCGGTAGCTGGCGCTCAGGGAATGGGTCCATTGCGCTTGCTCGAAGCTGGTCGAAGCGCGCACCACGTGGCGGAAGCTGACTTTGTCGTTCGACCCGTAGCGGTTCAGGCTCGACTCCCACTGGTCGTCGGTGCCCGGCGTGGTGTAGCGCGAGCGCAGCAGCCAGGTGCCGGCCAGGCGGCTGGTCAGCTTGCCGTTGAACAGCTTGGTTTTGTGGGTGAAGTCATAGTCGACGCCGCGGTTCTCAACCTTGCCGATATTGATCGGCAGCAGCTTGATTGCCAGCACGTCCTTGCCGGTCGAGCCGATGTGCTTGGTGGTGAACAGCTTGGCATACTTGGCCGGGTCATTGAAGATCAGGCCTTCGGAGACGGAAGTGACCTGGTCGCGGATTTCCACGTTCCACAGGTCGAACGACATCGACAGCGCATTGGTCGGCTCGAACACGGTGCCGATGCTCCACTGCTTGGACTTCTCAGGCTTCAGTTCCGGGTTGCCGCCCTGGAAAGCTTCGAACTGCTGGCGCACCACGCCGTTGCAATAGGAGGCCAGCGGGTGGCTGGTGCCGGTCAGCGGGCACTGGTAGTTGCCGCCGGTGACGCCCCAGTCCTCCAGCGGGCCGGCGATTTCCTGCATCGAGGCAGCGCGGAAGCCGCTGCCGGCCGCGGCACGGAACAGCAGGTTCTTGGCGGCGGTGTACTTGGCGCTCAGTTTCCAGGTGGCGGCATTTTCCTTGCTGCCGACCTTCTGGCCGGTCAGGTTGTTGTCGATCGCGCCGATCTGGTCGTAACGGGCGGAGCCGGTCAATTCCAGCGCCTTGCTGACCGGCATGACCAACTCGCTGTAGGCGCCGAAGTTGTCGCGCTCGTAGGCGCTGTCCACCTGTGGGTTGTCGAACAGGATCCGGGCATTCTTCGCCACGTCAGCCTGGTTGACCTTGAACGAGGTGTTGCGGTAGTCGACGCCAACGCCGACCTGGGCCGCGCCACCCGGCAGCGTGAACGCTTCACGCGAGGCGCGGGCATCCCAGCCCTTCATTTCCACGGTCTGGGTGTTGTAAGTGCCGGTGAAGCCGGTGCCCAGCAGGGTGTCGCGCATGGCTGGCGGCATTTCGCCCAGGCCGTAGGCGAATGGATCGATGCTGCCGGCATCGATCGCGGCCTGGAACTTGTCGGCCAGCGGGAAGCCGCCCACGTATTTCTGGGTCTGCTTGTTCTTCGAATAGGTCAGGGCCGAATTGACGTCCCAGCCGGCGATCGCGCCGTCCACGCCCGCCACCAGGTGGGTGGCCTTGGTACCGTAGTCATAGCTGCGGTTGCCCATTTCGTACAGGCGGTACTTGGCCACCACGGAGGTGGCGCCGGCATCCTGTTCGGCGGTCAGGTGAGGCTGGATGTACTTGTTGTACAGGGCCGAGCCTTTGGCGATCGAGAAGTCGGCCGGGTAGGGCGCGATCGAGGCAACGATCTTCGCTTCGGTGTAGGCCAGGTCATAGAAGCCCCTGAAGCCGGTGTTGCCCAGCTTCACGCTACCGGACGAGAACAGGGCGTCGCGTTGCGATTCCGGGTTGATCTCGATGGTCGATGCGCTGTCGAAGTAGCAGTTGCCGTCGCCGTAGAAGTCGGCGTTGACCGCGGCGCACTTGCCGCCGTGGGCCAGGGCGTACGGGTTCAGGTTGACGGTCTTTTCCACCGGCCGGCCGGTGCTCGGGTCGATCTCGTTGGAGTCATACGTCACGCCCGCATTGGCCGGCAGTGAACGCGAGGAACCGTTGATGAACTGCAGTTGCTTGCCGTTGGCCGGGTCGGTGAAGTTGATGATACCGGTGCGGGCGAAGCTGCGCTGGGACGCCTTGAGCTGTTTTTGCTCATCGTGGCTGACCGAGAAGAACACGCTGTAGCCGTCTTCATCGATGTCGCCGAAGCCCTTGCTCAGGGAGATGGCGTTGCTGGCGCCGCCGCTTTGCTCGGGACGCGAGTACTTGGCATTGATTTCCCAGTCGGTGGCGCCTTTTTTCAGGATGAAATTGACCACGCCGGCAATGGCGTCGGCGCCGTACAGCGCGGAGGCGCCGTCGGTCAACACTTCAACGCGCTCGATGGCCGACAGCGGGATCGAGTTCAGGTCGATGGTGGTGCCGGAGTTGGCCGGAGCGACGCGGCGGCCGTTCAGCAGCACCAGGGTGTAGGCAGCACCGATGTCGTGGATGGAGGCGGTGGTCACGCCGCCGCCGCCACCACCGACGGAGTCCGCTGCGACGGAGAAGCCCTGCATGGCAGGCAATTGCTGGATGAAGTCGGTCACGGTGGAGACGCCGGACTTCTTGATGTCTTTCTGGCTGAACGACTGCACCGGCAGCGACGATTCGGCAGCAATGCGCTTGATGCTGGAACCGGTAATTTCGACGCGCTGCATCGGCGCTTCCGGGGCTGCTTCCTGGGCAAAGGCGGCGGCGCTGCCGATGGCCAGGCTACCGGCGAACATCACGCGCAGGGTGCGCGACAGGGCTTTCTCGATGATCATTGATAAACGTCTCAGTAATGAAATAATGGGAGCGTCATCAAACCACCGGTGAACAGCTTTAGCAATGTATATTTGATAAGTGAAACAAACGAAACATTAAGCCACAATCAAAAAACCCCGCCAGCTTGCGCTGGGCGGGGGCGGGAGTAGTGCAGAAACGAAACGATCAGAACTTGTAGCTGGCGTTGACGTAGACGAAGCGGCCGCGCGGGTCGTATTGGTAGACGTCGTAGCCCGACTGGAACTGCGAACCGTTGTGGATGAACAGCGGAGGATTTTTGTCGAACAGGTTGCGCACGCCCAGCGACAGCTTGATGCTGCGCCAGCCGGCCCAGGAGCCGACCAGGTCGTACAGCGCCTGGCCCTTGACGTGGTGGGCGTTGCCGTCCAGGTCGTTGGCGTCGCGATAACCCTTGTAATAGCGCTGGGTCAGGGTGGCGGTCCATGGGCCGCTCTGGTAGCCGACCGACAAGTTGTGCTTCCATTTCAGGATCACACCGGTCGGCGATGCCACCAGCGGGGAACCGTCGGGGCGCACGATGGTGCCGACGCTATCTTCGATCTCGCCGTCGGTATTGACCAGGTCGTACTTCCTGACCCAGGTCCCGTTCAGGTTGGCCATGAATTTGCCGCCCAACAGGTTTTCCTTGTAGCGCAGGTCGATGTCGACGCCCTGGGTCTTGACCGAGTTCACGTTGGCGTTGAACTGGTAGACCTTGGAGATCTCGCCGCCGGGCAGCACTTCCACCAGCTGCTCGAAACCGGCGGCGCCGCGGCGGTAGCCGGAGACGATCTGCTGTGCCGATGGGGCGGCGATCAGGCCGTCGACCTTGATGCTATAGAAGTCGAACGAGGCGGTGAACGATTTGGTCGGCGCCAGTACGATGCCGATGCTGTACTGGTCGGACTCTTCCGGCTTCAACTCTGGATTGCCGCCGCTGATCGAGGTGACCTGGATCTGGCCGTTGTTGGGGAATTTCGGATCGGTGAACTGTTCCGAAGTATTCACCTGCTGCGGCGCATACAGGGCCGTCAGCGAAGGCGCGCGGAAACCGGTGCCGACCGAGGCACGGGCCAGCACGCTTTCCATCGGCTGGTAGCGCATGCTGGCCTTGTAATTGGTGGTCTTGCCGAAGTCGCTGTAGCTGTCGCGGCGCACGGCCAGGTTGCCGCTCAGGCCCTTGGCCAGCGGCACTTCGGTTTCCGCGAACAGGGCCCACACCGAACGCTTGGCGTGCACTTCGGTGATGGCGCCGCCCAGGCCGATCACGTCGCCGGTCAGGGTGGCCGGTGCCGGAAGCAGGTCGAACGATTCGTCGCGCGCCTGCAGGCCGACCGCCAGGGCGACGTCGCCAGCCGGCAAGGTCATTACGGTGCCGTCCACTTTGGCGTCGATGCCTTCATTGCGCGACTTGGCGGCGATGGTCGGGCCGGCGTACTTGGTGCCGGCGATCAGCTTGGCCACTTCGGGCGACTGCTGGCCGAGCGGCGCCCATGGATTCCAGTGCACGGCCGGGTCGTTCAAGACCTTGGACAAGCCGAAGATCGAGGCAAAACCATCGATCACATTGCCTTCGGTCTTGGAGATGTTGTGGATGTAGGCTACGTCATAGTTCAAGTTGCCGACGGTGCCCTTGCCGCCCAGGATGATCTGCTGCTGCTTGGCGATATCGCGGGTGGTGCGTTGGCCCAGCAGGAAAGTACGCTGCGAGACCGCCAGCGGATGGCCGACCATGGCGCCCAGGCCGACCGAATTCAGGTAGTTGGCGGCGATCTGGTAGTTCGGATTGGACGGATAGATCAGCAGGACCGGGTCGACGCCGCTGCCGGTGAACAGGGTATTGCCGGCATAAAACGCCTGGCGCAAAGGCGCCGGCTGGATCGGGTTGACGAACTCGTTCTTCGAGTACAGGCCCGAGGCGTACATCTCGTTCTGGTCATTGAGCTTGAAGCGCAGCAGCGTGGTGCCGCCTTTGAATTTGCGATTAGGTACCAGCGACACGAAAGGACCGGTGTCGAAGGTGCAGTTGGGCGTGGTCTGGGTGTCGTCCGGGGCGCCGGCGCTGAAGCCTTTGCCGCTGCGCGCGATCATGCCGATGTCGCCGCATTTGCCCTGGGCCGCCATGGGGTTGCCGTAGCCGGTGCCCGAAACGCCGTAAGGATTGGTGGCGGAACGGGCGTTGGTGCCGGCATCGAATTCGGTGGCGCCGCCAGGGAAATCCCAGGTGCCTTCGATGCGGCCGGTTTCGGTCGCGCCGCCCTCGAAGTAGGGCAGGTGGGTATCGGAATTGGCGAAGTCGCGTTGTGCGCCGAGCAGGTTGCCCTCGCGCTCGATGGCACCCGACACCACTACCGAGAAGCGGTCGGCCTCATAGTCGCCGAAGCCGGCCACCAGGCCCAGTTTATTCTGGCGCGCGCCGCCGCCGCTGCGGGTGGGACGGCCGTGCAGGCCGCTGATCTCGATGCCCTTGAATTCCTTGCGCAAGATGAAGTTGACGACACCGGCAATGGCGTCGGAACCGTACACGCCGGAAGCGCCGTCCTGCAGCACTTCCACGCGTTCAATGGCCGACAGCGGAATGGCATTGACGTTGACGTCGGCGCCGGACGATGCGCCGCCGGCGAAGTTGGCCAGGCGGCGGCCGTTGACCAGGACCAGGGTTTTGTCGGAACCCAGCCCGCGCAGTGAAACGGCGGACTTGCCGTAGGTGGTCAGCCCGGATTGGCCGCCGTTGACCTGGCCGCCGGCCGAGGAGACCGAATTGATCTGGCCCAGCAGTTCTTCCGTGGTCTGGACCCCGCTCTTGTCGATGTCGGCCCGGCTCAGCACGGTGACCGGCAGCGCAGTTTCGTTGGCTGTGCGGCGCAGCGACGAGCCGGTGATTTCGACGCGCTGCATGGCAGCTTCATTTTGCTGGGCGAAGGCCGGGGCGCAGGCGCCGGCTGCCAGCAAGCCGCCGGCGCAAGCCAGGCGAATTGCATATGACAGGCTGTTCTCTTTCATCATAATTCTTGGTTCTCCCCGAAGTTGGACGGTTCTTTGCACTTGCGCAAACCTAGCGATAGGCTGTTCGTACTTTCTTGCAAGTGTTCTAAGCTTGCAATCTTTTTGAAACAAATCGTCACAAGATGTTACGAAAGCACAACAACATGGTTGGCGGATAATTCTTGATGCAAAGGGAAGAAGAAGTCGCGATGATGGAAGTTGCTGAATTTTGAAGGAATTATGTGGGGTGAAATGAAGGTCGTTTGGAAGTGTATGGTTCGCTTTGTAACTGTTTGGAAACAATCGACTTGTGTACACAACTGGAGAAAAAACCCGCTAGGGCGAAAAAAAACGGCACCGAAGTGCCGTTTTGGAGTGCTCCCAGCCAGGCGGCTTAGAAGAACTTGTACTGGGCGCCCAGCTTGAAGTAACGGCCAATCGCGCCGGAAGCGTCCATCGGGTTATAGCTCATGCCACCGTAGGTCAGCGGGTCCAGCGGAGCGATCTTGTCGGTCACGTTGTTGATCGAAGCGAACACCGTGAACTGCTTGTTCACGTTGTAGCGCGCCGACAGGTCCAGCGTGGTGAACGATGCGATCTTGCAACCGTTGGTGCCTGGCTGGCCGTTGGCCAGCTTGGAGGCGCACAGGTCGCCAGCGAACAGGACATTGTCCATGCTGTCGCGGTAATTGACGATACCGGCAACGTTCAAGTCGCGATAGTCCCACGATGCATTCAGGTTCATCTTGTTCTTAGGCGTACCGGCGCAATTCGAGGTATCGCAGTTGCCGTGGGTACCGTTGAACTGGTAGACGGTGGTGGCGGACTCGTGACGCTTCCAGGATGCGGTGTGGGTCCAGACGAAGCCCACGGTTGCGCGGCCGTACTCGCCCAGGCGGATGCGCTGCTTGATGTCCAGGTCAATGCCGCTCACTTCGGTGAAGCTGGAGTTGCGGTATGGCGCCTGGGTCAGTACCAGGGTGCCGGTGCCAGGGATTGCTACGCCGTTGACGACCAGGTTGTTGTCGTTACGGATGGCGGTCGGCAGGGCAGCGGCTTCGTTGTATGGCAGCGGGTTGATCTCGTCGGAACGCTTGATCTTCCACGCATCCAACGCCAGGCTGGTGCCGTCGAACGGATCCCACACGATACCCAGGGTGGAACCTTTGGAGGTCTCAGGCTTCAGGGCGGCGCTGCCTACTTTGACGGCTGCAACGGGGATCGCGCAATCGGTGGCGGTAGCGCCGCCGGCTGCCGGGGTGCCGCCCGGGCAACGGATCGGGTCGCGCACAGTCGAGGTGCCAGTCGATTGCGACAGTGGCGAACCTTCCGCTGGGCCGGGAGCGCGGAAGCCTTCGGTGTACGTACCGCGCAGGGCGAAGGACTTGACCGGGGTCCACTTGAAGCCGGCTTTAGGCGTGGTGGAGTTGAAGCTGTCGTACTTGTCATAACGTACGGCCGCGCTCAATTCCAGGCCTTTCAGTACCGGTGCGGCCAGTTCGGCGAAGACTGCCGATACCTTGTTGTCGCCAAAGGCTGCCACGTAGGAAGAATTGATCGAGCCGTCGATGGAGCCGGTCAGCGATGGATTCTCCAGCTTTTCGCGGCGGTGTTCGGCGCCGACTGCCAGGCCCAGGTTGCCGCCTGGCAGGGCGAACAGTTCACGCGACGCGTGGAAGTCGACCACGTCCAGCTTGGTGGTCGAATCCGAGGTGGCGCTGGTGACCAGGGCAGAGTACAGGGCCGCCGAGTTCTTGCTGGCCTCGGTGCCAATGTAATACCAGCCGTACTTGGTCGGGTCGCTCATCGCCGTACGCAGCACGTTCAGGTTCAACATATTGCTGTAGTCCAGGTGCAGCTTGGACTTGGAGTGCGTCAGGCCAGCGTCGTAATCCCAGCCTGCGAACGAACCCTTGACGCCCAACACGAAGCGGTTGAATTCGTTGTTGGCCGAGCGGGTGCTTGGGCCGATGTCGAATGCGGTGTAGCGCACGCGGGTTGCGACGCCATATGGATTTTGCGGGTGGTTGGCGCCCATCAGTGCCAGCGCACCGTAGTTGACAAAGCCCAGCGGGTTGGCGGCGTTCGGCGGGAAAGCCACGGTCGGGGTGATCGATGGCGGGGTCAGGGTGAAGGCGGTATCGCGCTTCGAGTAGCCGACTTCGGCATACACCTGGGTGTTGTCGTTCACTTGCCAGGTGCCGCGGGTGTACAGGTTGACCGATTCGATCTCCGGCTGCATGTCGCGGAACTGATCCTGGTGCCACAGGCAGCCGCCGTTGGCACCGGTCTGGTCCTGGGTCGCGCTCAGCGTGGAGCAGCCAGGCAGGCCGACGTAATCCAGGGTGGCCGGGTTGCGAATCGCGCCGGCAGGGCCTGCCGAAGCGTTGTTGTTGCCGGCGATATAGCCGCCTGCGAACTGGGTACCGACCGGGAAGCCGTACGGGCGCAGATCGCCCTTGCCGATGTGGGCGCGCTCCTTGCGGTCGCTGTTCTTGAGGCGGTCGGAATCGAAGAACTCGGCATTGACGACCCAGTTGAACTTGTTGTCGTCCAGGTTGCCCAGGCCGTAGGTGATGGAAGCCTTGTTCTGCTTGCCGTCCTGGTAGCGTGACCAGCCGGTATCGCCTTTGAGCTGCAGGCCCTCGAAGTCTTTGCGCAGGATGATGTTGACCACGCCGGCGATCGCGTCTGCGCCATAGGTGGAGGAAGCGCCGTCTTTCAGGATTTCAATGCGTTCGACGATCTGCATCGGTACCGTGGACAGGTCGGTGAAGCTCTTCTGGCCATCGTCGGCACGCGCAAACGGTGCCATGCGGCGCCCGTTCAGCAATACCAGGGTCGACGTCGCACCCAGGCCGCGCAGGGAAATGGCAGTGGAGCCAGCGGCGAAGCCGTTGCCGAAGCCGGTCGGCAGCGAGCCTGCGCCGTCAACGGTCAGGGTCTGCAGGTATTCGGCCACGGTGGATTTGCCGGACTTCATCAGGTCTTCCTTGCTGATGACCTGGATGGGCGACGCCGTTTCCTGGGACGCCCGCTTGATGCTCGAACCGGTCACTTCCACACGCTGCATCGGCGCCGGGGCTTCCTGGGCAAAGGCCGGTGCGGCCATGGTGGCGAGCATGCCGCCGGCGCACACCAGCCGTACGGAACGGGCCATAATTTTTTCCATCATGTTGCTATCTCCAATAATTTGGCATAAAAAGACGAGCTACAGCTATTGACTACTGCTTTCGCGCTCCCATTGGAAGGAACCATCCCGATGATTCCTTTCGGGAAAGATGAGAGCAGTTCGGCTAACATTGCGTCAATTAGAAATTGGCGGACGATACACTTTTCCGAAGATCCGTCTCATTTATGAAACGTTGCTACGTGAATCACTTAAAAGTTTCTTGCCAGGAATGATTTCATATTTCATACGCCGCACCGGGCAGATGGCGCCGACTTTGCTGGGTGTGGTGTTACTGGTATTCCTGCTGTTTAACTGGGTCGGCGGCGACCCCGCGTTCATCCTGGCAGGCAAAATGTCCGATGCTGCCAGCATTGACAATATTCGCCGCCAGCTCGGCGTGGACCAGCCTTGGTATGTCCAGTTAGGCATTTTCCTGAAGCAGGTTGCGACTTTCGACTTTGGCCAGAGCTGGGCCACGGGGGAGCCGGTAGCGGACATCATCACGTCCCGCCTGGGGCCCTCGCTGACCGTGCTGGTGCCGCTGACCTTGCTCGAGACCGTGCTTGGCATAGCGCTGGCGTTGGCGGTGGCTTTTGTGCGCGGCACGCTGACCGACCGTGCGGTGATGGTGGCTTGCACGATAGGCATGTCGATTTCCATCCTGGTCTACATCATCGTGTTCCAGTATTGGCTGGCATACCGGGCCGGCCTGTTCCCGGTGCAGGGTTGGGGGGCCGGCTTGCTGGAGAACCTGCGCTTTGCGGCGCTGCCTATCCTGATTGGCCTGGCCGTTTCGCTGGCGCCGACCTTGCGCCTGTACCGCAGCTTCGTGCTGGACGAGGTGGGGCAGGACTATGTGCGCACGGCGCGCGCCAAGGGCCTGCCCGAGCGGCGCGTGATGTGGGTGCACGTGTTGCGCAATGCGGCGATCCCGATCATTACCCATGTGATGGCGAGCCTGCCGGCGATGCTGATCGGCGCCTTCCTGCTGGAGCGCTTCTTCGGCATCCCCGGCATCGGGCGCGAGGTGATCCTGGCGGTGGAGCGATCCGATTTCCCGGTCATCAAGGCGATTACCGTCTACGTTGCGGTGGCCACCATGGTGTTCAACTTGCTGACCGATTTGCTGTACCAGGCTGTCGATCCGCGTGTACAGCTCAAGTAAGGACCGCACATGCACGCATTTCATGATTCCGCCGGCTTGTGGACCTTGGCTTGGCGCCGCTTGCGAGCGGACCGTGTGGCCATGACGGCGCTGGCCGTGGTGGCTGTCTTCCTGTTCTTGCTCGCGGCTTCCGCTACCGGTCTGGTCGCCGCTGACTGGGAAGAAGAGGTCGCAGTGAACTACGCGCCGCCGGCGTTTGTCGCGCCGCACGCCACGCTGGCGACGCCAGCCGCGCCAGGTGTCGCCAACGCTGTGCCTCCCGCCAACGAATTCGATCCATTGGCCGAAGACTTGCGCGAGCTGCGCGCCAGCTTGGGCAAGGCCGTTGCCGAACCGGCAGCCGGGCGGGCGCCAAGCCTGCTGTTCGGCGCCGACAAATGGGGCCACGACATCGTCCGTAAGACCATCAAGGGCGGCGAGACCTCCATCGTGGTCGGGCTGGCGGCGGCTACGCTGGCGGTCGGCCTCGGCACGCTGTTCGGTGCGTTCTCCGGCTTTTACGGCGGCATGGTGGATGACTTCTTCAACTGGTTCTACAACGTGTTCACCGCGATTCCGTCGATCCTGATGATCCTGACCGTGGCGGCGGTATTGCAGCAGAAGGGCGTGCTGACGATCGTCATGATCCTGGGCCTGACCGGTTGGACCGGACCTTACCGCCTGATCCGGGCCGAGTACATCAAGCACAAGGCGCGTGAATACGTGATGGCGGCCGACGCCATTGGCGCCTCGGCCTGGCGCAAGATGTTCAGTCACATTTTCCCGAACGTCAGTCACGTGGCGCTGGTGCAGCTGTCGATCCTGGTGGTTGGCTTCATCAAGGCCGAAGTGATCCTGTCCTTCCTCGGCTTCGGCGTGCCGGTCGGCGTGGTGAGCTGGGGTTCGATGCTGAACGAGGCGCAGAATGAGCTGATCCTGGGCAAATGGTGGCAGCTCGCCGCGGCCGCCAGCGCCATGGCCTTGCTGGTGACGGCCTTCTCGCTGTTTGCCGACGCATTGCGCGACGCGCTCGACCCGAAGGTGAAGTGACATGCTGCTACAAGTCCGTAACTTGCGCATCCGCTTCCGCATCGACAAGAAGAATAGCGTCGAAGCGGTGAAAGGCATTTCCTTCGACGTCCCGCACAACCGCACGGTGGCCCTGGTGGGGGAATCGGGCAGCGGCAAGTCGGTCAGTTCACTGGCCGTCATGGGCTTGCTGCCGCCGCAGACGACCTTGATCGACGGACAGAGCAGCGTGCTGTTCGAAGGCCGCGAAGTGTTGCGCCAGTCGGCCGCCGAACGGCGGGCCATGTGCGGCAGGGAGATCGCGATGATCTTCCAGGAGCCGATGTCCTCGCTGAACCCCGTGTTCACCGTCGGCGCCCAGATCAGCGAGGTGCTGCGGCTGCACATGGGCATGGACCAGCGCAGCGCCCGTACCCGCACCTTGGAATTGCTGGAGGAGGTCGGCATCCCCGACCCGGCATCCAGGATCGATGCCTACCCGAGCCAGATGTCGGGCGGGCAGCAACAGCGTGTGATGATTGCCATGGCCATTGCCTGCAAGCCCAAGCTGCTGATCGCCGACGAACCGACCACCGCGCTGGATGTGACGATCCAGAAGCAGATCATGGAGCTGATCGCCGGCCTGCAGAAGAAGCACAGGATGTCGGTGCTGTTCATCACCCACGACCTGGGCCTGGTGGCGGAGATCGCCGATGAAGTCATCGTGATGCGCCATGGCGAAGTGCGTGAAACGGGCGACGCGCGCACGGTGTTCGCGCAACCGCAAGACCTGTACACCAGCGCATTGCTGCATTGCCGGCCATCGCTCGATGCGCGCCCGGCCCGGCTGCCGGTCATCGACGACTACATGGAAGGGCGCTTGGGCGCCGCCGGGCAGCAGCCGCAGCGCGCGCGGGGCAGCGCGCCCGATGACGACATCGTGCTCGACGTGCAGGGCTTGAAAAAGAGCTTCTGGCTGCGCGAAGGCCTGTTCGGCAAGCGCGAATTCCAGGCTGTCAAAGGCGTGTCGTTCAAGCTGGCGCGCGGCAAGACGCTGGGCGTGGTGGGCGAATCGGGTAGCGGCAAGTCCACCGTCGGCCTGACCTTGCTGCGCCTGCACCAGGCCAGCGGCGGCAGCGCCCTGTACCAAGGGCGCGACCTGCTGGCCCTGAGCGCGAAGGAATTCCAGCCGTTCAAGCGGCGCATCCAGATCATTTTCCAGAATCCGTATGCCTCGCTGAACCCGCGCTTCACGGTGGGCCAGATCCTGCTGGAGCCGATGCGGCTGCATGCCATCGGCGCCAGCGACGCCGAGCGCACGCAACTGGCGCTGGCGCTGCTGGAGCGGGTCGGACTGCCGCAGCAGGCCTACCACCGCTATCCGCACGAATTCTCCGGCGGCCAGCGGCAGCGCATCGCGATCGCGCGCTGCCTGACCATGAGGCCGGAAATCCTGGTGTGCGACGAATCGGTGTCGGCGCTGGACGTGTCGGTGCAGGCGCAGGTGCTGAACCTGCTGCAGGACCTGCAGGACGAGTTCGGCCTGTCCTATATCTTCATCTCGCACGACCTGTCGGTGGTGAAGTACATCTCGGACCAGGTGATGGTGATGCATCAGGGGGAAGTGGTGGAAATGGCCGATTCCGATGAACTGTATCGCAACCCCCGGCATCCTTATACGCGTTCGCTGCTGGCGGCCATCCCCGGGGCGGCTTGATCGCCCCCTGCAAAGCTGGCACACTGGACATCCGTGCTGCAAACCGTGGCGCCCCGACCGGAGCAGGTCTTTGCGTTCGAACAAAGTTGCCTCCATCGCATTACTGGTAAGCGTGTCGTTGACCACCATCGTCAGCGCCGTGCTGCTGGTATTCGCCGCCTATTCCTACACCACCGAGAGCAGCAAGCGCTGGCAGGAGCTGCAGCGCGTCCTGAATATCAGTGCCGACCAGCTTGCGCTGGGCGTGGCCCTGCCGGCCTGGAACTTCGACGACAAGCAGGTCTTATCCATCATGCGCGCCAGCATGAACCAGCGCGACCTGCATGCCATTGTGTTGTACGGCACGGGCAGCAAGCGCGAACAGGTGGTGCAGCGCGGCGCCGGCGACAAACTGGAAACCAGCCTGCCGTTGGCGACCACGCCGGACATGCTGGTGGCGCAGCGCCCGGTCATTGTCGATGGCGCCACCATCGGCACCATCAAGGTCTTCGCAACGACTGCCTATATGCGCCAGGCCTTGCAGGACCAGCGGCGCTCCAACCTGGTGGCGATCCTGGTGCTGGCGGCGGTATTGGTCACCAGCCTGTATGGCCTGCTCTGGTTCATGATCCTGCGGCCGTTGAAGGCGGTCGGCCAGTACGTCATGGGCGATACGCCGCAACATGCCTGGTTCTACGGCGAGTTGCGCACCCTGAAAGAGTCCATTCACAAGATGTGGGCCCTGCTCGACAGCCGTTACCGCTCCATGCGCGAAAGCGAAGAGCGCCTGAGCATCGCCACCCGCGCTGCCTGCATCGGCATCTGGGACTGGGACGTGATCTACGACGAATTGATGCAGGATGACGAGATCATGCGCCAGTATGGCCTGGGCACACGGCTGGGCGGCGGCAATTACAAGGCATGGCTGGAGCGCGTGATACCGGAAGACCGCGAGCGCGCACGGGCCGAAGTAGCGGCCGCCTTGAACGGAGAGCGCGATTTTTCCCTGGTGTTCCGCATCCGCCGTCCTGACGGCACGCTACGCCACCTGCGTTCCATGGCGCGCTCGTTCCGCGACGGGCAAGGCAAGGTGGTGCGCATGGTTGGCGTCAGCATCGACGTGACCGAGGCCACCGAAAGCGAGCAGGAATTGCGGCGCCACCGCAGCCACCTGGAGGAGCTGGTGAGCGAGCGCACGGCAGCCCTGTCGGACGCGGTGACGGAAGCGCAGGCGGCCAGCCGTGCCAAGAGCGTGTTCCTGTCCACCATGAGCCATGAACTGCGCACGCCGCTGAACTCCGTGATCGGTTTTTCGCGCCTGATGGCGCATTCGAGCACCATGTCGGCCGAAGAAAAACGCAATACGGCGATCATCCATCGCTCCGGCCAGCATCTGCTGGCGTTGATCAACGATATCCTCGAACTGTCCCGTATCGAAGCCGGCGGCGTCAGCTTGCACCGTGAAGCGGTCGACGTAGCGCAGTTGCTGCGCGATGTATGCGATATGGTGGCCGAGCGTGCCGCCCAGGCCGGGGTCGCGCTGAAGCTCGAATGCGGGGCCTTGCCGCGCGCCTTGATGATGGATGGCGCCAAGGTGCGCCACGTGCTGCTGAACCTGGTGGCCAATGCGCTTAAGTTCGCGGGCGAAGGCACGGTGACGCTGTCCCTTTGTCCCACGGCCCTGCCGGGCGGCCGGCATGGACTGGCATTTGCCGTGCGGGCGGGACGGGGCGGCGTGCCCGAGGAACCTGGCCTGGGCTTGGCGATTTCGCGCCAGTATGTGCGCATCATGGGCGGCGAACTGGAGGTCGAGCCCGAGCCGCAGCCGGCGCAAGGGACGGTATTTCGCTTCACCATCGAGGCGGCAGAAGCCGATGCGCACCAAGCCCTGGCGCGCCTGCCGCAGTTGGCGCCGATACACCAGGGCCGGCGCATCCTGGTGGTGGATGACGGCGTCGAAGGCCGCCACCTGTTGCGCAGCATGCTGGTGCCGGCCGGCTTCGACGTGCAGGAGGCGGCGGACGGCGTCGAGGCGCTGGACGCCATCGCCAAGTCGCAGCCGGAGCTGGTCTTGATGGATTGGCGCATGCCGCTGCTGGACGGCCTGGAGGCGACGCGCCGCCTGCGCGCCGACCACAGCCTGCCGCAGCCGCGCGTGGTGCTGCTGACGGCATCGGCCTTCGGTGGCGAGCGGCAGCGGGCCCAGGCGGCGGGGGCCGACGATTTCCTGCACAAGCCGGTAGAACAGGACAAGCTGTTCCGGATGCTGCAGCAGCAGCTCTCGGTGCAGTATGTGGAAGGAGCCCTGCCTTAGCCCTGGTTTTGCGCTACCATAGACGAACTATGGCTAACCTAATTACCTTGTTGCAGCAGTATGGTGTCCTGATCGTCTTTGCCGTGGTGCTGGTCGAACAGATGGGGTTGCCAATTCCTGCCTATCCAGTGCTGATCGTGGCCGGCGCGCTGGCCATCGATAACAGCAATAGCGCGTCGTTCCCGGTGGTGCTGGGCGTGGCCATGCTGGCTTGCCTGCTCAGCGACTTCTTCTGGTTCCGGGCCGGCCGCCGTTTCGGCAAGCGCATCCTCAAGCTGCTGTGCAAGATCTCGCTGTCGCCCGATTACTGCGTCAGCCAGACCGAAGACAATTTCCGCAAATGGGGCCCGAAGTCGATGGTGGTGGCCAAATTCATCCCGGGTTTCAATACCATTGCGCCGCCGATGGCCGGTGCGCTCGGGACGGGCGTGCCGACGTTCCTCGGGTTCAGCTTGCTGGGCGGCTTGCTGTGGAGCGCCACCGGCTTGCTGATCGGCGCCTATTTCCATGCCGATGTCGATAAAGTACTGGATGTGCTGTCGACCATGGGCTCGACCGCACTGAGCGTGCTGGCCATCCTGCTCGGCCTGTTTGTGCTGGCCAAGTTCATCGAACGCCGGCGCTTCCAGAAAGCGATGCAGACCGAGCGCATCAGCATCGACGAATTGAAGGAGTTGCTCGATTCCGGCCACGACCCGGTGATGGTCGACGCCCGCAGCGCCACCGCGCAATTGCTGGACCCGCCAGTGCCGGGGGCACTGCTGGTGGGCGCCAGCGATCCGTTGGCCGTGATCAAGGCCTTGCCGAAGGATCGCCACATCATCGTCTACTGCAGCTGCCCGAACGATGTGACCGCCGCCAAGGTGGCCAAACAACTCCATTCGCATGGCTACAAGCGCGCCAAGCCCTTGCATGGCGGGCTGGACGCCTGGAATACCGCTTTCCGCAGCGAGAGCGAATCCGCCGTCATCGCCGAGCAGACCCCCGACAGCCTCACCCCCGCCGACTCCCGTCATTGATTAAAGTCGGGGTCAGCTCTGGCAACCGGACATTTTGCTATGCAAAATGTCCGGTTGCCAGAGCTGACCCCGACTTTTTTTACGCAAGGTTGAGTAGTTATACTACCGTCAAAAAATCCCGCGATGTAGCATGCTGACCTAATACTCACGGTTCTTGTACTCAAACTACAAAGAAACCCTTGCGTCCTGGCTAACATATCCCTTAGCATTAAGGCTCAACTTAACTGCTTGCGCCCATGACTGTTCAGACCAACTCCGCAACGCCTGCCATCTTTCCAAGCCCGCGCCTGCTGGCTGATGTCGGCGGTACCAATGCCCGGTTTGCGCTGGAACTGGCGCCCGGCAGGATCGAGAATATCCATGTGCTGTCCGGCGCTGCGTATGCCACGCTGGGCGATGCACTGAAGGCTTACCTGGCCTTACCCGACGTGGTGGCGGCCGCCGGCCTGGGCGTGCGCCATGGTGCGATTGCGATCGCCAATCCGGTCAATGGCGATTTCGTCAAGATGACCAACCACCATTGGGAGTTTTCGATCGAGGCGCTGCGCCTGGAAGTCGGCTTCGAGGTGCTGGTGGTGGCCAATGATTTCACCGCGTTGGCGCGTTCGCTGCCGCTGCTGGCGGACGACCAGAAGCGCCAGGTCGGTGGCGGCACGCCGCAAGCCGGTGCGCCGCTGGGCTTGATCGGCGCCGGCACCGGGCTGGGCGTGTCGGGCCTGATCCCTTCGGCTTCTGGCTGGACTGCGCTGCTGAGTGAAGGCGGGCACGTCAGCTTCCCGCCCATGAATCCGGAAGAGGTGGCGATCCTGCAGTATGCCTGGACCGAATTCCCGCATGTGTCGGCGGAGCGCTTGCTGTCCGGCGTCGGCATTGAACTGATTTACCGCGCGCTGGTGGCGCAGCGCGGCCATGAAGAGCCGGTGCTGTCGGCGCCGGAGATTGCGCGCCGCGCGCTGGCCGGTGAATGCCCGCTGTGCGACGATGCGATCGAGTACTTCTGCACCATGCTGGGCACCATTGCCGGCAATCTCGGCGTCACCCTGGGCGCGACCGGTGGTATTTATATTGGCGGCGGCATCGTGCCGCGCCTGGGCCCGCGCTTCGATCGTTCCGGCTTCCGCGCCCGTTTTGAGGCAAAAGGCCGCTTCAAGCAATACCTGGCCGCCATCCCTACCTATGTGATTACCGCCGAGTACCCGGCCTTTGTTGGTGTTTCTGCAATTCTGGCCGAGCGTCTCGCCGGCTAGGCGAAATCAGGCTTTTACACTTCTCTCCGGTTTTATCAGGTACAATTGCCCAAGTTGGATGAAGCGGCGCCCGTCGCCCGCCTTGTTTTCGCCCTGAAAACGCTCTCCACCTGAGACTCTCGCCCCGGCGCGTAGCGGTCCGGCGCCTTCTTACTAAGTTACACAACCAACTTGTAGTGTATGGATAATGCAGAGGCTAAGAAAGTCCTCGAAGCTGCGCTGCTATGCGCCCGTGATCCCTTATCGATCCACAGCCTGAAAAAGCTGTACGTCGAAACCGACGACCAGGGCAACCCGCTCGGTGTCGGCGTTGGCGCTGATACGATCAAGGAGTTGTTGGAAGAATTGCGCCAGGAATGGCAAGGGCGCGGCATTGAGGTGGTCAGCCTGTCGAGCGGCTGGCGCTTCCAGAGCCGGCCGGAAATGAAGATGTACCTGGAGCGCCTGAATCCGGAAAAACCGCAGAAGTATTCGCGCGCCACCCTGGAAACGCTGGCCATCATCGCTTACCGCCAACCGGTCACCCGCGGCGATATCGAGGAAATCCGCGGCGTCGCGGTGAACTCGCAGACGATCAAGATGCTGGAAGACCGCGGCTGGGTCGACACTGTCGGCTATCGCGATGTATTGGGCCGTCCGGCCTTGCTGGGCACCACCAAGCAGTTCCTGGACGACCTGGGGCTGGAATCGCTGTCGCAACTGCCGCCGTTGCAGCAGATCAGCGATACGCAGAATGAAAATCCGCTGGAAGTGCTGGAGGCTCGCCTCACGGAGAACTTCGAGAAAGCGGCGCAGGAAGCACAAGCAGCAGCAGAAGAGAAAGAGGCGACGCCGGACGAGGCGCCGTCGGTAATAGACGACCCGGCGCCCGATAACGTCGAGCCCTTAGCAGAAACGAATAATGAACAAGCCTGATAACACCCCAGAGACTGGTACCCCGGCAGCCGCCGACACCGCACCCGCCAAGCCAAAACGCCGCACCAAGGCGCAGATGGAGGCCGATAACGCAGCCGCCCTGGCGGCCGGCGAAACGCCAAAGCCGAAGCGTCGTAGCAAAGCTGCTGTCGTAGCCGAAGCCGCAGCCGGCGAGCTGCCAGCGCTCAGCGCCGAGGCGGCGCCGGTGAAGAAGCCGCGCGCCAAGAAGGTTGTGGCGGCGGAAGCTGCGCCGGCCGTGGCAGCGGCTCCGGCACCGGCCGCCTCCGCGTCGGCGGACGCCGTGCCGGACGCTGAGGGTGAGGGCAGGGATCGCGGCCGTGCGCCGCGCGGCCCGCGCCAGATGCGTGAACAGCGCGCGCAGCGCCAGGCTGAAAAGGCTGCGGTGGCCGCCGCCGTCGCAACCGAATCGGTTGGTGAGCCAGCGGCGGCAGCGCCCGCAGGCGCCGAGGGCGCGGAAGGCGGCAGTCCATGGCCGGCTGCGGTCCCGGCTGAAAAGCGCCACGACAAGCATGCCAAGCACAAAGGCAAAAAGGGTAAGCATGGCAAGCCGGCGCATGGCGAAGGCCAGGGCGCGCCAGCCGGTGAGGCGGGCCAGGGCAAGGCCCAGGGTGGACAGGGCCAGAAGCCGCGCGTGCACGGCGCTTTTGGCAACAAGATGAAGGCCAAGGACAAATCGTCCGAAGCCGATGCGGTGTTCTCCTTCGTCACCTCGGACGCGTTCGACCGCGACGAAGGCGGTTCCGGCAAGCCGGTCAAGGCGCGCCGCGACCTGACGGCGGAAGACGATGCGCCGAAGCTGCACAAGGTGCTGGCGGAGGCGGGCATGGGCTCGCGCCGCGACATGGAAGAATTGATCATCGCCGGTCGCGTGTCGGTGAATGGCGAGCCGGCCCACATCGGCCAGCGCATCCTGCCGACCGATGCGGTGCGCATCAACGGCAAGCTGGTGCAGCGCAAGGTTTCCAAAAAGCCGCCGCGTGTGCTGGTGTACCACAAGCCGGCCGGCGAAATCGTGTCGCACGACGATCCGGATGGCCGTCCATCGGTATTCGACCGCCTGCCGACCATGAAAACCGGCAAATGGCTGGCCGTCGGCCGCCTCGACTTCAATACCGAGGGCCTGCTGCTGTTTACCACCTCCGGTGACCTGGCCAACCGGCTGATGCACCCGCGCTACAACATCGACCGCGAATACGCCGTGCGTACCCTGGGCGAACTGGAAGAGGGCATGCGCCAAAAGCTGCTGGCCGGCGTTGAGCTGGAAGACGGCATGGCGCAGTTCACCAAGATCGCCGACGGCGGCGGCGAAGGCGTCAACAAGTGGTACCGCGTGGTGATCGGCGAGGGCCGCAACCGCGAGGTGCGCCGGATGTTCGAGGCCATCGGCCTGACCGTGTCGCGCCTGATCCGCACCCGTTACGGCGCGCTGACCCTGCCGAGCAACCTGAAGCGCGGCCGCTGGGAAGAGATGGAAGAAAACACCGTGCGCGACCTGCTGTCGGCGGTGGGCTTCAAGAAAGAAGCCGGCGCCGGCGCCGGCGAAGGTGCCAAGCCGCAGGGCGGCCAGGGACAAGGCAAGCGCGAGCGTGATCGTGAGCCGAACGGCAACCGCATGGATGTGAGCAATAAGAATGCCGATCCATTCCCGCAGGCGCCGCGCGGCGGCCGTGGCCAGGGCCAGGGCGGCTTCTTTGGCGCCCCGCGCCATGGCGGTTCCGGCTTTGGCGACCAGCAGCCGGGCGGCTACGGCCGTGGTGCCGGTGGTGCCGGCGGTGGTGCCGGCGCCAAGGGCAAGGGTAAAGGCGCTGGCCAGGGTAAAGGCCAGGGTCAGGGCCAGGGCAAGGGTGGCCCACGCCAGCCCGATCCGCTGATGACTACTTTTGGTTTTGCCGGCCAAGGCCATGGTCACGGCCAGGGGCAGCAGCGCCGCGGCGGCCATCAGCCGCGCGGCGGGGCGTCCGATCATGGCATGCCGCGCCGCCGCAAGGGCTGAAACCGGTAAACCGGTGGCCTGACCCGCAGGGTCAGGCACTGGCCTGCGGGTGCCGCGTATCGGTGCTGGTTTGGGTGTTGGATTTTAAGCACCTTGCTATTGTTACACCCGCTCCCGATGTGGTATGCGGCATTGCGGCGATATCAATATCGCGCTATAATGAGCAGCCTAGTTAAAGTTCTTCGCAGATATTTTTGCTGAGAGTGCTTTCATCTGGCTGCAGTAACGAAAGATGGGCAGTTGCCCATTTTTTTTTGGTTGAACCGTTTTAAGTATCTGGAGATTTTCTTTGCAACTGCCTGAATTGATTGAAAAAACCGTCGCTGGCCTCGGCTACGACCTGGTCGATTTCGAACGGGCCGAACGCGGACTGCTGCGTGTTTATATCGACTTCACGGCAGAAGAAGCGGAAGAAAAAGGTCCGATCACGGTAGAAGACTGCGCCACGGTGAGCCACCAACTGTCGCACCTGCTGACGGTCGAGAACGTTCCCTACGAACGTCTCGAGATTTCGTCGCCTGGCCTGGACCGTCCGTTGCGCAAGTTCGCCGACTTCGTCCGTTTTGCCGGCAGCGAAGCCATCGTCAAGCTGCGCATGGCCATTCCAGGCACGGCGAATCGCAAGTCCTATCAGGGCATCCTAACGGAGCCTGAAGGCGATCAACTGGGTATTGAATTTGAAGGTAAAGAAGGTCCTGCGGTGCTGAATTTCACGCTCGCGGACATTGACAAGGCACGCTTGGTGCCGCAGGTGAATTTTGGGAGCCGCAAAGCATGAGTCGCGAAGTATTGTTATTGGTTGATGCGCTGGCGCGCGAAAAGAACGTCGACAAGGAAGTCGTGTTCGGCGCGCTCGAGTTCGCACTGGCGCAAGCCACGAAGAAGCGCTATGAAGGCGAAGTGGATATTCGCGTTTCGATCGACCGTGAAAGCGGCGAGTTCGAGTCCTTCCGCCGTTGGCACGTGGTGCCTGACGAAGCCGGCCTGCAGCTGCCTGACCAGGAAGTGCTGCTGTTCGAAGCGAAAGAACAGATCCCTGATATCGAAGTCGATGAATACATCGAAGAGCCGATCGAATCCGTGGAATTCGGCCGCCGCTTCGCCCAGGACACCAAGCAAGTGGTCCTGCAGCGCGTGCGCGATGCTGAACGCGAACAGATCCTGCAAGACTTCCTGGAGCGCGGCGACGCGCTGGTCACCGGCACCATCAAGCGTATGGAACGCGGCGATGCGATCGTCGAATCCGGCAAGATCGAAGCCCGCCTGCCACGCGACCAGATGATCCCGAAAGAGAATCTGCGTATCGGCGACCGCGTGCGTGCTTACATCCTGCGCGTTGACCGCAATATGCGCGGCCCGCAAGTGATCCTGTCGCGCACCGCGCCGGAATTCATCATGAAGCTGTTCGAACTGGAAGTGCCGGAAATCGAACAAGGCATGCTGGAGATCAAATCCGCTGCACGCGATGCAGGCGTGCGCGCCAAGATTGCTGTGCACACCAACGACAAGCGCATCGACCCGATCGGTACCTGCGTCGGCATGCGCGGTTCGCGCGTGCAGGCCGTGACCGGCGAACTGGGCGGCGAGCGCGTGGACATCGTGCTGTGGTCGGAAGATCCTGCGCAATTCGTGATCGGCGCGCTGGCACCAGCCAATGTGTCCTCGATCATGGTTGACGAAGACAAGCACGCGATGGACGTGGTGGTTGACGAAGAAAACCTGGCAATCGCGATCGGCCGCTCCGGCCAGAACGTGCGCCTGGCGTCCGAGCTGACCGGCTGGAAGATCAACATCATGACCGCGGAAGAGTCGGCCGACAAGCTGGCCACCGAGACCGCCGCCGTGCGCGCACTGTTCATGGAAAAACTGGATGTGGACCAGGAAGTGGCCGACATCCTGGTGGAAGAAGGCTTCAGCAGCCTGGAAGAAATCGCTTACGTGCCGATCTCCGAGATGCTGGACATCGAAGCGTTCGACGAAGACACCGTCAACGAGCTGCGTACCCGTGCCCGCGACGCCCTGGTCACCGAGGCGATCGCTTCGGAAGAGGGCCTGGAAGGCATGGAAGAACAGCTGGTTGGACTGGAAGGCATGGACCGCGTTACCGCGGGCAAGCTGGGCCTCGCAGGCATCAAGACCCTGGCAGCGTTTGCCGGTCTGGCCTACGACGAGTTCGGCGCCATCCTGGCCCTGTCGTCGGACCGCGCACGTGAATTGATTTCGAATGAGTTTGAGAATGTGACCGACGATGAAATGAAGCTGGTCGACGGTAAGTACGATGAACGCGCCAAGGCCCTGCAAGCCAAGGCATGGGCATCGTCCGAAGCCGCCAAGGCCTAAGTAGTGGAAACAGCTTTAATTATCATCGAGACACATAGAAAAGAGGACTGAATGGCGAGTAACAACGTAGCCCAATTTGCCACCGAACTGAAGATGCCTGCAGATTTGCTGCTGTCGCAGCTGCGTTCTGCTGGCGTCGAGAAGAGTTCGGCGTCAGATCCATTGTCAAAAGATGATAAGGACAAGCTGCTGGAACACCTGCGCCGTACCCACGGCGCAGGGGCAGAGCCGGGCGAAAAGAAAAAGATCACCCTGACTCGTAAAGAGACCACGGAGATCAAGCAGGCCGACGCCTCCGGCAAGGCCCGCACCATCCAGGTCGAAGTGCGCAAGAAGCGCACCTTCGTGCAGCGCGACGACCTGACCACCACCGCGACCGCCAAGCCGGCCGCACCGGTGATCGACGCCGCCGAACAGGCGCGCCGTGAAGAAGAAGCACGCCGCCAGGCCGAGCTGATCGCTCGCCAGGAAGCGGAGCTGAAAGAAAAGCAGGAACGCTTGGCCAAGCTCGACGAGGAAAAGGCTGCGCAAGCCAAAGCCGCCGAAGAGGAAGCCAAGCGCGTAGCGGAAGACCAAGCCAAGAAAGCTGCCGCCGACAAGGCCGCCGCCGAGAAGGCTGCCGCCGCCGCTGCAGCCGGCGTGGCGCAGAAAGCCGCCGCCGAAGAAGAAGAGAAGAAGCGCCTGGCTGATGCCGAAGAGTCCAAGCGCAAGCACGAAGTCGCCGCCAAGGAAGCCGCCGAGCGCGCCGAAGCGACCGAACGTGCCCGTAAAGCTGTTGCAGACGAAGTGGCCCAGATCAAGTTGATGATGAGCCAGCCGCGTCGCGTGATGAAGGCTCCCGAGCCGGCTCCAGCCGCCGCCGCCAAGCCGAAAGTTGCCGAAGGCACCCTGCACAAGCCAGCCGACAAGAAGCCTGCGACGACCGCAGCTGCTCCAGGCGGCGAGAAGAAGGACGACAAGAAACCCGGCGACAAGAAATCCATCAAGTCGGCCAATGTGGCTTCGACCTGGCAGGATGAAAAGCGCCGTGGCGCCCCGGGCGGCGGTGCCGGCAAAGGCCGCGGTGGCAACACCGGTGGCGGTGCAGGCGGCCGTGACGGCTGGCGTGCGGGCGGCAAGGGTGGTCGCCGCGGTGGCCACCATGACGACCGTGAAACCAACTTCCAGCAACCGACCGAAGCGATCGTGCATGAAGTGCACGTGCCGGAAACCATCACCGTGGCCGAACTGGCGCACAAGATGGCAGTCAAGGCATCCGAGGTGATCAAGCAGCTGATGAAGCTGGGCCAGATGTGCACCATCAACCAGGTGCTGGACCAGGAAACCGCGATGATCGTGGTGGAAGAGATGGGCCACAAAGCCTTCGCTGCCGCTGTCGACGATCCGGAAGCGCTGCTGGCCGACCAGGGCGAACACGCCGAGTACGAAGCAACCCCGCGTGCACCTGTGGTGACCGTGATGGGCCACGTCGACCACGGTAAGACCTCCCTGCTGGACTACATCCGCCGCGCCAAGGTCGCGTCGGGCGAAGCAGGCGGCATTACCCAGCACATTGGTGCCTACCACGTGGAAACCCCGCGCGGCATCATCACCTTCCTGGATACCCCGGGCCACGAAGCCTTTACGGCAATGCGTGCCCGCGGTGCGAAAGCAACCGACATCGTCATCCTGGTGGTGGCAGCCGACGACGGCGTGATGCCGCAGACCAAGGAAGCAATCGCCCACGCCAAGGCGGCGGGCGTGCCGCTGGTTGTCGCGATCAACAAGATCGACAAACCGGGTGGCAACGTCGACCGCGTGACCCAGGAACTGGTGGCCGAGCAAGTGGTGCCGGAAGAATATGGTGGCGATTCGCCATTCGTACCGGTCTCCGCGAAAACCGGCCAGGGCATCGACGACCTGCTGGAGCAAGTGCTGCTGCAAGCCGAAGTGCTGGAACTGAAAGCCCCGGTCGAAGCGCCTGCGCGCGGCCTGGTGGTGGAAGCCCGCCTGGACAAGGGCCGTGGTCCTGTGGCCACCATCCTGGTGCAATCGGGTACCCTGCGCCGCGGCGACGTGGTGCTGGCGGGTTCGTCCTTCGGCCGCGTCCGTGCGATGCTGGACGAGAACGGCAAGTCGATCGCTGAAGCAGGTCCTTCGATCCCGGTGGAGATCCAGGGCCTGACCGAAGTGCCGGCCGCCGGTGAAGAGGCAATGGTCATGGCTGACGAGCGTAAAGCCCGTGAGATCGGCCTGTTCCGCCAAGGTAAGTTCCGCGACGTGAAGCTGGCCAAGCAGCAAGCGGCCAAGCTGGAAAACATGTTCGACCAGATGGCCGAAGGCGAAGTGAAGAACCTGCCGCTGATCGTCAAGACCGACGTGCAAGGTTCGCAGGAAGCGCTGGTTGGCTCGCTGCAGAAGCTGTCGACCTCCGAAGTGCGGGTGCAGATCGTGCACGCAGCGGTGGGCGGCATCACGGAATCGGACGTCAACCTGGCGACCGCTTCCAAGGCAGTCATCATCGGCTTCAACGCCCGTGCCGACGCACAGGCGCGCAAGCTGGCCGAAACCAACGGCGTCGACATCCGCTACTACAACATCATTTACGATGCGATCGAAGAGGTCAAAGCGGCACTGTCGGGCATGCTGGCACCGGAGAAGCGCGAGCACGTCACCGGCCAGGTCGAGATTCGCCAGGTCATCCTGGTCTCCAAGGTCGGCGCGATCGCGGGCTGCCTGGTTACCGATGGCGTGGTCAAGCGCTCGTCTTCGGTACGCCTGCTGCGCAACAACATCGTGGTGTGGACCGGCGAGATCGACTCGCTCAAGCGCTTCAAGGACGATGCGAAGGAAGTTCGCGCCGGCCTGGAATGCGGTCTGAACCTGAAGGGCTACAACGACATCGTCGTAGGCGACGTGCTCGAAGTGTTCGAAGTGCAGGAGATCGCCCGTACCCTGTAACAACAGGACGGCGCGATACACGGCGGGTGCTTCCCGCCTCGCGAGAGCGGGGCAGGGCACCCGCCTTTGTTATTATTAAAAGCCGGCAGGCGGAGCGTGCCGGCGCCCGGTCTCCGCTTCCTGCGGGGCTGGCACCGCAGGAAATTTAATATCATGGCTAAACACAGCAAATCGATCCCCCAGCGCGGCCTGCGCGTGGCGGATCAAATCCAGAAAGACCTGTCCGAGCTGATCGCCTTCGAAGTGAAGGACCCGCGCGTCGGCATGATCACGCTGTCCGAAGTGCAGCTGACCCCGGACTACGCGCACGCGAAAGTGTTCTTCACCACCCTGAAAGACGACCCGGAGTCGATCAAGAACACCCTGGCCGGCCTGGCCGCCGCCGCCGGCTACCTGCGCAACCAGCTGGGCAAGCGCCTGCACATCCACACGCTGCCGCAGCTGCACTTCCTGCACGACATGTCCGCCTCGCGCGGCATGGCCATGTCCGCCCTGATCGACAAGGCCAACGCCACCCGCGCCGCCGATTTCGACGAGAACAACGAAGAAGAATGACTGAAGCACGTGTAAAGCGCGTGCGCGATGCCGTGGACGGCGTGCTGCTGCTCGATAAGCCGGTAGGCCTGTCCAGCAACGATGCCCTGATCAAGGCCAAGCGCTTCATGAACGCGAAAAAAGCCGGCCACACCGGCACGCTCGATCCGTTTGCGACCGGCCTGCTGCCGCTGTGCTTCGGCGAAGCGACCAAGTTCTCGCAAGACCTGCTGGAAGCCGACAAGACCTACCTGGCCACCGTGCACCTGGGCGTGCGCACCGACACTGGCGACACCGAAGGCCAGGTGTTGGAAACGCGCGACGTCAGCTGCAAGCAAGCCGAGATCGAAGCCGCGATGGCCCGCTTCCGCGGCCCGATCAAGCAGGTGCCGCCGATGTACTCGGCGCTGAAGCGCGACGGCAAGCCGCTTTACGAGTACGCCCGCGAAGGCATCACGCTGGAGCGCGAAGCGCGCGACGTGGTGATCCACAAGCTGGAACTCGTTGCGTGGGAAGCGCCGTTCCTGAAGATCGAAGTCACCTGCAGCAAAGGCACCTACATCCGCGTGCTGGGCGAAGACATCGGCGCGGCTTTGGGCTGCGGCGCGCACCTGAACGCCCTGCGCCGCACGCAAGTTGGCGCCCTGACCACCGACAAGATGATCACGCTGGAAGATCTCGCTGTCCACGCCGCTCCCCGCGAGCTGCTGGCGCCAGTGGACGCGCTATTGTCGTCCTTCCCGCGCATCACGCTGAACGCCGAGCTGGCAAAACGCTTCCTGCACGGCCAGCGCCTGCCGCTCGGCAAAGAGCCAAGCATCGCGGTCCCGACGCCATACGAAGGCCGCGTGCGCATCTACGCTGAGGACGGTCGCCTGCTCGGCACCGGCATCTTCGGCGAATACGCCATCCTCGCCCCCGAGCGCCTAGTCGCTACCGCTTAAAAAGTCGGGGTCAGCTCTGGCAATCCGCCATTAAGCGCACGCATGTGCGCTTAATGGCGGATTGCCAGAGCTGACCCCGACTTTTATTTTGCGAGCGGTTGTTGGCAGTCGCGCCAGCTTACCGCGTTGCCCAGCTCGCTGAAGATGACGGGGAGGGCGGACTTGGCTTTGCTGTGCACATCGTGGAACAGCAGCACGCCGTGCCGCTTGATCAGCATCAGCGCGATCATGCGGTTGCTGACGTCGTCGGCGCTGACCTGGCTGCTCCAGTCTTGCGAATCCAGGTTCCACAGCGCGACCTGCAGGCCTTGCTGCTGGAAGAACGCTGCGCTGTCCGCGGGCCGCTGGCCGTATGGCGGGCGGAAGTAGGGCAGCACCTCGCCTTTGGCGAAGGTCGCATTCAACAACCCGTGGGTGCGGGTGATCGAATCCTGCCATTGCTCCCACTTGGCGTGCGATTGGTGCTGCCAGCCGTGCGAAGCCATGCACTGGTTCTTGTACGAAGCAGCCACCTTAGCAGCACCGGCCTTGTTGACGCGGTTCTGCAAGTTTTCGCCCAGCACGAAGAACACACCGGTCTTCTTGGTGTTTGCCAGCATGGCCAAGGTATCGTCGGTGTTCGCACCAGGCGACGGGCCGTCGTCAAAGGTCAGCAGGAATTGGCGGTCTTCCAGCGTGTCGCCATTCCATTCGTGCGGGCCGAAGCGATCAATCTCGCTGCTGATCCTGGGGAACAGCGCGGCCAAGCGCAACTGCTCGGCGAGGTAGGCGCGGGTGAAGGCGGACAGGTTGGCGTGCCAGGCTTGCTGGCCGGCCGGTACCGACTTCTGCCAGCTATCGGCCTGGCGCAGCAGGGCGTCGACACTGTCGGCCGGCGCCACGCAAGTCCAGTCACCGCCGGCGCAGTCGCGCGCCGCGCGCTGGTAGTTCACCAGCGACAGCGCCATTTCCGACTTCAGCCACTTGTCGACCGAGGCGCGGTTCAGGCTCTTGATCTTGAACGCCGCCATCATGTCGGCATCAGCCATCTTGTGCATTTCCTGCAGTGCCGAAGCATAGGTCAGGATCGATGCGCGCGAGGCCTTGTCGAAGCCGTTGCGGCTGTTCAGGGTCTCCGTCCACAGGCGGCGGTCGGCCTTGGCCACCGACGCCGGTCCAACGGCGGAGCCGGGCAGGGCGACCGCAGCCAGCGCGGCGGCCATGCACAGCAGGGGCAGCGCTGGCCGGCGCATTATTTAGCCCCGTTCTGCTGCATGCGCGCGATGGCCTTGTCGTAGGTCGGGTTGCTCTTCTCGGCCTGCGCCGCGCGGTATTCGCGCAGGGCGTCATCCCATTGCGATGCCGCTTCGTAGATCTTGCCGTTGTTGTAGTGCGAGCTGGCGCGCACGGTGGCGGCGGTCGAACCGCTGGCCAGAGCGATGGCCTTGCGGTTGGCCCACATCGCTTCCGCGGTGCGGTTGGCCTTCTGGAACGCCAGGCCCAGGTTGCTGTATGCCTGGCCGTAGTTGCCGTTCAACTCAATCGCTTCCTGGTACAGGCGGATCGCTTCGTCCAGGTTGCCGGCGTGGTAGGCCGCTTCGCCCTGGCTGTTCAGGCGCTTGGCGCTGTCCTGGTTGCTCGCGCTGTAGTTCACGGCTTGCAGGTCGGCTGCACGGCCGACACCGGCGAACTCGGAGGTTTGCAGGCGGTCGTGGCTGGTCACGCCTTTCAGGGTGTTGAAGTCCTGGAATTCGCCATCTTCGGTCACGGCGAATACGGTCCACAGGTTGCCGGTGCCGGTGGTCGGCACGTAGTAGGTGCGGATCAGGGTCTGGCCGACGTACACGAAGACCTTGGCGCCGCTGTTGGCCAGGTTGCGGGTGCTCGGGTTGGAGCCGTCGGTGAAGTCGTGCACCGCATAGACGTAACGCTCGCCGACGTGCTTGCGGTCGATGGTGATGGTTTCAGGGCCGAAACCGTTGGTATCGTCGACATCCAGCTTGGCATCGGCGCCGCGCATCTGCATGAAGTAGACGTGGTTGCCAGGGTAGACAACGTGGGAATCCAGGTCGGCCGGTTTGGCGCCCCAGTTCAGCACGATGCGCATGCCGTCCAGGTTATTCATCACCGGGCTGATGGCGTAGGTCGAGCCGTTGCAAGGGCATTTGACGACCAGGTTGGAGTAACCCGGCTTCTTGACGATCATCAGCGTCGAAGCGTCGTCGGCGAAAGTTGGCGCCAGCTTGACCTGGCCCTGGGCGTCGGTGTTGGCGCTGACCGATTGCTCGCCGTTCTTTTGCAGCGTGACGGTGGCGCCGTCGATCTTCTTGTCCTTGACCGTGGCGCTCAGGATCTGCACGCCGACCGGCGCGGCAGCGGCGGCGCCAGCCACCAGCAGGGACAGGGCGGCGGTCGCCAAAACGATGTTCGTCAAACGCAATTTCATGTAATGCTCTCCAGGCTGTTCGTAGGGCTCAAATAAGCTTGATTGCTTATTTTCTAATAATACCTTACGGAAACCAAAGATGGGGAGCTTCTAGGTTGCGACGCAGCATGCTATACTAGTGGGTTCAGTGCTCCCGCACTTGCAGAATTCCTGTCCATACACAAATCATGTCTAATACTAAACGCGCAATTCGCAACATCGCCATCATCGCCCACGTTGACCATGGCAAGACCACCCTGGTGGACCAGCTGCTGAAGCAGTCCGGTACCTTCCGCGAAAACCAGCAGGTTGATACCCGCGTCATGGACTCCAACGACCTGGAGAAAGAACGCGGCATTACCATTCTGTCGAAGAACTGCGCCGTTGAGTACGAAGGCACCCACATCAACATCGTCGACACCCCAGGCCACGCCGACTTCGGCGGCGAAGTGGAGCGCGTACTGTCGATGGTCGACTCCGTGCTGCTGCTGATCGATGCGCAAGAAGGCCCGATGCCGCAGACCCGCTTCGTAACCCGTAAGGCACTGGCCCTGGGCCTGAAGCCGATCGTGGTGGTGAACAAGATCGACCGTCCTGGCGCGCGCGCTGACTGGGCGATCAACCAGACTTTCGAGCTGTTCGACAAGCTGGGTGCGACCGATGAACAGTTGGACTTCCCGATCGTGTACGCCTCGGGCCTGAACGGCTACGCCGGCCTGGACGAATCCGTGCGCGGCGGCGACATGAAGCCGCTGTTCGAAGCCATCCTGAAATACGTGCCGGTGCGTGACGACAACCCGGACGGCCCGCTGCAGATGCAAATCACCTCGCTGGACTACTCGTCCTACGTCGGCAAGATCGGTATCGGCCGCGTTTCCCGTGGCCGCGTGAAGACCGGCCAGGACGTGGTGGTCCTGAACGGCCCTGATTCGACCCCGATCAAGGGCCGTATCAACCAGGTGCTGAACTTCAAGGGCCTGGAGCGCGTGCTGGTGGACGAAGCGGTTGCCGGCGACATTATCCTGATCAACGGTATCGACGAAATCGGCATCGGTTCCACCGTGTGCGCACCGGACACCCCGGACGCGCTGCCGATGCTGACCGTCGACGAGCCTACCCTGACCATGAACTTCATGGTCAACAACTCGCCGCTGGCTGGCCGCGAAGGCAAGTTCGTGACCTCGCGCCAGCTGCGCGATCGCCTGGACAAGGAACTGAAAGCCAACGTTGCGCTGCGCGTGGCGCCGACCGACGACGATACCGTCTTCGAAGTATCGGGCCGTGGCGAGCTGCACCTGACCATCCTGATCGAAAACATGCGCCGTGAAGGCTTCGAACTGGCCGTGTCCCGTCCACGCGTGGTGTTCAAGATGGTTGATGGCGTGCGCCATGAGCCGTACGAGCAACTGAGCGTCGACGTGGAAGAAGCCAACCAGGGCGGCGTGATGGAAGAACTGGGCCGCCGTCGCGGCGACCTGCAGAATATGGAATCGGACGGCAAGGGCCGCGTGCGCCTGGAATACCGCATTCCAGCGCGTGGCCTGATCGGCTTCCAGGGCGAATTCATGACCCTGACCCGTGGTACCGGCCTGATGTCGCACGTGTTCGATGCGTACGCTCCAGTCGACACCACCAAGGGTGAACTGGGCGGCCGTCGCAACGGCGTGCTGATCTCGCAGGACGACGGTGCTGCCGTGGCCTACGCCATCTGGAAACTGCAGGATCGCGGCCGCATGTTCGTGGTCCACAACGACCCTGTGTACGAAGGCATGATCATCGGTATCCACTCGCGCGACAACGACCTGGTGGTTAACCCGATCAAGGGCAAGCAGCTGACCAACGTGCGTTCGTCGGGTACCGACGAAGCAGTGCGCCTGGTGCCGCCGATCCAGATGTCGCTGGAATACGCAGTGGAATTCATCGACGACGACGAACTGGTGGAAATCACCCCGAAATCGATCCGCCTGCGCAAGCGTCACCTGAAAGAGCACGAGCGTAAGCGTGCCAGCAAAGAAAACGCGTAATGCATGAAGAACCCGCCGTGAGGCGGGTTTTTTTTATCCGGAGACCAAATGATCAAGCGATTCCTCCTTGCCACGGCGTGGTTGGCGGCGGCCGGCGGCGCAGTGGCGGGCGACATGTTCAGCGACTTGCGCGGCTGGGAGCTGCGCAGCGACCCTGCTGCGGGCATTGCCAGCGTCATCGGCGTGCGTGCGGATGGTGTGATCGCGGTGAGCGGCGCGCCTTCGGGATATTTCGCGACCACGGCAAGCTATGGCAATTACCGCCTGCACGTGGAGTGGCGCTGGCCGGGGAAGGCGGGCAATGCAGGCGTGCTGCTGCACATCAGCGACGGACCGATGGACCGCGTCTGGCCTGTGAGCTTGCAAGTGCAGACCAAGTCCGGCAACGCGGGCGACTTGCTGCCGATGGCAGGTGCGAAGTTTGCCGAGCCGCTGACCGGCGACAAGCCACCGGTGAGGGCGCGCGTTGCCGCCAGCTCCGAGCGGCCGGCAGGCGAGTGGAATAGCGCCGATATCGTCTCGCGCGATGGCGTCATCGAGGTCACGATGAACGGTGTGGCGCAGAATCGCGTGAGCGGTGCGGCGCCCCGCGAAGGGCGCATCGGCTTCCAGCTTGAAGGCACGCCATACGAATTACGCCATGTGGAATTGACGCCCCAGGAGTGAAGCACGCCGGCCACATGGGCGTGGTAACCTGTATGTCCCAAGCAGGATATCGACGAGGAGAACCCGCATGGCCGAACCTAGCAACCTGGCCGCCCAGGCCGTGGAATATTGGACCGACGCCTGGCAGCGCTCGATCCTGTTCATGGACGTGCTGTATCGCCGCGGCACCGAGCGCAATGCGCGCGAGCGCGAGACCGCGCCCCACGTGCTCAATTTCGAATTCGAGACGGTTATCGATGGCCGCACGCTTCCGCGGCCGGTAAATTATTCCCTGATGCGCATCATCCCGCCGCAAGGTGTGGAGATCGACGAGACCAAGCGGCCCTTTATCGTGGTCGATCCGCGTGCCGGGCATGGTCCGGGGATCGGCGGCATGAAGCAAGACAGCGAAATCGGCGTGGTCCTGAAGGCCGGCAATCCGTGCTACTTCATCGGCTTCCTGCCCGCGCCGGTGCCGGGACAGACCATTGAAGACGTCTGCCATGCGGAAGCCCAGTTCATCGAGCAGGTAGCCTACCTGCACCCGCAGGCCGAAGGCAAGCCGGCCCTGATCGGCAATTGCCAGGCAGGCTGGCAGATCATGATGACGGCGGCGCTGCATCCAGAGCTGGCCGGCCCACTGGTGCTGGCTGGCGCGCCGTTGTCGTATTGGGCCGGCGTGCGCGGCAAGAACCCCTTGCGCTACCTGGGCGGCCTGACCGGCGGCACCTGGATGACGTCGCTGGCGGGCGATCTTGGCAACGGCAAATTCGACGGCGCCCACCTGGTCAGCAACTTCGAGAACATGAATCCCGCCAATACCTATTGGAAGAAGGGCTACCATGTATATGCCAACGTCGACACCGAGGAAAAGCGCTTCCTCGAATTCGAACGCTGGTGGGGCAACCCGGTGTTGCTGAACGCGGAGGAAATCCAGTTCATCACCGACAACCTGTTTGTCGGCAATCGACTGAGCAACGGCACCATCCACGACACGGCCGGACGCCGCATCGACTTGCGCAATATCCGCTCGCCGATCGTGGTGTTCTGCTCCTGGGGCGACGACATCACGCCGCCGCAGCAGGCCCTGGGCTGGCTGCTGGATTTGTATGAGGACGATGCGGCACTGGTGGCGGGCGGCCAGACGGTGGTGTACACGCTGCACGAGTCGATCGGACACCTGGGGATCTTCGTATCGGCATCGGTCGCCAACAAGGAACACGATGAATTCACCCGTTCGATGGACTTGATCGACGTGCTGCCGCCCGGCTTGTATGAAGCGGTGTTCATCGATAAGACAGGCGAGGGCGTGCACAGCCCCGAACTGGCGGACGGCAACTACGTGGTGCGCTTCGAACGGCGCGACCTGAACGAATTGCGCGCGCTGGGCGGCAACGACGATGAAGACGAGCGCCGCTTCGCCGCGGTGGCGCGGCTGTCCGAAATCAACCAGGGCCTGTATCGCACGTTTGTCAGCCCGATGATTCAGGCCGCGACCAACGAGCAGTCGGCAGAGTGGATGCGGCGCATGCATCCCTACCGCATGCGCTATGAGCTGTTCTCCGACATGAATCCTTTCCTGAGCGGGATCAGTGCCCTGGCCGGGCAGGTGAGGGAGCAGCGCAAGCCCGTGGCGACGGATAACATCTTTCTGAAGATGCAGGAGGCGGCCTCCGAGCAGATCGTGGCGGTGCTGGACCAATACCAGGTGATGCGCGACCAGGCCGTGGAGCAGTTCTTCCTGTCCGCCTATGGCCATCCATTGCTGCAGACGCTGGTGGGCTTGCGTGCCGATTCGGCCAATATCCGCCGCCGCATCGGGCGCGACATTGCACGCGAATCGGTGGTGGCAGCGCGCCGCACGGAAGCGGCCAAGCGGCTGGCCAGTGGCGGCGAGCGCGAGGCGGTGGTGCGCTCGATCCTGTACATCGCCCGCAGCCCGGAAGTGCGCGTTGCCGACGAGCGCGCGTTTGGCGTCCTGCGCGAACTGCGCGCGCTGCTGCCGGCCAAGGAACGCATATCGCTGGCGCGCTTCAAGGAGGTAGTGCAGGAGCAGAACATGATCTTGCAACTGGATGAAGAGCGCGCCATGTCGGCGTTGCCAAAGCTGCTGGCCGACGTCGACCGCAAGCGCGCGCTGGACGGTATCCGCCAAATCATGACCGCCTCCGGCGCCCTGTCAGGCGAAGCAGCCCGCCGCCTGTCCCGCGTCGAAGAACTCTTCGCTTGAAAGTCGGGGTCAGCTCTGGCAACCGGACATTTTGCGAAGCAAAATGTCCGGTTGCCAGAGCTGACCCCGACTTTCGATATAATATGCGGCTCTTTTTGTTGACCTTTGCATTATGACCACCTCGATCGCCCCCAAGCCTTCCCGCCGCCTGTCCGTGGCGCCGATGATGGATTGGACCGACCGCCATTGCCGCCATTTCCATCGCCTGATCTCGCAGTACACCTGGCTGTACACGGAGATGGTGACGACCGGTGCGCTGGTGTATGGCGATGTGGAGCGCCACCTGCGCTTCAATGAGGAGGAGCATCCGGTGGCGCTGCAGCTTGGCGGCTCCGATCCGAAGGATCTTGCCATTGCCGCCAAACTGGGCGAGAAGTGGGGCTACGATGAGATCAACCTCAATTGCGGTTGTCCGTCGCCGCGCGTGCAGAAGGGGGCTTTCGGTGCCTGCCTGATGACCGAGCCGGAACTGGTGCGCGATTGCGTCAAGTCGATGAAGGATGCGGTCGCTATCGAAGTCACCGTCAAGCACCGTATCGGCATCGACCATGAGGAAAGCTACGACTTCGTACGCGATTTCGTCGGCACCGTGGCGGAAGCCGGCTGCACGACCTTTGTGGTGCATGCCCGTAACGCTATCCTGAAGGGCCTGTCGCCGAAGGAGAACCGTGAAATCCCGCCGCTGAAGTACGAGTACGCCTACCAGCTGAAAAAGGATTTTCCTGAATTCGAGATCCTGATCAACGGCGGCATCAAGACCCTGGAAGAAATCGATACCCACCTGCAGCACGTGGACGGCGTCATGCTGGGCCGCGAGGCCTACCACAACCCTTACATGATGGCTGCCTTCGACCAGCGCTACTATGGCGCGACCGCAGAGCCGCGCAGCCGTGAGCAGGTGCTGGAGGCCATGGTGCCTTATATCGAAGAGCAGCTGGCGAAAGACGGCGGCAAGGGCTTGAAAATCAACACCATCACCCGCCATATGCTGGGCCTGGCGCAGGGCTTGAAGGGCGCTCGCCAGTTCCGCCAAACCCTGTCCGATGCCAAGCAGCTGGCCGCCGGCGATCCCCGCATTTTGCTTGAGGCTTACAGCCGAACCAAGTAAACACAAGTTGTCCTGCGCATTCACTTCCGATCCGCGCTGCTGCTGAGCTCTTTCCCCGAAGAAAGTTCAATTGCCCACACTTTAGGCAAAATTTGCTTGCCGTGTGGAAACCCCAGGTCTATAATTTCCCTGATTCACACTGCAATTTGCGGTTCCGAGTGGTTCTATTGGGATGAAATACGACAGGTTTCATCCCACGGCGAGAGCGGTCTTTGCATTCGCAGTCATAGTTTGCTACTGTCGCTACTTGCGTAGCAGCAAGGGTCAGTGGATGCGGTAAATGTTTCACTATGGCATCCTTTGGGCAGTTAACAACACTTCTATAATTAAGAGCCGAAATGAATTTGAGTAAAATGAAAGTAGGGGCCCGCCTCGGCCTCGGTTTTTTCCTGGTACTGGCGTTTCTCGTCATTATCACCATCGTCGGCATCTGGCGCATGGCTCAGATTCAGGACCGCCTGGATCATGTAGTGAGTGTGAATGCAGTCGCTACCCGCCTGGTGGTCGACATGCGCAACAACGTTGAAAACGTCAGCGACCTGAAGATCCTGACCCTGATGTCCGAGCCTTCCGACATGGAGCCGGAACTGGCGCGCATCAACAAGGAACTGAAGGACTACCAGGATGCCGACGCCAAGCTGAGCGCCGTGTACGCCAAGGATGCCACCCCGGAAGAAAAGTCACTGCTGTCGCAAGTGAAGGCGCAGGAAGCCCTGGTGCTGCCGGCCGTGAAGAAGGCATCCGAACTGTGGCTGGCCAACGATGCCCTGGCCGCGACCAAGATCTACCTGAAAGAAATCAAGCCGGCGCAGAAGAAGTGGACCGAAGCGCTGGGCCAACTGGCTTCGCTGGAAGACAAGATCAACGAAGAAATGAAAGTGGAAGCCGCTGAAGGCTTCTCCTCCGCACGCCTGTTCATGATCGTGGCCGGCCTGGCCGCCGTGGTGGTGTCGATCTTCGCAGCCTGGGTGATCACCCGCGGCCTGCTGAAGCAACTGGGCGGCGAGCCTGACTACACCGCATCGATTGCTGGCGCCATCGCCAACGGCGACCTGTCGGTAAGCATCGACACCTCGTCCACCGACAAGGATTCGCTGCTGGTCGAAATCAAGGAAATGCGCGACAGCCTGGTGGACATCGTCGGCCAGGTGCGCCAGGGCACCGAGACCATCGGCACCGCATCCCGCGAAATCGCTGCCGGCAATATCGACCTGTCGTCGCGTACCGAAATGCAGGCTTCGAACTTGGAGAAAACCGCTTCCGCGATGGAAGAACTGACCTCCACCGTGAAGCAGAACGCCGACAATGCCCGCGAAGCCAACCAGCTGGCGGCGTCGGCATCCGACGTGGCGTTGAAAGGCGGCCAGGTTGTATCGCAAGTGGTCGAGACCATGAGCTCGATCAATGCTTCCGCCAACAAGATCGTCGACATCATCGGCGTGATCGACGGCATCGCCTTCCAGACCAACATCCTGGCGCTGAACGCTGCGGTTGAAGCGGCGCGTGCCGGTGAGCAGGGCCGCGGCTTCGCGGTGGTGGCATCGGAAGTGCGTAACCTTGCCCAGCGTTCCGCCGGCGCCGCGAAAGAGATCAAGTCCCTGATCGGCGACTCCGTCGAGAAGGTGGAGCGCGGCTCGAAACTGGTGGGCCAGGCTGGCGTGACCATGGACGAAGTGGTGGCCTCCGTCCGCCGCGTGACCGACATCATGAGCGAAATCGCCAGCGCCTCGCAGGAACAGAGCGCCGGCATCGAGCAGGTGAACCAGTCCATCATCGAGATGGATGCCATGACCCAGCAGAATGCTGCGCTGGTTGAAGAAGCTGCCGCCGCTGCGCAGTCGCTGCAAGACCAGGCCGGCGAGTTGTCGCGCGTGGTGTCGATCTTCAAGCTGGACGCTGAAACCGAATATGCGTTGACCGCCGCCAAGCCGGCAGTCACCCAGACCGCTGTTGCCATCGTACCGAAGGCGCCGGCAAAACGCGCGGCCGCTGCCAAGCCGGCCGCTGCACCAGCGCCTAGGAAAGTTGTCGCGGCCACTGCCGGCAGCGACGAGTGGGAAGAGTTTTAATTAATCGGGTACAGACCCGCAGTTTTTCATAATTTTTTGATTGGGATTTGAAATGAACAAGCGTCTGATTGGTTTTATCGCAGCATCCATCGTTTCCGCCTCCGCATTCGCGGCTGAAACCCCGGCAGTATTCGATGCCAAGAACTGCAAGGCTGAATACCCGAAGGCTTCCCTGATGAATGAAGAGCAAGGCCAGGTCACCATGTCCTTCCTGGTTTCGGCTTCCGGCGAAGTGATGGATTCCAAAGTGGATAAATCCAGCGGCTTCAAGAACCTGGACAAGGCTGCCGTCAAGGCCATCACCGGCTGCAAATTCAAGCCAGGCACCAAGGACGGCGCGGTAGCCCAGACCTGGACCAAGGTCGACTACGTCTGGTCCCTGTAATTCATTTCTATCTCATTCAGTAGGGGAACATCATGATGACCAAGTTGAGTGTTATGGCTGTAGCGCTCGCAATGGGCGCCTCGGCCTTCGCGGCTGAAGTACCGGCATCGTTCGATGCCAAGAATTGCAAGGCTGAGTATCCTAAAGCGTCCCTGATGAATGAAGAGCAGGGCACCGTGAGCATGTCCTTCCTGGTGGCCGCCAACGGCGAGGTCAAGGATTCCAAGCTGGACAAGTCGTCCGGCTTCAAGAACCTGGACAAGGCTGCATTGAAGGCGCTGAGCGCTTGCAAATTCAAGCCTGGCACCAAGGATGGCGCACCGGCCGAGACCTGGACCAAGGTGGACTACGCCTGGAAACTGGACTGACCTGGTATCCCCGTACAAGAAAAACGGCCCCTCGCGGGCCGTTTTTTGTTAATCTGCGGGTATCACGTCTGGGTAGCCCGTATGAAAGTTCTGTTTCTCATTCCACTAGCCGGCATTTTGCTATCCGGTTGTGCCATGTGGCGCAACCCGAATGATCCGGCACGCAACAAGCAGTACGTTGTTGTCGTTAATTCGATGACATGGCCGAACGCGAACAGCGGCAAGCTGGACGGTACCCGCACCGCCTGGCAGCTCCAGGAATTAAGCAATAACGAGGAAATCTTCCCGCTGGCCCAGCTCAAGCAATGTCCGGATGCCTTGCCGTGCGCCTGGGGCGTGCTGCTGGCCTCGCGCAACGTCACGCGCTACACCTACGAACCGGGCGGCGTCACGCTCGACCTGGCGCTGAATGTGGACGTCCACCGCCGCCAGCAGAGCCGCCGGCGCAATTTCCATACCTCCATCGCGGTGCCGGCCGACGTGCCGGCCCTGAGCTACCAGCACGTGCTGCAGGAAACGGTTTCCCTGCCATATGGCAAGGTGTACCGGGTCGATATGGATTATGGGATCACGTACCAGCTATGCGCCCAGCGCGTCGATGCAGCGGGCAAACCGGTCGACAAATGCGATATTCCGTATATTTGAGTTGCCCACGGTAAGCATTTGTAAAAGCGGCGACATGCGCCCGATTTTTCCCTATAGTTGAATCCTGGGAAGGAGAATGCCATGAAAACCTTGATGATCTTGCCGGTGCTGGCCCTGGGCCTGGCCGGTTGCGCCACCCAACAGCCGGTGCGCTATGCCTCCAGCAATCCATACGAATGGCGGACGGTGTCGGTGACGCCGGTGCCGAGCGGTACCGCTGCGCGCTCGGGGGCGCCGGTGACCTATTCGAGCGAGCCGGTGTATGTTGAACAGCAGCCTGTGTATGCGGCACCGCAACCGGTGTACGTGGCGCCGGCGCCTTACTATGCGCCTGCGCCGGTCTACGCGTATCCGCCGGTGACAATCGGCTTCGATTTCCTGTTCACGAGTCGCCACCGTCACGGCTACCGCGGCGGCCGTCGCTGGTAATCAGTGGAAGAAGAGGGGGATGTGCGACAGCACGTCCGCCGAGCACAGCAGCCAAGTTGCGGTGGCCACCAGGCTGAGCAGCGCAGCGCTGCTGGCAAATGGATGGTGGGACATGGAATGCTCCTGCCTAAGTATGTAATCTCATCTTAATCAAGAGCAAACAAAAAAGGCATCGGAGAGTCGCCGATGCCTTTGTAGGACTATTGCTCGTCCGCTATTTTTTACCCCAAAGTACCACCGCCGCTTCCGGTGCCGTATCCAGGGCGTTGGACAGGTTCAGCCAGTCATTCAGGCGATCCGGCTCTTTCAGCGTAATGCCGGCGCCATCGATGTAGCCAACCTGTTCCAGGAACTTGGCATCCATCTTTGCTTTCGACACGGTCGGCGCCACGGCGACCATGCGGTCGTAGGCCTTGCGCGCCTTGTTCTCCCATTTGTGCAGGGCGGAGTCGTCGAAGCGGTTGGCTTCAAAGTAGATCGTCAGCGAACCGTCCGGGTTGCCGAAGCCGACAATGCCTGCGCCCTTGCGGATGTTCTCGGAACCCGCGAGGTCGAACAGGTCGGTGGGGACGAACACACCAGCGCGGCCACCAACCGTGGGCAGGCCTACCGGGGTGTCTTTGCTGTACGTGGATAGATCTTTCAACTCAGACATGACTTCTTTCATGTGCGCAATGTTTCTCTGAGTGGTTATTTTATCTCCAAAACAAATGCTGTAGCACAACGGCTGTGGTTTATATTTTTGTGTTGTAACGCAGTCGCGAACGATGGGTTGGGCGCAGCAGGATGCGTTCGGGCGGCTCGTGCAACAGGTCGCGCGCGGCGTCAGTGAGTGCTTCCAACGGCGCTGGCGGGCTGCCAGGTGGGGCAATGCCGAGCCAGACCAGGTGCGGGCCGTCGCCGCGTACCGGCAGCTGCGGGAAGTTGTTCGGCATGTCGAGCGTGACGAGGATGCCGGCGTCGCGCCAGCCGGCTTTGTTCCATGCAGCGAAGGCCGGCTCGGCCAGCTCGACGAATCGGTCCAGTTGTCCGGGCTTCACGGTGCAGAGGATGGCGACGGCTTCTCCCTGCGCACCGTCCGGTTCCATCACCGGATCGACGGCTGGCATGACCGGCACGCCGCTGCCGGGCCGCAAGGGGCGCAGTAGGAGGACGTTGTCGCTGTCGGTCATCAGGCCGTTCAGCGTGGCCTTGTGCTCGCGCCATACCGGGCCGTAGTAGAAGGCGGCGTTGGCTACCGCGCGCTGCTCCCAACTGGTGAAGCCGCGCATCCAGAGGAAACTGTTCGGATTGCCGCGCTCCGTGAACTGGCCCAGCGCCAGCGCGCCCAGTTGCTGGAAGGCTTCCGGGAACAGGGTTTCGAAATAGCGTGAGAACGCTGCCTGCCCGCCTTCTACAGTGGTGTAGCGGCGGAATTCAATGACTGGGTAGGTATCCATGCCGCCAGCTTAGGCGGCAATGCGGTCGGATCACGCCCTATATCCAGGAGGGGACGCAACATCGCGCCAGGTCGGGCCGCGCGAGCCGAGGATGACTGGCAGGTTTGCGATGGCTTGCAGTTCGTGGATGAATGCGTCGGCGTTGGCGATGGCTGTGGCCGCGTAATGTGGGTTTGCGGCGTTGAGCAGCTCGCACAGTGCCGCCGTGTGCGACAAATCCGGGCTGCCTGCTAGCGGCAGATCGCGGACTTCGCGGCCGTGAACTTTGTAGCTGTGGGCCCAGCGCAGGCGGGCCCCGCTGTCGAAGGCGTCCAAGTGACTGACCAGCAGGCCGTCAATGCGGCCAGCGGCGGCTAATGCGTAGCGCAGCAGCACCGCGTCCGGATGGCCGCGGCGGAAGCGGCCTTGCCATCCGCTGTCGGCGTTATGCGGTTCCCCCAACCCATCGAGGGTCTGGTCTTCGGTCGGCATCGGGCCTTGGCCGTGGCGCGTGAGGTAGCTGCGCATGGCGCCGAGATGCGTCACGCGCTCGGACAGGCCATATCCAGCCAGTGCGGCATCTGAGGCGGCGGGCCCGGTGCTGCTCCACGTCGTATGCGGGTGAAAGCCGTGCCATTCGTCGAGCAGCATGCCCTGCGCGCCTTCCATCACGATGCAGCCAGGGCGCGCCAGCTGCGCGGCGATTTGGTCGGGCGTTGAGGGCGGTACTTTGGCAATGAGGCGTTGCGCGTGCTCGAGCCACAGCAGGCCAAAACCGGCATCGTCCAGGATGGCTGCATCTTGCGGATTCAGCGCCAGCGCACTTTCCGGCAGCGCAGCGCGCAGGCTATGGCGCATGGTTTCCAGCTTGTCGCGGACGTGCGAGGGATACAGCAGGTCGGCATAGCGGAGTGCCTGATCGGGATAGGCCAGCGCGTGGCTTACCGTTTCGCCGAAACCTACGCCGCAGCTTCCGTGTGCAGCGGCGCCACGCGCGCGTTCGCGCAGGCGGCCGGCAGCTTCGTGGTAGGGCGTGGTGACGAGGCAGCGTGCATCGATGAACAGGCGATCCAGCGCGTCGCTGACGCCTGCGCGACGCAGGTACGCTTCCTCGACCAACAGGGCAGTGGGGTGAACCACCACCGGCGCCGACAGGACGGTCGCGACGCCGGGATTGAACGTGCCGGCGCCGAATTGCGAGAAAGTGTGATGGCGGCCGTCAGGCAGGACCACGTTGTGTCCCGCTTGCGCGCCGCCATTGAAGCGCACGACGGTGTGCGCCGACTTCGCGCGGCAAAGATAGTCCGTGAACAAGCCTTTGCCGCAGTCACCGAAGGCGAGCCCGATGACCGATACGATCCTGCCCTCAACCAAACAGACGTCTCCACCATGGACGTTCGCCGATCGCCACCGCTGGCGACGACACCGGAATATCGTGCGCCGTGCCCTTATCCAGCAGGGCCGCATACGGACGCAGGCTGCGCACGATGGCGGAAACGCGGCCGCCATCGATCCCTTCGCCGGACAGCACGCCAGGCAAGGCATCCAGCTTCGGCAAGGCACCTTCGGTCAGCGCAACGATGGAAGCGGCAACGGCGCAGGCATCTTGCGGATCTTCCATGCAGATCACGTGGTCGCCCAGCAGCTCGCGCCAGCGCGCTTCGCAACGCTGGCGGCGATGCAGGTCAGGGATCAGGAAGAACAGGTGGAAGGTTTCGGAAGCGGCGGCGATCACTTCTTCGATCGGCAAATCCTGGTCCAGGCGGTCGCCAACCAGGGCTTCAATCTGGTGGCGTGATATCGCAGGGTAGGGCAGCTCATCGCCGGTCACGAACAGGTAGCCTTTCTTGCGGCGCTTGGCCCAGCAATCGAGGTCCGTGTGCTGTGCTGCCATGTAGAAGGCCAGTTCATAGCTCTCTTCGCCCGAGCCGCCGCCACCGCCTTCGATGTAGCTCCAGGTGAGCCACTGGTCCATCAGTTCCGCAGTCGATTCGAACTGGCCCACCTGCAGCGGCGCGTTGTCCGAAACGGCGTCGCCGATCGCCATGAACTGGATTTGCGGATCGGCGACGCCGCATGCCATCAGCAGGCGCATGAACGTCGGCAGCTCCTTGGTCGCCAGCTGCTGCGGGATATCGCCCATCGAGCCGGTGACGTCGAGCGCGAAGACGATGCCCAACGAATTCGGGTGATCTGCATTGTCGCGCGACTCGCGCATCTTGATGCCCTTTGGGTTCATCAGCGGATGGCAGTTACGTTGCTGGAATACTTCGGTACGCGACGCGGATGCCCGGTCGGCGACCAGGGCGGCGTGTGCTGAGAAGGAGTAGTTACCGTGTCCCATTTTGCTCCTCTGGATACGATTAAGGTGTTGGGTGGAAGTGAACGAAGCGTGGCGGGCCGAATGCGGCTTCTGCCGCGCGCGTGACTGCATGGTGCAGGCCCGAGGCGCAATGCGACCGCAGCCAGTGCCCATCCGAGCAGGCGCGGTGCAAGACTTCCGCCAGCGGTGCAGGGACCGATGCAGGAATTGCCGGAGCATCGTCACCGCTGCTTTGGCCAGCCAGCAGGGCGCGCATGCTCCAGGCCGATTGCAGCAGGTCGAGCGACTGGTCGGCAAGTCGTTTTGCACCCGACCAGCCCACCAGGAAGACGCCATGGTCGCTCGGGTGTACCAGCAAGTGTTCCAGGCTTACCCTGCCGTGGATCCAGCCGACGGTGTGTGCATGCGCCAGTACTTCGAGCAAGCGGCGCCACATCCAGACCACGTGGCGCGCATCGAGCCCGCTGCCGTAATGACGGTGTACTTCGGCCAGGCTGCCCCAGTAGCCCGGTGGGTGGCGCAGCACGAGTATTGAGCCGCCGTTGCCGTCCGGGCCCAGTGCGATGGATTCCGGCAGGCGCTGAGAAAAATAGGCGGAGCCGGGAATCTCGGCTGCCTGAAGCTGGCGAAGGACATCGTGCTCGCGCTCCAGCTTTGCAGCGTCGGCGTATTTGAGTACCACGTGCTCACCCAGTCGCCCGCAGCGCCGCGCCAGTACGACGCGCGAGCCGCTCCCCTGGTACAACTGGCGGATGATGCGGTAGCGCCGTTCGCCGCAGCGGGCATCCTGGCCGGCAGGATCGTTCTGGAAACGCTGCAGTGCCTCATGGAAGCGGGCGATGTCGACGACTGATTCGGAGCGAGTGACAGTGGCGGTGCAATACGGGCACACGATGGTGCGCCATATCGCCTGGCGCGGTAGCACCCCGCCACATTGCGGGCAATTCAAAGACTGGAAGTCCACACGGGTCCCGGAAGGTTTTCTGAAATAATTATATTTCAGGAATGCAAAATTACCAACCTCAGGATGTTGCGTCGATCACCTTCACCAGTGCTGCCAGCTCTTCCCCGGCCAAGCCCTTTGCCACGGCGCGTTCCAGCAATTGCGCGATGACAGCCGGCAGTGCATCGTCGAGGCCTGCCTCGCGCATTGCGCCATCAATGCGGCGCGTGGCGTCGACCGAGATTGACAGCGGGCTTTGCGAGATGGCGAAATCGCCGCTGTCGATCACCTTGGCTTCATGCTGGAGGAATTCGCCGAAGGAAGGCGACATGGCGTGCACGATCTCGCCGTAGCGCTTCAGGTCCAGGCCTTCGCGCTGCGCCAGTGCCGCACCTTGCAGGAATCCGGCCGTGGCGCCGTACACGAAGGACAGCGTCGCCAGGTCCATGGTGGGTGCGGCCGAGGCGCTTTCGCCAAGCCATGCCACGTTGCCGCCAAAGGTTGCCAGCACGGCGTTGGCGCCATCGACCGCGTTGCGCGGGCCGGACAGCAAGATGGTGGTATCCGGCTTGCCCATCTGTTCCGGTGCGACCTGGATGGCGCCGGAAAGGTAGGCCACGCCGTGTGCGCGCGCCACCTCGGAAGCCGCCGCAGCTTCCTGCGGGCTGAAGGTGGTGAACTGCAGCAGCGCCTTGCCTTCAAGCGCATGCCAAACCCCTTGCTGCGAAAGGATCTCCATCGCCGCTGCGTGATCATGCACGCACATCACGACGAATTGTGCGCGGGCTGCCGCATCCGCAGGCGACGCGGCAAGGCGCGCGCTGGCTTCGACCAAGGCAGTGGCCTTGCCGGGAGAGCGGTTCCAAACATGCACCTCAAAGCCAGCGTCGAGCAAAAGCTGGGCGAGGGTTGAGCCCATCTGGCCTAGGCCAATGACAGCAATGCTTTTCATTTTCAAACTCCTTTATGTGGGTGGGAGTTGCTGTATCTTGGGGTACCATAAGCCTCGGCAAGTACCTACTTTTTTGTGTGGTACTTCCCATTTGGTAAGTTTTGTGGAGATTCAATGGCTGCGAGCAAACCTTATAACTGCGGTATCGGCCCGGCCTTCGAAGTCATTGGCGGCAAATGGAAGGCGCTAATCCTGTATGAACTGCAGGCAGGGCCGGTGCGACCGGGCGGCTTGCGCCGGGTGCTGGGCGACATTACGGAGAAGATGCTGATTCAGCAACTGCGGGAAATGGAAGCCGATGGCATCGTACGGCGCGAAGTATTCCCCGAGGTGCCGCCACGTGTCGAGTATTCGACGACTGAACTGGGCGCGGAGCTGAATGCTGCGCTGGGACCGGTCGCGCGCTGGGGCGAGAAGTACGCGCAAACAAAAAAGGCCTGATAGCGAACTATCAGGCCTTCTTCATGAATTCTGTGGGGTGGCTGATGGGGCTCGAACCCACGACAACAGGAATCACAAGCCAAGCTTCGACGCCGAATTCCATCAAACAATTCAAGCGCTTACTGAAATATCTTTCCAATCGGAATAGGGATTTCGTCACGGAAAAATGCGGGCTACAGGTGCCTCATTGGAAAATTTAGCTCAACTGGACTATCCTTGTCGGTAACGTTGACCAGTCGCCGGAATTTGCTGTGGCGTAGCGCCCTGACCTTGAACGTTTGTCCGAGAGCCCAACGGCCGGCGAGCAAATGGAGGGGTTATCCGCACAAGCTGAGGAAATCCTACAATGCTAAACACGCCTGCCGTTTGCGGCCAGTAGCCGCCGCTGACTGCCGCTAACGGGGCGGTAAATGTTCAAATTGATGGTGTATGAAAAAGCAAAAAGTCTCTCTCGTATTTTTACTTCTATATGGCACGTTGGTGTGCCTCCCTGTTCTGGCGCAAGAACAGCAATCTGACCGCAATGCAGAATTGAGCTTGCGTAAAAAGGAACTGGAAGATATAAGGAAAGAGGTATGCGATCAACTCGCGGCCATGCCTCGAACGCATTACCTAAGCTCCAATAGCAACAGGATCTTCCGCGACTATGCACAAAATTTCGACAAGCGTCTTAACGCAAAGCTGGATGAGTCACCAACCTCTCAATCTGGATTCGTTACGTTTTTAGTCACGATTTCGTCGAATGGGGACCTTGCGAAATTAGATGTCGCCAATTCTAGCGGCTCCGAAGATATGCCAGAATTGGTTAAACGCTTGATCCAATCAAATGCGCCCTTCCCGAAATTTTCGCCAAAGATGGCAAGTTCTGCAGACGAACTATTTTTTGTTCGCACAGTTCAATCGAAAGGCTTCCATATTCCTCGCACTTTGCATCAATCGGTAAGTGCAGAGGAGGTTCGAGAATCAATCGAACGGGTGAAGGAGCTTACTGAACGACACGAGAAGCTATATAAGGAAACCTGCGTATCGCGAAATTGAAGCCTTTGGATTCTTTGCTAAAAGAAGGCAGTTCAGTGGGCGGGACCAGCTCGACCGTAGAGAGGCCGGCGGTAACCTGCCATCTCCAGACGGTGTGTTTTGATTAGAATTAATAAATTATTGCACACGAATGTCGCGTTCAAAGAATCGAAGGTTTTGGCTGGTCTCAGTTCTAGCCGCAGTAGGTGGTATCGCAATTGCGATTGGTGAAGAGCGCGGAATTATCCAAGGTAATTTCGTCTTAAAGGTGCTCGGAGTTCTGGGGGCAGCATATTTCTTGGCCGGCGCCGTGATTATTCCATACCTTAAATTGAGAATGCTTCAAGGTGGATTTCGACTTTACACTCCAAGCGTGACTTTTGACATTCGGTGGGAGTGCGTTACTGAAATCTCCGTATTCAAGGAAGATGGAGCGCTTGAGTGGTTGATCAAGACGACGCAAAGCGACAGTGTCTTTATTTGCGATGACGAGCATCTGTATCGGAATCGCCTACGAAAGGGAGCTATCGCCCATCTGAATGGCTTCAGCGACGCCTTGTTCCAGGTAGCTGTTGAAAGTCCTGCTGACGGCGCCTGGATTTGTTTCAAGGTTCCATAAGACATCGCTAATAAAGCGAACTTCCGCAAAGGGGCGGGACCACGTCCTGGGTGACAAAGTGTGAGCCTTTCAGGCAAGCAAGATGCTACCCTATGTGACATCGGTCGCGTCCCGGCCACCAGCGGACTCTCAATAAATGGACTTGGAATCTATGCACAACATCGTTGCTGACATCACCTTTTCTGATGATGTGCCTGAACCCAAAGTCAAAGGGGTAAGGAGTGGATACGCTCCTCATCACAAGTTTTCTGAGGTTGATTGGCTTGCCAGCGGTTTCCATGAATACCAGGATGAGATTCTGCATTTCCCTGGGGAGACTATCGAAGCGAAAATTCGCTTTGTAAGCTGGGAACACCTGCGCGATTTCGTCAAGCCGGGGGTGAGTTTCGAAGTCCGGGAGCTGCATCGGGTTGTCGGCACCGGACTCGTAAAAGAAGTAAGCGGCTGAGACTCAATACGGCCAAGACCAGTCGTCGCGGGGGTTTTTGAAGCATCAGAAGGATCAATGTTCGTGGGAACTGAGTACAAAATTAAGTTTGCAATGCCGCCGGATTTCAATCCGTCAGCATTGCTCAGAAAGTTGCCGAGTCCAATTGAACGCCTTGCCATGGTTGAGATTTACAACTACGCGGTTGAATCGGACGGATTCTATTTTGTCGATCACCTGGTGAACCGGGAGGTTGCCTCGGTGGCGCTGCGCTTGTTCATTGACGAGGCTCTCACCTATTCGGCATCGATCCAGATCATCGAACCATAAATGCTTGAGACGTGCAGTAACGGCCAACTGCAGACGCATTCTGGTGCAAACTTCTATGAGACTGACGAGATACTTCCAAATCCATTTGATCGCCTTGAGTGGCTTTCTGCTAATGAGCGTTTCGCAGGCAGCTCCTTCGGTCAGCTATTTCCCTGCCCAAGATTTGGGCCAGTTCCTTGCGCAGGAATTTGACGTGGCCACCATTCGAAGCTCATTAGGGCCACGTCGTATGCCGACGCAGCGCACGTTTCTAAGCCTCGGACTTAAACCGAGCAAGGTTAGTAATGATTCCTTGGTGTTCCTAAGCCAAGGGGATTGGCTCTACGAATTGCACGTGATTGGACGAAGAGACGTCAATGGCGACGGAGTCGAGGATTTGGAAGTTTGCTTCATAGATCGGGCCTTAAATGGCGGAAGCTATAACACTTCGACGGGGCTGCTTATCACCCGATACTCGAAGGATAGTTATGCAGTTGCGTTAAACTTCGGTCTTAGTAATGGTGTGTGTGAAGAGTACGCCAAATAGACAACGGCAAACGGCCAGAACCTGCCGTTTAGTTTTCATACGAAGAATGAATACAAGACCACTTTCAGTGAACGAAGCCCTAAGCAGGCTTGATGAACTCCGCGACAGCGATGTGGAAATCGAAGGCATTTTGCACTTCGATTTCGAAGATGTTGCGATTTACCATTTTCCTGTGGCTGAACGAGCAGATGGATATGATTCTTCAATCTGGCTTGAAGTTGGAAGTGGCAGTTTGGCCTTTGACCCGAAGGTTTGCGCCCGGCTAAATGGCAAGCGAGTGTCAGTGCGCGGAAACCTATTGAGTCCTGAAGCTGGGTTCGACGGATGTGGGCACATGAGTCTTTGGCCTGCTACTTTGCTTGCTAGGACGTTGGATCAAAAGCCTTAACAGGCCGAATGCGGCCGAAGCCGACGGACGTGATACGTTTGAACGAAAACATGAGCAGCAATCAGCAAGTCAATGAGGCACTTGAAAATTTCTCCGAGTGGGCCAGGCCGTGGACTTATGTTCGTGAAACGTTAGCTGCAAAAGGGCTTACGGGACAAAATGCCGCTCGTGTTGAGGAGGTTTGGCAGGAGGCCAACTCTTCTACCCATTGGATTCAGCCGAGCTTTGAGTCCGGCGCGGAATTGGCAAGCGCAGCATTGAGGACAAGGTATTCTTGGCTTAGTGAAGCCGCGATTAGTAATTTAGTTCGGGGTGCTTCCTATATGTGGAAGTAGTGCTAACGGCCAAATGCGGACGTTGAACCTTGTATACAATACTGTTCAAGGTCAGTAAATTCAAACGTTAATCCCTTTACCAACAAGCGCCATGCTGTCGATCCGAATTGATCAGTTTGAGTTCGAGGATCCTGGAAGCGAGGAGTCACTCGAAATCGACGTCTCTCGCCGGTCCAAATTTCCGCACCCCGATGTGGGCGCATTTGTCGAAGCCGCTATCGGCGTTCAAGCTGCCTCCACACTGTCCGAGCCGAGCCCTTTCTGCCGCTATTCCGGCAGGCGTCAGGCCAGCGAGTACATCAAGCGCTTCGCTCACATTGATATCCCGCTCCACGTTGACTGGCCTACGTATATCCTTTCGACATGGGACCAAATTCACCTGGTCATTTGCAGTCCCGAGCAGTTCATTCGCTACCAATGGTCAACAAGCGCGTGAAGGGCTTGGACAATGCGAGCGCTCTCGAAGCAGGAGGGGAACCGTGACCGCGCACAATCGGCCAAAAGCTGCCGTTGCGTCCTCAGCGTCCCTCCCCAGTTGGTTGCAAATATGTCAAAATCGATGCGTGCCAGGTCGCTGCGACTTTTGTCGATTTTGTTAAGCTGTATGGAAACGCAGTGAATCCTAAAGAAGCCCCGCCGGTGAAGGGTTTCCTTAGTCAATGACAAGGGATGTTATATCGCAGACGCCCAAGTTAACTCGGTAT
>NZ_FOOF01000019.1 GCF_900113115.1 Duganella sp. CF458 | reverse complement strand
GGTGAACGTGTCGGCGCCGCGCATTGATTCTCAGGTAGGAAATGACGGGATGTCAGGATAACATTCGGCCGACCGCCCCGGTTGATGCTTCGGGGCGGTATTTCAGCAGCCTGCTAGCACCGCACTATTTCAGCGGAGCAGGTCACTGGGTCATTACGGGAATTTGCTGGGTCATTACACTCTTTCCTAATTGCTAAAAAGAAGCCGCCCCTGTAACCCACGCGAACAGCGGTGGGTGGGGGACGGCTTTTTTCTATCTTTAAACGAGAACGGGGCAGCTGCCCATTAAGTTAGGCTTTCAAGAACTATTATTTCATCACTCATTCGGATAGTCTGATAGTGTTTTTCCGTGCTTAGCCAACAATTTTTGCACAAATTCCGGATCAAATCTCATAAGCAGATGAGCGCAATCTGCAATTTTCCAGTGATGCAAATTAGAGTCCAAGAGTATCGCTGAGAGATGTTCTTTTAACGCAGGTATGTATTCAGTAAACCCCTTATGCTCAATTAACCAAAAGAAATAGGAAATATCAAATGGCAACACATTGGCAATTTCAATAATTTTTGAAATCGGTTTGAAAATTCGCTGCCGCGCCGCGTCTCCGCTTCCTGCATCGGACTGCGCTGCCCAAAAGCTTACTAATGCATCTAGGATAAATTTGTAGGTTTCATCATAATTTCTTAGCCGATGGGGCATCCAATTCTCAGTTTGAGGTGGGCGATCACAAACAAATTGCTCCAGATAATCAAATCCTTCTTCCCGCCCCCAACTGCACAATATACGTGCCGCTGTCACCGCAATATATTCGTCTTGCCCTTGCATAAGAGCATTTAGTTTAGGAATGCGATCCTGCGGAATATCTTGCGCATCTAAATCGGTCAAATCGCTCGCATAACTTTCCGTTCCCGATGGCAACTTATACAGTAGATCATTAAGCTCTTGATTCATCGTTTTCCTCAATGCTTAGCTGGCGGCGGCGTTGGCACATTAGGTTTCGGAGCAACACCATTTGGCCATTTAATGTATGGAGCAGGAACACAAGGGGAGACCAAACATTCGCCGTCACGCTTTGCATTACCCAGATCACGCGTGGCCTCTCTTAAGCGTTTTTCATTTTTTTCAGTTGGATTTGCGTCATATCGTGCCTGTGCCTGATCTACTTTTTCTTGCAGTTCAGCTTGCACCTTTTGCGGTGACACAACTTTCCCACTCTGAACATCTCCCGAGTTGATATCTCGTTGCAAATCACGAGCATTAATCTCAATTTGCTGTTTGCCAAAGTCCTTCGGCGCATCAGTTAACGTTGGGTCAGTCGTTGAAATATATGGAGTGTTCTTGGGATTTGAACCACGTACGTGGTCTGCAACCGTTCCCGTTCCGCCCGGATTAGCACTGATCAAATTGCCATTAGCATCGACATGCGCTTTTGGATTTCCTTTGTGATTTACTGTAGCAGTGAAGTCATTATCATTCCGCGTCACTACCTCAGGTACATCCTTTGGCGCTGTGTTGTTAACATACTGCTGGTCGTCATCGCGCCGGCGATTATTCTCCACCCGCGCTTTCTCAATGGCCTGCGCTGCCTCCTTAGCGGCACCACGCTCCACGATCAAAGTTTTGGTGGCCGATCCTATTCTCCAAATTGCCGCACCACCAAGCTCTGTGAGCGGTAGGCCGACAACCATCAACCGTTGTGATGTAGCCCAATCTTTTTCGTAAAGATAGCCTGCCTCTTCATATCGTCCCTGAGTTTTGAGCAGTGATTGATGATACGCCTTCATGCGCTCTGAATCGAAAGGCCCGATCTCATCGCTAGTCAACGATTGGTAGGCATGAATTGGCAAACTGAGAATGCCCTTTGCAACATCCCATGTATCGTTTGCCAGATTAGCCTCTTTCCCCGCATCCTGGTATCCCAACTGTTGCCCTTGACGGAATCGTTGGGCCGCGTTGGTTTGGCCTTTGCTATTCAGGTTAGCGCCGAGATACGTGGCAATCGAATTACCTGGACTATAGGCATCGAACAACGCTCGCAAGTTGATTGTTTCGTCCTTGTATTCGGCAGCCGTCGCTTGGAAGCCGACGTGCTTATTTCCAGCGCTATCGGTGTAGCTCAATTGCGCTGCGATTGCCTCTTGCTTAATAAACGCTTCTGTATTTCCGTCCCTGCCGTTGACTTGGGCCCACTTCTCATCTTCCATCGCTGCACCGTAGCGGGAAAGCGCAAGCTGAGCTTGTTCTTCAGTGAGTGTCGTTCCAGTTTTTCCCTTGATATAGTCGGCATAGCGCTTCACCCTTGCCTTATCCTGCAGGAAAGCGACCTCCTTGGGATGCAATTGGCGGTTGAAATCGTCCACCGTTTTCGCGGAATTTGAGCCCTGTGCCGCTGCCAGCAATGCCCCTCCATCCGGCGCATTCCCAGAAGCGCCCGCAGCAACTGCACCCGCCACCATCCCACCTAGAACTGCACCAGTGTTTTGGTATGCATTGATGAGCGCTGCGCTCTTTTCGTCGTCCAGGCCGAGTCGCTTGGCTTCAGCCTTACCCAACTCTGCGCCAAGTTGCTGCCCCAAATTACCACCCACCACGCCGGCGGCGTTTTCCAGTGCACCGGCATGGCCATTAGCCAGGCTGCCCAACATGCCTTGTGTAGCCGCATGCAGCCCAACGCGATAAATGCCGTTATCGCCCCAATTTTCGGCAGTCGCTGCTGCGGCTTTTGCCTTTTCAGTCAATTCGGCAGCAGCGACCAGGTCGTTGTTAGCCGCAGCTTTGGCGGCCTGGTCCTTGTAATCCTGCGCTTCCTTTTCGGCCTTTTTCGCGAGCGAAGTACCGATGTCTCCGACAGATTTGGCCGCGATTGGACCCAATGCATCTGCCGCAATCTGACCATTAGACTGTCCCGCCAAACTGCCAACAGCAACGGTGACCCCAGCGTTCAGGGCACTACTATAGATGCCGCCTGGCCCCCAGTCCGCCCTAGATTGTTTGGCGTCGTCAAACGCCTTCGCCGCAGCCGCTTTTTGCTCGGTAGAACTGTGTTCATCCGTCAAAACATTTGCCGCATCGACCAACTTCGTATTGGCGCTGTTTGCCATATTATTCGCAAACTCACCTACCAATTGCTTGCCGGTGGCAAGCACCGTACCGGCTGCGGCCGACATAGCCTGCTGGTCTTTCAGGACCTTTTGCAAATCAGGCAGCTTGTCGAGCGCGGTGTTGGCCTTGCTCGCATCATTGTTGATGCCCAATTCCTTGACGGAAGTGGCGGTAACGCCGCCGATATTGATCTTGCCATCGGTGATGGTTGCGTAAGTGGTCGAACTGTCGCTGCCTTTCTCCATCGTTGGCACACCAGGAGTCACGTTGCCGCTCTTACGGTCGCCGAACAACTGTTGCTGGTCTTTCGGCTTGGCAGTGCCATCGGCGTTCTTGTCGCCTTCGCCGCTGCCGCCACCGATGCTGCCGGCCATGCTGACGTTGCTGGCCGAATAGCTCATCTTGTTTTCGATGTTGGCCGTGGTCAGCTTGTTGGTCGCCAGCTCGGAGTCGACCTTATTGGTGCTGGCGATGGCACCGCCCTTCAGATCGACCGTGTCGGCCTTGACGTGGTAACCGCCATCGCCTGCGAACAGGCCCGATTGCTGGCCGACCGCTGCCGAACTGCCGTTGCTCTTCGACTGGGACAGGTTGCCGGAGGCTTCCCATGCGGTGCCGAACGATACCTGCACGCGCGCGCCGGCATTGGTCTGGCTGCTTTCCTCCTTGCTGACGTCCTGCAGGCTTTCGATTGCCAGCTTGCCGCCAACGTCCGCATTGATGGTGTTGGCAGTTGCCGTTGCACCTTTCAGCGTGGTGTCACCTTTGCTGGTGATATTGATCGTGTCCGCTTTGAGCTGGGTGTTGTTGTTGATCGTAGCGTCATTGTTGTGGTGGCCCTTGCCGACGTTGGCAGCGGCGTAAGCGTAGACGCCCGTGCCACTTGCTCCGGCCTGGAAGCCCACGCCAACTTCTACACCGGCACTATTGTTCTTGCCGTCGCTATGCAGTTTGCTCTGGCTGGCGTCCAACACGATGTTCTGCGCTGAATCAAGGCTCAGGGTCTTGCCTGCACCAAGCGTAGCGCCGGTGGCGTGGATGTCACCAGCGGTGCTCGTCAACGTAACGTTGTTGCCGCCGTTGATGGTGCTGCCCACCGCCGTGCTGTTGTTGTCGTTGCTCGAGTTGCTGCTGCTGGCGAAGCCGATACCAACCTCACCTTTGATCAGGGTGCCCTTGCTGGCCACCGCCTTGGCAGCTTGGTAACCCTGCGCCGCCGCAGCCATGCCCTGCATCGTTTGCAGGCGACCGTCGGACTTGCGAGCAGCTTCAACGTTGTTGACCAGGTCGATCAGCGGAGAGCTGATGCGCGCGAAGGCACCGACCTTAAGGTCGCTGTTGGAGGTCTGGCTGCTACCGGTGTCCTGCAGCGCCGTGATGTCGATCGACTTCGCGGTGATATCGACGTTATTCGCGGCCAGTACGTTACTGGAAGCCTGGGTGTACTTCTCACCTGCGCTCAGCATCACGTCGCCTTTCAGACTGGCGACGTTGGAGGCTACCTGTTTGACCTGGTCGGTGTTGTCCTTGTGCTTCTCATTGTGGTAGCCGACGAAGCGTTCGGTATCCGAAATGACAACCCGGCCGATAGCCTTGTTGTCGCTCTGGTTGGCATTCTGGACCGTATCCTGCGCACTGGTGATGGTCAGGTCGCGTGCGGCGCTGATTTCCATCTTGCCGTCCGAGACCACATTGGCGCCGATCAGCGCAATGTCGCCGGTCTGCGTGGCCATAGTGGCGTTGCCGCCAACGGAAAGCTTGGTGCCGGTCACCGTGTCGGTAGTGCCATTGCCTTTGCCTTTATTGTTGAACGTACCGGCCATCACAGCGGAACGGTTGTCGAAGCTGAAGCCGGAAGACTTCGAATCCTGCGATTTGGTTTCCGTATTGTGGGCGACATCGAACTTGATGCTGTCCTTCGCCACGATCATCGCATTGCCTTCGGCACTCATCTGGGTGCCTTGGCTGTTGATCGATCCGTCGGTGGCGAGGATGGTCAGGTCCTTGCCGGCATTGAGGCTGGTGGTGCGCGCTTCGCTGGTCGACTGGTTCTGGTTGCTGGTCGAGCTCTTGGAGCCAAACTGCACCGTCACTGCGGTCGTAGCTGCCCACAGGCCGTCGGCCACGCCATCACCCTTGCTGGTGATCTTGCCGATCGTGCCAGACGACTTCGAGTTCTTCGTGCTTTCCTTGTAGGCGTCCTTGGCGGCGGCAATCGGGTTCACCGTCACACCGACCGAGAAGCCGGAAGACTTGCTCGATGCGGTCAGGTGCCCGTCCGAGGTGTTCTGCGCCGCGGACAGGTCCACGTTCTTGCCGATCAGGGTCAGGTTTTCCTTGGCAGCGATATCGGATGCAACCACTTGCAGCGTTTCGCCCGACTTCAGCTTGGCGCTGCCGTTCAGGGCGCCGATGGTCGACTCGTGCTGCGTCACCGACGCGTTGTCGCTGTTAGTCGACGAGGTCGACTTGCCGTAGCCGACACTCAGGTTGCCGGACGCATAACCGCCGGTCAGGCCCGACTTCTTCACTGCCATGCTGTTGGCCGTCTTCGACGTGTCTTCCACACTGAGCACGCTCAGGTTGCGCGCCGCATCGATCGACAGATTCTGGTCGGCGATGATGCTGGAACCTTTCACCGTCAGGTCGCGGCCAGCCAGCACGTTGACGTTGCTGCCTTCCAGGCTCGAACCGATGGCGGTCGCGTTTTCCAATTGGTCATGCGTGGTGACCGTCTTCTTCGACAAGAAGCCTTTGCTGGTGTGCTTATGCGCCTCGTCCAGGCTTTGCGTGACCTGGCCGGCCGTGATGTTCACATCGCGGCCAGCTGCAACGTTCAGGGTCTGCCCTGCACTCACCACCGCTGCCTTGGCATTGATGTCCTGGCCGGCGTTCAGCACCAGGTTGCCGGCGCCTTTGACCTGGGAGCCCACGTCCATGCTGGCACTCTGGCTTTGGCGGTTATCGGCATCCCACACCACGCGTTGGCTGATGGAGGTATTCACCGCCGACAGGTTCAGGTTGTTGCCCGCGCTCAGCTGCGTGACCCCGGTGCCGGCATTACTGATTTGCGCCGCAGTCAGGTTGATGTTGTTGCCGGCGCTGGCCAGCAATACACCAGCCGGGCCAGATACGTACAGGCCAGCCACACGGTCGATACCGGTCTGCGCGAAGCTGTTCGCGCCGACAGTATTGCTCGAACTCTGGGTGGTCGTGGTCAGGTTCAGGTCGCGTCCAGCCGACAGCAGCGCGGCATTCTGCGCCTTCAACGTTCCGCCGACGTTATCGATATCCTTGGTCGCTTGCAGCGCCAGGGTACCGGCACTCATGGTGCCGCCCATATTGCGGATGTTGTCCGCGCTGATATTCACCAGGTTGCGGCCGGCGACCGTGCCACTGTTGGCGAAGTCCCCGGTCAGGTTGATGTTGACTTCCTTACCCGCCATCAGCGCGCCGCTGCCATCCAGGTCGCCCGGCTGCACGCGCACGTACACCTGCGGCACCAGCACGCTCTGCGTGCTGCCGTCCGGCAGTTGAACGTCTTGCGTGACAAGCCACACGATGTCCGACGTCAGTTGGGACACTTGTTCCGGGCTCAAGGAAACGCCCGGGCGCAGGCCCCACTGCTTGGCGTAGGTCAGGCCGTTGTCCATCAGGGCCTTGTATTCCTCGTCATCGTTGGTGTAATCGCCGAGGAAACGCTTTCCGGTCAGTGCCAGCACCTGCTCGCGAATCAGCTTCTGCTCATAGAAGCCGTCGCCCATGCGCTTTTGCGTGGTTGCGGGGTCGACCTGCAGCGCGTCCAGCATGTAGTCGCTGGAGAGCCAGGACTTGTAGTTGGTGAACTTCGGATCGGTTTCGATCAGGTACTTGGCCTGGCTTTCCGGATGCGTCTTGAACAGGCTGGCAGTAGGCAGGCGGAAATTCGGACGCATCGTGCGGATCGAAATCTGCGCCGATCCGGTGGCCGTACCGGCCGTGTCAGGCGTCTTGCCCGATTTGGCGGAAGCGCCGCTCAGGGACTGCACTTGTCCGTCCGTTTGCTGCGTGGTGGCTTGGCCGATGGCCTGGTCACTGTTTTCGGCGCCGCCGATGATGTGGCGGCCAACGTTATTGCCAATGGCATCGCCATGGGCCTGCTCGCTGCTTGCCGCATCTCCAGTGATCTGCTTGCCGGTATTGCCGGCGATAGTCCCGCCCTGGGCTTGCGTGGCGCTCGCATTGTTGTTCTGCACATGGCTGCCGGTCTGCGAGGCCGTGGCCGCGCCGGATGCGCTTCCTGCCTGCGTGCCGGAGACATTGCTCAGGCCAGCCGTCTGGTTCGATGCGTTGACGGTGCCGCCACCATTTGCCTTGGCCTGCACGGTCGACAGGCCGCTGGCGCCAGGGCCGGAGCCGGTGGAGGCATTGCCCGCGAATTCTTCGTAGCGCGAGGTCTGCATGTCAAACGTAGCAAAGACGCTGCCCGGGTTGTAGGCAGTAGTTTTGCTGCCCGGCGAGTCCGCGCCCTTATGCTTGTCGCGCCAGTTCTCGGTCACCGTGCCGGCATCCGTGGTCGTGCGGTTGCCATCCACCTTGGTGTTGGTTGCCGTTGTGCCTTGCACATCGATGCGGCCGCCGGCCACGATCTGGCTCTTGTCGTTGAGTACGTTGTTGGCGATCAGGCGGATACCGCCGCCGGCAATGATCTTGCCGGGGTCGCTTTGCGTGACAACGGTTTCATTGACGGTGCGGGTGTAATCGTAGTTGCTCCACTCCTCGAAATTGCCGTCCGGCGTATGCAGGTGCAGCGATTCGTCGAGGTAGGTGTAGACGCCCGGCGTGCCCTTCAGGTAGCGCTGTGTTTGGCCTTTGACCTGGTACTCCGTGACATATACCTGGCTTACCTGCTGCACCGCGGTGGCAAAGTGCTCGTTGGTGTTGCGGATCTCGGAAGCCGAAATGGCCAGGTTCTGCGACGCTTCGATGGTGGCGCTGTTGTTGTTCACCGTTTGCGCCATGCCTGCGGCCTGCCAGTTGCCGTCCAATGCGCCGCCAATCGACATGTCGCCCGCGCTGAAGATCAACGATCCTTCGCGGTTGGTGAGGTATTGCGTGCCGATGTCGACGCGTTGGCGCCCGGCGATGGTGGCTGCCGACCCGGCTTCATCCAGGTTATTTACCACCGACGCGCCAATCGCAACGCGGTCGCCATAAATACGGCCCGTACCGAGGTTGTTGACCTGGGACGCCTGGAGGTGCGTGTCGGCGCCGTCAATGAGGCCGCGGTTGGTCAGCGTGCCGCCAACGCCAACGGTAGTGGTCTCACCGCTGAGCAGCTCCGCGCCAGCCCGGTTATCCAGGTTGGCGGCATTCACCGTGAGGCTGCGCCCGGCTTGCACCGAAATTGGATTGGTCAGCGAGCCCGTTGTCTTCAGCTGAAGGTTACCGCCAGCCTGCAGCGTGCCCGACAGCGTGTAATCGCCTTGCAGGTCGAGGCCGACATCGCCTTTGGAGACGATACTGCCCGCACCATTCAGGGAACCAGTGCGCACGCTCACGCTTTGGTCGGCAATGATCTGGCCGCCCGCGTTGCTGAGTGCAAGGCTTGGGGTTGCTGCCTGGTTGGTGGTGATTTGCAGCGCGCGTCCAGCGCTGAGTTCGCCCTGGTTATTGTTCAACTGGCCATCGTCGCGGATGGTCAGGTCTTGCCCCGCCCTCACCGCGCCTTGGGTGTTGTTGAGGCTTGCGGTGACGATGTCGATGGTAGTCGCCTCAATGCCGGCATTGGCGCCTTTAGTCGAGGTATTGTCGATGGCGCCAGTCTTCAGCGTGAGCGTCTGGCCGACACGTACCAAGCCTGCACTGTTGCCCAGGGTGCCCGCGCCGAGATCGATGTTTGCACCTTGTACCGCCAGCACTTGGCCGGCGGTGTTGTCCAGCCCTGTGGCCTGCACTTTCAGGTTTGCGCCGCTGTAGATCTGGCCGGCATGGCCGTTGCGCGAGGCGTTGTTGACTGCACCGCTGCTGGCGATATCAAGACCAGTCTGTGCGCTGATCAGGCCAGCGCGGTTATCCAGTGCACCACTATTGATGGTCATCTGGCCACCGGCAACCAGGCCGAGTGCGCCGCCAGGAGTGACGGTGCCGTCGAGGTTGCTTAGCGCCTGGCCGTGGGTGTCCACGTGCAGGTCGCGGCCCGATGCGATCAAACCGGCATCATTGCCCATGCTGCCCGTGGACAGGTTGGCATCGCGTCCGGCAATGATTTTGCCTTGTGCATTTTGCACGCTGTTGCCGGCGCCGGCGGCGGTCACTCCCAGGTCTTGCGCGGCCTGGATCAGGCCGGCGGCATTGTTGATGCTGCCCTGGGTGCTATGCAGGGACAGCGAGCCTTGCATGGCCACCAGCTTGCCTTGGTCGTTGTCGACACCAGCCGCGCCGATCGTCAGGTTTTGCTGTGCCGACACCAGGCCACTGCTGTTATCGACGAAGCCCGAGCTGGACACCGTGGTCGCGCCGTTGCCCACTACCTGCCCGCGCGTATTGTCCACGCCATTCGCGCTCACATTCAGCGAACCAGTACCGGCGTGTCCAATCAGGCCATCGACGTTGCTGAGCGCGCCGCTGGCACTGAGGGTGAAGTCCTGCGCGTTGGCCACGATGCGGCCGGCATTGTTATTGATTGCGCCAAGGCTCTGGATATTGGCGCCTTGCGCACCGGTTCCGCTTTGCTGGATCACACCCTGGGTGTTGTCCATCCGGCCGACCTGGATCTGCAGCTGCTGGGCGCTCAGTTGGCCGCTGGAGTTGTCCAGCAGTTGGCCGCCATTGTTCCTCGCCGTGATGGTGAGCTGGCCAGGTGTGCTCACCTTTGCCTGGCGGGTCAGCACGTTGCCGCTTTGGGCAGAAAGGCTGACATTGCCATTGGTGCTGCCCGTGGTGCTGCCGCTCAGGTCCACGCTGGAGCCGGCCAGGTTGAGGTTGCCAGCGGCCAGCATCTGGCCGGCTGCCTTCAAGGCGCCGGTCGTGCTGATGTTCAGGGCGCCGGTTGCGGCAAGCTTGCCGTCGCCTGCCATGCCCGCAGCCAGCACATTGGCGCCGGTGCCGGCCAGGCTGCCGGCATTGACCGTCAGGTCCTTGCCGGCGGCGATCGTGCCGCTGCTGTTGAGGACATTGCCAACGGTCACAGTTTGCCAACCGACGGCATACATCGTGCCGCTGTTGTTCAAGGAAGCGGCATGGGTATCCAGGTTCTGCGCCGCGCGCACATTGCCGCTGTTGGTGAAGTTCTGTACGTTCAGGCTGACATTGCCCAACTGGCTCTGGATGCCTGCGTTCGCGCCGCTAGTATTGGTGAGGTCGGCACCGTTCAGGACCAGGTCGTTTTGCGAGGCGATCAGGCCGGCGCTGCTATCGACATTTCCGCTGCTGGTGAGCGTGACGGCGCCATTGCCGGTGATCTGGCCGTTGTTGTTGCCGATGCCGGCGGCGGTGATGCCCAGCGAGCCCGTGCCCGCATGGCCTATCAAACCGCTGGTGTTGGTCAGCGCGCCGCTGCTGACGGTGAAGTCCTGTGCATTCGCAACGATCTGGCCGCTGCTATTGTTCAGTGCACCTGTGCTTTGAATGCTTGCCGCCTGCGCGCCGCTGCCGGTCTGCTGGATTGCGCCCTGGGAGTTATCCAGTTGGCCGACCTTGATTCGCAGTTGCTGGCCACTGAGCTGGCCAGCGGTGTTGTCGAGTAATTGGCCGCCATTGGCATTGGCTGTAATGTTGAGCTGTCCAGGAGCACTGACCTTCGCGTTGCGCGTCAATACATTGCCGCTGGTGGCGGTCAGGTTGACGTCGCCTTTGGTGCTGCCGGTGGTACCGCCACTCAGGTTCAGGTTGCCGCCCCGCAGATTGACATTGCCTGCAGCCAGAGCCTGGCCTGCCGTTTGCAGTCCTCCGGTGGTGCTCACTGCCAAGGCGGCATTGCCGGTGAGCTGGCCATCGGCTGCCATGCCAGCGGCCAGCACGTTGGTGCCGGTGCCGGACAAGCTGCCGGCATTGACGGTCAGGTCCTTGCCGGCGGCGATGGCGCCGCTGGTGCTCATGCCGTTGACGACAGCAACAGTCTGCGAACCCGCCGCGTACATGGTGCCGCTATTGTTCAAGGAAGCGGCGTGAGTGTTCAGGCTTTGCCCGGCACTGACGCTGCCGCTGTTGGCCAGGTTCTGGACATCCAGGCTGACGCTGCCCGCCTGGCTCTGGATGCCGGCGTTGGCGCCGCTGGTGTTGGTCAGGTCGGCGCCGCCCAGGGTCAAATCGTTTTGCGCGGCAATCAGGCCCGCGCTGTTGTCCACGTTGCCGGCGCTGGTGAGCGTTACTGCGCCATTGCCTGTGATCTGGCCGCGGTTGTTCGCCACGCTGGCGGCGGTCATTCCCAACGAGCCCGTGCCCGCATGGCCGATCAGGCCATCGTTATTGGTCAGTGCACCGCTGGAAAGTGTGAAGTCCTGCGCGTTCGCAACGATGCGGCCGCCGGTGTTATTCAGTGCGCCGGTGCTTTGGATGCTGGCCGGCTGCCCGCCGGTGCCAGTCTGCTGGATCGAGCCCTGGGAGTTATCCAGGTGGCCAACCTTGATCTGCAATTGTTGACTGCTAAGCTGCCCGCCGGTGTTGTCCAGCAGCTGGCTGGCATTGCCGTTGGCATTGATGGTGAGCTGCCCAGGCGTACTGACCTTGGCGTGGCTGGTCACCACATTGCCGCTTTGAGCGGTCAGGTGAACGTCGCCGGTGGTACTGCCCGTGGTGCTGCCACCCAGGTCCACGCTGGCGCCGGCCAGGTTCACGTCGCCGGTAGCCAGCGCCTGGCCAGCCGTTTGCAACGCGCCGGAGGCGGTCACGGACAAAGCGCCGGTGCCGGTGAGCTGGCCGTCGGCCGCCATGCCGGCGGCCAACACGTTGCCGGCTGCGCCAGCCAGGCTGCCGGCATTGACCGTCAGGTCTTTGCCGGCTGCGATGGTGCCGTTGGTGGCGATTGCGTTGGCAACCGTGAGTGCCTGCGCGCCTGTCGCATACATGGTGCCGCTGTTATCCAACGAGGCGGCATGGATGCCCAGGTCCTGGCCCGAGCGGATGCTGCCGCTGTTGGTCAGATTCTGCACGTCCAGGTTCACATTGCCTGCCTGGCTGAGGATACCGGTTGCCGTGGTGGCCGCTCCGCTGGCGGTGTTGGCCACGTCTTTGCTGGTGGCGGTCAAGTCGCCAGCAGCCGAGATCAAGCCATCGGCGTTGGTCAGGTTGCCGGTGTTGGAGAGCGAGACCGTGCCGTTGCCAACGATCTGGCCGCGCGTATTCTCGATGGAAGTCGCGCTCAGGCTCAGTTGACCCGCGCCAGAATGGCCGATTTCGCCGGCCGTGTTGGTCAACGCACCGGTGTTCAGGCTCAGGTTCGAAGCATTGGCGACCAGGCTGCCGGCGCTGTTGTTGAAGGCGCCACCGTGCAGGTCGATCGCAAGGTCGGTATTACCGGTCTGCTGGATCGAGCCTTGCGAGTTGTCGATGTTGCGCACATCAAATTCCAGCTTTGCCGCGCTGATGCGGCCAGCGGTGTTGTCCAGCGCCTGCGCGCCATTCTGGTTCGCGGTGATGACGAGCTGGCCAGGGGTGCTGACCTGTGCGCTGCGGGTCAGCACATTGCCGCTTTGCGCAGTGAATCGGAGCTGTCCCGCAGTGCTGCCGGTGGTGCTGCCACTCAGGTCCAGCGCCGAGCCATCGAGAACGACATTGCCGGTAGCCAGCAACTGTCCGGCATTCTGCAGGACGCCGGTGGTCGTGATGGCGACATTGCCGGAACCCGTCAGTTCTCCGCCGGTGCTCATGCTCGCCGCCAGGACGCTGGAAGCGCTGCCAGCCACACTGGCGGCATTGATCGTCAGGTCCTTGGCCGCTGCGATCGTGCCGCTGGTGGCCAGGGCAGCGCGTACAGCCAGCCGCTGTTGGCCGCCCGCATACAGCGTGCCGCTGTTGCTGACTGCGGCGGCGGTGGTATCCAGGTTTTTGGCAGCGTAGATGCCGCCGGAGTTGTCCAGGGCTTGCACGTTCAGGACGATATTGCCCGTCTGGCTCTGCACGCCCTTGCCGGTGCCCGCACCCGCATTCGACAGGTCGCCGCTGGTGATGGCAAGGTTGCCGATCGCCGAAACCAGGCCATCGGCATTGCTCAGTGCGCCGCCGGCAGTGATGCCGAAGTCCTGGGCATTGCCCACGATGCGGCCGCTGGCGTTGTTCAGTGCGCCAGTGCTCTGGATACTGGCTACCTGCGAACCGGTGCCGGTTTGCTGGATCGAGCCAAGCGTATTATCGAGTTGGCCAACCCGGACCTGCAACTGTCGGCCACTGAGCTGGCCCCCAGTGTTGTCCAGCACTTGAGCCGCGTTTGCGTTGGCGCTGATGGTGAGCTGTCCCGGCGTGCTGACTTCCGCATTGCGGGTCAGGATGTTGCCGCCCTGTGCTGCAAGATTGACGTTGCCGCTGGTGCTGCCGGCGCTGCTGCCGGTCAGGTCCAGGCTGGCTGCGGAGAGGTTCAGGTTGCCGGTGGCGAGCAACTGGCCCGAGCTTTGCAGTGCGCCTGTCGTATTGGCGGTCAAGGCACCGATGCCGGTCAACCTGCCGTCGGCGGCCATGCCGGCCGCCAGGAGATTGGGGCCATTGCCGGCGAAACTGGCGGCATTCAGCGTCAGGTCCTTGGCTGCGGCAACCGTGCCGCGGTTCGCCATGCCGTACGTAACCGAAAGGGTTTGCGCGCCTGCCGCATACATCACGCCGAGGTTGTCCAGCGTGGCGGCATTGGTGTTCAGGTCTCCCGCTGCATTGATGCTGCCGGTATTGCTGAACGTACCGGCCTGCACTTGCACTGCGCCGGAACCGACGATACGGGCGCCATCGGCGAGCGCAAGCTGAGTGGCGCTCTGGGCATTGTTTTTCAACTGGCCGTCGCTGCCCAGCTTGAACGTGCCTTTGCCGGCGTGCAGCAGTTGGCCGGCCGTGTTGTCGATGTCCTGCGCGCTGACGGCCAGGTTATGGCCGGCGGACTGGATCACACCCGCGGTGTTGTCCAGCTTGCCTTGCAGGGCGATGGACTGGTCGGTGTTGCCAGTCTGGATGATCTGGCCGCGCACGTTGCTCAGGCTTTGCGCTTGCGCGGAGAGAGTGTTTGCCTGAACCAGTGCACCGTCGCTGGCCAGCGCCTGCGGGGTCTGCAGCTGCAGCGTGTCCGCCGCCAGGATCTGGCTGCCGCGGGCGTTCAGCCCGCCGCTGTTGGCGTGCAGCTGGATCGAATTGGCCTGCAATCCCGATTGGGAAAGATCCAGGCTCGCGCCTTGCACCGCGAGATTGCGGGTCGCCAGCGCCTTGCCCGCCATCTGCACCTGCGACGCCGCTTGAACATCGAGGTTCTGCTGGCCGGTCAGGCTGCCGTCCATCTGCAGGCCCGCCGCCCAGACCGTGTTGCCGTTGGCCTGGATTGCCGCACCCGCGCCGCTGGCTTCAATGCGCACGTCGCCTTGGGCAGCCACCGTGCCGCTGTGGGTCTGGTCACCTTGCGAGGCCATCAGCACATTGGCGCTGCCGTAGACGATGCCGCTCTGGTTGATCGTGCCTTGAACCTGGGCTTTGAGATCGCCACCGCTTGCTTGCAGCGTGCCGCTGTTGGCGAGCCAGCCGTCTTGGGTCAAAGTCAATGGACCACTGCTTGCCTGCACCACGCCATCGTTGCGCACACCCAGGCCGGCCTCGGTGCCGATCAGCGTAATCTTGCCGGCATACATGCCGCCAAGGCTGGAAACGTCCAGCGCGAAGTTCGGCACGTTGGCATCGCCGTCGATGCGCTGGGCTTGTGGCGCGGAGTCCGCACCCAGGCTGCCAGCCTGTATGCTATTGCTACCGGTGACCACCTGCAGGCGGTTGGCCCAGATGCCGGCGTTGACCTGCGCAGCACGCGCCAGGACGGCCGTGTAATCGGCGCCGCGGGTATCGAGTCCGCCGCCGTCGATGCTGATATTGCCGCCCTGTACGCGATAGCTCTCCAGGCTGCCGTTGTTCATGACGGCCGTGCCGGTCGTCAGCGTCACGCCGCTGGCGTTGATGAAGCCGCCGCCGTTGACCGCGATACCGGCCGGGTTGGCCACCACGACCTCCGCGCGCTGGCCCGCCACTTCGACATAGCCTTGCAACTGGCTCGGATTGCTGGAGTTGACCTCGTTCAGGATCACCCGTGCCGTACCTGCGGCCAGCCACGGGTTGCCCTGCACCCAGCCGCCCAGCTGCGTCTGGACATTGTTGCGGCTGTTATTCAGGATGGCGCCCGTGGCACCCACGTCGAACTGGCTGTAGGTGTTGCGGCTGACGCCGGCCTTGCTTGGCGTCTGGATATTGACCTGCGTCACACCATTCGACGCATTCAGTACCGTCGCCTGCTGGGCACGCGCCGCCGCCGGATCGGCCACGATACGCGTTGCTACCGTCTGCGCGTCCACATGCATCGGCGCCAGCCACAGCGACGCAGCGCTGAGCAGCATGGCCCGGTGTATGGATTCGCAAGCCGCAAGCGCTGCACGGCCGCGTTGGCCGCCCTGCTTCTTCGCACTGCGGCTGACACGCTCCCCGCTGGCCGACTTGCCGGAACTGGTCGCAGTTTCCGCCACGACCATCAGGCAGCCGCGGGCTTGGTTGAACACGAGACGATAGATTTGCTTGTTCATGATTTTTACTTATTGAAGTTCTGCGGCAACGGGCGGCTGGCCCAGTAATGTGCTTGTTCTGCCTTGGTGACGCCCAGGCACTTGAAATGCTGGACCTTGAGTCCGGTCTCGTGGCCCCGGTGATACAGGCTGCGGAAGCTGCCCATCGGCAGCACGTGGCGAATCGCCGATACCAGCGGGGAAATGTCGCCGAACGGCGCCACGATATCGAGTATCCATGGACGATCGCCCTCTTCCCAATCGCGCGGCTGCAAGGTCCGGTCCAGCGTCTGCAGGTAGCGCAGCTCCGCTTCGGGGGTGAGATTGGCCCAGGTCATCAGCCCCACCGGTTGCTGTGTTTCATCATTCTGTAAAGCCAGTACGAACTGCCCGGTTTTAATCGCAGGCATCAGCAGCCGGTGCAGGTCTTCCAACGGGCATCGGCAGTGGGTTGAAGAGTTCATCCACAGCCAGACCATGGCGCCAAGCAGTTCGGCCTCGCTCTTCTGGCTCGGCGCGACCTTGGGACAAATGACAATCAGGGATTTCGACATGATGATTACAGGCTCATGGCCAGGCTGAAGCCGGCGGTATAGCCGGAGGTCTTGAAGTGTTCCGGCTTTCTCAATGGGGCACCCACGAACACCTCGTACTGCACGTGAGGCAGTTGGCCGCGCAGGCCGACTACGGCTCCGGTGAGATTGGCGCCGACCAGGGTCTCGGCGGATGGACCGCCGACATGCCCGGTATCCACGCCGCCATATGCACGCAACCCGCCTGGAACCGCCATCGATACTTCATTGCGCAGCAGCCAGCCATGCTCGGCACTGAGCACCGACTTGCCGTCAAAGCCGCGCACCGTGTAGCGGCCGCCGATCGAGAAGCGGTCTTGCGGGGACAAGGGTGTGCGGTCGAACTGGCCGCGCCATTCGCCGGTGTACTGGAGACGCTGTCCGCCCAGTACGAAGGACTGCGAAACGGTGGCATCCAGCAGCCACATACGCATGCGCGACGTGCCCTCGCCGAAGTTTTCTTCCGGCGCCGGCAGGCTGTCAAACGCACCGGTGCCACGGCGGAAATTGGCTCCCGCATCGAGGCTGCCGCCATCCCAGCTGCGGCGATGGTTCAGGCTCAACTCCATGCCCGACACCACACGGCGCTGGACTTCGACTTCCGCATCGTCGATAAAGTTGTTGGAGGTGCGCTGGAAGCCCTTGAGGGCGAAGGTGGTCTTGCCCACCGCGTCGCGATGGACCACGCGCGAAAGCTTGAATTCCGTGTTGCGGCTGTTACCGCTGTACAGGTAGTCCTGGTTGGCGCCGGCCACTGTCTGGTGGTAGCGGTTCTTGCTTTGCGTGAAACCGGCCAGCCAGTAACCGAATGGGATGGAGTAGTGCACGATGTGCCCGCGCGTACCGCGCGCGCCCGGATCGCCGCCGCCAAGATCGTGCAACCAGGTAAAGTAGAACAAGTCGCTGATGGTCCACCAGTTGTCGTAGCTGAAGGTCAGGCTTCCCTGGTATTTGCCGGTGCTGCGGGTGCCGCTGTCGTCCGCCGTGGCGGACAAGCGGAATGGCATCGGCTGCTGGTGCGCGATCACCAGGTCGCTGGTAGCCGGTTCACTGCCCGGAGCGATCTGGATATCGGCTTCAGCGGTCGGCACACGTTTGAAGTTTTCCAGCGCCTGCTCGATATCGCGCAGGTTCAGCAGCTCACCGGTGGCACTGGGAACGGTGTTCCAGCGGCTGCCGCGTGCGCCGGTTTCCGGTGCCCAGCGGATTTCTCCGACCCGTCCCGGCACTACGGTCAGGACCAGTGCGCCGCCTTGCAGGTTCTGCGGGCCTGCCAGCACGCGGCTCGTGACAAAGCCGCGCGAGATCAACGCATGCTGCATGCGGTCGATGACGATCTGGATGCCGTGCACGCCGACACAGCGGCCCACCACCGGGTCCGCCGCCGCCAATTGCGCGTGGCCATCGGCGTAATCGAGCAACCAGTTGAAGCGGCTGGCGTCCTGCCCATCGAGCTCAATGCGTTGGATCGGGAAGCATGGACTTTCGTCCTTCAACGGCAACGCCGCGGCGGACGCGGCTGGTTGCGGCAAGTGCACGTCGGGCTGCGTTTCACGCTGTTTGCGCTGCTGCGCCTCGCGTTCCTGCGTCCGGCGCAGTTGCTCGGTGTCGATGTCTTTGCTCGCCTGGGCTTGTGCCAATTGGCTGAACGCCATGGCGGCACAGGCAGCCGCGATGATACTTATTCTTGCAGGTAACATTTGTTTCTTCAGTACGTTTACGGACGTGAAACATCAAGGCGCGCGTGATGCGGCGGCGCTTTGCGGTGCCTCAGGAGGATCTCTATGACCGGTGCCTGGGAAGCAGCCTGTCCGTGCGCTCGCGATGCCTCAGCGATCCGGACAGTTGCAGAATGAACTACATGATTTCGAGTAATGCAACTTACTAGGCGGAAATATAACATGCTTCAGTTGTAAAGATTCTCACCAAAACTATCCAAATATGTGAAAAAGTTTCGGTGGAATGTCATCTTGTCAACTTGCAGCTTGCTATTACCGGCCTCATAAGCAGAAAAGGCTTGCGACTGACGTCTGCAAGCCTTTTTGTTGCTATTTGATGAAATGGATGGCGGGAGCAACTTTCTCAGAACGCCGGCTTGGGGGCCTCGCCTTTCGCGGCGATCTTCACTTTGCTGAGTGACTCGTCCATCAACTGCACAGTCACGCCGAAGACGTGGAGTTGCGGCCCACGGTCGCCCATGCAGGCAATGGTGACGTTGGGCTTGGCGCACCAGCTCGAGGTCATTCCGCGCGCAACACTGGGCTTGCCGTACTTGGCAAGCGCCGATTTGCTGATAGCTTCTTCGGCTTGCGGCGATGGCTCCATCACGTACTTGATTTCGCTGACGACGAGCGTTTTCGCAGCATCTACCGGCTCGCGGGGCAGCAACGAAACAGTCAGCTTGGATTTACCGCTTTGAACCGTGAAATTGCCTGGCACCTTTGCCTTGACCAGCTGGTTCATCGAAGGCTTGTCGTATTGCACCGCATTGGCGCCAACACCGAGCTTGGCCGCAGCTGCAGCAGCCGCCTCGGCGGCTGGCATGCCGAGGCGGACACCCGCGACATCAAAATTTGAGGGATCAACCGGGCGGACAGTCTGGTCGATGGCGAAGGCGGGTGCTGCGGCGAGCAGGACGCAGGCGGCGGTGAGAGTGTTCTTGAACATGGAAGTGTCGTTGTTGTTAAATGCGCCACAGCTTATCATAAACTTAACTAACCTCGCCCCCCTATGGATACCGCCGGGTTCGGTAGTATAGTCACGACCCGGAAAGCCAACTTGTACCGAAACTGCAAATGCCCGATACCCTGATCAGAATTAATCGCTGGCCCGTCATCGGCCCGATCGTGCGCGCCATAGGCCTGCCCAACCCGACCGAATTGCTGCGCTCGTCCGGGCCCTATGCCGCCCTGCCGTTCGAGGGCAAGAGCTACCGGCTGGCATCGGTCGAAGGCGGTTACGCATCGGCCGCGCTGGCGGCAGCGCTGCGCGGCGCCGGCGCCACCGAAGCGGCGGACGCCATCGACATCTTTGTAATGGACGCCAGCGGATGCCGGACTGTGGCCGACCTGAGTGCCATGTACGCTGCCTGCCAACCGGAACTCAAGCGCATCGGGCGCAATGGACGTGTGCTTCTGATCGCCCCACTGCTATCCGAAGCGGGCGATCCCATGGCGGCGGCGGTGGCGCGCGGCCTGGAAGGATTCGTCCGCTCGTTGGCCAAAGAGCTTGGCCGGCGCGGTGCGACAGCCAATCTGGCCAGCGTGTCGCGCCAGGCAATGGCACGGCTGGATGGTGTGGTGCGCTTCTTCTGCGGCCCGCAGTGCGCCTATGTCTCGGGCCAGGCAATACAAGTCTCGGCTGAAACTGCGGGCCCCGACTCGCCGCCCAGAACCAATGTCCTGGCAGGCAAGGTGGCGCTGGTGACCGGTGCGGCGCGCGGCATCGGGCTGGCCACCGCTGAACGCCTGGCGCAAGAAGGCGCCAAGGTGGTATTGCTCGACATTCCCCCGTCCTCGGAAGAATTGACTAAAATCGCCAACCGCATCGGCGCTGCCGCCTTGGCCCTGGATATCGCACACGCCGCATCTCCCGCCGTTGTTGCCAGCTACTTGCGCGAGAATTTTGGCGGCGTCGACATCGTGGTACATAACGCCGGCATCACGCGCGACCGCACGTTGGCGAAGATGGAGCCGCAGCAATGGGATCAGGTCCTGCAAATCAACCTGTCCGCCATTGCGGCGATCGACAAGCAATTGCACGAAGACGCCCTGCTACGCGATCATGGCCGCGTCGTGTGCCTGTCTTCCATCAGCGGCATCGCGGGTAACTTTGGCCAGACGAATTACGCCACGTCGAAAGCGGCCCTGATCGGCTACGTCGCCGCGCAAGCCCCCTTGCATGCGGCGCGCGGCATCACATTCAATGCCGTCGCGCCGGGATTCATCGAAACGCCGATGACGGGAAAAGTGCCGTTCCTGACACGTGAGATCGGCCGGCGCCTCAATTCGCTGTCGCAGGGCGGCCAGCCACGCGATGTGGCCGAACTGGTGGCCTTCCTGTGCACGCCGGGCGCCTGCGGCATCAGCGGACAAACGATCCGCGTGTGCGGACAGGGCTTGATGGGCGCGTGACAGGGGCTTCGGGCGCGGCCCGCGCCCGTGAGTAAGTGTGAGTTTATTGCACTGCTATCGGATGTACTATCGGCCGATGACCACACGGCCAGGAGACAGACAGTGCGCAAGATCGCAATCGTAGGCGGCGGGCAGGCCGGTCTCCCCCTGGCATTGGGCTTGCTGGCCAATGGCTTCGAAGTCACCGTAGCGAGCAACCGCAGTCCTGACGACATCCTTAACGGGCGTGTCATGTCAAGCCAGTGCATGTTCGATGCCGCCCTTCAGATCGAGCGCGACCTCGGTCTTGATCACTGGGGCGCTACATGCCCGACGGTCGATGGCATCGGTCTGACCGTTCCGCATCCTGACGCGCCGCACGAAAGACTGATCGACTGGAGTGCCCGCCTCGATCGGCCCGCCCGGGCCGTGGACCAGCGCATCAAAATGCCTGCCTTGATGCACGAGTTCGAACGGCGAGGCGGCACATTGCTGATCGCAGACGTGGGCGTCGCGGACCTGGAACGCCTGGCAGCCGAAAACGATCTGGTACTCCTGGCTGCGGGCAAAGGCGAACTCACCAGGATGTTCGAGCGCGATGCCGGCCGTTCGGCATTTGACCGGCCGCAGCGCGCGCTGGCCCTGACGTACGTGAACGGCTTGCGTCGGGCAGCCGAGTATTCGCGCGTCGCATTCAACCTGATTCCCGGCGTCGGCGAATACTTTGTGTTCCCTGCCCTGACCACCGGCGGCCCTTGCGACATCATGGTATTCGAAGGCGTGCCGGGCGGCCCAATGGACTGCTGGCGCGATATCAGGACGCCCCAGGCCCACCTGGAGCAAAGCCTGGATCTGCTGCGCACTTTCCTGCCATGGGAAGCCGAGCGCGCCACGCATGTCGAATTGACTGACGCAAACGGCATCCTTGCCGGCAGCTTCGCGCCAACCGTGCGCAAGCCTGTCGCCACGCTCCCCTCCGGAAAACTGGTGTTCGGTCTTGGCGACGCGGTGGTGATCAGCGACCCGATCACGGGGCAAGGTTCAAATAATGCCACCAAGGCTGCCCGCGTCTATCTCGATGCCATCCTTGCCCATGGCGATCGGCCTTACACCCGCGAGTGGATGGAACAAACCTTTGAACGCTTCTGGGAGTATGGCGAAAAAGTCGTTACCTGGACCAATTCCCTGCTTTGCCCGCCGCCGCCTCACATACTCGACATGTTGGGTGCCGCAGGCAACTGCCCGCCCCTGGCAAGCGCAATCGCCAATGGCTTCAACCACCCGCCGGATTACTTTCCATGGTGGGTCGACGCCGACGCCTGCGAACGGTTCGTCGCTCAGTGCATGGGCTTGGCGAGACGCGGTTCAGGCCTTGCCGTGGGCGCTGCCTCGGCGGCCGGCGGCGCCATCATCAACCGCATGGGGATGGCCAGTTCGATGCCTCGCTCGGCCAGCGCGCCCACCACCCGCAAATAGATCGCTTGCTGGGTGTCCATGAACACGAAGTAGTCTGGGGACTTGATCCAGTACACGGTTTCGAAGTCAAACGACCATTCGCCCAGGCCCGAGAAGTGCGAGCGCTCGAAGGTGGCGGTCGCCTCCTGGCTCAGCACAGCGTCCTTCAATATCTGCGGGATCTCGCGCAACTGCTCTTCGGTGGTGCCCTGGCGCACGCGCAGGATGAAGGCGGCGCGGCGCGTATGCATGCGCGTCTGGTTAAGGATGCGGGCCCGCAAGATATCGCCGTTGGAGAAAATGATCTGGTCGCCGCCCAAGCCGCGCAGGCGCGTCGTTTTCAAGCCGATGTATTCGACGCTGCCCAGCTTGTCGTCCACGATAATGAAGTCGCCCACGACGAAGGGCTTGTCCAGCACGATGGACAGCGAGGCAAACAGGTCGCCCAGGATATTCTGCACCGCCAGCGCCACCGCAATGCCGCTGATGCCAAGGCTGGCCACGAGCGTGGTGATATTGAAGCCCAGGTTGTCCAGCACCATGAGCGTGAAGACGATCCAGACCACCAGGCGCAGCACGAAATCGATGATCGCGGCAGAGGTGGCCGAGGCCCCAGTCTCATTGCGGGCACGGTAACTCCCCCGCCACGAGCGCACCAGGCTGTCGCCCCATACGCCACCCTGCAACAGCAGCGTCGTGGCAGTGATGCGCCACATCCACATATGCTGCTTCGCGGGCAGGTCCAGCATCTGGCTTCCCAGCCAGGCACCGCCCACCACGATGGTCAGCAGCCAGGTCTTGCGCAGCGCGCGTACCAGCCAGTCGTCGATGGCGGTATGGGTACGTTCGGCGATCACCGCCAGCCGCCGCACCGCCAGGCATTTCACCAGGTACAGCAGCACGACCGCCGCCGCCATCACAGCCAGCGCCGTACCCCATTCTTCGATTGAGTTTCCGAGCAAGGTATAAGGCATGCGCGCAGTTTAGCGGCGCGCATGCAGCGGGCGCGCACGCGTGACTATGGGCAAGCTTGCGCCACCTCGTCGAAAACTTCGGGATACTTTTGCCACCTTGTCTCGCAAGCCCAGAACAATGTCAACAAACAAGCCAGGCACCTTGGAACTATGGGGCGGATTGGAAGGCACAGTCAACCGCGTATCCGATCAATACTTCAGCCAGATCGAGCAGAACGGCCATGACCGGCGCGAAGATGACCTTGACCGTTTTGCGGCGCTTGGCATCCGCGCGTTGCGCTACCCCGTCCTATGGGAACGGGTCGCGCCGCACGGGCTGGCCGATGCCGACTGGGCCCAGCCGGACAAACGGCTGCCGGCCCTGCAGGCGCTGGGCGTTGCGCCGATCGTGGGCCTGGTCCACCATGGCAGCGGCCCCATGCATACCAGCCTGGTCGACCCGGCCTTCCCTGAGCAATTGGCCGAATACGCGGGCGCCGTGGCGCAGCGCTATCCCTGGGTCGAGCACTACACGCCAGTCAACGAACCGTTGACCACGGCACGCTTCTGCGGCCTGTATGGCCTGTGGTACCCGCACGGCCGCGACGACCAGACCTTCCTGCGCGCCCTGCTCCATCAATGCAAGGGCACCGTGCTGGCCATGCGCGCCATCCGCGCCGTCAACCCGCAAGCGAAGCTGGTGCAGACCGATGACCTGGGCAAGACCTATAGCACGCCGGAGCTGGCCGACTGGGCGGACTTCTACAACGATCGCCGCTGGCTGGCCTGGGACCTGCTGTGCGGACGCGTGAACAACGAGCATGCCTTGTGGTCCTACCTGACCGTGCGCGGCGGGCTTACTGCGGAAGAGTTGCTGTGGTTCAGCGAGAACCCCTGCCCGCCCGACATCATTGGCTTGAACTACTACGTCACCAGCGAGCGCTGGCTCGATCACCGCGCCGAGCGCTACCCGCCGCGCTACGTGGGCGTGGACGGCTTTGCCGACATCGAGACCGCACGCGCCCTGGCCGTCCCCACGCCCGGCATCGGGCCCCTGCTCGATGAAGTATGGGAGCGATACGAGCTGCCCATGGCCGTGACCGAGGCCCATATCGACGCCAACCGCGAAGACCAGCTACGCTGGCTGCTGGAAGTGTGGAACGCCGCGCAGGAGGCGCGCCGGCGCGGCGCCGACGTGCGCGCAGTGACCGTGTGGTCCCTGCTGGGTTCTTTCGACTGGAACTGCCTGGTTACCGAATGCAAGGGCTATTATGAAACAGGGGCCTTCGACCTGCGCTCGCCCGTGCCACGCCCGACCGCCCTGGCCGGGATGATGCGCGAACTCGCCACGGGGCGCCCGCTCTCGAGCCCGGTGCTGCAGGGAGCCGGCTGGTGGCGCCGCCCCGGGCGTTTCCTGTGCCCGCCCGCGGCAAGCAGTGGCAGCCTTGCGGCGCTGCCGCCGGAACGGCAGTCTCCACAGCGCCCCGTGCAACCTATCCTGATCATCGGCGCCACCGGCACCCTGGGCTCGGCGTTTGCGCGCATTTGCGAGGAACGCAACCTGTCATACCGCGTGCTGACGCGCCAGGAGATGGACATTGCCGATCCCGCTTCCGTGGAAGCGGCCATCCAGCGTTACCAGCCCTGGGCCATCATCAACGCCGGCGGCTATGTGCGCGTACACCAGGCTGAGCACGACGAAGCCCGCTGCCTGCGTGAGAACACGCACGGCGCGGCCGTGCTGGCCATTGCCTGCGCGCGCCACGCACTGCGCTTGCTCAGCTTTTCCAGCGATCTGGTGTTCGACGGTAGCAAAGGCGCGCCCTATGTGGAAAGCGACAGCACGGCGCCGCTGAACGTTTACGGACGCAGCAAGGCGGAGGCCGAGCAGCGCATGCTGGCCATCCACCCGGACACGCTGATGGTGCGCACCAGCGCCTTCTTCGGCCCTTGGGACAGCCACAACTTCGTGACGATCGCCTTGCAGGCGCTGGCCGCCGGCGAACGCTTTGCGGCGGCCGACGACCTGATCGTTTCACCCACCTACGTGCCGGACCTGGTACAAGCCTGCCTTGATCTCCTGATCGACCAGGAAAGTGGCATCTGGCATCTTTCGAATGGTGAAGCGCTCAGTTGGCACCAGCTGGCGCAACGTGTCTGCCGGCTGGCCGGCATCGACGCGGAAGGACTGGAAGCCTGCCCGGCCACTGCCTTTGACGGCAAGGCCGCGCAGCCGCGCTTCTCGGCCCTGGGTAGCGAACGCGGCATCCTGTTGCCAACGCTGAACGACGCCCTCGCCCGCTACCTGCAAACGGCTGCCAAGCTGTCCGAATCCGGCGCCGCGCAGAAAGCCCACTACGGAGGCAGTTGACCGGGGGAATAACGCATACTGTCTGGCCGTTGTTCCCGCCGCCGATCGGCCAAATGGGCGCCGTGGGCCCTGCGCGCTATCGGGCTGCCGAGGACGCGTCCAATCACGTCGGGCGGAACGCCACAATTTCTCAAGTGCCTCAACGCTGCGTCTTTTCCGCTGATAGCCATAAGGGCTATTCCGCACTCGACCTTTTCGGCAGCCCGGTTATCAACTCGCCGGGATTGTTCTGATTCATCCATAGGATGCTCCTTACGGTACGAATCAGTATTGCACATCCCGGAGTATTGTCGAGCCACCAGGCGTTCCTCAGCCATGATGAGTTTCGGTCGAACTTTCCTTCAGATCAAGGGACAAAGAAGGTAACGCTATAGTCGAAGTTTTTGAATTGTGCGCCGACTTTCACATCCCTGATTTGCACGTTGAGTTTGGTGTCGGCCGGAGAGCGCGACCACTCGCTTGCGTCGGCAGCCAGTTTCCAGCTCATGGTGTTGTCGCCGTAACCGTTCGATAATGCGCCGACATTGCTGACCGAGAGCACTTTGCCCATGTCATTACTCATCACTACGCTCGCGCCACTGAAATCCGCGCCCGGCAACGAGAAACTCCACGGGTGGCTTGGGTCAGCCACTTTGGAAGTCCATGGCATATAACCGCGTGACGGCCAGGCGACGCCTGTTTCCGCTACACTCGCCGGTGCAGCAATCGTGCCGCCGAATACCCATAAGGTATTGGCCCGCGTTGTGTCGCCAGTGCCGACTTCGCCCAGGCGCGAGTAGAGTACCCAGCGGCGATGTCCCAGGCTGGGGGTGCCACTATCGACGATATACGCGCGCACGGCATTCGGCCCCGCGTTGCCCAATGCCAGATTGGAACTGCCCGCTGCCGTCGCACCATCAGCCGTATAGCAATTCCACGAAGAAGGCGGCGAATGGCTCAGCTGGGAATTCGCTTCCATCATCAAGGCGGCTTGCTGCGCCTTGGCCGAGGTGGTCAGATTCAGGGAAACATTCCCCGGCAATCCCGCCAATACGCGGAAGCTGTTCACGGTATTCAGGACGGCAGCTTTGTACTCGGCAGAGGTGGTACCGGCCACGCAGCCCTGGGTCGACCCCGTCCACTGCATCGGAACTGAAAACGCCGGCAGCATGGTCTTGTTGTAAAAGGCGGCCACTTCCGACTTGCTGTTGGTGTTGATTGCTGCCAGCCCGCCTGTGGATGGCGTGGTCGGCGTGGTCGGCGTCGTGGGTGTGGTCGGCGTCGTGGGTGTGGTCGGCGTCGTGCCTACGGAAGTAGGCGGTTGTCCGCTCGGTTTGGATGACTCGGAACTGCCACCACCGCACCCCGCCACCATCGCGGTCAGAACGGTCGCCAGGATTCGCGCCGCTGGGAACACTGTTGTCGTTTTCATCATTAGCCTCCTATTTGTTGCCATGCGGCAAATTAATTAAGGCGGCATTATGACGCTTTTGCGGGGAATTCAGGTGTCTGATTGAAGTTTTGTGGCGAAATTGCCATCATCCAGGAATTCAGCGTTCGGATCGCAGTACAAGCAATTGAGATTGCACTTGCTTCATCGCCGGGGTCTCACGCCTTGCGGCAGGGATCTGCTCGATCGACACCAAGCCCTGTTGCACCGCCTCTTGCGCCAAAACTTGGCGGTCGGCAGCGAGCAGTATTCTTGCCTTGCGAAGGTAAAGTTCGGGTAGACCCTGGCCTTGCAGAATCATGCCATCCAGCCGTTGCAGGGCGTCGTCCCATGCCCTTGATTCGATATTCAGGCTAATGGACTTGTTTTGCAGCACGTTCAACATCCCGAGCTTTCGCATGCCTTCATCCAGGCTGGACAGCGCTTCAGTTGTGGCACCCGCTTTGCCCTGCGCATCGGCAAGGCGCAGATAATGCTCTGGCGAAGGGTCAGACGCCTGGTCCACTGCGATGCGGAACGCCGTCTCAGCGGCACCATACTCTCCCTGCGCGAGCAGGATCTGGCCATACAGGCTTTGGCCTCGCACGATAGCGCCAGGCTCACCCTTCAACATTGCCAGGAATTTTTCAGCGTAGCGCCGCGCGTCGGGCAGTTTTTCCTGATCGAAGGCCTGCTCCGCCAAGTAATAGTAGGCGGATCGCTCCGCAGGATTCAGCTTCAGGGCCAATAAGAAATCCTGGGTTGCGGACTTGTGATTGCCGTGCTCCATGTGAAGCCTTCCACGCTTGACCAGTAACGGCGCGCTCTTTCCGTCTCGCAGCATCGTCTTGGTGAGATCCTGTATCTGGTTGTGCAAGGAGCCATGGGCCATCGCCTGGCCAGTGCAAAGAAGCAGTGCGAGTAACGCTTGATTCAACTTCATGCCGGGATCCTCAATAAACAAATATGGCGGGGAGCGTCCCCGCCATTTTCGAGCTAATCATTACCAATCAATTTTGATACGTAATGCTCAAAGCCGGTCGCTGTGCGCCGGTGCCATATTCGCTCGAGCGGAAGTCGACGCCGTCGGAGCTGGTGGAACGAACGGTCAGGCCATTATTGTTTATCGTACCGTTCAACCAGCCCTGTACCAGGGCGATGCCCGCCGCGTTGAGCGTGATCGTATGAAGTCCGTTAGTACTCGGTACAAAGTTGCCGATCTCGGCTCCCTGGTTGCCGGCGACATTGGCGTTGGCCCAGGTCGCCGTACTTTCGGCCCAGGCCGCATTTCGAGCATACAGACGGTATGTGCCGGCGCTCGGGTTGAAAGCCTGTAACTTCACACGAACTGAATTGACAGTGGCCGTGCTTGGGACGCCGGTCACGCTCCATTTGAGCAGAGAAACCAGTTCCCCATTGGAGCCGTCCGCGCCGTCCGCCAGCACGCTTGCAGAGGTGCCGAAGTTGGAGCCTGTGGACCCACTGGCGACATAGGTATCCTGGGTGCCGGCGTAACCATTCAATCCATCGCGTAGTTCCACCGTGACTATTGTGCCGCCAGGAGCCAGGGTCGTTGCATTGGCCACATTGGAATAGGCCGAGTTGCCGGCACTATTCTTGGCGCGTACCCGATAGTAGTAAGTAGTGCTGGCGGCTAATCCGGTATTGCCATAGGACTGGGTGTTGCTGCCAACCGGCGGCAGCGCTGCCCAATTGACATTGTCGGTGGAACGCTCGATGTCAAAACCGGTTTCGTTATTGGAATTATCAGTCCAGCTCAGGTTGATGGCTGACGACGAGGCGGCCGTCGCCGTCAAACCACCTGGCGCTGCGGGAACGGTAGGCGGCGTAGTGCTTTTGCTGATGGTGAAATAATCACGCACGGTGCCATTGTTGTTGAGATATTTGATGTCCATGGTCTGCCCCGAAACATCCAGGACCATCGAGCCAAGTTCATTCAGCGATAAGAACATCGCAGGATGATTCAAGGTGCCGCCACTAACCTGGCCCGAGGCGCCGACGACCGAATAGACTGCGCCGGAATGCGGCAGGCTGGCGGTTTTGGTATAAGCGCCCGTACCGTCGACGCGGCCGCTCCCGCCGTTGATTTCAAACGAACTGCTGTAGGTGCTCGAGAGACCGTAGTGTCCATCGATGAATTTCGAGCGTTCGTACGAATGGCTGTGGCCCGTAAGAACCAGGTCAACGCCATAGTTTTCCAGGACAGGCAGGAAGTTCTGGCGCATTTCAATCAGGTTCGTCTCGGTGTCCGAATTGTGCGAACCCTTGGTGTAGGGAGGATGGTGCCAGATGGCGATCAGCCAGGTCGCCGTGACATTCGCCAGATCGGCTTTCATCCAGTTCATCATGGCGCCCGTGGTGGAACGGCTGGTCTCGTTCGAGTCGAGCACGATGACGTGGATATTCCCATGGTTGAACGAATAATAGGCCTCGGTGCCGGAAGCGACGCCGCCGGCCTCAGCGTTCTTGGGGAAGGTGTGGATGTCGTAGTAGGGACCGGTCTGCGTCGCCGAATCGGCACTGGTGCCATCGTGGTTGCCGATCGTGGCCCACAGTGGCGACTGGCGCATCATCTCCGGATACATATTGAACATCTTGGTCTGGTATTCGGCGTCGGTACCGCTGTTGTAGGCGTTATCACCGAGCATCATCCAAAAGTCGGTATAGGTGCTGCCAGTGAAGTTGCGGTAGGCGTTGTACACGGCCGCCTGCCCGGAGGTGCCTGTGCCTGCGTCGCCGATCACCCAGACACGGGTGGGCACCGAGGTGCCAGCCGTCGGCGAGGTTTCGAAGTAAAACGTGGAGTCGCCTGCTTGCACCGCACTGCTGGAGCCGACGTTGTAGAAGTATTTCGTGTTAGGGCTAAGGCCGCTCAGTTTGACGATGTGCTCAGTGGTCGAGGTGGCGTTGGATGCGAGTGACGTCAGGCTGCCGGAACTGGCACCATATTGCACGCGGCTATCGGTCGCGACATCGGTCCTCCAGCGCACGGTGATGCTGTCGCTGCTTGCGCTTTGAAGGTAAGGCCCACGTACCACCGTGGCCGCGAATGCAATCGATGACGAAAGCAGAACGAGGAATGTGACGCAGGACTTCAAAAGGCGATACGATCTTTTACTTAGCATTTGTTCGCTCCATATCCTTGGGTTGTAATTCGGTTCATTTGCGGTCTTCGGAATGGGTTCTGAGCAGCGCCAGGGACTTCCTGCGCTCACTGGAAGACCCCGGTAATGTTTGCATCAATTCTTCATCAGGAAGCGTGGCAGCTGCCTTCAGCCAAAGATCGGCGGCCGTTTGGTCAAGCTTGGCCGCAGCGGGCAACGCCATACGTGGCCTAAGCGAAAGCACATAGAACGACACGGCCCACAACTCGTCCTCCGTCAAGGAAGAAAAGCCTGGCATTGCGGTGTTTTGAACTCCCATTTTGGCGGAGGTAAAGATGGACAACGGCGCCATGGGCGCCATGCGCTCCGAATCGAGAAAATTCATCGGCTTCGAAGCCAGTGCCTGCGCCGCGATGCCTCGCCCATCGCCCATTGCGCCGTGGCAGGATGCGCAGTTCGCGGTGAATATCTGTTTTCCCTGGGCCAGGCTCGGCCAACTGCGAGGTGCTATCGCGCTTCCGGCTGCCACGTAGATGGCATCACGCGCTTTCAATGCCTGCTTCTTGATGACCTCGGGCTGCGCTTTTTCCTTGATCAGGTCAATGAGCCTGACGATTTCCCCGCGAATGGCAGGCTGTGCCTTGATTGCTTTTACCTGGTCACCCACTTCCAGCGCCGAGCCGCTAACGACAAGTTGTTCGACGTATTCGTCCTCATCGATGATTTTTCCGTTCGATACGGCGAGTGCATAATCGCGCGAAACATAGTCGAGCATCTGCGCAACATAGTCAGCTGTGTATGCGGGCCGAATGCCTTCCTGTGCCGATGTGTCTTCCACCACGCTTAGATATAGCAGCGATGCCGAAATCGCCGCAGCCGCGAGAGCGGAAGAAACTGTGCCTTGCAGCGGAAACTTGCGTCCGCCTGCAGCCGAATTTTTATCGATCATAGAAGTGTATGGAAAAATACGGGAAACCGCGGAGAGTACCGATATGAGATGACATCTCGATTACAACACTAGCACGAGTTCGATCCCAGACCCAGCAGTTCAGGGCCGCCCTGAAGATGCCCCGCATATCCTCATGTCGTTATTCGGCAACTGTGACCTTTGGATAGATTTTTCTCGACGTATCAGTCCAGAATAGGAGGATTCCTATCGCGAGAAGCAAAGTCCGAAACCCAGCTGTAACCGATATGCGGAGGGTATGATGCGATTCGGATCCTTGATCTGCGTTGCGCTTGCAATCTCTGGTGGTACGGCCCAGGGTTGTCAGGATTTTCCTGCGTCGAAAAGCAGCGCCTTTGACGCAACGCTTGGCAAGATAAACATTCCGTGGCGCACGGACTTTCCAACAGCGCTTCCGAGTACTGGACACGGCTGGGAACAGATCAACTTCGAGACCAGTTGGCGAAAATATGCGGCAGCCGTATTGCAGGAAATCCGGGATTCCGGCATCACCATCTCAGGTGGAACGATTGCCTTGCCTGCTACCGCGAACTGGTGGATTGCCCCTTGGATGGATTATGGCGCTAGTGGACGGGAGAAGCGGATTGGATTGACCAAGGAGCGCAGCCCCGATCCCAAAGATCTCAGCCCCACGTCGCCAGGCGACCTTCAAACTTGGGCCATAGGCTGGTACAACCAGGAAGGGGCTTTTGGACTTGGCCAGATTTATGCGAATCCCTGCGACCCTTCAGTCCCGTCTTTGCCCAATGGTAGCCGTTGGACATTCCCTGCAAAATCAGCTTCCTTCAAATTCCTTTTCACTGAAGCGACCGACGCGCACGTCAAGTATTTGAAAGGGGCGCCAGTCGTCCAGGCATTCACACGCAGTAAAACGTCGCTAACCAAGCTCAGGCTTATTCAAGTCGACATCGCGGTGCGTGATCCTCGGGCGACGTTGACGGGTTGGGTCTTCGGAACTTTTGTATGGAAGGGACCGAAGAAGGGTGACGGGCTCTTTGATAATCTCGTTCCCGTTGGACTGGCGTGGGGAAACGATCCCACCAAACAGAATAATGAACTTGCGAAATCGGCGCAGCTTTTCGAAACCCGGCTGAACAATCAGTTGGCTGGGAAGGTATGGCAAAAGCAGCCGCAATCCTGGCCGGCACGCCCCTATCCCGGTTTTCAAGGACGCTTGAATGGGCCCGCCGACAATTGGCGATCTTCGTGTATCTCCTGCCACTCGTCAGCCCAGTATCCGCGCCATCCTGTGCTAGGGTCGCCGCCCCGCATTAACCAGTCAGACACCCCTACCCCCACGGAACTCGAGAAAATAGTTGCCGCGTATTTTGCCAATGTCCAAGGTGGCCATTTGATCGATCCTGTTCAAGACAGCGCCCAGCCCCTTCCTGCCGTATCCTTGGACTACTCACTGCAGCTCCAGACCGCTTTCACGCGAATCTGCCAGGCCTGTAGCGCCGGTGCATTGACCGGTGCGACTCCCAGAATTTGCCTCAAAAGTAACGGTGGGCAGATTGAAAGTCCAACTTGTCCAGCAGCTACATCGCCCGCAGCGATTGGCGCTGATCTGATTCAGAAAGTCGATGTAAACAATTTAATGCAACGCCAGTAGGCACAGCACTTTCTGACGATATCCCGCGAGATCTTATCGACTCGGTAGCGTTATACCTGGCTGTGCCCCCGTCCACCACCAACTCAGTGCCGTTAACAAAGCTGGACTATCTCCATCGTTTTGGGGTACCGGAAACACCGCACGCAATGGCCAGCCACGAATGCCTGCAACTTCGCTTCCCGAGCGGCGCTATCTTTAAATGGCAATTCCAGCGCGACGGTGAAGCATTTGCAGTGGCCACCAATGGCAGCATCGTGCTGGACGACTTACCCGCGCTCATGCTGGCGGCGCAGCAGGGAGCCGGGCTTTGCCACACGCGAATGGTCGGCTTGTTCCTGTGCTGGAGGGCTGGATGCCCCCTCCGGAGCGCTTCTACTTGTATTACCCGAGTGGACGCCATATGGGCGCGGTTCTGCGCGCGCTGGTGGACTTCCTCAAGTCGTCAGGGGGTATCGCTACGAGCGATCGTTGGCAGCGAAGAGTTGCGTAAACAGTCGCATCGATTGCGACATGCCCTGTCTGTGGATCAAAGGCGGAATTGAGGGAGAGAATCAAGAAGCGCGTTAATCCACGGTCAGTCAGCGAAAGACCCCGAGAATTGGTACCAACTTCCGGGGTTCAGTGCAAAAATCAGGGGCTCTTTCTGGACCAAATGTCGAATGCTGCGCGGCGCGTATCAGGCGATGTTGATCCACACACCGCGGGGGAACTTCCCGAGCGACGAGGCAGCGACGAACTTGCTATACCTAGCCTCGCGCAATATCGAGAAAAATTGGAAGATGCCGCAGCGGACCTGAAAGAAGGTCGCCAGTCAATCATAGAAGTGTATGGAAAAAGATACGGGAAGCAGCAGACAGTACCGATACAAAATGACATCTCGACTACAACATTAGCGCGGGTTCGCCTGATGCCATGGCTTCACTAAAACCTCTCATGTTGGCGCTGGCCGTCATTGCAATCGCGATGAGCGCCTTCTTCTTTTTCAGGATCGAACATGCACCAGTAGCGCCAGTCGGGCAGCCTCGCGACACGCATCAGAAAGCGACTGCGGCAATCGTTCATCCTACAATGCCTGCACCACTACAGCAGCCACAAGATCGCCTCGCTTTTGCTATCAAGGTTTCAGGCGAGTTTCAGTCGACCCGTGACTTACACGCCCTGTACATGAAATTTAGGGATGGAGCAGATCCCAACGCCCGCTACTTCGCGCTGCGCGCAATCGACTTTTGCGCCCGATTTCTGGTGCGTTCGTCGAGCGGAGCGGCTTTTTCAACCGCACCGGAACTGTTGCGGGGTGCGACGGATCAACAGGATCTGGCCAATCGGCAGCTTTACGCCAGGTGTGCCGGATTCCGAAACGTTCCGCCGTCCGAAATCTGGGCTTCGATCCGCCATTTGAAGACGGTTGTCGCAAATGAGAGCAGCAACATTGCGATCGCAGCCAAGGCATCGGATCTACTTAGCATGAACAAACTGGAACAAGCTGCCAGCCTGGCCAGTTCTGTCCTCCGATCGAGAGAGCCTGATGCAATCGCGGAGCTCGAACACTATTTGCAGGAGGTACAGGACACCCGTAGCAAAGCGTCCGGGCAATCGTCAGATAACAATATCGATGGCCTAGCGATCAGGCTCGCAGCCTGCGAGCTGGGTAAAGACTGTTCCAGCACCGCACTGGAACAACAACTCTTGTGCATGTATGGCGGGGGATGCGACGACTCCCTGGCTCAAAGAACAGCAAGAGCATTGCCAGAAAGTGCGATGCTGGAGGTTCTGCGGCGCCGCGATGATTTCGTCCTCGCCATTAAAACGGGCAAACTAGGTGTGTTCGGCTTCGACTAGATGCCGCTCTGAGGGGCTTCGGGTACAAGCACGGATGCCGCGAACGCCATCATCCATTGCCGCCACGTCGAAATTCTTCAGGCGCTGAACGATGCCACGTTCGTCCTGCGGCGAATAGAACAGCGGATAGAAAGAGCGCGCCGACAAAGCAATCTCAGGTCCCTGCCCGCCATATTTTTCGATCTGTTCGCTGACGTACGCCAGTTCAATCACCAGCAGGTAGGCAGGGGCTCCAACGCGCGGGTTGGTCTTCAGCCCGCCCAGGCACTTGAAGCCGAGCATGGTTTCGTAGAAGCGGCGGTGGCGCGGATTGATTTCAATGAAGATGTGTGTGCAATGGTGCAGGTCGCGCGCATATAGCACTGACATGTGAAACAGCAATGCCATCTGCGACTTGCTGCCATCGTTGTCGAACGCCAGCTTGGTGATTTCGCACACGCGGGCGCCGCGGATCATGCGTACTGTATCGACTTCGTCCTTGAAGATTTCATCTGCCAGGATTCCGTTCGGCGAGTCAAGTCCCAGAGTCAGGGTACCGACTACCTCTCCTTTGTCGCTAGCGGTCAGTGTGATCCGGTTGGGATCGACGGGCAGTTGATGGGGCCCAGCATAGCCTCGCCAGGAGTACATCTTGTTGATCAACAGGCTTGCCTTAGCGAGTTCATCGACCATTGGGGACATATGGACCTCCATCCGTGGCGCCGCCACCGGGATCGAAAGATGCCCCCTGAAGGGCACAGTCCTTCCCGCATGGCCTTAGCCATTGCATGCCCCCTTTAGAATTTGCTGGTGAGCCATCTCCAATGAGCAACACGCACGGAGCTGACTACCTTTATGCATGTTGGCACGGCTGAGTCAGTCACACAATAGATGAGTGCAAAGTGTGACGAAATAGATACCGTCTATTTCAGGGTCGCAATGGCTTGCGCAGAAATGCGGATGCGCCTAGATTGGCAACGCCGTCGAAGCCCGTCTACTCAAGGCGCAGTTGACGCTACTTTCTGTTTGCTATGCAATCGATGTTGGCGTACGCTCAAAGAAAGTGGCGAGTTAATAAGGAATGCGCCGTGAAGTGGACAATGTACGAGCTGGAAATACGTCAGCGGTGGCAAGCCAGGCCGCGAGGTCGGCGCTCCGCTCAGTTTGTCCAAGGCTTTTTCATGGAAGTCAGGCATCTCTTGATTGGGAAGAGCCCTGACGATCCGCTGCAGCACTTGCAAAGGGTTCTGCTGGACCTCATCGAACCCTGACGCGGGACATTCGATAAATGCTAAGCAACTTTCCGTACTTTTTCCGGACCAGCAAAAACTAAGGGCCTACGCAATGCGTAAGCCCTTGTTTTACTACTGAATTCTGGTGGGAAGTGCAAGTTTCGAACTTGCGACCCCTGCAGTGTGAATGCAGTGCTCTACCCCTGAGCTAACCTCCCGAAGTGGCGCAATTATAGACTATGGGTGCGCCAAACACAAGTTCCTTTGACCGCTTTATCGAGACCGTCCAGTAGTGTGATGTGCTCGGATTCTTCCGCCTCACTGGCTCGCACTACAATCACATCGGCCAACGCGATCTCCGCCATGGCGATGCCGCTGCCGGATTCTTCGATGACGATGTCCATGCCCAGGCTATTCTGGCCACGGGTCATCGCCAGATAAACGTCTGCCAGCAACTCCGCGTCAAGCAGCGCGCCGTGCAGTTTGCGGTGCGCGTTGGAGATGCCGAAGTGTTCGCACAACGCGTCCAGCGAGTTACGCTTACCCGGACGCATTTCCTTCGCCTGCACCAGAGTATCAATCACGCCGCCAATGTGGGAATCGAAGGCGGGCAGCTTGAGCAAATTGAACTCATGGTTCAAAAAACCCAGGTCAAACGGCGCGTTGTGAATGATGACTTCCGCACCCTGGACGTAAGCGCGCAAATCCTCGACCACTTCATGAAAGCGCGGTTTATCGCGCAGGAAGTCGGTGGTCAATCCGTGCACCGCCAAGGCGCCCTCTTCCGAATCACGATCAGGGTTGATGTAGACGTGGAAGTTATTCCCGGTCAGCTTGCGCTCAAACAGCTCAACGCAGCCAATTTCAATGATTCGGTTACCCTGCTTCGGGTTAATGCCGGTAGTTTCGGTATCGAGGACGATTTGACGCATAAATTTCACGAATGTGTTCGTAGCAAGCGGCGAAGTATAACAGGCCTTATTTGCGGCGAACCGATTCCACACCCAGGTTGGCCAGTTGGTCGGCGCGCTCGTTGCCTGGATGTCCATTGTGGCCGCGCACCCAGCGCCAATCCACCGTGTGCACGGCCTGCGCGGCGTCCAGCGCCTGCCACAGGTCGGCGTTCTTGACCGGCTCCTTGGTCGAAGTCTTCCAGCCGCGCGCTTTCCAGCCGTGGATCCATTCGCTGATACCCTTCTGGACGTACTGGCTGTCGGTGTGCAGCACCACTTCGCATGGACGCTTCAGCGCCTTCAGCGATTCGATCACCGCAGTCAACTCCATGCGGTTATTGGTGGTATTCAGCTCACCGCCGAACATTTCCTTCTTGGCGTCGCCTGCGATCATCAGCGCGCCCCAACCGCCGGTGCCTGGATTGCCCTTGCAGGCGCCGTCGGTGTAAATCTCTACTTTATCCATCGAGTCTTTCTTTGTGTTTGTTGGCAGCCGGGACGGGTACGCCCGCCTTGGCCGTTTTCTGTTTCCAGGCCGGGCCGATCAAGCGCATGCCTTTCACGCGCTTGATCGCCTGCACCATGTAGACCCCGCCGAAGTACGGCCAATAATTGGGGCCGGCGCGGTCCATGAAGTTGTAGCGCGCCAGCCAGCGTTCAGTGCGGCAGGCCGGCGCATAGCAACCCAGCTGCGTGTGGCTGACGCCCATATTCAGCAATTTTAGCCAGTCTTTGATACGCGGCATGGAGATGAACTCCCCCGCTTTGGGCAGGTAATGCGATCCGGTCAGGCGTCCGCTCAGCTGGCGCAATCCCCACAAGCTGGCCGGATTGAAGCCGCAGACGATCACCTGGCCTTCGGGAATCAGCACCCGTTCCACTTCACGCAGCACCTGGTGCGGCTCCGCCGAGAATTCCAGCACATGCGGCAGCACGACCAGGTCCATGCTATTGGTGGCAAATGGCAGCTCCACGCTGTCCAAGGTGACCGCGACCACGCGATTGCCGCCCGATTGGCGCGGGTGCAGGCGGATATCGGCAAGCCATTGATGCGGCATGCGGTTGGCTGCCAGCGCATCAATCTGCGGCATGCCGATCTGCACGGCGTTGAATCCGAAGATATCCGCCACCATCTTGTCCAGGCATGCCTGCTCCCAGGCACGCACGTATGCACCCGGCGCTGTCTCCAGCCATTTGTCGAACGCTATAATGGATTCGTCGGATGTTGCGCTATCCATGCATTGCCTTTATTGAGCCCATGAGCAAACCTGTTTCCGTTCTGACCGTTCCTGCCTTCAAGGATAACTACCTGTGGCTGGTCCACGATGGCTGCAACGCTGCGGCAGTCGATCCCGGCGACGCCGCGCCTATCCTTGCAGCCCTGCAGGAACACGGCCTGACACTTACCGCCATTCTACTCACCCATCACCATGCTGACCATATCGGGGGCGTACCGGGGCTTTTGGCCCGCTTCCAGGTGCCGGTCTTCGGCCCCCGCCATGATGGTATCGCAGCAGTGACCGTACCGCTGGGCGAAGGCGACCGGGTGGAAGTGCCGGGGCTGGACCTGTCGCTACGGGTGCTGGACGTGCCGGGCCATACCCTCGGCCATATCGCCTATGTACGCGATGGCCTCGAACCTTGGGTATTCTGCGGCGACACCCTGTTTGCCGGCGGTTGCGGGCGCCTGTTCGAGGGCACGCCCGAGCAGATGGTCGGATCGCTGGGCAAACTGGCTGGGCTGCCGGAGGCCACCAAGGTGTTCTGCGCCCATGAATATACGCTGTCCAACCTGCGGTTCGCCAGCGCAGTGGAGCCGGGCAATGGGGCACTGTGCGCACGCGTGGCTGCCGATTCCGCAACCCGGGAACGCGGCCAGCCTACCGTGCCGAGCACGATCGGCCTGGAACGGGCGACCAATCCTTTCCTGCGCTATCGTGAGCCTGAAATCGCTTCCCGCTTACGCGAGGCCGGCAAATTACATGGCGGCGAACCGCCAGTTGCCGTTTTCGCGGCGCTAAGGGAGTGGAAGAATACCTTCTAATCTAAGGAGAACTATGCAAACCGTCCGCATGTACGTTGATCCCATCAGCCCATTCGTCTGGCTGGCAACCAAGCAGATTGCCCGCATTGAGGCGGCGGGCGTGCAGCTTGAAATGGTGCCTGTTTTGTTTGCAGCGATGTTGAACAAGCATGGCTTGGTGGGGCCGGCGGAGGTGCCGGCGAAACGCGTGCTGACTTTCCGCGATGTGATGCGGCAAGCGTCGGCGCATGGGTTGGAGTTTGTGGGGCCGCCGGGGCATCCCTTCAATCCATTGCCGATGCTGCGCGTTGCGACCGCGATTGCCGGCCGTGCAGAGCGGATTGCGTTTGTGACCGCTGTGATGGCCGCCACATGGGAACAGGGGCAGGATGCGCAGGATTTCAGCGTGCTGGCGCGCGTGGCGCGGGATTGCGGGCTGGATGGGGAGGCGCTTGTCGCTGCGGCGGGAACGCCGGAAGTGAAGGCGGAATTGGCGCGTGCGACCGAGCAGGCCATCAACGATGGCATTTTTGGCGTGCCGAGCTTCGTCTATGAAGGGGAATTGTTCTGGGGCGCGGACCGCATCGAAAGCCTGCTGCGGCGGATTGCGGGCCATCGTATTGACGAGGTCCGTTTGCAGGACTTTCTGGACAGGCCTCCGCTGGCTTCGCGTCAGAACCGGTAAACCGGTGTCTGACCCACGGGGTCAGACACCGCACTGGAAGGGTCAGCGGTTTAGATTTCTTCGTACAGCGGCAGCGTCAGGAATTCTTCAAACGCTTCCGACGTCGACATCTCCTCGAAGATTTGCGCGGCGCGATCGTATGCCGGCGTGGAGCCGTCCGGAGCGCTGGCTTTCACCTTCGGCAGTTCCTCGGAAATCATCGCACGCACCATGTCCGCGCTAACCTTGCGGCCATCTTCCAGTACGCCTTTCGACGAGCGAATCCACTGCCACACCTGCGAGCGCGAAATTTCAGCAGTCGCCGCATCTTCCATCAGGTTATGGATCGGCACGCAGCCGTTGCCATTCAGCCAGCTGCCCAGGTAGTGGATGCCGACGTTGATGTTGTAGCGCAGGCCGGCCTCGGTGATCGGCGCTTCCGGCTTGAAGTCCAGCAGCTCGGCTGCGGTAACTTCCACGTCCGGACGCTGTTTGGCGATCTGGTTCGGCGCATCGCCCAGCACTTTCTTGAACTCGCCCATGGCCAGTTCCACCAGGCCTGGGTGCGCCACCCAGCCGCCGTCGTAACCGTCGGTTGCATCACGCGCCTTGTCGTTGCGCACGCCGCCCATCGCCACTTCGTTCTTTTCCGGATCGTTCTTGATCGGGATCAGCGCAGCCATGCCGCCAATTGCCGGGGCATTGCGCTTGTGGCAGGTCTTCAGCAGCAGCAGCGCGTATGCGCGCATGAACGGCGAAGTCATGGTGACCTTGGCGCGGTCGGCCAGGCAGAAGTCCTTGTCCAGCTTGAATTTCTTGATGCAGCTGAAGATGTAGTCCCAACGGCCGGCGTTCAGGCCGGAGCTGTGTTCGCGCAGTTCGTACAGGATTTCGTCCATCTCGAACGCGGCCAGGATGGTTTCGATCAGCACGGTGGCTTTAACGGTGCCTTGCGGCAGGCCCAGTTCATTCTGGGTCATCACGAAGATGTCGTTCCACAGGCGGGCTTCCAGGTGCGATTCCATCTTCGGCAGGTAGAAGTATGGGCCGGCGCCGCGTGCCAGCTGCTCTTTCGCGTTGTGGACCATGAACAGGGCGAAATCGAAGATGCCGCCCGAAACACGCTTGCCGTCGACGGTGACATGTTTTTCGTCCAGGTGCCAGCCGCGTGGACGCACCACCAGGGTGGCGGTCTTTTCGTTCAGCTTGTAGGACTTGCCGTTCTGTTCCAGCGAGATGGTCTTGCGGACCGCGTCCTGCATATTGATCTGGCCGGAGATCTGGTTGTCCCAGTTCGGGGAATTGGAATCCTCGAAGTCGGTCATGTAGGAGTCCGCGCCGGAGTTCAGCGCGTTGATGACCATCTTGCGATCGACCGGGCCGGTGATTTCAACACGGCGGCATTCCAGGGCCTTCGGAATAGGAGCGATCTTCCAGTCGCCGTTGCGGACATGGGCGGTCTCGGCCAGGAAGTCCGGACGCTCGCCGGCATCCAGGCGCTTGGCGCGCTCAACGCGCTTGGCCAGCAGTGCCTGGCGGCGCGGTTCGAATTCGCGGCTCAGCTTGGCCACCAGGGCCAGTGCTTCCGGGGTCAGCACGCGTTCGAAACCTGGCTTGATTTCTCCTGTGATTTGCATACCTGCTGGCAGAGTGATGCTCATGGTCTTTCTCCGTGAATGATGATTAGTGTTGTGATTGGATGTTTTCCAGTATATTGACTAAAAACATAGAGAAACAAGACTAAAAAGCACTTCATCTGTGCGTTTTAGTCATAAATGAGGTCTTATGGGTCAGTTCAGGCAAATCTCCACCTTTGTAGAAGTGGTCAACCGCGGCAGCTTGTCGGCGGCAGCGCGCGCGGAAGGCATCGCGCCCGCCGTTATCGGGCGCCGCCTCGACGCGCTGGAGCAACGCCTTGGCGTCAAACTACTCCAGCGTACCACGCGCAAGCTGGCGCTGACGGACGAAGGCGCCGCCTTCCTTGAGGATTGCCAACGCATTCTGGTCGAACTGGAAAGCGCGGAAGCTGCGGTTGCGGAACGTAGCGCGCGCGCCACGGGCCACCTGATGATTTCCGCGCCGGCCGGTTTCGGACGATTGCACGTCGCGCCCTTGGTCCCCTCCTTTTTAGCGGAGCACCGTGACGTGGCGGTGACATTGAACCTGAACGACCGCGTGGTGGATTTGATTGGCGAAGGCGTGGACGTGGCGATACGCATTGCCTCGATGTCGGACTCCAACCTGGTGAGCGTGAAGCTGGCGGATAATCACCGCGTGGTGGTCGGCACGCCGGCTTACCTTAAACGTCATGGCGTACCGCAGGCGCTGGACGACCTGTCCAGGCACAATTGCATGACCATCAGCAGCGAAGGCAGCCAGCGCGGCTGGACCTTCCGCGAGGGCGATAAGAACGTGACGCTGAAAATTGCGGGCAATATGAGCTGCAACGACGGCGCGGTATTGCACGATTGGGTATTGGCCGGGAAAGGCCTGGCCTGGCGCTCAATGTGGGAAGTTGGCGCGGATATTGAAGCGGGACGTTTAAAGCCGGTGCTCAACGAATATTCGGCGCCCGGAAACGATATTTACGCGGTATTCGCACAACGGCGCCATCTGCCCTTCCGCATCCGTGCCTTCGTCGATTTCCTGCGCCACACCTACGCCCAGCCGGGCTACTGGCGCAAAGGCTGAGGCCGTGTCCCGAAACGGGTGTGACCCCATGGTGGGACACGGGCTGAAGCGTAGGGACGAAAAAAAATCCCCCGAATCGGAGGATTTTTTATCGTTTTGATCCGTCTCGATTACAGAGGCTGGATGTTCGACGCCTGCTTGCCTTTTGGGCCGGAGGTCACGTCGAAGGACACGCGTTGGTTTTCCTGCAGCGACTTGAAGCCGTTGCTTTGGATAGCCGAGAAGTGAGCAAACAGATCTTCGCCGCCTTCATCAGGGGTAATGAAGCCAAAACCCTTTGCGTCGTTGAACCATTTTACGATACCAGTTGCCATTACAATTCCTATTACAGTTAAATGAGCTTACGCCCGTGATACCGTTTGAACCCAGTCGCCTGAATCTAAACGATCCGCCATTATACCGAAATACCTGCTAAAAACACGTCGCGATGAAAATTAATTCACTTCGTGCCAACAGGTCCCGAACATGTATGGCTAACTATAGACAAGATTTATCAATCTTGTTTGATAAATATCAATCGTGCGCTGCAATTTTCCCTGCGCCAAAATCCTTGTCGGCCCATTGCAACAATGCATGCGTCGCAGCTTCAATGCCGAGCCATGGGGCGTCGGCTTCCATGACGCCGCGCACCATCTGTTCGATGCGGCGCGCTTCGTCGCCGAGGGCGGCCAGGCCAAACGATCCGGCCGAGCCGGCCACACTGTGCAGTGCATGGTGCAATTGCTCGATGTGGGGTGGGATCAGGCTGCCCTGGCATAGCACCAGGGCGTTGCGGATTGCCGCCATGCGTTCGGGAACGCTGGCGGCATACTTGTCGCGCAGGGCTTGCAGCCGGTCGTGGTAGTCGGGGTCGGCTGCAGTCGCCATGGCTTATTTAGTGCCGAAGATGCGGTCGCCCGCGTCGCCCAGGCCAGGAATGATGTAGGCGTGGTCGTTGAGGTGGGAATCCAGGGAGGCGCAGAAAATCTTCACGTTTGGGTGCGATTTCTGGAACACTTCGATGCCTTCCGGCGCCGCGACCAGGGCCAGGAAGATGATCTGGTCGTCGGGGACGCCGCGTTTTTTCAGCACGTCGACCGCATGCACGGCCGAGTTACCGGTCGCGACCATCGGGTCGCACAGGATGAAGGTACGGTCGGCCAGGTCCGGCAGGCGCACCAGGTACTCCACCGGTTGGTGGGTGTCCGGATCGCGGAACACGCCGATATGGCCGACCCGTGCGGACGGCACCAGGTTCAGCAGGCCATCGCTCATGCCCACGCCGGCACGCAGGATCGGTACCACGGCCAGTTTGCGGCCGGCGATCACCGGCGCCTGGATGGTTTGCAGCGGGGTCTCGATCTCGCGCGTGGTCAGCGGCAGGTCACGGGTGATCTCGTAACCCATCAGCAGCGTGATCTCTTTCAGCAGCTCGCGGAAGGTGCGCGTGGACGTCGCCTTGTCGCGCATATGGCTCAGCTTGTGCTGGATCAGCGGGTGGTCGGTAATGAACAGGTTGGGGAAGCGCGGGTCTTGTTTCATGTCAATTAGGAATAAATTCGTTCAATTGCGCGCATTATCCCAGCCTCAGGCGTTTTCCACCAGCGCCCGCTGTAGAATGGCTTCACAGTTTGTTCCCGCCGGCAACCGGCCATACGCGCCGCCCGGCCCGCGGGCCAGGCGGCTGGCGACAAAGGCGGAGCTGACAAAAGCGGGGGCATGGCGCAGCAGCAAACCGGCCTGCAACGCCAGCACGACGCGCTCGGCCAGTTGGCGCGCGCCGAACTCGTCTTCGCGGGCTTTGGGCAAGTCGGCCAGCAGTTGGCTGGTGTATCGCACATATTCGGGATCGGCGTGGCTGCCCTCACCCAGTTCGGCCGCCAGTACTTCCAGCGCCTGGCCGGATTTCGACAGGGCGCGCAGCAAATCCAGGCACATCACGTTGCCGGAACCCTCCCAGATTGAGTTGACCGGCAACTCGCGATACAGACGGGCCAGCGAACTTTCCTCGACATAGCCGCTGCCGCCCAGCACTTCCATCGCCTCGGCGCCAAAGCCGGGGCCGCGCTTGCAGATCCAGTATTTGCCGGCTGGCGTCAACAGCCGCGCCAGCAAGGCTTCCGATGGGTTATCCAGGTGATCGAAGCAGCGCGCCAGGCGCATCGCGAAAACGGTGGCCGCTTCCGATTCCAGCGCCAGATCGGCCAGCACGTTCTGCATCAAGGGCTGCTCGGACAGGGGCTTGCCGAAGGCGCTGCGGCGGCGCGCGTGGTGCAGCACCTGGGTCAATGCCGCGCGCATGATGCCGGCTGTGCCAAGCACACAATCGAGCCGCGTGTGATTGCCCATTTCCAGGATGGTCGGCACGCCGCGCCCCAACGGCCCAAGCAGCCAGCCATAGGCGCCGGTGAATTCAACTTCGGACGATGCATTCGACTTGTTCCCCAACTTTTCCTTCAGGCGCTGTATGCGCACCTGGTTGCGCACGCCATCGGGCAGGAAGCGCGGTACCAGGAAGCAGCTCAAGCCCGCATCGCCGGCCTGGGCCAGCACCAGGTGGGCATCGCATTGCGGCGCGGAGAAGAACCATTTGTGGCCGGTCAGGCGGTAGACGGGTTCGCTGTCGGCACCGAACAGGGTGCGTATTTCATCGCCCGGAACCGCTTCGGCTTGGGTGGTGTTGGCGCGCAGGTCGGAACCGCCCTGCTTCTCCGTCATGCCCATGCCAATCAGCGCGCCGCGTTTTTCGTCGATCGGCCGAGGGCTCGGATCGTATACACGCGACAGGATTTTCGGCAGCCAGCGCGCGGCGAGGCCGGGGCTTTGGCGCAGTGCCGGGACGCTGGCGTAGGTCATGGTGATCGGGCACTGGGCACCGTTTTCGACTTGTCCGAACAGGATATAGCGGGCCGCGCGCGCCACTTGGGCGCCATGATGCTGATGCTTGCCTTCCCACGGCGAGGCATGGGCGCCGGCCGCAATCATTTGCTCCATTAGCTTGTGCCAGGCGGGGTGGAATTCGATCTCGTCGATCCGGTGTCCGGCGCGGTCGAAATTCTTGAGGGAAGGCGGGTGTTCGTTGGCTTGCCGGGCCAGTTCCTGCATCTCGGCGGTGCCCAGTTCCGCGCCCAGCTCCATCAGTGAGGCAGTGGCAAACGCCCCGCCCTCGCGCTCCAGCGCTTCGCGCAAGGCGGTGTCGCATGTGAACAAGTTGACGTTCACGAACGGACTCACCTGGTTGAAAACCTCGTGCGTGTCGAAACGGTTCATTTCGCTCTCCTCGGCCCCCTGTGTAACGCGAGGCTAGCGCAAACTTTTAGCAGTGGCAAGGTTGCCGTAAAAATGAAACATTGCTTGGTAAAACACCAAACTTCTTCTGCTTTCATATAAAACTGATCCCGGGCAACAAATTTCCTAAAAACATGGACTAATCTTGCTGTTTTTCATGTGAAACATGAGGTTTCAGTGATACATTTCTCTCTGGCTACGACCTGAAGAGAAAGAATCGAGCGCAACAATGCTTTCCAGCTCCCCAACAGTGCCCTTACCAACATCGCATCACGCGGCAAACCTCCTGCTGGAAGAAGCGGGCGATGTGGTGTTCAGGCTGAATCTGATGGGTCACATTCTCTTCGCCAGCCAGCGTGCTGCAAATTTGCTGCGCAATGGACAGGAACTGGAAGGCCAGCCCCTCCTCGCATTGATCTGTGAACTGGATCATGCGGCACTGAGGTCTGCCCTTTCCGACTCCACTCAGGCGCGCGGCCCGCACCGCGCCGAAGTCCGCTTCAAAACCCCCGAGCAGGACATCCGCTTCGAACTGCGTATCAGCAGCTACGCCACCGATAGCAAGTCTTTCGAATTGCTGGTGGTTGGCCGCGACATGACGGCCCAGCACGGGACCGAAGAACGCTTGCGCCACATGGCTACCCACGACGGCCTGACCGGGCTGCCAAACCGCCTGCTGTTGTCGGATCGCCTGCGACTGACCATCGCCCAGGCCCGCCGCTCCGGCCAGGGTTTTGCGGTGGCGACCATTGGCCTCGACAGCTTCAAGAAAGTAAACGATGGCCTGGGCCATCCGGTCGGCGATGCGGTGCTGAAAATGGCCGCGGCGCGCCTGTGCAAAACCCTCCGTGATAGCGATACCCTGGCGCGCGTTGGCGGCGATGAATTCGTCGCCGTGCTGCCGGGCACTTATAACGAGGCGCAAATCAAGCTGGTCACCGGCCGCCTGCTCGCCACATTGCAGTCGCCGTTCGAGGTGGAGCAGCACACGATCTATGTCAGCGCTTCGCTCGGCGTGTCGGTCTATCCCGAGCACGCGGAAGACGAGGTGCGCCTGGTCGCCCTGGCCGATGCAGCCATGTCGCGCGCCAAGGAAACCGGCAAGGCGCGCTGCGTGGTCTACAGCCAGCGCCAGAGCGGCCCGCCGGAGCATGATATTTCGCTCGAAGCGGCCATGTTCCAGGCGGTGCGCGAAGGCGAATTCCTGTTGTATTACCAGCCTATCGTCAACTCCGGCACGCGCGAGATCGAAGGCTTCGAAACGCTGATGCGATGGAAGCACCCTGCCCTCGGCATGGTCCCGCCGGCCCGCTTCATTCCGATCGCGGAAACCAATGGCCTGATCAACCTGCTCGGCGCATGGGCGCTGAAATCGGCTTGCGTGCAGCTGAAGCAGTTCCAGGAAGTGGCAAAACGGCCGCTCTACATCTCTGTGAACATCAGCCCGCGACAATTCCGCAACGACAAATTCCTCGATGTACTCGACGACGCGTTGGCCTTCTCTGGCCTGCCAGGCGACCAACTGGTGTTGGAAATTACCGAAGGCACACTGATGATCGATCCTGCGCACGCCGGGACGATCCTTGCCAGAATGACTGAACGCCAAGCCCGCATCGCGATCGACGACTTCGGCACCGGCTATTCCTCCTTGTCCTACTTGAAACGCTTCCCGATTTCCGTGCTGAAGATCGACCGCACCTTCATCCGCGACCTGCCCGGTTCGGAAAAGGATGGCGCGATCTGCAATGCGGTGCTGGATTTGGCCAAGCACCTGGACTTGTCCGTCGTGGCGGAAGGCGTGGAGACCGAAGAGCAGATGCACTATGTCGCACGGCGCGGCTGCCAATACGTGCAAGGCTTCCTGACCGGCCGGCCAATGGCGGCGCACACCGCCATGGCTGCGCTGAAAGAGCGCACTTACGCATCGCTGATGACCGAAGAACCGCGGCAGGTGGTCCAATGAGCGAATTGCGCGAACAGACCCTGGCCGCGTTGTGGGAACGCACGCGCCAGCAAGGCGACATGCCTGGCTTCGCCAAGGCGATTACCGCCATCCTGGGCGCCATGCGCGGCGAGGACGACAAAGAGTTCGACATGGCGCGCACCGTGCTGTCGGACCCTGTCCTGACGCAGAAAGTCCTGCGCCTTGCCAATAGCGGCATGTATTCCGCTTTCGGCCAGCAAATCAATACCGTCAGCAAGGCCATGCTGGTGCTGGGTACGGAAGCCATCGGCCATCTGGCCTTGGGCCTGAAGCTGATCGAAGAGCTGTCTGTGGTATCGCCGGACTCCGGCCTGGCCCACATTGAAATGGAAAAGGCCGTCCTGGCCGGCATCGTCGCGCGCGAAGTTTCAGCCACTGCAGGGAACCGTCATGGAGAAGAAGCCGTGGTCTGCTCCATGCTGCAGACCCTGGGCCGCATGCTGCTCACCTTCTACATGCCGGAGCGCTGGACCGCGCTGCAGCAGGCCGCCGGCGACGGCAGGGAAGACAGCGCCGCAGTCGAAGTCCTGGGGCTGAGCTTGCAGGATATCGGCCGTGCCGCTGCCGCGCATTGGGGCATGCCTGAAAATCTGCTGTCGGGCATGCGCACCCTGGAACCGCCTGCCGACGACCTGCCGGCCGAGCCGCTCAGCGCTGAAGACTGGGTGGCAGGCGTTTCGACCATGTCCTGCATTTGTGCCGGCGCACTGTGGCACGACAGCGAAGAAGGCGCGGCGGAAGTCAGGCGCGTCACCGCCCGCTACTCGGCCATGATTGGCGTCAGCACCGACAAGCTGGCATTGGCCATCGAACAAGCCAAGGTCATTGCAGCGACCGACCTGTCGATTGCGCCGCTTTCCAAGCCGGCCGAACGCCGCGCGAAGACATTGGCGCAAACCCGCCAGCGCGCCGCCGGCAACAACATCCTGCTCAGCGGCCTGGCCGATATGCGCGATTCGCTCGACACGGCCAGTGCCGGCCAGATGGTTTCGATCGCGCTGGAAACCGTGTTCAAGGGCTTGCAGTTCTCCCGCGCAGTGGCCTTCGTGCGCAACCGCCGCGACAACAAATATGCGGCGCGCATGTGCCTGGGCGAAGGCGTGCGCGAGCAGCTGCCGGCCATGCAGTTTGCCGATGCCTACGAACCGAACGTGTTTCATGCCGCCTTGAGCAGCGACCGTGTGATCTTCATCGAGAATGCGGGCGATCCGAAATTCGCGGCCAAGCTGCCGGCGTGGTGGCGCGATACGCTGAGCGATGCGCGCAGCTTCGTGATTTTTCCATTGTGCTCCAACGGCCAACCGACCGGTTTCCTGTACGGCGATTGGGACGATTCTTTCCCTGCCATCCATCTCAGTCCGACGGAATTCTCGCTGCTGAACGACATACGCTCGATGGTGGTGCGGGCGGCGGAGCGCCGCCATCAGATCGGAATCGTCAACCGCGCCGCCTGAGCTTTAACGCTGCCAGCGATAACTCAGTGCAGCGGCAACGGCGCCTGCCGCCACCAGTCCCGAGGCAACGTAGAAGATGAACTGCGGCCCCGCATTTTGCCAGACTTGCGTCAGCGCCAGGCTGCCGATACTGCCGCCAAGCCCATAAGAGATGCTGATGTAGAGGGCCTGCCCGCGCGCCTGCAACGGACCGTTGAACCAGCGCTGCATGGTCTGCACCGAAGCCGAGTGGTGCAATGCGAAAGTCGCCGCATGCATCACCTGGGCCGCCACCAGCAAAGCCAGCGACTGCGCACCGGCACCGATCAAGGCGAAACGCACCACGCCGAAGGCGAAGCAGGCATACATCAGCCGCTTCGCGCCCCAACGCCGGAACAAGGGAGCCTGATAATAGAAGCACAGTACTTCCGCCACCACGCCCACCGACCACATCAGCCCCGTCACGGTCTTGCTGTAGCCCTGTCTTTCCAGGTAAAGCGAGTAGAAGGTGTACAGCGCCGCGTGGGCCGACACCATCAGGGCGGTCGACGCAAAGAAGGCCAGCACTTCCTTCTTGCGCAGCACCGCCAGCAAGGCGGGCGGCTTGCCGGCATGGGTCAGGCGCGGCACGTCCTTCAAGCGGAAGGCGGCGCCTAGCACGCATACCAGCAGAGCGCCGCAGAACCAGACCAGGGCGCCAGTCCCCTGCCAATCCATCAGGAACGAGGCCAGCATCACCGTGACTATGAAGCCGATCGAACCCCACAGGCGAATGCGCCCGTAATAAGTCAGGTCGCCGCGCATCTCGGACAGCATCAGCGCTTCGCACATCGGCCCTTGCGCGCTGGTGAACAGGTTGAGCAACACCATCGCGGCAAAGAAATGCGCGAAGGTGGAACCAAAAATGAATCCGGAGAACGAAACCAGCGCCGCAATACCGGTCAGGCGCAGCACAAAGACGCGCCGTTCGGAATGGTCGGCTACATAGCCCCAGACGTTGGGGCCGAAGATCCGCAGCACCTGGATCAGCGACATCAGGACGCCGATCTGCGCTACCGACATCCCCTTGCCCTGGAAATACAGGCTGGCGTAAGTCGAAAAAGTACCGGCGTAAGCGTAATAACAGAAGAGGAAAAGCGCGAATCCGAAGGCCTGGGCCGGCAGCACGCTTACTGCGACGCCTTACCGATGTCGGGTGTGGTGACTTTGACGTCGCCGCACTGCGCGCGATGCATCAGCGCGTGATCCATCAGCACCAGGGCCAGCATCGCTTCCGCGATCGGCGTCGCGCGGATGCCGACGCAAGGATCGTGGCGGCCAAAGGTTTCCACCATCACCGGATTGCCTTCCTTGTCGATCGAACGGCGCGGCGTGCGGATCGAGGAAGTCGGCTTGATGGCGATCGACACGGTGATGTCCTGGCCGGTGGAAATACCGCCCAACACGCCGCCGGAGTTATTGCCGACAAAGCCTTCCAGGGTCAGTTCATCGCCATGCTCGGAACCGCGCTGCGCGACGCTGTCAAAGCCGGCGCCGATCTCGACACCTTTCACCGCATTGATGCCCATCATGGCGTAGGCGATGTCCGCATCCAGCTTGTCGTAGATCGGCTGGCCAAGGCCGACCGGCACATTGCGCGCCACCACGTCGATGCGGGCGCCAATGGAATCGCCGTCCTTGCGCAGGCTGTCCATATAGTCTTCCATGCGCTCGATCAGGGCCGCGTCGGACGTGGCAGCGAAGAACGGGTTGGAAGGCACGTGTTCGAAACTCTCGAACGGCACCTCAATCTCGCCCAACTGGCTCATGCAGCCGGCGAACTCGGTGCCGTATTTCTCTTTCAGCCACTTCTTGGCAATGGCCGCGGCGCCCACCACCGGCGCGGTCAGGCGCGCCGACGAACGGCCGCCGCCGCGCGGATCGCGCACGCCGTATTTATGCCAATAGGTGTAATCGGCGTGGCCGGGGCGGAAGCTCTCGGCAATATTGCCGTAGTCCTTGCTGCGCTGGTCTTCGTTCTTGATCAACAGCGCAATCGGCGTGCCGGTCGTCACGCCCTGGTAGACGCCGGACAGGATCTGCACCGTGTCCGGCTCCTGGCGCTGCGTCACATGGCGCGAAGTACCCGGCTTGCGGCGGTCCAGTTCGGGCTGGATGTCGGCTTCGGTCAGTGCCAGGCCAGGCGGGCAGCCGTCGATGACGCAGCCAATTGCAGGACCATGGGATTCGCCAAAGGTGGTGACGGTGAACAGCTTGCCAAAGGAATTGCCGGACATGATGACGATGAAGAAGGTGAATAGTAGCGGAAGAACTCCCCATTCTAACTCGATATGGCAAAACCCGCAGGAAGTAGCTTATTAAACTACAACTTTTATGAAACTAGCACGCCACTATTCGTTAACTTCCATGAAAGTGTTTTAATGGTCGTTCTCAGGAATAATTCGCTATATACTAAGTTGTAAGAACACCGAGACCCCTTGGAGAAGCGACACATGCCCCCTTCGATCACGGCGCCCGATGGCAGCCACGACGATCAGGACGATCTGGTTTTCTTAGAAGAGCATACGGCTCAGCCAGCTCTCCCCGCACAGCGCAATGTCTGGCGCGTGATGATTATCGATGACGACGAAGACGTCCATTCGACGACCACGTTCGCCCTCGGCAACCTGGACATGCAGCACCGCCCCCTGGAATTCGTGCACGCCTATTCCGCCGCGCAGGCGCGCGAAATGCTCAAGCACGAACAGGAAATCGCCGTGATCCTGCTTGACGTCGTGATGGAGCAGGATGACGCCGGTTTGCACCTGGTGCGTTATATCCGCGAAACACTGAAACTTGCCGACGTGCGCATCATCCTGCGCACCGGCCAGCCCGGCTACGCGCCGGAGATCGACGCCATCCGCGATTTCGACATCAACGATTACAAGACCAAGTCGGAACTGACCCGCATCAAGCTGTTCACCACCGTGACCGCAGCGATCCGCTCATACGAACAGATCCGCAACATCAACGAAAGCCGCCGCGGCCTGGCCCGCATCGTGCACTCCAGCACTGAACTGATGGCGCTGCATGGCGTGCAGAATTTCGCCTCCGGCGTGCTGTCGCAGATCGCAGAACTGCTGGGCCAGGAAGCGCACGGCGTGCTGTGCGTGCAGGAATGCCCGGATGCCGGATGCCACGAACTGGTCGTGATGGCGGCCAGCGGCAACCACCAGAACCTGTCCAATTCGCAGCTCACCGCAAACGAAGACCCGCGCGTGCACAAGGCGATGGAAGAGTGCCTGGCCGCGCGCCGCAATGTCTATTGCGGCGACAGCATCGTGCTGTACTTTGCCGGCAAGGCCAGCCGCACCTTCGTCGCTTTCATGGACGTTTCGCGTTCACCGAGCCCGCTGGAAGAAAGCCTGCTGGAAGTCTTCTGCAGCAACGTCGCCGTGGGTCTCGACAATGTGGAACTGGTGTCGCACCTGCATACCGCGGCCTTCTACGATAACTTGTCGAAGCTGCCGAACCGCACGCGCCTGATCGAGATCCTCGACGCCACGCTGGCCGGACCGGCCAAGCAGGACGCCACCCTTTGCCTGGTCGACCTCGACCACTTTGCCGAAACCAACGATGCGCTGGGCCACGAATTCGGCGACCTGCTGCTGTCCGCGGTTGCAGCGCGCCTGCAGAATAGCCTCGGCAAGCAATTGACCGTGGCGCGCATTGGCGGCGATATTTTCTGCGTGCTGGGCGACGCCGGCCAGGTCAATCCGGGCAATATCATCGGCCAGTTCACGACGCCGTTCAGCATCGACGGCCAGGACGTGCAACTCTCCGCCACCCTGGGCCTGGTACGCCTGCTGGAACACGACGGCAGCGGGGCCGATGCGCTGAAGGATGCCGATATCGCGCTGAAGCGCGCCAAGACGCAGCAGCGCGCCGGCCACTTCTACTTCTCGCGCAGCATGGGCGTGGAAATCCGAGAACGCGTGCGCATGATGCACGCCCTGCGCACCGGTTTCAGCCAGAACCAACTCTTTGTTGTCTATCAACCTCAAGTCGACCTGGATTCGCGCCGGCCAATGGGGGCGGAAGCCTTGCTGCGCTGGCAGACGCCGGACGGCAAATTCGTGTCGCCCGACCGTTTCATTCCCATCGCCGAATATTCGGGCCTGATCATCGACCTGGGCGAATGGGTCATGCGCACCTCGATGCAGGAACTGGTGGCCTTGCGCGCGGCGGGCCACACCGAGTTCACCATGTCGATCAACGTATCGCAGGTGCAGTTCCGCCATCCGCATTTCCTCGAAATGCTGCGCAACGCACTGCACGATACGGGCGCGCCTCCCGAGTATGTGGAGCTTGAAATCACCGAATCGATGGCAATGGAAGAACCGGACATGCTGATCAGGATGCTGGCACAGATCAAGCAGACCGGCGTGACCATCGCGATTGACGATTTCGGCACCGGCTTCTCTTCCCTGTCCTACCTGCAGCGCCTGCAGGTCGACCGCCTGAAGATCGACCGTGCATTCGTCACCGAGATCACCAATTCCGCGCGCGGCAGCAGCATTGCCGAAATGGTCGTGCAACTGGGCCGCAACCTGGGCTTGGCCGTCATTGCGGAGGGTGTCGAAGACGAGCGTCAGGCCCAGATCCTACACACCCTGGGCTGCCCATTGGGCCAGGGCTTCCTGTTCGCGCGGCCGATGACCGGCGAAGCCCTGGTTGGGTGGCTAAGCGACGACGCCATGGCGGGCGTCGCGTAAACAAAAAAAAAGATCGAAAAAAATGGGGTACGTCCCCATTTTTTTCGATCCCATTTTTTATCTCAGCTCTCCGACTTTTCTTCTTCCTCGGCCGGCCAATCGCGGATATAGGCTTTCAGCATGCGGTTCTCGAAGCTTTGCGCTTCCAGCACGGCGCGCGCCACGTCGTAGAACGAGATCACGCCCAGCAGGGTCTTGGCGTTCATCACCGGCAGGTAGCGCGCATGCTTTTCCAGCATGATGCGGCGTACTTCGTTGACTTCGGTGTCGGGGGTTACCGTGATCGGGTGATCGTCCATGTGCTTGCGCACGGTGCCGCCGCCGACCGAGCCCTGGTTCGCGTGCAGCGCCTTCAGCACTTCGCGGAACGTGAGCATGCCAACCAGGTCACCGTATTCCATCACCACCAGCGAGCCGATGTCCCGTTCGGCCATGGTATTTGCCGCTTCGACCAGCGGCTGGTCCGGAGTGATCGTGTAGAGGATGTTCCCTTTGACTTGGAGGATTTCAGATACTTTCATTTTGGGCCGTCCTGTCCGGTGGTGATTATGGTTTTATTGTAAGCCTTACCATCGAATTTAGCGTATGCCAAGCGAAAAATCCAGAGTTGGATTAATCAAAACGCAACAGTATTCACAAGCTAAATAACACGATAGCATGGCAACCATGACAACGCCAAATTATCCCGGGTTCGATACCCTCGCCCTGCACGCGGGTGCCACGCCGGATCCATCCACCGGCAGCCGCGCAACCCCGATCCATTTCACGTCGTCCTTTGCTTTCCGCGATTCGGACCATGCGGCCGCCCTGTTCAATATGGAACGGGCCGGCCATGTCTATTCGCGCATCTCCAACCCGACCAATGCGGTGCTGGAAGAGCGCATGGCGGCACTGGAAGGCGGCGTGGCGGGCATTGCCACCGCCAGCGGCCAGGCGGCCATGCACCTGGGATTGGCCACCATTGCCGCTGCGGGCTCGCATATCGTCGCGTCGCGGGCGCTGTACGGCGGCTCGCACAACCTGCTGGGCTATACGCTGAAGCGCTTCGGCATCGAGACCACCTTTGTCGATCCGCGCGACCTGGACGCCTGGCGCGCCGCGATCCGGCCGAACACCAAGGTGCTGTTTGGCGAAACACTGGGCAATCCGGGCCTGGACGTGCTGGACATCCCCAGCGTGGCCGCGATCGCGCATGAGACACACCTGCCGCTGATGGTCGATTCGACCTTCACCACGCCCTACCTGCTGCGGCCATTCGAGCATGGCGCCGACCTGGTGTTCCATTCCGCCACCAAATTCCTGTGCGGGCACGGCACCGCGATCGGCGGCGTCCTGGTCGATGGCGGCACTTTCGACTGGCAGGCGGCCTACGAGGCTAGCGGGCGCTTTGCCGAGCTGTGCGAGCCCTATGACGGCTTCCACGGCATGGTATTTGCCGAAGAATCGACCGTGGCGCCGTTTGCACTGCGGGCGCGGCGCGAGGGTCTGCGCGATTTCGGCGCGGCCATGAGCCCGCACAATGCCTTTGCCATCCTGCAGGGCGTGGAAACGCTGGCCGTGCGCATGGACCGGCATGTCGCCAACACGCGCCGGGTGGCGCAATTCCTGCTCGCCAATCCGGCCGTCGAATCGGTCATCTACCCCGAACTGGAGAGCCACCCCGACCGCGCATTGGCAGCCAGGCTGCTGCCGAAGGGCGCCGGTGCCGTGCTCTCATTCACCTTGAAGGGCGACCGCGCAGCCGGCAAGCGCTTTGTCGACAGCTTGAAGGTGTTCTCGCACCTGGCCAACGTGGGCGATGCCCGTTCGCTGGTAATCCACCCTGCTTCGACCACGCATTTCCGCGTGCCGGCCGAACAGTTGGCGGCCGCGGGGCTCGCCGAAGGCACCATGCGGCTGTCGGTCGGGCTGGAGGATGCCGACGACCTGCTCGAAGACTTGGCGCGCGGGCTCAAAGCCTCGCAGAAAGGGGCTTGAGCATGATGTTCGGCGATTCGTACTGCTATACCGGCGGCAAGGCGTTCGACCCGGCGCAGCCGACGGTGGTCATGCTCCACGGCGCACAGAACGACCATTCGGTCTGGGCGCTGCAATCGCGCTACCTCGCGCATCACGGCTATGGCGTACTGGCCGTGGACTTGCCGGGCCATGGCCGCAGCCGTGGCACCGCCTTGCGCAGCGTGGAAGCAATGGCCGCCTGGGTCCTGTCGCTATTGGACGCGGCGGGCGTCGGGCAAGCGGCCTTGGTTGGCCACAGCATGGGTGCCTTGATCGCACTGGAAACCGCCCACCGCGCACCGGAACGCATCACGCGCCTGGCGCTGCTCGGAGCCACCTATCCGATGAAGGTGTCCGATGCGCTGCTCACCGCCGCGCGGGAAGCCGAAGGCGATGCCATCGACATGGTCAATATCTGGTCGCACAGCTCTTACGCGCAAAAGCCGTCCTGCCCCGGTCCGGGATTTTATGTCGGCGGGATGTCCAAGCGCCTGATGGAGCGCATCTCGGCGCAAGGCGAAGACCTGCTGTTCCATACCGATTTCACGGCCTGCAACGGTTATGCAAACGGCGACGCTGCAGCGGCGAGTGTGCGCTGCCCGGTGCAGTTCATCTTCGGCAGCAAGGACATGATGACGCCGCCGCGCAGCAGCAAGGCGTTGCTGGCGGCGCTACCGGGGGCCAGGACCGTGACGGTCGATGCCGGCCACCAGATGATGGCCGAACAGCCCGACGCGGTGCTGGACGCGCTACTGGCCTTCCTGCGCTGAACTATCCCTGGGCTATCCCTGGGCCGCTTCGAAATGCTCGCCCAGCGTGGCGCCGAGCCCTGACTCCACGGCGCTTTCTACCTGGCGCGCCAGGGCTGCGGCCTCACGGCTGGCCTGGCGATCCATTTCATCATCCGAGTCGGCCAGCACACCGGCATTGAGCGACATGCCGCCAAACACGAACAAGCGGTAGACGTCGGCCACCGTGATCTTGTGGACATTGGCCAGCAAGACCCAATTGTCCGCGCCTTCGCTGACGCGTTTGCCGAACTGCACGCGCGGCGGCGGCGCGATCTTCACCTTTGCCACCCAGCCCGGCACCAGCATCTTCTCCAGCAAGGCATCCATCTCGTCGAAACCGAGACGGGTGCGGCCGCGTATCTCGGCCGAGCTGACGGCCGCGTTATCGCCCTGCTCGCGCGCTTCATGCAGCACTTTCAGCACCGCCATGGCATCGACAAATTCACCGCCCGGCACCGCCTCGTGCCACCAGCGCTCGTACTTCACCACCGGCAGCGCTGCCGTCAGCAAGGCCCCCAGCAGCGTAATCAGCCAGGAAACGTAGATCCACAACAGGAACAATGGCAAGGCCGCCAGTGCGCCATAGATTTTCGAATAGGTCGGCGCTTGCGTAATGAAGACCGCAAACCCGCGCTTGGCCAATTCGAACGAGACCGCTGCCAGCGCGCCGCCGCAGATCGCATCGCGCCAGTCGACCATCCGGTTCGGCACCGTGATATAGAGGAAAGTGAAGGACAGTGTGGTCAGCAGGACCGACAGCAGCGTATAAAAAATCGGCCCGGTCACCGATCCGACCAAGCCGCTGGTGGCATCGAACAAGTGGGTCGACAAGCTGATCGACACGCCGATCAGCAGCGGACCAAGGCTGATCAGTGCCCAGTACACCAGCACCCGCCGCACCAGCCGGCGCTCGGTCTTGACACGCCAGATACGGTTGAAGGCGCGCTCGATCATGCTCAACATCGCCACGGACGTCAGCACCAGCGTCACCGCCCCCACCGCCGACAGGCGCGTCGCTTTTGCGGCAAACGTGGTCAGGTAACCCATGATCGTGCTGGAAATCGCCTTCGGCATCACACTCTTGATGAAATACGCTTCCAGTGCTGTGCGGAAGGTATTGAACATCGGGAAAGTGGTAAAGATTGCCAGCGCGATCGTCAGCACTGGTACCAGCGCAAAAACGGTGGTAAACGTCAGGCCGCCCGCCACCTGGGGCAGGCTTTCTTCGCGCAAGCGGCGACGCGCGAACTGGACCAGGTCATGCAGCTCGGTCCAGGACAAGGCGCGCAGCTCAGCCACGCCTTTGGTGCAGGCGCGGGCCACGTTGGTGTAAAGGGACTTAAAAACCATCAGTAAAGCTTATTAGTCATGCAACTCGTGCAAAGGGCCATATAATATCAATGATGAACAGAACTAACCTCACAATTCTAATTTTGTATTATTCAAGGCACGGATCCGTACGCAAACTGGCGGAAATGATTGCCCAAGGTGTTGAATCGGTACCGGGCTGCGACGCCCGCCTGCGTACCGTGCCGGCCGTTTCCACCGTCACGGAAGCGACCGAACCTGAAGTACCGCTGGACGGCGCGCCCTATGTCGAATTGCAGGACCTGGACGAATGCGACGCCTTGGCGCTGGGCTCCCCGACCCGCTTCGGCAATATGGCGGCGGCGATGAAGTATTTTTGGGATGGAACGTCGGCGCACTGGCTGTCCGGCACCCTGTCCGGCAAGCCGGCCTGCGTTTTCACCTCGACCGGCAGCCAGCATGGCGGCCAGGAGTCGACCTTGCTGACGATGATGGTGCCCTTGCTGCACCATGGGATGATGGTGATGGGCCTGCCCTATACCCATCCGGAACTGATGACGACGACCAGCGGCGGCTCGCCTTACGGCGCCACCCACTGGTCGGGGCTGGACGGCAAGAAGCCGTTCACGGATGATGAGAAACGCCTGGCGCTCGCGATGGGCCGCCGGCTGGCCGAAGCGGCCGTCAAGCTGCGGGGACAATAAAAAATGAACAGTACCAAGCACAAACTTTTCCATTGGGGCGCCATCGCCAGCCTGGCCTTGCTCATTGTCTGGAGCGTGGCCTGGGAAATGTGGCTGTCGCCCTTGAAACCGGGTGGGTCCTGGCTGGTGCTGAAGGCGGTACCGCTGCTATTCCCGCTGCTGGGCGTGATCAAGCGCGATATCTACACGCTGCAGTGGACCTCGATGATGATTTTGATTTACTTCATCGAAGGCGTGGTGCGCGCATACGGCGACAAGGTGACGCCGTGGCTGGGTTGGGGCGAAGTGGCGATTGTGGTGGCCTATTTCCTGTGCGCCATCCTGTACGTGCAGCCATATAAGAAGGCAGCCAGGCAGGCAGCCCGCGAATTGCTGGAAAAGGTCAACACCAGCAAGACCAAGTAATCATGGATAATTCCGCTTTCCTCGGCGCTTGCCGCGCCTTGCTGGGCGACGCGCACGTCATTTCCGATGAGGCGGGCATGGCGCCGTTCCTGCGCGATTGGCGCGGACGCTTTACCGGCCGTGCACTGGCTGTGCTGCGGCCCTCCGATACCGAACAAGTCGCCGCAACCGTCAAACTATGTGTTGAAGCGCGGGTCCCGCTCGTGCCGCAAGGCGGCAACACCGGGCTGGTGCTGGGCAGCGTGCCAGATGCCAGCGGCACCGCTGTGGTGCTGTCGCTGGCGCGCATGCAGAAGATACGCAAGGTCGATCCGGTCAACCGCACCATGACGGTCGATGCCGGCGTGATCCTGCAGCACGCGCAGGAGGCGGCGGCCGCGGAGGGTTGCCTGTTCCCTCTCTCGCTAGCGGCGGAAGGCAGCTGCACCATTGGCGGCAACCTGTCCACCAATGCCGGCGGCACCGGCGTACTTCGTTATGGCAATACGCGTGAACTGTGCCTGGGGCTGGAAGTCGTCACGCCGCAAGGCGAGATCTGGTCAGGGCTGCGCGGACTGCGCAAGGACAATACCGGCTACGACCTGCGCGACCTGTTCATCGGTGCCGAGGGCACGCTCGGCATCATTACCGGCGCGGTGCTCAAGCTGTATCCGCAGCCCAAGGCGTCTGTGACGGCGCTGGCCGCAATGGAGTCGCCCGCCGCGGCATTGCGCCTGCTGTCGATCATGCAGGACCATTGCGGCGCGAGCCTGACCGGCTTTGAGCTGATGTCGGCGTTTTGCCTGCGGCTGGTGGCCAGGCATTTCCCGGCGCTGCCGCAGCCTTTGGCCGACGGCCATGAGCAATATGCCTTGCTGGAACTCTCCAGCAGCGAATCGGAAACCCACGCGGCGGCGCTGCTCGAACGCGCGCTGGGTGCGGCCCTCGGCGAAGGCGTAGTGCAGGACGCGGTCGTCGCCAGTTCCGCCGCACAATCGCGCGGGCTGTGGGACCTGCGGGAGCACATTCCGCTGGCCCAAGCTGCCGACGGCAAGAACATCAAGCACGATATTTCGCTGCCGGTATCGTCGATCGCCGATTTCATCGCCGGCACGGAACCGCGATTGCAGTCGGCCTTCCCCGGCTGCCAGCTGGTGTGTTTCGGCCACCTTGGCGATGGCAACCTGCATTTCAACGTTGCGCCGCCAGCCGGCGTGGCACATGAAGACTTCCTGCAAAGCCAGGAGGCGGTCAACCGTGTGGTGCACGACGCAGTCGCTTCATTCGGCGGTTCGATTTCGGCCGAACATGGGATAGGCGCGTTGAAGCGTGATGAACTGGCGCGTTACAAGTCGCCGGTGGAGTTGAACCTGATGCGGGCGATCAAGGCCGCATTGGATCCTTTGGGCCTCATGAATCCAGGGAAAATACTATGAAACTCCTGCCCTTGCTGCTGATGGCGATGGCGCTTCCTGCGGGGGCGCAAGCCCTGCACAAGTGCACCATCGATGGAAAAGTAAGCTACTCGCAGCAGCCATGCGAGAAGGGCGTCGCCAGTACAATTGAGGTACCGGCGGCTCCCGCCCCTGATCCGGCCGCGGCGGCAAACCTGAAACGCCAGGAACGCGAGGCTGAAAAAATGGCCACGCAGCGCCGCAAGCGCGAGGCCCGCGAGGAGCGCGAAAGCCTGGCCGAGGCGCGGGCCGTTGCCAGCCACAACAAGAAATGCAAGAAGCTCCAGATGCAGCAGAAATGGGCGGAGGAAGATGCGCGCGGCGCCACGCTTCAGAATACGGAACGCGCCAGGCTGAAATCCAGGCGCGCGGCCGACATGTACCATCTGGAATGCGGCGGCTGACGCGCTGGCTGGCGGTTGGAGAGTGGCGCGCGCATCCGGTGCGTGCGCTGACCGCCGTCGCGGCGATTGCGATCGGGGTGGCGTTGGGGTTTGCCATCCATCTGGTCAACGCGGCGGCGCTGAACGAATTCACTACTGCCGTCCATAGCCTGTCCGGCCAGGCCGATATCCAGGTGAGCGGCACGGAGGCAACATTCGACGAGGCGGTCTATCCGGTTCTCGCGCGCCTGGCGGAGGTGGCTGTGGCGTCGCCGGTGCTGGAATTCGATGCCTCGATGCCGGGTTCGCGGCAAGCCTTGAAAGTCATTGGGCTGGACGTGTTCCGCGCAGGGTTTATCACGCCGGACCTGGTCGGGGCACCGGAAGAAGATCTCCCTTACGATACGCTGGCTGACGATGCGATCTTCCTGTCGCCGGCGGCCATGAGCTGGCTGCAATCGCGGCCTGGCGGCGAGCTTCGCCTGCAGGCCGGCAGCAAGGTGGCGGTCCTCCGCGTGGCAGGTTCGCTGCAGCGTGCGCGTGTCGGGCAACGCTTCGCGGTCATGGATATCGCAGCCGCCCAGTGGCAATTCCAGCACCTGGGTAAATTGTCGCGCGTGGACCTGAAGCTGCGTGATGGCGTGGATCGCGGCGCATTCGAGCGCTCATTGTCGGCAGGGCTGGAACGCGAGTTTCCCGGCCGGTTCCGGGTCGGCCAGCCGAACGACGCGGAGCAGGAAAGCCGCAACGCGAACCTGAGCCGGGCTTATCGCGTGAACCTGAGCGTGTTGGCATTGGTTGCGCTGTTCACCGGCGCTTTCCTGGTGTTCTCATCGCAGGCGCTGTCGGTCCTGCGGCGGCGCAGTGAATTCGCGCTGCTGCGGGTGCTGGGGCTGGAGCGTCGCCAATTGATCCGCCAGGTGCTGCTGGAAGGCGCGTTGTTGGGCAGCATAGGTTCGGTGCTGGGCGTGGCTGGCGGCTATGCGCTGGCGGCCGCCGTTTTGCGGCTGTTTGGCGGCGACCTTGGCGCCGGCTACTTTGCCGGCGTCCAGCCAAGCGTGCAATGGGCGCCCGCCGCAGCGCTGGCCTACTTTGCCCTCGGCCTGGGCGTAGCCTTGCTTGGCGGCTTGGCGCCGGCCATCGACGCAGCCCGGGCGCGGCCGGCCGTCGCGCTCAAGGCGGGCACCGACGAAACCGCGTTGCGGCCGCTGGCGCGCCCCTGGCCCGGCCTTGCCTGCCTCGCTTTGGCCGGCGCCATGACGTTCGCGCCGCCGGTATGCGAGTTGCCGCTCTTCGGCTACCTCTCCATCGCCCTGCTCCTGGTCGGCGCCATCGCCTTGATGCCGCGGTTGTCCGGGATGACGTTCACCGCCCTCGCGCGCAGTCAAGGGGCCACGCCAGTGCGCGCACTGGCCCTGGCACGGCTGGCCAATGCATCGGGCCAGGCCGGCATCGCGCTGGGCGGCGTGCTGGCAAGCTTCAGCCTGATGGTGGCGATGGCAATCATGGTTGCCAGCTTCCGTACCTCAGTCGACGAATGGGTGCTGCGCATCCTGCCCGCCGACGTGTACGCGCGCAGCGCGTCGGCCGGCGCCACCGGCGGTCTCTCGCCGGCCGAGCAGGATACCTTGCGCGCGGTCCCCGGCATCGCCCGTATTGACTTCCTGCGCGTGCGCTCGGTCTCGCTTGACCCCGACCGCGCCAACATCGCCGTCCTGGCACGCGACGTCGACCCCGCCGATCCAGGCCGGGCAATGGTCCTGGTCGAAGGTTCGGTGCACGCGGCGACCGCCTCGCCTGCGGATGCCGCAGCGGCCGCGCTGCCGCCGGCCTGGGTATCGGAAGCCATGGCCGACCTGTACAGCCTGCAGGCCGGAGCCGTGCTGCGCCTGCCCCTGCAAGGCCAGCAACGCGAATTCCGCGTCGCCGGCATATGGCGCGACTATGCCCGCGCCGGTGGCGCCGTGATCGTGCGCCGCTCCGACTACATGGCCCTGACCGGCGACCGCGACGCCGGTGACGCCGCCATCTGGCTCGCCAAAAACGCCAGCGCGGCCCAGGTGCAGGAAAACATCCGCAAACTGCCCTTCGGCGAGCTGGTCGAAACCAGCGTTCCCTCCGAAATCCGCAACCTGACGCTGAAAATCTTCGACCGCAGTTTCGCCGTCACCTACCTGCTGGAGGCCATCGCCATCGTCATCGGCCTGTTCGGCGTCGCCGCCACCTTCTCGGCCCAGACCCTGGCCAGGGCGCGCGAATTCGGCATGCTGCGCCACGTCGGCGTCACGCGCGGCCAGGTGCTTGGCATCCTGGCGCTGGAAGGCGCCGCACTGACCAGCCTCGGCATCCTGGCCGGCTTCGCACTCGGCTGGGTCATCAGCCTGGTGCTGGTCCACGTCATCAACCCGCAATCCTTCCACTGGACGATGCAAATGCACTACCCTTGGCCGCTGCTGGCCACCGTTGCGCTGGCACTCTTGCTGTCTTCGGCGGCTACTGCGCTCATCGCGGGCCGGCAAGCCTTGTCCGGCAGCCCGATCCGCGCCGTCAGGGAGGATTGGTGATGCGCGCCCTGCTTTGCCTCCTGCTCGCGCTGGCAAGCGGCCTGCCGCTGCAGGCCGCAGACTTCACGCCGGTGACGCCCGGCGTCCGGCTCGAGTTTCCGCGCGACTTCGGCGCCCACCCCGGCTTCAAGACCGAATGGTGGTACGCCACCGGTTGGCTGGACACCAGCGACGGGCGCCAGCTCGGCTACCAGGTCACGTTCTTCCGCAGCAGCACCGGCCATGGCCGCGACAATCCCAGCCAGTTCGCGCCGAAGGACATCATTGTCGCCCACGTCGCACTTTCCGATACGGCGCAGGGCAAACTGCTGCACGACCAGCGTACCGCGCGCGCCGGCTTCGGCCTGGCGAGCGCCTCCACGCAGGATACCAACGTACAACTGGATGGCTGGCACATGCTGCGCGCCGAAGACGGCACTTATCATATCGACATCGACGCCGCCGAATTCGCGCTGGCGCTGAAGTTGCAGCCTACCCAGCCAGTGCTGCTGCAAGGCGACGCCGGTTTCTCTCGCAAAGGCCGCAACCCCGAGCAGGCGAGTTATTACTATAGCAAGCCCCAGCTGCGCACCAGCGGTACCCTGACCCGCCGCAACGGCGCGCCGCAGGCCGTGCAGGGCGTCACCTGGCTCGATCACGAATGGTCAAGCCAGGTACTCGATCCGGCTGCCGCGGGCTGGGACTGGGCCGGCCTCAATTTGAGCGACGGCGGCGCACTGATGGCATTCCAGATAAGGGACCGCCAAGGTGGTAAACTGTGGGGCCACGCGACATGGCGCGATGCATCCGGTAAGATCACGCACTATTCGCAGGACCAGGTCAGTTTTACCCCGCAGGTGCGATGGAAATCACCGCGCACCCAAGCCGAGTATCCCGTCGCCACCCTGATTTCCACCGGCCCTGAACAATGGCAGGTCAGTCCTTTGCAGCAGGACCAGGAGCTCGATTCGCGCCGCTCGACCGGCGCGGTGTATTGGGAAGGCGCGGTGACTGTCGCGCGCAACGGCAGGCCGGCGGGACGCGGCTACCTGGAGTTGACGGGCTATGTCCGTCCGATGAAACTTTGAACAAGAACGTAGAATACGCAATGAGCACCACCAACAACGGTCAGCCAGAAGCCCGAGAACTCACGAAGGGCAGCCTGGCCGCCCTCAGGGGCCTGCTGCCCTTCCTCAAGCCTTACCGCAACCGCTTCGTCATTGCCGGCATCGCGCTGGTGGTCGCCGCGGCCTCCACGCTGGCGATTCCATACGCCTTCAAGCAGATGATCGACCTGGGCTTCGGCACCGACGCCGGCGTGCGCAGCGCGGCCCACGTCAACCAGGTGTTCCTGGCCCTGTTCACGGTCGCCACGGTGCTGGCGCTGGCAACCGCGGCGCGCTTTTACAGCGTGTCCTGGCTCGGTGAGCGCGTGACTGCCGATATCCGCAATGCGGTGTATTCGCACGTGGTGCAGCAAAGCCCGGAATTCTTCGAAACCACCAAGACCGGCGAAGTGTTGTCGCGCCTGACCACCGACACCACCCTGATCCAGAGCGTGGTGGGCACCAGTATTTCGATGGCCTTGCGTAACGTGCTGCTGTTCCTCGGCGGCCTGGTGATGCTGTTCGTCACCAGCCCCAAGCTGTCCTCCATCATCATCGGCCTGCTGGTGCTGACCGTGCTGCCGATCGTGATCTTCGGCCGCCGCGTGCGCAAACTGTCGCGCGATTCGCAAGACCGCGTGGCCGATGCTTCGGCCATGGCCGGCGAAATCCTGAACGCGATGCCGACCGTGCAGGCATTCACCCATGAAGGCCTGGAAGCGAAGCGCTTCGGCGGTTCCGTCGAAGGCGCATTCAGCACCGCCATGCGCCGCATCCAGGCGCGCGCCTTCCTGACCATGCTGGCTATTGTGCTGGTGTTCGGCACCATTGTGTTCGTGCTGTGGCTGGGCGCCCACGCTGTCCTGGAAGGCACCATGACGGGCGGCGACCTGGGCCAGTTCATCCTGTACGCATCCATCGTGGCCGGTGCAATCGGCGCCCTGTCCGAAGTCATGGGCGAAGCCCAGCGCGCAGCGGGCGCCACCGAGCGCCTGCTGGAATTGCTGGCGGTACGTTCCGACATCCAGAACCCGGCAAAGCCGCAGGCCCTGGCGCCGCGCGCCGCCAACGGCGCCGCCCTGAGCCTGTCCGAAGTGTCGTTCAATTACCCGTCGCGCCCCGACACGCTGGCACTGGACCACGTGACGCTGGACATCAAGCCGGGCGAGACCATCGCCGTGGTCGGTCCTTCCGGCGCCGGCAAGACCACCCTGTTCCAGATGCTGCTGCGTTTCTACGATCCGCAATCGGGCGCCATCCGCCTCGACGGCACCGATATCCGCCTGCTGGACCTGCACACCCTGCGCGGCGCCATCGGCATCGTGCCGCAAGATACGGTGATCTTCTCCGCCGATGCGATGGAGAACATCCGCTACGGCCGCGCCGACGCGACCGACCAGGAAGTGATCCAGGCTGCACGCCTGGCCGCCGCACACGAATTCATCGAGCGCCTGCCGCACGGCTACAAGTCCTTCCTCGGCGAGCGCGGGGTGCGCCTTTCGGGCGGCCAACGCCAGCGTATCGCGATTGCACGCGCCCTGCTGAAGAACCCTCCGCTGCTGCTGCTTGACGAAGCAACCAGTGCGCTCGATGCGGAATCCGAACGCCTGGTGCAGGGCGCCCTGGAAGCTGCCATGGTCGGCCGCACCACCGTCATCATCGCCCACCGCCTGGCGACCGTGCAGCGTGCCGACCGCATCATCGTCATGGAAGACGGCAAGATCGTCGAAACCGGCACCCACCAATCGCTGGTGGCGCTGGGCGGGATCTACGCCAACCTGGCTGCGCTGCAGTTCCACCATGTCCACGTCACCCATTGAGGCGCAACGTGACCGATGCTGAGTTGCGGCAGAGTTGCCACACCGTCCTGCCGGGCCATCGCCAACTTGCGCCGGCGCAGACTTTTGCCGCCATGGCCACGTGGTGCGAGGCCAACGGCATTGCCCACGACGTGTACGGCGAAGGTGAGCTGATCCAGTCCTTCGAGCAGAAGATCGCCGGCCTGCTGGGCTTTGAGGCTGCGGCCTTCTGCATCACCGGCACCATGACCCAGGTCACCGCCCTGCGCCTGGCCTGCATGGACCGCGGCAGCCGGCTGGTGGCGCTGCACCCGACTGCGCACATTTTCAGGCACGAACGCAGCAACCACCAGTTGCTGGACCATTTCCAGGCCATCCAATTGGGCGATCCGCACCGTCCGTTCACGCTTGGCGAGTTGCAGGCCGTGCCCGACCGGCTGGCAGCCGTAGCGCTGGAGCTGCCGGCACGCGAACTGGGCGGACAGTCGCCGCGCTGGGACGAACTGGAAGCGATCAAGGCCCACTGCCGCCAACAAGGCATCCACCTGCATATGGACGGTGCCCGCCTGTGGGAAGCCGCCGCCGGCTATGGCCGTTCGCCGGCCGACGTGGCGGCGGGCTTCGACAGCGTCTACCTTTCGCTGTACAAGGGCATCGGCGGCCTGGGTGGCGCCATGCTGCTGGGCAGCCGCGCTTTCATCGCCCGTGCCCAGGAATGGTTCCGCCGCCAGGGCGGCAATGTGATCCACCGCACGCCTTACGTGGTCGCCGCTGCAATGCAGTTCGATGCGCGCCTGGCGGCGATGCCTGACTATTTGCGCCGTACGCGGTGGCTGTACGACACCCTGCGCGACTACCCGCGACTGCGCGCCAATCCTTCGCAGCCGCATGCGAATATGCTGCATATCCATGTGCCGGTCGAGCGCGACCGCCTGCTGCAGATTCGTAATGAAATCGCCGCGCATCACGGCATTTGGCTGCTGAACCGCGCCGCCCATGCGCAGCTTCCCGGCACCAGCCACACCGAGTGGTATGTCGGCGACAACCTGCTCACACTATCGGACGACCAAGTCCGCCAAGCCCTCACTTTATGGAGCGACGCGCTATGAGTTTTGCTTCGCTGGACCTGATTGACGGGCTCCTTCGTACACTCGAATCGATTGGCTACAACACACCGACGCCGATCCAGAAACAAGCTATCCCGGCAATCCTGGCGGGCCGCGACCTGCTGGGCGCCGCGCAAACCGGCACCGGCAAGACCGCCGCATTCGCCCTGCCCCTGCTGCAGCGCCTGACCATGGTTGGCGAGCAGGCCGCGCCGAACCACGTGCGCTGCCTGGTGCTGGTGCCTACGCGCGAACTGGCCGACCAGGTCTACCAGAGCTTCCACACCTATGGCTTCAACCTGCCGCTGCGTTCGGCCGTAGCCTACGGCGGGGTGCCGATGGAGCCGCAATTGGCTAAACTGCGCAAGGGCCTGGATGTGCTGGTGGCCACGCCCGGCCGCCTGCTGGACCTGCATCGCAAGGGTGAACTGGAGTTCGGCCAGTTGACGGCCCTGGTGCTGGACGAAGCGGACCGCATGCTGGACCTCGGCTTTGCGGCCGACCTGGATTTGCTGTTTGCCGTGCTGCCGGCGCAGCGCCAGACGCTGCTCTTCTCGGCCACCATGCCCGATTCGATCCGTGCCATGGCCAGGCAATTGCTGCGCGATCCGCTCACCGTGCAGGCCAGCGCGCCCAACACGGCGGCGCGCACCGTGCGCCAGACGGTGTTCACGACCGACAAACGCAACAAGGCGGAACTGTTCGTGCACCTGCTGCGCAAGGAAGGCTGGGGCCAGGTACTGGTCTTCGTCAAGACACGCAAGGGCGTCGAGCAATTGGTCGGCCTGCTGCAGGGCGAAGGCATCCCGGCAGATTCAATCCACGGCGACAAGCCGCAGCTGGCACGGATCAAGGCGCTCAAGCGCTTCAAGGCGAGCGCTGTGCAGATCCTGGTGGCGACCGACGTCGCGGCGCGAGGCCTCGATATCGAAGCCCTGCCGCTGGTGGTCAATTTCGACCTGCCGACGGTGGCGGAAGACTATGTGCACCGCATCGGCCGTACCGGCCGTGCCGGCGCCGAGGGCGAGGCAATTTCGCTGGTCTGCGCGGACGAAGTCGAGCTGCTGCGGGCCATCGAGAAGATGACCGGCGCAGTCTTGCCGCGCCGGGAAGAAGCGGGCTTCGAAGCGGACCACCGTGTGCCTTCGACCGGCACCCCGCCCGCCTCGGCCACCCCTGCCACGCGCCCTACCGCCGCAAAGCCGGCGCGCGGTGCGGCCAAACCGCAGCGCCCGGCAGCCAAGCCGCCGGCGCAATTGCGCGATGACACGCCGCGCCCTGCCGGCGGATTTGGCGCACTGAAAGAAGACTTGCCGCCAAAAGAAAAACAACGCTCGCGCGGACCAATCTACGGCGCGCGCGCCGGAAGTCCAGGCGCCGGCAGCGGCGCTGGTCGCTCCGGGAATGGTGGCAGCGGCGGCACCGGTGGCGCCGGCGGCAAAGTCGTGGTGACCGCGACACGCGGCGCCAAATCGGCGGCGCGCGCTGCCGGCCGTGCCGCCGCCAAGCCCGGCGGCCGTGGCAACAAACGATAAACGGAGAATCGCATGAAGCAGTACAAAGAATTGATCAGCACTGTGCTGGAACAAGGAAGCTGGCAGGACAACCGCACCGGCATCCGCACCCTGAGCGTGCCCGGCGCGATGATGCGCTTCGACATGAACGACGGCTTCCCTGCCGTGACGACCAAGAAGCTGGCCTTCAAGTCGGTGGTGGGCGAGCTGTGCGCCTTCCTGCGCGCCTCCCGCAGCGCCGCCGACTTCCGCGCCCTGGGCTGCAAGGTGTGGGACCAGAACGCCAACGAGAACGCGCAATGGCTGGCCAACCCGCACCGCACCGGCACCGACGACCTGGGTCCGGTGTACGGCGTGCAATGGCGCCAATGGCCAGGGTATAAGGTGCTGGAGGCCGCCGCGACCGCGCAGATCGAAGACGCGCAACGCAACGGCTTCCGCCAGGTAGCCCCGCTGGTGGAAGACGGCGTGCAGAAAGTCCTGATGTACAAGGCGATCGACCAGTTGCGCGAGTGCCTCGATACCATCGTCAACAACCCGTCGAGCCGCCGCATCCTGTTCCACGGCTGGAACCCGGCCGTGCTGGACCAGGTTGCGCTGCCGGCCTGCCACCTGCTGTACCAGTTCATCCCGAACGCCACCACGCGCGAGATCTCGCTGTGCCTCTATGTGCGCAGCAACGATATCGGCCTTGGCACGCCGTTCAATATCGCAGAAGGGGCCGCCCTGCTGCACCTGGTGGCGCGCCTGACCGGCTACCAGCCGCGCTGGTTCAGCTACTTTATCGGCGACGCCCACATCTACGAGAACCACATGGAGATGGTGCAGGAACAGTTGAAGCGCGAGCCGCTGCCGCTGCCGCAACTGCGCATCGACAGCCGCGTGCCGTCGTTCGCGGAAACCGGCAAGTACGAGCCGGAATGGCTGGAGAAGATCGAGCCTTCCGACTTCACGCTGGAAGGCTACCAGCACCACGCGCCGCTGACGGCGCCGATGGCGGTTTAGGCCGGTTCGTCCTGGGGCACGACACTGCCCCACCAGCGTTTGGCGACGGCTTCGCCATCCCTCTCCAGCAGGAATTGGTAGCCGCGTTGCGCGGCTTCCTGCAGCAGGCGCGGCTCGTTCAGCGCCGCTTCGCGCAGGTGATCGACGCCGCGGCGGTCGCCTTCGGCCACCAGCACGCGCCCGTACATCAGCGAGGCACGCGGATATGGCCCGCCGGCCCGCTTCATCAACTCGACCAGCGCCGGTTTGGCGGAAACCGTTTCCTCGAATTCCAGCTTCAAGGATGCCAGCTCCATCAGGTCCTGCACCGATAATTTAGCCAGCGCTATCGCGGACAGCTCGCCGATGCGGACACGCGAATTCTGCACGTGGCGGAAGCGATGGACCCAGCCGCGGGAATTGACTTCCCACCAATCCTGGTCGAGCTCCGATTCCAGCCGCTTGCCGACGCTGGACGCCAGCATGACGTCGGCCGCGGAGGTATCGACTGGAGGCGGCAGGGACGGCGCCATGTCGATGGCATCCAGCCGCTCGCGCAGGCAGGGATGGGTGTCGTCGAGGTCCGAGGCCTTGGCCCAGGCGGCATCCAGGGCCTGCTTGGTGGCCCATTCGTCGTAATTGGCCTTGATCGCCAAGCGCATCGAAGAAAACGGCATGAATGGCGGCTTCTCCAGCCGGTCCGCATTCTCATACATGCTCGGCCAGAAATCACGGGCGATCCATTCGCCGAGCAAGCGTGAGCGTACCAGCATATGCGATGTCGCGGTGTGGCCGGCCATGTCGACCGCGGTCTGGTCGGCTTCGTATTCGTCCTGGCGCGACAGCACAAAAGTGTAGGCGCTGTAATAAGGGAAGAAGTGCTTCAGGGCGCGGATGATTGCCGCGCTGAGCATACTTTCGTCCGCGCTGCTTTCCAGGTGCTGGTACATGGCGACGAACAGGCGGCGCTGGCGATAGATGCGCACGGATCCCTTGCCATGGTCGCCGCACAGGTGGCCGTATTCATGCGCCAGCACGGACAACATCTCCTTGGGCGTGGAACCGAGCAGGAACGGCAGGCCGACCAGCAGGTAGTTGCGGTAGCCGCCGAAAATGCCGAAGCGGGCGTGCTGGACGATCGCCGCGTTGAATTCGTCCGTGATCATCACATGATCGATACGTGGGCCTTTCAGCTTGCCGTACAGCTTGTCGAGAATATCGAACAGCTTGGGTGCTTCTTCGCGCACCAGTTCACGCCCGAACGGCGGCTCCAGGCGCATCAGCATCACACGCAGGACAACAAAGATCAGCGACAGCAGGAACAGGCCCGCCAGGCCAGCCTTGAACATGGCAAAGGCACGGTGGGACTCGACGGCCCAATGCACCAGCATGACAAATAATGCAAGCAGCCCGGCCAGCAATCCAAACAGGATTGCATAAGCGGCCAGGCTGATCGCCAGCACCTTGCGGCGGAAAGTCTCCGGGCTGGCATGCGAGTCCAGTTCCAGTCGGCGGACTAAGTGCTCAAACGCTTTGTATTCCAATCATGCTCCTTCATTAAAACTCTTCCCAATCTCCTACCTCGCTATTGGCGACCTTGCGCGATGCCGCAGGCTTGCCGTCACGCTGTGCCGGCTTGGCCTTGGCCGGCAATGCAGGCCTGGTGCGCACCGCCTGGATCACCGCACGTGCCTGCACCGCCGCAGGATGCTCGCGGCGCGGGCCGTCGATCTGGAACACGCTGACAATCTTCGACAGGCCGGTGGCCTGGTCCTGCAATGCCGTGGACGCCGAAGCTGCCTCTTCCACCAGCGCCACGTTCTGCTGCGTGATTGTATCCATCTCGTTGATGGCCTGGTGGATTTGTTCCAGGCCAGCAGTTTGTTCCTGCGTAGCACTGGTAATTTCTCCCATAATATCAGTCACACGCTGAATGCTCGTCACGATTTCCTTCATCGTGTGGCCGGCCTGGTTAACCAGTTTAGCGCCACTTTCCACTTTGCCAACAGAATCGTCGATCAACTGCTTGATTTCCTTGGCTGCGGCGGCCGAGCGCTGCGCCAGGTTGCGCACTTCGCTGGCGACCACCGCGAAGCCGCGGCCCTGCTCGCCGGCACGTGCCGCTTCCACGGCCGCATTCAAGGCCAGGATATTGGTCTGGAAGGCGATGCCGTCGATCACCGCGATGATGTCCACGATCTTGGTGGACGACTCGTTGATCGATCCCATGGTCGCCACCACCTGCTCCACCACTTCGCCGCCCTTGGTGGCGATCGATGATGCCGAAACGGCAAGTTGGTTGGCCTGGCGTGCATTATCGGCATTCTGGCGCACGGTGCTGGTCAGTTCCTCCATCGAGGAGGCGGTTTCCTCCAGCGAGGCGGCCTGCTCGCCGGTGCGGTCGGACAAGTCCATATTGCCGGCCGCGATCTGGGCGGAGGCGCTGGAAATCGTGTCGCTGCCGCCGCGCACTTCGGTCACGATGGCGGCCAGGTTGTCGCGCATCTTGTCCAGCGCGCGCAGCAGTTCGCCGAATTCGTTGTCCGCATGCTCGGTAGCCTGGCCTTTCAGGTCGCCATCGGCAACGCGGTGGGCCACGTCCATGGCTTCCGCCAGCGGCTCCGAGATCGCCTTCATCAGGACCAGGCCGGCGAATACGCTCAATGCCAGGCCGCCCAGCAATACCACCGTGACGGTGGTGCTGTTGCGGCTCAAGCCTGAGGCAACCGCAGCGGCATCGGCCTCGATACGCTTGTCGGCATGCTCGGACAGCGTCTTCAGCGCGCCATCGCCGATACGGTAGGACGGATTGATCTTCTTGATCAGGACCGATTCCGCATCGTCCCAGCGGTTTTCCTTGACTGCCGCCGTGGCGGCCCGGACATGCTCGACACCCAGGCCATCGCTCTTGGCGAACCAGTCTTCCGCCAGCTTGCGCTCTTCCGGAGTCTTGACGCTGGCCAGGTAGCTTTCCCAGCGCTTGTTCACCCGCGCCGTCACCTCGTCCACGATATTGAAGTGATTGGTCAGCGGGTGGTCATGCAGCTTGCTCCAGGCGAAGTCCGGATTGTGCTGCAAGGCTTGCAGGATCTGGCTGCGCCCCGTTTCCATGTCCAGGCGGATGGCATTGCGCTCCGCGATGTTCTTCTGGTTAGCGACCGTTACGTCCTTCACCAGTCCGACCGAGCGCTGCGCGCTCAGGATTCCGAGGCCGCCAATAATCGCCAGCAAGCCAATCAGCAAACCCAGCACGCCTACCAGCAGGGTCTTGATCTTGAAATTATTGAACATTGCTCACTCCTTTACCAAACATTTGAAAAACTGATGCAACTGGCCACGCAGCTCCGAAACTTCGTCGAATTCGATATAGGTGATATCCACCATGTCATCGAGTTCGCGCAGCAGCGTGGTTTTAATCGGCGCGCCCTTCCACACCAGGAACAGGATAGGTGTCCGGCGGCCCTTGAATATGTGATAGCTCAACTCGAATGCACTGCTCTCACTCATTCCAACACGGATGTTGACCATGACGTCCGCCTGGTCCAGCAAAGCAAGCCGGTGGCGGCGGAAATTCTGCGGCGTGAACGGCAAGCCCTGGTTGCGCTCGAACGAGGCACGGAAGGTTTCCGCGCTCTCGGCCTGCAAGCCGGTCAGGTAGTCGAAGGCATGCGGCAAACCGTTGGCGCTGTCGATCATCTGCATGATCTCGCTGATCATGCGCTGCTCGTGTTCATTCGATTCGGTGAACGGCTGGCGGATGAAGACCTTGAGCGGTTCCCTGCCGACGCTGCGCTGGCGCGACTGCGCACGGCGCTCAGGCATCTGCCAGGCGGCCGCTGCCAGGTCCATGGAACCGGGCACGGGACGCGGTGCAGGCGGCGGGGTCCGGCGCTGTTCGCCGTCGACCATGGCGTGCAGCTCCTGCAACGAGCGCACGGTGGTGTTATCGGCATGCTTGCGGGCTTCCGCCGCCGCCTCGGCCGCTGCGATGGTGGTAAACATCACGGTGCCGGAAGCCAGTGCCGCGGTGCGCAGGCTGCGGGTGGCGGCAATCGCCACGCGCCTTTCGTCCACCGTGACCACGGCCATGGCGATTTCGCGCAGGGCCAGCAAGCCAAGCAGGGTTTCGTCCTCAATCGTATTCACCGGCACGTCGCCCGCTTCCAGCACGGCTGCCGTGATTTCGCTGGCGCACAGCGAGTAGCCGGAATCGGCCAGTTCGCGGGCCAGTGCCACGGCACGTGCCTGGTCGGCCTTGCGAACCCGCATATACACGTAGCCTGCCTGCGGGATGCGCACGCCGGCGCCCAGTTCGGCCTTCATGAAAGCCTCGCCGAAGGTGCTGCCGGTACCCATCACTTCGCCGGTGGATTTCATTTCCGGCCCGAGGATGGTGTCGACGCCTGGGAATTTTGCAAACGGCAAAACGGACTCCTTGACGCTGTAATAAGGCGGGATCACTTCCGCGGTGACGCCCTGCTGCGCCAGCGAACGGCCGGCCATGCAGCGCGCTGCGACCTTGGCCAGCTGCACGCCGGTCGCCTTCGAAACGAAGGGCACGGTGCGCGAGGCGCGCGGATTCACTTCCAGCACGTAGACCCGGTCCACCATGCGGCCATCGGCCTTCTGGCGCTGTACCGCAAATTGCACGTTCATCAGGCCCACCACATTCAGTCCCTGCGCCAGGCGCACGGTCTGGCGCTTGATCTCCGCCACGGTGGCTTCGGACAGCGAATACGGCGGCAGGCTGCAGGCCGAGTCGCCCGAATGGATGCCGGCTTGTTCCACGTGCTCCATCACGCCGCCGATCACCACCAGGCGGCCATCGCTGACGCAGTCCACGTCCACCTCGATGGCATCGTTCAGGAAGCGGTCCAGCAGCACCGGCGAATCATGTGAAACCTTGACCGCTTCACGCATGTAGCGCTCCAGGTCGGCGCGTTCGTGGACGATCTCCATGGCGCGGCCGCCCAGCACATAGGATGGACGCACCACCAGCGGGTAGCCGATTTCATCGGCCATGGCCACGGCTTGCTGCTCGTTGCGGGCCGTGCGGTTCGATGGCTGGCGCAGGTCAAGTTCGTGCAGCAGCTTCTGGAAGCGTTCGCGGTCCTCGGCGGCATCGATCATGTCGGGCGAGGTGCCGATGATCGGCACGCCGTTCGCCTCCAGGGCCAGGGCCAGCTTGAGCGGGGTCTGGCCGCCGTACTGCACGATCACGCCTTCCGGCTTTTCCAGGGCGACGATTTCCAGCACGTCTTCCAGCGTCAGCGATTCGAAGTACAGGCGGTCGGACGTGTCGTAGTCGGTCGATACGGTCTCCGGATTGCAGTTGACCATGATGGTCTCGTAGCCGTCCTCGCGCATCGCCAGCGCGGCGTGCACGCAGCAGTAATCGAATTCGATGCCCTGGCCGATCCGGTTCGGGCCGCCGCCCAGCACCATGATCTTGCGCGCGCCGCTTGGCTGGGCTTCGCATTCCTCGTCGTAGGTCGAGTACATATAGGCGGTGCGGGTCGCGAATTCGCCGGCGCAGGTGTCGACGCGCTTGTACACCGGACGGATACCCTGGGCATGGCGCTGCTTGCGCACTGCGTCTTCGTGCACGCCCAGCAGGTCCGCCAGGCGACGGTCGCTGAAGCCTTGCTGCTTCAGGCGGCGCAGCACCTCGCGGACGAAGCCGCCCAACTGCTGGGTGGCTACCCATTCCTCGACTTCCACCAGGTCCTGGATCTGGGCCAGGAACCAGGGGTCGATGTGGGACAGGCGGTTCACTTCGGCCAGCGACATGCCTTGTGCGAAAGCCTCGCCGACGTACCAGATGCGTTGCGGGCCGGGCAGGCGCAGTTCCTGTTCGATCACGTCACGGCCGGTGGCAATGCGCTGCAGGCCGTCGACGCCGATATCCAGGCCGCGCAGGGCTTTCTGGAACGACTCCTGGAAGGTGCGGCCCATCGCCATCACCTCGCCCACGGATTTCATTTGCGTGGTCAGGCGGTCGTTGGCGCCGGCAAACTTCTCGAAAGCGAAGCGCGGGATCTTGGTGACTACGTAGTCAATGGCAGGCTCGAAAGAAGCCGGGGTGGCGCCGCCGGTGATATCGTTTTGCAGCTCGTCGAGCGTGTAGCCCACCGCCAGCTTGGCGGCAACCCGGGCGATCGGGAATCCGGTGGCCTTGGAGGCCAGCGCGGAGGAGCGCGAAACACGCGGGTTCATCTCGATCACGATCATGCGGCCGTCCTGTGGATTGACAGCGAACTGCACGTTCGAGCCGCCGGTGTCCACGCCGATTTCGCGCAGCACATCCAGCGACGCGTCGCGCATGATCTGGTATTCCTTGTCCGTCAGGGTCTGCGCCGGCGCAACGGTGATCGAATCGCCGGTATGCACGCCCATCGGGTCCAGGTTCTCGATCGAGCAGACAATGATGCAGTTGTCCTTGCGGTCGCGCACCACTTCCATCTCGAATTCCTTCCAGCCGATCAGCGATTCCTCGATCAGCAGTTCGGAAGTGGGCGACAGCTCCAGGCCGCGCAGGCAGATGGCGGTGAACTCGTCCGCATTGCGGGCGATGCCGCCGCCGCTGCCGCCCATGGTGAAGGACGGACGGATGATCACCGGGAAGCCCAGGCGTTCCTGCGCCTGCCAGGCCTCGGCCATCGTGTGGGCAATGCCGGAACGCGCCGACTGCAGGCCGATGCGCTCCATGGCCGCCTTGAACTTGGCACGGTCTTCGGCGCGGTCGATGGCTTCCGGCGTGGCGCCGATCAGCTCCACGTTGAAACTCTCTAGCACGCCGTGCCGATGCAGGTCCAGCGCGCAGTTCAACGCGGTCTGCCCGCCCATGGTCGGCAACACTGCCTGTGGGCGTTCCTTTTCAATGATGCGCGCCACGGTCTCCCAGGTGATCGGCTCGATGTAAGTGACATCGGCCATGCCCGGGTCGGTCATGATGGTGGCCGGGTTGCTGTTCACCAGCACCACTTCGTAACCCTCTTCGCGCAGGGCCTTGCAGGCCTGGGCGCCGGAGTAATCGAATTCGCAGGCCTGGCCGATCACGATCGGGCCGGCGCCAATGATCAGGATGCGCTTGATGTCGGTACGCTTAGCCATGGCGCGCGCCCTCCATCATGCTGACGAAACGATCGAACAGCGGCGCCAGGTCGTGCGGCCCGGGCGATGCCTCCGGGTGCCCCTGGAAGCAGAAGGCCGGCTTGTCGGTGCGGCGGAAGCCTTGCAGCGAACCGTCGAACAGCGAAATGTGAGTGACTGCGCAGTTATTCGGCAGCGAATCAGGATCGACGGCAAAGCCGTGGTTCTGCGAGGTGATCATTACACGTCCAGTCTCGATATCTTGTACAGGATGGTTGGCGCCGTGGTGGCCGAATTTCATCTTCATGGTGCGGGCGCCGGAAGCCAATGCCATGATCTGGTGGCCAAGGCAGATGCCGAAGGTCGGCACGCCGCGTTCAATCAGTTCGCGCGCGGCTTCAATGGCGTAGTCGCAGGGCTGGGGGTCGCCCGGCCCGTTGGACAGGAAGATCCCGTCCGGTTTCAGGGCCAGTGCGGCGGCTGCACCGGCTTTCGCGGGCAGCACGGTCACGCGGCAACCGCGCTGGGCCAGCATGCGCAGGATATTTGCTTTCACACCGAAGTCGTAAGCTACGACATGGCAGCGCGGCTGCATCTGGAGGCCATGGCCGTGGCCCAGCATCCATTCGGTCTCGGTCCATTCATACGGGGCCGCGGTGCTGACCGTCTGCGCCAGGTCCATGCCCGACAGGCCGGGGAACTCGCGTGCCAGGCGCAATGCCTCTTGCACGGCGCCGCCGGCGATGATGGCGCCGGACTGCGCACCCTTCTCGCGCAGGATGCGGGTCAGCTTGCGGGTATCGATGCCGGCGATCGCCACCACGCCCTGCTCCGCCAGCCAGGACGGAAGATCTTGCTCGCTGCGGAAGTTCGAAGCCAGGAAAGGCACGTCCTTCACCACCAGGCCTGCCGCGTGGATCAACGGCGCTTCGCCATCTTCCCGGTTGACGCCGGTATTGCCGATGTGCGGATAAGTGAGCGTGACAATCTGGCGGCTGTAGCTTGGATCACTCAGGATTTCCTGGTATCCGCTCATGGCGGTATTGAATACGACTTCGCCAGCCGTGGAGCCGTTGGCACCAATCGAGATGCCTTCAAACAGGGTGCCATCAGCCAATGCGAGAATAGCGCGCCCGGCATTCCCATGGGGATGCTTGAGTGGGTGTTTCATCAGGGGTTCTCCTGGAGTCCGTATCGTTATAAAACCAACAAACAGAATTACTCAGCAGTAATTCCTAGCGCGCTGGAAGCTACGATACGCCGCCCCCCCCCCGTCAAAACTCTCCAATGGTCACAAGGCGCCGTTCAAGGGCCAAAATAACTTGCGGTGGCGCAATTCCGCAACGTGACCGAACAGCAAAGTGCTCCGATATATAATGTCGGCCATGACGAATCTGACCATTATCGTTGCCACTGATTCCAGCAATGGCATAGGCATCAACAACACTCTTCCATGGCACTTGCCTGAGGACCTGGCGCACTTCAAGCGCCTCACTTCCGGCCACCCGATTATCATGGGCCGCAAGACCTTCGACTCGATCGGCCGCCCTTTGCCCAATCGCCGCAATATCGTCATCAGCCACAACGCCGATTGGCAGCACGAGGGCGTGGAGCGCGTCGGTTCGCTGCAAGAGGCACAGGCGCTGGTTGCCGGCACCGGCGAGGCGTTCGTGATTGGCGGTGCCCAGGTGTACCAGCAAGCCTTGCCCCTGGTCGACAAGCTTGTCATCACCCGCATCGGCCGCAGCTACGAGTGCGATGCGTTCTTCCCGGCGCTGGCCGCGGGCGAATGGCAGGAAGTGGCGCGTGAAGAACACGTTTCGGCAGCCGGGCTGCCTTATTCATTTATTAGCTTTACCAGGAACTAACACATGTCCGGACACGGTTTCCACGTCCACGGCCCGCACGATCATGCCGTGGAACACGCAGCGCACAGCAACGACAAATTCTCCGGCAATATCGCCGTGACGACGGCCATCCTGGCTACCGTGGGCGCCATCTTCGGCTACCAGGGCGGTGCCACGCAGAACGACGCCGCCCTGTTCAAGAACAATGCGGCCATCGCCAAGACCGAAGCGTCCAACCGCTGGAACTACTACCAGGCCAAATCGTCCAAGCAGAACCTGGCCGAACTGGCGATGTTGCTGCCAAACGCCGAAGTAGAGAAATACAAGGCCGAGGTAGTGCGCTACAAGGAAGAGAAAGACGCGATCAAGAAGGATGCCGAGGCATGGGAGGCCAAATCGGCCGAATGGGACCATAAATCGGACCACGCCCTGCACAAGCACCACCAATGGGCGCTGGCCACCACGGCTGAACAAATCGCCATCGCACTGGCCGCGATCACCCTGCTGACCAACCGTAAATGGCTGATGTATGCCACCTACGGCGTGGCCGCGGTGGGCATCGGCCTGGGCGTGATTGCGATGCTGTAAGCATGCGGAGTCAGGGCCAAACACCCAACACGGCTGCGCCGTGTCAGGTGTCAGGACCTGACCCCAAAATTTATATACCCCGGGAGGCGGATTTCTGCGATACTCCCGGTCTTATTTTTTTGAGGCGCTTGGTCGCGCCTGGAGACCATCGATGAAATTCCGCTTCCCCATCGTCATCATTGACGAGGATTTCCGTTCCGAGAACACGTCGGGCCTGGGCATTCGCGCCCTCGCCGCGGCGATGGAAAATGAAGGCATGGACGTCCTGGGCGTGACCAGTTACGGCGACCTGGCGCAGTTTGCGCAGCAGCAGTCGCGCGCCTCGGCCTTCGTGCTGTCGATCGACGACGAAGAATTCGGCGGCGGCTCGCTGGAAGAGACCGACTTGGCGCTGGCATCGCTGCGCGCCTTCGTGTCGGAGATCCGCCACAAGAACGCCGACATCCCGATCTACCTGTACGGTGAGACCCGCACTTCGCGCCATATCCCCAACGATATCCTGCGCGAGCTGCACGGCTTCATCCACATGTTCGAGGACACCCCGGAGTTCGTGGCGCGCCACATCATCCGCGAAGCCAAGTCCTACCTGGACAGCCTGGCGCCGCCGTTCTTCCGCGCCCTGGTGCATTACGCCAACGACGGCTCCTATTCCTGGCACTGCCCTGGCCACTCCGGCGGCGTGGCGTTCCTGAAATCGCCGATCGGCCAGATGTTCCACCAGTTCTTCGGTGAGAACATGCTGCGCGCCGACGTCTGCAACGCGGTGGAAGAGCTGGGCCAGCTGCTGGACCACACCGGCCCGGTCGCCGCGTCCGAGCGCAACGCGGCGCGCATCTACAACGCCGACCACGCCTACTTCGTCACCAACGGCACCTCCACCTCCAACAAGATGGTGTGGCACTCGACCGTTGCTCCCGGCGACATCGTCGTGGTCGACCGCAACTGCCACAAGTCGATCCTGCATTCGATCATCATGTGCGGTGCGATCCCTGTGTTCCTGATGCCGACCCGGAACAACCTGGGCATCATCGGCCCGATCCCGCTGGAAGAGTTCTCCATGGAGAGCATCGAACGCAAGATCGCCAACAACCCGTTCGCCCAGGCTGCCGCCAACAAGAAGCCGCGCATCCTGACCATTACCCAGTCGACCTACGACGGCGTGGTCTACAACGTGGAAACCCTGCGCGAAATGTTGGACGGTAAGATCGATACCCTGCACTTCGACGAGGCCTGGCTGCCGCACGCCACCTTCCACGACTTCTACAAGAACATGCACGCGATCGGCAAGGACCGTCCGCGCGCCAAGGAGTCGATGATCTTCTCGACCCAGTCGACCCACAAGCTGCTGGCGGGCCTGTCGCAGGCATCGCAGGTGCTGGTGCGCGACTCCGAGACCGTCAAGCTGGACAAGGATGCCTTCAATGAGGCGTACCTGATGCACACCTCGACTTCCCCGCAGTACTCGATCATCGCCTCCTGCGACGTGGCGGCAGCCATGATGGAAGCGCCGGGCGGCACCGCCCTGGTGGAAGAATCGATCCTGGAAGCGCTGGACTTCCGCCGCGCGATGAAGAAGATCGACGAGGAATGGGGCCAGGACTGGTGGTTCAAGGTCTGGGGTCCGGACAGCTTCGCCGACGAAGGCATCGGCTCGCAGGAAGACTGGATCTTCACCGAAGAGAGCAAGAAGTGGCACGGCTTTGGCGACCTGAAGCCGGGCTTCAACATGCTCGACCCGATCAAGGCCACCATCGTCAACCCGGGCCTGTCGCTGGACGGCCAGTTCGGCGAGACCGGCATTCCGGCCTCGATCGTGACCAAATACCTGGCGGAACACGGCGTGATCGTCGAGAAGTGCGGCCTGTACTCCTTCTTCATCATGTTCACCATCGGCATTACCAAAGGCCGCTGGAACACACTGCTGACCGCACTGCAACAGTTCAAGGACGACTACGACAAGAACGCCCCGATGTGGCGCATCCTGCCGGAGTTCTCGGCGGCCAATCCGCGTTACGAACAAATGGGCCTGCGCGACCTGTGCCAGCAGATCCACGACTTCTACAAAGCCTACGACGTGGCGCGCCTGACCACCGAGATGTACCTGTCGGACATGGTACCGGCAATGAAGCCGTCGGACGCTTTCGCCAAGATGGCGCACCGCGAAATCGAACGCGTGGCGCTGGACGACCTGGAAGGCCGTATCACCTCGATCCTGCTGACGCCTTACCCGCCGGGTATTCCGCTGCTGATCCCGGGCGAACGCTTCAACAAGACCATCGTGGATTACCTGCGCTTTGCACGTGACTTCAACGAACGCTTCCCTGGCTTCGAGACCGACGTGCACGGCCTGGTCAAGCGTGAAGTCAACGGTCGCAAAGACTACTTCGTCGACTGCGTCAAGCAGTAAATCCGCACTGTGGATCGCGCGCCGCAGCGCGGCGCGCGATTGCGTAAGCTCAAAGCTGCCGCTCTCAAATTCGCACTATAGTTGTCTTTCTGTCCTTCCGGAGGGACGACTACATGGTGCTTTCAGCTTGCATTCTCGCGGCCGGGGAGCCTCCGGCCAATGCCAGCCGCAAACTGCGGGCCGAGCTGTCCGAGGCCGGCGTCTCCCTCATCGAAGCACCGCAGGAAAGCGATGCTTCCATCTTCCTATTCAATCAATGGGACGGCGAACTGGCCGCCAACCTGCGAGCGGCAAGCGCCCGGCAATTGCTGGCCATCTGTTGCGAACCAGCGGAACTGGCGGCCGACGCCATGTGGGAAGTTCTTGCGGCCGGCGCATCCGACCTGCTCTTGTGGCGCAATGGCGAGGCAATCCTGCCGCAGGTGCTGGCGCGCCTGGAGCGCTGGCACGATGTCGCGCAACTCATGGCTTCCGAACGCATACGCGCTTGCCTGGTCGGGCAAAGTGCCGCGTGGCGCTGCATGCTGCAAAGCCTGGTCGAGGTGGCGGCCTTCACCGATTCCCCGGTCCTGATCACCGGCGAAACCGGCACCGGCAAGGACTTGCTGGCGCAGGCCATCCATCGCCTGCATGGCGGGTCCGGGCCGCTCACTGTCGTCGATTGCACCACGCTGTCGCCGGAGCTGGCGGGCAGTGAATTGTTCGGCCATGAACGCGGCGCTTTCACCGGTGCTTACAGCGCACGCGACGGCGCGTTTGCCGCGGCCAACGGCGGCGTGCTGTTTCTCGACGAAGTGGGCGAGCTGCCGCTGCCGCTGCAGGCGCAGCTCTTGCGCGTGATCCAGGAGCAGCAATATCGCCGCGTTGGCAGCAATGACTGGCATCCGACGCGCTTTCGCCTGGTGTGCGCTACCAATCGCGATCTGGAGGCCGAAGTGCAGCGCGGTGCCTTCCGCGCCGACCTGTATTACCGCATCGCGGCCTGGCGCTGCCGCACGCCGCCGCTGCGGGAACGGCAAGGCGATATCCTGCCGCTGGTGCAGCACTTCCTGCGCCAACTGGCCGGACAGGAGGTCGAACTCGATCCGGCCGTTCGCCAATACCTGCTGACGCGCTGCTATCCCGGCAATGTGCGCGACCTGCGGCAGACCGTGGCCCGCATCTGGCACCGGCATATCGGCCCGGGGCCGCTCACCATCGGCGATGTGCCGCCGGAAGAGCGGCCGGCTGGCGGCGGCGCCAGCTGGCCCGATGCGGCCTTTATCAACGCCATCGGGCGCGCAGTGGACCTTGGCGTCAACCTGGCGCGCATCGGCCAGGCCGCCACCGACACGGCCATCCAGCTTGTGCTGCAACAGGAGGGCGACAACAACCAGCGCGCCGCCCTGCGCCTCGGGGTGACCGACCGCACGCTGCAACTGCGCCGCAAGGCCCGCACCGCGCCCGCCTAGCCCCACCCAGCTCCACCAATCAGCCGCAGCAGGTTACCGCCCAGGACCAGCCCCTCGTCGCCTGCCCCCAGGCGCAGCAAACGAATCTTCTCCAGTTCCACGCCCGGATGCAACCACGGCCCGTCGCTGCCGAACAGGACCTTATGCGCGCCGGCGCGGCGGATCGCCTGCTCCAGCAGGTCGAAGCGGCGCACGCCGGCGCTGTCGGTGTAGATGTTCCGGTGCCGCGCCAGTTGGTCGATCAGGGCCAGTTGCGCAGACCAGTCGTCGGCAAAGCTGCCCAGGTGGGGCAGGATGAAATTCACGTCCGGATATTGCCCAGCCAACAGTTCCGCCACCGAAGTCAGGCCGACTGGGTCGTACAACACCGGCAGCCCGAAGTGCCGCGCGACTTCACACACCTCGCCGGTGATCGGCGCGTCGTGCCGGTGCAGCTTGATGCCGACGAAGCCATACTCCTCCACGGCGGTCCGCACCATCGCAGCGATCCGGCCCGCATCGCGCCTGGCGTGCACGAAGGCGAAGGCCAGGTAGCGTTCGGGTTCGGCCGCCACCAGCCGCGCCACGCCCGCGTTGGCAGCCCCGTAGTCGGAATGGAAGGCTGCCAGCAGGACGGTACGGTCAATGCCGGCGTCACGCGCGCGCCGGGCATAGCGGCCCAGCGCGGCGTTGCTGTCCCAAGGGCCGGTCAGGCCGTCGCCCGGACCGGCATGACAGTGGCAGTCGATGATCATGACTTGCCGAAGTGCGGGGCATGGGTTCGCAAGGCTTCCAGCACGGCACGCCGCACCGCTTGCGGGCTGGCATCGCTGTCGCCGGCCGCCTGCGCAGCGCTGCCGGCAATGCGCACGAAGCGACGCGCGACTTCCAATTCGCGGTCCACTTCCTGCATCTCCTGCATTTCCCGCATTTCCCGCATTTCCATCTCCAGCGCATTGCTTAGCGCTCCGCCCAGCGCACGGCCCAACGCCGTACCCACACCGGGAATCGGGATAAACGATCCCAACGCGCCGCCGACGAACGGCAGGGCCTTCTTGGCAATTCCCTTCAGGATGCCGCCCAGCGGCTTGGCGACCTTCTTGATGCCCTTCCAGACGCCTTTGAACATCTTGCCCAGGAATTGCTCAAGCTCCTCTTCGCTTTGCACGCCCAGCAGCTCCATTGCCAGTTCCATTTCCTGCTCGGAGCTGAACGGGCCGTGCCGGCAGCGCTTGCAACCGCAAGGGGCTGCATGTTCCTCGCCCAGCAACGCGAGTTCCAGTTCGCGCCGCTGGTTGGTCAGCACACCCTGGTGATGCCTGAACATCGTATCGTGCAAGGTCCGTTCGCGCCGCCGGCGGTCGGCTCCATCGGCCAGGTTGGCGGCAACGTAGACGCTGACGTCGGCGGGCCGGATGCCCATCATCCCCGCGCAGATACGGTGCTGCGCCAGGCGCTGTCCCATATGCCCGGCCTGGCCGCTATAACCGCGGCGCCGGCCGTTGACCGTGAATTCCAGGTAGTACAACCCTGGCCCCTGCGTGCGTGCATCGCCCGGTGCCCGGTCAAGCGAGGTGACCGGAACATAGGCTGGCTGCAAGGCGGCTGGCATCCGCCCGACGGCCTGGGCGATGGTCGGTGGCAGCTCGCTGTCGCCATCCCGGTCACCTTCATCCGGGCCTGGTTCGTCGCTGGCGGGCGGTTCGAGCAGCGGCAGCGGCTCGAACACCGGCATGCGGTAAGGCCAGCCGCCGCCATACACAGGCGCGGGGCGAGGTTTGCGAGCGGGACGGCCTCGCGGCCGGCCCATTGCGCGGCCGCCTTTGGGCCGCCATTCGAACTCCATCGTCTCAAACATGCAGCACCTCCATCAGTTGTCCGATTGAATGGGCGGCATAGGCAATCTGCTGCGGGCTGTGGTCAGCCCGCAGCAGCATGGTCAGGATTTGCCTTGCCGGTGTTCCCTGCAACAGCACTTCTATCCCTGCCAGGGACAATTCGCGCCTTAAGGCCTCGCCATCGCATGAAGGCGGCAGCACGATGCGCTGCACGGGGAATTCCCCCCCCAGGCACCCTATCCCACGCCCGGCCAGCACCGCCTGCAGTTGCGCTATCCGTTCCCGCAAGCGGCCGCGCAGCATCCGGCCCATCCGGCGATTGGCTTCGAGCGCGCAGCGGCCTGCCGCTATCGCCACCACCGAGGGCGGACTGCAATGCACCCGCGTTGCGCTGGCCGCGATGAAGCTGCCCAACATCTTGCGCGGCCCGGCCAGCACCGCGAGCGGAGCCCCGAATCCCTTTGCCAGCGATGCGCCCAGCAGGATCGGCGCACCGCCAAGCCCATGTTCCGCCACTGATCCGCCGCCATCCACGCCCAGTACGCCGAGCGCCTGTGTATCATCCAACAGAAGCAAGCCGCCGTTGGCATCGGCGATGTCGGCGTAGGAGGCCAGCGGCGGTGCCGCGGCATCTCCGGGCGTATAGCCATCCGACAGGATTACCGGCCTGCGCCCTGCCTCCCTCCAGCGCCGCGCCAACGACGCTGCCTGGGCGGCACTACCATGGCTGAAGCACTGCAAAGGAACGCCTTGCGACCTGGCGCGTTCAGCACCCCAGCGCGCCACCGGGTAGGCGGCGCTGTCGACCAGCAGCGACACCCGCGCCGATGCCAGCCATCCGAATAGATCCCAGAACAGGTGCAGGCTGGAAGGCAGCAGGCAAGCGGCTTCGCAATCCATCAGGCGCGCGAGGGCGGCGCCAAGTTCCGGCTCGCCGGGCACCGGTTCCAATGCCGCCGGCTTCCCCAGCGTCAGCTCATCCCAGGCCGGCAGCGACGGCGCAGGATGCCGCATGCCCAGGTAGAGGGCGCTGGTGAAGTCAGCGTGCACCAGCGCCTCACGCGGTCCGCGGCATGGCCTCCAGCCGCTGCCGCAGCAGCACCGACGGCATGGTGGACTCCAGTTTCGGATTCGCGGTCTCCGCCGTCAGGTCGACGCCCGTGACGGCCCGGTAAGCGTGCATATAGCCTTGCGCCTGCGGACGCCAGAAGCGCGCCCAGGCAAAGGCCTCGGTCGGGTCGTACACCTCGCTCCAGTGGCTGTAGCGAATCGACAGCAGCAACTGCTCGCCGAACATGGCCAGGTCGCGGAAGTGGGCGATGCTGGTGTCGCTCCAGCCCTGCACCTTCTTCATCGCATCGACCCGGTCCATCCACGGTTCCGGGTGCGCCACCATCAGGCGGGTGGGCAGGAATTCGCGGAATTCGGGCCGCGCCAGCATCCATTGCTGCATCAGCATTTCAATGCGCGCGGTGGACGGCAGGTCGCCGAACTGGTTATGCGCCCCCTGCGACAGGATAAGGTGCACTTCCTTCAGCGCATTGAGGATCGGGAAAGCGTCGGCCTTGACCGTGGTATCGTCGTCCTGCCGGAAGAACGGCATCAGTTGGCGCAGCAGGTTGTGGAAGGCCTCGATGAATTTGGAGCGGCTGTCGGCCGGCCGGAAATCGCGCACCGCCTTGCCGTCCAGGTGGATGCCATAGTGGTGGTCGTACTCGTAGTTGCGGCGCACCACGCTCAGCCGGTGCTGTTCGTCCTGCACATAGCCCCACAACAGGTTGTTCAAGGGCCGCAGCATGTCGATTTCCATATTGGCCAGCGGATCGGGGCCGCTGCCGTGGCCGGGCGAGCGTACGTTCTGGAAGCGGCGCGTAATGGCATTCATGGTCTGCACCAGCATGCCCTCCTCCTGCCAGTAGGCCCAGATCAACTCCATCATGCAGGGGTTGACCAGGCGCTCGCGGATGAAACCAGCGCACAATTCGGCTTCATGCTCCTCCTGGTGACCCATGTGGATGCGCACATCGGGCAGCTTGCTGCGGATCAGGGCCAGGTACGGCAGGATCTTGGTCTTCGGGTCGAGCGAAGAAAGGTAGCGCTTGACCAGCTCTTCTTCCAGCTTGCGGTCGTCGGGCAGGTCGCGCCGGTCCAGGTATTCGGCATCGTCCTGGCCACGGAAGGCATACGGCGTGCGCAACACGCCGCAATTGACCATGACGAAGGCTTCGGTCGCGGCCTTCAGCACGCGGTAGGAATCGGAGTCGTTGAACGGCAAGGCGCGCCGCTTCTCCAGCGAACGGAAGGCGCGCTCCTTGTCGTGGAAGCGCTCGCGCTCGAAGTCGGGCACCACGCCGCCGGCGTTGTGGCAGAACAGGTGGTCCACGAAGAGCTGGTAGTTGTTGAAGGAAAGCGCCTCGGCGCTGTTCCTGATCAAGGTCCAATGGGCGATGACGGGACGCCATTCAGCCTCGGTGCGCGAGGCCTGGGTGGTGATTTTTCCTGCCACCTGCAGCGGACTGGATTCATCGACAATCACCTGCCTGGCGTTGCGGTAATGGGCCGCGTCGTCCGGATCGACCGCACCGGTGTCGTCATAGGCGCGCATGTACACGCCCACCGCCACCTCCGTGCTACCGACTGAGTTCAGCCGCGCGCTCGACTCGACCCCGTCCGTGCCCTGGCTTTGCAAGGGCGCTTCCGGCACGTAGTACATTTCCGGCATCGGGTTCTTTTCGTTTGCGTCGTGCTTGACCGTTACCCAGGCGTGGTCGCCCACCAGGCCGTGCAGCCGCGACAGCTTTTCGCCGTTGGCGTAGAACTCGGTCTCCAGCCGGAATTTGGTGTCCAGCTGGTAGGCACACTCCCCGCGCATGTCGCCATCGCTGATGCCGATCAGGCGGCCCCTGAACATGTTCTTGTCGAACGGGCTGACATTCATGTACAGCACGATGTAGAAGCCGTTCTCCAACCCCGCGAACTGGGCATCGCCGGCGGGCCCGGTGTGCGTGCGGGCGACCAGCATCCATGCCGGGTTGGCATCGACAGCCGCCCTCTGGCCCTCGATCCGATTGCCGGCTTTCAATGCATCGACTTCACCCTGCGTCAGCTTGTACAGGTTGAGTTTTGCATGCACAACCGGAACGGCGCCGTTGGCCGGCGTCATTGCCCGCACATGCACGTCGATCCGGCCATGCCCGCCGCCGGGTTTCGCCTGCGTTACGTTCTTTGCCATGATGGAGCTCTCCTCAAAGGTCAGTCAAGGTATTGCGAAGCGCCCAGTGCGTCAGCAGGCGCGCCAGCAGGATGCTTTCGTGTTCCGGGCTCAGGATGCCGTCCGCGCGCGCCTGGCCGATCACCGCGAACACCAGCACCGGCGAAGACCGGTACATGCCTTGCGGCTTGCGCTGCCACAGGCGAAACAGCAGGGCCAGGTAGGCCGGCTGGCGCTGCGCCACCTGCAAGGCCTGCGGCAGCGAAGCCCCGCGCAGCAAGGCCGGCCGATGGTTGGCCAGCAGGCCGGCCAGTGCAGGCATCGAAGCGCGCAGCTGCACCAGCAGTTGCCGGTCCGCTTGCGGCAAGCCTTCGAGCGGATAGTACGATTCCCACAGGCGCGCCATGCGCTGCCACTGCGGATGCGGGAAAAGGCGTTCGCCCATCGCGCAACTCAACAGCACCCGGATCCACGGCACCGGGTGCGGATCATCGGTGTTGAGGCGGAACACGAAGATGCGCGGCAGGCTGACCACGCCGATCAGGCCGTGGGTCGCCGCCACGCCGACCCTGGCCAGCGACCAGAAATCGGCAACGATTTCCGAGATCCAGCGCTCCCACAGCTGCCAGACGGGCGCCGGACCCGTGGCGCCGGTCTGCAGCGATTGCAGCACCGGACGTAGCGAATTGACCAGGTCCAGCAGCGCCGCGCCCTGGTGGCCCACTTCGTGAAACAGGGAAGAGGCAATGCTGGCGCCGACCATTCGCTCGCGCGGCACACGGATGATGGCTACCGGGTTGTCGCCGCCGCCCGGCAGACGGGTGCGGGCGCGCCGGATCGCCGCCCCTGGCCCGCGGTCCAGGTAGCAGATCACCGGCGGCGCCTTGTAGTAGCCGCCGCGCAGCGCCAGGGCGTCGGCCGATGCCACATCGAGTCCCGCCAGCCAGACCCCGTTGCGGTGCTCGCTGCGCTGCGTGATCACGTCATTGAACATGTCGAACTGGATCAGGGCGGCATTGAACTTCATGCGCAGGAAGGTAAAGCGGCGCTGCGCCTGCGCCGCACTGGCACGCCGCCCTTGCGGCCCGTGCAGCCAGCGCAGGAAACCGCGCGCCATTGCCCGCAACTCGCGCCGCCCGGACACCAGCTGCCGCTCGATCCCAAGCTGCGCTTGCGGCAAGAGGGCCGCAGCAGGCACCATCGGCTCGATCAGGGCGAAAGGCAGCACACGGGCCAGGCGCGCCAGCAAGGCGCGCGCCTCCTGTGCCAGCATCCAGGCGGCGTAGGGGCTCATACGTCTCAGGCCCCGTAGATCACGATCTTGCGGCCCTGGCGCACCCAGCGCCCCGAGTTGCCGCGCGCGGCGGCTCCGGCCTGCTGGCCGCCCTGCCCGAACTGCTGGCCGGCCTTGGCCAGCAAGCCCGGCGCATGCTGGCGCACCGCTGCAGTTGCGGCTTGCATGGCAATCTGGCGTGGGTCGCCGCCGCGCGCCTGGGCGGCGCGATTGACGGTATCCGCAGCCACCTTGACGAAGGTGCGGGCGCCGTCGAATTCGCGATCCTCGCCCGACATCTCGCCTTCCGCCTCCAGGCCCAGGGCGCCGCCTGCCGCCGACGCCAGGCCACTGCCGATCTTGGCGCCCAGCGGCCCGCCGAAATAGCCGCCGATGGCGCCACCGGCCAACGGCAGCGCCTTCTTGGCCACGCCTTTGAGCGCGCCGCCAATAGCCTTGCCGACCGGCGAGCGGATCACATTGCCGGCAAACGAAGCCGCCTTCTTCAGGAAGCCGCCCAGGAATTGTTCCAGTTCAGCTTCATTGGTGACCGACAGCAGTTCGCTGGCCAATTCCATTTCTTCAGCTTCGGTCAGCATGCCTTGCTGGCCCATTTCACCGCCCCATTCGGATTCGCCAAACTCATATTCCCCTTCATAGGAAGTTTCGTTGCCGAATTCCAGGGTGGTACGGTCGGTGTCATGCATGATTATCCCCCTTAGATGTGATGCTGCTGATGGTGGAACGGGACGCCGTTCCATGATGGATACGATGGTGGGCAACAGCCCGGGTGCGTATTGCCTGGCCGCGATGTTCAACGCAGCGCGCCGGAGCTGGCGCGGATCGCCGCGGGCAGCCTGCCTGGCCCGGCGTGCGGCCAGTCCGGCAAACCGCATGAACTGGCGCGCCGTTTCAAATTCGCGGTCTTCAGCGCTCAGCCCCTCGAGCTCCAGGCCGAGCATGCGGGCGGCCCTGGGCCCGGCCGAGAGCACCTGGTCGGCAAGCTTGGGCAATACGCTATCCAGGCCCGGCGCCACATGGCGGAACCATGCCGGCAAACGGCCCTCGCGGCGTGCCGCCAACAAATCAGCTGCTTGCGGCAGGCTTTCATCGCGCCATGCTGCCTGCGGCGCTGCCGGGGACAGCTCCAGTTCCGGTCGATAGCTGAGCAGACGGTCCATGCTTTCTCCAATGCCTAAGCCATGCAGGAATTAGTGCAAGGCGCGTGCCAGCGCTGCCACTGGGGCAGGCGCGAGCCGCGGCGAAAGCCGTTTCGGGAGTTGGCGAAAAAGGAGGATCCGGGGCGAAACCGGCTTCGCCCCCGGCGCGGATCAGGACTGGATCAGGACTGGATCAGGCGGCGACCGCCACCGTCAGCGTGACCACATAGCCGTCGGTGAGATTGCCGCTCATGGTGCCCAGTTGCAGGGAATAGCCATCGCTGAAGACATTGTCGGTGGTATAGCTGATGCGAGACAAGTTGCTTGCGGAACTGCTGTAGCCCGTGGTGGCATAGACTTCGTTCAGCGTCGCCATCGGGAACGTGAACTGCGAAGTCTTGATACGGTTCGAGGCGCTGCTGCTTTGCGCCAGGCTGCGATACACCTCGAAATGCACGTGCGGCATGCGGCCGTCGTAGCAGCCGGGAAAGATAGTGGTGAATGTCAGCTCGCCATTGGCGTCCGCACCTTGCACGCCGCGCAGGTAGTTCTGGTCCGTCACTCCGCTGGAGTACAGTGAGTAACGGCCTTCGCGGTCGCAATGCCACAGGTAGACGGCGAATTCGCCGGCCGCGCCGCAACTATTGTTTGCGTTGACGATTTTCAGCTTGATGGTCAGCGCGATACCGGCCGCCATCCCGCTGGCGCCATTGAAGCTGCTGCGGATATCGCTGCGCACGACGCCGGTTTGCGTGAGCACGTTGACGATGCCGCCGGCATTGCTGTTGGTGCCGTCGCCCGGATATGGACCACCGGTTTCTTCTGGAATCACCGTGCAGCTTGCGGTGGCCGTGCCGGTGCTCCCGGTTCCGCTGCTGCCGCTGCTGCTACTGCCAGTGCCCGTACCGACCGATCCGCCGCCGCAGGCCATCAGGGGCAGCGTGGCCGCGCCTGCCAGCAACCATCGCAGTGAACGGCGGCGGGTGCTGTCCATATTCATCAATGCTTCCAGGTCCGCTGCCAGGCCGTGGTCATATGCGTCCATGAGGTTCTCCTTTTTACGCACTGGTGTTAATCAGGTTGCCGCTGCCGCCGGCTTGTGGCAGCCTGTCCGCCAGCGCTTGCAGGAAGCCGGCCAGCTTGGACTTGGAATCGCTGCTGTCGGCACCGAGCGACGCGAGCAGCGACGAGAAGGAAGACTCGAGCGACGATGTTTCGCCGGTGTCGGACGAATCGCTTTGCAGCGAAGAGAGCAGGCTTTGCAAGTCCTCCGCCAGGCGGCCGGGGCCTGCGGGAGCTTCCGCTTGAGCGCCATTGGCCTCGCCCTGCCCGTGCAAGGCAGTCATGAGCTCCTGCAGGAAGCTGCCCAGCGAGGATGCCGCGCTATCCTTGTCGGTCGACGCGACATCGGTGACGCCAAGCGACTCCAGTGCCGAGCCGATCGCGTTGATAAAGCCGCCCTCGCCCGGCGGCGGACCGGGTGGCGGTGGTGGCGGTGGTGGCGGTGGTGGCGGAGCCTGGCGCGCCTGCTCGCTAGCGCTGGCGGAGAGCTGGCTGGTGTAGCCGCCGAAACCGACTGGATTAACGTTCATTGAAGCCGCCTCGCTGTTGACGGGAAGAGATTTGGGCACGCTGCTCCGGGGTCAAAAGGGCCAGCACCTTCTGGTGCGTGCGGATATGGGACAGCGTCAGGTTGGCTTGCGCCTGCGCGGCGGCCTGCGCCAGCCTGGCGGCGGCAGCGTCATCGAACTTCTCGGCATTGCGCATCTCGTGCAGGGCGCGCATTGCCTTCTCGTGGGCGCGCTCCTGTTCGCGCAGGTATGGCGCCTGGTTGTGCATCAGCTCGAACAACTTGTCCTCCTGGCTTTCCGACAGCTCCAGGCCGTGCAGGAATGGCAAGCCGTGCGGGCTGAAATGGCCGCGCGGGCCTGCCATGTGCGGGCGATCCCCCTCCGTCGGCATGGCTTCCTCCGCGCGTGCCAGCAGCGGCAGCGCCATGGCGGCTGCCAGCAGGAGCCGGGTCAAGGTGTTCTTATTCATCGTGAATCTCCAGTGGTGATGGTGAGATTCCATTCTCTGGCTACAGTCTGTAAAGCGCCGTAAGTAGCAGGTAAAAACGTGTAAAGATGAAGGAGCCAGGCAGGGACGATTTGATATCATGGGGCCATGAACAAGGTCCTATTGATTGACGATGACGTCGAACTGGTCGGCATGTTCCGGGAATACCTGGAGCAGGAAGGCTTCGAAGTCGGCACCGCCCACGATGGCGAAGCGGGCACCGCATCCGCATTGACGGGGGCGTATGCCATCGCCGTCCTGGATGTGATGATGCCGCGCATGAACGGCCTCGAAACACTGCGCCGCATCCGCGCGGTGAGCCAGATGCCGATCCTGATGCTGACCGCGCGCGGCGACGATACCGACCGCATTGTCGGCCTGGAACTGGGTGCCGACGATTACGTCACCAAGCCATGCACGCCACGCGAGCTGACTGCGCGCATCCGCGCCATCCTGCGCCGCACACAGGCCGTGCCCGATACCGGTAGCGGGCCGCTGGTCGTCGGCCAGCTCACCATGTGGCCGGAACAGCGCCGCGCGGCGTGGGCCGGCGTGCCGCTGGAGCTGACCAGCACAGAATTCAATCTTCTTGAAGTATTGGCGCGCCATGCGGGCAAGCCGGTCAGCAAGAACGTGCTGTCCGAGCAGGGATTGGGACGGCCGATGGCGCGTTTCGACCGCAATATCGATGTCCATATGAGCAGCTTGCGCCACAAACTGGGCTCCATTTCGGACGGGCGCTCCTGCCTGCAAACGGTGTACCGCCTGGGTTACCAGTTGATCCGGGAGTAAGCCATGGGCCGCCTGTTCTGGAAGTTCTTCTTTTCGATCCTGCTCGCCCAGGTAGCCGCCACCGCTGCAATTGGCGGTGCCGTGTGGCTCAAGGCGCGCGCTGCCGCTGAAGCGCGGCCCTCCGATATCGAGACCGGGCCGCCGGCGGAAATGTCGATCGAGTCGGCCGCCGCCACGTTGGCTTTCGGCGGCACCGAGGGTTTGCGCCAGCTGTTGGAGAATATGCCGCGCCACCGTGTGTATGCGGTCGGTGATGACGGCAAGGAGCTGCTGGGCCGGATCAGCACGCCAAGCATGCTGTCGGAAGCGCAGAAGAGGTTGGCCAGTCCGGACCCACGCGGCGTCCGCCAGGTCACTGCGCCCAACGGCCAGCGTTACCTGCTGTTCCTGCCTTCCCGCCGCCACCAGGGCGCCCTGGACGCGCCGGACTCGCGCAACCTGCTCGCTGGCTCTGGGATCCCTGGCCTCGACCCGCGTGCCTTCCGCCGCCCGGATGGTCGCCCGGAAGGTCGCCAACTTCCGGCACCGCCGCCAGGTGACGCCGCACGCTCTGACGCCGGCGCCGCCCAGGGGCGAGGTCCCGGCCAGGGCGCCGGTCCAGCCCCGCAGCCTGGCCGTGGCGACCCGGGCGGCCCGCCGCCGCGCTTCCGCCCATTGACGCCCTTCATTCCGATTGGTGCCGCCGTGTTGGCAAGCCTGCTGTTCGCCGCCCTGCTCGCGTGGTACTTCGCCCGCCCCATCCGGGCACTGCGCCAGGCGTTTGACGCTGCGGCAAGCGGCGACCTCGCCCCGCGCTTCACCGCCAAACCGCGCGCCGGCGGCGACGAACTCACCACGCTGGGCCGCGATTTCGACCGCATGACGGGCCGCTTGCGCGGCCTGCTGGACGGCCAGAAAAACCTGCTGCACGACGTGTCGCACGAACTGCGCTCTCCGCTGGCCCGCCTGCAGGCAGCGATCGGCCTGGCCCACCAGCAGCCGGAAAAGACAGCCGCGTCGATGGAACGGATCGAGCGCGAAAGCGTACGCATGGACAAACTGGTCGGCGAATTGCTTACCCTGTCCCGCCTGGAAGCCGGCGCATTCGACGCCCCCAAGCAGGAATTCAGCATAGGCGAACTGCTCGACGACATCGTGCAGGACGCCAAATTCGAAGCAGCCACCAACGGCCGCGAAGTCGCCTTCACCAGCACCGCCGACGCGCAGTTGAACGGTCAACCGGAACTCCTGGCCCGCGCCATCGAGAACGTGGTGCGCAACGCCATCAAGCACAGCCCCGCCGGCGGCAGGGTCGACGTGGCAACCGCGCTCGACGCGCGTTTCATCCGCATCCGCGTCATGGACAACGGCCCTGGCGTAGCGCAGGAAGACCTGGGGAGAATTTTCCAGCCCTTCTACCGCAGCAGCAACACGGAAAAGGACGTGGATGGACATGGACTGGGCCTTGCAATCGCCCAGCAGGTGGTGCAGCAGCACGGTGGCCGCATTGCCGCCGCCAATCGAAGCGGCGGCGGACTTTGCGTGGAGCTCTCGCTCCCGCTGATCAGTGCTTAGCGATCAAGCCTTCGGCAGGGTCACGCCGTGCTGGCCCTGGTACTTGCCGTTGCGGTCTTTGTACGAGGTTTCGCAGATTTCGTCGCTTTCGAAGAACAGCACCTGGGCGCAGCCTTCGCCAGCGTAGATCTTGGCCGGCAGCGGGGTGGTATTCGAGAACTCCAGGGTCACATAACCTTCCCACTCAGGCTCGAACGGGGTCACGTTGACGATGATGCCGCAGCGCGCATAGGTCGATTTGCCCAGGCAAACGGTCAGCACGTTGCGCGGAATGCGGAAGTACTCGATGGTGCGGGCCAGTGCGAAGGAGTTCGGAGGAATGATGCAGACATCGCTCTTCACGTCGACGAAGGAGTTCGAATCGAAGTTTTTCGGGTCGACGATGGTGCTGTTGATGTTGGTGAACACCTTGAATTCGTCGGCGCAGCGAATGTCGTAGCCGTAGGAGGAAGTGCCGTAGGAAATCACTTTGCGGCCGTCCACGGCACGTACCTGGCCGGGCTCGTACGGTTCGATCATGCCGTGTTGTTCCGCCATGCGGCGTATCCATTTGTCGCTTTTAATCGTCATCGCAGGTGCTTTCTGGTTTAAATAATGGTGCGGATTTTACATCAGGCGCGCATGCGCTGGGGCGCTTCGCCGGCCTGGAGCTCTCTCCCGAGCATCTGGCGGATCACGTCGCGCGTCATTTCAGCCGCTTGCCGCGGCATCTCCATCGGGAACAGATGGGAGCCGCGCATCATGCGGAAGTTGCGGCCAACCAGCTGGCGGGTATGCTCCAGGCCAGCCTGGCGGTTTTCCACCGAGTTATCGCCCGCGACGTAAGCGACGGGAACCGGGAACTCCCCTTTGACCAGCGTGCCGATATGGTGCGGCAGGCTGCGGTAAATGGCGGTTTCGGTATCGCGGCTGAAGCGCAATTGCACGCCTTCCGGGTGATCGACCAGGCCGTGCTCCAGGTAATCGAGCAAGACCCCGGGGGCCCAGGCGCCGAACATTTCCTTGCTGGCGAAGTGGCGCAGCGCTTCCTTGTGGCTTGGCCAGACGTTGCGGCGCTTGACCGAGAAGCGCGCCGGGGAATAGCGGTCCGAGAAACGGGTACCCTTGAACAGGCGCCATACCTTGGCACGCCATCCGGCAACCACCGGGGAATCGAGCATGACCACGCAACGTACCAGTTCCGGGCGCTGGGCGGCAGCCATCAGGCTAAGCAGCCCGCCCAGGGAGTGCCCGACCAGGATCACCGGTTCTTTGCGGTAGCGCGATTCCAGCTCGGCGATCAGTTCCTCCACCAGCTTGGCCCAGCCGTCTTCCACCGGGTAGCGCGGGTTATGGCCGTGCATGTCGAGCGCCTGCACTTCGAAATCCTGGCCGAGGTACTCGAAGAATTGGCGGTAGGTCCCTGCGGGATAACTGTTCGCGTGCGCGAAATGGACTTTCGGTTTCGTCATCAACTTATTCTAAAAGCAATGGCAACTAGTGTTTCGTACAAATCTTCTAATTATCGCTCAGGTTTAGCGGCCATGCCAGTAGCGGGCATGCAGCTGGCGGTAGGCGGTGAGCCGTTGCGTAGCGCCGATTTCGATTGAAATGGCCCCGGATTGGTCGGTGCGCCAGATACCGGCGCCCAGTTCGACGTAGCGTTGCAGCACGTCGGCACGCGGGTGGTGGTAGCGGTTGCGGTAGCCGAGCTGGAAAATTCCATGTTCCGGCTGCACCGCGGCCAGGAAGGCGGGGGTCGATGAGGTGCCGCTGCCGTGGTGTGGCACCAGGAGCGTTCCGGCGCGCAGCTGTTCGGGCATGGCCGCTACCAGCGCAGCCTCCTGCGCCGCTTCGATGTCGGCCGGCAGAAGCATGCTGCCGTTTCTGGTGGCGATGCGCAGCGTGCAGCCGCGTGCATTGGGCTTCAGGCTTGGGTCATCGTAGCTTGCCGCAGTGGGGTGCAGCATTTCGAAGCGGATGCCGTCCCACTCCCACGCCTGGCCGGCGATGCAATGTGTGTGCAGGGCCGCTGCTTGCGCGATCGGGTGGCCCGCCGGCAGCGAAGACAACACCCAGCCGGTGCGGATGTCGCGCAGGATCGCCAGTGCGCCACCGGAATGATCGCTATCGCTGTGGGTGACGATCATGCCGTCCAGCGTATTGATGCCGCGCGCCCGCAGGTATGGCAGGATCACGCGGTTGCCGCCGTTGGATTCCGGCGTGTAGGCCGGGCCGGTATCGTACAGCAGGCGGTGCTTGTTTGTTTCTATCAGGATGGCCATGCCCTGTCCGACGTCGAAGGCGATGGCGCGCAATACGCCGGGCGGCGGGCTGTCCGGCTGCGCCGACAGCAGCGGCAGCCAGCACGCGAGTCCGAGCCAGCGCAGCGGCCAGCCGCGCGGGGCCAGCATCCAGGCGGTTCCCGCCAGGGCGAAGGCGAATACCGGCCCGCTTGGCGTTGGCGCGGACCAGACCACCAATGGCTGGGCGGACATCCAATGCAGCAGGTCGAGCAAGGCCTCCAGCAGCCAGTGGGCGCATCGCAGCACAGGTGCGGCCAATGGGTGCGGCAGCACGCTGCCTGCCAATGCCAGCGGCGTCACCAGCAGGCTGATAACGGGGATCGCGATGGCGTTCGCCAGCGGACTGACGATCGATACTTGCGAAAAAAGCAGCATTGTCAGCGGGACAAGGCCGACCGTTACCGCGAGCTGCGTTACGGCGGCCAGGCGCAGGTTGTCGCGCAGGCGGTTGAGCCATGCTGCGTGCCGCCGGGTGCCCGCCGGCGCATCCTCCGCCGCGCCGGCCTGCGCCATCCTGCCGACCGTCGCGTACAGGATCGCTGCAACTGCCCCGAACGACAACCAGAACCCGGGCCACATCACGGCCCAAGGATCGAGGATCACCACAACGCCTGCCGCCAGCGCCAGCACATGCGAAATCGCCGACAGCCGGTCCAGCCAGACTGCAAGCGCCACCACCGCCAGCATGTACAAGGTGCGCTGCGCCGGTACGCCGAATCCCGCCAGCGCAACATATCCCCAGGCAGCCAGGAAGCCCGCAATCACCGCCAGCCGCGCTGCCGGCAGCAGCAAAGGCAACTGCCATTCCGGCATGAAGAACGATTTGCGCCAGAGCCAGCCCACCAGCCAAGCCACCAGGCCGGCGATCATGGTGATGTGCAGGCCCGAAATGGAAACGAGGTGGGAAATGCCCGTCCGGCTGAAGACCTGCCAGTCCTGCTGCGTGATGCCGCGCTGATCGCCCATCGCCAGCGCGGCGATCACCCCGGCATAGCGCGCATCGGGCAAAGCGGCGTTGATATGCTCCCGGATTGCATGACGCATATGTTCGACGACATTGTGCGGTGTCGGCACAAAGGCGGACAGGCGCTCGTTACGGCCCTCGGCGCGCACGTATCCGGTGGCGCGGATGCCCTGCTCCAACAGCCACAATTCGTAGTCGAAACCGAACGGGTTGGCGTTGCCATGCGGCCGTTGCACGCGCACTTTCAAGCGCCAGCGCTCGCCCGGCAGCAATTCGGGCGGCGGCGCACGATTGCCTGCCCGCGCGCCGGAATACCAGGACAGCACGATGCGCGGAGGCACATCCGATGGCGACTCAACGGAAAAATTGAAGCGTATGCTGTTGTCCTGCCGGCTTGGCAGGCTGTCGATGGTGCCGACGATGTCGAAGTCCCTGCCCTCGTCGGCCTTCGCCAGTTCCTTGGACAGCGCGCCTTGCGCGATGAAGGCGGCCCAGGCGAAACCCGCCAACGCCCCCGCCGCGACTGCAAGGCCCGCGCGAAGGACAGCGAGCGCGCGCCGTTCAACGCGCGCAGCGGCGAAGGCGGCCAAGGCTGCGGCCAATGCTGCGGCCAGCGCGCAGGCCAGTTGGATGCCCGCACTCGGCAAAACCGGCTGCGCCTGGAGCCAGGCGACGCCGCCGATCAGGCCGAGGATGGCGCAGCGCATCTCCCCTCCCCGGCGGGCTGTCCGGTCAGGCGGGCATCAAGGCCCGCAAGCGCGGCATCACATCCAAAGCATTCCCGGTAGTCGCCGCCGCAACCGCCACCGGGTCCTCGCCGCGCAGTCCGGCCAGTGCCTCGCCGATGCCGGCCACCTCGGCCGGCGTATTCACGCCCGGATGCACCCAGGAAGGGGCGATATCCGGCGCATCCGTCTCGACCACGATGGAAGACAGGGGCAATTCAGCCGCCAGGCGACGGATCTGCAGCGCGCGCGTAAATGTCAGGTTGCCGCCGAACCCGAGCTTGAAACCGGCATCGATATAGGCCTGCGCTTGCTGAAAGCTGCCGTTGAACGCGTGCGCGATGCCTCCCGCGGGCCCAAGCTGGCGCACGTGCTTCAGCACCTGGTCCTGCGACTTGCGCACATGGCACAGCACCGGCAAGTCGAAATCCCGCGCGATCTTGAGCTGTTCACGCAGGAAGAACACCTGCTTCTCGCGCATCTCCGGCTCGGCCAGCATGGGAATGAAGAAATCCAGGCCGATCTCACCGATCGCCACGAAGCGCGGATCGTGCATCGCCTGCGCCACGGCTTCGCGCATGAAGTCCAGGTCGTCCTCCACGGCATGCGGCACGTAGATCGGATGGATGCCCAGCCCGTAGCAGGCATTGGGAGCCTGGTGCGCCAGCTCGCGCACCACGGCAAAATTGGCCCGATCGACGGCCGGAATCACCACGATCCCCACGCCGCGTTCCTGCGCCCGGGCAGCCAGCGTCAGCGCCTGGTCGCCGAATTCGTGGGCGTCAAGGTGGCAATGGGTATCGGTCCACATGGCACGGTCCTCAGGCAGGATTCAGGCCTTCGTCAGTCAGGCGCAGCATGCGGTCGCAGCGCTCGGCCAGGCTGGCGTCGTGGGTGACGATGATGAAGGCCGTACCCAGGGTGCGCGACAGCTCGAGCATCAGGTCGAACACTTTCTCGGCCGTCGAGTGATCCAGGTTGCCGGTCGGTTCATCGGCCAGCACGCAGGCCGGTTGCGTCACCAGGGCCCTGGCCAGGGCGACGCGCTGCCGTTCGCCGCCGGACAGTTCGCCCGGCACGTGGGTCACGCGCTTTTCGAGGCCCACGCGCGCCAGCATTTCACGTGCTTGCCGCTCCGCTTCCGCGCGCCTGGTGCGACGGATCAGCAACGGCATCGCCACATTGTCCAGTGCCGAAAATTCCGGCAGCAGGTGGTGGAACTGGTAGACAAAGCCCAGTTCACGATTGCGCAAGTCGCCGCGCGCCGCCTCGCTCATCGACGCGAAATCGCTGCCTTTCAAGACCACGTTGCCATCGCTCGGCGTATCCAGGCCGCCTAGCAGGTGCAGCAAGGTCGATTTGCCGGAACCGGAAGCCCCGACAATCGCCACGCGCTCACCGCGCGCCACCGACAGGTTGATCTTTTCCAGTACCTTGACCTTGTAATTGCCTTGGGCGAAGGTCTTGCCGAGGTCGCGGCAGCTCAGCACATTACTCATAGCGCAGTGCCTCCGCAGGTTTGACGTTGGCCGCCCAGCGGCTCGGGTACAAGGTCGCCACAAACGCCAGCAGCACGGCTACCACGCCGATCACGCCGACATCGGGCCAGTGCATGTCCGATGGCACAGAGCTGATTGTGTAAATATCTTTAGGCAAGAACTGCACTCCCAGGAGGTTTTCAATAAATGGAACGATGACGTCGATATTCAGCGACACGAGCACGCCGCCCGCCACGCCGAGCGCCGCGCCGAGCAGGCCTACCAGCGCGCCCTGGATCACGAAGATCTTCTGGATCGAGCGCGGCGAAGCGCCAATCGTGCGCAGGATGGCGATATCGGCCTGTTTGTCCGTCACGGTCATGACCAGGGTCGAAACGAGGTTGAAAGCCGCTACCGCCACGATCAGCGCCAGCACCACGAACATCATGCGTTTCTCAGTTTGCACCGCTGCGAACCAGGTCGCATTGAGTTTTGACCAATCCCGTACAGTCATTTCCTTCGGAACCAGCTTTTGCAGCTCACCTGCCACCTCCGGGGCGCGGTGCATGTCTTCCAGGCGCAGGCGCAGGCCCGCAGGACCTTCAAGCCGCAACAGTCTCTGGGCATCCTCGATATGGATGAACGCCATGCCGCCATCGAATTCCTGGTGCCCGGCCACAAACACACCGGCCACGGTGAAGTTGCGCATGCGCGGCACGATGCCGGCCGGGGTTACAGTCCCCTGCGGCAGCACCATGGTCACTTTATCGCCCAAGTTGACCTGCAGCGCGCGCGCCAGGTCGATCCCCAGCACGATGCGGAATTCGCCTGGCTGCAAATCGTTGAAACTGCCGTAACGAGTGGTTTTGGCCAGGTCGGACACGTTCGGCTCCGCCTCCGGCAGGACGCCGCGCACGACGGCGGGCCGCAGGGCTTCACCGCCGTGCGACAACATGGCCTGCGCCTGCACGAACGGTGCAACCCCTTTCACTTCGGGGTTGGTTTGCAGCTTCCTGGCCAGGTCTTGCCAGTTCGGCAAGCTGGTGCCGCGCTCGAACACTTCCACGTGCGCCAGCACCGACAGCATGCGGCCGGTAACGTCCTTGCGGAAGCCGTTCATCACCGACAGGATGATGATCATGGCGCCCACACCGAGCGCAATGCCGCCGACCGAAATCAGGGAGATGAAGGAAATGAAGCTATTCCGGCTATTGCGCTTGCCCGCACGGGTATAACGCAAGCCGACAATCCATTCGAATGGGAGGTTTTTACTCATAACGCAGGGCCTCCGCAGGTTTTACACGGGCGGCCCACCAGCTTGGATAAAGGGTCGAAACAAGGGCCAGCAACAGGGACGTACCGCCGATCGAGGCGACATCGCCCCAGCGCAGGTCGGACGGCACCGCGCTGATGAAATAGATTTGCTGGGACAGGAATTTCACGCCGAACAGGCTCTCAATGCCGCCCACAATCGTGCCGACATTCAGGGCCACCAGCACGCCGCAAACGACACCTATGGCGGTGCCGCATACGCCAACCAGCGCGCCTTGCACCACGAATATCTTCATGATCGAAAACGGCGAGGCGCCCAGCGTGCGCAGGATCGCGATATCGGCCTGCTTGTCGGTGACCGTCATCACCAGCGTCGCGACCAGGTTGAAGGCCGCCACCGCGATAATCAGGGTCAGGATAATGAACATCATGTTCTTTTGCGATTTAACCGCCGCAAACCAGGCCGAATTGAGCTTGGTCCAGTCGCGGATCACCAGGCGGCCCGGCATGACCGTGCGCAGTTCATCCGCTACGGCCGGCGCTTTCTGCATATCGTGCAGGCGCAGGCGCAGTCCATACGGGCCGCTAGCATTGATCAATTCCTGGGCATCGCTCAGGTGAACCAGTGCCAGGCCGGCGTCGAATTCGTTGTGGCCGGCCTCGAAAGTGCCCGCCACCGTGAAGGAACGCATGGTAGGCGCCATGTTCGACATGGAATTGCCTTGTGCCAGTGCCAGCGCCACCTTGTCGCCCACCTTCACTTCGAGTTCGCGTGCCAGTTCGGCACCGAGGATGATATGGAAGGCGCCGGGCTGCAGCACATCGAGCGTACCCTGCTTCATCTGCTTGCCAATATCGGAGACCTTGGGTTCCTCGCCCGGCAGCACTCCTCGGACAATGGAAGGGCGCAGGAAATCGCCGCCATGCACCAGCATGCCCTGCATCTCGACGAACGGCGCGGCGCCTTTCACCTGCGGGTTACGGGCGGCGTCGGCAGCGACCGCGCGCCAATCGCCCAGGCCTGCACCACTGACCTCGTAGACTTCCACGTGGCCCAGCACCGACACCATGCGCTCGGTCACCACGGTCTGGAAGCCGTTATAGACGGACAGCACCACGATCAAGGCGGTAACGCCAAGAGCGATGCCTGCCATCGAAATCGCGGAGATGAAGGAGATGAAGCTATTGCGCCCATTGCGCCTGCCTGCGCGCGTGTAGCGCAAGCCAACCAGCCATTCAAACGGCATTTTTATTAAATTGACACAGTAAAGCCCGCAGTTTGCCATATAAAGAGATTCCACTACAATGCCGCATGGCTTCCACGACCGTCGTTCTTCCCTTCGCCTTACCTCCCGCCGAGCTGGCCCCTGAACTGTCCCGCAACTTGCAGGCGCCCGCCCTGGCGACATTACTCTCACACAATAACTTGCTGAAAAAGCACGTTAGCGGCGACGAAAACCGCATCTTGCCGCATGAAGCATGGCTGGCCAAGGAGCGCGGAGCCCTCGCCGCCGCCGTCATGCAAGGCTTTGGACTGGCGCCGAAGGAAGGCTTTTGGTTCATCGTCCATCCAGTTCACATCCAGCTCGCCCGCAACCACCTGGTCCTGGCGGATGCGCGCCGCCTGTGCCTGGACCAGGCGGATTCGCGCGTGCTGTTCGAGCTGGCCAAGCCCTATTTCGACGAACTGGTCTGGGGCGATGCCGAGACCTGGTTCATGCGCGCGGATGGCTGGCAAGGCCTGGATGCCGCGTCGCCGGATGCCGCCATGGGCAGCAACCTGGCCGACTGGATGCCTGTCGGCCCTACCGCCCTGGCCTTCAAGAAGCTGCAGAACGAAATCCAGATGCTGTGGCACGAGCATGCCGTCAACGAAGCCCGCCAGCAGCGCGGCCTGGCCCCGGTGAATTCGTTCTGGATGTGGGGCGGCGCCAGCGGCGCGGCGCCCCCCGCCGCCTGCGCCCCGGCGCAGTCCCTTGCGGTCGCCGCCGGCGCGGCCCCGTCCTGGCTGGCCGCCCTGGGAACACCAGGGGTGACGGCGGCTCCGGGAGGGAGCGGCAGTGTCATCCTGCCTCAATTGATTCCGGCTGGCGCCGGCAACGACTGGGGCGCCTGGCTTGGCGCGATGCAGCAACTGGAGCACGAATGGTTCGCCCCCTTGCTGGCCGCGCTGCGCGACGGCCGCATCACCGAACTGGCAATGATCCTGACCAGCCGCGAAAGCTGGACCGAAATCCGCACCAGCAAAGCCGCCCTGCGCAAATTCTGGCGCGCACAGAACCTGAAGAACCTCACGCAATGACCCGTATCGCCATCCGTCCCTGCCCGTCGCAGGAAGCCGAACTGCTGCGCCAAGGCGGCGTCCACCCGGTGCTGGCCCGCCTGTTTGCCGCACGCGGCCTGAACAACGCCGCGGAACTCTCCAGCGAACTGGCCGCCCTGATGCAGCCTTCCGGCCTGCTGCATATCGGCCGCGCCGCCGAATTCCTGGCCGATTCCATCGCAGCCGGCAAGCGCATGGTCATCGTGGCCGACTACGACTGCGACGGTGCCACTGCCTGCGCCACCGCAATGCGCGGCCTGCGCGCAATGGGCGCCAAGGTGGACTTCATCGTTCCCAACCGCTTCGAATACGGCTACGGCCTGACGCCGGAGATCGTCGAACTGACCGCGCGCGAGAAATCGCCCGACATCATCATCACCGTCGATAACGGCATCGCCAGCATCGAAGGCGTGGAAGAAGCCAAGCGCCGCGGCATCGACGTCGTGGTCACCGACCACCACCTGCCCGGCGACAGCCTGCCGGATGCCCGCGTCATCGTGAACCCCAACCAGCCTGCTTGCGGCTTCCCGTCCAAGCACCTGGCCGGCGTGGGCGTGGTGTTCTACGTGCTGCTGGCACTGCGCGCCGAAATGCGCCGCCGCGGCGTGTTCGACGCCCAGACCCAGCCCAAGCTGGACGCCCTGCTGGATTTGGTCGCACTGGGCACCGTTGCCGACGTGGTGCGCCTGGACACCAATAACCGCATCCTGGTCGCCCAAGGCCTGAAGCGCATGCGCGCCGGCCGCATGCACCCCGGCGTGGCGGCGCTGTTCCGCGTTTCCGGTCGTGCGTCCCGTACCGCCTCTCCTTTCGACCTGGGTTTCGCCCTCGGCCCGCGCCTGAACGCGGCCGGCCGGCTGGAAGACATGTCGCTCGGGATCGAGTGCCTGCTGACGGACGATGAAACCCGCGCCTGGGAGCTGGCGCAGCAGCTTAACGACATCAACCTGAAACGCCGCGAGATCGAGGCGGAGATGCAGGATGCCGCCCTGCTGCACCTGGACGATTTCCAGCCGGCCGACCGCAGCACGATCTGCGTCTACGACGACGGCTGGCACCAGGGCGTGATCGGCATCGTGGCCTCGCGCCTGAAAGAGCGCTTCTACCGCCCGACCATCACTTTTGCCCCAGCGGGCGACGGCATGATCAAGGGGTCCGGCCGTTCGATCCCCGGCTTCCACCTGCGCGATGCGCTGGACCTGGTGTCCAAGCGCGCGCCGGGCGTGATCGACAAGTTCGGCGGCCACGCCATGGCGGCAGGCCTGAGCCTGCGCGCCGAAGCCTTTGAGCATTTCTGCGCCGCCTTTGAGGCAATCGGCCAGGCCTGGCTGACCGAATCGCAATTGGAACGCGTGGTGGAAACCGATGGCCCGCTGGAAGAGAACTGCTATACGACCCAGTTCATCGAGCTGCTCGATGGCCAGGTCTGGGGCCAGGGCTTTGCGCCGCCGGTATTTTGCGACGAATTCCGCGTGCTAAGCCAGCGCATCCTGAAAGACCGCCACCTCAAGCTGATGCTGGAAAAGAAAGGCGTGCGCTACGACGCCATCTGGTTCGGCCATACGGATGCGCTGGGAGAACGGGCCCGCGTGGCCTTCCGCCTGGATGCCAACGAATACAACGGCGTGACCCGGGTCCAGTTGCTGGTGGAGCACGCCGAATCGGCCTGACTACTGCTTCTTGCAGTCGCAAACGCGTTCGCCCTTGTCGAACACGATGCGCCATTTGCCGGGCGCCTCCAGGCGCCAGACGGAATTGAAACGGGCGGTGACCTTGCCTTGCGGGTCGCGCACCGGTCCCGAGGAATGCGCCAGGGTTCCGGAATCGAGCACCTCGACCTGGTCGGGCTCCCAACTGAACGGCGCTTCCGGCTTCTCATAAAAGGCCTTCCACTCCGCAGCGACCGTGTCCTTGCCGCGCAAGGCTTTCGACCCGCTGTAGAAGATCGTCTCGTCGGCCAGGAACGTCACGAAAGCCTGGTGATCGCGTTTGGCCATGGTGCCGGCAAAAGCGCGCTCGGTGTCGGCCACCTGTTGCTTCAATTCCGCATTACTCGGTGGTACATGGAGACTGGTGCACGCCGTCGTCGCGGCAATAGCCGCCAACAGGATCGCCTTCTTCATCTCGCCTCCTCGCATTATTGGGTGGTCAAATACTAGCAAAGGCGATAACACAAGTCATCCCTTTCGCCGGTGGGCTGCGTGCCCAGCAGCGCATCATGCCCCAGTCGCCGGCCAGCGCCCAGCTGTGCGCCGGCGTGCACGCCGGGGCCGAAATGCACGCGGGCCTCGGCCTGCACGCCACGATCGGCTGCACCCGAACGCCATAGCTGCGACAAGGCCTGTGCGCCCCGCCCGCCAGGCAGGAATGCCTGGGCCAATTGGTGGCCCAGTGGCCCCACATGGATTCGCACGGCGCTGTCGGTCCGCCACAAGCGTTCGCCCAGCAGCGCTCCTGTTCCGCAGCACGCATTGCCGCCTCCGAGCGCAGTGGCTTGCCCTGGCGGCAGCTTCTCCCAGCGACCGGCAAACTGCTCGATCCGCACCTGCACCCCCAGGGCTTGCGCGAACCGTTCGCCAACCGCCCTCGCCTTCAGGGTGCCGCGTTGGGCGGGAATGAAAGGCAACGGCGTGTATTCGGGCCGGCCTTCGCGCCACGCCGTGCCAAAAGCGTCAATGGCCGGCGCAGACAGCAGGTCGATAAATGCGCGCGCGCCAACGCCGCCTGCCCGGGCCACGGCCTCGGTGTAGTGGTAGGGCAGCGCGCCGGCCATGCCGAGCAATCCTATGCAGCCTGGCGTGACGGCGCTTCCATCCACCGCCGCGACATCGCTCGCAGGAAACGCCAGCGACACGGCGTTTCGCCATTCGGGCGCGCCAAGCAGGCCAGCCAACTGGAACATGCCAAATCCCTGTGGCTCCGCTGCGCTCACTCCAGCAGCGTTCCAGCGTTCCTCGCTTTGCATCGCATCAGCTCCTCGCCGGTCTCGGCCGATACCAGCACCAGCCGGGTAAAAGTATTCATGTGCGCGCATTCGCCAAAGAAGCGGTCCATGACTTGTCCGAACAGCAGCAGGCCGCTGCCTGCGAATGCCGCTTCATCGACCTGCAGCCGGATGTCGGTTCCCATCAGGGGCGCGGCCCGGCCCGGGCGCAGGGCCGCGGGTTGGACGTCCAGGGCGCGCACCGCATTGATGATCGCGTGGCTCGCTGGGGAGTCGTCGATGGCTTGCGTTGCCATCAGCTCGCGCAACGCGCCTGCTTCAAGCGGCAACTGCTCCAGCGCCAGCAGCGAGTTCAGCTGCCAGCGGCAACCCGCGCCGCGTGCCGGACGGGCCAGCACTTTGTCGCGTTCGCAGCAAGTCACGTCGATCGAAGCGACCGCGCCAACCGCGCCCCGTGCGCCGTGGAAGGCGATGCGCCATTCATGGCCGGCCGGCGCATCTTCGACTCGGCGTGCAACCCATCCCAGGTCCTCCGCCCCGCCTACGTGCACCCGGTCGATGCTGAAAATTTCCAGCTCGGGCGGAACGGAGACCAGGTATTCGCTTTGGCGCCCGTCGATTCTGACCGGCGCCGCGGCGGCACGCCGCAGGCAGGCACGTGCTGCCCAGCCGGCGCGCAGATGGCTGGCTTGCAGTGCTTCCAGAGGGCGTGCTGCGGGTACTGGCAAGCTTAACTTGCCGCGCCCGCCGTTCACAAACGAGGTGAGATCCAGGCGCAGGATGTTGAAGCGTGGGGGAAAGGTGAAATACTCGCGCAGCAGCGCCAGCCCGGCATGCGCGCCAGGCGCTCGTGGCAGCAGCGCTTCCGCCGGGTCCAGCCCCGTCGGCGCAAACGGCCGGCACGCAAGCTGGCGGCTCCCGCCCGCCAGCAGCGCGTTGCGAAGCGCGCCACTGAACGCAGCGTCACCGTCGATGAAAATGTCCACGCTGTCGGCAGGCTGCGGGCCGGGATCGACCTCGAGCTCAATTGCAGCCGGCGGGCCTGGACAATAACAGGCAGCGAGGACCGCAGCCTGCCGCGCGGGGCCGATGCGGCACTCCGGGAACGGGCGCAGCTGCTCTGGGAACTGCAGCTCAAGCGCATGCTCATCCTGCTGGCAATGCGCCCTCTGCAGGACCAGTGCCGTGCGCGCGTGCAGCGCCGCCACGCCCTGCACCAGGCGGTCGACGTGGACATCGGGCGGCCAATCCCGGGCACCAAGCTGCCGCGCCAAGCCCGGATGCCGCTCAGCCATCCCGGCTGCATTCACCTTGAAGCGCCGCAATTGCCCCTCCAGCGCAGGAAGAATCTTCTCCATCGCGCGCCCCTAGTCGATGATCTAGTGCAATATTGACAGCAGGCAGCGCTTCCCGTTTTGACTCCGCACAAACACATTCAACTTGAAATAAATGCGGAAATGGAGTATAAACAATCCATAAACGGAGGATATATGAATCCCGCATTTGCCTACCCCAACAGCGAATACACCATCCCCCAGCCGGTCGACCTGAGCCGCAAAGAGGAACGTGAACGCCTGTCGCACGCCGCCCTCAAGGGCTTTTTCAAGATCGCCGCGGCCTGGAAACTGCGCGACGACGATGCCCGCGAACTGTTGGGCGGCCTATCCAGCAGTGCCTTCTACGAATGGAAAAAGCACCCCGACCGCGTGCTTGAAGTGGACCGCATCACGCGCATTTCCTACCTGCTGGGCATCTACAAGTCGCTGCACATCATCTACGGCGACAAGCTGGCCGACGAATGGGTCAGCCTGGCCAACCGCAACAGTATTTTTGGCGGCCGCACCCCGCTCGACTATATGGAAGCCGGCGGCCTGCTCGCCATGCAGACCGTGCGCCAATTGCTCGACGCTCGTCGCGGAGGCCTGTAATTGCCGCCATTCCGCCTGCTGCGCCAATTCGACACCGTGCGCCTGATCCCATCGCGCTTTGTCTATAAAGAAGATTCCGTGCTGGCCGCCCTCGCCGATAACGACGCCGAGCTGCACCAGCTATTTGAACTCGATAACGCCACCAATGCCCGCCTGCGCGCAGAACACGGCGGCGCCATCGGCATCGGCATCGAGGAACTCGTCTACTACGTCCCCAACTACCGCAGCATCAATGCCGCCTTCACCTACGCCCGCCCGCAGGGCAGCCGTTTCAACGACGGCCAGCGCGGCGCCTGGTACTGCGCCTTCGAGCATGAAACGGCATTGGCGGAAGTCATCTTCCACAAGACCGTGGAATACGCCGAAATCGACCGTTTTGACGACAGCGTGAGCTACCAGGCCCTGCTTTCGGACTTCAGCGCCCAGTTCCACGACATCTGCGGCCAGCCTGAATATGCCGCTTGCCTGGCACCGGAAAGCTACGTCGCCTCGCAACGCCTGGCGCGCAGCCTGCTCGCTGAAGGCTCGACCGGCATCATCTACCCGAGCGTGCGCCGCGCAGGCGGCACCAACCTGGCCTGTTTCCGTCCCGCGCTGGTGGGCAATGTTCGCAAAGGACCGGCGTATCGGTTAACATGGCGGGGTTCGCCGGCGGCTATCGTCGAGCAGATTCCCACGATTTAAGAGTAAAAAATGCAGCTGAAGCCAGAAAAAGACGCGGAACTCCGCGCCAAAGTGAACCGCGAAACCGCCCGCATTCCATGGAGCGAATTGCTCAAGCACTTCGCCCAGGGCAATGTGGTGTGGGTGGCCGATGAACTGGACCTGGTGGACGTCGCCGTGCGCATCGCCCACGACGACAAAACCAGCATCGCGGCCTGGATGGAAGCCGGCAAGGTCGCCAGGGTCTCCGACCAGCAATGCCAGGAATGGATCGCCAGCGACGCCAACCTGTGGGCCAGCGTCGTCAGCCCGTTTATTCTCGTCCAGCAGGAGAAGCGGAAGCCTCACTGAAGCGGAGGTCGATCGCGTACAGCGCGTAGCCTTTTCCGCTTCCATCTTCCTCCTTCAGCACCGATATGCCGGCCAGCCCGGCTTCACGCGCCAGCGCCAGCTTGCCCGGTGCTGAACGAAATACCACCGCACCCTTGCTCTTGACCGGCGCAAAACGCCAGCTGCGCGCCGAGCCATTGGCGGCACGCGCCAGATGCCGCACTGACTTGATATAGGCGATCAGCACCGCACGGTTATTGTCGGGCGAAGCAAAGATGGTCTTGCTGCCATCGAGTCCCGGGAAGCCGCCTCCGCCGCTGGCGCGGAAGTTATTGGTCGCGACAATGAATTCCTGCTCTGCGCGTACCGGTTGGCCGCGCCAGGCCAGTCCCTTGATGCGCTGGCCGGGCGCTTGCGTCACGTCGATCTGGTAGCGCACGTCGGGATCGGTCAGCATGTCGAAATTGAAGCCTGCGAAGCCCGCATTCACCAGCTCCTGCGGTTCGCTGAGCGTTGGATCGATGGTGTTGAAGCGGCCGGCGGACTTCTCCAACCAGGCTTTCAGCGTCGCGCCGTCGATTTTCACGGCATGCAGGTCGTTCGGGTACAGGTAAAGGTCGGCGGCGTTGTTCAGGGCCATATTGCCGGGAGCGACGTCGGTGTAATCGGCCACGCCCGCAGCGCCGGTCTTGAATGGCGCGGACATCGACAACACCGGCAACTGCGCATATTGCGGCAAGTTGGCCCGGACGTGACGGCGCACATAGTCGGCCTGCGCCTGGTTCACGATCTGGATCGCCGATACGTCGCCGACGTCGGCAAAGTAAGCTGACATGCGGAAGTCAGTATCGCCAATGGGCGTTTTGACGTAGGCGATGGTCGCCTCATGTTCGGCCCTTACCAGCGCGGCGAGCTCCGCATCCGGCTCAACGAAGCTGCGGTCAGGGCGCTGGATGCTGCGTGTTTCCACCTTCGCCGCGCCGGCATCTGCGATCCAGCGCCGGCCGTCGTGGCGCAGCGCAAGCTGGATCACGCCCAGATGCTTGCCCCACAGGCCCGGCATCACGGTCGGCACGCCATGCACCCGCCCGTTGACCTTGTCGACATCCGGCAGGTTGAAGCCGGCCGCCTTGCCGGCTGCATTCGGGAACACGTCGTGCGAGTGCCCCAGCAACAGCGCATCAATGCCCGGCACCTGGGCCAGGTACAGGCTGCCGTTCTCCATCGACGGCGCATACGCGGCACCATCCAGTCCTGCGTGCGCAATCGCTACGATCACTTCCGCCCCCTTGGCGCGCATCTCGGGAATGTAACGCTGTGCGGTCTCGCGCCAGCCTTCGGTGCGCACGCGGCCCTCCAGCCAGCGCTTGTCCCATCCCATGATGGCAGGCGTGGTGAAACCGATGATGCCCACCTTGACGGTCGCCGCCAGTGGCTTGCCATCCGGCCCGGTCGCGCTCACCCGCTTCTCGATGATGCGGTAAGGCGCGAACAACGGAATGCCGGTTCGCGCGTCGACGACATTCGCCAGCACCATCGGAAACGAAGGCCCGGCACAGGGCTGGGCGCGAACGTTGGCGCCTTCCGCGCCAAAATGGCTGGCGGTGACCTGCCCGAGGAAATCCAGGCCCCAGTTGAATTCGTGGTTGCCGACCGAGCCGCCTTCAAAGCCCAACGCGTTCATGGCCTTGTAGATGGCGAGCGTTTGACCGCAACCGACCGGCGCCACCAGCGCCTGATAGTCGCCCAGCGCCGTGCCTTGGATCGTGTCGCCGTTATCAAGCAGCAGCGAATTCGGGAATTCCTTGCGCGCCTGGCGGATCAGGGTCGCCGTGCGCTCCAGCCCCAGCGCGGCATCCGGCGCCAGTTTGTAGTAGTCGTAACTACGGACATTGGCATGCAGATCCGTCGTCTCAAGGATCGCGAACGTGGCTTTCGAGCCTTGCGGCGCGGGGGCTCGAATGCTGCTGCAGGCGGCCAGCAAGGCGGCCAGCGGCACGATGAAAAGGATGCGCATTAACTGTCTTTTGAATTGAAATTTAGTGATGAATATTTGCCATGCGCCATTGATATTGCTCTTGCAATCCAAAGAATTGCACATTGCACTCTGGTGCGCCGCAAACCAACTTGCAAAATTATATTGAATCTTTGCAAAAGCGCCACGTTGACGCAAATAAATGTTCCATTGTCAATACCCGGACGTATGATCCATCTCAACTTTCAGCCATCCGCCAAAAGGAAGAGATCATGAAACTGCATGCCGCGCTCGCCTCGATCCTTCTCCTCACCGCATCATATGCGCAAGCGGGCCCCAACCTGGTCTTGAATGGCGATTTCGAAACCGCCGACTACAGCATGTGGACGCTTTCCAGCCCGGGCGGCGGCGGCCAGGCGTTTGGCGTCGACGTGACCGGTTCGCCATTGGCCGACGATACCAACAATGTCTTTGGCGACTTGAACACCGCCCAGCTTGGCTTCCTGCGCCAGACAATCACCACCATCGCCGGCGCCACTTACCAGCTCAAGTTCGACCTGCAGCGCTGGACCACCGACCCGCAATTTCCGCCCGATAACCGAGCCCAGGTCAACTTCGGCGCCACCACTGTCTTCAACGAAAGCAATATCACAGGCGACTGGAGCTCCCACACCCTGATCGTGACGGCGCTGTCCAGCAGCACGCTCCTCGAGTTCGGCAACTTCAACAACGACCCGATCTACTGGAACCAGCTCGACAACATCAGCCTTGAGTTCCTGCGCGGCCCCAACGACCCTGGCGTGCCCGAACCGGCCACGCTGGCGTTGCTGGCCGGCGGCCTGGCCGCCCTGCGCTTCAGCCGTCGCCGTACCCACCGCTCCTGACCTTTCCATCCACTGAAACGGCCGCAGCGCCCCGGCGGGGGCGCTCGCACCTGCAAGGAGGCTGCATGTCCGAACCGTATCTCGCAGAAATCCGGATGACGGGATTTAACTTTGCCCCCAAGGGCTGGGCCCTTTGCAATGGGCAGATCCTGCCGATCAACCAGAACCAGGCGCTCTTCTCCATTCTCGGCACCACCTATGGCGGCAACGGCCAGACCACCTTCGCCCTGCCTGATTTGCGCGGCCGGGTGCCGGTCCACATGGATGCCGGCTTCAACCTGGGCCAGCAGGGAGGTGAAGCCGGCCACACGCTGGTCGCCAACGAGATGCCCGCGCACACCCACAGCCTCGGCATCTCCACGGCCGTCAGCCACCAGGCCGATCCAAGCGGTCGCGTGCTGGGCAATGTCGAGGCCGGCGCGCTCAATTACTACGCCCCGCAGGACGGCACAGCCACGCTGGCGGCCAACACGGTGGGCAATGCCGGCGGCAGCCAGCCGCACGAGAATATGCAGCCCTACCTGACCATCAACTTCATCATCGCGCTGCAGGGCATCTTCCCTTCGCAGAGCTGAACCAGACCGGAGCCGGCGCATGGATAACTTCATCGGCGAGATTCGCCTGTTCGCGGGTAATTTCCCGCCCCTCGGTTGGGCCTTTTGCGACGGCAGCCTGCTGTCGATTGCACAAAACACCGCCCTGTTTGCCCTGATCGGCACCACCTACGGCGGCAATGGTCAAACCACTTTCGCCCTGCCCGACTTGCGCGGACGGGTGCCGCTGCACCAGGGCACCCAGCCAGGAACCGGAAACAGTTACGTCATCGGCCAGCAAGCGGGCGTCGAAAGCGTGACACTAACCGGCAACCAGATCCCGTCACACAATCACAGCGCAAGCGCCAGCACCGCGCTGCCGCCCGCCACCGGCACCGGCATCAACCTGAGCGGACCAACGGCGTATGTGCCGGCAGCGCCCTCCAAGCCGAAGTTCTACGCGCCGGCCGGCTCCGCCGCGGTGGCCATGTCCTCCCAGGCGATCCAGCCGGCAGGCGGCAACCAGCCTCACAATAATATGGCGCCCTTCCTGGCGGTCAGCTTCATCATCGCCATTGAAGGCATCTTCCCTTCGCAGGGCTAGTCGAGGAGTTCAGCATGGCAGAGCGTTATATCGGCGAAATCCGGATCTTCAGCGGTAATTTCGCACCCGTGGGCTGGGCCATGTGCAATGGCCAGCTCCTTCCCATTGCGCAGAACACCGCACTGTTTTCCATTCTCGGCACGACCTACGGCGGCAATGGCAAAACCAACTTCGCCCTGCCGGACCTGCGCCAACGCACTCCCATGCATGCCGGCGCCGGCCCGGGGCTCAGTCCCCGCGACCTGGGCGAACAGGGCGGCGAGGCGGCGGCCACGCTGACGGTACTCCAGCTGCCTTCACACGGCCATGGCATGACCGCCTCCAGCGCAACGGCCTCGGTGCAATCGCCGGCCAACGCCCTGCTCGCCAAGCCTGTGACGATCAGCGCACCGTATCACGACGCCACGTCGATGGCAGCATCGCCGGAAGGCCCGCTTGGCATGGCAGGCGGCAATAGCGCGCATAACAATCTCCAGCCCTACCTGGTGCTCAACTTCATCATTGCCTTGAGCGGGATTTTCCCGCCGCGCAGTTGATCACCGATGAGCAGCCATCTCACCTTGCGGCCGGTCGAAGCCGGCGACCATGCCTTCCTGCTGGCGCTGGTGGATAGCACGCGCGGGGACCTGGCGGTCCTCGACCACAGCGTCAAGGCGATGCTGGTCCGCCTGCAATATGAAGCCCAGCTCACCGATTACCGCCGCCGCTTCCCTTACATGGAAGAAAGCGTCGTCCTTGCCGATGGCGTCGCCGCCGGCCGCCTGTATGTGGCATGCAGCCACGACGAGATCCGCCTGGTCGACATCAGCCTGCTGCCCGGGTTCAGGGGTCAGGGCATCGGGTATCGCCTGTTGGCCCGGCTGCAGGACAGGAGCCAGCGCGCAGGGCTGCCGCTGCACTTGCACGTTTTACAAGACAACCCGGCGGGCGCCCTGTATCGCCGCCTCGGCTTCCAGCCGGGCGAAACGGACGGCCTGTACATCGCCATGGAATGGCACCCCATCTTGTTAAAGGAATAAGTCATGGAACGTCGCAACTTCCTTCTCGCCGCTGGAACTTTGGCCGGCGCCCCGGCCGTAGCATGCGCCGCATCGCTGGCCGCGCTGCCGCCGACGCCGACCACGCTGCGCCTGGCCGGCTTCCGCAGCCTGGTGGGCCAGCAATTCATCGCCTTCCAGGGCAAACGCGGTACTTCGCTCGACCTGCTTGCCGTGCGGCCCGGCAAAGCCGTGCCGCACCAGGAGCAATTCACGCTGCTCTTCACCGGCGAGCCCGGGCTCGTGTCCGGGATTTACGAAATAGACAACCCGCTGGCCGGCCGCCTGTCCATCTTCATGGAGCCGGCCGGCCGCGGCCCGGCAACCGGTCCGGGCGCCCTCTACCGCGCCGAATACAGTCTCCTCGTATGAGCTGCCCGATGCGCCAGCCTCTGAGGTATAATTTCAGGTTCGATTTAACAACTATCAGACCTGAAAAACCATGGAAGCTGAACGCATCAATTCCCTCGCCAACCTGCTCGCGGACCTGACCAACCGCGAAGCCGAACTTCGGAGGTATCTTTGACTTCGATAAGAAGTCGGAGAAACTGGAACAACTGAACGCCGAACTCGAAGATCCGGCCGTTTGGAATGACCCGAAAAAGGCCCAGGACATGGGCCGCGAGAAAAAAGCCCTCGAAGGCGTGGTCCTGACCTTGCAGAAGGCAGAGAGCGACCTGCGCGACATGAACGAACTGTTCGCGATGGGCAAGGAAGAAGGCGACGACGACACGCTCGAAGCCGTGATTGCGGATACCGCCGACATCCAGAAGACCATCGAGCAGATGGAATTCCGCCGGATGTTCAGCAATCCGATGGACCCGAACAACTGCTTCATCGACATCCAGGCCGGCGCCGGCGGTACCGAAGCCCAGGACTGGGCGTCCATGCTGCTGCGCCAGTACCTGCGCTATTGCGACCGCAAAGGCTTCAAGGCCGAGGTGCTGGAAGAGTCCGAAGGCGAAGTTGCCGGCATCAAGACCGCCACCCTGAAAGTCGAAGGCGAATACGCTTACGGCCACCTGCGCACCGAAACCGGCGTGCACCGCCTGGTGCGCAAATCGCCGTTCGACTCCTCGGGCGGCCGCCATACCTCCTTCGTGTCGCTGTTCGTGTACCCGGAAGTGGATGACTCGATCGAGATCGAGGTCAACCCGGCCGACCTGCGCATCGATACCTACCGCGCATCGGGCGCCGGTGGCCAGCACATTAACAAGACCGACTCCGCGGTGCGTATTACCCACGGCCCGTCCGGCATTGTGGTGCAGTGCCAGAACGACCGCTCGCAGCACCGCAACAAGGCGGAAGCGATGGACATGCTGAAGGCCAAGCTGTACGAGCTGGAACTGCGCAAGCGCATGAGCGAGCAGCAGTCGCTGGAAGACTCCAAGACCGACGTGGGCTGGGGCCACCAGATCCGTTCCTACGTGCTGGACCAGTCCCGCATCAAGGACTTGCGCACCGGCTTCGAGACCGGCAACACCGGCAAAGTGCTGGACGGCGACCTGGACGACTTCATCTCCGCGTCCCTGAAGCAAGGCATCTGATAGCGCAATGGACGACATGCAGCAGCGCGCCTTCATCTTCGACATGGACGGCACCATCGTCGACAACATGGGTTTTCACACCCGCTCGTGGCTGGAGTTCTTCAGCCGCCGCGGCCATGCCGTCGACGAAGCGGCATTCTTTGCCGCCACCGCCGGCCGCACCGGCCACGAAATCATGCGCCAATACCTCGGCGAGGGCCTGGCGCATGACGACGTGACCGCGCTGATCGACGAGAAGGAAGTGCTGTACCGCGAAATCTACGCTCCCCACTTGCGCGCCGTGGAAGGATTCGGCGCCCTGGTGAGCGCAGCGCAGGCTGCCGGCATCCGCCTGGCGGTCGGCACCGCCGCCCCGCCCTGCAACGTGGACTTCACGCTGGACGGCCTGGGTGTGCGCGAACTGTTCGACACCGTCGTCGGCGCCGCCGACGTCAAACGCGGCAAGCCGGAACCCGACGTGTTCCTGCTGGCGGCCGAACGCTGCGGCGCCGATCCGGCGCACTGCATCGTGTTCGAGGACGCGCCTTTGGGCGTGGAAGCAGCGCGCCGAGCCGGCATGCGCTGCGTCGTCCTGACAACCACTTTGCCTGCTGAAGCGTTTAAGGCGTTCGACAATGTGATCTGCATTGCACGCGACTTCAGCGAAATCGACATCAATACACTGACAAACCATTAAAACCATGACTACGGAAAACCAAGTGCAAGACCAGGCGCCAGGCCAGGACGACAACAAGATCATCGCCGAGCGCCGCGCCAAGCTGGCCGCCATCCGCGAGAAACAGAGCGTCGCCTTCCCTAACGATTTCCGCCCTCAGCACAAGGCTGCCGATCTGCACGTCCAGTACGGCGAGAAGACCCGTGAAGAACTGGAAGCCGAGCCGGTTCCCGTGGTCATTGCCGGCCGCATGATGCTGCGCCGCGAAGCCGGCAAGAAAGCCGCCTTCGCCACCCTGCAGGACTCCTCCGGCCAGAAAGCCGACGGCCGCATCCAGATCTACGTTACCCTGGACACCACCGGCGAAGAGGCGATGGAAGCCTTCCGCGGCTGGGACCTGGGCGACATCCTGGGTGTCACCGGCACCCTGTTCAAGACCAAGACCGACGAACTGACCGTCAAGGTCAGCGAAGTCAAGCTGATCACCAAGGCCCTGCGTCCGCTGCCGGACAAGTTCCACGGCCTGGCCGACCAGGAAACCAAATACCGCCAGCGCTACGTCGACCTGATCACCAGCGAAGAAACCCGTCGCACCTTCAAGGCGCGTACCGCTGCGATTTCCTCGATCCGCCGCTTCATGGAAGCGAACGAATTCATGGAAGTCGAAACCCCGATGCTGCACCCGATCCCGGGCGGCGCATCGGCCAAGCCTTTCATTACCCACCACAACGCGCTGGACATGCAGATGTTCATGCGTATCGCTCCCGAGCTGTACCTGAAGCGCCTGGTGGTGGGCGGCTTTGACCGCGTGTTCGAAATCAACCGCAACTTCCGTAACGAAGGCGTGTCGGTCCGCCACAACCCTGAATTCACCATGATGGAGTTCTACGCGGCCTACACCGATTACGAATGGATCATGGACTTCACCGAGAAGGTGATCCGCCAGGCGGCGGTCGACGCCAAGGGTACTGCCGTGCTGACCTACGGCGGCCGTGAACTGGACCTGTCCAAGCCGTTCCAGCGCCTGACCATCTGCGGCGCCATCAACAAGTACGCCCCGGGCTACACCGAAGCGCAGCTGAACGACATGGACTTCCTGAAGGCCGAGCTGCTGAAATTCGGTGTGAAGCCATTCGCCACCTCCGGCCTGGGCGCGCTGCAGCTGGCGCTGTTCGAAGAAACCGCCGAAGCGCAACTGTGGGAGCCGACCTTCATCATCGACTACCCGATCGAAGTGTCGCCATTGGCCCGCGCTTCCGACACCCGCGAAGGCATCACCGAACGATTCGAACTGTTCATGGTCGGCCGCGAAATCGCCAACGGCTTCTCGGAGCTGAACGACGCGGAAGACCAGTCGGCGCGTTTCCTGGCCCAGATGAAGGCCAAGGAAGCCGGCGACGACGAAGCGATGTACTACGACGCCGACTTCATCCGCGCCCTGGAATACGGCATGCCGCCTGCCGGCGGCTGCGGCATCGGCATCGACCGCCTGATGATGTTGCTGACCGACTCGCCAAACATCCGCGACGTGCTGCTGTTCCCGCACCTGCGCAAGGAAGACTGATAAAAAAGGGCCGCTCGACGCGGCCCTGTTTAATTACTGGATCACCCGGTAGCAAGGCGTGTATGCCTTGCCCGCCAGCTTCATCCGGCTCTGCGCCACGAATGACGCCAGCAACGCGTCCATCGGCCCCATGATTTCCTTGTCGCCGTGGATCTCGAAGTGGCCGTACTTCTCGATAGTGCGGATGCCCTCTTCCTTCACATTCCCCGCCACCACGCCCGAGAACGCCCGGCGCAGGTTGGCCGCCAGCACGTGCACCGGCTGGTTCTTGTGCAGGCTCAGGTTGCGCATGTTTTCGTGTGTCGGCGCGAACGGGCGCTGGAACTCGTCGTCGATCTTCAACGCCCAGTTGAAATAATAGGCGTCCGAACGCGATTTACGGAATTCGCGCACCTGCTTCATCCCTTCCTGCATCTCCTGCGCCACCAGTTCCGGATCGTCGACGATGATCTTGTAGCGTTTCTGTGCTTCCGGGCCAAGGGTCAGGCCGATGAACTCATTGATCTGCACGAAGTATTCGCGCGCCGTTTCCGGTCCGGTGAAGATCAGCGGGAACGGAATTTCCGCATTATCAGGGTGCAGCAGGATGCCGAGGATATAAAGAATCTCCTCGGCCGTGCCGGCGCCGCCGGGGAACACGCAGATGCCATGACCGACGCGCACGAACGCTTCCAGCCGCTTCTCGATGTCGGGCATGATGACCAGGTCGTTCACGATCGGGTTCGGCGATTCGGCCGCGATGATGCCCGGCTCCGTGATGCCCAGATAACGCCCGCCGGTAAAGCGCTGCTTCGCGTGGCCGATAGTGGCGCCCTTCATCGGACCCTTCATCGCGCCCGGACCGCAGCCGGTGCAGATATCGAGCCCACGCAAGCCAAGCTGGTAGCCCACTTCCTTCGAATAGTTATATTCAGCGCGGTTGATCGAATGGCCGCCCCAGCACACCACCAGGTTCGGATTGAGCTGCGGCTTCAGCACATTCGCATTGCGCAGGATATGGAACACCGCATCGGTGATGCCCTCGCTGCGGGCCAGGTCGAACTTCGGATTCCCGGTAACTTCGTTGCTGACGAAGACGATATCGCGCAGCACCGCGAACAGGTGCTCGTGGATACCCTTGATCATCTTGCCATCGACGAAAGCGATGGCCGGCGCACCTTTGATTTCCAGCTTGATCCCGCGTTCGCGCTGCAGGATGTTGATGTCAAACGACTTGAAACGATCCAGCAATTCCTTTCCATCGTCGATCGTGCTGCCGCAATTCAGCACCGCCAGGGCGCAGTTGCGGAAGATGTTATAGAGGCCGCCCTTGCCCGAGTCGAGCAGCTGGACCACCTCCGCCTTGGACAGGACTTCCAGCCTGCCCTCCGGAGCGATGAGAGTATCGACAACGTTGCTGTCCATGATACGTAAATCCTTTTATTTAACTTTTCGGGGACTGCACTTGCAATATACGCCCATGCTGTGCTGATTCACAGACACAAGCTTGGCAAACATACCACATTGCTGCTATGCAGCACGCGAAATTATCCTTTAACGGTGCGGGGTGGATTACAATTCGGCTTTTTTTCGACCAGGAGAAACCGCATGAGCGGTCCTACGACGCAAACCACCGAGGTTAAAATCCCTGAATTCAAGCAGATCATGGGTCACCCTGCTCCGCTCTGGATGCTGTTTATGTCTGAATTCTGGGAACGCTTTGCGTTTTATGGGATTCGCTGGGCACTGGTGCTGTACATCGTTTCGCAGTTCTACGGTGGCGATGCATCGGGCCAGGCCGCGGCCAACCTGACTTACGGTTCCTACCTGGCACTGGTATATGCCGGCGCACTGTTCGGCGGCTATGTCGCCGACCGCGTACTGGGCTACCAGCGCTCCATCCTGGTCGGCGCGGCCTTCATGGCGGCAGGCCTGTTCATGATCGCCATCCCCGACCCGACAATCTTCAAGTTCGGCCTGGCGACCATCATCGTCGGTAACGGCATGTTCAAGCCGAACATCTCGACCATGGTCGGCAAGCTGTATTCGCTGAGCGACACCCGCCGCGATTCCGGCTTCACCATCTTCTACATGGGCATTAACGTCGGCGGCTTCCTGGCCCCGATCTTCACCCAGTTGCTGGCACAAAAAGTGTTCGCAACCGGCGACACCCCGGCCTACAAGATCGTGTTCATTTCCGCCGGCGTTGGCATGATCATTTCGCTGTTCTGGTTCTACCTGGGCCGCCGTGGCCTGAAGGGCATTGGCGAACCGGCACCGGAAGCCAAGGATCCAAAGCGCATCGCTTACGTCTCGCTGGGCGCGCTGGCCGTGATCCCGGTGGTCTACGCCCTGTTGGCAGTCGGCGCCGCCGCCCTGCAAGGCGTGCTGTCCGTGCTGTTCCTGATCCTGGTGGTGATGCTGATCGTCGAAGGCGTGCGCAACGGTCCTGTGGCCCGCGACAAGACCATCGCCATGATGGTGATCTTCGCCTTCAACATCATGTTCTGGTGCTTCTTCGAGCAGGCTGGTTCGTCCTTCACCTTCCTGGCCGACCAGATCGTGAACCGTGACTTGGGCTTCATGACCTTCCCGGTCGCCTGGTTCCAGTCCGTCAACTCGCTGGCCATCATCTTCTTCGCGCCGGTTGTGGCAGCGATCTGGGTCTGGATGGGCAAGCGCGGCCAGAATCCATCGATCCCGCGCAAATTCGCACTGGGCATTATCGGCAACGGCCTGGCCTTCGGCCTGCTGATGTACGCGCTGACCCACCTGGTCGACGACAAGAAAATGATCCCGTTCTGGACCCTGTTCATGGTCTACGTGATCCAGTCCATCGGTGAGCTGTGCCTGTCCCCGATCGGCCTGTCGATGGTGACCAAGCTGGCTCCGACCCGCCTGGTCGGCATGGGCATGGGCGGCTGGTTCCTGTCCACCGGCATCGGCAACAACCTGTCCGGCATCGTCGCATCGATGATGTCCGGCGAACACGGCATGACTGTGGAATCGGCGCTGACCGGCTACACCCAGGGCTTCTGGATCCTGATCGGCGGCGGCGTGCTGCTGTTCATCCTCGCCCCATTCATCCAGAAACTGATGCACGGCGTGAAATAAAAAAATGGGGACGTACCCCATTTTTCAGGCAACAAAAAAGGCAGCCTCGGCTGCCTTTTTTGTTTCAGTTCGCTGCCAGCCAGGCGTCGAGCCTGGCTTCGGCGCCTGCCGGCAAGTGTAGTCCGAGCTTGGAGCGGCGCCACAGGATGTCCGCCGCGCTGACCGCCCATTCCTTGCGGCGTAGGTAGTTCACTTCGGCTGCGTACACACCAGGCAGGATTTCCTCCCCCATGTCGGCCACCGAAGCGCAACCTTCGAGCAGCGTATGGACCCGCGTGCCATATGCGCGCACATAACGCTTCACCAGCTCCTGCGGCAGCCAGTCGTACTTCACCTGCACCGCGGCGGCCCAGGCGCAAAATTCGAGCACCGAGCGGTTCTGCGGCACGGCGCCAAACAGGTCGCCGCCTGGCAGGCATGCCTTTTCGGTCCAGCTTTTCTCGGGCCGGCCGAGCGTCTTGCATAGAATGTCCGTTGCGTCTTCGGCCAGCTTGCGGAACGTCGTGATCTTGCCGCCGAAGATGTTCAGCAGCGGCGCGCCTTCCTTGTCGATTTCCAGGAAGTAGTCGCGCGTCACGGCTTTCGCATCGGACGCCGCGTCCTCCAGCAATGGGCGCACGCCGGCGTAGGTCCAGACCACATCGGCCGGGCGCACCGGTTCGCGGAAGTAGCCGCTGGCCAGCTCGCACAGGTAGCGGATCTCGCTTTCTTCAATCGCTACGCGCTGCGGATCGCCCTTGTATTCGAGGTCGGTCGTGCCGATCAATGTGAATTCACGTTCATACGGGATGGCAAACACGATGCGGCCATCCTTGTTCTGGAATATATAGGCCTGGTCATGCTCGAAGATGCGGCGCACCACGATATGGCTGCCTTTGACCAGGCGCAGGTTGCGTGACTGCTGCTTGCCGCCCGCCGACTGGATGAAGGACTGCGCCCAAGGACCGGCGGCATTAACCACCGCCCGGGCGGTGATGCGCTTCTCGGTACCGTCGGCCTTGCGCAGCGTGGCTACCCAGTGGTCGGCGTGGCGCTCAACGCCAACGCAACTGGTGCGGGTCAGGATGCAGGCGCCTTTGGCACAAGCGTCCATGGCATTCAGCACAACCAGCCTGGCGTCGTCGACCCAGCCATCGGAATATTCGAAGCCGGCACTGAAGGACTCTTTCAACGGCCGCCCCGCCGGGTGGCGTCGCAGGTCGATGCCGCGCGAACCTGGCAGCAGCTCACGCTTGGCCAGCATGTCGTACAGGAACAGGCCCGCGCGTATCAGCAGTGCCGGCCGCTGACCCGCGTCATGCGGCATCACGAAACGCAATGGCCACATGATGTGCGGCGCACTGCGCAACAGCACTTCACGTTCGGCCAGGGCTTTGCGCACCAGCCGGAATTCATAGTATTCCAGGTAGCGCAAGCCGCCGTGAATCAACTTGGTGGAAGCGGACGAGGTATGCGACGCCAGGTCGTCCTTCTCGCACAATACGACGCACAGGCCGCGGCCCGCCGCATCGCGCGCGATGCCCGCCCCGTTAATCCCGCCGCCAACTACCAGTACATCGCAATCTACGTCCGCCATGCGCTCCCCGACTACTGTTTATAAACGACGCCTTCTTTCATCACGAATCCTACCTTCTGCAGCAGGGTGATGTCTTTCAATGGATCGCCCGCAACCGCCACGATGTCGGCCGCAAATCCTGGCTCCAGCGAACCGAGGCGGCTGGACTGTCCCAGCAGCGATGCGGCGCCGAGCGTGGCGGAACGGATTGCCTCCAAGGCTGGCATGCCCGCCTCCACCATATAGGCGAATTCCTTGGCATTCTCGCCATGCGGGAACACGCCGGCGTCGGTGCCGAAGGCGATCTTCACGCCGGCCTTGTAGGCGCGCGCGAAAGTGCCCTGGATTTGGGGGCCGATGGCAGCCGCTTTCGGACGCACCAGCGGCGAATAATAACCGGGCTCCCTGGACTTGTCGGCGACATATCGGCCCGCACTGATGGTGGGTACGTACCAGCCGCCGGTTTTCTTGAACAGGGCGATCGTCTCGTCGTCCATGAAGGTGCCGTGCTCGATCGAGTCCACGCCGGCTTTCAGCGCGCGTTTCATCCCTTCCGCGCCGTGGGCGTGTGCCGCAACCTTGAAGCCGTAATCCCTCGCCGCGGCGATCAGCGCCTTCAATTCCGCGTCGTCAAACTGCGAATTCATGCCGCTGCTGGCCTGGCTCAGGACGCCGCCTGTGGCCGTAATCTTGATGACGTCGGCACCTTCCTGGTAGCGCGCACGCACGGCCTGTCGGGCTTCGTCAGGGCTATTGACCACTCCTTCGTCCGGGCCCGGTGTGCCGTGCAGGTGGCGCAATTCGCGCGATCTGCCGTTGCTTGGGTCGCCATGGCCGCCGGTGGTGGCGATGGCTTTGCCGGAGGTGAACATGCGTGGGCCGACAATGGCGCCGCTGTTGATGGCGCGCTTCATGGCGATATTCAGGCCCTCATTGGCGCCCAGGTCGCGCACCGTGGTGAAGCCGGCCTTGAGCGTGCGTTCGGCAAAGGCGACCGAATCGTAGGCACGGTCGATGGCGTCCAGCGTCATCTGGCCGCGCAGGGCTTCGACCTGGGGCTGGGTCTGGCTGGTCAGGTGCACGTGCATGTCGATGAAGCCGGGCATGCAGGACATTGAGCCCAGGTCCACGTCCGCCTTGCCCTTGGCCGGCTCGATCGCCTTCACAACGCCATTCTCGATGTGGAGCGTGACATTCTCGCGCCATACGCCGGCCTTTACGTCCAGCAGGCGGCCGCAATTGACAGTCTGCGTGGCGGCATTCGCCGCTCCCATTGCCAGCAGCAGGCCCGCTGCTCCCAGTTTCCTCATCGCCCAGCCTCCTTTAAGGTGTGGATTTTTCCCGCGCCGCCCACAAGAGCAGCCCCATGATTACAGCATAAGGCAGCAAGGACAGCAAATCGGCCATCGGCCCGCTGAAGAATGGGTTGCTGCTTTCCGCCCACGCGGTGACCGCAGCATCGAAGTTGGTCATTACGCCCGCGGTGATCGCGATCACGATGCCGGCCAAGGCGCCGCCTGCGATATAGCCGGATGCCAGCAGCACGCCCTCGCTGCGGTCGCCCGCGGCCTGCAGCTCTTCCTCGCTCATCCCGGCGTATTGCGGCAGCTTGTTGTTGCGGCGGTCCGCCAGCCAGCGCAGCACGCCGCCGACCGCAATCGGCAGCGTGGCCGACAGCGGCAGGTAAACCCCCACTGCAAACGAGAGCGACTGCACGCCCGACATTTCAAGCACCAAGGCGATCATCACGCCCAGCATCACCAGCGTCCACGGCAACTGCTGGTCAAGGATACCCTTGATGATGTAGGACACCAGCACCGCCTTGGGCGCATCGTATTTGCGCACCTCGGTGCCATCGGGACGCTTGTGGTGCGTGCCGTTGATGCCGGGATCGACGAACCAGACCGCCTTGCCGTCCGGCGCGACCAGGTACTTGCCTTCCGGGCCACCCTGCGCATCCGGCTTCTGCCAGACCTTGTAGCTGGCGCTGTCGCCGGCAGCTTGCGGGCCGTCGAGGCGTGCAGTAACCGCCAGCCGGGAAGCATCGGTCGCCAGGCCCGGGGCAACCTGGGCCGCCGGAACGTACACCGTGCTGGAACTATTCAGCTGCAGCAGGATCGGGCCAAGCAGCAGGGCCGACGCCAGCGAACCAACCAGCATGGCATACTGCTGCAGGCGCGGCGTGGAGCCGACCAGGAAGCCGGTCTTCAAGTCCTGCGATACGGTGCCCGCGTTGGCCGAGGCGATGCAGACAATGGCGCCAACCGACAAGGCGGTGACATAGTACTGGCCGCCGGTCCAGCCGACCATCAGGAAGATCAGGCAGGTGAACAGCAGCGTTGCCACCGCCATGCCCGAAGTCGGATTCGAGGACGAGCCGATTTCGCCGGTCAGGCGCGACGATACCGTGGAGAACAGGAAGCCAAACACCAGGATCAGCAAGGCGCCCAGCAAATTCATGTGCAGCGGGGCGGCGGCGGTGATCACAGCGATCAGGGCCAGGCAACCGATCACCACCCACTTCATCGGAATGTCCTGCTCGGTGCGGCGCGTAACGTCCGCCTTGCTGCCCTTGCCCACGCCCGACAAGCCAGCCGCCAGGCTGCGCCAGATCATCGGCATCGCACGCAGTAGCGCGATCAGGCCACCGGCGGCCACGGCGCCGGCACCGATGTACAGGATATATGCGCCGCGCACATCGTCCGGCCCCATTGCCGAAATCAGCATGGTGCCCGGCGCCAGGATGGTGCTCAGCGGGTCGCCGAAGAACTTGATCATCGGGATCAGCAGCAGGTATGACAGCACACCGCCCGCAGTCATGGTCAGCGCGATGCGCGGGCCGATGATGTAGCCCACGCCCAGTAGTTCGGGCGAGACTTCGGCGCCGATCGAGCCGCCCTTCAGGGGAGCGCCCAGCACAACGTCCGGCGTATCCTTCCATCCCTTGAACGAGACGTTGAGGGCCTTGTACAGCAGCCCGATGCCGAAGCCGCCGAAAATCAGCCGTGCCCGGCGACGCGCATCGCGCGCCGCTTCCGATTCACCCTGCAATGGCTCGCCGGCCGCCTGGCGCGAAGAATCGCTGGCCGCGGCCTTCAGCACCTCGGCGCAGGCCGTCCCCTCCGGGAATTTGAGCTCGTGGTGCTGGTCCACGATCATGGTGCGGCGCATCGGGATCATCATCAGGATGCCCAGCAAGCCGCCCAGCACGCCCACCAGCATCACGCGCCAGATCTCCAGCTCGAAGCCCAGGATCAGGATCGCCGGCATGGTCACGCCCAGGCCGAAGGCAATCGATTCCCCCGCCGAACCGGCGGTCTGCGCGATGCTGTTCTCCAGGATGCTGGCGTCCTTGCCGCCCATTTTCCTGGCCAGGCCGAAGAAGGTGATCGCAATGACCGCCACGGGAATCGATGCGCTGACAGTCAGGCCGACTTTCAGCACCAGGTACAGCGAAGAAGCGCCAAACACCATGCCCAGCAAGGTACCGAGGAACAAGGCGCGGAAAGTCATCTCCGGCAGCCGCGCCTGGTCGGGTATATAGGGACGGAACACGTAAATCCTTTTAGACTAAAACACCTAGGACTATGGCATATCTAGCAATGAAGTAGCAACTATCGAGTAGTCTATAATGCCCTCGACTTAGCAACCGAAAGAGCTGATTTGATCAATCGTCCTTCCTGGCTGAACCGCCGTAACGTCATTCGCGCCGGTGTCGGCGCGGGCCTCGCCACCCTTGCGGGCGGCATTGCCCTGGCATGTTACGCGGCCTTCGTGATCCGCCCCAACCTGCCAACGCTGGAAGCGGTCACCGATTACCGTCCCAAGATCCCGCTGCGCATTTACACGGCTGACAAGGTGCTGATCGGCGAGTTCGGTGAAGAGCACCGCGATTTCACGCCGATTGCCGAAGTGCCGGACCTGATGAAGAAGGCCGTGCTGGCGATTGAAGACTCGCGTTTCTACGAGCACGGCGGCATCGACTGGGTACGCGTGCTGGGCGCCGCCCGCGCCAACCTGCGCGGCAGCTTCCGCCAGGGCGGTTCGACCATCACCATGCAGGTGGCGCGCGATTTCTACCTGAGCAAAGACAAATTCATCTCGCGCAAGCTGGCCGAGGCCATGCTGGCCTATCGCATCGAGGATGCGCTGGACAAGGACAAGATCCTTGAACTGTACATGAACAATATCTACCTGGGCCAGCGCTCCTACGGCTTCGCCAGCGCCGCCCAGGCTTACTTCGGCAAATCGCTGAAGGAGTTGTCGATTGCCGAAACGGCGATGCTGGCCGGCCTGCCGCAAAATCCTTCGCGCAACAACCCTGCGGTCAATCCGAAGAAAGCGCGCTCGCGCCAGCAAGTGGTGCTGCGCCGCATGTTCGAACTCGACTACATCACCGAAGCGCAATACGAGAAAGCGAAGAAGGAACAGCTTCACGTCAATCATCGCGGCCAGGCATTCGACGTCCATGCCGAATACGTGGCTGAACTGGCGCGCCAGGCCGTGTTCGCGCAGTTCAAGGAAGAGAGCTACACCAAGGGCATCAACGTCTACACCACCATCCAGTCGCGCGACCAGGACGCTGCCTACGATTCGGTGCGCCGCAACGTGGTGGCCTACGACCAGCGCCACGGCTACCGCGGCCCGGAAGCCCATATCGAACTGCCGGCCGACGAGGAAGAGCGCGGCGATGCCATCGACGAAGTGCTGGGCAAGCGCGTCGTCAGCGATGGCCTGATCCCCGCCGTGGTGCTGGAAGCCAGCCCTACCCTGGTCAAGGCTGAAACCTCGGACGGCGACGTGCTGTCGATCAGCGGCGACGGCCTGAAACTGGCCGCGTCCGCGCTGTCCAGCAAGGCCAAGCCTGCCACGGCAATCCATCCCGGTGCCGTGATCCGCGTCATGCAGACTGAAAAGAAAGGCTGGGCCATCACCCAGGTGCCGCAGGTCGCCGCCGCATTCGTGGCGCTGGACGCCAACACCGGCGCCTACCAGGCCATGGTGGGCGGTTTCGACTACGGCCTGCAAAAGTTCAACCACGTGACGCAGGCCTGGCGCCAGCCCGGCTCCTCGATCAAGCCCTTCATCTATTCCGCCGCCGTCGCCAAAGGCTTCGGCCCCGGCACGGTGATCGCCGACGAGCCGATCGAACTGCCGGGCAGTTCGATCGGCCAACCGTGGAAGCCGCAAAACGACGACGGCAAGTTCGACGGCCAGGTCACCATGCGCCGCTCGCTGGCAGCGTCGAAGAACGTCCCCTCGGTGCGTATCCTGCGCGCCGCCGGCCTGGATGACACCCACGCCTACCTGGCCCGCTTCGGCTTCGACCTGTCGCGCCACCCGAAGAACTTCACCATGGCATTGGGCACCGGCGCCGTCACGCCGCTGCAGCTGGCCGGCGCCTACGCGGTATTCGCCAATGGCGGCTACCGGGCCACGCCATACCTGATCTCGCGCGTCACCGACTCCAAGGGCGTGCCGATCATGGACATCCAGCCTCCCGCTCCAGCCACGTCAGGCGAACGGGTGCTCGATGAACGCAATGTGTTCATCACCGACAGCATGATGCGCGACGTGGCGCGCAGCGGTACCGGCGCCGCCGCAGGCCGCCTGGGTCGCCCTGACCTGGCCGGCAAGACCGGCACCACCAACGATTCCTTCGACGGCTGGTTCGCCGGCTATGGCGGCGGCGTGGTGGCGGTGGCCTGGATGGGTTACGACGATCCGAAGTCGCTGGGCGGCCGCGAGTTCGGCGCCACCCTGTCGCTGCCGATCTGGATGGACTATATGCGCTCGGCGCTGCCGAAGCGCCCGCCGGTCGACCGTCCGGTGCCGGAAGGCGTGGTGCAGCTGAACGGCGACTGGCTGCTGGAAGAATACGCCAACGACCCGACCGTCCTGGCGATCGACATGGGTGAACTTCCGGACGAAGGCGAGGAGCCGGTGCCCGCCGACGGCACCCCGCAACCCCCGGCGACACCGGCATCGCCGGCCGTGCCAATCCAGCCGGCCCAGCCGGCGCTGCAGCAGGTCCCGCCACAGCAAGCCCCGGTGGGGGCCTGAACATGCCGGGCCAACGGGCTCCATCGTTCCGGCGCCGGCGCCTGCTCGGCGCCGCCGCAGTGTTCGCCCCGCTGGCGGCCATCGCGCCTGCCGCGCTCGCCCGCAGCGCCAATTCGCCTATTCCGCGCGTTTATATGATCCTGTTTCGCGGCGAGACCGATGTCGAAGCCGGCTTCCATCAATGGTTCAAGGACAACCGGCTGCAAGCGGACTTCATGGTTCGCAGCGTGGACATGGACGCCAGCCGCGTGCCGGCCTTGCTGGAAGAGGCCCGCGCCTGGCGCGCAGACCTGATCTACACCTGGGGCACGCCGGTCACCATGGCCGTGGCAGCCCGGGAGTTTGATGTCCCCATTGTATTCACCATGGTATCGGCGCCGATTGCGGCCGGGCTGACGCAAAGCCTGGCCTCGTCCCGGCGCAACCTGACGGGCGTCAGCCACGTGGTGCCGGCGCGCCAGCAAATGAGCGCCATTCAAAGCTACCGCCGCGTCGACCGCATCGGTGCGATCTTCAATCCCAATGAAGTCAACGCGAAAGTGGCCATCCGCGAAATGCGGGCAGAGGCTGCTCGTGCAGGCGCTGCATTCAATGCCCGCCCCGTCCCGCTCGACGCAGCGGGACAACCGCGCGCCGACGCGATTCCCGGCATGCTGGCGGATTTCGCCGAAAACAGGACGCAGCTGATCTATATCGGCCCCGACAGCTTCATTGCCTCCCAGCGCATCCTGGTCACGGAAACCGCGCTGGCGCTTGGCCTGCCGGTGTTTTCCGCCGCCGAAGTCGCCCTGCGCGACGGCAGCGCGCTGTTTGGCCTGGTGGCTGGCTATCAGAATGTCGGGCGACTGACTGCCCATAAAGCGGCCCGGATCCTGTACCATCGCGTCAAGCCCGCCGCGCTTCCGATTGAAACGCCGGGCGCTTACTCTTACCTCGTCAACATGGACGTGGCACGCCAGCTCGGCATGATGCCGCCGGCCCGCGTGCTGCAGTTTGCGGAGCAAATCAAATGATCCCGCTGTCGCCGCCGGTATTGCAGCAGATGGCCATGGGCCTGGCCTATGGATTGACTGACGTCGGCACTGTACGCCCCAGCAACCAGGACAACCTGCTGCTGCTGCCGGAACTGAACCTGGTCGCCGTCGCCGACGGCATGGGCGGCCACGTCGGCGGCGATATCGCCAGTACCGAAGCCTTGCTGCTGGTATGGAAGCATCTGCGCGCCCAGCACGTGCCGGGCAGCGATGCCGAGGCCCTGCGTCAGTTGCATGAAGCGGTCTTGTTCGCCAACAGCACCCTGTTCCGCAACAACGCGGCAGCCGGCCTGGCCGACGGCTATGGCATGGGCACGACGTTGACCGGCATGTGGCAGCCGCATGCCGACGGCCCTGCTTTCATCTTCCACGTCGGCGACAGCCGGATCTATCGCTACCGCGACGGGCTCCTGGCGCAGTTGACCCACGACCAGACGCTGTACCAGCAGGCGCTGGAAGCCGGCATGAAAGGCATCCTGCCGCCGCGGAACCTGCTGCTGCAAGCGATCGGGCCGGCCGAGGAAGTGCGGCCGGACGTGTTCACCCACCCGGTGGCCGCGGGCGATCTCTACCTGTTGTGCAGTGACGGCATGTACGGCGCCTCGACGTCGGAAGACCTGGCCGCCCTGCTGGCCAACGCCGGCCCGGACAACCTGCCCGAGACCTGCGCCGCGCTGGTCGAGAAAGCCAAGCAGGATGGCAGCCGCGATAACATTACGGCCATCCTGCTGCTCTGCCCGGCCTAGAACTCTTCCCAATCATCGCCTGGCTTGCCGGCGGCCGTTGCCGGACGGCGCGTCTCGGCGCGCAAACCCGGGCTACCATCCACGCCAGCTGCGCCTGGAGCGGCGCCCGCCGCGGCCTGCAGTTCGCTGCGCCGGGCGGCACGTTGTTCGCTACCGCGCGCCGGCCTCGCCACGGCCAGCGCCCTCGCCTGCGTTGACGGCCGCCGCGCCGGCGCCTCGGCGCCCATCGCCGCCACGGCCGCAGGATCGAGCTTGAACACGCTCACCACCTCCATCAAACGCGCAGCCTGCTCCTCCAGTGCGGCCGATGCCGCGGCAGCCTCCTCAACCAATGCCGCGTTCTGCTGCGTCACATGATCCATCTGGCTGATCGCCGTGTTGATCTGGTCAATGCCCGCGCTTTGCTCCTGCGTCGCCAGGCTGATTTCGGAGATGATGTCGGTCACGCGCTGCACGCTGGTGACCACTTCGCCCATGGTCGCTCCCGCCTCGCCAACCAGCCTGCTGCCGGCGCCGACCTTCTCCACCGAGTCGCCGATCAGCTGCTTGATTTCCTTCGCCGCAGCCGCCGAACGCTGCGCCAGATTGCGCACCTCGGACGCCACGACGGCAAAGCCGCGTCCCTGTTCGCCGGCCCGCGCCGCCTCCACCGCTGCATTCAGCGCCAGGATATTGGTCTGGAACGCGATGCCATCGATCACGCTGATGATATCGACGATCTTGCTGGACGACTCGTTGATCGAATCCATGGTTTCCACCACGCGCGCCACCACTTCGCCGCCCTTGGCCGCCACCGTCGACGCAGTCTTGGCCAGCTGGTTCGCCTGCAGTGCATTGTCGGAATTGTGCCGCACGGTGGACGTCAATTCCTCCATCGACGACGCGGTTTCCTCCAGCGAACTGGCCTGTTCCTCGGTGCGGCTGGACAAATCCATATTGCCGGTCGCAATTTCCGACGTGGCGCTGCCGATCATGCCGGTGCCCTTGCGCACCTGGCCCACGACGCGGATCAGGCTTTCGTTCATATCCTTCAGCGCCTGCAGCAACTGGCCGGTCTCCTCTGACGTCTCGACAGAAATATCGCTGGTCAGGTCGCCCGCAGCGACCGTCTGCGCCACTTTCACGGCCGACTCGATCGGCCGCGTGATCGCCAACGCGATATACCACGCAATCGCAATCGCCAGCGCCATCGCGACCACGGCTGTGATGACCATCACGCGCTCCGCCGAGACGACCGCTTCGCTACCGGACCGGATCGAATCTTTCGCAATGTTGTCATTCAGTTCAATGATCTTGTTCAGCGTCTGCTCCGCCTTGCTGAACAAGGGTCCCGATGCCTGGTATTGCTGGAAGAACTGGGCAAACATTTCCTTCTGCTTCGCTTCATCCTGATTGCCGGCCAAGGCAGACACGATGCCGCCAAGCTTCGCGTCGGCCGCCTTCCAGGCTTCCCATTCGCCGACAAACTGCTTCCACATCACAGCTTCCTCAGCGGTTTGCGGCAGCGGTTCGTATTTCTTCCAGCCCGCCGTTGCCTTCGCCCAGGCCGCGTCGCGCGCCTTCGCCACGTCGGCGAACTTGGCCTGCGCCTGGTAATCGTTCTCGTAGATAGCCGTCGACAAGGTCGCCTTATCGACCGCGGTCTGGCCTTCACTCAGGACCAGCAAGCCGTGGATCGACGGTAGCCGCACCACACCGATCTCATTGACCGACTCGCCCACTTTCGCAATGCCGCCGTAGCCGGCGATGCCAAGTACCGCCAACGCCAACATCATGACCGCCACCAGCACGGCCAATTTCCATTTGATCAGAAGGTTCTTGAACATGAATCCACCTTTCTTCTGAGGCACGGTTATTAATCAAGTGATATTTGGTGAGATTGTGCTCCTCCCGAACGAATATCGGACTTTAATTCCTGTGCGTCAACGGAATCCCGTCACCGCGCACCATTCGTGCAACAAAGTGATTTGGCACTGAAGGAACCCACCGTACTTATTCAGCAATCTTGTCGCGCGCCGCATTGCCGGTGCTAGATTGGACTCTCCCACCACCCATCAGCACAGGAGGCTTTATGAAGAAGTTCGTCTGGCAGCTGCTCTCGGTCCTGTTCATCGCCATCACCTCACTCCCCGCTTCTGCAACCGGCTACACACAAACCCGTTACCCCATCGTCCTGGTGCACGGCCTGTTCGGCTTTGACAGCCTTGGCCCGCTCGAATACTTTTACGGCGTTCCCGGTGCACTGCGTAGCGGCGGAGCGCGGGTCTACGTGACCTCGGTGTCGGCAGCCAACAGCACGGAAGTTCGCGGCGAGCAGCTCCTGTTCCAGGTCCGCCAGATACTTGCCGCCACCGGCGCCGAAAAGGTCAACCTGATCGGCCATAGCCACGGCGGCCCGACCTCACGCTATGTCGCCTCGGTGCGGCCGGACCTGGTGGCCTCGGTGACCAGCATTGGCGGGGTGAACAAGGGCTCCAAGGTGGCGGATGCGCTGGTCGGCGCCGCGCCGGACCTGGTCTACAGCATTGGCAACGCGCTGGGCGGCTTCCTCGGCCTGATCTCGGGCAGCCCTTCGCTGCCGCAGAACGCCTACGCGGCAGCACAATCGCTCAGCACGACCGGCACCGCAACCTTCAACGCCCGCCATCCCGCCGGCCTGCCTTCGACCGCCTGCGGCGAGGGTGCGCACCAAGCCAACGGCGTGTATTACTTCTCCTGGAGCGGCGCAACGCCCTATACCAACATCTTCGATCCCGCCGATCCCTTCCTCGCCGTCACTTCCATCGCGTTTGGCGGCGCCAAGAACGATGGCCTGGTCGCGAGCTGCTCGTCCCACCTTGGCCGAGTGATCCGCGACGACTACTGGATGAACCACCTCGATGAGGTCAACCAGATGGTCGGCATCACCCACCTGTTCGAAACCAGTCCGGTGACGCTGTTCCGCCAGCACGCCAACCGCCTGCAGGGAATGGGCCTGTGAGCGCCCGGGGACGGGCGGGATTGGCGGCGTTCGTCCTGGCGGCAGCCGGCGCGGGCGCTCTCTGGGTCTGGGGTGCCAGCGCCCCGCCGGCACAGCCGCCCGGCCCGGGCGCCCAACCCGGGCCGCCGGCGAGGTCGCCGGCACCGGTCCCCTTCGTCCCCTCCATGGCCGGCACCCAGCCCGACGGCCGGCTGGACGCCGCTGCCGGCAGCGGGCTGAAAGTCGACGCCGAGCTGCGGCACCTGTTCGACTACTACCTGTCCGCCTTGGGCGAAGCCGGGCTGCCCGCCATCCGCGCGGGCATCGAGCGCGAATTGGAACGGCGCCTGCAACCCGCCGCAGCCGCTGAAGCCAAGCGGCTTCTCGCTCAGTACCTGGCCTACAAACGGGCCCTGGCCGAAGCCGAACAAAGTGTGGGCGCCCCGGCATCCGGTACCTCGTTGGCCGCCGCAGCGCGCAGTCGATTGCTCGCCATGCAGGAACTGCGCAAGCGCTATTTCAGCCCCGTCGAAACTGCAGGACTGTTCGGCGACACGGACGCCCGTGACCAGGACGCCATCGCCCGCCTGGCGCTGGCGGACGACAAATCCCTGACGCCCGCCCAGCGCCTGCAGAAGATGGCGGACCTGGACCGCAACCTGCCCGCCGGGCTTCAGGAAGAACGGACCGCCCCGCAGAGGGTGCTCAACGTCGAACAGCAGGTCGAAGCGGCCCGCAACGGCGGCGCCAGCGACGATGAGGTTTTCCGGCTGCGCGCAGCGGCATTCGACCCGCAAGCCGCCAACCGGTTGGCCCAACTCGACCGCGAACAAGCCGAATGGGTGCGCCGGGTCGCGGCCTACCGTTCGGCAAGCACCGCCCTGGGCGGCAACCCGGCCGCAATCCAGCAACTGCGCGATAGTCTTTTTACATCGTGGGAACAAAAACGGCTGGGCGCCTACGAATAGATGCTTGCACTATAATGTGGGGCCAGCATATTAGTGTCTCCTCAGTTAGCGCCACGTTTGCATGCCTTTCGACTTCAAAAAAGCACTTCCCAAGCCCGGCAATCGCTTTGCCTTGCCCAACCTGTTCGGCTCCGGTGACGCCTACGCGCTGGCGAAAACCGCACTCGAATTGAAGGCGCGCGGCCAGATGCTGGCCGTGGTCGTAGCCCAGGCCAGCGACGGCCAGCGCCTGCTGGCCGAGATCCCATGGTTCGCCAACAACGGTCTGCGCTGCCATCTGCTGCCGGACTGGGAAACGCTGCCTTACGACGCATTCTCGCCGCACCAGGACCTGGTGTCCGAGCGGCTGGCAACCCTGCACGAGATCCAGACCGGCCAGTGCGACGTGGCCATCATCCCGGCCACGACCGCGCTGGTGCGCATGGCGCCGCCCTCCTTCCTGGCCGCTTACACTTTCTTCTTCAAGCAAGGCGAATCGCTGGACGAGGCCCAGCTCAAGTCGCAACTGACCCTGGCCGGCTATACCCACGTCACCCAGGTGATGTCGCCCGGCGAATATTCGGTGCGCGGAGGGCTGATCGACCTGTTCCCGATGGGTTCCGCCCTGCCGTATCGCCTGGACCTGTTTGGCGACACCATTGAAACCATCCGCACTTTCGATGCCGACACCCAGCGCTCGCTGTACCCGGTCAAGGAAGTGCGCCTGCTGCCGGGCCGTGAATTCCCGATGGACGAAGCCTCGCGCACCGCCTTCCGCAGCCGCTGGCGCGAGACTTTCGAAGGCGACCCATCGCGCTCCGTGGTCTACAAGGACATCAGCAGCGGCATCGCCTCGGCCGGCATCGAGTATTACCTGCCGCTGTTCTTCGACGAAACCGCAACCTTCTTCGACTACCTGCCGCCGGAAGCCAGCGTGGCCATGGTCGGCGACATCGACACCGCCATCAAGCGCTTCTGGGCCGACACCGAGTCGCGCTACAAATTCCTGAAGGCCGACCGCGAGCGCCCGATCCTGCCGCCGCAGGACATTTTCCTCGGCGACGAACAGTTCTTCGTGCTGGCCAAGCCGCACCCACGGCTCGCCGTATCGCGCGACATGTCGCTGCCATCGTCCGAGCTGTCGGCGCCGATCCCGAATATCGCGGTCAACCGCCACCTGGACGACCCGCTGACCAACCTGCGCGCCTACCTGCTGCAATCGGGCCGCCGCGTGATGATCTGTGCCGAAAGCAACGGCCGCCGCGAGACCCTGCAGCAGTATTTCGCCGAGTTCGAGCTGGCGCCAGCCCTGGTCGAGGGCTTCGACGGCTTCCTCGCCAGCGACGCCAAGGTGGTGCTGGGCGTCTCGCCGCTGCACGCCGGCTTCGAACTGGACGAGGGCCTGGCCTTCATCACCGAAACCGAACTGTACGCAGGCAGCGGCCGCCGCGCCGGCCGCAAGAAACAGGAGGCGGTCACGCAGGTCGAATCGATGGTACGCGACCTGTCCGAGCTCAAGATCGGCGACCCGGTAGTGCACATCAACCACGGCATCGGCCGCTATATGGGCCTGGTCAGCATGGACCTGGGCGAAGGCGAGACCGAATTCCTGCACCTGGAATACGCCAAGGAGAGCAAGCTGTATGTACCGGTATCGCAGCTCCACGTAATCTCGCGCTACTCCGGCGCCGCGCCGGACGACGCACCGTTGCACACCCTCGGCTCCGGCCAATGGGACAAAGCCAAGCGCAAGGCCGCCGAACAAGTGCGCGACACCGCCGCCGAGCTGCTCAACCTGTACGCGCGCCGTGCCGCCCGCCAGGGCCACTCCTTCGAATACTCCTCGCAGGATTACGAGCGCTTCGCCGACAGCTTCGGCTTCGACGAGACGCCCGACCAGGCGGCCGCGATCGTGAACGTGATCAAGGACATGACCTCCGGCAAGCCGATGGACCGCCTGGTGTGCGGCGACGTCGGTTTCGGCAAGACCGAAGTCGCTCTGCGCGCGGCATTCATCGCCGTCATGGGCGGCAAGCAGGTCGCCCTCCTGGCGCCAACCACCCTGCTCGCCGAACAACACGCGCAGACCTTCGCCGACCGCTTCGCCGACTGGCCCGTACGGATCGCCGAAATGTCGCGCTTCCGCACCGGCAAAGAGATCGCCAATGCGATCAAAGGCATGCAGGACGGCACCCTGGACATCGTGATCGGCACCCACAAGCTGCTGTCGGACGACGTCAAGTTCGACCGCCTCGGCCTGGTCATCATCGACGAAGAGCACCGCTTCGGCGTGCGCCAGAAAGAAGCGCTGAAATCCCTGCGCGCCGAAGTCGACGTGCTGACCCTGACGGCAACCCCGATTCCGCGCACCCTTGGCATGGCGCTGGAAGGCTTGCGCGACTTTTCCGTCATTGCCACCGCACCGCAAAAGCGCCTGGCCATCAAGACCTTCGTGCGCAGCGAAAACGACTCCATCATCCGCGAAGCCGTGCTGCGTGAACTGAAGCGCGGCGGCCAGGTCTACTTCCTGCACAACGAGGTCGAGACCATCCAGAACCGCCTGGCCAAGCTGACCGAAATGCTGCCCGAAGCGCGCATTGCGGTGGCCCACGGCCAGATGCACGAACGCGACCTGGAAAAGGTGATGCGCGACTTCGTGGCGCAGCGCTACAACATCCTGCTGTGCACGACGATTATCGAAACCGGTATCGACGTGCCGACCGCGAACACCATCATCATGCACCGCGCCGACAAGTTCGGGCTGGCGCAGTTGCACCAGCTGCGCGGCCGCGTCGGCCGTTCGCACCACCAGGCCTATGCCTACCTGCTGGTGACCGACGTGCAAGGCCTGACCAAGCAAGCGCAGCGCCGCCTGGACGCCATCCAGCAGATGGAAGAACTGGGCTCCGGCTTCTACCTGGCGATGCACGACCTGGAAATCCGCGGTGCCGGCGAAGTGCTGGGCGAAAACCAGTCCGGCGAAATGCTGGAAGTCGGCTTCCAGCTCTACACCGACATGCTGAACGAGGCCGTACGCTCGCTGAAAGCCGGCAAAGAGCCCGACCTGGCGGCCCCGCTGGCCACCACCACCGAAATCAACCTGCACACGCCTGCCCTGCTACCAGCGGACTTCTGCGGCGACGTGCACGAACGCCTGTCGATCTACAAACGCCTGGCCAATTGCGAAACCCAGAACGCAATCGACGACCTGCAAGAGGAGCTGATCGACCGCTTTGGCAAACTGCCTGAATCCGCCAAAGCGCTGGTGGAGACCCACCGCCTGCGCATCGCCGCCAAGACTGTCGGCATCGTCAAGATCGATGCCCACTCGGAAGCGGTCAACCTGCAGTTCATGCCGCAGCCACCGATCGACCCGATGCGCATCATCCACCTGATCCAGAACCAGCGCCACATCAAGCTGAATGGACAGGACAAGCTCAAGATCACAGCGAACATGCCTGACCTGGCGGCCCGCGTGAACCAGATCAAGACCGCCATCAAACAATTGACATGAACCACGACATGACCATGAACCTTGTGCTGCAAGGCGTCGGCGAATGCGCCGCCCGCCTGCAACGCATTGCCGCCCTGACCGCGCCCAAGAACGTGGTGACTGTTTCCGACAACGCCCTGCGCTGCGAAGGAATCAGCTTCACGCCAGCCCTGCGCCAGACCATCGAGATTGCAGCCCAGGCGGCCCAGCTCGACGCAACCTACATGATGGGCGTGCGCCGCCTGGACGAATTCAAGCTGGTGGCAATGGATATGGATTCGACCCTGATCACCATCGAGTGCATCGACGAAATCGCCGACATGCAGGGCCTGAAGCCGCAAGTATCCGAAATCACCGAAGCCGCCATGCGCGGCGAGCTCGATTTCTCCGAAAGCCTGAAGCGCCGCGTGGCACTGCTGGAAGGCCTGGAAGCATCGGCCCTGGAACGCGTTTACGAAGAACGCCTGCGCCTGTCGATGGGCGCCGAGGACATGCTGAAAGCGGTACAAGCCGCCGGCCTGAAAACCCTGCTGGTATCGGGCGGCTTCACCTTCTTCACCGAACGCCTGAAGACCCGCCTGGGCCTCGACTTCACCCGCGCCAACGAACTGGAGATCGTCGACGGAAAGCTGACCGGCAAAGTAATCGGCGAGATCGTCGACGCCACCGTCAAGCGCGACACGGTCGAACACGTATGCGCCGCCATCGGCATCCTGCCGGAGCAAGCCATCGTCATGGGCGACGGCGCCAACGACCTGAAGATGATGGGCATCTCCGGCATGTCGGTCGCCTTCCGCGCCAAGCCCGTGGTGCGCGAACAAGCCAACGTCGCCCTCAACTTCGTCGGCCTGGACGGCATCCTGAACCTGCTAGCGCATTAAAAGTCGGGGTCAGCTCTGGCAACCCGCCATTTCGGCCGGTTTTCAGACCTGCCCGAAGGTTGCCGGCTTCAGGGCAAGCTGTTACTTCGCATGGCCAGCAAGCCAGGAAAGCCTAAGCTCGGCCACAGTGGTTTCGCCAATCGCAACCAGCGTCCCGCGGTTCGCATCGTATATATGGGCTGGAAAATTGGGCAAGGCCGCAATGGTTGAACGAGATGCTATATCCCAAACAGTACAGCTCTTTTCATCAACGACGACAAGCCGCTTTCCGTCACTGAACAGGTTTCGAGGAACCTGATCCGCTTCCATTGGCCATTGCTCATCCGATGATCGGTCGGTGGATGTCGTATCGGAGATTTGTACACCAGGTCGTTTTCCGCTCTCCTCAGGATCTCCCGAATCAACCAAGCCCCACATCGCAACATGATGGTCGCCAATCCAGCAAGTGGGAGTGTTCCAGTCGTCCCGAAATACGAGATCAACAACAGAAGGACCATCTTCACTTTCCCACGGATTGCGGCGCAGCCAATCCGTGGCTGACCAAATGCGTGGCACGGAAACCGGATGCCAGACCCACCCATCATCAAGGATGCTGCTGCCATCGGGGCTGGGCCACAGCCTGCCATGGAAGTAGTCGAGATAGTGAGCCGGCCTTGGGCCACCATCTTCATATGTCGCGATATGCCGGTCGGTGAGCGAGACTCCCGTTGCAGGATCCGCAGTCTCCAGCCGATTCCAAGCGCTGGGACCTGTCAGGAATTTTGTGTGCCGGGGTCGCGGTTTGATTAATTGATCGCGTTGGTAAAGCGTTCCCCAAACAGAATGGCAAATTGATTGGCG
>NZ_FOOF01000053.1 GCF_900113115.1 Duganella sp. CF458 | reverse complement strand
ATGGTCAGCTATCAAGTCTCTGACGGCATCACGACCACTCTGGCATCAGCGAAGTTCACCGTCACCGGCACCAACGATGTACCAATGGTAACGGGTGCGGTGACTGGTAGCGCGACTGAAGACGGTGTGATGGTGACGCTGAATGCGCTGGCCAACGCCTCGGATGTCGATGCTGGCACAACACTCATGGTGGAATCGGTGCCAGCTGTTCTGCCGGCAGGTGTCAGTTACGATGCCGGAGCGCACAGCTTCACGTTGGATCCAAGCCATTCTGACTATCAGAGTTTGGCGCAGGGTCAGGCGAAAGAAGTGACGGTCAGCTATCAAGTGTCCGACGGCATCACGTCCACTCCAGCATTAGTGAAGTTCACCGTCACCGGCACCAACGATGCGCCAGTGGTGACAGGTGCAGTGACTGGCAGCGCGACTGAAGACGGCGTAGCGGTTTCGCTCAATGCACTGGCCAACGCCTCGGATGTCGATGCTGGCACAACACTCATGGTGGAATCGGTGCCAGCTGTTCTGCCGGCAGGTGTCAGTTACGATGCCGGAGCGCACAGCTTCACGTTGGATCCAAGCCATTCTGACTATCAGAGTTTGGCGCAGGGTCAGGCGAAAGAAGTGACGGTCAGCTATCAAGTGTCCGACGGCATCACGTCCACTCCAGCATTAGTGAAGTTCACCGTCACCGGCACCAACGATGCACCGGTGGTGACAGGTGCAGTGACTGGCAGCGCGACTGAAGACGATGTGATGGTGACGCTCGATGCGCTGGCTAATGCATCGGATGTAGATGCCGGCACGACACTCATGGTGGAATCGGTGCCGGCCGTACTGCCGGCAGGTGTCAGTTACGACGCTGGGACGCACAGCTTTACGCTGGATCCAAGCGATGTAGGTTATCAGAACCTAGCGCAAGGCCAGACCAAAGAGGTGATGGTCAGCTATCAAGTATCCGACGGCATTACGACCACTCCGGCATCAGTGAAGTTCACTGTTACCGGCACCAACGATGCGCCGGTGGTGACAGGTGCAGTGACTGGCAGCGCGACTGAAGACGATGTGATGGTGACGCTCGATGCGCTGGCTAATGCATCGGATGTAGATGCCGGCACGACACTCATGGTGGAATCGGTGCCGGCCGTACTGCCGGCAGGTGTCAGTTACGACGCTGGGACGCACAGCTTTACGCTGGATCCAAGCGATGTAGGTTATCAGAACCTAGCGCAAGGCCAGACCAAAGAGGTGATGGTCAGCTATCAAGTATCCGACGGCATTACGACCACTCCGGCATCAGTGAAGTTCACTGTTACCGGCACCAACGATGCGCCGGTGGTAACGGGTGCGGTGACTGGCAGTGCGACTGAGGACGGTGTGGCAGTGACGCTCAATGCACTGGCCAACGCGTCGGATGTCGATGCTGGCACAACACTCATGGTGCAATCGGTTCCCGCTGTACTGCCGGCAGGTGTTAGTTACGATGTCGGGACGCATAGCTTTACGCTGGATCCAAGCCATTCTGACTATCAGAGTTTGGCGCAGGGGCAGGCGAAAGAAGTGATGGTCAGCTATCAAGTATCTGACGGCATCACGACCACTCCTGCATCAGTGAAATTCACCGTCACCGGGACCAACGATGCGCCAGTGGTGACGGGTGCGGTGACTGGCAGTGCGACTGAAGACGATGTGATGGTGACGCTCGATGCACTGGCTAATGCATCGGATGTCGATGCTGGCACAACACTCATGGTGGAGTCTGTACCGGC
>NZ_FOOF01000004.1 GCF_900113115.1 Duganella sp. CF458 | reverse complement strand
ATCAACGCCGCGCGCGACCTGACCATCACCAGCGCGCAGGACACGCTCCACAACGCCAACCAGAGCAACAACAAGGCAATCGGCAAGGTGGTCATTTCCGACACCGAGCGCTTCTCCGGCTATCACAACGAAAAGCACAAGGACAATAGCGACCAGGTGACGCAGGTGGCTTCCAACGTCTCCAGCCTGAAAGGGGACGTGAACCTGTCCGCAGGCCAGAAGTACACCCAAGCTTCAAGCAATGTCTTGGCCGGCAATGACGTCAACATTACCGCCAAGACGATCGACATCTCGGCGCTGCAAAACACCGGCAGCCACCAGGAATCGAACAGCGACCTGAAGATCGGCACCTTCGCCCGCATCAGTTCACCGCTGATCGACCTGGTCAACAACGTGGAAGCAGCGCGTAAATCCGACGACCGGCTGAAAGCGATGCAGGGCATGGCAGCCGCCGCCAATGGCTACCAAGCCGCCAGCGCGGCCAGTGCCTTCCTGGGTGGCCCAGGCAGCGGTGTTCTGGTCAAGGGCGAGGCCGGTATCGGCTTCGCCAGCAGCAGCAACTCCAGCAATGGCAACGATAGCACCGCGCAGGGCAGCACCATCAATGGCGGTCGCAACGTCACCCTGACGGCCACCGGTGGCGACATCCACGCCACCGGCGCCACGCTCAACGCCGGTAAAACTCTTAGCCTGGATGCAGCACAGAACATCGTGCTGGATGCCAGCCAGAGCACGCTGCACAGCGACGGCAAGAACAAGAGCTCCGGTGTTGAAGCCGGCGTTGGCTTCCAGGTTGGTGCACAGACCGGCGTGTACGTCTACGCCGCCGCCAACATGGGCAAGGGCCACAACAAGAGCGACAGCACGGTCAATAACAACACCGAACTCAAAGCCGAGACGATCAACATCAGCAGCAAGGGCGACACCACGCTAAAAGGTGCCACTGCAACCGCCAACACGATCAACACGGACGTTGGCGGCAAGTTGGCCATCGAAAGTGTACAAGACACCAGTGAGTTCGATAGCAAGCAGACCAACACCGGGGTGCGCGTGCAGGTAGGCTTCGGCGTATGGAGCGCCAACGGCAATCTGTCGCAGCAAAATGGCAAGGGCACCTACGCAGGTGTGGAACAGCAATCGGGCCTGTTCGCGGGCGACGGCGGCTACCACGTCAAGGCCGACACCATCGACTTGAAGGGCGGCGCCATTGCCAGCACGAATGCTGCTGCGTCTGAGCTGACGACCAACAAGCTGACCACGTCCAACATCGAAAACAAGATGACTTATTCGGCCAGCAACGTCAGCATGGCGGGTGGCGTCAGTGGCAGCAGCGAGTTCGGCGCGAAAAACGAAGACGGCAGCACCAAGACATGGAGCGAGCAAAAGCAGCTGTTCGGTACTAGCAAGGGCGGCAACACGACGCCTGGTCTGCCAATGTTGGAGAAGGGTAGCGACAGCTCCACCACTTACGCCACCATCACCGACGGCAAGATCACGATCGGTGGTGTGACGACCAATTCCGTCAAGGACCTCGGCATCAATACGGACGCAAGCAAAGCCAACACGTCGCTCGACAAGCTGCCTGATTTGCAGAAGCTGCTGAAAGATCAGCAAGCCATGTCGGCCGCCGCAGGCACGGTGATCGCAACGACCAAGCAAGTGGCCAGCGACATTGCGACCGAGGCCAACAAAGCTGAAGCCACCGCGCAGAAGACGCTGAATAATCCGAACAGTACGGATGAACAGAGGGCGGAAGCAGAAAGAACAATTGATGCCGCCAGACAGGTTCAGGCAGAGTGGGGCGTCGGCGGAGATAAGAGCCGCGCACTGAATGTCGTCACCGGCATTCTGGTCGGCTCGGTTGCAGGGCAGGGTGGAGCGCAGATCGCAGCGAACGCTGCGGCACCGTATGCTGCGGCCGAAATTGGCGCCTACTTCAAAAAGGAAGGCAACGAAAACCAGACGCTGCAGGACCTGAGTCATGCAGTTCTCGGCGCGGTTTTGGCAGTTGCTAATAACTCCAGTGCCGCCGGTGGCGCTCTGGCTGGTGGCGGTGGCGAACTGGCAGCACAAGTCTTGACGAAAGAGCTGTATCCGCAGGCATTCGATGCCAATGGCGTACTGCAACGGGACAAGCTTACGCCAGAACAGGCTAGCAACATCAGTGCACTATCAAGCGCTATTGGTGCGTTGATGTCCGGTGCCGCGGGCGGTGGAATTCTCGATGCTGCGGTCGGGAGTCACGTAGCGACGAATGCTGTTGAGAACAACCATCTGAGCCGTAAGCAAATGGACGAAAAGGACAAAGAGCTTGCGCTCTGCGCCCAACGAAATCATGGAAAGTGCTCATATACGGACGCGACTGCCATTAATCGAAAATATCTCGCACTGTCGAAGGAAAACGATGAGAAGGTGGCTGAACTCATGAGGGAGGCGAACAGGACTCCCGGAAAAGCGCAAAGCATTGGAGAAGTGGAAGGCTTCTTTACGTTCAACCCGGTTGGCAAAGCACTAAAAGGCCTCGGATCAGCTGGCTATGGGATGACTGTGGGGAATTTAGCTGGGCCTGGAAATTTGGCCATGGACGTGGCTGGCATTTCCAAAGAGCTGATTGTTGGCTCTAAGGTCGACCCGATGGGTATCGAAACACCTTATATTCCGAAGACCGATTTCCTACGATCTATCGTGACGAAAGGCGCACTTGCGACTGCTGGTCACTATGCAAGCGGCATGATCGACGCGGCGCCTGGCGTTTCAACCATCTTTGCTATTTACCGAAAAGATCCTGAACAGCTTGGTGCATCCGCATGGTCACTCGTTCCAGTCGCGGCCGAAGCCGGCGTCTTTACGAGAGGGCTGGGGACAGGAACCAGGTTTGTAGCAGGTATGGCTGAAGACGGCGCAGCGTTACCGAGAAGTGTGACCCAATTGATGGGCAGAAACGGATCGCTACTTGGTGAAATGGCGGATGGGAAATGGGTTTGGTCCCAGGCAGGAGCAGTAACCAAGGTAGCGACGACTCTCGACGGTCAGGTAACTGCTTCTTCGGCAATAGCTAAGCAGGTAGCTTCAAGTCCCACAAGCTCTTCGTCCGCTATTCGGGCTCAGACAGCAAATCAGGCAGCAATAGGCGCCATTGCTGACACTTCGAATGCAACCTTGGCCGGTGGTGGAGCAAATGATGCAGTAAAAAGTACAACTGATCATGTAGGTGCCGGGGGCGCAGGATTTAGTCCGATCAACACTACAGCCCGAATGGATAATTGCACAGCCTGTACGACTGCGCATATCATCAATAAAATTGAAGGGCTTGGCGCAGACGATATCATGACTGCAAATCAAGTAGAAGCGACCTTTGGCTATACTGGCAAAGAGCGTGCGTTCACATGGCAAAAGTCGCTTTCGTACGTTGAAGATGCAACGGAAATGAAGGGGCACCCGGCAGCATTTAATAGCGCAGAGGCTGATCCTGGGCATTACGTGGTTTTCCCACGTAAGCGTGATAGTCCATATTCACACGTGATGTATGGCGAGGTGTTGCCAGATGGAACTCGCTATCTTTACGACCCGCAAGTCGGCAAGACGATGAGTTGGAGCGAGATGCTCAAGACTTATGAGGCGGGCGCAAAGACTTTCAACCTTAAATCAGGACAGTGAACAAATGAAGATAATTTGTGAAATTTGTGGGCAGTTTTCGGAAAGCGAAAGACGTTGTACGAATTGCGGAGCGGAGATCATCAGTGAGGAAGAGATCGAAAAGTTGCCTCATCGTTTCGAATGGGGCTGGGCAGTTTTCGTCTTTCATACCGCTGATCGAATATCTAAGGAAAGGGCGATAAACTATATGCGCGAAAGATGGGAGCACCTTGAAGGGTTTACGCAGCTGAGCCTTATCGATTCGCAGCTCGCGCGATTCTTCGCTGATGCGAACGATATCAAATTGCTTGTACGCGAGGACTTTTTCGATTCGTTGAACCGAGATTTTTCGGAGCATTTTGGTTTTATATCTGGGTCCTTTGAACGGATTGGCGTTGTTAATGTAGCCGAGGCCAACACATTGTTGTCCTGTTCAAATGATTAATAAAGGAGGGCTTGGGCATTTCGTTAGAAAAGAGGCGCGATTCTCGTGTACGCCGGCTGATATGTGCCGATGTCTGCGACGATCGCGTTTTTTGGGGGACCAATTTTTGTAAGATTCCAATCAGCGCAAGAGCTATGGACGGGCACCTCCCCTACGGGCCTTAGCGCCGTTTTTGGCCAAAACTGCGAACAACATCATCGTCGTCGTGTTCGCAAGTCGTCTGGCGTCGGCGTCGGCTTTTCGGTCAACCCGCTGGCAGCCTTCAAGGACGCCTACAAGTCCAGCACCGAAAACTCCAAGTCCGGCAGTCGGCAAGGAATTCGCCAAGGCAGAAGGCGCCTCGGCAGCGCTGTCGGTCGTCAACGCGCAATTCAGCAACAAGAGCACGAACAGCACACAAAACCACGCCGTCAGCGAAGCGCGCACCAGCACCCTCACCGCCGGCAAGGACCTGACCATCCTCGCCACCGACGGCTCGATAACCAGCCAGGGCACCCAGATCAGCGCCGAAGGCAATGCCCTGATCCTGGCCAAGGACAACATCAAGTTCGACGTGGCACACACCACGGAAAGCAGGTCGCAGGACTCGAAGAAGTCGGGCTTCAGCATCGACACCCGCTCAACGCAGATGGTGGGTATGCTCCACAACAATGGCAAAGGCAACGGCGCCACCGACACCGTAACCGGCACCAAACTTTCGGTTGGCGGCAGCACCACCATGGCCACGCAAACCGGCGACATCACGCTGACCGGCGCCAACGTGGTCTCGGAAGGCAACCTGTCGATCAACGCCGCGCGCGACCTGACCATCACCAGCGCGCAGGACACGCTCCACAACGCCAACCAGAGCAACAACAAGGCAATCGGCAAGGTGGTCATCTCCGACACCGAGCGCTTCTCCGGCTACCACAACGAAAAGCACAAAGACAACAGCGACCAGGTGACGCAGGTGGCCTCCAACGTCTCCAGCCTGAAAGGCGACGTGAACCTGACCGCAGGCCAGAAGTACACCCAAGCTTCGAGCAACGTACTGGCCGGGAATGACGTCAACATCACCGCCAAGACGATCGACATCACGGCGCTGCAAAACGCCGGCAGCCACCAGGAATCGAACAGCGACCTGAAGATCGGCGCCTTCGCCCGCATCAGCTCACCGCTGATCGACCTGGTCAACAACGTTGAAGCCGCGCGTAAATCCGACGGTCGCCTGCAAGCGATGCAAGGCATGGCAGCAGCCGCCAACGGCTACCAAGCCGCCAGCGCGGCCAGTGCCTTCCTGCGTGGCCCAGGCAGCGGGGTCCTGGTCAAGGGCGAGGCCGGCATCGGCTTCGCCAGCAGCAGCAACTCCAGCAATGGCTATGACAGCACTGCGCAGGGCAGCACCATCAATGGCGGTCGCAACGTCACCCTGACGGCCACCGGTGGCGACATCCACGCCACAGGCGCCACGCTCAACGCCGGAAAGACCCTGAGCCTGGACGCAGCGCAGAACATCGTGCTGGACGCCAGCCAGAGCACACTGCACAGCGATGGCAAGAACAATAGCTCCGGTGTTGAAGCAGGTGTCGGCTTCCAGGTCGGCGCACAGATTGGCGTGTACGTCTACGCCGCCGCCAACATGGGCAAGGGCCACAACAAGAGCGACAGCACGGTCAATAACAACACTGAGCTGAAAGCTGAGACGATCAACATCAGCAGCAAAGGCGACACCACGCTGAAAGGCGCCACTGCAACCGGCAACACCATCAACACGGACGTTGGCGGCAAGTTGGCCATCGAAAGTGTGCAAGACACCAGTGAGTTCGATAGCAAGCAAACCAACACCGGGGTGCGCGTGCAGGTAGGCTTCGGCGTATGGAGTGCCAACGGCAATCTGTCGCAACAAAAAGGCAAAGGGACCTACGAAGGCGTCGCCCAGCAATCGGGTCTGTTCGCAGGCGAAGGCGGTTACCACGTCAAGGCCGATACGATCGACTTGAAGGGCGGCGCTATTGCCAGCAATAATGCCTCCGCGTCCGAACTGACGACCAACAAGCTGACCACGTCCAACATCGAAAACAAGATGATACCCTGGTCAAGGGCAGCACCGTGCTGGCCGACAAAGACCTCCAAAAATGGTTCCGTTGTCAAAGGTTTACCAAAAGGATGGAAAAGATGAGCGTGTCATTTAGCATTTTTAGCACGATTCGGCCGGATATAAACATACCTGACTGGATTCAAGGGGCAAATATTTGTTTGAAAAACCTGTTAAATCAAACGGAAGATTTTTCGGTGGATTTAGAGGTTTTTTGCGGAACTGATGTGGTTAATTTATTTGTTCCGAGCGAGAAAATATTCGGTTTTGTCGAAAAGAACTTTTTGGATCGTGGGGGCGTGATATCTTACGGGCTATTAGATTATTGGGAATTGGATAGCGATGTTCCATTATTTTGTTTTTGCATCTCGGAAATTCCGCGGGAGACCGATGATTTGCTTCTGGTACTGTGCCATGCGTTGTTGATTTCTGCTGCCAAGTTTATGGGAGCTACCGAGATCGTCGACTATCACGGGATTTTTAACTCAAATTCGGATGAAACATCAATTGTCGATCTGATGAGTTTGAAGATTGATAGGCCCGCTACTCTTGATGAAGCGCTTAAGGAGTTTTATAAGAAGCTTCCGATTAGACGAGTTCATGTCCTGTCCAAATGATCAATAAGGGAAGCGGGCCGAGCGCTAGTCCGTCTTCTTGGAAAGAGGCAAAATTCTCGTGACGCCGGCTGATACGTGGATAATGGAAGCGAAGCAGGGAGATAGTCCTGTTTCTCTAATAAACACAATTTTTCCGATGAAATGAAATGGCTAAATATAAATTGCTTGATGAATCGATGACTTTGACTTTCGTTTGACCTCTGTTTCTCTGAAGAGCAGGCAGAAAATGAAAATTCACGAAGCCGAATAACCTTAGCGGCGGGACGTCCGTTTCACTGTCGAATTCCTACGGCACTGCGACGGGTATCGCAGGGATTACTTTTGATGGATCAGGTGGCAACGTCACCCTTGTCATCACTGCTAGCGATGAAGGCGTGGCCGGCACGGCCAACTTCTCAGGCGTGGTTCGGAGCGTGAGCAGTTCGTATATCGCCGGTGGCTTGAGTGGCTTGGATGGTTTGGGAAATGGGGCAATGGGTTCGGTCGGTGATGCTGGAAATGGTGCGGTCAACGTACTCGCGATCTACTCGGTGGTCCTTGCCAATAAAAACACCTACCGTGGCGTTGTCACGTTCACCTGCAAACAAATGAATGTGATGGGCTGCGCTGGTGTTCGGACTTCGCCCAAGCGTTGGCTGGCTTGGTGATTTTCGAACCAGCCCTTCGCATAAGGGGCACGAACTTCGCCACGTCGGGGCAACTCGGCGCAGGGTAATCCCTAACGTGCGCCAGCAAATAAAAATATTTGATAAGTGAAATTCTGAGAGTTTCTGAAGCCCCCTTGGCGGTTACTATACCGCCCCATGCGCCAGGTCTTTGTCACTAACTCTGAGCTCGAATACGAAGATGCATGGGATCGATTGTCCCGTGCAGGCATTCCGGTATTCGAGCCATCCAAACCGTCGAAAGAAGGACGGATACTTTGCATCTGGCTCGCACACCAATACTACGATGCGGTCGAGCTGCTGCACAATCCCATGCACATCGTTGCCACTGCGGTGACGGATAAAGAGTTCGAGCGCATCCAGGCTGCGGCTGATGCGCGAATGGCGCGTACCCGCGACCACGCTTGGGAACAATCGCTGAATCGCCTGGTCGCATGCGCTTCGCTGCTGCTGTTAAGTGGATTGGTCTACATCACTTTGCCCAACGTGCTGTGAGCCGATGATGGAGCTCTTCTCGGTCATTCGCATGGCCTATGCAGCTACGCTCGCCGATGCGGTCGCCTCATCTGCGCACGCGCATGTGGAGGCGGCATTGCGGCGCGACGATGGTAGCCTGGCACTCGATGGCGACTACGATTTGCCGATGCGGGCGGACCTGGTTCCCCGGCGCGGCACGCATGCTGGCAAGGTGCTTTCGGTCGACTCGCATACGCGCATGCAGTTCAGCGTCCACACCTTGCCGATACCTCCTGCCATTCTCTATGTCGCGCCCTTCGTGTGGGATGCGGTGGCTTTGCGCGTCGGCGGCCTTATGCCGGAGCAGGTGGGCGCGGTGCTGGCGCCATGGTTCATGGACTGGTTCGATCCGGAAGACTCCAACCGGCTCAACGAGGAAGGGCTGTTCGGCGTGGTGCATTTCGCGAGCGATCCTCGGCCGGAGGGCACGCTGGTCGCGGTTGAACTGGACCTCGGCTCGGCACCAGTGCAGGCGCTTGAGGATTTGCTGTCGCGCCTCGCCGCGGCAGGTGCGCGCGACATCCGCCTGACTTAGGCCTGCATCATCGCTGTGAACTCGGCGGCCACTTGTTCGGCGAGCAAGTGAATGTGGTATCCGTCGATAAAGCCATGGTGCACTTGCACCGAGAATGGCAGTTCGAGGCGCCCAGCGCCTGCATCCCTGAATTTCCCCCAGGCGAACGACGGAATGTCCGGCTGCGCGAGCACTGCGGTGGGATGCTGGATTGAGGTGAAATTCAGCCAGGGTATGCAGGTAACGAATACCTGCTCCTTTGCTTCGCGCGGCGTCATATTGCGGTACTTGCGATTCAGCGCTTCCATATTCGATGCTTCCTCGCGAGCGGCCACGCCACGCTCGACGAATTCGCGCAAATCGTCCGACCATTCGAACTGGGCGAAATTCAGGTCGTTGTTCTGGTTTTTGACGGTGAAGGAGGGCGTCAGGCGGTCGATGCGAATCACTTCGCCATCCAGGATGCGGTAGCGGAAGTTTTCCACCTTCAGCACGGAGCGCAGCACGGCGCATAACATCACGTGAAAAGGCGGCAGGCCTTGCGCCTTACACCAGGGCCGGAAATCCGGTACTTCCAGCACGAAGGTCAGGTTCAGGGCAGGGCTGTCCATGCCGTCGAACAGCTCAAAACGGTCCAGCCGGCGTTGAAAATTAAAAATTGGTATCGTTTCCATAGTTATGCTAAAGTCAATCGACTATAAAAAATACTTGGAGCGAAGTATGTCAACCACGGAGATATTCCTGATCGCCATGCTGGTGATCTTCACGCTACCGTACCTGATCTGGCGCTACACCAATATCGATTACTTCGCTCCTCTGGTCATCGTACAGATTATAGGTGGCGTGCTGCTCGGCCCTGGTGTACTGGGCGCGGCCTTCCCCGACTACTACCACTTCGTGTTCACCCAGCCGGTGGTGCATTCCTTGAATGGCCTGGCGTGGTGGGGCGTGATGATCTTCGTGATGATGGCGGGGATCGAGCTGGATCTCAAGCTGGCCTGGAACTTCCGCCGCGAGAGCTTCGTGACTGCCGGCCTTTCGCTGGGCGTGCCATTAGCACTCGGTTGTTTGGCCGCTGTGATTTTGCTTGGCCAGCATGGCTGGATCGGGGCCAAGGGAATGAACTGGCAGTTCGTCCTCGGCATCGGCATGGCTTGCGCGGTCACCGCCTTGCCGGTGTTAGTGTTGTTGCTTGAAAAGCTCGAGATGCTGCGCCTTCCGATCGGCCAGCGCATCCTGCGCTACGCCAGCCTGGACGACGTCGCGATCTGGGGCGTGCTGGCCATCATCATGCTCGATTGGGAGCGCGTTGGGCGCCAGCTCGGTTTCCTGCTGGTGTTCGCGCTGGTGACGATCCCGTTCCGCAAAGGGATGTTGAAGGCGCAGGAGAAAGACCGTTGGTACTTCTCCCTGGTCTGGTTGATCCTGTGCGCCTTGGGCGCCGATTGGGCGGGCCTGCATTTCATGGTGGGCGCCTTCCTGGCTGGCGTGGTGATGGATGCGTCCTGGTTCAACCAGGAGAAGATGGACCAGTTCCGCCACAATATCCTGCTGGCCGTGATGCCGGTGTTCTTCCTCAGCACCGGCTTGAAGACCAACTGGGGCGTGGGCGGTTATGCCGTGTTCTATGCGGCGGGCTTGCTGGTGCTGGTATCTGTGGGCGGCAAGCTGCTGGCGGCGCAGGCCGCGGGCCGCATCCTGGGTTGGCGCGCGGGCGAGGCGTCGATCATTGGCTGGCTGCTGCAATCCAAGGGGCTGATCGAAATCGTATTCGCCAACATCCTGCTCGATAAGCAGATCATCACCAACGATACCTTCACTGCCTTGCTGTTGATGGCGGTGGCCAGCACCATGCTGACCGTGCCGATGGTGGCGCCCAAGCTGGCGGCAGGTCTGGCGGGCAGCGAAGAGCTGAAGCAGGCGGGCGCCTGAGTTGTTAACGGTTTCTGTGGAAAACTCTGTTAACAAGGAATGCCGTTGCGAGCTAAGCGACTGATTTGATGGAGAATAAACTCGCTGCTCAATTTTCCATCAGCTCAGCCGGCCGAAGGTCAGGAAAATCCATGCGGCGGCAATCACCACCATTCCTGCCACGGTCACGCACGACCAGGTGAAGAAATAGGCCGACACCACGGTTGCCTGCAGCGCGCGTTCGAACAGGCAACCCAGGCCAAAGTCGAACGTTGCCATGACCGTCCATCGCCGGAAGTAGATCGGCAAATAGCGGCTCATGTACTTGTTGTGCTGCAGGGCGGCGTGGCGCTCGATCACATTGCGGGCTGCGCTCACGTCCTTGAACAGCCAGTCGAAGAAGATGAAGCGGTAGAGCAGGGTACGGAAAGGCATGGCTTCGGTCGTCATGTGCGTCTCCCTTGAGTGCCTGGATATATTATCATTCCCGGCATTCCTCCAAAGGAGATCAGCATGACGGAATACCTGCACGGTAGCTGCCTGTGCGGCGGCGTCGAGTACAAGGCCAACAAGAAATCGGTGCGCAGTGCGAGCCACTGCTATTGCACCATGTGCCAGAAGCAGCACGGCGCGGCATCGGGGACTTATGCCAATGTTGCCAGCGACGGCTTCAGCTTCGTCAAAGGCGCCGACCTGGTGACGGAATATCATTCCTCCGACCATGGCCGGCGCGGCTTCTGCAAGGTGTGCGGTTCCACGCTGACCTGGCGCAGCACACAGTCGCCGGACCGCATCGCCATCACGCTCGGTACCATGGAGCCGGAGTATGAAGGGCGTGTGCAGCATGAGCTGCACACGGATACCAAGCCGCGCTGGCTGCCGACCGCCTGACTGTGGTTACCGGCGGTGCAGTGTCGCCACTGCCAGCGTGCCGTCCGTGGCGCGCTCGTTGATCGACCACTTCAACGGCGCGCGAGGGGAGGCGCTGGTGTCGCGTGCAGCCAGGCGCAAGGTGTAATCGCCCGCCGGCAGTGCCGGCAGCGTCCAGTTGCTCTGGTAGCTGGCGCTGGCGCCGCCGCCCAATAGCGCTTTCAGGTTGGCGGAAGTCTGCCCCGACCATACTATCGCGCCAGACGAATTCACCAATTCCGCCTTGACCAGCCACGTCTCATAGGCCGGTGCGCTGCCGTCATTGCGCAGCGTGGCGGTCAATGTCAGCGCGCCGCCGGAGGTGAGGTTGACCGTGGTGCTGGCAACCGCATAACGGTAGCCTGATTCGCGCGCCATCATCAGCAAGTCATTCTGCTCGGCTGCAGTCAGCGCGCCCCAACGCTCCGCATCCGGCCGGCTGGTTTCGAAATTCCCGTTGCTGAACAGCGTTATGTGGAAGGCCGCTGCCTGCTGGCGTGCTGTCGCGGGATTGTTTTGCGGGTCGCCGCTGGTGAAGGGACAGAATTCGGACACGACCGGCGCCTTCTGCCACTGGCCGGCAAAGGCGGCCCATTCGGAAGGACGGTTGGTCCACTGGTCGAAATAGCCGTAGCGGCTCAGGCAGTCGGCGCGTATGCCGACCGGCCTGCTGGTGATGGTTTGCTCCAGCAGGCCGTAGGTCAACCCGTCCTTGTTTGAATAGGGGGTGAACATCACATGCTGCTGGTTGGGGAACGCGTCGAAGTGCATCTTCGCGAATTCGCGCTTACTGGCGTTGGTCGCGGCTGTTATGCCGGCCGGTGGGTTGGTGTATGCGCTGGAGCGCACCGCCCACTCGCCATACTGGCCGTACATGCCGACGTCGATCCATGCGATGTCAGGATTGTTCGGGCCCAGTGCGGCGGCCAGCTCGGAGAGTAGGGCACGCGAGCGCTGTTGCAGCCACGGGTCGTTCCAGTCGGGGATGAAGGTCTGGCCGGGCACTGTCGCATCGGTGTCGGCCCAGAAGCCGCAGCCCACCTGGCAGTTGGCGTTGTTGACGATGTAGGCGGGAGCGTAGACCAGGTTGTCGTCGTAGCCCGCCATCATACGCACACGAAAGGCGAACTTGCGGCCCTGGCTCTTGGCCGCCGCAAGGTCGTTCAGGATCGGGCTGAAGTTGTACTGGCCTTCGGTCGCTTCGAGGTCTTTCCAATAGTAGCGGCGATAAGCATCCTTGGACGGCGCCGATTGTGGAACCAGCTCCTGGTTCTGCCAACGGTAATAGCCGCGCAAGGGGTTGACGGTGTCGTCGCTGGTGACAGGAATCGCCGTGTACGTGCGGCTGGCATTCAAGGCAGTCCAGGCTTTCGGGCCGGCGATCGCTGGGGCGGTGCTGGCCGCCAGCAGGGCAGTTGCGATGAGGTGGTTCAGGCGCGACATAGGGATCTCCCGGTATGTTGACGTCGGGAAAATTTAGCGCGCCCTCAGCCCGCTGGCAACAATTGCTTAATGTAGTAAAGCGCGCAGCTCTTCTTCGCTGAACCCCGCCTTGCGGCGCGCTTCCATGTTGAAAGGACCGCGCACCGAGGCCTTGTACTGCTCAACCAGTTCGGCGTAAGTCGCCACCGGATCAAGCCCGCGCAGGCCGCACAGGTGCCAGTACCAGCGGTTGCCGATCTCCACATGGCCGATTTCGTCGCGCAAGATGATGTCGAGAATGGCGGCCGCCGCTTCGTCGCCTGCCTGCGCCAGCTTGGCGCGCAGCGGCGGAATCGCATCCAGGCCGCGTGCTTCCAGTGTGCGCGGCACCAGGGCCATGCGCGCCATGGCGTCGCCGCTGGTCTTCTCCACCATTTCCCACAGGCTGCCGTGCGCAGTGTAGTCGCCATAGGCGAAACCGAGGGTAATGAGGTGGGCCGACAGCAACGAGAAGTGGTAGGCCTCTTCTTTCGCCACACGCAGCCAATCGGTGTAGAACTGTTCGGGCATGGCAGGAAAACGCCACATCGCATCCAACGCCAGGTTGACCGCGTTGAACTCGATGTGCGCCAGCGCGTGCACCAGCATGGCGCGGCCTTCCACTGTCGCCATGGAACGACGGCCCACCAGGCGTGGCGCCACCAGTTCCGGGCGGGCAGGGCGGCCGGGTATTTTCCCGGCCGGTTCGGCCAAGGCGTTCGCAGCATCCAGCACCAGGGCGCCGCCGGCCCAGGCTTCGGCCATGGCGGTGACGGTGGCTACTTTGGCGGCGGGATCGGGTTCGATCAGACATTGCAGCGCCAGGCTGCGGAGTTCAGGCTTTGCTTCCATTTGTTACACCAGGTATAGATAGTCTTGCCCCGCGCCCCATTTTTCCGCGCAAGGGCCGACAGTATAGTGCCTTCCATCGATAACTCCTTTGGAAGAACCTGATGAAACTCATTTATGTCGGCGACCCGATGTGCTCCTGGTGCTATGGCTTCGGCAAGGAGTTGGCGCAACTGCTCGCGGCACAGCCTGCGCTGCAACTGGAAATCGTGGTCGGCGGCCTGCGTGCCGGCGGCACCGAAATAGTGGACGACGCGGCCAAGCAATTCCGCTTGCAGCATTGGGCGCGCGTGGAGACGGCGAGTGGCCTGCCCTTCAATCGCGAAGCGTTCATGGCACGGCAAGGCCTAATCTACGATACCGAACCCGTGTGCCGCGCCGTGGTGGCAGCGCGCCGTCTTGCCCCGCGAGCCGACTTGTTGGCGGTGTTCCGCGCCTTCCAGCATGCCTTTTATGCGGAAGGGCGTGATACCACGGACGGCAAGGAGCTGGCGGCAATCGGCGCTGCCGAACTGCAGCGCCAAGGTCACGACATCAGCGATGCCGGCTTCCTCTACACCTGGCGCGAGCCCGCCACCATTGCCGCAACCCACGCCGACTTCACCCGTTCCCGAAAGCTCGGCGTGAACAGTTTCCCTTGCCTGCTGCTCGACACGGGTGATGGCGTACGCGAAGTCAGCCCAGGCTATGCGCATGCTGCCCAGCTGCACCGGCTGCTGGGAGATGCATTGGCTGCTGCGTGAACCAGCGCACCGAATGGCAGCAAGCAGCGGGCGCAGAATGCCTGTATGGATACCCAAACAATATTATTTGTTGCTTGTGTGCTGTTCGGGGTCGCCGCTGCCGGCGGCATCGTCATGGCGCTGATACGCGTGGGGAAGAAGGCTAATCCGCCGCATTGGATCGCGATGCTGCACGGCTTCATTGCCGCAGCTGGTATGACCTTGTTGGCGTATGTGACGATCTTTTCGCACGTGCCCGACATGGCCCAGATTGGCTTGCTGGCCCTGCTGCTGGCAGCGATCGGCGGCGTGTGGATGAACCTTGGCCGCCATCAGAAGGGCGTCTTGATTCCGAACGCGATCATGATCGGCCACGCCCTGGTGGCCGTTGTCGGCGTCGCCTTGCTCCTGCTCGCGCTTTAGTTGTAGTGCCGGTAGACCTTCGATGAACCGTCAGGCAAAACCAGCAGCACATCGTACGCGTCCTTGCGCGGACCTTCCATGCCCGGCGAACCAAGCGGCATGGCCGGCACGGCCAGTCCTTTCGCTTTCGGCTTGGTGGCCAGCAGGCGCTTGACCTCCGCCGCCGGCACATGGCCCTCAATCGCATAGCCGTCCACCACCGCCGTATGGCAGGAGCCGAAGCGGTCCGGAATGCCCATCTTCTCGCGCATATCGGAAGGGTTGGCGACGTTGTGCGCCTCTACCTTGAAGCCGTTATCGCGCAAGTGCTTGACCCAGGCCTCGCAACAACCGCAAGTCGCGCTCTTGTAGACGTTGATGACTGGCGCGGCAGCCGTCGCCAGCATGGGCATGGCCAGCATCGCGGCCAGGAGTGTTTTACGGATCTTCATGCGCGCATGGTGCCACGGCGGCTTCGGCTTGAGGAATGACCTGGGTCAAAAATATTTCTAGACGACTGGTCTAATACGGTCTAGACTGTGCCACATGACCTCCACCAACTACACCGACGTCCGGCAAGGCATCATCGATGCAGCCATGCCGCTGTTCATGCACAAAGGCTTCAACGGTGTCGGCCTGACAGAGCTTCTGGGGGCCGCAAAGGTGCCGAAAGGCTCCTTCTATCATTACTTCGGCTCCAAGGAAGTCTTCGGCGCGGCCGTCATCGACAGCTATTTCGAGCGCACCCTGGCGCGCATCGACGAGCTGCTGGGGCAAGGAGACACCGGGCGCGAAGGCTTGCTGAACTATTTTGAAGACTGGCGCGAATGCCAGTTGGGCGAATCCAGCCAATGCCTGGCCGTCAAGCTGGGCGCGGAAGTAAGCGACCTGTCGGATGTCTTGCGCGCAGCGCTGCATCGAGGCGTCAGCGGCATCACCTCGCGGCTGGGGCAATGCATCGAACGCGGCATGGCGGACGGTTCGCTGCCGCAAGGCCTGGATGCCAAGGTGCTGGCCGTGGCGCTTTACCAGAGCTGGGTCGGCGCGAGCCTGCTCGCCAAGATCAATCATGATCGCGCGCCGCTCGATACGGCAATGGCGGGCACGCAGCAAGTACTGAATCAAACGCAGCAAGCTTGAATCGGGCGGGGCGTCGCGCTGGCCTCCCGCTTTTTTGCACTTAGTGAATAGACGACTGGTCTAATATCGAAAAGGAGCATCAAATGACTGCCACTACCAACCGCCGCATCGTCCTCGCTTCCCGCCCACAAGGCGCGCCCACGCCAGACAATTTCCGCCTTGAAGAAGGTCCGGTGCCGGAACCGGGCGAAGGCCAGGTCCTGTTGCGCACCCTCTACCTGTCGCTCGACCCCTATATGCGCAACCTGATGGATGAAATTCCTCCGGCCTACGCGCCGCGCGTCGAACTGGGCGCCACCATGGTCGGCGGCACCGTCAACCGCGTGGTGGCGTCGCGCCATCCGGGCTTCAAGGCCGGCGAAATAGTGCTGGGCAACGCCGGTTGGCAGGATTACGCCCTGTCCGATGGCAGCGACCTGCGCGCGCTGGGCGATATGAAACAGCCCTCGCTGGCGCTGGGCGGCCTGGGCATGCCGGCCTTCACCGCGTATGTCGGCCTGCTGGACATCGGCCAGCCCAAGCCCGGCGACACGGTCGTGGTGGCGGCGGCGACCGGCGCCGTCGGCTCCATCGTCGGCCAACTGGCCAAATTGAAGGGGGCACGCGTGATCGGCATTGCAGGCGGCGCCGACAAGGTGGCATTCGCCCGCGACGAGCTGGGTTTCGACGTTGCCCTTGATCGCCACGATCCGCAACTGGCGCAAAATCTGGCCGAGGCGGCGCCCAATGGGATTGACGTGTATTTTGAGAACGTGGGCGGGGCGGTGTTCGACGCAGTGTTGCCTCTGTTAAACACCGGGGCGCGCGTACCGGTGATCGGTGTGATCGCCCAATACAACCAGAATGCTGCAGTGCGAGGTGAAGACCGCTTACCAAAAGTCATGTCGACCATCCTGCAAAAGCGCATCCGGATGCAAGGACTGGTCATCCTGGACCACTATGAAACCCGCTATGAGGACTTTGCCCGGGATATGTCGTCTTGGGTTGCGGATGACAAAATCAAGCTGATCGAAGATGTCCTGGATGGTTTGGAAGAGGCACCAAAAGGCTTGATCGGCTTGTTGCAGGGCAGCAATTTCGGTAAGGTTGTAGTGTGCGTCACACATTCCTGAAATGTTGTATATATCTCTGGCCTGGGGCCGTTTCTGCGTGGCATAATTGATTTAGTTCTTAATAATATTCCTGAACAATTCATGAATGTCTCCAGATTGATTACGGCGTTGTCGATGGCCTTGGCCGTTGGTACTGCTGCCGCCGCGCCCCAGCCAGCCAATACCTGGGACAACCTCGTAGGCATGAAATACGCGAAAGCCCGCAAGGAAGTCATCGATGCAGGCTGGCGCGCCGACCATCGCAACGCGACAAGCGAATGGGAGCGCCAGCTCCAGGGCCAGTTCCCGGAATTGCGTTCGTGCGAGGCCGCCAGCGGCCAGTGCAGCCACTTTTTCGTCTCCTATGACGGCATCTGCCTGAAGGTTGTGACCGAAGGCGATACTGTCGCTGCCTTCAAGGTGCGCAGCGTGGTACAAGGCTGCCCCAAACCGCAGTAATGCCGTTCACCCTGCGGCCAGCCGTGGCGGCCGACATGGCCGAAATCATGCGGCTCGAACGCGCCGGCTTTGCCGAAGCGATCCAGGAAACCGAAGAGGCTTTCGCCGAGCGCCTGTCAGCGGCACCCGAAGGATGCTGGGTGCTGCAGGGCGAAGCAGGGCGCCTGTTCGGCTATCTTTGTGCCGAATTCTGGCAGCTGGAGCCGCGCTTCGATCCGGCTCGCTTTGCGCGCAACCACGCGGCAGCCGATACCCATGCACTGGATGGCGAGGAGGTCTACGTTTCCTCGATGGTGGTCGATCCGGCTACCCGCGGCACGGGCTGGGGACGCCGGCTGTTCCGTGATGCCCTGGCCGAAATGTTTGCCCGCCATCCGCGCCTGCGTAGCACCATCCTGATCGTCAATCCCGAATGGTTGGCGGCGCGCCAGATCTATCGCGCCGAAGGCTTTATCGAAATCGGCGAAATCGGCGCCTACTTCGCCTCCGCGGATGGCCAGCGCCTGCCGGCCATCGTCATGCGCCGCGACTGACCCGGTTTGTGCATAATGGTCGCCATGCGAGTCGCGACCTTCAACATCAATGGAATAGGCGCCCGCCTACCGGCGCTGCTGCAGTGGCTGAATGAAACCCAGCCGGACGTTGTGTGCCTGCAGGAGTTGAAGGCACCGCACGAAAAATTCCCCGAGGCGGCCATCAACGACGCCGGCTACGGCGCCATCTGGCATGGCCAGAAAAGCTGGAACGGGGTCGCCATCCTGGCCCGCGGCATCACGCCGGTGGAACTTGGCCGCGGCTTGCCGGGGGACTCGGAAGATGTGCAGAGCCGCTATATCGAAGCCATGGTGGGCAAGCTGATGGTGGCATGCCTCTACCTCCCCAATGGCAATCCGGCACCCGGCCCCAAGTTCGATTACAAGCTCAAATGGTTCGACCGCCTGATCGCACGCGGTGAGGAACTGGTGGCCTCGAAGAAGCCCGTCATCATGGCCGGTGACTACAACGTGATGCCGACCGAGCTCGATGTCTACAAGCCCGAACGCTGGGTGGACGATGCGCTGTTCCGCCCCGAGACGCGGGCGGCCTTCGCCAAGCTGGTCGGGCAGGGCTGGACCGACGCCCTGCGCACCATGCACCCGGACGAAAAGATCTATACCTTCTGGGATTACTTCCGTAACGCCTTTGGCCGCGACGCCGGCTTGCGCATCGACCACCTTCTGCTGAATCCCGTGCTGGCGCCGCACCTGCGCGGCGCGGAAGTCGACCGTGACGTGCGCGGTCGTGAAAAGCCCAGCGACCATGCGCCCACCTGGGTCGAGCTAGAGGGTCCCTTCTAATCTTTTCGCAACTGTTGTTTCCGCGCGGTATATTGGCCTCACTCCGGAGTTGTTCGTTTCGATAACACTAACCTGAGGAGGCACCATGCGTTACTCGCGCAATGCAGCACTGTCCGCACCATCAGCCGAGGCTGAGCCGCTGAACCAGTTGAACATGACGCCGCTGATCGACGTCATGCTGGTCCTGATCATCATGCTGATCGTCACCATCCCCAAAGCCAATCACGCCATCGGCATGGACATGCCAAGGGCCAGTGGCGCCATCGAGAAAATAGCCCAGACGCTGGAAGTCGATTTCGACGGCACGCTATGGTGGAACGGCGCCCAGCTCCCAAGCCGCGCGGCGCTGGAAGAAAAACTGGCCGCGCTGAAAGGCGACGACAGCATCCACCTGCGCTCCAACGGTCTCGCCCCGTACCAGGTTGTAGCCGGCGTGCTGGCCACGGCGCAGCGGATTGGCGTGCGCAATATCGCCATCGTCGGAAATGAACGCTTCCAATAATTGCCTGCTTGGCGCAGCGGTGCTGGTACTGGCCGGCTGCGCCTCGGAGCCTCGGCCGCCCGAGGCCTTTCCAAAGCTGCTTGACCCGCAGCCGCTGATCGTGGTCGCTGAGCTAGATGCCGGAGAATACCTGCCGCCCTTGCCGGACCCGCCGGCCAAACCCGGCTATGTCATGATCAAATTCGATCCGCCGCCGCACTGGGTACGGGCCGAAGTCCAGCAAACCATTTACGCTTCGAAGGAGGTGCCGCAGGTCTCATACGCAGGGACCACCAGTCACTCAGGTGCCCTCCCGATGTCGCCTGATCCTCAACTGGCATTCTTCCTGACTGACGGACGCCAATACATCCTGCGACGTTATGGCTACAAGCGTTTGCTGACCAAACTGGATGGCAGCCTGCTCCTGCCAATTTGGGACAAGCAGGTCGCGCCCTGGCTGCAATGTTCGGTGCTGGAATTGCGTGAAGAGTTCGACGTTGAGCAGGTGCGGGAAACGCTGAAGGCGCGCGATCCTTCCTATGCGCCCGCCCGGGAGTCGCCGGAGCTTTTCCGCGCCGTTGCCGGTGGCTTCATGCCACGTTATGCGATCGACGTTCGAAGGCTCGCCGCCTACCTGCGCAACCATCCTCCGCCGGTCAACGGCACTGAGTGCAAATAGAAAAAGGGCGCCGCAAGGCGCCCTTCGTGCTTGGAGAAAGCAGTGACTTAGTTGCCGCAGCCCAGGGACTTGATGCGGTCGTACGCTGCCTTGGCTTGCACCATGCCGTAACCGGTCTTGTTGTCCTTGCCGGCAGTTTCCAGGTCCAGCGCGGATTTGGTCAGCGAGGAACGGATCTGCGAACCGGTGCAGGTTGGGAAGTAGGACCATACCAGCGCTGCCACTGCCGATACATGCGGGGTCGCCATCGAGGTGCCGTCGTAGTAGGCGTAGTTGGTCGCCTTCACTTCCACGGTCGCGGATTGGCCCAGCTGGCCTTTCATCGCTGCGCCGTCGACATCGGTCGCGGTCACCGAAGGAATGCTGGTTACGGTGGTGCCCAGGGTGCCGCCGAAGGTGCCGGCTGCGTTGTTGTACACGATCGCGCCGACGCCGCCGGATGCCTGGCAGTTCGACACTTTGGTGGCGAAGTCCACGGTGCCGCGCTGGATCAGGCAGACCTTGCCGGACACGGCGCTGTTGACTGCATCGCCCAGGCCGAAGTCGGCCAGCGGAGCGGTGCGGGTCAGCTTAGGCGAGCCGCCCATGTCGCCAGGGGTGTAGGTGCTGGCGCCCACGGTCAGGTGGGACTCGGAACCCCCACCCATCGGCACGGTCGACAGCACTGCCACGCCGGGGCCGGAGATTTCGACCTTGCTGTTGTATTGCGAGAAGTCGGCCCACTTCTTGAATTCGTCGACAGCGGCGACCATCATCACGCTGGAGTAACCCGCCGGGTAGGACACCACGGTGTTGCCGTCGTTGCCTGCAGCGGCGATCGACAGGATGCCTTTCGACTGTGCGGAGTCGAAGGCGCGCTGTTCGGCCTTGCTCGAACCGCCGCCGCCCAGGGACATCGAAATCACGTTCGAACCAGCTGCCACGCACTTGTTGACGGCGGTGGCCAGGGTCGAGGAGTATGCCCAGCCGTCGGCACCGAACACTTTGACGATGTGCAGCTTCAGCTTCTTGTTCGGATTCACGCCGACCACGCCGGTGCCACTGTTGTTGATGGCGGCGATGGTGCCCGCCACGTGCGAGCCGTGGTGGTTTTCGTCGTTGTACCACCAGCCGGTGCCGGAGTCGTATTCGCCGGTCACGCTGTTGCCATTCAGGTCTTCATGTGCGCGGTCGTAGCCGGAGTCGATGATGCAGACCTTGCGGTTGGCGGTGTTGGCGTCGGACAGTTGGTCGGCCTGGGTGGCCTTGATACCCCACGGTACCAGCTGGCCCAGTTGGTATGGCGCGCCGGTCGATGGCGAGGTAGCGGCAAACGGGTAGCGCTTCACGTCTTCTTCGACGTCGATCACGTCAGCGTGCTTTTTCAGGTTGGCCAGTTCAGCCTTGGTCAGTTCAACGGCCATCGCATCGGCGCCGAATACTTCGTGCTTCAGCTTGCCTTTCAGTTTGGCGACGTGCTGCTTGATGTTGCCGGATTTGCCAGCCTGGAAGGTCACGATGTAGCGGGCGCTGTCATCGGCCGCGAATGCGTTGCCGACTGCGCCGAAGGCGATAGCGCCAGCCAGCAGCTTGGCGCCCAGTGCGATTTTGGAAACCTGGAATTGCTTCTGAACCATGAAAATCTCCACTCTGTGTAAGGTGTATATCCCGTTAGCCGTTGTTCGGCATGAATTATTTTTGCCGCAGTGGAAACTTTTCCCACCCGACTGGAACTGAGTGTAGGGAGGAAAATGCTGGAAATCTATCAAAATGTCTCCAGTTGTATCCAACTGTTGAATTTGACATACACATTTGTTAAGAATGGGACGGATTGCAAGCCGGTGTCTCAAACTTAACAAATGAAAGTTGATTTTGCCGTATGCTGCCCGGCATGGACGACTTTATTGAGATCTACGACGGCGCCCTGGCGCCTGGGCAGTGCCAGCAGATCCTGGCGCGTTTCGAGGCCGGCGGTAAAGCCGTGCGCGGCAAGACCGGGCAGGGCGTGGACGTGGCGAAGAAGGATAGCTATGACCTGACCATCAGCCAGCACGCGGAGTGGAACGATGTGTCCAATCTGATGATGGCCAGCGTGCTGACCCACCTGTCCGCCTACATGGACAAATACCGCATGCTGCTCACCGGCGCGCTGTCACCGCGCGTGGCCGATCCGGATAGTGGCGAGCCGGTCACGCTGAACATCGATAATTTCGACCGTTGCGGCCGGCCTTACCTGGCGGAGCTGGTCCAGTCCATGTACCGTTGCGGGCCGATCAATCTGCAGAAGTATTTGCAGGCGAGCGGCGGCTACCACCATTGGCATTCCGAAATCTACCCGCAGAACGCGAGCTGCGAAACGCTACATCGGGCATTGCTGTTCCAGTTCTACCTGAACGATGTGGCCGAGGGCGGGGAGACGGAGTTTTACTACCAGCAGCGCAAGGTGGAAGCGCGCCAGGGCCGGCTGGTCATCGCGCCGGCTGGCTTCACCCATACGCACAAGGGACATGTATCGCGCAGCGGCGATAAATACGTGGCTACTTCGTGGATTCTGTTCCAGCGCGCCGAAGCGATGTTCGGCGCGCCGGGTTGACGCGCGTTAGGAGCGCTGAAGCACAGTTAAGCGCGGCGGCGGCGCAGTGCCAGGGCCATCACGCCCAGGCCGCCCAGCAGCAGGGCGCCGCTCATTGGTTCAGGCACGTCGGCCGGAGGAACGGCTTGTTCACCAGCCAGGCTGATGTTGTCGATCGCCCAGCTCTCGTCCTCACCTGCCTGCCAGAGGTTGCCCGAAGCGAAGAACTCGATGGTGTGATCGCCGGCAGCCAGGTTGCCCAGGTTCAGGCTGATGGTGTAAGCCTGGTCGGCCCAGCCGGAGAAGCCCAGTTGGTTACCGTAGGACAAGGTCGTCAGATGCGCGTTGACGGCAGGGCTGCCGTTGGAGATGTTGAAGTTCTGCGTGAACAGCAGGTTGCCATCGACACGGATGTTGAAATAGTCAGGTCCGCAGCAGTTGTTGCCATCCCATGAATCCAGGGCACCAAACGAGAACGACAGGTTGGCGTCGCTGACTGCGCCGCCGAAGTTCAGGTTCAAGACCGACGCAGCGGCTGGATTGCCTGGCGCATTGTTGCGCAGCATCTGTTGCCCGAAGCCCAGTGCGCCATAACCTTGGGTGCCGGTCAGGAAGCCAGCGCCGGTAAAGCCGTTGGTGTTGGTTTCGAAGTTGTTGGAGTACAGGACATCTGCCGACGCCGGGATGGAGGCTGCTACCGCGAGGATTGCGAGGATTGCTTTAAATTTCATTCAGGTTCTCTGACTTCATGTGGATTAAATAGAGATGCTTACAAGCAAGAGTTGTGCCACGTAAATAAAATCAATGACTTACAAAAATATCACTTACCGACTGTAAAGTTTTCCGACAGTAAATCGCCAGTCCAGGTTAACTCCCAGGCTGGCCAGCACGATCAAGGCGAAGCCGGCCACCTGCCAGCCGCTGATCAAATGTCCATAGACCACGTAGTCCCAGCAGACAGCGGCAGCGGGATAGATGAAGGTCAGCACGGCGATCGCCGCCGTTTCCATGCGCGGCGTCGCCCCGTAGATCATCACGTACGCCATGGCCGTCGGCACCAGCCCCAGGGTGCCAAGCCAGCCCCATTGCGCGAGCGTCAGGCCGCCGGACGGGATGGTGCTGAAGGCGCCCAGCAGCAGCGCCCCGGTCATGCAATGCACCAGCGCCGTCAGGTGCGGCGGCGTGCCGCGCATCGACTTGGTGGTCAGGGTCACGCCGGCATACGCCAGTGCGCCGGTCAGGGTGCTGGCGATACCCAGCAGGTAATTGGCGTCCATCGGTTCATCGAAGCGCACGCCGCAAGCCAGTGCCAGGCCGCCAAAGCCCAGCGCAACCCAGGCCAGCTTGTTGGCCGCCAGGCGCTCGCGCAGGACCAGGGCGCCAAGCAGCAGCACCATGAAGGGCTGCACGTGGAACACGATGGTGGCCACCGCGATGCCGATGCGGCGGATCGCTTCGAAAAAAGTGACCCAGTTCACCACCATCAGCACACCGCTGAAGGCCGCCAGCTTGAAGGCGCGCGGCGGCATGTTCTCCCGCTGGAGCATGCCTTTCCAGGCGCAGTACAGCGCGAGCGCCAGCGCGCCGATGGCGCAGCGGAAGAAGACTGTAGTGACTGGATCGAGCCCCGCCTCCTGGACGTAAACGCCCAGGGTGCTCAGCATGAGCATGGCGATGATGTAGGTGAGGACGGGATGGCGCATTGCCGTCATCATCGCAGAAAAAAAATGGGGACGTACCCCATTTATGGGGCCGTCCCCGTGTTTTCCGGCGATTGTGCCGGTTTACTGCACAGTGAGGATGACTTTGACGCTGTCGTCGACGGCGGACTTCTCGATATAGCCGATGGCCTGCACGTCGGCGGCGACTGCCTTCTTCACTTCGGCGCTGGACCCGTATTCCTTGGGCGCGGTGCCTTTGCCGGTGAACACCAGCTTCGACCACTGCGCCTTGACCTGGGCGCTGTCCTTGCCCAGCACCTTCTGGCTGAACTCATTGCGCAGCGGGCCCTCGGTGTGTTCGATCGGCGTGAACAGGGTCGATTTACCGAGGAAGAACTGGGCCGCCTGCTCGCTGAACATGCGCGAGGCCGGATTCTTCGGATTGACCACCACCACGATTTCGGCTGCCAGCAGGGGCAGGGCGGCACACATCATCGCTGCGGCAAGCAGCGGCTTGATTCGCTTGTCCATGGCTGCCTCCTCAGAACACGAAGTCGAGAGCTACCGCATACACATTCACTGACTCATTGAAGCCAGGCTTGGAATTGATGAATGCGCCGGGGCCGTCCTTGGGCTTGATGTGGTCGACCTGGACCTTCAGTGCCAGCGATTTGTAGAAGTCCCAGCGCACGCCGATCGCATCCGACGTTTGCAGTGCCGCCTTGGCCAGGCTGTTGACGCCCGCGCCGATCGGTGCCAGCGGCCCGGTGGTCGGTAAGCCCGCCACGCTGCGGTCCGACTTCTGCTTGATGCTGCCGTGGTAGTAATAGGGCAGGAACTTGCCGAAGCGGTAGCCCGCCATCGCGTACCACGAGTTGGTGTCGTGCACGATCAGCGTATCGGTGCGGCGCATGGCGTATTCGGCCTGCAGCACCACGTTCTTCCAATCCATGGTGCCGCCGAAGGAGGTGAAAGTGCCCTTCACGTCGTTCAGCGGCATCATGTTCGCCACCGAGCCCAGGCCCACGGTGCGCAGCGTCGTCACCAGTCCGGTCAGGGTGGGATTGTCAACCACGCTGAAGTCGGCCTGCGCGCGGCCGAAGCGCAGCGTGAACGGGCCATTTTCCGCCACCACGTGCAACAGCAGCATCTTGCGGAACTCGACGTCCTGCGCCGGCTGCTCGACGTCGGCGCGGCCGGTGCCCAGTTGTACGCTCAAGGAGGTGTCGCCGAAACTGTGCTGGTACAGCACGTCGACGCCGTCGAAGGAGTCCAGCGTGACCTGGCGATAGACTTCAGCCGGCGGGCGCAACATGGTGTTGGCATAGCCCACGTTGCGGAAGTCGGAGATCATGTAGATCGGCGCGCCCATGCGGCCGACGCGCACGCTGAATTCGTCGTTGACCTTGAACTTGGCAAAGGCCCATGCGGCTTGGGCGCGGTAATGGTCGATGGCGTCCTTGCGCACCAGGCCTTGGCCGGTGAGCGAGATCATGTCGTTGATCTTCATCGTGGCCTGGATGCCGAAGTTCGAATCGACCCCGGTGCGCCAATCCTTGCGCACGCCCGATGCCTGGTTGGGCCGGATGAATTCAGCGTCGTCGGTGTCGGTGGAGGTGAGGGCCGCGGTGCCAAAGCCGCTGATGGTGACGGAAGGTCCTCCTTCCTGGGCGCTCGCCTGGATGGCGAAGCTGGCTGCTGAAAGCGCGGCAAGCGCGCTGCAAATCCTTTTCATCGTCATGCTCTCTCCCGTTGTTATTGGTGGTGAACAAGCTGACTACGGGGCACAGTGTTACAGATTGTCGGCGTCAGCGCCAATTTTCGTGGTAGGCGCGCAACAACAAAAAAGCCCGCAGCTGCGGGCTTTCTTTGGATGTAGGTCGATTCTTACTTCGCCTTGCCCAGCTCCGAATGGTGGCGCGAGTAGCCGAAATACACCACCAGGCCCAGTGCCAGCCAGATGCCGAAAGCCAGCCAGGTAATGGCCGACAGGAAGGCCATCAGCGACAGGCAGAAGACAACGGCCAGGCCAGGAACCACCGGCACGCCAGGGCAGCGGAAGGCGCGGTGCAGGTCGGGACGCTTCTTGCGCATGATGATCACGGCGATCGACACCAGGCAGAAGGCAGCCAGGGTACCCATGTTGACCAGTTCGGCCAGCACGTTCAGCGGGACCAGGGCGGCGATGAAGCCGAAGATCAGGCCGACCATCCAGGTGGCGAAGAATGGGGTGTGATATTTAGGGTGTACCTGCGACAGCTTCTTCGGCAGCAGGCCGTCGCGCGACATGGCGAAGATGATGCGGGTCTGGCCGTAGGCCATCACCAGGATCACGGTGGTCATGCCGAGGATGGCGCCCAGCGATACCCAGCCGGCGAACCAGTTTTCACCGGCGTATTGCAGTGCCAGCGATACAGGGTGGTCGACGCCCAGGAATTGCTGGTAAGGGACGATGCCGGTCATGATGCCTGCCACGATCACGTACAGGATGGTGCAGACGGCCAGCGAGCCGATGATGCCGATCGGCAGGTCGCGCTCGGGACGTTTCACTTCTTCCGCAGCGGAAGTCACGGCGTCGAAGCCGATGAAGGCAAAGAACACCAGGGCGGCGGCGCTCATCACGCCGGAGGCGCCGAATGGCATGAACGGCTGCCAGTTGGCCGGCTGCACGTGGCCGGCGCCAACGCCGATGAACAGCAGCACCACGCCGATCTTGATGACCACCATGATGTTGTTGACGCGGGCCGATTCGCGCACGCCCCAGCCGAGCATGGCGGTCAGCAGGATCATGATCAGGAAGGCCGGCAGGTTGAACACGGTAGTGACGCCCGGCACGGCGCCAGGTGCGGCGGTCAGCGCGGCCGGCAAGTGAATGCCGATGCCGGCGATCAGCGATTGGAAGTAACCGGACCAGGCCACCGACACGGCGGAAGTGGCCAGGCCATATTCGAGCATCAGGTCCCACCCGATCATCCATGCCACCAGCTCGCCCAGGGTGGCGTAGCTATAGGTGTAGATGGAGCCGGCAACCGGAACGGTCGAGGCGAATTCGGCGTAGCACAGCGCGGCGAAACCGCAGGCCAGTGCAGCGACGACGAAGGAAATCGTCAGGGCCGGGCCGGCGGTCAATGCGCCGGTGCCGGTCAAGACGAAGATGCCGGTACCGACAATGGCGCCAATGCCCATCAGCACCAGGTCCATTGGACCCAGCACTTTCTGCAGGCCGCCCGGGGTACGGGTGGCTGCTAACATGTCGTCCAGGTTCTTAGTCCTAAAAATGCTCACGTGTCTCTCCAATATCTTCTCTTTTGGGATCGCCAAAAAAAGGCTGCCGCATATTAGCACACGGGTTTGCGGGAGGATGTTGTAGGATTGTAAATCTGAATTGTTTGTTGCCTTTAAAGTCCTTGCCCCACAGATGAAATATATGATACTCGCCGCGGCAACTGCCGCGACCACTTTCGCCGGCTCCGCCTTCGCCCAGCCAATGCCGCCGCAACCCGATACTCCAGCCTATAAAGCCTGCATGGCGGAGGAGGGCGAGCTGCGGCCCCAGCGCCAAGCCCTGACCCGCCGCTTCCGCGAACACGAGGCGGCACTGGAGCGCACCGCGGCCGAACTGGCGGCGCATGAAGCCGCGTCGGCCCGGGTGGTGCGCACCGACAGTGCCGCCGTCGCCGCCTACAATGCACGGCAGGATGAATTGAACGCCCGCGCGGCCAGCCTGAACACCGAAGGGAACAGCCTTGAGAAAGAGCTGCATGCCTTTAATGCTCGGGTCGCCGCCGGCAATATCCGCTGCGGGAATATCCTGGCGCCGTATAAAGTGCGCAGGAAGGAGAAATGATGCGCCGGATCGTCGCCCTTGCATTCGCCTTGGCCGCTGCCGCCGCCCAGGCCGCCCCCTTGCCGGCGCCGGCCCGCGCCGAAGTCGATGCGCTGCTGACCCGCCTGCAGTCGTCCGGCTGCCAGTTCAACCGCAATGGCAGCTGGTACAGCGGCGCCGACGCCAGGACCCACCTGCTGCGCAAGCTCGAATACCTGGAAAAGAAAGACATGGTCAAGAACGCCGAGCAGTTCATCGAGCTTGGCGCCAGCACCAGCAGTTCGAGCGGCAAAGCCTACCTGGTCAAATGCGGCACGGCGGCGCCGGTGGACAGCAAGGCCTGGCTAAGCACTGAACTGAAAGCCATTCGCGCGCATTGACAACCGGGCTGGCGGTATAGTGGGCCAGGAGGACAGCCAGCCATGCACCAAGAAACCGCCAGCATCGCCACCCCTGCCGGTGAAGTGGCCGGCACGCTCGACCTGCCGGCAGGCGCGAAAGGCATCGTGCTGTTTGCCCATGGCGGCGGCAGCAGCCGCTTCAGCCCCCGCAACAATTTCGTGGCCGGCGTCTTGCGCACGGCCGGCATCGGCACCTTGCTGATGGACTTGCTCACTCCGGCCGAGGACCAGGTCTACCGCACCCGTTTCAAGATCGGCTTGCTGACCGAACGCCTCGGCCTGGCTGCCGACTGGCTGGCCGCGGCGGCGGCAACGCGCGGCCTGCCGCTGGCCTTGTTCGGCGCCAGCACCGGCGCCGCTGCGGCATTGCAGCTGGCCGCGGAACGCAAAGCCGGCGTGGCGGCCGTGGTTTCGCGCGGCGGCCGGCCCGACCTGACCGGACAGGTGGCCTTGGCGCGGGTGACGGCGCCCACCCTGTTCATTGTCGGCGGCCGCGATGAAGGCGTGGTTGAACTCAATGAGTCCGCCTTCCATAATCTTCATTGCAAAAAACGCATCGACATTGTGCCCGGCGCGACCCATCTGTTTGAAGAGCCGGGTGCGCTGGAAGAAGTGGCCCGCCTGGCACGCGAGTGGTTCAGTCAGCACCTTTCATGATGAAAGGTGAGGAATGGTGAGAATGCGTGCATTTTCAACCCCATCCGCATCGCTATAATTTTCCCCATCTATAGGGAGAGTGTATGGCGCTGCATTTGAAGAAGGCATTGTTCAGGAATTCGGTATTCAACAGCGGCGTGTGTGCCGCGCTGGCTGCCATCCTCACACCATTGCTTGGGGCGCCCGTTGGCCTGTTTTGGCTGGCCGTGGTGGTCGGCGCTGTCGGTCTGCTGACTTTCCTGCGTACTGCCTACAAGATCCGCCAGGGCGTGCTGGCACCGATGCAGGAGCTTGCCTCCTACGTCCGCATCGACCGCGACAGCGCGACGGCGCGCAAGCAGGTCGACTGGAGCCTGATCGACGATTACGCGACCCAGCTCGCCACCCGCGGCTTCCGTCCGCTGGGCGACTACACGACCTATCCGAGCGCGCCGACCCTGGCCGGTGTCGCGGCCATGTTTGCCGACGCCGAAGGCAGCATGATCATCGAAATCCAGCAGTTGAAGCTGATGCCGCAGGCCGGCACGGCAGCGAACAACGAGGGGATCTACTTCAGCATCATGTCGATGGTGGGCGGCAGTATTCGTGTCGTGACCAGCAACCATAAGCCGTCGGCGGTCACTTACCTGATGCGCGGCGATCACGATGTGGCAACGTGCCGGCCGGGCAGCGGCCTGATGGAGCTGCTCGCGACGCACACCGATTTGCTGTTGCGCCTGCGCGAAAAGGTCGGCAAGGCACCTTCGACCGGGCTGACGGTGGAGCGTTATGTGCTGGCGATCCGCGAGGCCCAGGCCCATGCCCACAGTCGCGTCAGCGCCATGAGCGGCTTTGCGATCGCCTGTGCCGTCGACCGTTTCGATGCCGACCGTCTGCTGCGCTGGACCCCGCAGATTGCGGACCTCAAGGAGGTGCCGCAGCGCCGCCTGGAAGAACTCGACCACGGTTTCGGTTCGGACGTCCAGCCGCCGATCTTCCACGAATCACTGGCGACGCAATTCTGACGGCATGGCCTTGAGCTGGGCGCGTGCACCGGCCAGGAACAACAGGAACAATACTCCGGCAATCGCTTTCAAGGGCGGGGCCTCCGGACTGTCGAATACCGGATTGCCGAGCGGGACCCGGGTAAAGGTTTCGGTGATGCCGGGAATGAAGTGCAGGAAAAAGGTAAACGAGTAGCCGACGGTCTCGATCTTGCGGCCGGCGGCGCCGAACCATCCGGATGAGCCAGCGGCGTAGGCAAGGGCCAGGGTCAGCAGGGTGAGGACGGCAAGGCCATGGGGTTTGCCAAAGCCACCGTGGGCGAACAGCCCGAAGCCGGTCAGGCTGACCACCAGGGTGCTGGCCAGGTAGAGCAAGCCGGCCTTGCTGCGCGGGCTGATGCCGCCGTGCATGGCGTAGGCGGCGATGCCGGAACCAAGGGCCAGTACACCGAGCGCAGTGTGGAAAATGCCAAGTGGGGACATGATAGCTCCTCGAAAAGTAAGGTTGGACTGCAACGATGAATGGATGATAGGCGTCATCAATACGTGTGGCCAATTGCATGTTCCTAAGGCCGCGATAGCGATTCACTTGCATAGGAAGAAAGCCCATCATGAAGATCAGCAATCGACTGATGATTACCCTGGCAATTGCGTTTATCGGCCTGCTGTTTGTCGGCGCCCAGGGCTTGTGGCAACTGCGCGATGCCCAGCAGCGCATGGAACTGGTGCAGACCCGCCTGATTCCCAGTGTCTCAGCCATTAATGCCGCCAAGGCGGCGGTGAGCGACAGCCGCCTGGCCGGTTATCGCTTGTCGGTGTTCTCCAACCTGCCCGACAAGACTGCGCTGGACAAGGCCTACAACGATGCGCACGCCAACTTCGACAAGGTGCTGGCCGACTACGCGAAGAACAATGTCTTCGACGACACCGACCGCAAGATGCTGGAGCAGGACAAGGCGGCCATGGAGACTTATCGCCAGGCGCTGGTGCCGTTCATCACCGCTTCGCACGCGGGCGACATGGATGGCGTGCGCGCCACGCTGGTAGCCGGTTCGCCGCTGGCGCTGGGTGCCGGCGGCGTGAAGAAAAGCCTGGACGACCATGTGGCCTATAACCAGAAGCTGATAGAAAAGGTGAAGGCCGACAGCGATGCCGATTACGCGAAGGCCGTCACCATCCTGGTCGCGGTCACCGTCGCGGTGCTGTTGATCGTGGGGTTCATGGGCTACAAGATGTACCGCGTGATCACCGGTGGCCTGGACAAGATGCAGGGCACGATGGAAGACGTCAGTTCCTCGCTGGACCTGACGCACCAGGTCGAAGTGGAACGCATGGACGAAATCGGCCACGCCGGCGCGGCCTTCAACAAGCTGCTGGGTGAAATCGGCGGCGTTGTGGGCACGGCCCGGTCGGCGGCGGACGCGGTCAGCACCGCATCGCGCCAGATCGCGGCCGGCACCGGCGACCTGAATAACCGTACTTCGGCCCAGGCGGCTGCGCTGGAGGAAACCGCCTCCAGCATGGAGCAACTGACTTCCACTGTAAGCCAGAACTCGGACAATGCGCGCCAGGCCAACCAGCTGGCGCAGAATGCCTCGCAGATCGCCGTGCAGGGCGGCGAGGTGGTGAAGGAAGTGATCGACACCATGGCCTCGATCAATGCTTCCTCGCACAAGATCGTGGACATCATCAGCGTGATCGACGGCATTGCGTTCCAGACCAATATCCTGGCGCTGAACGCCGCCGTGGAAGCGGCCCGCGCCGGCGAGCAAGGGCGCGGCTTTGCGGTGGTGGCGACCGAGGTGCGCAACCTGGCGCAGCGCTCCTCCGCCGCGGCCAAGGAAATCAAGTCCCTGATCGACGACAGCGTGGAGAAGGTCGATTCCGGCACCAAGCTGGTGGTGCGCGCCGGCGATACCATGAGCGACGTGGTGGCGAGCGTGAAGCAAGTCTCGGACATCGTGGCCGAAATCAGCGCCGCGACCGCCGAGCAGAATGCCGGTATCGCCCAGGTGCACCAGTCGATTACCTCGATGGACCAGGTCACGCAGCAGAATGCCGCGCTGGTGGAGCAAACGGCGGCGGCGTCGCAGTCCTTGCAAGACCAGGCGGAAGTCCTGGCCCGTGCGGTGAGCGCCTTCCGCATCGGCGTTGCCCACCTGCAGTCGGCGCCGGTACTGCGCAATGCCAGCAGTCCCGCCGCATCCACCGCGGTTGCGGTGCGCGCGGTGAGCCCGACGCGGCAGCGCAAGGTGGCCGGTGCCACTGCAGGCGACGAGTGGGAGCGGTTCTGAGTTTGTTAATATTTTTAGAATACTTTTTCATCTGTTCGTCATAATTTGACGCTATCGTCTGGACTCTTTTCAACCAGGAGACACCAGATGAAACTGAGCACCATCGCTGCCAGCCTCGCGCTGGCAGCATCCGCAGTAAGCCTTCCGGCCCACGCATGGCAGCAAGAGACGCACCGTCGTATCGTGTTGGACGCAGTCAATTACATGAAGGCCAATCCTGGTAGCACCAACTACAACAAGCTGCTGGCCGGCGTAACGCGCGCGGGCTACACGATCGACCAGTTTGCGGCAACGCTGGGGCAGGGCGCGTATGACGTCGACGATTTCGCCGACACGTATATCTGCGGCGCCACCACCGGCAACTGCCAGATGGCACCCGTGTGGGGCGCCGGCGCCAGCATCGTCAAGTACACCACCTTCTGGCATTTCCAGAATCACACGGCAGGCCGCGACGTGCACGGCAACCCGTTCGGCGGCTACAACTACGCCAAGATGACCGTGGCCGGCGACATCGACAACCTGGCTGCGAGCTGGCTGTATGGCGATTACCTGGATGACGGCGCCGGCGGCCTGAAAGGCTGGTTCGGCGACGGCAGCAAATACAACGCCTACGGAATCACCGAAGCGCACTACCGCCTGGGAGGGTATTCCACGCCTTCCATGTATGCCGATTTCGAGGCCGCGCCGTTCCAGCCGATCGACAACCTGGGCCAGTACTGGTTCTCGCAATTCCTGGCGCAGCCGACCGCGCAGTCGCTGGGCTTCGTGCTGCACACCACGGACTTGCTGCAACCGCACCACAGCTGGACCACCTCCGCCCACGACCACTCGGGTTGGGAGCAATGGGTGTACGACTACTACGACAGCGAGCGCCTGAACGATTCCGCACTGGTGGCTGCCGCCATGGCTGATTTCACGCCCGTGCCGGCAAGCGTCAGCGACATCCGTCCCTTGCTGACGCAGGGAGGCACTTATTCGTATGCTAACGGCGGCATCGTGCTGTCCTCGAACGCGCATGGCGACCGTGTGGTGGTCGGCAAGAAGATGATTCCGCACTCGATCGCCATGGTGGTCCACGTGCTGAACCGCGCCGCCGAGCGCCTGGCCAACTGATGGCCGCCCGCCACTTCGTCCAGCGCGCCGCGCGGGCTGCCGCCGCCGCAATCGTCGCCGCGACGCTCACAGGCGCCAACGCGGTGGCGGGGCCCGCCACGCCGGATGCTGCGGCGGTTGCCGCCCGCATTGACGGCAAGCCGATCTACGTCTTCACCCTGGACACGCTGTGGCAGCAGCGGCGTGCCCGCAAACCCGCGCTCGAGCGCCGCGCCGCGCTGGACGATCTGGTCCAGGTGCGCCTGCTGGCTGCACATGCCGGCGCTCCCGCGCCAAAGGAAGGGGCCAGCCTCACGGTAGCTTTCGCCCCCGACGTGGTGGCCGAAGAGCGCCTGGTGGCAACCCTGCGCGAAGTGTACGGCAAGGACATCGACGCTGCCGTCAAGGCACTGCCCGGCGCTACGCTGGACAGCCTGGTCACCGCGCAGCAAGCAATGCCGCCGCAGCAACTGGAGGCCGTCTTTGGCCGCCCCGGTCAGCTGAAGCTGGAGATCGCCCTGTCCGATGCGCAGCTATCGCAAGCCGGCGCAGTCGAAGTCCTGCGTTACCAGCTTCCAGGCGGTGAACCTGCGAAGGTCACCCTGTTCAACGTCTACCACCGCCAGAACGTCCAGGGCCGCCTGGCGTTGTCGCAGCAGCCGGCCGCCGTCGCAGCCCAGCAAGCGCGCCGCATCGTGGCCAACGCCTTCGTGCAGCACTGGGCGCGCCAGCGTTTCGGCGCCGAAGCCGTGGCCGACCTGCGCAAGGCGCTCGCCGACGGCGAGGCCGTGGTGACGCTGCAGCAGCTGCACGGCGTCGGCCTCGACACCGACTCCGGCAGCCCGCTGCTGAACCGCCTGGCAGGCGACGCAAGCCCGCAAGAAATCGAAGCCTTCTACCACCGGAACAAGGACCAGTTCGCGCGCATCGACAAGATCCGCGCCCGCCACATCCGCGTAGCAAATGAAACGCAGGCCCAGCGCGTGCTGAAAGCCTTGCGGGGAGGCGCCGATTTCGCCGCCACGGCCCGTAAAATGTCGCGCGCCTCCGATGCGGCCAAAGGCGGAGACCTGGGCTGGATCAGCGCCGACGGCGACAGGGACTGGCTCGCCAGCCTGGCCTTCAGCCAGCAGCCCGGCAAGCCGTCCGCCCCGATCCGCGCCCCGGTCGGCCCGAACGAAACCGCCTACTGGGAAATCGTGCTGGTTGAAGAACAGGTGCACGGCGCCCACCCGCTGCGGTCGGAAACGGTGCGCTACCAGGCCAGCCGCATGATCGCGCTGAAGAAAGCCATGCAACAGCTAAGTGAAATGACTGACCAGGCGCGCCGCTCGGCGCAGATTGAAATCGCGGAGGTCCAATGAAACACTGGCAAGGTGTCGCGGTGATCGCCGTGATTGTCGCCGCGGTCGCCGGCCAGTGGTACGTCGCCGGCGTTCACGAAACAGCGCCCACCGACGAGGGCCGCGTCACCACGCTGCCCGTTCCAGCCGCGCCGGTCCCGTCGCTTGCCAGCGCTGGAGCGGCCCCCGCCGCGGCGACAAGTAGTGAAAGTGAAGGCGTGGGCGACGGCCTGCGCCGCGTCCCCATCCCACCGGTCGACACGCGCACACCCGCCTGGCTGCCGCTGGCGCAGGCACGAGAATCCGGCGACGCCCGCACCCCGCCGATCGAGCACGGCGCCCCGGCCGAACACCCCGACGCCAGCGTGCTGGCCGACCCGCAAGCCTACGCAGCCCACCAACTGGCGCAAAAACAGCGGCTCTTCGCCGCCTACGCGCAAGCCGCGGCCCCCGAACTGGCCCGCCTGCAAACCGACCTCGAGCAAGGCCGCGAAGCCGGCATCCCCCCCGAAGAACTGGCAAAAGTCGCAGAGAAAATCCGCCGCATCGAACAACAGCGCCAAGCCGCCGAAAGTGCAAAATGAAAGTCGGGGTCAGCTCTGGCAATCCGCCACATTTTTCGCATTGCGAAAAATGTGGCGGATTGCCAGAGCTGACCCCGACTTTTCTTTTTAAAGCAAGTTGGCTAACGGTTTGATGACTTCGTCATCCGTCCAGTAGGCGGTGTGGGAGAGGGGATTCCAGCTTTTTGTCATGAAGTCCAGGATGCCTTGGCCGGCGTTGACCACGCGGTCTTCGACCAGCGTTTCGTAGCCGCCTTCCAGCGGCTGCAGCGGCCAGCCGAGCGCGTCGTCGGGGTCGTACAGGTTGAACCATCGGAAGCCGGGATTGGGCTTGATGATCGGCTTGACGTCCATGCGCTGGTGGGCCGAGACGAACACCGGGATATTGCAGCCGGTGGTCACGAAGGCGCGCACCGTGCCGCAGTGCAGGAACTTGCGCTGCTCGGCGCTCAGGCTGTCGGCCATGCGGCCCGGTTTCCAGATGCCGGCTGCGACCAGCCCGCCGCCGGCGCGCTTCTGCGCGTCGTAGATAAAGCTGGACATGACCTGGCAGCCGAGCGAGTGCGCCAGCAGCACGATCGGCGTGTCCGGCCCGCGGGTGGCATGGATCGCCAGCAGGGCGCGTGCGATTTCCATCTGCGCTTGCTCGTAGACCGAGTTGTCGTATTCCTTGCGGTTTTCCAGTCCCGCGGCATCGGCGAAGCCGAACAGGATGAATTTGCGCAGCTGTTCGTAGCGCACCGTGGCGCGTTCGCGGGTACGGTTCCAGACGTCCAGCTCATTGGGCTTGAGCAGGTGCTGGTAATACACGCTGTGCACGTCGACATTGGCAAACGCTGCGCCCATGCGGTGCGACAGCGCGCGCCGCATGTCGTCGGCATAGTCGAGCGGCTGCTCGCCCATGCCGTGGATCGTCAGGAGTGCGACCTTGGGCATCAGGCCGCTGCCTTGTCAGGCACGCCGCGGAAGCGGTAGCCGATGAACAGTGCCAGCAGCCATACCGGAATCAGGTACACCGAAATACGCAGGCCTTCGGTCATGAACATGATCAGCAGGATGCCGGCCAGGAACGCCAGGCACAGGTAGTTGGTGAGCGGGTAGCCCCAGCTCTTGAAGCCGGTCTCGAGGCCGTCGGCTTTCTTCTGTGCGCGGAAGCGCAGGTGGATCCAGCTGATCATGCCCCAGTTGATCACCAGCGATGAGACCACAAGTCCCATCAGGAAGCCGAATACCTTGCCCGGCATGAAGTAGTTCAGCACCACGCAGATGCCGGTCGCAAGGGCCGATACGCCCAGCGCCGCCAGCGGCACGCCGCGCTTGTTTACGCCCAGCAGGGCTTTCGGCGCATTGCCTTGCTTGGCCAGGCCGTACAGCATGCGGCTGTTGGAGTACACGCCGCTGTTATACACGGACAGCGCTGCGGTCAGCACCACGATATTCAGAATGTTCGCCACCCAGTTGGCGTTCAAGGCGTGGAAGATCATCACGAACGGGCTGCCGCCGGTGACGACTTTCTGCCATGGGTACAGCGACAGCAGTACGCCCAGCGCGCCGACATAAAAGATCAGGATGCGGTAGATGGCCTGGTTGGTCGCCTTGGGGATAGTCTCGGACGGGTTGCTCGCTTCCGCGGCGGTGATGCCTACCAGTTCCAGGCCGCCGTAGGAGAACATGATGACGGCCATCGCCATCACCAGTCCCGACACGCCGTTCGGGAAGAAGCCGCCATGCTGCCAGAGGTTGGCCACGGCCGCTTCCGGGCCGGCATTACCGGAGACCAGCAGGTAGCCGCCGTACACGATCATGCCCACCACCGCTACCACCTTGATGATCGCGAACCAGAACTCCATCTCGCCGTAAGCGCGCACATTGGCCAGGCTGATGGTGTTGATGACCAGGAAAAAGACGAGGGCGCTGACCCAGGTCGGCATGCCGGGCCACCAGTATTGAACGTAAATGCCGACTGCCGTCAGTTCGGCCATGCTGACCAGTACGTACAGCACCCAGTAATTCCAACCCGACATGAAGCCCGCCATATGGCCGCAGTATTTGTCGGCAAAATAGCTGAAGGAGCCTGCCACCGGTTCGTCGACCACCATTTCGCCCAACTGGCGCATGATGAGGAAGGCAATGAAGCCGGCCACCGCGTAGCCAAGCAGCACGGAAGGCCCGGCCAGCTTGATGGTGTCCGCAATGCCCATGAAAAGGCCCGTGCCGATGGCGCCGCCCAGCGCAATCAGCTGGATATGGCGGCTCTTCAGGCCCCGTTTCAGTTCTGTCATGTATGGCGTCCTGGTGTCGAAATGGTCAAAGGCCCTGATTCTACATCGTCGCAAGGCAACAATGTCTTTTTCGCACTGCCGCATTTTGAGAGGACGCTCCTTGACCTAAATCAAATATTTAGTGCGCGGTCTTGGATATGCTGCAAAGATGCTCACACTTAAATTCCTGGGTGCGACCGGCACCGTCACCGGCTCCAAATACCTGTTGCGCAATGACGACGAACAGGTATTGGTCGATTGCGGCCTGTTCCAGGGCTATAAGCAGCTTCGCCTGCGTAACTGGGAGACCTTCCCTGTGCCGCCGGATGCGATCCGCAGCGTGATGCTGACCCATGCCCACCTCGATCACAGCGGCTTCCTGCCGGTGCTGGTCAGCGCCGGGTTCCGCGGCAAGGTGTACTGCACGGAGGCGACGCGCGACTTGTGCCATATCCTGCTGCCAGATAGCGGCCGGCTGCTGGAGGAGGAAGCGTTGTATGCGAACCGCCACAACTTCTCCAAGCATCAGCCGGCCTTGCCCTTGTATTCGGAAGCGGATGCGCTGCGCGCGCTGGAACACCTGGAAGTGCTACCGGTCGGTCACGAATTTTCGCCCGCACCGGGGATGACGGCGCGCTTCCAGCTTGCCGGGCATATCCTCGGCGCCGCTTCGGTTTCGGTGCGCTGCGCTGGCCGCACGGTGATGTTTTCCGGCGACGTGGGGCGGCCGAACGACCCGATCATGCGACCGCCGACCGTCCTCGGCAAATGCGATTACCTGGTAGTGGAGTCGACCTATGGCGACCGGCGCCACGACGCCTCCCACCCGAGCGGCAAGCTGGCGGACGTCATCAGCAAGACCGCGGCACGTGGCGGGGTAACGGTGATTCCTTCGTTTGCCGTGGGCCGGGCGCAGGAACTGCTGTATGAAATCTGCAAGCTCAAGGAGGCCGGTGCGATCCCCGCCGCCTTGCCGGTTTACCTGAATAGCCCGATGGCAGTGGATGCGACGCGGCTCTACATCAAGCACCAGGGCCAGCACCGCCTGGATGAGCGCAGCTGCCATGCCCTGGGCCATGTGGCCCACATCGTCAACAGCGTGGAGGAATCGATGGCGCTGAACCGGCGCCAGGCACCGATGGTGATCATTGCCGCCAGCGGCATGGCCACCGGTGGCCGCGTGCTGCATCACCTGAAGGCCTTTGCCGGCGATTCGCGCAATACCATCCTGTTCGCCGGCTTCCAGGCATCCGGGACACGCGGGGCGCGCATGCTGGCTGGGGAGTCCTCGGTCAAGATCCACGGCGAGTACTACCCGGTGCGGGCACGCGTGGAGTTGATCGGCAACCTGTCGGCCCATGCGGATGCGGACGAAATCATGGGCTGGCTGTCGCATTCCTCCGCCACGCCGCGGCAGGTGTTCGTCACGCATGGTGAACCGGCGGCGGCCGATGCGTTGCGGCTTCGCATCGCGGAACAGCTGCAATGGCCGTGCCGGGTGCCCGATTACCTGGAAGAGGTGGTGCTCGGGTAAGGGCCGCCGTGGCGGCCTATTGAAACCTACAGGCTTTCCTGCACGGTACGGCCGTTCAGTGGTTGCACCGGGCGGGCGTTATGCTTGTAGACGTGGGCAAAACGCTTCAATTGCGCGTCCGACATGTCGACCGGCGTTTTCAGGACGAACCAGTTGACCTCTTCGCTGCATGGTGGCGTGGTCAGCGAACCGGCGAAGTTGTAATAGCCCTGGGTCGCCGGCAGCAGCTTGCCGATATCGATGTTCACGCCGGCTATTTCCTGGGCTTCGCCTTTTTCCTTCGGCAGGGCGTCCCACAGGGTCTGCACCAGCGGGTTCTCGGCGCCTTTCTGGAACAGCACCGCTACCACGGCCAGCTTGCCTTCCGCGTTCTTGTGCACCAGGTGCGCGACCATCGGGTAGCTGCGGCCATTGATCTTTTCCTCACTTGGCTTGTGGAAGTGGAATTGCAGCAGGTCGTAGCGTTTGCCGTCGATGGTGACGCTGCTGCCCGCGGCGTAGTTCACCTGGATGGTGTGGCCGTTGTCGAGGATCTTCAGCGGCGACGGGCTGTAGGCGAATTCCAGTGCGGGCAGCTTGGCCTTGCTGGTCTTGCGGATGTCGATCGGCGACTGGTTGTGGCCCAGCTTGCAGGTGCTGAAGTCCTGTTCCAGCCTGGCCCAGTTCTGCGGGCCGGTGGCGCCTTCATAGCTCCAATGGGCCGGCTTGTTTTCGGCGAGAGCGGCCGCTGGCAACAGGGCAGCGCAGAGCAGGAAGGAAAGAGTGCGTTTCACTGAGTGGTCCTTTCAGGGTTGTTAGCCGCCAGTTCCAGGCGGCGCAGGAATTTTTCGGGTGGCTGGTAGCCGATTATTCGCGCTTGACGTACTTCATTGCCGCCGGCGTCGAACATGACGATGCCGGGCGGGCCAAAAAGGCTGAAGCGTTTCATCAGGGCGCGGTCTTCGTCGCTGTTGGCTGTGACATCGGCCTGCAGCAGATGCATGTCTTGCAGGGCGGCTTGCACGCGGGTGTCGGTGAAGGTAAGGCGTTCCATCTCCTTGCATGAGACGCACCAATCGGCGTAAAAGTCCAGCATGACGGGTTTCTTCGCACTGGCCAGCGCCTGGTCAAGGTCGGCGACATTGCGTACGCGGGTGAAGCGGGGTTTGGCATCATGTGCCTGGCCCTCGCCCGCGGCGGCAATAGTAGCACCGTTCCCAACGCCGCGCAGGTGGGCCAGCGGCTGCAGCACGTCGCGACCCGAACTCGCTGCGCCGACCATCTCGAACAGGCCGCCAAGCAGCATGATCAGGCCGAGCGCCTTCGTTGCGTAGGCGCCCGCGCCAGCTCCTTGCCGGACAGCTTCGCCCACGCGCAGGAAGACTGCGCACAGGATGGCGAAGGCGCCCCACAGTGCCATGCTGGCGGTCACCGGCAGTACCGGGTTGACCATCCAGATCGCCACGGCGATCAGCAGCAGGCCGAAGACTTTCTTCACATGATTCATCCAGGCCCCGGCGCGCGGCAGCAGGCTGCCGGCGGAAAGGCCGGTCAGCAGCAGGGGCACGCTCATGCCGCAAGCCATGGCGAACAGGGCGCCGGCGCCGACCAGGGCATTACCGGTCTGGCTGATGTACAGCAGCGCGCCGGCCAACGGGCCCGCCACGCAGGGGCCAACGATCAATGCCGAGACGGCCCCCATGGTGAATACCGCGGCCAGCCGGCCGCCGGACAAGTTGCCGCTGGCGTTGCTGAGGCGGCTCTGCAGGGCGCTTGGCAACTGCAGTTGGTAGACGTCGAACATCGACAGTGCCAGTGCGACCAGCAGCGCACCGAAGGTCATCAAGACCCAAGGTTTCTGCAGCGCTCCCGCCAGGCCTTCACCAGCCAGCCCCGCTGCGACGCCCAGCGAGGTATAGACCAGGGCCATGCCGAGGCTGTAGGCCGCCGCCAGCAGCAGCCCGCGCTTGCGTGTCACCTGCGCCTCGCCCACGATGATGGAGGAGAGGATCGGCACCATCGGCAGCACGCAAGGCGTAAACGAGAGCAGCAGCCCGAACGCCAGGAACGCCGCGCCGATCCGCCAGGCACTGCCGCTTTGCAGGGTGCGCTGCGCCAGGGAGTTGTCATCGTCGGCCGCCAACGCTTGCGCGGCGCTGGCGCCAAGCGCGCTGGTCACCTCAGCGGACGACGTCTCCGGCAGCGCTTCCAGCACTCCCTGGCGCGCCGGATCGATGCGATAGCGGCGCTCAACCGGCGGATAGCACAAGCCGGCATCCGCGCACCCCTGGTAGCCGACGGTCAACGTAGCGCCAGGATGCCCTTGCCAGGGCAACTGCAAGGCCAAAGCGTTCGCGTAAGTCTCCATCTCCTTGCCAAAATTCTCGTCATACTTGCGCTTGCCGGGTGGCAGCAGGACCGGCAATACGGCGCCGTCGCTGCGCAGGGTGATGCGATCGCGATACAGGTGGTACTCCGGCGCGATGGTCCAGTGCAGGGCAAGCTGCCCATCCGCGCGCAACTCCGTACGCAAGTCAAACGCGCGTTCCGGCGCCAGGAAATCATCCGCCAGGGCGGGGCCACCCAGCGTGGAAGCCAACAGAACCGCCGCCAGCCATTGAATCAGGAATTTCATTATTTACCTCCGAAAAATTCGCCCATCCTGGTCGATGGCCAGGAAGGACAAGCCGGACTGCTCCAGGAAATCCAGTCCATCGCGCTCCAGCAACATGGCCGTGGTGCTGCAACTGCCGGCAGCAATGGCCATTGGCGACACCACGCTCACCGAGCGCCAGTACGACACCGGCAGGCCACTGCGCGGATCGAGGATGTGGCAGTAGCGCCGCCCATCCGCCTCGAAATACCTTTCATAATCGCCGCTGGTGGCCAGCGCGCCCCGGCTGAAAGGCACGCTGGCAACCGTGGCCTGGGTATCGCGCGGATGCTGGATGCCGATGCTCCATTGCTCCCCATCCGGCCGGGGCCCCAGGAAACGCATATCGCCGCCCAGGTTCACATAACCGTGCCGCACGCCTTGCGCGGCGAGGATATCGGCCGCGCGGTCGACCGCATACTCCTTGCCAAATCCGCCGAAATCGAGCTCCATGCCAGCCTGGGAAAGCATCACGCCAACGCCGTCGCGCCGCACATGCTGCCAGCCGACCAGCAGCAAGCAGCGCTCCAGCGATTGCCGCGAAGGGACGCTACCCAGGCGGAAGTCCCACACCTTGCGCAGCACGCCCGAGGTGATGTCGAAACGGCCGCCGCTGCTGCGATACACGGCGTCGGCATAATCGAGCAACGCCAGGGTTTCTTCATCGCAGGCGACGGCCGACACGCCGGCGGACGCATTGATGCGGCTCACGATACTGTCGTCGCGATAGCGCGAGTACTTGGCTTCGATCCGGCGCACTTCTTCCAGCGCCGGTTCGGCCAGCGCCCGCGCCTCCGCCCCGGAGGCGGCCGCCAGCCGGATTTCGCAGCGGCTGGCCATCGCCTGGAAGTCGATCGTGAAAATCGGGTTCACCACTGCCGTGTCACTCCAATTTGCAGGCTGACTGCGCTCATTGGCGCCAGCCCCGGACTGCCGCTGCCGAACAGGCGCCACGCCCCGCGCTGTTCGTAGCGCTCAACCTTGAAGTCGACAGCCCAATCCCGGTCGAGCTGCTTGGCCAGCTTTACGCCCAGCGTCACCGCGCCAAAGCCGGACAAGCGCTGGTCGGCGGAACTGGCTTGCGCGCCGCCGAACACGTAGCCGGGCGGGAATGGCGCGCCCAGCTGGTTGTCATACACCGGATCGAAATAGAAATCGGCCGCGCGCTGGGTGTACAGCCGCACGGCAGGCGTGACAGTCCAGCCATCGCCCAGGCCCTGTACCCATTCGGCCCCCACCGTATGCGCGCTGATGCCGTAGCTGTCGCGGTAATAGCGGTAGCTCAGCCTGCTGGTTGCCCCCTGTGCGACGAAACGGTGGTTCCACTGCAGCAGGGCGGTGTCCTGTCGCCGCGTATCGGGCCGGTTGTCGGCCAGCTTGTACGGGTCGGAGTAATAGCCATGCCCTTGGGTGTGGGTCAGCGTGAATTGGCCGATGTCGACCGGCGTCAGTACGCGCGTCACGCCGGCCAGCACGCTCACGGTCTGCCGCCCCGCATCCTGCACGATATGGTTGACCGGATTGATGCTGTCATCCGAACCGCCAAGGCCGAAGTTCCAGCTGGTGTTCTTATCCTCGCTGGCAAGCGATGCCTGTAGCGACAGCGCGCGCGACACATAGTCATGCTCGGTCGAAAAGGCCGCCGACACGCTGACGGTGCCGCGCGGCAGGTAGCGTGTGACGGTGACATCGCCGGCCTTGCGCAAGTCGTTCATGCGCGAAGCGCCCGAGATGGTCGTATGGTAGCGCGGCGAAGCGCCCGAAACGTCATCCACGGTGGCGCTGGCTGCCAGCGACCATTCGCCGGCGATCGGCGCCAGCACCGACACCGCCGGGGCATGCACGCGTACCCGGTCCAGTCCCGGCTGGTCTTCCTTGTAATACAGGTATTTCACACCGATGCTGCCCCGTTCCGGCGGCGTCTCGGCATGCACGGTGCCGACCCCGGGCAGCAGCATGGCCGCCGCCAGCAAGGCCCGACCGACCGGCACGCCGTTCTGTTGTCTGTTATCCATGGTGATCCTTGTCAGTTGCAGCCGCATCCGCCGCCGCCCACGGCGCTGCCGCCGGAAGCGGCTTCCTTGCTGGCGTAAATATGTTCATTGAAGCGTGTCTCCAGGCTGTCGCCTTGCAGCAGCATGTCGGAGCGCGCCAGTTCGCCTTTCTCCCAAGGCTGCACAGGCTTCAGTGCGCAGCCGGACAGGCCGGCCAGCAGCGCGCAAATGACCATTGGGCGCGCCTTCATTGCCGTACTCCCAGCGCGGTCTTGATGCGCGCTTCCAGAACGGTGCGGTCGGCGGGACGGAAGCCGCTGTGCTCATACAGCACTTTCCCGTCGGGCCCGATCAGCACGCTGCTGGGCATGCCTTTCACGCCGTAGTTGCGCGGTGCGGTGCCGTTCGGGTCGAAGGCGATCACGAAGCTGGCAGGCGTCGCGTTCAGGAAGCTGCGTGCGTCGTCCGTCTTGGCGTCGACATTGATGCCGACCACCTGCAGGCCCTGGCCGCCGTAGCGGGCCTGCATCTCATTCATCCATGGGAAGGACTGGCGGCACGGACCGCACCAGGATGCCCAGAAATCGATATAAACCAGCTTGCCCTGGTAGTGCTCCAGCTTGACCGTTCCGCCCGGGCCATTCAGCACAAAGCCTGGCGCGGCCTGGCCCGGTTCCAGCGCCATGGCCTGGCCGGCCACCGCCAGTGCGGCGGCCGCTGCCAGCACGCGCGCCTGGCGGCGGCGCCACAGCAGCACGCCGGCAGCCAGTGCCGCCAGCACCGCCAGCATCGGGTCATTGCCGCCGCCGATCGACGAGCAACCGCCCCCGCCATGGTTTTGCGTCGAGCCGGCAGGCGTGGCGTTGTTCGAACCCTGGCCGTTCAGGGCGATCTGCCAGCTTGCGCCGCTTGCCTGCAGGGTCGCGGTGCCGCTTGCGCTGCCGGCCGCGGTCGGGGCAAAACGCACCGGCAGTTCGCAGGAAGCGCCGGCTTGCAACGTCAGGGGGAAGGCGCCGCAGGCATTGGCTTCGCCGCTCGCGACGGCAAATGGGCCGCTGAAACTGACGCTGTTCAGCACCAGCGCGGCGGAACCGGTGTTCGACAAGGCAAAGCGCTTGACCAGGCCGGCGCCGCCGGCGGCAGTGCTGCCGTAGTCGAAAGCTTGCGGTGCCAGGCCAAGTGTTGGCGCAGGCGCCGGGACCGCGCTGGCGTTGCCGTTCAACCGAACGGAGAACTGGGCGCCGCCATCGGTCACCAGCAGCATGTCGGCAATGCGCAGGCCGGCTGCCGTCGGCTTGAAGGTGGCGTCGATGACGCAGCTGGCGCCGGGGCTCAGCGTGGCGTCGGTGGTACAAGTGCCGGCCAGCGCGAAGTCGCCGGTATGGCTGCCTCCAAGTACCAGCGAAGCGATCTTCAAGGGTCCGGTGCCGCTGTTGGAAAGCGTATTGCGCTGTACGGACGATTGTTGCCCCACCTGGGTGTCGGCGAAGCCGATCGGCCCGCTGTTGCTCAACGCGGGGCGCGCCACTGGCGAAGTAGTGCCCGAGCCGGTGACCGCCACCGACAGGTCGGCGGCGTTGGAGCGCACCAGTAAAGTGCCCGCCACGTCGCCTGTCGCTGCCGGAGCGAACGCCAGGGGAACGGTGCAGCTTGCGCCTACAGCCAGGCTGCTGCCGCAGGTGCCGCCACTGGCGATCGAGATGGCGGGTGCGCCGCCGACGGCAATGCTGCTGAAGGCTAACGCAACGTTGCCGTTGTTATTCAGCGTGACTTGTTGCGCGAGCGGTGCCGCGCCGATGGTCCAGAGGCCAAAGGCGACGGCGCTCGGCGTGGCGCCGATGGCTGGCGCAGGGGTAGCGGCGCTTCCTGAAATGCCGACCGTAACGTTTGCATTGCTGGCGTTCGAGGCGAGGTTCAGGCTGGCCGCGAAGGCACCGGCCGAAACCGGCAAGGCCTGCAATATCACAGTGCAGTTGGCGCCGACTGCCAGCGGCGTGCCCGTCGCGCACGTGCCTCCCAACGTAAGGTAGCCGGCTTGGGCGCCGCTGACGCCTATCGAAGCGAAGGTCATGGCTGCCTGGCCGCTGTTGGTCAGCGTCAGCGTGCGCTGGGATGGCGCATTGACCAGGAGCGCGCCGAAATCAAGCGCGGTGGCCGAGAGCGACAGCGTCGCTTGTGCCACGGCATTGCCGGTGCCGGACAGGGCGACGTTGCTGGAACCGCCGGTCGCGTTATGGTTGATGGTCAGCGATCCGCTGCGGCCGCCGCTTGCGCTTGGCCGGAATACCAGCTGCACGGTGCAGTTGGCGCCGGCCGCCAGCGATATACCCGAGGCGCAGCTACCGCCTGTGACCCGGAAGTCGCCGCCATTGCTGCCGCCAAGGGCGATGCTGGATAGATTGAGTGCCGCCGAGCCGGTGTTGGACAGCGTGGTGGCCAGTGCGCCGCTATCCTGGCCCACGGTGGCGCCGCCAAATGACAGGGTGGCCGGCGCCACGGATGCCGCCGGAGCCGCAGTCACGCTCGGATTGCCGATGAAGGCTGCCAGGTCGGCGATTTCCGCCGCGCTGAATTTTCCGTTATACAGGGATCCCATGCCGCCCTTGTTGGCGGCGAATGCGGAGCTGATCACTGATGGATTGTTGGCTGCCGCCAGGATGTTGCTGACGTTATTCGTTGGCGATGCGCTGTGGCAGGCGGCGCAGTTGGTGCCGCCGGAAGTGGGACCATTCAGGTAAAGGCTTTTGCCGTTCAGGGCGTCGGCGGCCTGCGCGTATTGCGCAGCCTGCACCAGGCTCAATGCCAGCCAAGCCCAAAGTCGGTGATATGTCATCTGCTGCTCCCGTGGTTGGTGAGTTGTTCAAGCACACATCGACAGGGCCCAGGCATTGCATGCACTGTGCAGCAAGGCGCACAGCCGCCAGTCGCGCCAGCGCTGGTAAGCCAGGCCAAACGCCAGGCCCGGCCCGAATACCAGGGCCGACGCCAGCGGCCCGGAGCCCAGGTGCAGCGCGCTGAAAGCCGCCGCACTGGCCAGCACCGCTAGCGCCCCGCTGCATCGCGGCAGCAGCCAGGCATGCAGCCCGGCGCGCACCACCCATTCCTCCAGCAACGGCGCCAGTACCAGCAGGCGCAGCACGGCGGCCAGGTCGGGCGAGAGCAGGGTGGGGCCGCAGACGGCAGTATTAGCGAACACAGGTACTGAACATTCTGTCAATGTTGTTACGGTCAATACCGGCGCACGCAAAAATGGTTCAAAATCGGGTGGGGAAATATTTTTGAAAATTCTTTGAACCTTTGTGCTGCGGCTGTGTATTCACAGGCGTAAAGAGGAGACAGTGCATGCGTTTTGGCAGGAGGGCGGGAGTGACAGGGGACACGGATGAAGGTGAGCTGGTTCGACTGGTGGGCGGCGGCGATCGCCTGGCCTTCCAGGCGCTGTACCGCGCCTACTTCCCGCGCCTGGCCCGTTTCCTCGACCGCATGACGCGCAACGTGCCGCTCCTGGAAGAAATCGTCAACGACACCATGCTGGTGGTGTGGCAGAAAGCCGCCAGCTATGACGGCAGCAGCAAGGTCTCGACATGGATCTTCGGCATCGCCTACCGGCAGGCCCTGAAAGCCTTGCGTGGCTTCGACGAGCCGCTGGAAGAGGCGCCGGATGTCGCCGGCGAGGAATGGCATGAGCCGGAGCACGCGCTGGCTGCGCTCCAGTTGCAGCGCGGAGTCGGCCGCGCCCTGGACGCCTTGCCCCTGGAGCAGCGCGCCGTGGTCGCCCTGACCTATTACCACGGCATGGCCTACCAGGAGATCGCTGACACCATAGGCTGCCCGGTCAATACGGTGAAGACGCGCATGTTCCATGCACGCCTGCGCTTGAAGGACATGTTGTCCGATCATTTGGAAGAAGTGAGATGAATATGCAAGACCCGTCGAACGTTGCGGAGCACCAGGACATGCAGGCACTGCTGCCCTGGTATGCCGCCGGCTCGCTGGCCGACAACGAGGCAGAACGCGTGCAGCGGCATTTGCGCGACTGCCCCGAGTGCCGCGCCGAGCTGGCCTGGCAGCGCCGCCTGATCGAAACGGCAGCCCCGTTGCCGGCCGCACTGGACCAGGAACGCGCGCTGGCGCGCCTGATGTCGCGGCTCGACGAGGCGCCGGTCTCCGCGGCCAAACCATCCCGCTTGGCTGCGGCCTTGCTGGACTGGTTGCGCGGTCCTGGCGACTGGAAGGGCTGGGCCATTGCGGCACAGGCGCTGGTGATCGTCGTGCTGGCCGCCAATTTGTTGCCGGCTGATGCGCCGCCCGAATACAAAGCGCTCGGCAGTGCGCCCACCCCGCTGGCTGTCACGCCCGATGTGCTGGTGGTGTTCAAGCCGGATGCCAGCGTGCAAGATGTGCAGCGCCTTCTGAAAGCATCCGGCGCGCGCCTGGTGGGCGGACCGACTGCCACCGGTGCCTGGCTGCTGGATGTCGAAGCGGCGCAGCGCCCGGTGGTGTTGGCGGCGCTGCGTGCCGATGCCGCAGTTGAACTGGCCGAGGCATTGGCAGCGGAGGACAGGCAGTGATCCGCTGGGCCGCAATGATGCTGTGCTTGCTGTTCGCCTTGGCCGGTCCGGCGTGCGCGCAAGCGGCGCCGCCCGCCGCCCCTTCCCACGACATCCTGCTCATGCTGCACCTGCCTGCGCCGCACTTCCGGGCCGACGGCTACAGCGGCGCCAGCTATCGCGACGATGCCGGCCGCCAGGCGCGCCAGCGCATCGCTGCCGCGCTGGCGCGCGAGCATGGCTTGCAGATGATGGAAGACTGGCCGATGCCGGCACTCAACGTGGACTGCTACCGCATGCGCCCGGCCGCCGGCCAGGACCCGGCCGCGGTGCTGGCCGCGCTCAATCGCGACAACCGCGTCGCGTGGGCGCAGGCGATCCAGGAGTTCAGCGCACAAGGCGGCACCGGCGCCCCAGGCGCCTCAGGCACGCCAGGCACGTCAGGCACGTCAGGCGATCCGCTGTACCGCGTGCAGCCGGCTGCGGCGCCTTGGCAACTGGAGCAGCTGCGCAAGTCCGCCACCGGCCGCAAGGTGCTGGTGGCCGTGGTCGACAGCGGTGTCGAAACCACGCATCCGGACCTGGCGGGGCAGGTCACGGTGCAGGAAAATTTCGTTGACGGCCAATCCTATGTGGCCGAAGCACATGGCACGGCGGTAGCCGGCGTCATCGCAGCGCGGGCCGATAACGGCATCGGCATCGCCGGTATCGCGCCGGAAGCGCGCCTGATGGCCTTGCGCGCTTGCTGGCAAGCGGACAGCGGCACGCGCTGCAACAGCTTCACCCTGGCCAAGGCCATCAACTACGCCTTGCTGCACAACGCCCAGGTCATCAATCTCAGCCTGTCCGGCCCGCCGGACCGCCTGCTGCAGCAACTTGTCGGCGTGGCGCAGGCGCGCGGCATTCGCGTCGTGGGGGCAATCGACCCGGCCCGCAGCGATGGCGGCTTTCCGGCCAACAGTCCCGGTGTATTTGCCGTCGCCGCCGACGATGCCCCGCGCCATGGCGGCCAGTGCCTGCTGGCACCGGGACGCGACGTGCCGACCACCATGCCTGGCGCCCGCTGGGGCATGGTTTCGGGCTCGTCCTATGCGGCCGCGCATGTCAGCGGCATGCTAGCCCTGATCGGCGAACTCAAGCCGCAGCTAAGCGGAGAGCGCCTGCATGAAGGCATCGTACGCAGCAGCGGCCCCGCACCGTTGACGGGGATAGATCTTTGCGCCACCATCATGCGCATTACCGGTAAATGTTCCTGCGCATGCCCCAACCCTTCCTCCGACAAGCTGGCACGCTCGCCCTGACCGGGTTGGCCTGCATCCTTGCAGCGAGTGCCCAGGCGCAGGTGAGCGGCAGTGCCGGCGTCGTATCGGACTATATGTATCGCGGCATCTCCCTCAGCTCCGGCAAGCCGGCGGCGCGGCTGTCGATCGATGTCGATGGCGCCCAAGGCTGGTTCGCGGGCGGCCAGGTAGTCAGCGGCCAATTGGCGCCGCAATCGCACCGGAATGCACAGTGGCTGGGGTACGCTGGTTATGCCGAACGCCTGCAATCGGGCTGGTCCTGGGAAGCGGGCCTGTCCGCGTATGCCTTCCATGCTGCGCCGGACTGGAATTTCCGTGAAGTGTTTGTCGGCATGGCCTTTGAAAACTACTCTGCGCGCCTGCATTATTCGCCCGACTATCTGGGCTTTCGCGAACGCACGCTGTATGCCGAATTGAATGGCGGGGCGGCACTGGCGGCCGGTTGGCGCTACTTCTGGCGTGGCGGCTACCTCGCCGCACCCGGTAATGCGGACAGCAGCCGCGCCGAAGGCCGCGTCGGCATCGGCACAGGCTTCGAAGGCTGGCAAATGCAGCTTTCCCTGGATGCGGTGCGCCGGCGCGGGCGGGTTGCCGGCACCGGCACCGGCTACGGCAGCAGCGCCAGTGAAACGTCCAGCAAGGTGCACAGCAAACTGGTTCTGGGCCTGGCGCGCAGCTTCTGATTGATCCAGGTCATTCCGGGCGCCGGCGCTATCGCTTAGGCTGGACCAAAGGAGTGATCATGGGATATGCACTACGTGCCAGGCGGCTTGGCATCGATACCTACCAGCAGCCGGTGGCCTATATGCGGCGCGATTGCAAGGTATGCCGCGCCGAAGGCTTTGAAGCGCAATCGCGCATCGAGCTGCAATGCGGTGCGCAAAACGTCGCCGCCACGCTGAACGTGGTCGATGGCGACCTGCTGGACGAGCACGATATCGGCCTGTCTGAGGCGGCCTGGGAAGCACTGGGGGCGGCACCGGGCGTGGCGATCAGCGTGCGTCATCCGGTGCCGCTGGCATCGTTCGCCGCCGTGCGCGGCAAGATCCATGGCCGGCCGCTGGACGATGCGGCGGCGCGGGCCATCGTTGCCGATATCGCCGGGGGCCGCTATCCGGACATCCATCTCTCCAGCTTCATTACAGCCTGCGCCGGTAATCGCCTCGACCTGGCGGAAACCATTGCCTTGACGCGTGCCATGGCGGCCGTCGGCCAAAGCATGCACTGGCCTTCGCAAGTGGTGGTCGACAAGCACTGCGTCGGCGGCCTGCCAGGCAACCGTACCACGCTGCTGGTGGTGCCGATCATTGCCGCCTGCGGCATGACCATGCCAAAAACTTCCTCGCGCGCCATCACTTCGCCGGCCGGCACGGCCGATACCATGGAAACCCTGGCACCGGTGGCGATCGGCATTGATGCCATGCGCCGGGTGGTGCAGCAGGAAGGGGCTTGCATCGTGTGGGGCGGCAGTGTGACGCTGAGCCCCGCGGACGATGTGTTGATTCGCGTCGAGCGCCCGCTGGAACTCGATGGCGATGGCTTGCTGGTTGCGTCGGTGCTGTCGAAGAAGCTGGCAGCGGGTGCCAGCCATGTACTGATCGACATTCCGGTCGGGCGCACCGCCAAGGTGCGTTCCGGGCAGGCCGCACAGCTGCTGGCTACGCGACTGGAAGCTGCCGGCCTTGCACTGGGGCTGGCGGTCAGGTGCGTCCTCAGCGACGGCAGCCAGCCGGTCGGTGTCGGCATCGGCCCCGCGCTGGAAGCGATGGATGTGTTGGCAGTGCTGCAAGGTGCGCCGCACTCGCCGCAGGACTTGCGCCAGCGCGCACTGGCCCTGGCCGCCGGGGTGCTGGAACTGGGTGGGCGTGCCGGCCCCGGCGACGGCATGGCGCTGGCCGCGCAGACCCTGGATTCCGGCGCCGCCTGGGCCAAGTTCCAGGCCATCTGCGCAGCCCAGGGTGGCCTGCGCCAGCCGCCGCTTGCGGCCTGCACCCATGTGCTGGAAGCGCGCCATGCCGGCCGCGTGGTCGCCATCGACAACCGCAAGCTGGCTACGTTGGCCAAGCTGGCCGGCGCACCGCGCGCCGCGGCAGCCGGGGTACGCTTCTTCGCGCCGCTGGACAGCAGGCTCGAAGTGGGCCAGCCTATCCTGGCGATCCATGCCGATACGCCGGGCGAACTGGCCTATGCGCTGGAATACGCCGAAGCCCAGGGCAACCTGGTCACTGTGGAAGACGCATGAGCGCTAGCGGCGCGGGGTGTCGTTGCGGGCCTGGATGGCGCGGTTCAGGCGTTCCATTGTTTCCGCCGATACGTCGCGGCTGCAAACAATGTGGCGCTTCAGACCGGGCGGCATGTCCGCAAAATCGATCAGCACCAGTGACTGCAATTCCGGGAACTTGAGGCGCAGGTAGTTCCAGTCTTCGCGGTCCACGAACAGGTAGTCGGCGCGGCCAACGGCAACCATGCGGAACATGGCCGCGGTTTCCACCGTGCGGCGCATGACGCGGTTCGTGCTGGCGGCAATCAGGGCGTCCAGTTCCGGTCCATAGGAAACGCCATCGATCACGCCCAGCGTCAGCGATTTATCGGCAAGCAGGGACTTCAGGTTCTGGTGGGACCTGATGCGCGCCGCCACCGCCGGCACTGCCAGTACGGCATGCGGCAAGTCCGCATGCACCGGAACCGAATACTGCGCCACTGATTCGCGCTCGGGCAGGCGGTACCAGCTGATGGAGCAGTAATTCGGCGTGCCGTGGCTGAAATTGGCCCAGATGCGCTTTTGCGGCTCATTGACGAATACTGCGGGCACGCCGGCAGCGGCAAATACCTGCCTGGCGCGATCCAGCATGAAGCCTTTCGCGACCTTGTTCTCATCAAAATAGTAGTAGGGCGGTTTCTCGCGCCAGGCCACAGTTAACGGCGCTTGCGCCAGCGCGCTTGCCGTGCTTCCCGCCGCAATCACTCCGATGAAATATTTCTGCCACATGCAGCCATTATAATAGGACGAAGCCCGCCGAAAGGAGTAGCACGATGTTCAGCCGTCCCCACGTAGCACCCAGCATGTTTGACGATCCTTCCGCAGCACTGGCCCAGGTCCGGGCAATCTACGACGACAGTATCCGCTTCCTGCGCGAATCGCTGCAGCGCTTTGTCGAAGGCGAAACGCCCGCCGAGCGCGTGCGCGCCTGCTACCCGTACGTGCGGGTGCAGACCGAAACCGTTGCGCGCGCCGATTCGCGCCTGTCGTACGGTTTTGTCGCCGGCCCCGGCGCCTTCGAGACCACGCTGACGCGCCCCGACCTGTTCGAGGGTTATTACACCGAACAATTCCGCCTGCTGCTGAAAAACCATGGCCAGCAGCAGATGCAGATCGAAGTGGGATTGAGCTCCCAGCCGATCCCGATCCACTTTTCCTTCGCCGAGCACGATCATATCGAGGGCAGCCTGAGCGCCGAGCGCCGCCAGCTGATGCGCGATGTATTCGACTTGCCCAACCTGGCCGCCATGGATGATGGCATTGCCAACGGCACGTTCGAGGCCGCGCCGGGCGAGGCGCAGCCGCTGTCGCTGTTCACCGCGCCGCGCGTCGATTATTCGCTGCAGCGCCTGCGCCACTACACCGGTACCTCGCCCGAGCATTTCCAGAACTTCGTGATGTTCACGAACTACCAGTTCTACATCGACGAATTCGTACGCCTGGGCCATGAGCTGATGGCCAGTCCGGACAACGACGGCTACGTGGCTTTCGTCGAACCGGGCAATATCGTCACGCGCCGCGTCGGCCACGCCATGCAACCGGGCGACGACCTGGGCGCCGCGCCGCCACGCCTGCCGCAGATGCCGGGCTACCACCTGGTACGCGCCGACGGCAGCGGCATCAGCATGGTCAATATCGGCGTCGGCCCGGCCAATGCCAAGACGGCCACCGACCATATCGCGGTGCTGCGCCCGCACGCCTGGCTGATGCTGGGCCATTGCGCCGGCTTGCGCAACACGCAGCAGTTGGGCGACTACGTGCTGGCCCACGGCTATGTGCGCGAAGACCATGTGCTTGACGAGGACTTGCCGCTGTGGGTGCCGATTCCGGCCCTGGCCGAAGTGCAGGTGGCGATCGAATCGGCGGTGGCCGAGGTCACGCAGTTGGGCGGCCATGACCTGAAGCGCGTGCTGCGTACCGGCACCGTGGCCAGCACCGATAACCGCAATTGGGAACTGCTGCCGCAGCGTACGCCGGAGCGCCGTTTCAGCCAGAGCCGCGCAGTGGCATTGGATATGGAGAGCGCCACCATCGCGGCCAACGGCTTCCGCTTCCGTGTCCCATATGGCACCCTGCTATGCGTCAGCGACAAGCCGATGCATGGCGAAATCAAGCTGCCCGGCATGGCCAACCAGTTCTACCGTGACCGCGTCGACCAGCACCTGCGTATCGGGATCCGCGCGCTGGAACTGCTGCGCGGCCTCGGCTCGGACAAGCTGCACAGCCGTAAGCTGCGCAGCTTCGCCGAGGTAGCCTTCCAGTAAGGCTTGGAAGAAGGCCTGACAGTGCGGCTTACTGCTGTCGCAGCCAGGCGTCGTAGCTGATGGCGCCGAGGCGCGGCCTGGCATCGGCGGCCGGCACCAGGCTGCCATGCTCCAGCACCGAGCCGAAGTAGGGCGCATGCGGATCGGTCGTGATCGGCCGCGTCTCGCCGGCCGCCGCCAGCGCACGGCGCACGATCTGTTCCAGCGGGTAAGCCTGCGGGCCTGCCAGTTCGGTGGTGCCGTTCAGCGGCGCGGCCAGCGCCACGTCGGCCAGGGCCTGCGCCACGTCGTCGGCGGCCACCGGCTGGATCAGGGCTGGCGACAGCCGGATGGTGCCGTCCACCGCCGATGACTGGCCGATGGCGGCCAGGAATTCCATGAACTGGGTGGCGCGCAGGATGGTGTAAGGGACGCCGTTCTGCTTGATCAATTCCTCCTGCGCCACCTTGGCGGCGAAATAACCGTTCTGCGGCAAGCGCTCGGTGCCGACGATCGACAGCGCCACGTGGTGGCGGACGCCGGCCTCTTGCTCCGCCTTGCCCAGGTTGCGGCTCGATTTCTGGAAGAACTCCAGCACGTCTGCCGGTGCGAACGATGGCGAGTTGGCCACGTCGACCACCACTTCGGTCCCCGCCAGCGCGGCGGCCAGGCCGTCGCCGGTCACCGCATTGACGCCGGTGCCAGGCGATGCCGCCAGCGCTTCATGGCCGTTCGCCTGCAACAGTTTGACCAGTTTGCCGCCAATCAGGCCGGTGCCTCCAATGACTACGATCTTCACGGTGTTCTCCTAAGGGTTGCTGTCACGTTGACAGTACATCTTAGGACGCCCACAATCGGCAGGAATGACGAATACCCCTTATTTCCTGCCAAATATGCATGGCCAGCGTCTGGTGCTGTTCCTGGCTTACGAAGACGTGGGCTTGTTGGACCTGAGCGGCCCGCAGACAGTGTTCTGGGCCGCCGATAAACGCATGCGCGAACGCGGCCTGCCGGGGTACGCGCTGCGGGTGGCCAGCCTGGCCGGCGGCATGGTGCGCAGTGCCGAAGGCATGGCGCTGGCGACCGAGCCGCTGTCGGCCTTCCTGCTGCGGGATATCGACACCATCATGGTTCCCGGTTCGCCGGACATGCCGCGCGTGCAGGCATTGTTGAGGGAACTGAGCGACTGGATCGCCGTTGCCGCCAGCCGCGCGCGGCGCACCGCATCGGTTTGCAGCGGCACCTTCCTGCTGGCGCAGGCCGGCCTGCTGAACGGCAGGCGCGCCGCTACCCATTGGGCCATGTGCGACCTGTTGCAGGAACGCTTCCCGGCGGTTGACATCGACCGGGACGCGCTGTTCGTGAAGCAGGAGGCGGTATGGACGTCGGCTGGCGTGACGGCCGGCATTGACCTGGCCCTGGCCCTGGTCGAAGGCGATTGCGGGCATGAGGTGGCGATGCAGGTGGCGCGTGAGCTGGTGGTCTTCCTCAAGCGCCCGGGCGGGCAAGCGCAATTCAGCGAGTTGCTGTTGGCGCAGGAAGCCGGCGGGGATACTTTCGAGCGGCTGCACCTGTGGATCATGGAAAACCTGTCCCTCTCGATGCCGATCGAGGTGCTGGCCGGCCAGGTGAACATGAGCCCGCGCAACTTCGCGCGGGTGTACAAGGAAAAAACCGGCCGTACGCCGGCCAAGGGTGTCGAGGCGCTGAGGCTCGAAGCCGCGCGGCGCATGCTGGAGGCTTCGCAACGCAGTGTCGAACAGGTGGCGCGCCTGTGCGGGTTCGGCAACGAGGAACGCCTGCGCACCAGCTTTCAGCGAACGCTGGGCGTTTCTCCCAGCGATTACCGCAAGAGGTTTGCGCCTTCCGAAATGCGGCGCACCAGGTAAAGGCCGATGATGTCGACGATGGCGTGGGCGATCATCACTGCCAGCAAGCCGATATGGTCGAACGCGAAGCCGAGCACCACGCCCATGCCGAACACGCCGCCGGCTTGCCATAGGGCGGCGCGGTCGAGGCGGCGGAAGTCGTAGGCGCCGATGTGCACCAGCAGGAACAGCAGGCTGGCGCCCCAGACGCCCACCAGCGGCTGCAGCGCGGCGCGGAACAGCAATTCTTCCGACATGCCGGCGGCAAGCGAAATCCATAATGGGTTCCAGCCGCTGAGGTCGAGCCGCGCATAGCTGGCGGCCGTGCGCCGCACCGCTTCGGAGTCGGGCTTGCGCAGGGTGGTCAGGGCCGAGATGCCGCCGGCGGCCAGTCCCAGTGCCATGCCGGCCAGCACTTGCTGCCACCATGGCAAGCCTGCCTGCAGCAGGCCCGCAAGCGGCACCTGCCGGATCAGGAGGATGGCAATGGCGATCGCCGCCAGTACGGCGCAGCTCACGAGCTGGGTGCGCAGGGGGATCTTCAGATCATGCTTTCGAATATGATTTTCCACTCGCTGCCTTCACGCGCCCAGTACTGGCGCTTGCGCTGGGTGGAACGGCTCTTGCCGATCTTCGACTCGAGGGTGAATGTGCTGACCAGCATGTCATCGCGGCTCGGGTAGCGGAAAATGGTCACTTCGCTGAGCGACACGCTGAGCCCACTCACGCTGGCCAGCGCACGCATGTCCTTTTCATACCAGGTCTTCAGGTCTTCGCCGTTGGCGGACTTGAATTTGCCGGAATAGTTTTTCAACAAGCGCTTGCTGTCGGCGCTGACCAGGTCCGCGCGCCAGGATTCGACCAGGCGGTTCGCGGTGAAGCGCTCGTTTTCCCACTTGGCCTTGCTGATGAATTGCTGGTGGTCGGCGATCACGACCGGGGTTTTGCCGATATCCACCGTGCCTTCCAGCTTGCGCAAGTCGTCATTGGTCAGCACCACGCATCCGTCGGAAGCCAGGGGCGCCCGGCTGTAGTTGTCGGCTGGCGTGCCATGCAGGAAGATGCCGCTGCCGCTGCGGCCATTCAGGCGGTCCCATTCGTTCGGGTAGTTGATGCGCAGCGCGCTGGCGCCGTAAAAGTCCGGCAGCTTGGCGCCGGAAACGCGGCCGGTGATGTAGTACACGCCGAGCGGGGTTTTCTGGTCGCCTTCACGGAACTTGTCGACGCCCAGCTTGCCTTGGCTGACATAGTAGTCGGTCACCAGTTTCAGTTCGCCGTTGTTGTTCTGGTAGACGTACAGGCGCGATTGCGTGGCATCGACCACCAGCACATGGCGCATGTCGGCGCGCAGCTGCAGCACCGAACGCGGCGCCAGTTCGGGACCAGGACGTGCCACCAGGGTTTGCAAACGCACGCGCGCTTCGTCGCGCAAGTCTTTCAGCTTGTCGGCCGGACCGCTGGCGCCGGCGCCGAGCTGGCCGACCGGCTTGGTGTGCATCAACAGCAGGTCGCCGCGGATCAGGTGTCCAACGCGGAAATTCGGGTAGGCCTGCACCAGCGCATCGGCCTTGGCCATCGCCCCTTGCAACTGGCCGGCGCGCAGGTCCTTGTAGATCCCGAGCAGCATGATCTCGGCGTCTGGTTTGGCGCGCGGGGATTCGGCAGGATGAATCGATTTGGCCATGCCGATGCCGGCCGGCGTCAGCAGGGCGCATGCCGCCAGCAGCGCGGTGGCCGCGCTGACGCCTGCTCGCTTCGACATCTCCATCACGCCCCCGACTGCTCTTGCTTGATCAGCCAATGCTTGCCTTGCTTCTCCAGCACCAGGGTCTTGCGTCCAGTGGTGCTGAGGCGGTCCGATACATACTTCTGGCGGAATTTCACGGTCGCGGTCTTGCCCTTGATCGTGACTTGCGGCGACTCGACGTTTACCTTGATATGGCCTTTGCCCTCGATGCGGGCGGTGCGGTCAGCTTCCCACGCCTTGCGGTTCTGGCCCTTCGGCGTCTGGAAATTGCTGCCGTAAGCGTTCAGGTAGCCTTTCATGTCTTGCGCGCTCCAGGCCTTGGCCCAGCTTTCGACCGCCTTGACGACATCCGCGCCATCGGCATCCTCCTGCTGGACCTGCTCAGCTTTCGGAGCGGCCTTTGCCAATTGTAGCGCCGGGGCCGGAAGCGGTGCCGCCGCCATGGTTGGCGCGCTGGCCGGGATCGGCTTGGCCTGGGCCACGACCGGTGCAGCAGCGGAAGCAGAAGCAGGTGCAGGAGCAACTGCAGCTGCAGAAGCGGCCTTGACCACTGGCGGCGGCAACTTGACCGGGGCTTGCACGGCGGCTGGCGCCGGCGCCGCAGCCAGGGCGGGTGCGGCGGCAATCGCAGCCAGCGGCGAAGCGGCCTCGCCACCCTTCGGCGTCAAGGTGCGCACCATCGCCAGTTTGGCTTTCTGCGGTGGCTGCTGGCTTGGATCCGCCAATTGCATGGCCTTGTCATAAGACTGGCTGGCCAGCTTGGCATACACATCGCCGAGGTTTTCATGGGCGGTGGCATAGGCCGGGTTGGTGCGGATCGCGCGTTCCAGCGCAACGCGGGCCTTGTCGTAATTGCCGGCCGCCGCATGCAGCACCGCCAGATTGTTATAAGGCTCCGGTAATTCCGGATAATCTTCCGTCAGCTTTTGGAAAACATTAATTGCATCGGCTGTTTTGCCCTGTTCGGACAAAATCATTCCTTTAATAAAACGCAATTGTGCATCCTTTGGCCGTTGTGATAATGCAACATCAACCTTGGCTAGGGCGGCCGGTAGTTGCCCGCCACGTATCATTTTATTGATTTCTGCGACCTCATCGGCCTTTGCGGAAAAGCACGCGATTAATAGCGCGGCCCCTAGTGCAAGGGCTGTACGAGAGGAAATTTGCGATGCCTGCATTTATTTATTTTGCCGACGGGAAATAAAGGACCATTTTATCAAAACTCAGGGGGCTGAATATACTTAGAAGATGGAACTAAGTATTACGCAAGAGGACGCGGGACATACGGCCGAGGGTTTGCCGCTGTTCATATTTGCGCTTTGTAACCGCCATGGCATGGAGGTGCGGATCAGTACCCTGGGTGGTGCAATTGCCAGGATCCAGGTTCCTGACCGGAATGGACGGCTCGCCAACGTCGTGCATGGCGCGGCGCCGGATTGCGGCATCCATCTGCAGCCGGCGCCCGGGCGAGCCTTGCATCGCTTGCCCTGGCACGCGGTGCCCCTGGTGGAAGACGCCAGCGTCGGCCTGCGCCTGGTCAGTCCCGGTCCGCAGGCCGTGGTGGCGACCTATGTCCTGGATGAAGCGAGCGGGTTGTCGCTGCACTGCCAGGCGCCGGCGGCGGCACCGGCCACGCTTTGCCTGCGGACTGTATTCAATATGGCGGGCGAGGGCGACGTGTTCGGCCAATTGCTGACGGTGGGCGCGGCGCGCATCGTGCCGGCCGGCGAACATGAGCAGGACGTGGCCGGCACGCGCTGGGATTTCCTCGCGCCACGGCCGCTGGCCGAATTGCCGGGGCAGGGGCGCTACTTGCAGGGCAAGGACCAGCGCGCCGGCCTGTCGCTGCAGCTGCTGGACCCGGCCAGCGGCCGCTTGCTGGCAGTCGCCACCGATGCCGCCAGCCTGCGCCTGGGGCTTGGCGATCCGGCCACCGGTTTGTGCTGCGAACCGGTCCTGGCGGCGGCAGGCGGCAGTATCAGCCTGCGCTTCAGTGCCCAGGGTTAGGCGGCCTGCGGGCTTAAGGTAAATACAATGTTAGTATTTGGGCTCCGCCATTATCGAACCCGCCCTCATGAGTATTGTGTTTTCCAGCCTGAACCACGCGCAGCGCGTGCCCCTCGCTGCCGAAATCCACTCGCGCCCTTTCCTGAAACTGGATGCGCCGACCCTGCTGACCCACTTCGCCATCATGGGCGAACAGGAGCAGCAAGAGTTGCTGGCAGGCCTGTGTGCTCATTTCGGGGTGGCGGCGCCGGCGGCGGGCGGAAAATACTTCAGCCATGATTTCGGCCGCTTCCGGCTGAAGTGGGAGCTGCACACCGAATTCGCCACCTTCACCTTCGCCGAGACCGTGGCCAGCATGCCGCTGCCGGAAGAAGCTTTCAGCAATATGCCTTCGCGCCACCTGCCGGAACAATGGCTGTTGCATTTGCAGGGTAGGGTGCTGGTGGCGGCACATGTGCTGCTTGGGCGGCCGGGCGGCATGCAGCATGCCTTTGCGGCGAGCCTGCAGCGCCTGTTCCAGGGAGCCCCGCTGGCGGGCAGCCAGGTGATGAACGGCGGGGAGATGTGGACCGACTTCGCCATCCACGCCGATGGCTTCAGCCGCTTCGTGATCTGCGACGCCGGTATGCACGAACAGCAGTCGGGCCGCCTGGTGCAGCGCGTGCTGGAAATCGAAACCTACCGCATGATGGCCTTGCTCGGCCTGCCGGCCGCGCAGGACGCCACGCCGGAGCTGAACCAGGTGGAGGCCGAACTGGCCACCCTGGCCGGCGCCCTGGTGGCGGCCGACGGCAAGGTCGACGACGGCTCCACCGAGCAGGCGCTGCTCGACCGCATTACCCACCTGGCGGCGCGCATCGAAAAGGTTTCGGCCGACACCAGCTACCGCTTCGCCGCATCCAAGGCCTATTTCGGCCTGGTCAACGCCCGCATCGACGAGTTGCGCGAGCTGCGCATCGAAGGCACGCCCACGGTGGAGGAGTTCATGGAGCGCCGGCTGGCGCCCGCCATGAAGACGTGCGAGGCCGTGGCCGCACGCCAGCAGGCCCTGGCCGGCCGCATCGCCAACAGCAACGATTTGCTGCGCACGCGTGTCGGCATCGTGCAGGAAGCGCAGAACCGCAAGATCCTGCAGTCGATGAATGCGCGCGCTGCACAGCAGCTGCGTTTGCAGCAGGCCGTGGAAGGCTTGTCGGTGGCGGCGATCTCTTATTATGTGGTGGGATTGATCGGCTATACGGCCAAGGGCGCCAAGGTGCTGGGCGTCGGCGTCAACCCCGAATTGCTGATGGGCGCCATGGTACCTGTGGTGGCGGCCGGCATGTGGATCGGCCTGCGTTGCATGCACCATCGCCTGCATCGCGCATGATGAGGTCCGCTTCCCGTGTTGCCGCGCTGGCGGCGGCGTTGGCCGCCTGCGCACCGGCCACGCGCCATGCTCCCCCTTCCACCGCATCTTCGGTCAGCGCACTGCGGTTCATCGGCGAGCAGCGGATAGCGCACCAGGCCATTTTCATGGACACCACGCTGGGCGGTTTCTCGGGGCTCGATTACGACCCAGCGCGCGGCCGCTGGGTGGTTGAGAGCGATGACCGCTGCACCCGCAATCCCGCGCGCTATTACGAGGCCGAATTCGATGTCGACGCCAGCGCGTTGCACGCAGTGCGTTTCACCGGCCTGCATTACTTCCTGAACGCCGACGGCAAGGACTTTGCCGCAACCGCCGCCGGCTGCACCCGCGCCGACGTGGAGTCGATCCGCATCGATCCGCTGGACGGCAGCATCTGGTATGCGAGCGAAGGCGACCGCCGCTACAACCTGGATCCTTTCATCCGCCATGCCACGCGCGACGGCGCGCTGCTGGCCGAATTGCCGTTGCCGGAAAATTTCAAGGTGCATCAGGACGAAGAGCGCGGCTCGCGCTACAACGCCACCTTCGAAGGGCTGGCTTTCGCGCCGGACGGCCGCAGCCTGTGGGCTTCGACCGAATGGCCGCTGTACCAAGATGGTCCTGTCGCGACCCCGCAGCAGGGTGCGCTGGTGCGCATGACCCAGTTCCGGCGCGACGGCCGGGTGCTGCGCCAGTTCGCCTATCCGCTCGATGCGATCCCCGCCGAACCGGGACCCGGCAAGGATGCCGAGAACGGCGTCTCCGAAATCCTCGCGCTGCCGGACGGGGAACTGCTGGTGCTGGAGCGCGCCACGGTGCAAAGCGCCGACGGCGTGCACACCAACTATGTCCGGCTGTACGCCGCCGATGCGCGCGCGGCGAGCGATGTGAAGTCGGTGCCGGCCCTGGCCGGTGCGCGCTTCACGCCGGCACGCAAACGCCTGGTGCAGGACTTCCGCAAGCTTGGCCTGCCGCGCGTCGACAACCTGGAAGCCATGGCATTCGGCCCGCGCCTGCCGAATGGCCACGCCACCCTGCTGTTCGCCAGCGACGACAATTTTGGCAAGGGCCAGGTGACGCAGTTCCTGCTGTTCGAAGTGCTGCCCTGAACATTATTCCAATACTATTCCAGTAAGTGGAATAGTGAATTGCTGCTGGCGGTGATTCTCATCGTCGCCAACATCGATCAGACTTTCACCATCACTTGAAAGGAGATCCGATGAAACTGTACTACCACCCAATTTCGGGCCACGCCCACCGCGCCCACCTGTTCCTGTCCCTGCTGGGCCTTGATGTCGAGCTGGTCGAAGTCGACCTGCTGAAGGCCGAACAGAAAACCGATGCTTTCCTCCAGCTGAATCCCTTTGGCCAGGTGCCGGTGCTGGAAGACGACGGTGTCGTGATCGCCGATTCCAACGCCATCCTGGTCTACCTGGCCAGGCGGTATGGCGACGCCAGCTGGCTGCCGCAGGATCCGGTCGGCGCCGCCACGGTGCAGCGTTGGCTGTCGGTCGCTGCGGGAGAAATTGCCAGCGGCCCGGCCACTGCCCGCATCATCAACCTGTTCAAGAAGCCGGTCGATCCCGCCGACGCCATCGTCCGCGCCCATCGCATCCTCGGCTTGGTGGACGGCAGCCTGGCCGGCCAGGCATGGATCGCTGCCGCCTGGCCGACCATTGCCGATATCGCGCTGTACAGCTATATCGCCCGCGCGCCGGAAGGCAATGTGGACCTGTCCTCCTACGCCAATGTGACGTCGTGGCTGGCCCGGCTTGAAGCCCTGCCGCGTTTCCAGCCCTTCATCAAGTCGGCGGTCGGGCTGGCGGCATGAACGCGCCCTGGCACGCCGGCGAAATCGCGCTGCAGGCCACGCTTGGCGCGGTGGAGCGCATGGACGAAATCGGCCGCAAGGTGATCCGCGACTACATGCCGGACCAGCACCGCGACTTTTTCGCCCAGCTGCCTTTCGCCGTGTTCGGCAGCGTCGACGCCGATGGACGGCCATGGGCCACGCTGCGTGCCGGGGAAGCGGGCTTCATGCATTCGCCCGATCCGCAGCGCCTGCAGCTCTGGCTGCCGGCGCAGCAGGACGATCCGGCCCAGGCCGGCCTGCGCGACGGCGCGCCAGTCGGCATGCTGGGCATCGAACTGCACACGCGCCGCCGCAACCGCCTGAACGGCAGGCTGCGCGCGCTGGACGGCGAGCGCTACGAGCTGGCGGTTGCCGAATCGTTCGGCAACTGCCCGAAGTATATCCATGAGCGCGACTATCGCTTCGAGCGGATGCCGGGCGAGCCATCGGGCTTGCCGCCGCGCCGGCTGTCCCGGCTCGATGCACTGGCGCGCGATCTGATAGCGCGTTCCGGCACTTTCTTTGTCGCGACCTATTCCGGCGACGGTCAGGACATGCGGGTGGACGTGTCGCATCGCGGCGGCCCGCCGGGTTTTGTCCAGGTCAGCAGCAGCGGCAGCCTGCTGGTGCCGGACTACGAAGGCAATCGCTTCTTTGCGACTCTCGGTAACATACTGCTGAATGGCAGGGCCGGGCTGGTCTTCCCGGACTTTGAGAGCGGCGGTTTGTTGCAGATGAGCGGGACTGCGCGGGTTGTCGTGGACGGCGCGGAACGGCACTGGGAATTCGAACCGCAGCAACTTGTGTGGCGGGAAGATGCATTGCCGCTCAGATGGGCGCTGCTAGCAAAATAGTTCTGCTACCATCGGTCGCATGGATAGGGCTTCTCTCGCTTCGCCGGGAAGGACCAGGCTGGATGCATTCAATGCGGTATACGAACACAGCCCCAACCTGGCTTTTATGATGGATGCCGAAGGCACGGTGCTTGCCGCGAACGCCCATGCGCGACGGTTGGCAGATGAGCTCGGCGCCGGGGGGAAGGCATTCGGCCTGTTCCGCAGCTGGGCTGCCGCCGAACTGCGCGACGATGCCATGCCCGAGGCCAGGCTGCGCGGCGTATGGCGCGGCGAACTGGCATTGTGCGAGGCCGATGGCGAGGGGGCGCCGGTGTCGCTGGCGCTGGAATACTACGCCGGCCATGGCGCCCAGCCCGAATGCTTCCGCTGCATCGTCACACCGCTGCCGGAAGCCGATTCCTATGGTTCGCGGCTGCGCTTCAAGCGCCTGTTCGACCACCATCCGCATGCGATGTGGGTGTATGACGTGGCGACGCTGCGCTTCCTGGTGGTCAACCGCGCAGCGGTGGCGATCTACGGCTTCAGCGAAGAAGAATTCCTCGAGATGACGATCGAGGATATCCGCCCCGACCACGAACTGGCACGCCTGCATGACGACCTGGCATCTTCACCGCAGGCGGTGGCGCAGCAGTCCGGGGCCTGGACCCACCGCTGCAAGGACGGCCGCCTGATCCAGGTCGAGATTTCTTCCCACCCCTTGTTGATGGCGGGGCACAAGGCGCGCTTTGTATTCGCCCACGATGTGACCAACCGCCTGCGCATCGAAAAAGCCTTGCACGCATCGCAGGAGATGACGCAACTGGTGGTCGACCACATCCCGCACCAGATCTTCTGGAAGGACATGGACCTGCACTATCGCGGCTGCAACGACGTGTTCCTGCGCGCGGCCGGCCTGTCGTCGCAGGAAGAAGTGGTGGGCAAGAGCGATTTCGACTTTCCATGGTCGCACAACGCGGAGCGTATCCGTGCCGACGACGCGAAGATTATGCGCAGCGGGGTGCCGCACCTGAACCGGGAAGACCACCTGCTGTTCGCCGACGGCAGCGTGCATTGGTTCCTGATCAACAAGCTGCCGCTGCACGACCAGGCCGGCAAGACCATCGGCCTGCTTGGCACCATCGAGGATGTATCCGAGCGCAAGCAGGTGGAACTGATGCTGCAGCTGCGTAACCGCGCGCTGGAGTCGAGCGTCAACGCCATCGCCATCACCGCCATCCGGGAAGGCAGCGATGCGATCGACTATGCCAACCGCGCGCTGGCCGAGCTGACCGGCCACGCGGCCGCCGAGCTGGCCGGCCGCAGCCTGGAACAGTTACTGGCCAGCGACGACGATGCCGCCGCCCGCACCGCCCTGCATGAAGCGGTGCATGGACAAAGCGACGTGCAGCTCATGCTGCGCGGGCGCCATCGCGACGGCCGCAACTGGTGGGCCCAGCTCCATGTCGCGCCGGTTGGCGGCAGCGAGGGGCAGCACACGCACCGGGTCTGCGTGCTGACCGACATGACGGCCACCATGGATTACCAGGCGCAGCTCGAACACCAGGCCAATCATGACGCGCTGACCGGCCTGCCCAACCGCAACCTGTGCGGCGACCGCCTGGCGCAGGCGATCAGTTATGCGCAGCGCTACGGCCACACGGTGTGGGTGGCCTTCCTTGACCTGGATAATTTCAAGCTGGTCAACGACAACCTGGGCCACGAGGCCGGCGATGAGTTGCTGCGCACCGTGGCGGGCCGTTTGCGTGCCAGCGTGCGCGACACCGACACCGTGGCGCGCATGGGCGGCGACGAGTTCGTGCTGGTGTTGCTGGATGGCCTCGATGCGACGCCGTCGCAAGCCATGCTGAGCAAGATCATCGCCAGCGTGTCGGCGCCGATGCAGTTGGCGGGGCAGGAGCATATGGTCACCTGCAGCATGGGCGTTTCGCTGTATCCGGCCGACAGTACCGAGCCGCAGCTGCTGATGCGCTATGCCGATATCGCGATGTACCGCGCCAAGGAGAGCGGCCGCAACCAGGTGCAGTTCTACGAGCCCGCCATGCATGCCCGCATCGTGGAGCGCGCCGCCATCGAAAATGAGTTGCGCGGCGCCCTGGCGCGCGGCGAGATGTTCCTGGTGTACCAGCCGAAGATGAACGTGGCCAGCGGCGAGATCTCCGGCGTCGAGGCCTTGCTGCGCTGGCGCCATCCGACCATGGGCCTGATTCCGCCGGGCCGCTTCATTGGCGTGGCGGAGGAAACAGGCCTGATCGTGGCGCTGGGGCGCTGGGTGATCCACACTGCCTGCGCCCAGAACAAGGCCTGGCAGGACGCCGGCATGCGGCCGCTGCGGGTGGCGGTCAATGTCTCGGCGCGCCAGTTCCGCGACAAGAACCTGGCCGACGAGGTGGTGGAAGCGCTGCGCAGCACCGGCCTGCAGGCGCAGTACCTCGAACTGGAACTGACCGAGAGCATGATGATGCAGAATGCCGACGAGGCGGTGGTCACGGTGCAGCGCCTGAAGAAAGTCGGGGTGGGCATCTCGATCGACGATTTCGGCACCGGCTATTCCAGCCTGGCCTACCTCAAGCTGTTCCCCATCGATTACCTGAAAATCGACCAATCCTTCGTGCGCGACATGCTGGGCGATCCCACGGTTGCCGCCATCGTGCGTTCGGTGATTTCGCTGGGCCACAGCCTGGACTTCCGCATCATCGCCGAAGGCGTGGAATCGGAAGGGCAGCTGGCCTACCTGCGGCGCTACAACTGCGACGAGGCCCAGGGTTACCACCTCAGCCGGCCGATCATGCCGGAAGCTTTCGCCGCCTTGCTGAAAGAGGAGCGCTCGCGCCAACCGGCGCTGCACCCGGGGCAACAGCGCAAAGGCACCTTGCTGCTGCTCGATGACGAACCGAACGTGCTGTCGTCGCTGATGCGCCTGCTGCGCCGCGACGGCTACCAGATCCTGGCGGCGCACAATGCGCAGGAAGCGTTTTCCATGCTGGCCACCCACGAGGTGCAGGTGGTGGTGAGCGACCAGCGCATGCCGGACATGAACGGCACCGAGTTCCTGAGCCGGGTGCGCAAGCTGTACCCGGGCACGGTGCGCATCATCCTGTCCGGCTACGCAGAACTGGAATCGGTGTTGAGCGCGATCAACCGCGGCGAGATCTACCGTTTTTACACCAAGCCCTGGGATGACCAGGCGTTGCGCGACAATATCCGCGAAGCCTTCCGCTACCATGCGATGATGCATGGCGGCGACGGCAATGCCCCGACCGGAACCTAGGTGCCCGACAGCGCGGCGAAGGCGTCCAGCAGGGCGCGGGCGCGGAACGGTTTCAGCACGATGCGGTTGATGCCGCGCTCGCGCAGGGCGGCCAGCAGTGTGTCGTCGCAGCGCGATGCCAGCACGGCCAGCGGAATGCGCGGGCGGCTGGCGCTGTGCCCCTGGCGCACCAGGTCCAGCAGGGATAAATCAAAGGCATCGCCGGCATCGATGGAAATCAGGGCGCCATGGAAAGGGTGCTGGGCCAGCATCTGGCGCGCCGCGGCGGCGCTGGACGCTTCCTGCACCTCGGCCAGCCCCATCGAGCGCGCCGTCAGGGCCGCGGTGCGGCGCAGGATGTTCTCCGGTTCCACCAGCAGCATCTGTTTGAGTTCAGGCATGGCTGGCCTCCAGTTCCTGCACCACCAGGCTGCGCAAGGTCGAGAGGATGGCCAGCTCGATCGGGTCGAGCCGGCGCGGCCGCGTATCGATGATGCACAGGGTGCCCAGGGCATAGCCGTTGGACAGGATCAGCGGTGCGCCGGCGTAGAAGCGGATGTGCGGCGCGCCGGTGACCAGCGGGTTGTCGGCGAAACGCTGGTCGAGCAGGGCGTCTTCCACCACCAGGATTTCGGCTCGCATGATGGCGTGGCCGCAGAACGAAATATCGCGGCCCGTTTCGCAAGTTGCCCCCAGGCCGATGGCGGCCTTGAACCACTGGCGGTCGGTATCGAGCAGGGAGATCAGGGCGATCGGAACCTCGAATTCCTCGGCCGCGAATGCCACGATCTTGTCGAAGCGTTCTTCGGGTGGGGTATCGAGCAGCAGCAGGGCATACAGAGCCGCCAGCCGCTCGGCTTCGTTCGAAGGTGTGGGCGCAGGGATCATGTGAACTACTGTAGCACGGTTAAACAATTTCGCTGCCGTTCCTTTTGGATTTCTGGCAAGATTTGAAGCAACAGAATAACCATGGGGTAGTCGATGGCGAAGTTATGGCTGAAACGTCTGGTCCTGGCCGTCCTGGCGCTGCTGCTGGTGACGGTGCTGGGCCTGTGGTTCTTCCTGCGCGGCAGCCTGGCCCAGATCGATGGCAGGCGTACTGTTGCCGGCCTGTCCGGCAACGTGACGGTGAGCCGCGACGACCGGGGCGTTCCTTCCATTTCCGGCGGCGACCGTAATGACGTGGCGTATGCGACGGGCTTCGTGCATGCCCAGGACCGCTTCTTCCAGATGGACCTGCTGCGCCGCATGCCGGCCGGCGAACTGTCCGAATTGTTTGGCGAGAAGGCGCTGGAGACGGACCGCATCAACCGGCTGCACCGCTTCCGCGCCCGTGCCACGCAAGCCATCGATGCCATGCCGGTGGCCGACCGCCAACTGCTGGAGCGCTATACCGCAGGCGTCAACGACGGCCTGAACGCGCTTGGCAACCGGCCGTTCGAATATGGCCTGGTCGGCGTCGCTCCGCGCGCGTGGGCGCTGGAAGATTCGTTCCTGGTGGCCTGGGCGATGTATATCGACCTGCAAGTGACAGGCATTGGCCGCGAACTGGCCCGCGGCTGGCTGAAGGAACATGCGAGCGCCGAGCAATTGGCCTTCCTGCTGCCGTCCAGCACCCAGTGGGATGCGCCGCTGGATGCCGCCAGTGCGCCGGCGCCGGATGCGCCGATCCCGGCCCGCGCGCCCGATTGGTGGGGCAAGGGCGTGGCCAAGGAGCCGGCCACCCTGGCCGCCGCCGCCTTCGTCGACGGGGTTGGCAGCAATAACTGGGCGGTGTCGGGCAAGCGCAGCAACAGCGGCGGCGCCATCGTGTCCGACGACATGCACCTGGGGATCAAGCTGGCGAACACCTGGTATCGCCTGTTGCTGCAGGTGCCGGCCCAGCATGGCAGCACGCGCCGCGTGGTCGGCGTCAGCATCCCCGGCGTGCCGGCCGTGGTGGCAGGCAGCAACGGCAACGTGGCGTGGGGCTTTACCAACAGCTATGGCGACTACGTCGACCTGGTGGAAGCGGGTTCGGCCAAGGATCGCCCCGGCCAGGTCAAGTTGCCCGGCGGTTGGGAAACGCCGCTCGAGCATGCCGAAAGCATCCGCGTCAAAGGCCAGCCGGCCGTCACGCTGAAAGTGCGCGAGACGTCGCTGGGTCCGATCATGCAGTCGGGCGGCCGCGACTATGCGGTGCACTGGGTGGCGCACGAGATGAAAGCCGTGAACCTGGCAATCCGCCATATGGAGGAGGTCGATAGCGTGGCCGAAGCGCTGGCGCTGGCGCCGAAGGTCGGCATGCCGGCACAGAACCTGGTGGCTGGCGACAGCGACGGCAACATCGGCTGGACCATCGTCGGCCCGCTGCCGCAACGTCCCGCAACGCCGGTCGATGCCAGTTATCCGTTGTCGGCCAATGGCAGCACGCGCGGCTGGCAAGGCTTGCTGCCGGCCGCCGCCTATCCTTCGCTGCGCAATCCGGCCGAGGGCCAGCTGGTCACCGCCAACAGCCGCCAGTTGCTGGGCGCCGATTCGGTCAAGCTGGGCGACGGCGGCTTCGACATGGGCGCGCGCGCCAGGCAGGCGCGCGACGCCCTGGCGGCCCTGGGCGAGAAGACCGACGAGAAGGGCGTCTACAGCGTGATGCTGGATGACCGGGCGCTGTTCATCTCCCAATGGCGTGACCGGGCCCTGGCCGTGCTCGATGCGGAAGCGGTGAAAGGCCGCCCCCAACGCGCGGAACTGGCGCGCCTGTTGAAGGACAACTGGAATGGCCATGCCAGCGTGGATTCGGTGGCGTATCGCGCCAGCCGTTCCTTCATGTGGTCCTTGTATGAACTGCTGTATGGCGGCGCCAATATCGAACTGGCCAAATTGAACAAGGATGCCAATATGCGTGCCGCCTCCAGCCGTTGGCCGGTGGTGCTGGGGCGCCTGCTCGATGAACAGCCGGGCGGCTGGCTGCCGCAGGGTTATGCGGACTGGCAGGCCTTGCAGTTGGCGGCACTGGACCGCACCATCGCGCACCTGACGGCAGGCGGCCAGCCGCTGGCATCGGCCACCTGGGGCGCGCGCAACACGGCCTCGATTGCGCACCCGATTGCGGGCGCGGTGCCGATGTTGAAGAAGTGGTTGAGCGTGCCGCCCGACCAGCTTCCGGGCGACAGCAATATGCCGCGCGTGGCCGGTCCGGCCTTCGGCCAGTCCGAGCGCATGACGGTCTCGCCCGGGCGCGAGGAGCAGGGCCTGTTCAATATGCCCGGTGGCCAGAGCGGCCACCCCTTGTCGCCGTTCTTCCTGGCGGGCCATGCCGACTGGGTGGCCGGCAAGGCCGCGCCGCTGCTGCCCGGCCCGGCGGCCCACACGCTGACGTTTACGAAGTAGTTACGAAGTAGCGACGTGCTGGCGCAGGAAGTCCAGCGTGCGCTGCCAGGCCAGCCTGGCGGCGGCTTCGTCGTAGCGCGGCGTGGTGTCATTGTTGAAGCCGTGCTCGACGCCAGGGTAGACGAAGTGGCTGAAATGCGCCCCGGCGGCCTTCAGCGCGGCCTCGTAGGCCGGCCAGCCGGCCAGGATGCGCGCATCGTTGCCTGCGTCGTGGACCAGCAACGGCGCCTTGATCTTCGGCACGTCGGCGGCAGGCGGCTGGGCGCCATAGAATGGCACGGCCGCAGCCAGCTCCGGCACCATGGTGGCAAGGTAGTTGGCCATGCCGCCGCCGTAGCAGAAGCCGACCACGCCAACCTTGCCATTGGCGCCGGCGTGCGACTTGAGGATGTGCACGGCGGCCAGGAAATCGGCACGGGTCTTGGCCTGGTCCAGCTTGGAGAACAGTTCGCGCGCCTTGTCTTCGTCGCCGGGGTAGCCGCCCAGCGGGAACAATGCATCCGGCGCAAAGGCCAGGAAGCCATCGAGCGCCAGGCGGCGCGTGATGTCCTCGATATGCGGATTCAGGCCGCGGTTCTCATGCACCACCAGCACCGCAGGCAGCTTGCCCTTGGCCGCGGCCGGCTGCACCAGGTAGCCGCGCAGCTTGCCATAACCCTGCGGCGACGGATACTCCACGTAGCCGGCCTTGAGGCGCTGGTCGTCGGCCGCCACCAGCGGCGCGGCAAAACTGGGTGCCAGGGTCGCCAGCAGGCTGGCGCCGGTGGCGCCGGCGACCGCATGACGCGTGGCGGAGGCGATGAAATCGCGGCGGCTCAACTGGCCGTGCACGTATTGGTCGAACAGCTCGAGTACTTCCGGTTCAAAGTCCTTGGCGGTCAGGCGTGTCATCGTGTCGGTCTCCAGGTAAATTAGCGCTGTCAAGTCTACTCCGGCCGGTGCATAATGACACTTCGATTCCGAGCCGGAACCAGCTATTGATGAGGCAAGCAATGATGAACGATTTTGCGGCCGCTTCCAAGGCCACCATGCAATTCCTTCGGCAGCGCCTGGGCTTCAAATTGTGGATGGTCACTCGTACTGACGGGAAAGACTGGATTGTGCTGTTCGCCGACGACCACGGCTACGACGTGAAGGCAGGACAGGTTTATAGTTGGGCGGAAACTTTGTGTTCGCGCATGGTGGAAGGGCAGGGCCCGCACATCGCGCCCGACGTGGCGAGCGAGCCAGCCTACGCCCAGGCCCCGATTACCGACAAAATCACGGTTGGCGCCTATGTGGGCGTGCCGCTGCGGCGTGCCGACGGCACCCTGTTCGGCACCTTGTGCGCCATCGATCCCGAGCCGCAGCCGGAACGCATCCGCGACGACAAGGACATGCTGGTGCTGATGGGCGAGCTGCTGGGCGGCTTGCTGGAAGCCGAGCTGGCCGGCACCGAAGCGGTGCGCAAGGCCGAGCGGATGGACGTGGACATCACGCGCGATGAGCTGACCGGGCTGTACAACCGGCGCGGCTGGGACATGCTGATGGTGCGCGAGGATGAGCGCTGCCGCCGCTATGGACATCCGGCCTGCGTGGTGTCGATCGACCTCGACGACCTGAGGTTCTATAACGATACCCAGGGCTATGCCTCCGGCGATGCGCTGTTGATCCGTTGCAGCAAGGCACTGAAGGAAGTCACGCGCGGTTCTGACGTGGTGGCACGCATGGGGGGTGACGAGTTCGCGATGCTGATGGTCGAGTGCGACTATTTCGACGCCCAGGCCATGCTGTTGCGGGTGCAGGAAACGCTGGCAGGCTACGATGTGCGGGCCTCGATCGGCATGGCGATGCGCAAGCCCGGCATCGACCTGGAGGAAGCCCTCGCCATTGCCGACGCCGAGATGTACCGCGCCAAACGTTCACGCAAGGTTCTGAACTAAGCCATCCTTGGCGGCGGGCGTGGCGCTCGCCGCTTTCCCCACCCCGAACAGCGGCTGCAGCAGCGGCACGCGGCGCACCACCTCGAATACCGCAAAGCTGATGGCAAGCGTCAGCACCACGATCAGGGCGCCCTCGGTGACCGGGGCCAGGTTGGCCGTGCGCAAGCCCATGGCCAGGCAGACAATCAGGGTCTGGTGCAGGATATAAACCGGGAACACGGCCTGCGTCAGGTAGCGGCGCTTGGCGCTGTCGAAGTTCAGATGGCGATGGCCGAAGCCGCAGATGGCAATGATGCCGCTCCATTGGCACAGGGCGTACACGGTACGGGCCAACGGCCGCCAGCCCTGGTAGGTGTCGCCCGTCGCATAATGGAAGATCAGGACGGCCCAGCTCGCAAGGAAGAAGCCCAGCGCGGCAAAGCGGACGTGCTCCAGCCGCTGCCAGAATGCGCCGCGCCGGGCCATGGCTGCGCCCAGCAGGAAAAAGGGCAGGCTCATGGCGTGGTTGTGCCAGTCGGCCGTCAGGTTATGCGTGTGCGGCCAGTGCGGCAGCAGCAGGATGCGGCCGGCGGCCAGGAAAACGACCGGCAAGACGAACAGCTTCCAGCCATGCAGCTGGCGCAGCAGCCAGCCACCCATGGCCTGCATGCGGCGGCTGCCGATGGCGGCCAGCAGCAGGGTGTAAATCCACAGGTAGGGCAGGAACCACAGGTGGTTCCAGGTCGGCAGGTCGAGGCAGCCATTGTGGTCGCAGAAGCCGTGGTAGGCGCGCACGTAGAGCTGCATGAAGTCGACATAGCTGCCCCGGTAGGCGACGTCCGACACCACTTCGAAGTAGGATTGGGGCGGCACGATGAAGAACATGCCGAAGACCAGGGGAAGCAGCAGGCGCTTGCTGCGCTCCCTGGCCAGGCCCTTGCCGCCCAGCTTGTCGAGCAGGAAGGCGGCAGCTGCGCCGCCGATCAGGAATAGCAGGCACATGCGCCAGGGTGAGGACAGCAGCATCAGCGGTTCGATGGCGTCGCTGGGGTGCGGCGCCTTGACGTGCCAGTCCCAGGTCACGTAGTACATGCCGGTGTGGTACAGCACGAGCAGGAAGAAAGCGCCGATGCGCAGCCAGTCGAGGAAATACAGGCGTTGGTTTTGCATGATGGTTTGGCAAGCAGGGTTGGACATGAACCCAGCTTAGGGAAACCGGTCTTGCCAAGCCAGCAATAGGTGGCGAACAGCGTTTGACGGGGGCGAACGTATTGATTGACGCAGATTTCAACCAGGCGGCCAGCGCCGTGCAATATGACTGTATTGAGTGCCCCGATTGGAGATATTGATGAGTGCGCTGGCGTCCCCCAAGGATTTCATCGAGTACGAGCCGCTGCTGTGGCGCGTGCTGAGCAAGCTGGTACGTGATGGCTATCACATCCAGCCCCACGATGCCCGCGACCTGATCCATGACTTCTTCCTGGAATGGGAGGCGCTTAACAGCCGCTTTGACGCGGCCAAGGGCGATTTCGCCCCCTATCTCGCCACCGCCTTCTACCGCTTTGGCCGCCGCCGGCAGATCAAGCTGCACCGGCTGCGTTCGCGTGCCGTCGACATCGAAGAATGCCTGGACCTGGCCGCCGCCGACCCCTTGCCGCTGGAGGCTGCGGAAATGAAACAGCAGATCGCCCAGCTCAAGGCCGCCATCGGGCAATTGCCCGAAGCCGAGCAGGCACTGCTGGCCGATTTCCTGTCGGAGTATGCGCCCGGCGAGCGCGAGCTCGCGGAGAAACACCATCTCACGCGCTATCGCTTGCGCGACCAGCTGGCGGCAACCGTCAGCCGGGTCGCGTTGCAATTGATCGAGGCACGGCCGCAATCGACCGATGCCGACATCGCTTACCGGGTTTGGGTCATGGACCAGACGCCACGCACCGTGGCCGCCGAACTCGGCATGTCAACCGAACAGGTGAACCAGGCCAAGGCACGCTTTGCGCAAGCACTGCTCAATTCGGTGCGCGGTGCCGCGCAGCCTGGCCGCCAGGGGAGAAAGATCATGCCTGAAATCGATATACTCAAGAAAGCGCTCAGCGCGTTTGATGACAGCGACGCACTGGAGTGCCTGCGCACGCACGCGCAGCAGATCCGCTTGGCACTGGAGCAGGAAGACTTGTTGCTCGATGCTGGAGAATGCGCCGCCCTGGCCGAACGCCCGGAGTGGCTTGCAAGCGTGTACGCCGCACTGAGTCACGGCGAACTGGAAAATGCTGAAAGCGACGAGCTCCAGCCTTCAGTGGCCAGTATGCTCTATGCCGAACAACAAGTGATAGCCGATGCCTGGGCCGCCTTGCTCGAGAAACTGGACGACATGCGGCCACCCTCCGGCCCGGCCCAGTGGGAGTTGGCGCTCATGGGCGCCGGCAAGCTGCCGCCTGATCTGCAAGCCCATCTACGCGAGTATCACGCGTCCTGCAGGAGTGGCGATCCTGCCAGCGAACGGCTGTTGAACTATGGCCTGACGCCCGGGATGCTATTCGAGGCCTTGCGTGCAATGGAATTGCTGTTCCATCGCGCCCTGCGCCGCGCCGGAGACGGGGCGGCCGTCCGCAAGAGCGCTGACACCGATATCGTCGTCAAACAAAAGGGCAAAAGTGTCGCGATCAGCCAGGCGCTACTGAACGAAAACGTTGCAGGGACGCTCGACCTGGAATTGGAACTGGCGCCGGCGCTTGCCCGCAGCCTTTTTTGCATGTTGCAGGCATCGCCCCTGCTGGTTGGCGGATATTGCTACCTGGGCGCGAACACGTTTTCCAGCATGCCGGAAACGGCGCAGCCGGACGGGTTTCTCAGGAAAGACATGCTGGTCCAACGTTGGTGCGCCAACCAACGCGACCTGGCACACGGTTCGGCGCTATTGCAACGCGAACTCGCGCGGGGGATGCATGCGAGCGAAGCCCATTGCTGAACGATGGTAGGTGGTCGTCACCCAATCGAGCCGGCCATCCGTGTCGAAGATGCGATGGAGCATCAGTGCATTCGGCCCGAGGTTGACGCTGTCCGGTTTGCGCAGCCTGACGCGCCATTTACGGGGGACGGCATCGAATTGTGTCGTTGAGCCTGCCCCGCATTCCCAGCACTCCCTGGCACCGGCATAATGGCGCCGCACTGCGGCCTTGTGCGTGTGGCCGCATAAGATCACGGCAATTTCATGTTGCTGCAGGAAGTGATCCAGGGCCTGCTTGGTGGCGTGGGCGATGGCCAGGCTGAATCCCGTCCAGGTGCGCGCATGGTGGATGACCAGCACGCGGACTTCACGTGCCTTGCGCGGTTCAAGCATGGCGTCAAGCAGCTGCAATTGCGAGCGGAAGCTGCCTCGTGCATAGGTGCGCTGGATCGAATTGGGGCGCACGTCGGCATCCGAATCAAGCTCAATCAAGGTCAGTTCATAGCCCCCGTTCCCTAGCGGCAGGCTGCGCGTGGCGGGCAGCGGGCGCATGAAATTGTGGTAGAAGTTGGAAGGCGTCGCGCCGATCGGCACCGGTATTCCGGCCCAGTGATCGTGATTCCCGGGAATGGCGATGACTTTTCCCGCGGCATGCAGGCCCACGTAATCGCCATTGGGCGGGAGGATGTCGATTTCGCTGTCGAAGTAGCGGCGCGCCAGTGCGAGTTCATGTGCATCGCCGTTGCGACTCAGGTCGCCGGTGACAAGGATCTGGAATTTTTCGTCGCTGGCACGCAAATTCTCGACGAACTCGGCAAGGGCCCGCAGGCCGCTGGCGTGATGCCCGAGGAGTCCATCGAAGATGGGAAAGTTATCCAGCCCGAATTGGACCGCCTGGCTGATGGCGGCATCGCCTGTTGTTGGATCAAGGCTCCCGATGTGCAGGTCCGAGATGTGCAGCAAGGTTGCAAGCAGTTTTTGTTTTGGCATGATGGTCTCCCTGGTTAGTCCGCTATGGACAGGCAGGCCTACCAAAAGTTCACACGATTTTCATGCGGGGGCGATTGCGGCTATCGGGATTGCCGATGCGTGAGCGCTTGCAGTATCGCTGGCTTGAAGTTGCGCCCGAGCGGTACCAGGGTGCCGTTGCGGAGGACCAGTTGGCCGTCCTGGTCAATCCTCTCGACCAGTGCGAGCCGAACGGCCGCACGACGGTGGCAGCGCATGAATTGATTGCCCAGGCTGTCCAGCAGATCGGTCAGGGTCTGGCGCAGCAGAGGGGCGCCTTGCGCGGTGTGCAGCGCCACGTAATTGTCGGCTGTCTCCAGCCATTGGATGGCGGCGACCGGCACCACGCGGGTGCCGCCGCGCTCGCTGACCAGCAGTTGCTGCAGTGGCAGGCCGATGGCGCCTGGGGTGCGCGGCGCGTGCGCTGCGCGGCTCGCCAGGCGCTCACGCAGGCGCTGCATGGCGCGCTGCAGGCGTGCCGCGTCAAAGGGTTTCAGCAAATAGTCGATGGCGTTGGCGTCGAAGGCCGGCACGGCGAATTCGTCGAAGGCCGTGGCGAAAACCACCAGCGGCGCTGGATGGGGCAGGGAGGCGGCCACCTCGAGGCCGCTGACCTCGGGCATTTGCACGTCGAGGAAGATGACGTCGGGCGCGAAGCTGGCGGCTTGCTCCAGCGCCTCCACGCCATCGCGCGCCTCCTCGATAGCGGTCACGTCCGGTTCCTGTGCCAGCATGCGGCGCAGCTTGTCGCGTGCCGGGCGTTCGTCGTCGACGATCAGGATACGCATGGCAGCCTCATTTCGGCGCGCACGCCGGCCGGGGCGAGCTGTGCCAACCGCAGTGTTGCCCGATCGCCGTGCAGGGCTTGCAGCCGTTCACGCAAGTTGCGCACGCCGATGCCGCCGGACGCGGCCTGTGCATCGGCTGCAGCCTGGTCGAGCCGTCCCGCGTCATCGCTGACGGCGAGCAGCAACAGGTCGCCGTCCCGTTGCGCGCTGATGGCAATCTTCGTCACGCCGCGCCGCCGCTCGACCGTGTGCTTGAACACGTTCTCCAGCAAAGGCTGCATGCTCATCACCGGCACCAGGCATTCGCCGCACGCCGCATCGATTTCCCAGTCGATCTGTACGCGTTCGGCGAAGCGCTCTTCCATCAAGCGCGCATAGCCGCGCAGCAGCCGCAATTCGGTCGACAACGGCGCCTGCTGCTGCCCGCTGACATCCAGCGTGGCGCGCAGCACGTCGGCCAGTTGCACCAGCGTGGCATCCGCGCGTTCGACGTCGGAGTGCATCAGTGATGAAATCGTGTTCAGTGCGTTGAACAGGAAATGCGGTTGCATCTGCTGCGTCAACTGATGCAACTGGGCGGTGCGCAAGCTGGCATTGGCTTGCTCCGCCGCGCGGTACGACAGCACGCCGAAGGTAATCAGCGTAAAGATAATCACGAAGACCGAGATCTTCACATTCTCGTACAGGAAAGTCTCGGCCCAGGGCTCATGCCGGTATTCCGCGCCCAGCAGGGCATACACGCCGTGCCGGATGCCGAAGGCCAGCGGCGTGAACAAAATCCACCAGACCGGCAGCCACAGGGCTTGCCACGCAAACCAGCGGGAAGGCGCCGCCAACAGGACGTCATGGCGGCGCGTGCACAGCCGCTGCAGGGCCAGCAGCAGGGACGCGACGGCCATCGACGAAGACTCCCACAGGATGGGCTGCCACAGTGGGCCATGATCGTCATGGCGCAGGAAATCCTGCACCGCGGTTGCCACCATCAAGGCCCAGAACAGCAGCCATGCGCCAACCAGCGAAAGCGTGGCGCGGCGGTTCATTTCTTCTGGTGGCGTGCTTCGACGAGGTCGATCTCGCGCACCAGCTTGCGTGCCGTTTCGTCGGAAATGTGGTGGTGGCGCGCCAGGTCGAAGATGGCCTGGCGCTCGGCTTCCATCGCCGCCATGCGCAGTTCGCGCTCGGCGCGGTCCAGCTTGCGGAAATGTTCCTTGTTCTGGTCTTCCGCCGACCACGCCAGGTTCAGGCGGTATTCATACAAGGCAATCACGCGGGCCGCGGCCTGCGGCAGCACGTCGGGATGGTGTGCGTCGGCCAACGCCAGTTCTGCCCGTTCGATGGCGGCGATGGCTGCCGATGCCGCCTGGCGCCGCGCCATGTCTTCCTGCTGGCGCTCGGCCGGCTCCTCCGGGAAATGCATGCCACCCAACAGGCGCGGCAAGCCGATGCTGGCCGCCAGCAGGGAAATCAGGATCACCGAGCTGGCCAGCAGGATGGTCAGGTCGCGCGCCGGGAACGGGTCGCCGTTCGGCAGGACCAGCGGCAAGGTCAACACGCCGGCCAGGGTGATCGCGCCGCGCGCGCCCGCCAGCGCAGTGGCCAGCAACAGGCGCCAGTGCGGCTTGCCGCCGGGCACCGAGCTGGCGCGGCGGCTGCGGCGATACAGGGTCACGCGCAGCGTTGCCCACACCCACGCAAAGCGCAGTGCGATCAGGCCGAAGCTGATGGCGAAGGCGTACAGGACCAGCCACCATGAATTGATGCGACCGCTTTGTTCCAGCGATTCGCTGGCGCCGCGCAGGATGTCGGGCAACTGCTCGCCGAGCAGCACGAACATCACGCCGTTCAAGGTGAATTGCACCGTGTCCCACACGGCGGTACGCTGGATGCGGGTGGCGGCCAATGCCTGGCCGCCCAGCTCCACATAGCTCATGGTGATGCCGGCCGACACCGCGGCCAGGATGCCGGAGGCATGCAGCCGTTCCGCGACCAGGTAGGCGCCGAAAGGAATCAGCAGGCTGACCAGGATGGGCGAACCGGCTGGTTCGCCGTAGCGCGACGTGAGCTGGCCCTGCAGCCATGCGATGGCCGCGGTCACTGCCACGCCGGTGGCAATGCCTGCTGCGGCCAGCCAGACAAACGTCAGCGACGCGTTGGCCAGCGAGAAGCTGCCTGTCAGCGCGGCCGCCACGGCAAAGCGGAAGCACACCAGGCCGCTGGCATCGTTCAGCAGGGCTTCGCCTTCCAGGATGTGCATCAGGCGCTTGGGGATCGGTGCGCGCGATGCGATGGAGCCGACCGCGACCGGGTCGGTGGGCGACAGGATGGCCGCCAGTGCAAAGGCCACCGGCAGCGGCATGGAGGGAATCATCCAATGAATCAGGTAGCCGGCGCCCAGCACGGTGAAGATCACCAGGCCCAGCGCCAGTTCCAGGATTACGACGCGGTCGCGGAACAGGCCCGTGTTCGGGATGCGCCAGCCATCGAGAAACAGCAGCGGCGGGATGAACAGCAGGAAGAACATTTCCGGGTCGAGCTGGATGCCATGGCCGGACCATGCGGCAATGCCGGCGCCAAGGCCGATCTGTACCAGTGGCAGGGGAATGCCGGCCGGCAGCATCCGCTTCATATAGGCGCTGGCGATCACCGCCAGCAGCATTGCCAAAACTATCTCGATAGAATCCATGAGGACATTATAGGGGCATGACAAACCAAAAAGAACTTGTCACTCCGGATAGCCGCTGTCATAATAGCGCCTCCCCTGCGGGAATAGCTCAGTTGGTAGAGCGCAACCTTGCCAAGGTTGAGGTCGAGAGTTCGAGACTCTTTTCCCGCTCCAGAATTCTTGAAAGGACGTCATCGTGCGTCCTTTTTTTGTTGTTTCTGCCCCTCATCGCTCCCGGACCTTAAAAAAAGGCCGGTATACTGCCGAAACATTCCGTACCAAAGGGAATGCCTCTTACAGCAGATTGGAGCAATCGATGAATTCCGTTCAACAAGAAGTTGACGAGCGCAGTAACCTCACAAACTCCAACAAGTTCGAGCTGCTGTTGTTCCGCCTCGGCGTCGATGGCACCAGCGGCAATTCCGAGCTATACGGCATCAACGTCTTCAAGATCCGCGAGATTGTCGCGATGCCGACCGTGACTGCCGTCGCGGGTTCGGAACCGCACATGCTGGGCGTGGTCAACCTGCGCGGCCAGATCATTCCGGTGATGGACTTGCCGGGCATCGTCGGCGTCAAGCCGAAGACTGGCCTGAACATCATGCTGGTGACGGAATTCGCGCGCACCACCCAGGCTTTCGCCGTCGAATCGGTGGACGAGATCGTGCGCCTTGACTGGAGCCAGGTGCTGAGCGCGGAGGGCAGCCACGGCGGCGGCATGGTGACCTCTATCGCACGCGTCGATGGCGACGTGCAGAACACCCGCCTGGCGCAGGTGCTGGACGTGGAAACCATACTGCGCAACCTGACTCCAAGCGACGGCAAGGACATCGATGAAACCGCGGTGGGCCGCCTGCCGTTGAAGCCCGGCACCTTTATCCTGGCCGCCGACGATTCCGTGGTGGCGCGCAACCTGATCGAGCGCGGCCTGGAAGCGATGCACGCGCCGTTCGTGATGATGAAGACCGGCAAAGAGGCTTGGGATAAGCTCAATCACATCGCCGAAGGCTGCAAGGCGGAAGGCATTCCGGTGGAAGACCGCGTGGCCCTGGTGCTGACCGACCTGGAGATGCCGGAGATGGATGGCTTCACGCTGACCCGTCTGGTCAAGCAGGATGCACGCTTCTCCAGGATCCCGGTGGTGATTCACTCTTCGCTGTCCGGCAAGACCAACGAAGACCACGTGAAGGGTGTCGGTGCCGACGCTTACGTGGCCAAGTTCGTTGCGGAGGAACTGGCGGAGACTATCCGCAAGGTGCTGATGAAGTGATTTCTTTCAGCTGCCGGCTGTGCAACTTCACATGGTCGGCAATGAAGCTGGAAATAAAGTAATAGCCATGATCGTAGCCCGCATGCCGGCGCAGCTCCAGGGGTTGCCCGGCGGCGCGGCAAGCATCCTCGAACACTCCCGGATATAACTGCTCCTCAAGGAACTTGTCGGCCAGGCCCTGGTCGATCAGGATGCCATTGGGGAATGGTGCTTCGTCCTGCACCGACATCAGCGCGCTGGCGTCGTGCTGCAGCCAGGCGTCCTTGTTCGCTCCCAGGTAGCCGGTGAAAGCCTTCTGTCCCCATGGGCAGCGCACCGGCGCCGCAATCGGCGCAAAGGCCGACACGCTGCGGAACAGGTCCGGCCTGCGCAAGGCCAGTGTCAACGCGCCATGCCCGCCCATCGAATGGCCGAAGATACCGATGCGCTGCGCATCGACCGGCAACTCATCGATCACCAGTTGGCGCAATTCGTGGACGTAGCTCTCCATGCGGTAATGCTGCGACCATGGCGCTTGCGTCGCATCGAGATAGAAGCCGGCGCCTTCGCCGAAATCCCAACTGGCCGTTTCGCCTTCAATGCCTGTGCCGCGCGGACTGGTGTCCGGCGCGATAAGGATCAGGCCCTCACGCGCCGCGTGCTGCTGCGCGCCCGCCTTGATGGCAAAGGTCTCTTCGGTGCACGTCAGTCCTGCCAGGTAGAACAGCGCTGGCAAAGGCCCTTGCGCAGCCTGCGGCGGAATAAAAATGGAGAAGCGCATTGGCAAGCCAATCGCTTTCGACTCATGCCGGTAGAAGCGTTGCACTCCTCCATGGCAAACGTGTTCGCTGATCATGTCCATGCGTGGCATTGTAACTAAGATTCGTGTGACACGTTTTTCGCAAATGCAATATAGTACGGCTCGGAGGTAAGTCTATGACCGATTTGTTAGTCATCTCTGACGAACTCGCATGGCCTTGCGCCATGCTGCTTGCATGGCTCGCAGGTGAGTTTGTTCATCGTTGGACCAATCTGCCGCGCATCAGTGTGTACGGCTTGGTGGGCTTCCTGCTAGCGCAGGCAATGCCCGAACTTCTTGTGCCGGACGGCAGCAGCCAGGTAACTCTGCTCGCCAATATTGCATTCGGCCTCATCCTGTTTGAATTCGGTTACCGTATCAACTTGCGCTGGCTGCGCGTCAATCCGTGGATTGCCGTCAGTGGCCTTGCAGAATCTGCGCTCACATTCGGCGCAGTGTTTTCAATCGCTTACTGGCAGGGCATGCCGCCTTTGACGGCGCTCCTGCTTGCTTCATTGGCGATGTCCACCTCACCGGCCGGCGTGCTGCGCGTGATCAATGAGGAGCGCAGCTCGGGCCAGGTCACTGAGCGCCTGCTGCACCTCGTTGCGATGAATTGCGTGCTTGCGCTGTTCGTGTTCAAGGTGGTGGTGGGCTTCTGGGTGTTCCAGACCTCAGGCAGCCTGACGCAAGCCGTTTCGCGCAGCGTGATCGAACTGCTCGCATCTGCCGTACTGGGTGCGGTGGCGGGCATGCTGGTGCCGGCGCTGCTGCGCGGCCTCGGCACGCTGGCACGCGATGGCACCGTGGCCTTTGCGATGGTGGTCGTGCTGCTGGTGTCTATCACCCAGGCGGCCGATTTGTCGCCCGTGCTGGCAACGCTGACGTTCGGCCTGATGGCGCGCCATCGCCGTGTGACATTCACCCGCACGCAGCGAAACTTCGGTGCAATCGGCGAGCTGTTGACGGTGCTGCTGTTCGTGTTTGCAGTGTCGACACTGGACTGGCAGCGCGTGGTGTTCGGTGCTTCGCTTGGGGCCTTGCTGTTGCTGGTGCGCTTTGCAACCAAGACCATTGCGGTGGCGCTGTTGTCGCACGTTGCGGGCATTTCGTGGCGCAAGGGGGCCTTGATCGGCGTGGCCCTGTCGCCGATGTCGGTGTTCGCCATCCTGCTGCTCGAGCAGACGCGCTACATGGGTATTGTGCTGGTCGATGAACTGGCCGCGCTGGCTGCCATGACGCTGTTCATGGAAGTGCTGGGGCCTGTCATCACGCAGCGCGCGCTGATCCGCGCGCGCGAAACGGCGAAAGAGGAGGGCTGATATGCCGTTGGAAGAATTCAAGTCGTCGCAACCGTTGACGATGGGCGTCGAGCTTGAGCTGCAATTGGTCAGTCTGTCCGACTTCGACCTGACCGCGTCGAGCCCGGACTTGCTGCACCTGCTGGCGCGCAAGCCGTTCCCCGGCCATGTAACGCCGGAGATCACCGAGAGCATGATCGAGATCAACAGCGATGTGCATACCAAGCACAGCGAGCTGGTGGCCCAGTTGCGCGAAACGCGCGATACCCTGGTGCGGGCGGCCGACACGCTGAATATCGGCATCTGCGGCGGCGGCACCCACCCGTTCCAGCGCTGGTCGGAACGCAAGATCTTCTCCAAGCCGCGCTTCAAGGAAGTGTCGGCGCTGTACGGTTACCTGGCCAAGCAGTTCACGATCTTCGGCCAGCACGTGCACATCGGCTGCGCCAGCGGCGACGATGCGCTGTATTTGCTGCATTCCTTGAGCCGCTATGTGCCGCACTTCATCGCACTATCGGCGTCTTCGCCTTATGTGCAGGGCAATGACACCCTGTTCAACTCGGCGCGCCTGAACAGCGTGTTCGCCTTCCCCATGAGCGGCCGCGCGCCGTTCATCCTGAAATGGGACGAATTCGAGCATAGCTTCTTCTCCAAGATGGAGCACACGGGCGTGATCAAGTCGATGAAGGACTTCTACTGGGACATCCGCCCCAAGCCCGAGTACGGCACCATCGAGCTGCGCGTCTGCGACACGCCGCTCACGGTGGAGCGCGCCGCCGCTTTGGCCTGCTACCTGCAAGCCCTGTGCTCTTACCTGCTGGAGCGCAAGGAGGAGCCGCCGGCCGAGGATGACTACCTGGTCTACAACTACAACCGCTTCCAGGCCTGCCGTTTCGGGCTGGATGGCACGGTAGTGCATCCGAAGACCTACGAAAGCCTGTCGCTGCGTGAAGATATCCTCACCACGCTGCGCCGCATGGACCTGCACGCCGAAGCACTCGGCGGCAGCGCCGCGCTGAACCACCTGATGCAGGTCACGCATATGGGTAGCGACGCGCATTACCTGCGGGCGGAATTCGATTCGTCCGGCAGTGTGGAGGGCGTGGTGGATGCTGCGATTGCGAGGTTCAGGGGCAATTGAGTGCATGGTGGCGGCGCCTGGGCGGCAGCCGCCAGCGCCGACAAGCGGAAATGCCGGCGGTTGGATATAATTGCCAATGTTTCAACATGCCGCGCCGTACCATGCCCGCTGTCCCTACCAAGCCCCGCGCCTTCAGGCGCGCAATTGCCGCCACCGTCTTTCTCCTGCTTGCCTTGTTGCTGGCCGCATCGTTGCTCGCCAAGATGCCGTTTGCCAGCGACCAGGTATTCGGCAAGCTGCGCTCCGGCCAGCTGTGGAGCGAAAAGGCGCGCTACGTGGACGACTGGTACGCGGTGGAAGCGATTGATGATGGCAGCTACATCATCGCCGAACCCAAGTCTTCGCAATACAATTCTTCCTACCTGCTGGTTGGCGGCGATCGCGCGTTGTTGATTGACGCGGGTTCCGGCGAACGCCCCCCGAATATCCGATCGATCCGGGCGCTGGCAGAAAGCCTGACTGCCAAGCCGCTCATGCTCGCGCTTTCGCACTTCCATTTCGACCATATCGGGGACCTGGATGCCTTTGAGGGGGCGCTGGTGCTGGCGACAGCGGAACTGCAATCCCGGGCGCAGGGCGGCAGGCTGCAAATCGCTGCCACGGAATCGCTCACCGGTCCACGCTCCTTGCGCATCCAGCGCTGGCTGGGCGACGGCGAGAAGATCGACCTTGGCGGCCGCGCCATCGAAATCCGCTCCACGCCTGGCCATGCGCAGGAGTCGGCAACGTACATCGACCGTGAGCGTCAATTGGTGTTTGCCGGAGACTTCCTCTACCAGCACCTGGGTGGACTGGTCGTTTTCCTGCCGGGCAGCGACACGCGCGTCTATGCCGACGAAATCGGCGAGCTGCTGGCCACGACGAGCAAGGCCTATCGGTATTTCGGCGCCCATGGCAAGCCGGAGTTTGATCACGATTGGGCCGGGCGTGTCCAGTCTGCGATGGGCGAGCTGGCCAGTGGGGTTGCCAAGCCTGTGCTGGCCGAGAGCTACCTCGCTCCGGGCCTGCCGCTGCACATGCACCGGCAAGACCAGCTATTGATCTACCAGCCGCCGTTTATTGCGGCGCAAATGCTATATTCCTGGCGCTCCCTGGCCATGCTGGGGGCCGCATTGGCACTGATATCGGGCATGTTCTGGTGCCTGTTCAGGGCATTGGGACGACGCGGGTCCGCAGTATAATCAGGCACGTCCTTTAATTCGAATAGCTCATGAGCGATAACAGTGTCCTGGGGATCTACACCTTCGAAGGCATTTTCGAAGGCAAGGCGGTTTATGAATACGCGCACCCGCAAGAGCATGCGTTGCACAAGTGCATGCTGTTCCTGCTGCAGGAAGGCGCGGATGCCCTGTGGGATTCTGCGATCATCGAGGCCAGCAAGTTCGGCTTCGAGGAAGTGGCGATGGACGCCTTCAGCATCTTGCAAACCGAAATGCTGGAGCAGAAGCCATTCGTTGACCTGCACCCCCATATCGAAGAATCGCTGACACTGGGCAGCTCGCTCGTTTTCTACGAAAAACCCTGACAGATGGATGTCGCTGCTGATTTTGCGCGGCGCGGGTTTGCAGTCATTCCAGGCGTGGCAGACGCCGGGCAATGCGCGCGGTATGCCGCGCAAATCCGTGCCCTTGGCAAGGCCGGATCCCGGACGTTGCTGTCGCAGGCTTGGTGCGCCGAACTTGCGGACTCCCTTCTTTGTTCCCCCTGGTTGCAAGCTGTGCTGCCGGTAGGCCATGTAGCGGTCCAATGTACTTCCTTCGAGAAGTCGGGTTCCGTGAACTGGCTGGTGCCGGTGCACCAGGACTTGAGTATTCCGGTGCACGAGCGCGTTGAAGATCCCGTCTTGCGCGGGTGGTCGTGCAAGGAAGATGGCTGGTATGCGCAGCCGCCGTCGGGCTTGTTGGAGCAGATGGTTGCGGTGCGTCTGCATCTCGATCCTTGCTGTGCGGAGGACGGACCGGTGCATGTTGTGCCGGGATCGCACCAGCAAGGCGCGATCTCGCCGCACGATGCCGTCGCGATGCGCCAGGACGAGCAAGCCTGCCTGGCGCAGGTGGGCGACGTGCTGATCATGCGTCCACTCCTCTTACATCGTTCCTCAAAAGCAACAGGCGCCAGCCGCCGCCGGGTGTTGCACTTCCTCTTTGGCCCTGCTGAGCTACCACATGGATTAGAATGGCCACAGCGGGGGAGGGTGGCAATATGAAATTGATTATCGCAATGCTTGGCCTGGTGTTCAGCCAGGCCGCGCCGGCAGGGGCAAGCTCATTGCCGGCATCTGACGAAGCCGCCGCATTCAAGGCCGCGGGCTTCAAGCAACATGGCAAGACATGGAAGTCATGCTCCGACTCAGGCGCGAGCTACGTGCCGGGCGCCATCGAGCAAGTCAAAGACCTGAATGGCGATGGACAGCCGGAAGCCATCATCACGGAGAGTGGTACGGCATGCTATGGCGACACCGGTGTCGGCTATGCCTTGGTCAGCAAGCAATCCGACGGCAAATGGAAGCTGATTACCCAGGGCGCCGGCATCCTGACCGTGTTGCACACCAAAGGCAAGGACGGCTGGCCCGATCTTGAAATCGGCGGCCCTGGCTTCTGCTTCCCCATCGAGCGCTGGAATGGCAGCGCGTACAAGCAGCACCAACTGCAATACGACGGGAAACCCTGCAAGCGCTAGAAGCGCGTTTCGCGGGCGGCGCGCAGGAAGCTGTCCAGGATGCCGGTGCAATCGAGCAGTTCGACGCCGCCGGCGCGGTGAAATTCGGGATGCCACTGCAAACCCATGACGAAGGGCGCCCGCGTGTAGCGGATCGCTTCGATCATATTGTCCGGATAGGACACGGCTTCCACCTGCATGTCCTTGCCAAGCGACTTCACCGCCTGATGGTGGATCGAGTTCACCAGCGCGCGCTGCGGGCCCCGCACCATGGAGGGCAGGGACGAGCCGGGCGGGAAGGTGACTTCGTGACGATGCCGGTCGTAGTCGTCCGACACGTGGGCATGGGCATCGGGGACGTCGGTCGCGATATCCTGGTACAGGCTGCCGCCGAAGGCGACATTCAACAGCTGGCAACCGCGGCAAATTCCCAGCACCGGCTTGCCGGCTTCGACGAATTCATGCAGCAGCTCCAATTCGTACATATCGCGTGCCCGGTCGCCGCTCCATTCGGGCTTGGTCGGCGCTTCGGCATAGCTTTGCGGCGATACGTCGGCGCCGCCCTGCAACACCAGACCGTCCAGGTGCTTTGCATAGTCGCGCAGGCGGATATTGGACGGGTGCAGCAGGCCGGATGTATTGACCGTCGGGACCATGAACACCAGCACGTCGCGCGACATCACCCATTGCGCGACCGATTCTTCGAGATATTGCAGGTTCTTGCTGCGCAGCCCTGTGGCGCCGGGTTCGGGATGATAGATGCGCGCTGATACCCCTATGTGCAATGGGCGCTGGACGATATGCCGTGTGGCGGCGGCGGCCCAGCGCTTGTAGCGCGCAACGATCACGCGCCCCCACAGCGAGAAGATGGTTTCGCCCGGATCAAGGTAGCGTGGCGCGTCGCCGGCGCGGCGCCGTTGTCCACGGTCGCTTTCGCGGCGATCCTGTTGGCGGGGATCGTGTTCGGTCATCCGTTGGCTGCCTCCTCAATGCCAGTGTCGCACACGCGGCAATTCGAAGTCGCACTACATGCCGGTCAGCAGCTCAAGGACCTCCTCTTCCGACACCTGCGGGAAGCTGCGGTAATGACGGCTGACCGACATGAAATTCATCGGCGCGGCAAGGAAGAAGATGCCGTCGGCCAAGGGCGCAATCACTTCCAGCGAATCCGGCGCAGCCACCGGCACGGCGGCAATCAATTGCCTTGGCTTGCGGGCGCGGGTGGAACGCAGGGCCGCCGCCATGGTGGACCCGGTGGCCAGCCCATCGTCGACAATCACCACAATGCGGCCCTCGGGGTCGGCCGGCGGCCGCCGGCTGCCGTAGGAAGCACGGCGACGCCGCATCAATTCAAGCTGCTCGAGGGTTTGCAGCTCGACCCATTCCATGCTGGTGCGGGTGCGGTTGAAATAGGAGGCCAATTCGCGGTTGCCGTGCTCGTCGACGGCCCCGACGGCCAGTTCCGGGTCAATGGCAGAGGGAATTTTTCGCACCAGCACCACATCGAGCTCGCCTTGCAGGCGGTCGGCAATGATGCTCCCCATCGGCACGGCGCCGCGGGGAATGGCAAGGATCAGGGGATGACTGCCGCGCAGGTGCAGCAGCTTTTCAGCCAGCAGCTCGGCGGCTTGCTTGCGGTCTTGAAGCGGGAGTTCGATGTCGTCCATGCTAGCCTCCGCCACGCTGCACATACGACAGCATAGCGCGGGAATGCCCGGACGTTAAGCTTTGATATCCAGCAGTGTACCGATTCGTTCGTCAGCCGCCTGGATCACTTTGGCAGACAGGTCGAAATTGGCCTTGTAGACCAGGGAATTGGTGATCGAGCTGGCCGGATCGGTGCCCGACGGTACGCCGCCGGCATTGGCGGCAGCCGACAGGTCGCGCGCGGCGGTGGAAATGGTGACACTGGTCCCGCCCGGCGTTTGCTGGAAGCTGGCTTGCTGCGGCTGGAAGTTCTGTGTCGCCAAATTGGCGACGTTGTGCCCTTCCACGTCCAATGCACGCTGGTTTGCTTGAAGGCCGGACAGGCCGGCCTGGAGTGCGGAGATCGTCATGGCGCCAGTTTACATGATTCCACATGGAAATTATCACGGTTGCCCAAAAAATGAGCACGCCATGCAACACGTGGTATGATGATGACCGCAATGATTGATGCGGGAGGCTGGCCATGAAGATCACCAAGGAAAAAGCGGCGGAAAACCGGCAGGTGCTGGTGGAGACGGCTGCCCGGCTGTTCCAGGAAAAGGGGATCGACGGGGTCGGCGTGGCGGAAATCAGCAAGGCTGCCGGCCTGACGCATGGCGCCCTGTACGCGCATTTTCCTTCGAAGGACGCACTGGCGGCGGCAGCCATGCAGTTCAGTACCCGTGCCGCGTATGGCAAGGTGACCGAGCATCCGGTCACGCTGCCGCAGTTGCTCGATTATTACCTGGCGCCGGAGCAGCGTGACAATCTGGCGGAAGGCTGTCCTTTGGCCGCGGCTGCGAGCGAGGTGGCGCGGCAGGATGGTTCGGTGGGTGCCGGCTACACCAGCGGTTTCCGCCAGATGGTCGAGTACATCAGCGCCCGGTTGCCGGCCGGGGAAGGCCAGCGGGAAAAAGCCGTTGCCATCATGGCAGCGCTGGTGGGCGGCATCTCAGTGTCGCGAAATGTCTACAAAACCGACCCCAAATTGGCCGATGAAGTACTGGAATCCGTGCGTTCCCTGCTCTTGAAGCTGAGCTAATTGCTACGTTTGTCGTTTTGGGATTGCTTTCCTGAACGGTGCGCATAAGAATCTGGGTTATTGCCCATACGCATTGTTCCGGAGAGCATCATCAATTCCTTCGCTGCACGTGTCGCCGCCATACTGCTGGCCTGTGCAAGCCTGCCAACCGCGCAGGCCGGGGAAGCTGCGCTCGATGCGCGCCTGAATGAGCAGATCATCATGGTTCCCGCCGGCCGCGCGCAGAGCGTGCAGTTGGAGACCACCGTTTTCCGTCCACCCGGCCCCGGCCCGTTCCCGCTGCTGATCGTCAACCACGGCAAGGCGCCGGGCAACCCCAAGCTGCAGTCGCGCGACCGCTTCATCTACCTGGCCACGGCCTTCGTGCGCCGCGGCTATGCAGTGATGGTGCCGATGCGCACCGGTTTCGCCAATTCGACCGGCAAATTCGTCGAATACGGCTGCAATATGACGGCCAATGGCTACGAGCAGGCGGGCGACATCGCCGACGTGGTGCGTTTCGCCCGCAGCCAGTCCTGGGTCGACAATGAGCATATCGTTCTTGCCGGCCAGTCCTTCGGCGGCCTGGCCAGCATGGCCGCGGCAACGCAGGACTTGCCGGGTGTGCGCGGCATCATGAATTTCGCCGGCGGCCTGAAAGTGCACGGCGACCTGTGCAACTGGCAGGGCGCCCTGGTCAAGGCCTTCGGCGAGTACGGCCGCCGCAACAAGCTGCCAAGCATGTGGATGTACGGGGCCAATGACAGCTACTTCGGTCCTGAACTGGTGGCGCGCATGCATGGCGCCTTCACCGCAGCCGGCGGCAAGGCCGACCTGGTGGCGTACGGCGCGTTCAAGAAAGACGCGCATGGTTTGCTGGGCAACCGCGACGGCGCTGCAGTCTGGCTGCCTGAAGTCGAGCGCTTCCTGGCCGGGGTTGGCATGCCGACGCGCGAAGTCTATGCGGTGGCCGAGCCGCCGGCGCAAAAAGCCACCCGCTACGCCGCGCTGGAGGATGTCAATGCCGTGCCTTACGTGCCGCAGCGCGGCCGCGAACAGTATCGGGAATTCCTGAACAAGGCTACGCCGCGCGCCTTTGCGATTTCGGCAACCGGTTCCTGGGGCTGGGCGGAAGAGGGCGAGAACACCAACGAGAAGGCGCTGGCGGCCTGTCAGGCGGCGAGCAAGGAGCCGTGCCGCCTGTACTCGGTCGATCACGATATCGTGTGGTCGGAACACGCCACGGCCGGCCGCAACTGATCACGCCAGCGTGAATCCTGCGACCACGGTAAGCACGGCACTCAGGTAGCCTAAGGGGCGCTGTCCCCAGCGCATGCGGTAGGCCATCACGGCGCTGGGCCGGTGCAGGTTGATGAAAGCGTAGCTGGCCAACAGGTTTTGCAGCGCAACCCAGGCATGCATCATGATCGCGGCGCCCAGCAGGGCGATGCCGCCACCACGCGCGATCGCGTTATGTTCAACGGCCGCAGCGATCACCGCACCTTGTGCAATCCCCAGCATCATCCCGAGCATGGCAACCCGCATCAGGCGTGGGTGGAAATAATGGCGCTGCCATTGCGGTACCAGGCTGAGCGCATGAAAGACGAGGATGATCGTCAGGCTCAACTGGTACAGGTCCATCATGGACGCCAGTGAGTGAAAATTTTCCACGGTCAACCTCCCGTGCTGTGGCATCCTTATAACGACAATAACATGTTCCGCCACAGGGCTACGCATGATACCCTGAGGTAAGCAACGCCATTTTGCGAGGTGAATCAGGGCATGATTCCTATTGCAGTGCAGGGCGCCAGCCGGGAGCGGAAACGCCAGCAACCCAAGGGCCGGCAAGTCGACGCTGCTGCGTTGCAGCAGGTGCAGGCTTTGCTGGGCGAGCTGCCGCGCAGGCGGGATTCGCTGATCGAGTTTCTGCATGTGATCCAGGATGCATATGGCTGCCTGTCGGCGGCGCACCTCGCGGCCTTGGCCTCCGAACTGCGGCTGGCTCAGGTCGAGGTCTTTGAAGTGGCCTCCTTCTACCATCATTTCGATATTGTTCGCGAGGGCGAGCATGCGCCTCCCGCGCTGACGGTGCGCGTGTGCGATGGCCTGCCGTGCGAAATGGCTGGCGCTGGCGAGCTGCTGGCGCGCTTGCCGGCGATGCTGGGGCGCGAGGTAAGGGTGGTGCCGACGCCTTGCATCGGGCGCTGCGAACAGGCGCCGGCTGCGCTGGTCGGGCAGCGTGCGGTAGGGCTGGCCAGTGGCGAGAATGTGGCGGCGGCCGTTGCGGCTGCGGCGGGCGCCATAGCGGCGCAGCCAGTCGACGAAGATGCCCTGGCCCCGGTGGCGGACGGCGGGTTTACGATTCTGGAAGAATGCCTGTCCGGTGCGCGCTCCGTCGATGCGGTGCTTGCGGCGCTGGAGGATTCGGGCTTGCGCGGGTTGGGTGGGGCTGGCTTTCCAGCGGGCCGCAAATGGCGCATTGTGCGCGGCGCACCGGGGCCGCGCCTAATGGCTGTCAATATCGACGAAGGGGAACCTGGCACCTTCAAAGACCGCGTCTATCTCGAACGCAATCCCAAGCAATTCATCGAAGGCATGCTGATCGCCGCCTGGGCAGTCGGCATCGACGAGATCTACATCTACCTGCGCGACGAATATCACGACTGCCGCAAGCTGCTGCTGCAGGAGCTGGCCCGCCTGGGCGCGCAAACGCCGCGCATTCACCTGCGGCGCGGCGCCGGCGCCTATATCTGCGGCGAAGAATCGGCGATGATCGAATCGATTGAAGGCAAGCGCGGCATGCCCCGGCTGCGGCCGCCTTACGTGGCCCAGGCCGGCCTGTTCGGCCGCCCCACGCTGGAACACAACTTCGAAACCTTGTATTGGGTGCCGGAGATCCTGGCGAAAGGGGCTGCATGGTTCGCCAGCCATGGCCGCAACGGCCGCCAAGGCTTGCGTTCGTTTTCCGTATCCGGCCGTGTAAAACAAGCGGGCGTCAAGCTGGCGCCGGCCGGCATCACCGTGCAAGAGCTGATTGACGAATACTGCGGCGGCATGCAGGACGGCCACCAACTCTATGCCTACCTGCCTGGTGGAGCGTCAGGGGGCATCCTCCCCGCCGGCATGAACAACATCCCGCTCGACTTCGATACGCTGCAGCCATATGGATGCTTCATCGGTTCCGCAGCCATCATCGTACTGTCGCAGCATGACACTGCACGCGCGGCAGCCGGCAACCTGATGCGCTTCTTCCGCCACGAGTCCTGCGGCCAGTGCACGCCATGCCGCGTTGGAACGGCAAAGGCGGTCGAACTGATCGGGCAGCCGGTGTGGGACGCAGGCCTGCTCGGTGAGCTATCGCAAGTCATGCGCGACGCCTCGATCTGCGGACTTGGCCAGGCAGCGCCCAATGCGGTCGACTGCGTGCTGAAATACTTCCCGCATGAGGTCGCGCGATGATCGCTTTTGAACTCAATGGACGTGCAGTGCATGCGGCGGAAGGCGAAACGCTGCTGCAGGCCGCTCGCCGCGAAGGGATCGAGATCCCGCACCTTTGCTACCAGGACGGCATGGCGCCAGCCGGCAACTGCCGCGCATGCATGGTGGAGATCGATGGCGAACGCGTGCTGGCCCCATCGTGCTGCCGCCATCCGGCGCAAGGGATGAAGGTCAGCACCGACAACCCGCGTGCACTCGCCGCGCAAAGGATGGTGCTGGAACTGCTGCTGGCCGATATGCCCGCGCAAGCGCATACGCGCCTTAGCGAGATCGATCACTGGGCCGCGGCGCTCGCAGTCGGCAAGCCGCGCTTCCCGGCCCGGCGGCAGCCCGCGTGCGACCTGACGCATGCGGCCATCGCGGTCAACCTTGACGCCTGCATCCAATGCACGCGCTGCCTGCGCGCCTGCCGCGACCAGCAGATGAACGACGTGATCGGCCTGGCCTGGCGCGGCGACCACGAGAAAATCGTATTCGACATGGACGATCCGATGGGCGCATCCACCTGCGTGGCCTGCGGCGAATGCGTGCAAGCCTGCCCGACCGGGGCCCTGATGCCGGCGCGCGATGCCGCGCTGGCGGTGCCGGACAAGCGTATCGACTCGGTGTGCCCCTATTGCGGCGTGGGCTGCCAGCTCACCTACAACGTCAAGGACAACAAGATCCTGTATGTGGAGGGCCGCAACGGCCCGGCCAACCAGGGCCGGTTGTGCGTGAAGGGCCGCTACGGTTCCGACTACGCCCATCACCCGCACCGCTTGACCATTCCCCTGGTACGCCGCGCCGATGCGCCGCCGAAATCCGGCGGCTTCAGCATGGATCCCGAGCGCGTTGACGAGGTGTTTCGTGAAGCCAGCTGGGAGGAAGCGCTGGCGCTGGCCGGCGGCAAGCTGGCCGCCATCCGCGATACGCACGGCGCGCGCGCCTTGGCAGGCTTCGGTTCGGCCAAGGGCAGCAACGAAGAAGCCTACCTGTTCCAGAAGCTGGTGCGCATCGGCTTCGGCAGCAACAATGTCGACCACTGCACGCGTTTGTGCCACGCCTCTTCGGTTGCTGCGCTGCTGGAAGGCATAGGCTCGGCTGCCGTCTCCAATCCGGTCAAGGATGTGATGAAGGCTGAGGTGGTCATCCTGATCGGCGCCAATCCGGCCGTCAATCACCCGGTGGCGGCGACGTGGATCAAGAACGCCGTGCGGCAAGGCACCAAGCTGGTGGTATGCGACCCGCGCCGCTCCGACTTGTCGCGCATCGCCAGCCACTTCCTGCAATTCAAACCCGATACCGACGTGGCGCTGCTGAACGCGATGATGAACGTAATCGTGACGGAAGGACTGGTGGACCAGGACTTCATCGCCGGCCGCACCATCGGCTACGACGAGCTGGCAGTGAATGTAGCCGGATACAGCCCGGAAGCCATGGCACCGATCTGCGGCATCGAGGCCGATACGATTCGCGAGGTGGCGCGCTTGTATGCCAAATCGCGTGCCTCGATGATCCTATGGGGCATGGGAATTTCGCAGCATGTGCACGGCACCGACAATGCCCGCTGCCTGATCGCGCTGTCCCTGATGACGGGGCAGATCGGCCGGCCAGGCACCGGCCTGCATCCGCTGCGAGGGCAGAACAATGTACAGGGCGCCTCGGACGCCGGCCTGATCCCGATGATGTACCCGGACTACCAGCGTGTGGCCGATCCGGCCGCCAAGGCCCGTTTCGAAAGTGCCTGGGGCGTGGCGCCCGGCACGCTGGACGACCAGCCCGGCCTGACGGTGGTGGAGGTGATGGATGCCGCCGAAGCAGGGCGGGTCAAGGGCATGTACATCATGGGCGAGAACCCCGCCATGTCCGACCCCGATGCCAACCATGCGCGGGCGGCGCTGGCCTCGCTGGAACACCTGGTGGTGCAGGATATCTTCCTGACCGAAACCGCCTATCTGGCCGACGTGATCCTGCCCGCCAGCGCCTTCCCGGAAAAGACCGGCAGCTTCACCAACACCGACCGGCTGGTGCAGATCGGGCGCCAGGCGTTGGACCCGCCGGGCCAAGCGCGGCAGGACCTGTGGATCATCCAGCACCTTGCGCAGCGGCTTGGACTGGACTGGCAGTACGGCAGCGCGGCTGACGTATTTGCGGAGATGCGGCAGGTGATGCCCAGCATCGCTGGCATCACGTGGGAACGACTGGAACGCGAACACGCGGTAACCTATCCCTGCCAGGAAGAAGGCGACCCCGGCACGCCGGTCGTATTTACCGAGGATTTCCCGCGCGATTCCGGCAGGGCGCGTTTTGTGCCAGCTGATATCATCCCGGCCGACGAAAGACCCGACGCCGCCTACCCGATGGTGCTGATCACCGGCCGCCAGCTCGAACACTGGCACACCGGCAGCATGACGCGCCGTACGGCGGTGTTGGATGCGATCGAACCGGACCCGGTCGCGCTGGTGCACCCGCTGGACCTGGCTGCCCTCGGTGGCAAGCCTGGCGACGTGGTGACGATTGCTTCGCGAAGGGGACAGGTTGCGCTGTATGCACGGGCCGACGACAGTTCGCCGCGCGGGGCAGTGTTCGTGCCGTTCTGCTACTACGAAGCGGCGATCAACAAGCTGACCAACCCCGCGCTCGACCCGTTTGGCAAGATCCCCGAATTCAAGTACTGTGCAATCAAAGTCACGCTGGGCGGCACGGTCGGCGCCCAATCCAGTTTTGGCGGCGGCAAGGCGATGGAGACAACAGGCGCATGAGACTACCGCAGATGACCCAGGCCAGCGTGCCGCTGACGCAGGAAGTGGAAGCGATCGACGAAAAGGGCCGTCGCTCGCTGATTCACATTCCCGCCGAACGCCCGCTGACGGTGTACGTGGACAAGCGCGAACTGGTGACCCTGATGACGCTGGGCGGCGCTCCCGAAGCGCTGGTGCTCGGCTACCTGCGCAACCAGCGCCTGGTGCGTGCGCTGGAAGATGTGGCATCGATCCATGTCGACTGGTCGGTTGGCGCGGCGGCGGTCAAAACGCGCGGCGGCGTGGCCGATATCGAAGAGCGCACCGCACGCAAGGTAGTGACGACCGGCTGCGGCCAGGGTTCCGTATTCGGCGACTTGATGGACGACGTGGACGGCATCGTACTGCCGCCGGAAGAGCGGCTGAAGCAATCGGGCGTATACCGGATTGTCGAAACCATCCGCACGCAGCAGTCGATCTACAAGCAAGCCGGCTCGGTGCACGGCTGCGCCTTGTTCACGCAAGCCGGCGAGCTGCTGTATTTTGTCGAAGACGTCGGCCGCCACAATGCGGTCGACTCGATCGCCGGGAAGATGTGGCTGGACGGCGTGGACGGCGGCGACAAGGTGTTTTACACAACCGGCCGCCTGACATCCGAAATGGTGATCAAAGGCGCACAGATGTCGATTCCCTTCCTGTTGTCGCGCTCCGGCACCACGCAAATGGGCCACAGCGTCGCCACCCGCCTCGGCATGACCCTGCTGGCCCGCTGCACCGGCCGCCACTTCCTGCTGTTGACCTCCCCCGAGCGCCTGATCCCCGAACCCGAGTTGGCCGAACTACCGCAGAGGCCGTGTCCCACCATGGGGTCACACCCGAATCGGGACACGGCCTCTGCCGCGCTCACAGTCGAGGCCGTGTCTCATTTCGGGTGTGACCCCAAGGTGGGACACGAGCTCGACCGGGAGGCGTGATGGGGCTGGTGGATGCGGTGCGCGGGGCGTTCGGGCTGCTGGTCAACGGCGATCCTGTGCTGTGGCGGATTGTGTGGATCTCGGTCAGTACCAGCGTGCTTGGCTTGTTGATTGCGACACCGTTCGCGGTCGCGGGCGGCTATGCGATTGCGATGACGCAGTTTCGCGGGCGGCGGGTGGTGATCTGGCTGGTGCAGGCGGCCTTGTCGTTGCCGACGGTGCTGATTGGGCTTCTGCTGTACATGACGCTGTCGCGCCATGGGCCGATGGGCGGGCTGCAATGGCTGTTCTCGCAGCCGGGCATCGTGGCGGGACAGGTGGTGATCGCGCTGCCGGTGCTGCTGGCCTTTACGTTGTCGGCGGTGCAGGCGGCCGATCCACGCCTTGCGGAAACCGCCATCGCGCATGGGGCCTCTCCCTGGCGCGTCATGTCGACCCTCCTGTATGAAGTGCGCTTTGGCGTGATGGCGGCGATCATCAGCGGCTTCGGGCGTGTGATTTCGGAGGTCGGCTGCGCGATGATGGTAGGCGGGAATATCGCCGGCGAAACGCGCACCATCACGACCGCCATTGCGCTGGAAACCAGCAAAGGTGAGTTCGCGCAGGGCATCGCATTGGGTGTCGTGCTGGTCACCATTGCGCTGGCGATGAACGGTGCGATGATGGTGCTGCAAGGCGATGCCCACGCTGCCAGGGGCCGGGGATGACGTCCATGCTTTCGATCGCGCGGCTGACCAAGCGCTATGGTGAGAACCTGCTGTTCGAGCTGCAGGATTTCAAGCTCGATGCAGGGCGCGCCTACGTCCTGACCGGCATGAACGGTGCGGGGAAAAGCACCTTGCTGCGCGTCCTGGCTGGCCTGGCGCCAGCCGATGCGGAGGGCGTGCACTTCGGCGGCAAGCCTGTGAGGCTGGCGCCTTACCCGGCCGCCCTGCGGCGCGACATCGTCTACGTGCACCAGCATCCGGTGATGTTCTCGACCAGCGTGGCCGGGAACATCGGCTACGGCCTGAAGGCGCGCGGCATGGCGCGCACCGAGGCGTCCAGCCTGGTCGAGGAGGCGATGTACTGGGCCGGTGTGCAGCATTTGCGAGGCAGCCACCCTGCCACATTGTCCGGCGGCGAAAAGCAGCGTGTGGCGCTGGCCCGCGCCAAGGTACTGCATCCGCGCCTGTTGCTGCTCGACGAACCGACCGCCAGCCTGGATGGCGAGGCGCGCGAACAAGTATTGGCTTTGATTCCATCGTTGACCCAGTCGGGCAGTACAGTCGTCATGGCCTGCCACGACCGTGACTTGATTAACCTGCCGGACGTACGGCGCTTGAAGCTGCGCGACGGCCAACTTGAGGAGAAATGAATGCAACGCAGGCTCCTGCTTATTCTCGCCGCGGCATGTGCGCTGTCCGGCAACGCTTATGCACAGCAAATTATCCGGCTGTCCACCACGACCAGCACGGAAAATTCCGGTTTGCTGGCCCATCTGCTGCCGGCCTTCGAGGCCGGGACCAACAGCAAGGTACACGTGATTTCGGTCGGCACCGGCAAGGCGCTCGAGCTGTCGAAAAATGGCGACGTGGATGTGACCCTGGTACATGCGCGCTCGGCGGAAGACAAGTTTGTCGCCGATGGCTGGGGTATCGACCGGCGCGACGTGATGTACAACGACTTCATCGTGGTCGGCCCGCCAGGCGATCCATCGGGCATCAAGGGTGGCAGGGATGTCCTGGCTGCCTTCCGCAAGCTGGCGGGAGGTCCGGCAAAGTTCATTTCGCGCGGCGATAATTCGGGCACGGACATCATGGAAAAAGCTTACTGGAAGCAGGCTGGCGCGCAGCCGGCCGGCGCGCAGTACGTTTCCGCGGGCCTGGGCATGGGCGAGGTGCTGAACATGGCGGCTGAAATGGGCGGATATACGCTGACCGACCGTGCCACATATGGCGTGTACCAGGCCAAAACCGGCCTGGCGTTGATGGTGGAAGGGGACCAGCGGATGTTCAACCCGTACGGAATCATCGCCACCAATCCGGCCAGGCATCCGGGTGTGAACTACAAAGGAGCGCGCCAGTTGATCGACTGGATTACGTCGCCGGAAGGACAAGCGAAGATCGCCCAGTTCCGGCCCGGCGGGCAGCAATTGTTCTTCCCGAGCGCCAAGCCTGATTAAGCGCGCTGCAGCCAGGCCAGCAGGGCGTCGGCCACGGCGCCCGGATTCTCGCGTTGGGGGAAGTGGCCGACGCCTGCCAGCAGTGCGCGGTGATATGGCCCGCTGAACAGGTGTCCCTTGTGCTCCGAGGTTTGCGGGCTGTTCGCGCCATCTTCCGTGCCATGCAAGGTGAGTGTCGGCACGCTGATCATGGATTCGTGCCGCAGCCGGCTTTCCTGCAGGGCGTAGCGTGGATCGGGTGAAGCCAGTCCCCAGCGGTGGCGGTAAGAGTGGACCGTCACGTCAACCCAGTCCGGGTTGTCCCAGGCATGCATGGTGTCGTGGAAGACGCCCTCGCCGAAATGCCATGAAGGCGACCAGGTGCGCCAAAGCAGGAGGGCGAACTCGCGGCGTTCCTTGCGCAGTGCTTCGGCGCCACGATCGGTGGACAGATACCAGTGGTACCAGTAATTGCGCGCCTGGTGCAGGCTCAGGGCCTGGTTCGGATCATTGGTACCCCAGCCGACCGACAGGGCCATGCAGCGCATCACGCGTTCCGGTGCCAGCAAAGCTGCGTTGTAGGCGGCGCGGGCTCCCCAGTCGTGGCCGGCCACATTGAATCGTTCGATGCCCAGCGCCGTGGCGAAATCCAGCAGGTCTTGCGCAAGGGCGCTCAACTGGCCGCTGCGCGGTGTGGCAGGATCGAGGAAGCGGGTTTCGCCGAAGCCGCGCAGGCTCGGCACGATCACGCGGTAGCCGGATCCTGCAAGGAAGGGCAGCACGCCGTCCCAGGTGTGCATATCATCCGGCCAGCCGTGAAGCAGGAAGATCGGCTCCCCCTGCATGTCGCCATGCTGGCGGAAGGCAATGCGCAAGCGGTCGGTGTTCACGTATTCCATGTTCCCTCCTGGCTGGCGAAGCGTGCCCTCGGGATTATAAGCCTGCGCTATACTGGGACCTATGGAAAACTTGCATATCGTCTGCCCACACTGCGACGCGGTCAACCGTGTTCCCTCGGTGCGCCTGGAGCAGGAGGCCAACTGCGGCAAGTGCCAGCGCCCCTTGTTTACCGGCCACCCTGTGGACTTGTCCACCGGGCGCTTCCTCAAGCATATCGAGCGCAACGATATTCCAGTACTGGTGGACTTCTGGGCGCCGTGGTGCGGGCCTTGCCGCACGATGGCACCGTTCTATGAGCAGGCGACCCAGCACCTGGAGCCGTATTTCCGTGTGGTGAAGGTCAATACCGAGGCGGAACAGCAACTGGGCGCCCGTTTCGCCATCCGCAGCATTCCGACCTTGGCGGTATTCAAGGGCGGCCGCGAACTGGCGCGCCAGGCCGGTGCGATGGACAGCAAGAGCATCATCGCCTGGGTGCAGCAGCACCTGCGCTAGACCTGCGCCAGCCAGTTCCGGATTCCGTCAATTGAGCGGAAGTCGGCCACCGAGCGGCATTCTATTCCAGGGTGGCGCGCCGACAACATCTTCGACAATGCACTTCCCGGTCCCAGTTCCAGGGCGGCTGTGATGCCACGCTCGGCGCAGGCGTCCATGCAATCAGACCACAGAATCGCTTCGGCAATCTGGCGGGAGAGATGGCTGAGAGCCGTTTCCTTATCGCGAATCGGCGTGGCGTCGATGCCGCCCAGGACGGGCGCCCGTAACGTGCCGAAATCTTCTTGCGCGAGCAGGCTGGCGAATGGTTCGACCGCGCCTTGCAGGTAGGGGGTGTGCGAGGCGATGGCAACCGGCAGCGCCACGATGCGTGCGCCTGGGACAGAGATGGCTGCGGCATCGGCAGCGAGGCCGCCGGCCACGCAGCTATCCTCGCCGGCTTCTATCGCGATATGGAAGCCATGGGACGCCAGTTGGGGGCGCAACGCCGCCGTGCGCCGGCCGCTGATCGCCAGCATGGCGTGCGGGCTGTCGGAGGCGACGCAGGCGTCCATCAGCGCGGCACGCTGTGCCGCGAGGGCGACGGTGCGCTCGGCGGTGAATGCGCCCGCCACGCCGTAGGCCGTCAGCTCACCAATGCTGTAGCCTGCCACCAGCGCGGGTTGCGGGCAATCGCGGCGCAGCGCCTCCCATGTGGCGAGACTGCTGGCGACGATGGCCGGTTGGGCGGCGCGGTTGGCGAATATTGCGCCTGGATCTGGCAGGCCGGGAAGCAAAGGCGCCAGTTGCGCGAGCAGGGCGGCTCCGTGCGGGTCGCTGCGGGCCAGATCGTACATGGTGGCATTCTGTCCGCCTTGGCCGGGGCACAGGATCAACAGGCGGCTTTTCATGGCGGGGGCATGGCAGTCAAGCTGTGCACCAGGCAGGTGGCGGCCAACAGGTCGGCGGCGCCGCCGGGCGACAGGCGCCGGGTGACGAAGCGCCGATGACAATCCAGGGCATGCTCTTTCCATCGCGGATTGGCGGTGCCGCCTTGGTGCAGGAAATGGCGGGCGCTGCGCAACACGGTGTCGGCGCCTTCAGTCCCTCCACGGTGGTAGATGTTGGTGTCGCTGACGTGGGCCATCAGGGCGAAGATGGCGTCGACACGGGCGTGCAGCATGGGGGCGCCGCGCGCCAGCGTGGATTGCAAGGCGGGCAGGCCGACGTCGAATACCGAAGGCAGGCCGAGCGCGCCCTCTTCGCGGGCGCCGCTGGCTGCATGCCGGGCTGCTGCTTGCAGTCCGTGCGAACTGCCGGTGGCGTGCGTGTGGTTGGACAGCGCGTCGCCCCAGTGCAGCAGGAGGGTGGTGCGCAGGGCGGCGGGTGTCAAGGTCATGCGCAGGGCGCGCACGCGGCCCATGGCGGCGCATAGCAATCCGAGGGCGAAGATGGCGCCGCGGTGGGTGTTGATGCCGTTTGTGGCGGCCATCATGCGCTGTTCAGCAGCGATGCCGAGCCTTTTCAATTCGGCGAAGGGCGCGCCATCGTAACCAGCGCGGCAAATGCGGGCGTAGTAGTGACGTAGCGAGAACAGGCTGCGCATGAAGGTGGCGGCGTTCATGTCGGCATGGCTGCCGTTGTCGATGAACGACACCAGGCCGGGCTTCGGATAGAGCGCCAGCTCGTGGTACAGGCTGCGCACAGCGCGCAAGGCGACTTCGCGGGATAGGGCGTGCGCGGCATGGCGGCACGGCCTGCGGCCGGAGGCCAGCCGCGCTGCGCCAGCCAATGCGCGTGCTTGCTGCGCCGCTTGGCTGGCGGGGGCGCTCATGCCGGCTCCAGTTCGGCGCGCAGTTCGGCCCGGGTGCCGAGTTTTACGCTGGCTTGGGATTTTACCAATACGCGCTCGGTGTGGGCGCGTGCGGAAATCCATTCCTTCCACGCCACCGCCTGGCCGCCGGGGAAGATGATCTCTCCGTCCAGCGGCAGTTCGTCGAGATATCCGGCCAGCAGCAGCATGCCTTGATCCAGTTCGGCGTTGTCGCCGGGACGGAACAGGAGGTCGATGTCGGAGGCATCGCGCAGGTAGGCTTGGCCTGTCAGGGATTGCAAGGCGAGTGAGCCGAATACACGCAGATCAAATCCTGCGCTGGCCTGGACCAGGCGAGCAAACGAGGCTTGCCAGCGTGCAGGCAGGGCGTGGACGGCGGCGTCCAGTGGCGAAGGAGCGCTATGGCGGGCGATGTGCCGCGCCGGTACACGCAATGGCAGGCGCAGTTTCGCTCCGCTGACGGGATGCGGCGGCGCTGCCAGGCCGAGACAAATGTCGTCGGCGCGCGCATCCGCGTCGTTGCGGCGGACTACCAGGGGCCAGTCGGCATCGGCCCAGCGGGAGATCGCTGCGTGGGCTGGTGTGGCCTGCGATGCGCTGGCCAGCAGATCCTGCCAGCCCTCGCGCGTCAGCCATACCAGGTCATGCCGCGGGTACATTGCTGCCGCCGACGATGGCTTCAATGACCGGCTGCGTTGCCTTGCGGCCGCCGCGCAGCAAGCCCAGGGCGCTGCGCTGGTCCTCGCGCGGTGCATTGGCGATGGCGTCTGCCAGGTGCGCGGCGAGGTCGCCTTCCCAGATCGCCTGCAGGCCGCCCATGCGCAAATAGTTCTCCGGCCCCGGCGCGAACACGGGATTGCTGCGCGCCAGTTCCACCAGTTTTTCTTCAGGCACCTTGGTGATGCGTGCCATTGCCGGCAAACCCATGACGCGGATGGTGGCTTCGGGCAAGGCGTAGCAGGCGTCGGCCATCATGCCGCTGGTGACGAAGCCGCCGGACAAGGCTTGGTCATATACCAGCCCGATAATGCGATGACCCTGGAGGCGCGCCAGGTCGATGCATTTTCCCAGGTGAGCCATATAGCTGTTGATACCCAACATTTCGTCGCGATGACGCAGGCGCTGTCCTTGCGTGTCGACCAGGAGCACTATCGGGCGGCCTGGGTGGCTGCGTACCGTCGCCAGTACGGCCTTGGCCTGGGCCAGCGCGATTTCGACGCCGATCGGCGCATGGCCGGTGGTGCCGATTACATTGACGGTTTGCCCGTCGACGCGCGCGGTGCCGTTCAGGAATTGTTCATGTTCGACGATGTCATGGCCGCCGGGGAACAGGGCATCGGCTAATATTTTCCATTCCATGGTCATGCTCCCATTCGATGAGGCGCCGCGGCGGCGGTAAACGACTCGATATCCAGCATCGGAACGCTGTAGGGCGAGGCGATGCCGAGCGCAGCCCAGATTTCAGATGGATCGCGCAGGCTGCCGAAGCGTTCGATGCGTTGCGCAAGCATGTCCTGCTCCGCTTCCAGGCCAGCCAGCGTCAATTCGACCGTGCCGCCTCGGACTTCCGCGATGGCATCCAGCGCGGCCTGGCGGAAGGCGGGAATGCTGTCCTCCACGATACGCTGAACGTCTCCCAACAGGTAACGGTGCTTGCCGCCGGCGGTGCGCCATACCAGCGCGCGGTCGCGCGAATCGAATTCTTCGACCCCGTTGGCGGTTTCGATCACTTCCGGACCGGACATCGCCAGCCGGCCTTCTTCTGAAATGACCAGCGCGTTGGCGCAGCGCGCCACGATGCCCATGCCGCCGAAGGCCCCGTTGGAACCACCGATCAGTGCGACGATCGGGATGCCCGCGGCACGCACGTCCAGCACGGCACGCATGACCTCCGACAGCGCGATCAGTCCCGCATTGGCCTCATGCAGGCGTACGCCGCCGCTTTCAATCAACAGCACAACGCCGGCGGGGCGGTCGATCAGCGCGCGGCGCAACAGGCCGACCAGTTTGGCGCCGTGCACTTCTCCCACCGCGCCGCCCATGAAGCCGCCTTCCTGCGCGGCTGCGAAAACGGTCAGTCCACCCAGTGTGGCGCGGCCGACCACCACGCCGTCGTCGAACGATACCGGCGCATTCAGTTGCGCCAGGTGCGGGCTGACCACGCGCTGCGCCGGGCCGATAAACTCTTCAAAACTGTCGAACAGCGCCAGGCGTTCGCGTGCATTGGCCTCCATGTAGCTGCTCATTGCCCTTCTCCCAGCATGGATTCGACCGCCTGGTCGAGGCGCAGGCTGACGACCGCCGGCGTCGCTCCCATATCGTTGATGGCGATGCGCGTGTCGGCCAGTTGCCAGCGCTCGTGGAAGTCGCTCATCACGGCCTGCCAGATGGGGCCGAAGCCCACGGCGGCGGTCTGGATGCTTATCTCGCAGGCGCCGTCCAGCGGCGTGCTTTCGATCAGCACTTCAAGATTGCCTGAACTGACCACGCCGACGACGCGCGGCTCGGCCGGCAGCGAGCGTCGGCCCTGTTCGAATCGGTAATTGAGGTTTTCCATTCTTTCTCCTACCAGTTGCGGAAGCGCTTAGGCGGGTCATACAAGCCGCCGGACGCCCGCACCAGGTCTTTCATGTTCTTAGCCGCCAGCAAGTCGCGCGTGGCTTGGCGTTTGTCGATGCCCAGGTCTTCCGCCCGCGTGATGATGCCACGAGCGCGCAGGTGTTCCACCATGCGCTTGTCGCGTTGCAGGCCGACCGGCGTGTAGCCCGCCACGCCGCGGATGGCCTGTTCGCGCTCTTCGGCGCTGCGGCACAACAGCAGGTTGGCGATGCCTTCTTCGGTCAGGATATGCGTCACATCGTCGCCATAGATCATCACGGGCGGGATCGCCATCTTAGCCTGTTCTCTCAGTTCCCAGGCATCCAGCCGTTCGACAAAGGCCGGCTGCATGTGCTCGCGGAAGGTTTCCACCATCTGCACCACCAGTTTCCGGCCGCGCGGCATCGACCCGCTGCCCGACCGTGCCTGTTCGCCGGCCTTCAGCCACGCGGGGCTGGCATGGCGCCGGCCACGGGCGTCGGCGCCCATGTTCGGTGCGCCGCCGAAGCCTGAAATGCGCCCCAGCGTGGCAGTGGACGAGTTGCCGGCCAGGTCGATCTGCAAGGTGGAGCCGATGAACATGTCGCAGGCGTAGTGTCCCGCGGCCTGGCACAAGGCGCGGTTGCTGCGCATCGAACCGTCCGCGCCAACCGCGAAAATGTCGGGCCTGGCGCGGATATAGTCCTCCATGCCCAGTTCGGAGCCGAAGGAATGGATAGACTCCACGAACCCCGCTTCGATGGCGGGAATCAGGGCAGGGTGCGGATTGAGCGCCCAGTTGGTGGCGACCTTGCCGCGCAAGCCGAGCGAAGCGCCGTATGTCGGCAACAGCAGCTCGATGGCGGCGGTGTCGAAGCCAATGCCGTGGTTCAGGCGCTGCACCTGGTATTCGGCGTAGATGCCTTTGATCGCCATCATCGCCATCAGTACCTGGATTTCGGAGATCTGCGCCGGGTCGCGCGTGAACAGCGGCTCGATGTAGTAAGGCGTTGGCGACTGCACGACGAAATCGACCCAGTCCCCGGGTATATCGACGCGCGGCAATTCGTCCACGATGCGGTTGACCTGCACGATCACGATGCCGTTCTTGAAGGCCGTGGCTTCGACGATGGGCGGGGTGTCTTCGGTATTGGGGCCGGTGTACAGGTTGCCGTTGCGGTCGGCCGCTTCCGCCGCAACCAGCGCGATGCGCGGCGGCAGGTCGATGAAATAGCGGCTGAACAGCTCGAGGTAGGTGTGGATGGCGCCGATATTCAGCTTGCCCGCCGCCGCCAGCTTGGCCACGCGGGCGGCTTGCGGACCGGAGAAGGAAAAGTCCAGCTTCGAAGCGACGCCGCGCTCGAACACGTCCAGGTGTTCCGGCAAGGCCAGCACCGATTGCAGCATGTGCAGGCCGTGCACACGCTGCGGATCAAGCCCCGCCAAGGCCTGCGCCAGGAAGTCGGCCTGTTTCTGGTTGTTCCCTTCGATGCAGACGCGGTCGCCGTTCTCCAGCACCGCGTGCAGCAGGTCGGCGATGCGGCCGGCGGGCAGCGCCTTGCCTGCCAGTTCGCCACCGAGCACGCTGTGCGCGCGCGCCAGGCGCTCGTCGCGGTTGCGTTGAAGGTTGTCCCACACACGGATTGGGGCATGCATTTACCTGGCTCCCATGATCATGTCGGGCAGGCCGGTGGCAATGCCGGGGAAGATGCACAGCAGGATCACGGCAACCACCATCAGCAGCAGGAATGGCATCACGCCCCAGATCACATCGCGCAGTGGAATGTCGGGCGCGATGTTCTTGATGACGAAGATGTTCAGGCCCACCGGCGGGTGGATCAGGCCCATCTCCATCACCACCGTCATCACGATGCCGAACCATACCAGGTCGAAGCCGGCTTCACGCAGCGGCGGCAGGATGATCGGGGCGGTCATCAGGATGATCGAGACCGGCGGCAGGAAGAACCCCAGTACTACGACCAGCACCAGGATGGTTGCCAGCAGCACCCATTTCGACAAGTGCATGCCAACCACCCAGTTTGCAGCCGCCTGGCTGATATGCAGGTAGCTCATCACATAGGAATACAGCAGCGACATGCCGATGATCAGCAGCAGCATGGTCGACTCCTTGATGGTGGAGGACAGGATCGGCGACATGTCCTTGGGACGCCAGGCGCCGTACACCACCGCGATCAGCAGCAGGGCGAGCAGGGCGCCCAGGCCGGCCGTCTCGGAGGGCGTGGCGAAGCCGCCGTACAGCGCCACCATCACGCCGATCAACAGCACAATGAAGGGCAGCACGCGCGGCAGCATCTCCACCTTTTCGCGCAGGGTGAAATGCTCGTCTTCCAGGTAGGCCGATTTCACTCCGCCATTCTGGTAAGCCACCAGCGCCAATTGGTATTCGGTGCGGGCACGATACACCGCATAGCCGGCAAACAGCAGGACCAGCAGCATGCCCGGGCCAATGCCGGCCAGGAACAGGCGGCCCAGCGACTGTTCCGCCGCTACCGCGTACAGGATCATGGTGATCGACGGCGGCAGCAGGATGCCGAGCGTACCGCCGGCTGCGATGATGCCCGCTGCGAAACCAGGCGAGTAGCCGCGCTTGCGCATTTCGGGAATGCCGGCGGAACCGATCGCCGAGCAGGTGGCGGGCGAAGAGCCGGCCATGGCGGCAAACAGCGCGCAGGCAAACACGTTGGCGATGCCCAGGCCGCCCGGCACCTTGTGCAGCCAGGTGTGGATGGCGGAATACAGGTCTTTGCCTGCCGGCGACTTGCCGATCGCAGCGCCCTTCAGGATGAACAGTGGAATCGAAAGCAGGGTGATGGAAGCCATCTCCTCGTATACGTTCTGGGTCACCGTGTCGAGCGAACTGGCAGGCATGAAGAAGTACATGAAGCTGGTCGCCACAATGCCCAGCGCATACGCGATCGGCATGCCCGAGAACATCACCACCAGCGTCACGATGCCGTACAAGGCGCCCAAAGTCAGCTCGCTCATTTTGCGGCTCCTTTATCAGTGATTCGAGCCAGCACTTGCAGCAGGATCTGCAGGGTCAGCAAGGTCATGCCGGCCGCCATCATGGAATAGGGAATCCACAGCGGCGGTGCAAAGGTGGAGGTGGTGGTCTGGCCATCCACCCAGGCTTCGTGCCACAGCGTCCACGATTTCCAGGAGAAGAAGGCACAGAACAGGAAGGACAGCAGGTCGACGATGAACAGGCGCACCGCGTTGGCTTTAGGCGGCAGGATCGCGGCCAGCGCCTCGATGCCGATATGGCCGCGCAAGCTTTGCACGTAGGCGCAGCAGAAGAACGTCACGCCGACCAGCATGAAGATCGACGCTTCGTCCTGCCAGTCCGTCGGCGCGTGGAAGAAATAGCGCGACACAACGGAGTAAGTGAGGATCAGGGCCGTGGCGACCATCGCCATCATGGACAGGGCCAGCAAGCCCCGGTTCACCTTCGCCAGCAGAGCGCCTACCGTTGACAAGCCGGGCGCCTGGGGCAGCGCCGCCTCCTTGGACGGATTGAGTTCGAAGCCGTGGCTCACAGCGTCTTCTCCGCCAGGGCCAGCAGCCTGGCGCAGTTGTCGTTACGCTCGCCGTAATCCTTCCAGGCCGTGGTGCGGGCGATGGCTTGCCATTTCCTGACCGAGGCTGCGTTCAGGTCGACCACCCTGGCCCCGGCCTTCTGGTAGACGGCGGCAACTTGCGTGTCGTCGGCCTGGGCCGCGCTCTTGGCGAAAGCTTCCAGTTCGGCGCCAACGGCCATGATGGCAGCCTGCTGTTCTTTCGGCAGGCGCTCATAGGCGGCGCGCGACATCATCAAGGGCTCGAACATGAACCAGTAAGCGGTGCCGCGCCCGGTGGTCAGCGCTTTCGATACTTCCTCCAGGCGGAAGGAAATCAATGAGGTGGAGGAGGTCAGCGCCGCGTCCATGGCGCCGGTCTGCATGGCGGCGTAGATTTCGTTGGATGGCAGCGATACCACGGCGGCGCCGGCGGCTTTCAGGATCAGGTCCATCTCGCGCGAACCGCCGCGGATCTTCATGCCCTTGGCATCTTCCGGATCGACCACCGGCTTGACGCGCGAAGCGACGCCGCCCGCTTGCCAGATCCAGCTCACCAGCACCACGCCTTTTTCCCACAGCAGCTGCGTCAGCGCCTTGCCGATTTCCTTGTTCTTCCATCCGTAGCCCTGTTCATACGAGGTGACCAGCCCGGGCATCAGGCCGATATTCACTTCCGGGACTTCGCCGCCGGCATAGGACAGCGGCACCAGCGACAAGTCCAGCGCGCCCTTGCGCATGGCCGAGAACTGGGCATTGGTCTTCATCAGCGAAGAACCAGGGTAGATGGAGAACTTCAAGGTGCCCTTGGTGCGCTTTTCGACTTCGGCGGCGAACATGCGGGTCAGGCGGTCGCGGAAGTCGCCTTCGGCCAGGGTGCCGCCGGGGAACTGGTGCGAAATCTTCAGGGCGCCGGTCTGGGCCCAGGCGGTTTGCAGCCACAGCGGGCTGGTGGCGAGTGCGGCAACAAGGGACCTGCGGGTCATCTGCGACATATCATCCTCCAAGGTTAAGTATGCAGCTTTGTTTTTTATGTATACAAGAATATCTTCGCGAAATACATTGTCAAGTGAAATATGCGTCTTATAATGGAGTCCTATATACATGCCGAACTTGTAGTTCTATGACGAAACATTCTTCCACCCTGCGGGAAACCATCGAGGAAATGATTGCGATGGGTGAGCTGCAGCCCGGGCAACATCTGGACGAGACCGAGCTGGCAACGCGGTTTGGCGTGTCGCGCACGCCGATCCGCGAGACCTTGATTCAACTGGAATCGATGGGGCTGGTCGTGATCCGGCCACGCCGCGGCGCAATCGTGGCCGAACTCGGGCCGCAGCAGTTGGTCGAAATGTTTGAAGTCATGTCCGAGTTGGAGGCCACTTGCGGCCGCCTGGCGGCGCGCCGCATGACGCCGGAAGAGCAGCAGGTGCTGCTGGCCGCGCATGAAGCGTGCAAGGCTGCGGTCGAAGCACAGGAGCCGGACGAATACTATTACCGCAACGAGGCATTCCACGAGGCGATTTATGCGGGTGCCCACAACAGCTTCCTGTTCGAGCAGACGCGCGGCCTGTATCGCAGGCTGCGGCCTTACCGCCGTTTGCAGCTGCGCGTGCGCAACCGCATCGGCCATTCCTATGCCGAACATGAAGGCGTGGTGCAGGCCATTCTCGCCGGCGACGGCGACCAGGCGGCCGAGCTGCTGCGCAGCCATGTGATGATCCAGGGGCAGCGCTTCTCGGACCTGATGGCCTCGCTGCCGCAGCTGACCAAATCCGCCGCCTGATAATAAGTAACGTTTTTAGTTTACTTATTGTCGAGGCCTGCGTATATTGGAGGGCATGAACAATGTCCTCCTCATTGCGGCTACCTGCCTGCTTGGCCTGCTGTCCACTACGGGCGCTTCGCTGCCATACCCGATCCTGCCGCCGCTGTTTGCGGCGGAAGCCCACAACTCGCTGAACAACTTCCTCGGGCTGCCGCCCAAGCTGCTGTTCGGCATCGCGCTGACCGTGAACCCGATCGGCCTGGTCATTGGCTCCGCCTTGCTCGGTCCTTTGTCGGACCGTTACGGACGGCGCCCGATCCTGCTGGCGACCGCACTCGGTGCCGCCGTCGGCCACGCGCTGACGGCAGTGGCGCTGGTGATGCAGTCATATCCCCTGTTTATCCTGGCCCGCTTCGGCACCGGCCTGCTGGAAGGGAATGGCGCCGTGGCGCGTGCCCTGGTGGCGGAGAAGCTGGAAGGCCCGCAGCGCTTGCGTGCGTTGTCGCTGGTGAATGGCTCGCTGCACCTTGGCTGGCTGGTGGGCCCCGTGCTGGCAGGCTTCACGCTGGCGTTCGGTATTACGGTGCCGTTCTGGGTGGCCGTGGCCGCACTGATACTGGCAGCGGCGCTGGTGGCGCTGACGGTGCCGCGTGCAGCCAAGGCTCCGACCGATGGCGCCTCGTGGTGGCAGGTGGCGCGCTCGCACCACGCCATGAACCTGCTGCGCTTCCCTGAATTGCGTACGCTGTTCATCGTGCAGTTGGCGCTGACCTGCGGGATTACCGGTTTCTACGAATACTACCCGCTATGGCTGGTGGAGCAGGGTGGCTACGACGCGCGCGGCATTGCGACCATCAATATGGCGATGTGCGCGATCATGACGCTGGCGGCCATTATCGCGGGCCGGCCGAGCAGGATCGAACCGCTGCATCGTGCCAGCTGGCTGGCCTTCGGCCTGGCTGCGTCAGTTGCGGGTGTTGCGCTTGGCAACCTATGGATCGGCATGGTGGCAATCTGCCTGTTCGGGCTGCCGAATGCCTTCTATAACGCGACGGTGCAGTCGTGGGCGGCGGACCGCTTTGCGGTGCACGGGCAAGGCTCCGTCATGGGGCTGCTGTCGATGACGTTCTGCTTCGCGAACATCGCGATGGCGGCCATCGGTTCGGTGCTGGCACTGGTCGATACACGCCTGATCCTGCTGCTCGGCGCCGTGCTCGCAGCGTGGGCCGGCTGGCGCCTGCGCGGCTGGCGCGCGGAACTGGCGGCGGCGCCCGCCCAGCGCACGGTGGCAGGTCCGGAAGGGGCCAGCGTATGAACACCGCCGACCAGATCCTGTTCCTGCTCAAGACACGCGGCCCGCGCACAGCGCAGCAACTGGCCGAGTTGCTTGACTTGACTTCGATGGGCGCGCGCCGGCACCTGGAAGCGGCGCAAGAGCGGGGCTTCGTCAGCTTCGAAGATGTGGCGGAAAAAGTCGGCCGCCCATCGCGCCGCTGGCTGCTGACCGACGCCGGCCACGCGCGCTTCCCCGACCGCCATGCCGACCTGACGCTGCAGCTGATCACGCAGGTGCGCGCCCTGTTCGGTGAGGACGGGCTGGAGAAGCTGATCACTGCACGCGAGCAGGCCAGCGAAGCGTTTTATCGAGAAACAATTGGTGACGGCGCCGCGCTGGCAGGGCGCGTGCAAGCCCTGGCCCTGGCGCGCGATGTGGAGGGCTATATGGCCGAAGTCGAGCCGCAAGGCGACGGTAGCTTGCTCCTGGTCGAAAACCATTGCCCGATTTGCGCGGCAGCCCGGGAATGCCAGAATTTCTGCCGCTCGGAACTCGACGTTTTCCAGCGCGTGCTTGGGCCTGACTGCACCGTGCAGCGCGAGGAACACATCCTGGCCGGCGCACGCCGTTGTGCCTACCGGATCAAGCCTGTGTGACAGCATTCCCGCCGCTGGTGTAGAGTAGGGGAAACCCAACGGAGGCAGCAATGGACGATGAAACCAGGCGAAAATTTGTCACCGAAGTGTGGAAGCGGTTTGTCGAAGTCCAGAACTGGGCCATCGCCAACTGGCCGGACGCGGAACATCCGCTCAGCTCTTCCGATTTTGTCGAGGGCAGGAAGGAAATCCTGGGCCTCGGCTTGCCTGCCAATCTCCGGCTGGGCCACGAAAAGCCCCAGCCAGCCCCGGAGCCGGAACAGGGCGGCCCGCAATATCAGGAAGTGACGCCAGCTCCCTGGCCGTGAGGTCGGCCATGGGTGGCGCCGCGGTAGGTTGCGTAGCTGACCGCCAGGCAGGCCACCAGGCCGAAAGCCAGGTGCAGCGCACTGTCGAACAGCAGCGGCGCCACCAGCCCGGACACCAGCGCAAACAGCATCATCTGCAGGAACGACTGCATCGACGCGGCCAGCCCGCTATTCTGAGGGAACAGGTTCATGCCGGCCAGCGTCAGCGGCGGCATTGCCAGGGCCAGCGAGAACGAGAACAGGAACAAGGGCAGCACGGCCCATGGAATGGTCGCTGCGAAGAACCAGTTGTAGCCCACGTTGAGGGCCGCGGCAATGGCCATCAGGCCGTAGCTCAGTTGGATCAGCTTGGAAGGCGCCATGCGGTGTGCCAGCTTGCCGCTCACGGTGGCGCCCAGCACGTGGCCGCTGATGAGGGGGATGAACAGCCAGGCGAAGGCGGTTTCCGGCAACTTCAGGATGTGCATGATGAAGTAGGCCGCCGACCCGATATACAGGGCAAACCCACCGAAGGCCGCGCCGAGCGATACCGACAGCAACAGGAACTGGCGGTGCTTCAGCACCATCCAGTAATTGCGAGCGATGGCGCCCAGGTGCAAGGGGTGGCGCTTTTCCTGCGGCAGGCTTTCAGGCAGCCAGCGCCAGACGGCAATCCACATCAGGACGCCAAAGGCGGTCAGGAACCAGAAAATCGAGCGCCAGCCGAAGGAAACCTGCAGCCAGCCGCCCAGTACGGGCGCAATGGCAGGCGCCAGGCCGAACACCATCATGATGTTGCCGAGCATTTTCTGCGCTTCCATGCCGTCAAAGCGGTCTTGCACGATGGCGCGGCCGATCACCGACCCTGCGCCGGAGGCCAGGCCTTGCAGGATGCGGGCGCCCAGCAGGAATCCGAAGGAGCCGGCCAGGGCGCCGCCCAACGAAGCCAGGACGTACAGCACCAGCGACCACAGGATGACCGGGCGGCGGCCAAAGCTGTCCGACAAGGTGCCGTAGAACAGCATCATGAAGGCGAAGGTAAACAGGAACAGGCTCAGGGTCTGCTGGATCGCCATCGGGCTGGCGTTGAAAGTCTCGGCGATCGCCGGGAAAGAGGGTAAGTAGGTGTCGATTGCCAACGGGCCGACCATGGTCAGGCCGGCAAGCAGCAGGGTAAGCAGGATGTTCTTCATGTGGTGCCCGAGAGTGAGCGCGTTATTTTAAGGGAATCCCGAACTATCTGCTTATGACTGGAAAGCATAAGCTTGTGCAAACAGTTTCTTTCGCTTTTTGATGTAATCTCGATATTCTTGTGTCTTATGGCTATCGATTCTTACGGCGCCTCCAGCGGCGCAACGCGTTGGGACCTCGACGAGGTGGTTCACCAACTGCGCGTGTCGCGCGAAGCGACCCACAATATCCGTCACCAGCGCCGCGTGCGCGAGCTGCCTTCGCGCGCGGAACTGGTGCAAATCCTCGAGGGCTTGTCGGCTGCCTTGTTCCCCACGCATTATGGGCGTCCGAACCTGACCGATGAGAGCATCGACTACTTCGTCGGCGACACCCTGAACACCACCCTGGACCGTTTGCACGAGCAAGTGCGGCGCGGCCTCCAGTTCGGTGCCGAAGTGGCAGAGACTGAAGAAGACCAGACGCGTGTGGCGCTGGATATCACGCGCGCGTTTGCCGCCTCGCTGCCGCAGATCCGCGCGCTGGTGGTATCGGACGTGCAGGCGGCCTACGCCGGCGACCCGGCCGCGACATCGATTGCGGAAATCCTGTTGTGCTATCCAGGCATGGTAGCCATCCTGCATTATCGCCTGGCGCATAAGCTGCACGAGCTGGGCGCCCCCTTCATTGCACGCATTGTCAGCGACATTGCCCACTCGAGGACAGGCATCGACATTCACCCGGCGGCGCAGATCGGCGCCAGTTTCTTCATCGACCATGGAACGGGGGTAGTCATCGGCGAAACCACCATCATCGGCGAACGCGTGCGACTGTACCAACACGTGACACTGGGCGCCAAGCGCTTCCCAGCCGACGAGTCCGGGCAATTGATCAAGGGGACGCCGCGCCATCCCATCGTGGAGGACGACGTCGTGATCTATGCTGGCGCAACGGTGTTGGGGCGGATCACCATCGGCGCCGGTTCCACCGTGGGCGGCAATGTCTGGCTGACGCAGAGCGTGCCGCCAAACAGCAATGTCTCGCAAGCCCAGATGCGCAGCGACTAAAGGCGGGAAACCGCAAAAGAGTGATCGTTTCGTTCCCGCTTGGTGACTACTATCGAAAAAGTCGATCGGTAGCGCGCATATTATGCGTTTTACACTGATCGGCAGTCGTCGCATAATGGACCACCATTCCCCACTGGAGTCCAGACAATGAAAAAACTGATCGCCTTTGCCCTCGCCGCCGGTTTCTCGCTTGCCGCATCGGCCGCACCTGAAACCTATGCCATCGATCCAAGCCACTCCTTCTCCCGCTTCGAATACAGCCACTTCGGCTATTCGACCCAGGTCAACAAGTTCAATAGCACCACCGGCAAGATCCAGATCGACCGCGCCGCCAAGACCGGTTCCGTAGAGGTGACCATCGACCCGAAATCGGTGAATACCGGTTCCGACCTGTTCAATGGGCACCTGCAAGGCCCTGACTTCCTCGATTCGGCCAAATACCCGGCCATCACCTACAAGTCGACCAAGTTCCTGTTCAACGGCGACAAGGTGGTCGGCGTGGAAGGCAACCTGACCATCAAGGGCGTGACCAAACCGGTGAACCTGGAAGTGACTTCCTTCCACTGCATGCCGCACCCAATGTTGAAGAAGGACGCGTGCGGCGCCAATGCTGTCGCCAAGATCAAGCGTTCCGACTTCGGCGCCGGCAAGTATGCGCCGCACGTCAGCGACGACGTGACGCTCGGCTTCTCGGTCGAATCCGTCAAGGAATAAGGCATGAACAGACCGATGCTGGCCGCAGCCTTGCTGGCTGCCGGTCTGTCGCAGGCCTATGCGACGGACATGATCATCACGAACGGCAAAGTCGCCACGATGACGCGCGAAGGAGCCTTTGCGCAGGCAGTAGCCATCAAGGGCGGCCTGATTACCGCAGTGGGCAACAATGCCCAGGTGCTCAAGCTGAAGAAGCCGGGCACGCAGGTAATCGACGCCGGCGGCCGCACGGTCATTCCTGGCCTGAACGACTCCCACCTCCACATCATCCGCCAGGGCCTCAACTACAACGCCGAGCTGCGCTGGGATGGCGTGACCTCGCTGAAGCGCGCCATGCAGATGCTGCGCGAGCAGGCGGCCCGCACGCCTGACGGCGCGTGGGTCAAGGTGGTGGGGGGATTCAATGAATTCCAGTTCGAAGAAAAGCGCCTGCCGACGCTGGAAGAACTGAATGATGCGGTGCCGGACAAACCGGTGTTCATCCTCTACCTGTACGGCCTTGGCTTCGTGAACAAGAAGGGCATCGAAGTCCTGGGCTACGACAAGGACACCAGATACAAGGACGGCGTGGTCGAACTGGGCGCCGACGGCAAGCCGACCGGCCTGCTGGTCGCCAAGCCGAACGCCATGGTGCTGTATTCCACGCTGGGCAAGACCGGCGCGCTGCCGCGCGAACAGCAACTGAATTCAACCATCCAATACTACCGCGAGATGAATCGCCTTGGCGTCACCAGCGCCATTGATGCGGGCGGCGGCGGCCAGGCCTATCCCGACGACTATGCGGTCAGCCTGGAGCTGGCCAAGGGCGGCAAGCTGACTGTACGCACCTCCTACTACCTGTTCGCACAGAAGCCGGGCAAGGAGCTGGAAGACTACCAGCGCTGGCTCGCCACGGCCAAGCCGGACCACAACGACCATATGTTCTACCCCAATGGCTACAACACCGAAGGGGCAGGGGAGAACCTGGTATGGAGCGCCGCCGACTTCGAGAACTTCCTCGAACCGCGCCCCGAAATGCCGGCTCATATGGAGAGTGAATTGGAGCAGGTGCTGCGTCTGCTGGTGAAGAACCGCTGGCCATTCCGCATCCACGCCACCTATGGCGAGTCGATCGAGCGTGACCTGGGGGTGATCGAAAAGGTCAACCGCGACATGCCGTTCAATGGCCTGCGCTGGTTCTTCGACCACGCCGAGACCATCACCGACGAACAGCTGGCGCGCGTGAAGAAACTGGGCGGCGGCGTGGCGGTGCAGGACCGCATGTACTTCCAGGGCGAGCACTATTGGAAGCGCTATGGCGAGCAAACGCGCCAGATGCCGCCGCTGCGCAAGATGCTGGAGATGAAGATCCCGGTCGGCCTGGGCACGGACGGCACGCGCGTATCGAGCTACGGACCATGGCCATCGATTTATTGGGCGGTGACCGGCAAGACCGCCGGCGGCATGCCGATGTGGCGGACGAAGGACCGCCTAAGCCGCTACGAAGCCCTGCAGCTGATGACCCAGGGCAGCGCCTGGTTCAGCGGCGAAGAAAAGCTGAAAGGCCAGATCGCCAAGGGCCAATACGCCGACCTGGTGATCTTGCCGAAGGATTATTTCAAGATTCCCGAAGCGCAGATCAAGACGCTGGAAAGCGCGCTCACGGTTGTGAATGGCCGCATCGTCCACGCCGGCGCCGACTTCGGCCAATATGCCCCCGAGCAGCCCCCCGTGCAGCCCGACTGGAGCCCCGTCAAATACTACGGCGGCTACCAAAACCGCTAAACCCCACGCCCGAGCCCGTGTCCCACCTTGGGGTCACACCCGAATTGGGACACGAACTCAGCAGATAGTCGGCTGAGACCGTGTCCTGTTTTGGGTGTGACCCCAGGGTGGGACACGAACTCAGCAGTAGGTGTTGCGGGCGGGCCATTGACTTCTTGGCGGCGTGGCCGATACTTCCTTGACCGCCCATCCTGCCTGAAGGTGTTCCCATGGATCTGCTGCAATACCTGCCACGCGTCGATGCGGCGCGCAGTGCAATCGTCGACCGCGGTATCGAGGTGCAAGCCAGTTTCAGCACCTTGTGCGCAGTGGAGTATATGAAGTCCCATAACATCGCTCCCCACATCATCCAGCGCGTCTTGTTGCAGCCCGCGCAACGTCGTGCGGCTGCTCAGGTTATGCACAAGAGTTAACGACAAGTAACGAGCGACTTTAATTAGTTAAAGAATGCGGGTGATAATTTGTGATATTTTAAGTCATTGATTCTTAGGGTACTTTTTTCTGCACATTGAACAGGCAGTTTGTTGGAAATGGCGTCGTTGCGGGCTGTTTGCCTTGTCAAGACCTGCTTATCAACAAAGATATCCACAAACAATGTGGATAATTGGAAAAGCCCTTTTCAATCCGCCACTTACGGGAGTTTCGGCGGAATTCGAGGCGAGATGAGGGTAAAATAAATACTGTACGCGTGTACAGTGGTTATTTCAGGATGTGCCCGGAGGCCTTGAAACTGCCTGCTTCCGAACCCGGCTGGACCTGGATATCCACAGTTGAGGCAGGCTGGCCGATGACCAGTTGGCCCGACCATGCTTCACCATGTTGCAGACCCTGCAAGATCGCCGCAAATTGTTCGCGGTGCTGGTTATACCTGGCCAGCTGCGATTGCAGGATTTGCAGGTCGGAGTAATTGCGCAGCGAGGAAATCACCGTGGTGAACAGCTTGCGCGTGGTGAGGTCGGTCTTGCACCAGAAATCGTTGATATCGTAATCGAGGATGATGCTGTGCTCGAGCGCCTGGCCCGGCTGGCCGGTCCGCAGCACGATGCGCACCAGTTCATTCTTCAGTTCGGAGCGGATCTGGTTGGCCACGCGCAAGCCGGCATCGCTGGTTTCCATGATCACGTCCAGCAGCACCAGGGCCACGTCGGGATTGTTGCGCAGGGTGGTCAGGGCTTCTTCGCCGGAGTAGGCGTGCAGGAAGCTGAGGCGGCGCCCCATGAAGCATGCATTGCTGAGTGAGAACTTGGTGACCACGTGCACGTCAACGTCATCATCGACGATCAGCACCCGCCATGGGGCGGGATTGGCGCCTGGAGCCTGTTCGGCGGTGCTGGCTTGCGCCTCGTCGTCGATCATCCATCCTTCGCTTGCGTCGTCGTCAGGAACTTTCACGTCCATGCATTTTCCTTTGTCGGTTGTGGACACACTATTCCGCGCCGGAACATTTGTCAAAATATTTTCCGAACGCTCAGTGAGTTGCAAGAAGGCATGCACTCAATCTTGCTAAGTCATTGATTTCATTCAAACTAATTGCTTGCCAAAGAATTGGGCAATTTATTGAAAGCCGCGCCGTTAAAGGCGAAAAGGGCTGTCAAGACCGCCTTTTCCACATGCTTATCCACAGTGGAAGTGGATAACTGGAATTTCCTCTTTAAAAACTTCGTATTACGGCAATTTTATCATCCGGACTATCAAGCTGCTGCCTTGAGGCGGTCCAGTTCGTTCAGGAAGCGCTCGCAGGCCAGGCCCGGCGCCCAGGGTTCCCAGGCGTTTTCTCCATACAAGGCCTGCAAGGGATCTTCCTGCAAGGGCACGGCGGTAATCTTCAATGTGCGCCGCACTTCATCATTGCTCCAGCCCACCACATGGACGGCTTCGCTGGCCGCTGCCAGGCGGTCGGCCCGCTTGTGGACCTGGTATTCCTTCGGCGTCCAGGCCGGCAGGCCATAGCGCAGGAACACGGCCTGTTCCAACCGCTGGCTCAGTTCGCGGAAGCTGTCGCCGAGGAAGGGCTTGAGCACCGAGATGCAATCGAAGCCAAGCAAGCCTTCTTCCGCGTCGTGCAGCAACTCGCGCAGGCAGCGCAGCGGGTCGAGTGGAGTGGGCGACCACAGGCGCCTCAATTGCAGCACCGTGATCGAATGCTGGGCGACGGAGAGGGGCAGTGGCCAGGCCGAGTGGCCGCCCCAGCGATAGGTGCGCGCCAGCCCCAGTGCAAGGTCGGAGTCGTCCCAATCGAAGGGCGTGGGATCGAGCAAGTCCAGCCGCCGGCCGGATGGCATGCGCACCCAGGCGCGTTGTGTCGTCATGCCGCTATCGTATCGTCGCGACGCAGGTCGTTGCAAGCTTGCAGGATAAGCGTTTCGAGTTCGGGCAACAGTGCGGCAGCGGCTTCCAGGTCGCCGGCGGCGCTGGCCTTTTCCATTTGATGGCACAGGGTGTGCAGTTCGGGTGCGCTCAGGTAGCCGCAACTGCCTTTCAGCGCATGGAAGGCGCTGGTGGCGGCTTCGCCATCGCCGTTCTGCAGCCCCAGGCGGCCTTCGTCCATCCGGCGCGGCGCTTCCTCCAGGAAGGCTTGTGCGATGCGCTGCTGGTGGCGTGCCGTCATGCCGCTGAGCGGCAGGATATGGATTGCAGGGTTGGCCGGCGCCACGCCGAACATATCGTCCAGTTCGGCCAGCGTGGGCGCGGTGCGCGGCAGGCTGCGGCCGCGATTGAGCAACTTGGCGATGGTTTTGTCGAGCTGGTCGAACAGCAGCCGTTCGTCGACCGGTTTGCTGAGGAAGGCGTCCATGCCGGCCGACAGGTAGCGTGCGCGGTCAAGGTCGTTGGCGTTGGCGGTGAGGGCAATGATCGGGATCAGCGGATCGCGCGAAGGATGGTCCTGGCTGCCGCCACGGCGTATCAGGCGCGTGGCCTGCTCGCCGTCCATTTGCGGCATGCGGCCATCCATCAGCACCATATCGAAATCGTGCTGGTTCAGGGCGCGCAGCGCTTCCAGGCCGTTTTCGACGACCACCACTTCGTGACCCATGCCTTCCAGCAGGGTACTGATGATGATCTGGTTGGTGCGAACGTCTTCCGCGCACAGCACACGCAGGCGGTAGGCATGGCGCAGGTGGACCGGGATCTTGACCGGGTCTTGCTCCGGCAGTCCGCCCAAGGCGAGCGGCAGCGAGAAGCGCAAGGTAGTGCCTTTGCCGAGGCGGGTGTCTGCTTCAATCTGGCCGCCCATCAGGTCGACCAGCTCCTTGCAGATGGCCAGGCCAAGGCCGGGACCATCGGCGCGGCGGGTCGACGACAGGTCGGCCGGCTCGAATTTACGGAACAGGCGTGGCAGCATTTCCAATGGAATGCCGGGGCCGGTGTCGGTAATGCTGAAGCTGACGCGCGCCAGGCCGTCGGTTGTTTCGCCCGAGGCGCGCAGCCGTACTTCGCCACGTTCCGTGAACTTGATGGCATTGCCCAGGAGGTTGAGCAGGATCTGGCGGATGCGATTGGGGTCGCCCTGTACGTGGCGCGGCAGGCCCGGCGCCAACTCGCAGCGCAGCAGCAGGGCCTTGGCGTCGGCTTGTGGGCGCAGGATGGTGATGGCTTCGTCGATGATGTCGATCAGGTCCAGGTCCTGGGTGTTGATCGACAGGCGGCCGGCGTCGATGCGGGAGAAATCGAGCAAGTCGTTGAGGATGGCCAGCAGGGCTTCGCTGTTCTTCAGCCCGATCCGCAGGTATTCACCGGTGCGGTCGGCGATGGTGCGGTCGCGCAAGGCAAACTTCAGCATGCCGATCACGCCGGCCAGCGGCGTGCGGATGTCGTGGCTCATGGCTGCCAGGAAGTCGATGCGGTGGCGGCCCAGTTTCTCATTTTGAATCTGGGTTTGCCTCAGCGCGGCTTCCCGCGCTTGCAGTTGCTTCTTTAGGCTGCGGTTCTCCCATATCAACAGGATAAACGCCGCCAACCCCAGAATTAATAACAGGGGCGCTACTGGTTCAATCAACGATGCAAACGAAGAAAACAAAATATTAATGATCTCCTCAATAGCAATTATTGTAATGGACAAATAATCATGGCGTGATACTGAATTGTTATGCCCCGGCGCACTCGTGTATGATCCGGGCTATGTTAATTTCTCCAGAACAAGGGCTGGCCTTCCTGGCCGCCGCCATGCTCATTACGGTTTCCCCAGGCCCGGATAACCTGATGGTTTTAAGTATGGGCATGTCCCGTGGACGCAAGCAGGGCGTGGTGTTCGGCCTGGGCTGCGCCCTGGGTTGCCTGAGCCACACGCTGCTGGCCGCGCTGGGCGTGGGCGCGCTGATTGCCGCATCGCCAACAGCCTTTACCGCACTCAAGGTTGCGGGGGGACTCTACCTCATCTGGATGGGATATGGCGCACTGCGCAGCAAGGGCGGCGCCCAGGTCGGCCAGGCGGCCCTGCCGGAAGAATCTTTGGGCAAGCTGTTTGCCAAGGGTTTGTTCGCTAATGCGATCAATCCGAAGGTGGTGCTGTTCTTCCTGTCGTTCCTGCCACAGTTCGTGGTGGCAGGGCGCGGCGACGCCAGCTGGCAGACCGCGCAACTGGGCCTGATCTTTACCATGCAGGCTTGCCTGCTGTTCGGGGCGCTGGGCTACTTTTCCGGTGCCGTGGGCAAGTGGATCAACCGCAATCCGCGTGCCGGGCTGTGGCTCGACCGCGGCGCCGGTGCGATTTTCGTCGGCCTGGGATTGCGCCTTATCGTCGCGCGCTGATCGCGAATTTCAGCTCCAGCTCGTCTTTCACGGCCAGTGCGCCGCCAAAGACGGCAAACGGCGTAATGCCGAAGTCGCTCTGCTTCACCGTGAAGGCGCCGTTGGCCAGCACGGTGCTGCCGTCCTCGCGCAATTGCATCTGCACCTGGTAGGAGCGCGTCACGCCGTGCAGGGTGACTTCCACGCGCAACCTGTCTTTCATTCCCGCTTCGAACGCGGCTCGCACCAGCACCCAGGGGTAAGCCTGCGCTTGCAGCACCTTGCTGAACATATTCCTGCGCGTGCCATCGATGGCGTCGGCGGAGGGCTGGGTCGCAAGCCCGGCTTCCTTGCGCAGCGCAGCTTCGTCGACCGTGAGCTGGTCGAGGCGGAAGCGCAATTCAGTACGGCCCTGTTCGAGGTCCACGAAACCCTCGATCTGGCGGGTGGCAACCAGGTGATCGTGCCCCATGCGCGCCAGCGGCCCGCCGCGGCGGACTGTGATGGCGATCAGCGATTCGCCAGCCACAATGCGGTGCGCCGCCTGGCTGGCCTGCAGCGACGGAGCCGCTGGTGCCGGGGCGGCGGCAGGTGGTGCGGGAGGCGGGGTGCCGCAGGCGGAAATGGCCACAACCACTGCAGAAAGCGCGGTGCGAAAAGTCCATTTGCAAATTTTTTTTCGCATTGTGACTATTGGAGAGTTTCTAATTTAAAAAGTGTACTATCTTAAACGAAGTCGTGATGTTTTCGTTTTCGAGAATATCCCCTTGCACTTTCAAATCTCTCCCGATTTGAATCCCTTAACCCGCGCAAAGACGCGGGTATTTTTTTTGAGCCGCGCGAAGACGCGGGTATTTTTTGCCCGGCATATTTGATTCCTTAATGAACTCCTAAGCCTTGGCCGGACGAAAGCTGGCAAAGTACGTCCATAGCGCACAGCATCCCTGTACGCCGGGTTGCCGGATTCCTCAATCCGGCACGGTTTCTTCTATCCCCGCGCCCTAAAAAGCGTTTTTCACCGGCCCCTCCAAATTGGCCGGTTTTTTTTTGCCGCTGCAGGTTATCCTTTGCGCCTCGACGCGAATTAAGGATTCCCGATGATCGACCTGTACACAGCTGCGACGCCGAACGGCCATAAGATTTCGATTGCGCTCGAAGAGCTGGCGCTGCCTTACGAACTGCATGTGCTCGACCTGGGCAAGAAAGAGCAGAAGGAGCCCTGGTTCACGGCCATCAATCCGAATGGCCGCATCCCGGCCATCATCGACCGCGCCAACGACAACTTTGCGGTGTTCGAATCCGGGGCCATCCTGATCTACCTGGCCGAAAAGAGCGGACGCCTGATGCCGCCGGACGCCAAGGGCCGCTCGCTGGTGCTGCAATGGCTGATGTTCCAGATGGGCGGCATCGGCCCGATGATGGGCCAGGCCAATGTGTTCTACCGCTATTTCCCCGAGAAGATCCAACCTGCCATCGACCGCTACCAGGGCGAATGCCGCCGCTTGTTCCACGTGCTGGACGACCGCCTCGCCCACCATGAATTCCTGGCCGGCGAGTATTCGATCGCCGATATCGCCAACTGGGCCTGGGTGCGCACCCACCGCTGGTCAGGCGTCGACACCGGGGGATTGCCCCACCTGCAGCGCTGGATACGCCAGATTCGCGCCCGGCCCGCCGTGTTGCGCGGGATCGAGCAGCCGCCCAGCAACGTGTTGGAGCGCGCAGACAGCCCGGATAAAGTCGAGCAATTTGCCGCCGAGGCGCGCAAAATGCTGGAAACCGGCCAATCGCGCTGAATAATTAAAACAAGAGGAGACTTGATGAAGCTGTATACCGCCGCCCGTGCCCCCAACCCGCGCCGCGTCGCCATGTTCATGGCGGAAAAGGGCATTCAGCTGGACCTGCAAGCAGTCGACCTGGGCAAGGGCGAACATCGCAGCGAGACTTACCTGGCCGTGAATCCATTCGGCCGCGTACCGGCGCTGGAGCTGGACGACGGCCGCATCCTGTGCGAAACGCGCGCCATCTGCACCTACCTGGAAGGCCTGCACCCGACGCCGAATTTGATGGGTGAGGGGCCGGAAGAACGCGCCTTTATCGAAATGGCCGACCGCCGCATGGAGCTGCACCTGTTTGCCATTGCAGCGAACAGCATCCGCCATTCACATCCCGGCTTTGCGCCGATCGAGAATCCGCAGTTTCCCGACTTCGGCGCTTCGCAGGGCGAGAAGTTCCGGGAGAATGCGAAATGGCTGGACGCGGTGCTGGCAGGGCAGCTTTTCGTGGCGGGACAACGTTTCACGATTGCCGATATCACCGGTTTTTGCGCGATCGAATTCGCGCGCGGGCTGATGAAATTCCGTCCGTCCGATCACGGGCTGGTGCACCTGCAGGCCTGGCGCGACCGCATCGCCGGGCGCCCAAGCGCCGCTGCCGGGGCTTGAGCGATGAACGCGGTACAGCGCCGGCGCTGGCTGGGCCGCATGGCCCGCTGGTCCGGCGCGGCTGCCGCCCTGGTAGCGATGGCTTCGGGCTCGTGGCCGCCGCGTGCCGTCGCCAGGCCACGGCCTTTACGCGCAGTGGCGTTGGCCATTCCTCCGTATGCCACGCTGGACGCCAGCGGCCGCAAGACCGGCCTGTTCGTGGAGGCCCTTGAGCTTATTTCCCGCGAGACGCGGCACCAGGTCGAGATCACTGTCGCCCCGTACGCCCGCGCCGTCGCCATGCTGCGTTCCGGCGAGGCAGACCTGATGATCGCCACGTCAAACTCCGCTATCGCGGAGGCGGCCGATCCCATGGGCATGTTGTGGACGACGGAAGTTATCGCCATCGGCCGGGCAGGTTTGAAGCTCGAGGGCCTGCAAGACCTGCGAGGCCGCACGGTTGGGATGTTGCGCGGCTCGGATTATGGCGCTGCCTTCCTGGAAGACCATGAATATCGCAAGCATGAGATTACCGACCAGTTGCAGGGCATCCGCATGTTGCAGGAAGGGCGGCTCGACGCTTCGATCGGCACCCGGCTGGCGGTGTTCCATGCCATGCGCCTGCTCGGGGTGCCACGCGCCAGGCTGGGCGGAACGCTGCCGGTGCAGTCGCGTGAAATCCATTTGCACCTGAGCCGCCGCAACGCCGATGAAGCGCTGGCGACGGAGTTGCGGCGCGCCGTGCAGGAACTGCGCAGCAGCGGCAAGGCCGATGCCTTGGTGGCTAAGTACCTGGCCGGGCTGCCTCTTGCCTGAATTTTCCGACGACCCCGCTCGGGAAGAAGTAGATGGCAAGGATGAACAGGATACCGAGCCACAGCAGCCAGCGGTCCGGATGCAGGGCCGCTTCCAGCAATGGCACGCCGGCCACCGCACCTGCTGCTTGCGCCATCAAGGACTTGAGGTAGTTGTTCGCCAGGATGAACAGGGCGGCGCCGATGACGGATCCATACATGGTGCCCATGCCGCCGATGACGACGATCAGGAGGATGTCGGTCATGACCTCAAAGCCGAGCGTGGTCTTGGGCCCGACATAACGCAGCCACAGCGCCATCAGCGCACCGGCCAGGGCTGCGGCGACGGCGCCGATGCAGTTGGCCGCGATGCGGTACACCACGGTGCGGTAGCCCAGGGCTTCGGCACGGAATTCGTTTTCGCGGATCGCCTGCAGCACGCGGCCGAACGGCGAGTTGACGATGCGCAGCAGGGCCAGGAAGATCAGCACCGCGCAGAAGAACACGATGTAGTAGGTGAGTACCTTGCCGTCCACGATGCGTCCCATGAACTCGCCGAACTCATTGGCCGGCGATAGCAGGTCCGGCACGTCGAAGGTCTTGCCGTCTTCGCCGCCGGTCCACTCCGACATTTGCGATGCCAGTACGGCGAATGAGGATGCGACCGCCAGCGTGATCATGGCGTAGAAAATGGCGCGTACCCGCAGTGCAAACAGGCCGATGATGAAGGCCAGGACCAGCGTCAACGCCAGCGCTGCGGCCAGACCCAGCGCCATGCCGCCCCAGGCCGGAGCGGGGCTGTCGAATCCGAGCCCGACGCCGTAGGCGCCGATGCCGAAGAACATGGTGTGGGCGAAGGACACGATGCCGGTGTAGCCGATCAGCAGGTCGTATGAAGCGACCAGCACGATGTAGATGCAGATGGTGGCCGCGGTATTGAGCGGGCGGGCGCCGCTGGTGATGAAGGGGGCCAGCGCGAGCCCCAGTACGACCACAAGCAGCAACACGGACAGCGCACGGCTGCGCGGCAGGTCGCCTGAAAGAAGGGTGTTCAGCATTTCATTTCCTCGACAGGCCGGCGGGACGCCATAGCAGGATGGCGATCATCAGCACGATATGCGATACAAGCGCCAGCTTGGGCGCCAGGAAGCCCGCGTAGTTGGCTGTCAAGGCCATCAGCAGTGCGCCGATGAAGCAGCCGCTGACCGACCCAAGGCCGCCGATGATGATCGTGATGAAGACCATGACCATCACTTCGCCACCCATCGAGGCAGTCAGCGTTTCCTTGTACAGGCCCCACATCACCCCGCCCAGGCCTGCCAGCGCGGAGCCGGCTGCAAACACCGCTACGAACAGGCGGCGGATGCGGTAGCCAAGCGCTTCGACCATTTCGCCGTTTTCGACGCCGGCGCGGATCAGCAAACCCAGCTTGGTGCGGTTCAGCACCAGCGTGAGCACGATGAATACCAGCACGCCGACTGCGACTGCCAGCAGGCGATATTTTTCGATTGCCGCGTCGCCTGCCACGAGGGCGCCGCGCAGGGCGGTCGGCAGGGGCATCGGATGATGGTCCCCGCCCCAGATCACGTGGATCAACTGTTCGACCACGATCATGCCGCCCATCGTGATCAGGATCTGCTTCAGGTGCTGGCCGTACACCGGCATGATGATGACGCGCTCAAAGGCCCAGCCCAGGATGGCCGTAACGGCCATCGCCATCACGATTGCGAGGCCCAGGGCAGCCAGGTTCATGCCGAGAGAGTCGGCCTCCACCCAGCCTTGCATTGGTACCAGCACCAGTGTTGCGGCAAACGCGCCGACGGAAACAAAGGCGCCGTGGCCGAAGTTCAGTACATCCATCAGGCCGAATACCAGCGTCAGGCCGCTGGACATGATGAAGATCATCATCCCCATCGCCAGCCCGGCCACGGTCAGGGTGACCCAGGTAGGCATGCTGCCTACCAGCGGCAGCATGGCCAGCATCAGGGCCGGCACCAGGAGCATTGGAATGAAGTCGCGTGGGACGGAAGGCATCGCGGGCGGCTCCTTATTGGTGTGAATCGAGGGCCAGGCCAAGCAAGCGCTCCTGCAAGGCGCGGTCGGCGGCCAGTTCGGCCATCGAACCGCCATGGACGATGCGGCCGTCGTCCATCACAGCCACGGTATCGCCAAGCTGGCGCACGAAGTTGAAGTTCTGCTCCACCAGCAGCACCGTGGCCTGGCCCTTGAGCTGGCGGATCGCATCGGCCAGGTTCTGGACGATGGCGGGGGCCAGGCCCTTGGTCGGTTCGTCGATCAGCAGCAGTTCGCGCGGCTCGACGATGGCGCGCGCAATGGCAACCATCTGCTTCTGGCCGCCGGACAGGTTGCCGGCGGGGTAGTTCCAGAACTTCTTCAGTGCCGGGAAGAAGGAGAAAATCCATTCCAGCCGCGCCGTCTCCATTGGCCCGCTGCGTGCGGCAAGGTAAAGATTCTCGCGCACGGTCAGGGCGTTGAACACGGCCATCGATTCGGGCACGTAGGCAATGCCTGCCTGCGCGATATCCGGCGTGCGCAGCTTGCCGATGTCGCGGCCATTGAATTCGACCTTGCCGGCGCTGGCCTGCCATAAGCCCATGATGGTGCGCAGCGTGGTGGTCTTGCCGGCGCCGTTGCGGCCCAGCAGGACCGTCAGTCCGCCGCGCGGCACCACCAGGTCGACGCCTTGCAGGATATGGTATTCGCCGATGTGCGTGTGCACGCCGGACAGTCTGAGCAGGGCGTCAGTCATGTTGCGCAGTCCCCAGGTAAGCTTCCTGCACGATGGCGGAAGACATGACAGTGGCCGGTTCGCCGTCCGCCACCAATGCGCCGTTGTGCAGCACGATGATACGGTCGGCCAGCGCACGCACCACGTCCATCTTGTGTTCGACCAACAGCACGGCCTTGTTGCGCTCTGCCTTGACCTGCTGGATCAGGTCCAGCACCACCGGCACTTGGTCCACGCTCATGCCGGCGGTTGGCTCGTCGAACATCATCACGTCCGGCTCCAGCGCAAGCATGATGGCCACTTCCAGCTTGCGCTTGTCGCCGTGCGACAGTGCGGTTACCGGCGTATCGCGCCGCGCCGCCAGCGCCACGCGCCCCAGGTAGTGGTCGGCGCGCGCGATCAGCTCCTTGTGGCTGGACCAGGTCGACCACAGCTTCATGCCGGCCTGGGCACGCGCCTGCACTGCCAGTCGTATATTCTCGTGCACGGACAGGTGGGGGAACAGGTTGGTGAGCTGGAACGCGCGGCCGATACCCTTGCGGGTACGGGCCGCCGGGCCGCTGCGCGTGATGTCTTCACCGCGCAGCAGGACCTTGCCGCTGGTGGCGGGCAACTGGCCGGACATCAGGTTGAAGTAGGTGGTCTTGCCGGCGCCGTTCGGGCCGACGATCACCGTCAACTGGCCCGCTTGGAAGTCGGCACTGACGTTATCGACGGCCGTGTGGCCTCCGAAGCGGATGGTCAGCCCGCGTGTGGACAGCAATGGAGTCATTGGATCAACGCCGCTTGTTCTTGATCGGGACCGGCAGCTCGGACGCCGGGATTTCGCGCACCAGTTCCAGCAAGTCCCATTCGCTTTTCTGGTCCTTCTTGATGCGGAAGTGGTACATAGGCTGCATGGCCTGGTGGTCTTCCTTGCGGAAGCGCATTTTGCCTTTCGGCGTGTCGAATTCCATGCCTTCCATGGCGGCGATCATCTTCTGCGCGTCGCCGCCGCCCGTCTTGGCCAGGGCGGTGTAGACCGCACTGGCTGCGCTAAAGCCGCCCGCCGTGAACATATCCGGCGGTTTCTTGTAGCGCTTTTGGTGCTCGGCCACGAACCAGTCGTTCATCCTGTTGTTCGGGAAGTTGTAGTAGTAATAGATGGTGCCCTCGGTGCCGGCGAACGATTTCCAGGTCTTCAGAACCGGCAGGATATTGCCGCCCGGCGCCAGCGTAATGCCATAGCGCTCCGGTTTCATGTCGGCGATCTTGTTCATCGGGTTCGGGCCGGCCCAGATGATCTGCAGCACGCGCGGTTGTGGGGCATCTTTCAGCTTGTCGAACAGGCGCTGTGCCGAGGCGGTGAAGTCGGTCGCGTTCTGCGGTGCGAATTCCTCATGCACGATGTTGGCTCTGGAGCCGGTCAGCTGCAGCGCTTCGCGCGCCGCAGCCACGGCGTCCTTGCCGAAGGCGTAGTCCTGCGCCAGGAAGGCCACGCTGCCTTGCTTGAAGGTGGAGGCGGCGGCCAGGCCATCCTGCATGGAGTTGCGGGCCGTGCGAAAGATGTACTTGTTCCATTTGGCGCCGGTGATCGCGTCGGCCACCGCAGGCTCCACGATCAGGACTTTTTTGTATTCCGCCGCGATGGGCAGCATGGCGATGGCGGAGCCGGAGGAGCTGGTGCCGACGGCGATATCGACCTGGTCGTCGCCATAGGCCTCGGCCAGCAGCGTGCGGCCAAGGTCCGGCTTGCTCTGGTCGTCCTTGACGAAGACTTTCAGCTTGCGGCCGTTGATTTCCATCCTGCCGCCGGTAAGGTATTCAAGACCCATCATGAAACCGGTCTCGGTCTCCTTGGCGTACGGCTCGAGGATGCCGGTTTTACCGGCGATGAGTGCAACCTTCAGTTCCTGCGCGCCGGCCATGAGCGGCGCCCAGGCGAGCAACAGCGGTATCAGCTTTTTCATCGATTAATCCACACTGGCGAGGAAGTTGCGCAGCGCTTCTTGCGCAGCGGGCTCGGACAGCATCGGCGCGTGGCCGACATCGGGCACCTCAGCATACAGCATGCGCGGTGCGGCAGCACGCATCGCATTGGCCTGCGCCGGCTCGATCAAGTCCGACAGCGCGCCGCGGATCAGCATGGTCGGCCGGCGGCGCGCCAGGCGGCGGAAGGCGAAGTGCGCCGCCATGGAAGTCGATCGCAGTTTGTTGGCGCGGATCGGCACGGCGATATTCGGGTCGTAGCGCATCGCCAGGGTGCCGTCGCCTTCCTCGCGGAAGGCGCGGCGCGCCCAGCGTTCCCATTCCCGGGCCGAGTTGGCGGGAAAGGCGACTGCGTTGATGCCGCTGATGTAATCGGCAGCCTGCTGCCAGCTCGTGAACTGCTCGCCCTTGCCGGTATAGCTCCGGATACGCGACAGGCCGCGTTCGGACAACGTCGGACCGACGTCGTTCAGGACCGCCGCTGCGATCAGCGGCGATTTGCGCAGGGCCAGGGTCATGGTGATCAAGCCGCCCATCGAGGTGCCGATGAACACGGCGCGCTCGATGCCCAGGTCGTGCGCCAGCTTGACCACGTCGTTGGCATAGACCATGGGGGTGTAGCGGTCGGGCTGCGAATCGTATTCGGAATTGCCGCGGCCGCGCACGTCGACGGCAATCACGCGGCGGCCCTGGGCCGCGATCCATGGCGCGACGTCTTCGAAATCGGCCGAATTACGGGTCAGGCCGTGAATGCAGATCACGGGCAGGCGCGCAGGGCCGCTGGCGGCAGGATAGTCGCGCGCATACAGGCGCAGGCCGTCGTCGCTGGTGTAGCTGATCTCGGAATACATGGTCCTCGTGGGCAGCGTTGCAGGAGCGTGCAGTGTGCAAGAAATGCATCGAAGCTGGAACCGGCGGCCGCGCCCACTGTGTGTGCAATTTTGCACAGCAACACTATGACGCGGGAAAATGATGCACAATACCCCGCATGAAAACCCTGCCCGAATGGACTGACTTGCGCTTCTTCCTGGAGCTGGCGCGCTCCGGCACCTTGTCCGGCGCCTCGCGCAGGCTGGAGGTGGAGCACACCACGGTCTCGCGCCGCATCGACCGCCTGGAGCAGCAGTTGGGCGCCACCTTGTTCGACCGCTCGCGCGAAGGCTACGAATTGACGGAGATGGGGCATGCCGTGCTGCCGCATGCCGAGGCGATGGAAAGCGCGGTACTGGCAGCGCAGGGCCAGTTGTCCGGTACCGAGGTCGCGATTCGCGGCGTGGTGCGCCTGGGTGTGCCGGAAGCGCTGGGCGTACGCTTCATTACGCCGCTGCTGGCGCAATTCCTGCAAGATTATCCCGAGCTGTCGGTCGACTTGCTGGTGCAGCCGCGCTTTGCCAACCTGGCCAGCCGCGAGGCCGATCTTGGCGTCACGCTGGATGCACCCAACACCGGCCGCTACATGGTGACGCGCCTGGCGTCATTCCGGCTTTACGTGTACGGTTCGCCGGACTACCTGGCGCGCCACCCGCCTATCCTGAAACGCAGCGACCTGGTTGGCCATGATTTTGTCGACTATGTGCAGGATCGCCTGGCCAGCAATGAGTTGAACTTCCTCGACGAACTGGGCGTCAACCCGCGCCGGCGCCTGTGCTGCACCGGCATGCTGGCGCAGGCCGAAGCCGCCGCCGCCGGCCTGGGCCTGATGATGGCACCACCGTATATGGCGACCGACGGCCGCCTGGTGCCGGTATTGCAGGATGAGGTTTTCGTGGAGCGCGCCTACTGGCTGGTGGCGCCGGTCGACTTGTACCGGCTGCCGCGGGTCAGGGCCGTGTGGAACTTGCTCCGTTCGTTCGCCGAATCGCGCGCCAACCTTTTTATCTCGAACAGATAAGGCAGATCGCTCGAAATTTCGGTCCGGTGCAGGTCGGGATCGGCCCGGTCCGGCAATGGCTCGCGCTGCGCCAGCGCCTGCAGTATGGGCCCGGGATCGTAGCTCCAGTCGACAACGTAGTGGCAAGGATCGCCTTCGCGCACCTTCATCAGCGCCAGTTCGAATTGGGACACTGAAACGACCAGCGGGTCGGCGTGCCCGCCCAGGAAGTCGAGGAAGGCCAGCGGCTGGTACTCGCGGAACGGCGAGATATTCTCCTGCCGGATGAAGGCCTGCAGCGCTTCTTCCAGCACCTCGGCCTGGCGCAGCAATTCAACCGTCAGCACACAGGTGCGCTCCAGCACATAGATCCGCCATAGAAGCACATTTCCGCGCGCTTCCTGCAAGTCCGGCGACCCGGCGACGCGGTGGTAATAGGGCGCATCGCCGGCGCCGGGCTGGTAAGTGGAGCGCATCAGGCCAAGCAGGATGCGCTGGTGGCTGGCAAGGTCCATATTCATCTCCATTCCCGCTGCCGCATTTGCTGAAGGGTGTCGGCGATGGCCGCATTGCCCAGGCCGGGCACGGCTTCCGGCATGAACTCGAATACGATCACTTCCGCCTCGGTCGCCACCTCGCGCAGGACTTGCTGCGCCAGGTCCATGGTGCAAGGGCGCGGCAGGCGCGAATGCACATCGAGCATCAGGCCATTGTGCTGCACGCCGCACGCCACGTGCAGCTCCTTCACATGGCGCCCATCGAGCTCCGCCAGGAAGGCCTGGATATCGAGCGCATGGTTATGTTCATCGCATTCCAGGTTGTACACGTCCAGGATCAGGCCGCAACCGCTGTCGCGCGCGACCGCGTTGAGGAAGCCGGCATCGCTGTAGTCGGCCGGGCAGTCGGGCACCACGTGCACGATATTCTCCAGCAGGAAGGGCACCCCGTAGCGCTGCTGCAGGCACCAGGCCCTTTGTGTGACCAGTTCCGCCGATTGCTCGGTGCGCGGCATGGCCAGCATGATGCCGAGGTGCTCGCCGTCGACCCGCGTGTAGCCAAGGTGCTCGCTGTGCCAGCGCACCCGCACCTGGTCCATCAATTCATCGAGCAAGTGCAGGTAGGTCGGCGACCAGCCGTCGTGCGAGCCGATGGACAGGCTGACGCCATGCACCACGATGTTCTTTTCGCGATCGATATTTTTCAGTTCGGCCAGGATGCCCTTGTCCAGCGAAATCTTGTCGCCGTCGGCCACCGCCATGGTTTCCGGCGTAACTTCGATGATGTCCACGTGCGGCAGCATCATCTCGAGCAGCGCCGGATCGCGCCCCTCATAGCTGACCCCCACGCCCAAGGCAGGGCGTGGGTCGCGCGCAGCCAGTTTAGCCGCGGAGTTCATGTTCCAGCACCGCGCCTTCGATGTGCGGCACTTCGCGCAGCACGCGGCCGATCGCCGGGTCGCCGCGCAGGAAGGTCAGGTCGAAGCCTGTCAGGCCGCAGTTGCAGCCGCCCTTGGGCACCATCTGTGCCACGGCGATATCGAGCGCTTTGTGCAATTCTTCCAGTGTGACCTTGCCTTCGCTGACGACGATTTTGAGATGGTTTTTCTTGGCATTGATCTGGCGTAGTTCTTCCATGACGATCTCCAGGCGGTCCGGTATCGGGGAGGGGGCGGGCCCTTCGGACCAGGCTATGGACCGCGCCCCGTGCTTTCCATGGAAGTCACTTTAGGCGGCAAGCGGGCGCGGCGAATTGGTACTGGCACCCAAATTCCGGAATGCCAGCACCTAGTTTTTATGCAGCGGGGCAGGTGGCCGGCGCAGCAAGTCGAGGCGCGTGGTGGCCCCCAGTTTGCCGAGCAGGGTGGAAACGTGGTGCTCGACGGTGCGTTCGGAACGGCACAGGCGCTGGGCGATCTCCAAATTGCTGAGCCCATCGAGCAGCAGTTCGAGTACCTGTGCTTCGCGACGGGTCAGGCCGCTCGGGTGATCGCGCGCTGCGGCGTAAGGACCGCGCCGCGACTTGGGCAACTGTGCCTGCGCGCCGCAGGCACGGGCGCGCTGCCGCGCCAAGGCCGCCGCCGGTGCGGCGCCGATCTGCTCCAGCAGCGCGACGGCCTTGGGCATGGCCTGTGCTGCCGCGTCGCCCGGCAGGTCAAGCAGGGCCAGGGCCGCTTCAAACGGCAGGCCCAATGCCAGCCAGGCATCGCAGGCGGCCTGCCCATGGCCGGCGTGTTCCGCGGCGCGCGGCCGCGGGGCGGCTGCCGCCTGTTCGCGATCGGCCGGCGCGATCGCCGCCCGCCGCTGCCAGGCACCGACTTCCGCCAGGTCCCAGGCATTCACGCCGGACAGGTCGAACCGGCCGATTTCATCCAGCCAACGGCGGCAACTATCCAGGTCCTGCACCTGCCAGGCCGCTTCCGTCAGCGCCAGCAGCACCGGCAGCAGGCGTTGCGATTCGCCGGTGGCGCGGGCCCACTGCAGCGCTTCCTGCAGGCAGCGCGCGGCCTCCTCCTCGCCCTGGCGCGACAGCGTGCGGCCCAGCACGGTCAATGCCGGCAGCCGCATCACCAGGCTCAGGTCGGGCAGGGCGAGCACCTGCCGCGCCAGCGCGGCCGCCTGGGCAAACTCGCCCTTGTCCAGGTGGAGTTGCGCCTGCCAGCCGGTCAGGTAATGCACCCAGGCGTCCAGTTCATGTTCGCGGTGGTAGCTGAAGCCTTCGGCCAGCAGGCGTTCGGCCAGGGCGAACTGCTTGAACACCACCGCGTATTCGACCCAGTTGCTGTAGATGCGCGCCGCGTGTTCGTGCAGGTGCTGGGCCAGGGCGCATTGCAGGCCGTCGGCCAGGTCTTGCTGGCCGCTGTCGTCGCCCAGGAACAGTTTGGCGCTGCCGATATTGGTCAGCGCATGGACGCGCGTGTCATGGTCGTCCAGCGCCGTCGCGAGTTCCAGCGCCAGGTGGCCCCATTCGATGGCCGACGCGGGATGGTCTTGCAATAGCTGGTGCTGGGATCGCATGCTGTAGGCCATGGCCAGCTCTTTGCTGTTCGGCAGTTGCTCCAGCGTGCGGATCGCTTCCAGCCCATAACGCTCCGCTTCCTTCGCCTCGCCGCGGTACCAATGGGTGCGCGCCAGCCAGCGCAGGTTCAGCCCGACCTTGTCCGGCCGCTCCACGCTTTGCCACAGCGCGATCGCTTTCAAGCGCGCTTCGATCAGGCGTTCGTCGATGCGCAGCAAGCCCGCTTCGTAGGCCCAGTCCTCGTAAAGCTGGGCGGCTTCGCCGGTCCAGCCCACCGCGTCCACGAACTGCAGCGCGCTTGCCAGGTGGGCCGCCGCCTGGCGGTGTGCGCCCAGCCGCGCCGCCTGGCGCGCCGCGCGCGGCGCCAGTTGCAGCACCATATGCGCATCCTGCGCCCCGGTCGCATGGTGGACCAGCCGCGCCAGTTCGATGCGGGCATGGGGCTGCGCCTGTTCGGTCAGGGCGCTGCACAAGCGTTTGTGCAAGGCACGGGTGGCTGCGGGACGCAGTCCGCTCAACACCGCCTGGCGCGCCAGTTCGTGGCGGAACGACAACAGGCCGTGACCGGCGCGCTGCAGCAGGCCGCTGTCGACGCTGCCGTCGATGGCATCGTGTCCATCATCGCCCAGCAAGGCTTCCAGCAAGCGCTCTTCCAGGGCCACCGGACTGACGCTGACCAGCTCCAGCACGGTGCGCACCTTGCCATCGAGGCGCGAGGTACGGGCCCAGACCGCGTCGCGCACCGAGGCCGGCAAATGGCTGGGGTCCCGGCTGCAGTCGGTCAGCAGTTCGGACAGGAAGAAGGGGTTGCCGCCGGTGACGCGGTAGAGCTCGGAGGGGTCGCAGTCGGCATCGCGTGCCAGCGTGGCGACCGCATCGGGCGACAAGGGCGGCAGGTCGAAGCGTTGGGTGCTGGCGGGCGGCAAGTCGCCGGCCCAGCGCCAGAAGGCATGGTCGGGTGGAAGCTCATCGTTACGGGCGCTGGCCAGCAACATGATGTGCTGGTCGGCGATGCGGCGGGCCAGGTACTTGAGCAGGTCCAGCGTGGCCTGGTCGGCCCAGTGCAAGTCTTCGCACATCACCAGCACCGGCCGCGGTTGCGAGGCAAGATGCCCCAGCAGCATCGGCATCAGGATGTCGGGACTGCCGGCATTGTCGATGGTGGACACCACGTCGGGGCCCAGTGCCGGCGCAAAGTCGCGCAGGGGGCCCAGCACGCGCGGCGTGGACAGGTCTTCGCACGCGCCTTGCAGGACGAAGAATTCGCCCTTCAGCGGCGCAGCAAAGGCTTGCAGCAGGGAAGACTTGCCAATGCCGGCTTCACCCAGCACCAGCGCCATTCCGCCCGCGCCTGAGCTAACGCGGCTGGCAAGCCGCTGCAAATCCTGCAATTGCCTTTCGCGCTCGAGCAGCATCTGGCTCTCCTCACTGCCATCATATTCCTGTCAGCGCAAAAAGATTCTCACCAATCGTAACGCGCGTCAGAACTTGTATGAAGCGGTCAGCTTGTAGGTGCGAGGATCGCCGTAGTAGGTGGTGACGGTGTTGAAGAAGCCACCGAAGGCATAGCCGGCCACCTTGTAGCGTTTATCCGTCAGGTTGCGGCCGTGCAGGCCGATTTGCAGGCGGCGGTCGGAACTGCTCCAAACCAGGCCGGCATCCCACAGCGTGAAGCCGCCTTGCGCCAGCATCAGGTTCTGCGGCACCAGCGCATCCATCGAAGCGATCCCGGTCGGGCGCACAATTTCGGCCTGGTACACCTTGTCCTTGTAGGACAGGCTGTTGTTGAAACTCATATTGCCGCCGCGGCCGAACAGGCTGACCGGCCATTCATACGTTGCGCCCAGGTTGGCCGATTTCTTCGGGGTGTTCTGGAATTCCGCGCTGTGCGCCACATTGATCAGGGTTGCGCCGCTGGCCACCATCCATTCCTTGTACTCGGCATCGATGTAGCTCAACATGCCGTTCAGCGACAACCCATCCGTGACGCGGGCAATGGCTTCCAGTTCAAGGCCCTTGATCTTCGCTTTGCCGGCGTTGGTCAGCGTGCCGGCAAAGCCGTTTACCTGGCCTTGCGCATTGAAAGTCGGAATCGAACCCGGGATCTGCACGTTCTCGTAGTCGGTATAGAACACTGCCGCATTGGTCTGCAGGCGGCCGCCGTTCAGCGACGATTTCAAGCCCAGTTCAACGGAATCGACTTCCTCGGGGTTCACGCCCTTGCGTTTTTCCAGCGAGGCCGGGGTGTTCGGGCCGCCGGTCGCCGCCAGGTCCATGCGCGGATCGAACATGCCGCCTTTGAAACCGCTCTGGTAGCTGCCGTAGATGTTGTGTTCCGGCGACAGCTTCCAGCCAAAGCCCAGCTTCGGGGTGAATTTCTTGTCCTTGCGGTGCAACTCGCCCTTGCCGAGATCGGTGTTCGGCGCCAGGCCCACGGCAGCGGGATTGCCCAGGTTGGGCGACCCGGCCAGGCCGAGGTAGCTGCGCTTGAAGATGGCGGCTTCGCGTTCGTCGTCGGTCCAGCGCCCGCCAACGCTGACGCTGAAGGTGTCGGACACGCTGTAGCTGGCATCCGCGTAGATCGCCCAGGTCTTCGAATCGATATCGTCGCGGGTCAGCAGCGACAGGCCGCCGGCAGCGTTGTACAGCACGTCGAATTCGTTGAAGGCATTGGTCTTCATGTAGAACAGGCCTGCCACCCCCTGCCACCTGGATCCGGTATAGGTGAGCTGGAATTCCTGGCTGTCCTGCTTGTCGGTGTAGATAGCGGGTGCTTCCCACAACGGCGCGTTCAGGGAATCGAAGTCGATGGGGGCGTAGGAGCGGGACGAGCGATGCGCGGTGACGGACTTGAACATCGTTTCGGCATTGATGTTGTAGTCGATGGTCAGCGAGGCGCCCTTGGTGGTCACTTGCTGTTCGTGACCGTTCACCTTGTACAGGTTGGCGCGCGTGTCGTAGCGCCCTTCCAGCGGCGGTTCGTTACCCGGCGGCGGGCCGTTCAGCAGGCGATAGCCTTGCTTCGGCTCGGAATTATCCTTGGTGTAGTCGGCGGCAAGACGGATGAACAGGTCGCTGTTCGGCACCAGTTCCGCGCTGATGCGGGCGGCGTTGACGTCCTTGTTGTAGTTCTCGCGGCCGTTGATCACGTTTTTGCCGAAACCGTCGCGGTTGAAGGTGCCGACTGTGCCGCCGATCCGCAGGATATCGCTGACCGGCGTGCTGCCTTTCAGTACCAGGTCGCGCTGGCTGTAGTTGCCCAGGGCGCCCTTGATTTCGAAGGTCGGCTTAGGGGACAGCTTACGGGTCACGTACTTGACTGCGCCGCCGATGGTGTTGCGGCCATACAGGGTGCCTTGCGGGCCGCGCAGGACTTCGATGCGTTCCAGGTCGTAGATGTCGGTCAGCGCGCCTTGCGGGCGGGCCAGGTAGACGTCGTCCAGGTAGATGCCGACGCCTTGCTCGTAACCGGCCACCGGGTCTTGCTGGCCAATGCCGCGGATGAAGGCGGTGAGGGTGGTGTTGGTGCCGCGCGAGGCCTTGAGGGTGGTGTTCGGCACGATATCGGTCAGGGCGGTGATGTCGGGCAGCGCCTTCTTCTCGAGCTGCGCGCCGGACAATGCGGTGACCGCGCCCGGCACGTCCTGGATCAGCTCTTCGCGCTTGCGGGCGGTGACGATAACCCGGTCCATCCCGCCTTCCGCCTGCTCGCCGCCGGCGCTTTGCGCCAGGGCCGGGTGGGCATACATGGCAGGAAGCGTCATCATCACGGCTGCTGCCGAGCGGCGCAGCATGAAGTTGTGTTTCGACACAGGCATCAAAGTCTCCTCAGGTTTTGTTATGCGAGGAGTGTGCATGTTTTGCCAACTGTGCGAAACTGACAGGGTTGCACTCACGTTGTGCAATTTTGCACACAATCGCGACTAGTGCTATTTCAAATTCAGTAAGAACTAGTCCGTACTGATATAGCTTCGGTATAGCTGTCCGCCTGCTTGATATCCTCAGCCAACATAACCAGCGGAGGAGTCGGATGACGGGCACGAATGAAACCAGGCGCAAGGTCTTTCTCGGCTTGCTGGGCGGCGTTGCCGGCCTTGCAGTTGGCGGCGGCGCGGCGGCCCGCGTGCTGGTCGACCACGAGGCCAAAGTATTCTGGCTGGATGGCGGCGGCGCCACTTACACGTTCGGCGTCAATGAACTGGGACAATTGCAATCGCTGTACTGGGGCGCTGCGCTTGCCGCCGGAGACAAGTTGCTCCCGCCTGTTACGGTTGAAGGCAATTCCTCCAACGAAGTACCGATTGCAATCTCCCCTTACGAATTTGCCGGCTTTGGTGGCGGACTGACCACCGAACCTGCCTTGAAGGTACGCTTTCCCGATGGTGTGCGCGACCTGGACCTGCGCTATGTGAGTCATGAGTCGCGGGACGGGCGGCTGGTCCTGCAACTGAAAGACGTGAAGCGCGCAGTCCACGTTTCGCTGGCCTATGCGATGGACGAGGCGAGCGGCATCCTCACCCGTTCCGCTACGGTGGAAAACCGCACGGGCAACTGGATCCAGGTCGACCAGATGGCGGCAGCCTGCCTGAATCTTCCTTACAGCGACGATTACCAGTTGTCCTTCCTGTCCGGGAGATGGGGCGGGGAGTTCATGCTCCAGACGAGGCCCGTCACGCCCGGTGCATTCGTGCTGGAAAGCCGCAAAGGCGTGACTTCCCACCAGGCTAACCCTTGGATTGCTTTAAGCCGCGGTGGCACTGGCGAAGAATCAGGGCCGGTATGGTTTGGGGCCCTCGGATGGAGCGGCTCGTGGCGTATCAACGTCGAAATGGATGCGATGGGCGGCGTGCATGCAACTGCAGGCTACAATCCATTCGACTTCAATCACCGCCTCAAACATGGCGAGAGCCTGGCATCCCCCGTCTTCCACGCGGGATTTTCCAACGAGGGCTTTGGCGGCGCCTCGCGCATTTTCCACCGCTACCAGCGCGAGCGGATCCTGCCGCACGCACCGGCACCACGCTTGCGGCCAGTCCTTTACAACTCATGGGAGGCGACCTTCTTCGATGTGACCGAGGCCGGGCAAATCGCATTGGCTGAAAAGGCCGCCCGTATCGGCGTCGAGCGTTTCGTGGTCGACGATGGATGGTTTGGCGCGCGGAACAGCGACAAGGCCGGCCTTGGCGATTGGGTGGTCAACCGGAAGAAATTCCCGAATGGACTCGGACCGCTGATCAAGCGGGTCAATGTACTGGGCATGCAATTCGGGCTGTGGGTCGAACCGGAGATGGTGAATCCGGACAGCGACCTGTATCGCGCGCATCCCGACTGGGTCATCAACTTCCCCGGCAGGCAGCGTTCCGAGGCGCGCAACCAGCTGGTGCTCAACCTCGCCAGGAAGGATGTGTACGAATACTTGCTGAAAAAGCTCGATGAACTGGTCGCCGGCAACAACATCGAATACCTCAAGTGGGACCATAACCGCACGTGGTCCGAGCCGGGCTGGCCGGAGGTGGGGCCAGATCAACAGCAGCGGCTCTACGTCGACTATGTGGACAATCTGTACAAGCTGCTGGCGGAGCTGCGCCGCCGCCATCCGAAGCTCGAGATCGAGTCGTGCGCCAGCGGCGGAGGCCGCGTCGACCTCGGTATCATGAAACTCACCGAGCAGGTCTGGACGTCCGACAATACAGACCCGTACGACCGCCTCGTTATCCAGGATGGATACAGCCATGCATATGCCCCGGCCGCGATGATGGCCTGGGTGACCGATTCGCCCAATTTCGTGAACAAGCGCGTTACATCGCTGGAGTACCGCTTCCTGTCCGCCATGCAGGGTGGGCTGGGAATCGGCGCCAACCTGAATCATTGGGTGGAGGAGGATTTCGCCAGGGCCCGTCGCATGGTCGAGGAGTACAAGCGCATCCGCGCCACGGTGCAATTGGGGAGTCTTTACCGGCTGGTCTCGCCCAGGAATGGCGCGCAGCGTTCGGCCACGCTATCGGTGTCGCAAGACCGTCGGCAAGCAGTGCTGTTCGCCTTCCTGCACTCGAGCATGATGCGCGCAGCGCAGCCCGTGATCCAGTTGCGCGGCCTGGCGCCTGACACGGTCTACGCCTTGCGTCCAATCGCCGGCAATGCAGCGCCGCGCACCCCGTCCAAGGCCAGCGGCGCTTACTGGATGGGGAACGGCCTGAAAGTGGCCCTGGAAGGCGACTTCCAGGCGGCAGCCTTCGTGTTGGAGGCCTTAGAAGCGTGAATTTTAAGTTCAGTCCGGAGTCTGGACCTGATAGGCGATGTTAAGAATGGGACGATAATCCTCTTTAGCCATGAAGAAGAAGGTTTTTTCTGTGCCGTTCGATATCCAGGTTGCGGCCTTGCCCTTGATTTTTCCGTTGCTTTCGCGTCGATGGGTCTCCTTGCCTGATTTTGAAACTTCGGATGCGTAAAGCTCGTCCCAAGCATCAGCGGCATCCTTGGCGGAGAGATCGTTGCTTAATTCAAGGGTCACTTGGGTCAACCGGGAATCTTTGAAGTAGAAGCGCGCCGTGAAAGAGTTTTTCCCAAGCTGGATGCCAGGAAGCTCAAGCTGTTCGCTGGCGCCATTTTGAAGTGTGCTCGGTTTAGCAGGGTTGGAAGCCTCGGGATTAATGCTACGCACTTCGGCGACGGACATCCCGTAAGCGCTGTTACGCCAAAGCGACTGGGCAACGCATGAAAGCGACACGAAGGAGAGTACTAATGCAAGCACTGAGCGGATCACACCCATAAACAACCTCTGAGTTCAAAGTACGCGTTTATACCATGACTGGCCTGGCGAAAGGGGCTCGTAGCTGCGAGCCAGAGCTTCGCCTGGATCCAGCTCCCGGTCCAGGCCGAGGGTACCGAAGGGGACCAGGCTTTCGTGGAATAGCTGCAGTACGCGCTGGCGTAGCAAAGGGCCGAAATCTGGCATGGCGCGCTGGCAGGCGATCAGGTTGAATTCGTTGAACGAGGCGTCGGTAACGAGGTTGTACTGGGCCCAGGTGATGTGGCTGCGCAGCGAAGGCACCAGGACGGCGCGGCCACCGTGCAGGTTGAGATAGTCGGCGAGGCGCCCCTTGCCGCCGACGGCCACGTAATTCTCCTGCGCCTGGTCAAGGTCGGCTTCCGGGAGCCAGGCTGCCGCCGCTTCGTCAAGCATCTCGTCGCTGGCGACGGTGGCGTGGATTTCGGCGTGGGACAGCAGGCCCATTTCAGCCAGGATGATGGCGAGCGTCCAGGCCTGCCCTGCGCCGGCGCAATCGGCCAGCCAGATGCGGGGCAGGGCAGCGCCGCGCAGGGAGTGTTCGGCGGCCTCGCGCAGCATGAGCGCTTCTGAAGGATTGTCGAACAGCGCCGCGGGCGGCACGTGCAGGGCACGCAACAGGGCGCTGGACGTGGCCGGATCGTGCAGGATCTGGTCCTGAACCTGCGACAGCGTAGCCAGGCCACACTGCTGCATAAATGCGAGCATCTTCTGCTTCAACGGCGCCCGCTCGTGCAAGCGAAAATCGAAACCGAAGCGGCGCACCAGCGCCTCAAGCAGCAGCTCCAGCTCGAGCTCTTCCAGTTCCGGCGCCGTGTTGCGGCGCAGTTCCCCGTTGGCGCCCATCAGTGCAGCCAGACCCGCATCAGCGACAGCAATTGCGCCACGTCCACCGGCTTGGTGATGTAGTCCGAAGCGCCGGCGGCGATACACTTGTCGCGGTCGCCCTTCATCGCTTTCGCCGTCAGCGTGATGATTGGCAGCGAGCGGAATTTCGGAATGCGGCGGATGGCGCGCATGGTGTCATAACCGTCCATCTCCGGCATCATGATGTCCATCAGGACGATCTCGATGGTCGGGTCGCGCTCCAGCACTTCGATGCCGTCACGCCCGTTTTCGGCGAAGGACACCAGCATCTGCTGGCGTTCCAGCAGCGAGGACAAGGCAAAGATATTGCGCAGGTCATCGTCGACGATCAGCACCTTGCGGCCCGCCAGGCCGGCATCGGCGGCATGCACTTCCTCCAGCATGCGGCGCTGGGCCTCGGGCAGGTTGGCTTGCGAACGGTGCAGGAACAGGGCGGTCTCATCGAGCAGGCGCTCCGGCGAACGGGCATCCTTGATGACGATGGTCTTGGCGTAGCGTTTCAGCTTGGCCACCTCCTTGCGGTTCAACTCCTTGGCGGTGTTGATCACGATCGGCAGGTCGCGCAGGCGCTGGTCCTTGCCGATCAGGTCCAGCAGGTCGAAACCGCTGATGTCGGGCAGGGTCAGGTCCAGCACCATGCAATCGAAGTGCGAGGCATGCAGTGCTGCCAAGGCGTCCTGGCCAGTGCCAACGGCCGTGATATCGACGTCGGAGTCGCCAATCAGCTTGACGATGGCGTCGCGCTGGTTCTCCTCATCGTCCACCACCAGCAGGTTGCGCTTGCCCCCGATCAGGAAGCGCTGGATGCGAATGAACTCCTCGTTCAGGTCTTCCTTGCTGACCGGTTTATTCAGGTACGAGATGGCGCCGGAACGCAGCGCGCGTTCGCGCTCGCGCAGGCTGGACATCACGTGCACCGGGATGTGGCGCGTGCTCGGGTCGCGTTTCAGGCGCTCCAGCACGGTGAAGCCGTCGATGTCCGGCAAGTCCAGGTCGAGCAGGATGGCGGAGGGCAGGTAATCGCGGGCCAGGCTCAGAGCCCAGTCGCCCTGGTGCGTGACCACCCCCTTGAAGTTCTTTTCGCGGGCAAAGTCCAGCACCACCTTGGCAAAGCGCTCGTCATCCTCGACGATCAGCACCGAAGGGTCGCCCGGTGTCGTGATCCCGCGGTCATCGAGGGTCGAACCATAGACCTGGTCGTCCTGCTCGACCAGTTGTTCCGGTGCCGCCGGCGTGTACACCACGGCAGGCGTCGCAAAGACCAGCGATGGCGGAGCGCCCGGAGCCGGCAGGCGCGGCATGGCCGGCTGGCGGGCCGTTTCGTAGTACACAAAGCCGGAACGGTTATAGGGCAGGAACAGGGTGAAGGTCGAACCGGCGCCGACGGTGGATTCCACCCGGATCTCGCCGCCCAGCAGGCGCGCCAGCTCGCGCGAAATCGACAGGCCAAGGCCGGTGCCGCCATATTTGCGCGCGGTGGAACCGTCGGCCTGCTGGAACGCTTCGAAGATCAGTTGCAGCTTGTCGCCCGCGATACCGACCCCGGTGTCGCTGACCGAGAAGGCCAGCACCGCATCGGCATTGCCAAGGTTCGGGTGGTCGTTGCTCCAGCCGCTTTGCACCAGCGCGATGCCCAGCGAAACCTGGCCATGGTTGGTGAATTTGAACGCGTTCGACAGCAGGTTTTTCAGCACCTGCTGCAAGCGCGTGGTGTCGGTCATCAGCGAGGCGGGCAGGTTGTCGCCCAGTTCCACCGTGAAGCCCAGGTGCTTGGCCTCCGCCATGTGGCGGAAGGTGCGCTCCACATAGCTGCGCAGGTTGGCGAACCGGTATTCCGAGACGTCCAGCGTAACGGTGCCGGATTCGATCTTCGACAAGTCCAGGATATCGTTGATCAGGGTAAGCAAGTCGGAACCGGAACCGTGGATGGTCTTGGCGAATTCCACCTGCTTGCCGGACAGGTTGCCCTCCGGGTTGTCGCCCAGCTGCTGCGCCAGGATCAGCAGCGAATTCAAGGGGGTACGCAGTTCGTGCGACATATTCGCCAGGAACTCGGATTTGTACTTGGAAGACAGGGCCAACTGGGTCGCTTTTTCTTCCAGTGCCAGTTTGGCCTGCTCCACCTCGCGGTTCTTCCGTTCCACCTCGATGTTCTGCTCGGACAGCAGCCGCGCTTTCTCCGCCAGCTCCTGGTTGGTCTGCTGCAGTTCCTGCGCCAGCGACTGCGACTGGGTCAGCAGCGATTCGGTACGGCTGTTCGCCTCGATGGTATTCAACACCACGCCGATCGATTCCATCAACTGGTCGAGGAAGGACAGGTGGGTTTCGGTGAAGCGGTCCAGCGAAGCGATCTCGATCACCGCCTTCACCTGCTGTTCGAACAGGATAGGCAGCACCACGATATTGGTCGGCGGCGCCGCGCCCAGGCCGGAACTGACCACGATGTAATCGCGCGGCACGTCGGTCAGCCAGATGCGCATTTTCTCCAGGGCGCACTGGCCAACCAGGCCTTCGCCGGGCAGGAAGGAAGTCGGCAGCTTGCGCGAAGAGCGGTAGCCGTAGCTGGCGATCATGCGCAGGCGGGCATCGGCCAACTGCGAGTCCATCATGTAGAACACGCCGTGGTGCGCCGACACCAGCGGCGCCAGTTCGGACAGGATCAGCTTTGTCACGGCCTGCAAGTCGCGCTGGCCTTGCAGCAGGCGGGTGAAACGCGCCAGGTTGGTCTTCAGCCAGTCCTGCTGCGCATTCTTCTGCGTGGTTTCCTTCAGGTTGCGGATCATCTCGTTGATGTTGTCCTTCAGGTAGGACACCTCGCCGCGCGCCTCCACCTGGATGGAGCGGGATAAGTCACCGCGCGTCACGGCGGTCGCCACCTCCGCAATCGCACGCACCTGGTTGGTCAGGTTTGCCGCCAACTGGTTGACGTTCTCGGTCAAGTCCTTCCAGGTGCCTGCCACGCCGGATACGTTAGCCTGGCCGCCCAGCTTGCCCTCGGTGCCCACCTCGCGCGCCACGCGGGTCACTTCCGAAGCGAAGGACGACAACTGGTCCACCATCACGTTGATGGTGTCTTTCAGCTCGAGAATCTCGCCTTTCACGTCCACGGTAATCTTCTTCGACAAGTCGCCGCGCGCCACGGCGGTGGTCACCGCCGCGATATTGCGCACCTGGCCGGTCAGGTTGGATGCCATGAAGTTCACGTTATCGGTCAAGTCCTTCCAGGTGCCGCCGACGCCCGGCACATAGGCCTGGCCACCCAGTTTGCCCTCGGTACCGACCTCACGCGCCACGCGCGTCACTTCCGAGGCGAAAGAGGACAACTGGTCCACCATCACGTTGATGGTGTTTTTCAGTTCAAGGATCTCGCCCTTCACGTCCACGGTAATTTTCTTCGACAAGTCGCCGTTCGCCACAGCGGTGGTCACCTCGGCGATGTTACGCACCTGGCCCGTCAGGTTGGACGCCATGAAGTTCACATTGTCGGTCAAATCCTTCCAGGTGCCGCCGACGCCGGACACGTTGGCCTGGCCGCCCAGCTTGCCCTCGGTACCCACCTCGCGCGCCACCCGGGTCACTTCCGAGGCGAAGGAGTTCAACTGGTCCACCATCACGTTGATGGTGTTTTTCAGCTCAAGGATCTCGCCCTTCACGTCCACGGTAATCTTCTTGGACAAGTCGCCGTTCGCCACGGCGGTAGTCACCTCCGCGATATTTCGAACCTGGGAGGTCAGGTTACCCGCCATCGAGTTCACGGAGTCGGTCAAGTCCTTCCAGGTACCCGCCACGCCTTTCACCTGCGCCTGGCCGCCCAGCTTACCCTCGGTACCCACCTCGCGCGCCACCCGGGTCACCTCCGATGCGAAGGAAGACAGCTGGTCCACCATCACGTTGATGGTATTTTTCAGTTCCAGGATCTCGCCCTTCACGTCCACCGTAATCTTCTTCGACAAGTCGCCGTTCGCCACCGCGGTCGTCACCGCCGCGATATTCCTCACCTGGCCGGTCAGGTTGGAGGCCATAAAGTTCACGTTATCGGTCAAGTCCTTCCAGGTGCCGCCGACGCCCGGCACGTATGCCTGGCCGCCCAGCTTGCCTTCGGTGCCCACCTCGCGCGCCACGCGCGTCACTTCCGAAGCGAAGGAGCGAAGCTGGTCCACCATCACATTGATGGTGTCTTTCAACTGCAGGATCTCGCCGCGCACGTCCACCGTGATTTTCTTGGACAGGTCGCCGTTCGCCACCGCGGTAGTCACCTCCGCGATATTACGCACCTGGGAGGTCAGGTTCCCCGCCATCGAGTTCACGGAGTCGGTCAAGTCCTTCCAGGTACCCGCCACGCCTTTCACCTGCGCCTGGCCGCCCAGCTTGCCCTCGGTACCCACCTCGCGCGCCACCCGGGTTACTTCGGAAGAGAAGGAGGTAAGCTGTTCCACCATGGTGTTCGCAGTCATTGCCGCACGCAGGTACTGGCCTTTCAGCGGGTGCCCGTCGACTTCCAGCGCCATGGTTTGCGACAGGTCGCCCTTCGCCACGGCACCGATCACGCGCGCCATTTCGGTCGTCGGGCGCACCAGGTCGTCGATCAGGGTATTGACCGCACTGATGATGGTCGCCCAGCCGCCGGAAACATGAACAGTCGCCCGCTGCGTCAAGCGGCCTTCGCGGCCCACCACGCGGCTAACCTCCGTCACCGACTTCACCATGCGCTCATTGGTTTCGATGATGTCGTTGAGGGTGTCGGCGATCTTGCCCGACACACCGGTCCAATCGGACGGCAAGCGCGCAGAGAAATCGCCTTTTTTCAGGGCCATCAGGGTGGACAGGATCAGCTTCAGGTCCAACTCTTCCGGCAGTTCGGTCATGTCGTTCATTCGACGGTACCTCAGGTATGAAGATGGAATGCGAGGGAAGGCTTAATGTCACTCCGGGCGGTGCGACAGTCAAGTACAAAGGTGAGCAAATGCTTCACTTTGTCAACTAAGCAACACGCTGGGAAACATTTTCCTAAGCATAACGACGCGCCACATTCCAACGCGCACGATTGAGGCGAGCAAGTAGAAAGTCGGGGTCAGCTCTGGCAACCGGACATTTTTAGCTCCTCAAGAAGCCAGAGCTGACTCCGACTTTCATTTCAGTTGCTTGAGGAGGAAGGCGTAGGTCAGGGCCCACATCTGGGCTTGCTGGTCGTTGTTGGCGGCGCCGGCGTGGCCGCCTTCGGTGTTTTCCCAGTACAGCACGTCGTGGCCTTGGTCTTGCATCTTGGCCACCATCTTGCGCGCGTGGCCGGGGTGGACGCGGTCGTCGCGGGTGGAGGTGGTGAACAGCACGCGCGGGTAGTGCTTGTCCTTGAACACGTTCTGGTAGGGCGAGTAGCGGCTGATGTAGGCCCATTGCGCCGGGTCGTCCGGGTCGCCGTATTCGCCCATCCAGGAGGCGCCGGCCAGCAGCTTGCTGTAGCGTTGCATGTCCAGCAGCGGTACCTGGCAGACCACCGCGTTGAACAGGTCCGGGCGTTGGGTCAGTGCGGCGCCGACCAGCAGGCCGCCATTGCTGCCGCCCATGATGCCGAGGTGGCGCGGGCTGGTGATCTTGCGCTTGATGACGTCCTGCGCGACGGCAATGAAGTCGTCGAAGGCGCGCTGGCGATTCTCTTTCAGCGCGGCCTGGTGCCAGCGCGGGCCGAACTCGCCGCCGCCGCGGATGTTGGCCAGCACATAGGTGCCGCCTTGCTTGAGCCATGCTTCGCCGGTGGTGCCGCTGTAGAAGGGCTTCATCGACACTTCAAAGCCGCCGTAGCCATACATCACGGTGGGGTTCTTGCCGTTCAGCCTGGCCTTCTTGTTCATCAGGACGAAGTAGGGCACCTTGCTGCCGTCTTTTGAGACGGCCATATGCTGCTGCACGGTATAGGGTTTGGCGTCGAAGTAGGCGGGCAGGGACTTCAGCGCGCTGCGGTCATCGCTCCCGGCATGGGCCAGGTACATCGTGGTCGGCGTCAGGAAATCCGTCACCGTCAGGAAGTACTGCTCCGATTCGATCGGGTCGAGGGCCTGTACTGCGAGGGTGCCGAAGGCTGGCGCATCGACCTCGCGGCGCTGCCATTTTCCTTCAACGTGGCGCAGTTCGACCAGGCGGTTCTTCACGTTATCCAGCACGTTGAGCAGCAGCGCGCTGCGGGTGGCGGAGACGCCGTCAAGCGAGCTGCTTGAGGTCGGCGTGAACAGTACTTCGAGCCGGCGTTCACCGGCCATGAAGCGCTTGAAGTCGGCCGCCAGCAGCGAACCTTGCTTGTAGGTGGCGCCGTTGATGCTCCAGTCGGAGCGCAGGTCGATGATCAACTGGTCGCGCACCGTGTAGGCGTTGGCGTCGTCCGGCTTGTCGATCTTGACCAGCCTGTCGCCTTCGCGCACAAACAGTTCGCTGGCGTAGAAGCCGATCTGGCGGTTGATGAACTGGTAGCTGTGGCCGGGCGTGAAGTCCTTGTAGGCGCCTACCCCAAGGTCTTCCGGCTTGGCTTCATACAGCGTCGCTGCTGCTGCCAGCGGCGTGCCGCGCTTCCATTCCTTGACGATGCGCGGGTAGCCGGACGTGGTCATGCTGCCTTCGCCGAAATCGGTCGAGACGAAGATGGTGTCGGCGTCGATCCAGCCGATATCGCTTTTCGCTTCCGCCAGGTTGAAGCCGCCGGCGACGAACTTGCGTTTGGCGACGTCGAATTCGCGCACCACGTGCGCATCGCCGCCGCCACGCGAGAGCTGCACCAGGCACTGCTCGCCTTTCGGGTACAGGCAGGATACGCCGTGCCAGACCCAGTTTTCGTTCTCATCGGCGGCCAGCTTGTCGATGTCGAGCACCGTTTCCCACTGCGGCTCCGACGTCTGGTACTGCTGCAGCGTGGTGCGGCGCCAGATGCCGCGCGTATGCACAGCGTCGCGCCAGAAGTTGTAGTAATAGTCGCCGTGCTTGGTGACGTAGGGGATGCGTTCTTTGGAATTGAGGATGGTCTTCAGGCGTTCGTGAATGCCGGGATAATCCGCTTGCGCCTGCAATTCCTTGAGGGCGACGGCATTCTGTTCCTTGACCCAGGCCAGGGGCTTGTCGCCGCCCACGTCTTCCAGCCAAAGATAGGGGTCGGAGGCAGGCTGGTGCGCTTGCGCGCCGCCCGCTGCCGCCAGGCCAAGCACTACGCCGGAGGCCATCTTCCGATACGATGGCTTCACAGTTGGCGGGCCTCAAAGGTGTTGCATTGGGCGATTTCGCCCGACTCGATGCCGCGGTTGAACCAGCGCACGCGCTGGGCCGAGCTGCCGTGGGTGAAGGAGTCCGGCATCACTTCGCCGCCGGACTGCTTCTGCAGTGCATCGTCGCCAATGGCGGTGGCTGCATTCAACGCCGCTTCCACGTCGCCTTTTTCAATGATGCTGCGGGCGCGGTTGGCGTGGTAGGCCCAGACGCCGGCGAAGCAGTCGGCCTGCAGTTCAAGGCGCACCGACAGCGCATTGGCCTGGCGTTCGGAGGCATTGCGCTGGGCATTGTGCACCTTGTCGCTCAGGCCCATCAGGTTTTGCACATGGTGGCCCACTTCGTGCGCGACCACATAGGCTTGCGCGAATTCGCCCGGGGCGCGGAAGCGTTGCTCGAGCAAGCGGAAGAAATCGAGGTCGATGTAGATGTCCTGGTCGCCGGGGCAGTAGAACGGGCCGGTGGCGGAACGTCCGGTACCGCAGGCGGTCTGGATTGCGCCGCTGAACACCTTCATCTTCGGCATCTGGTAAGTGCCGCCGTTGCGGCGGAACAGGTCCTTCCATACATCTTCGGTGTCGGCCAGCACGACCTTCATCAATTTGTACTCGCGGTCATTGCCTTCGGTGCGCGGACGCTGTTGCTGCTGCTGGCTTACCTGGACCGGTCCGCCGCCGCTCAGCAGGCCGAGGATCGTCATCGGATTGACGCCCAATACCCAGCCGCCAACCAGCGCAACGACGATAGTGCCGATGCCGATCGATCGGCCGCCGAACCCGAATCCGCCGCCGCCACCGCCGTCGCCGCGGTGATCTTCGACATTTTCGCTTTCCCGGTTACCTTCCCAACGCATTTTTTAACTCCTTGTTTGTTTTCGCTAAGTGTAACGCATTGGTGCGCGGCGCAGGCGCACGTAGAATGCAGACCATGAAGATTGAACGCAAAACTATGGCCTGCGCACTGGCCGCCGTGATGTTGTTGGCAACTGCGGCGGGCGGCGCCTGGTACTTCCAACGGTTAACAGAACGAGAGCGAGAACTAGAGCGCGGCAGCGTGCCGTGCGCGCAGCAAGCGCCTTCCCGGTTCAGCCCCTATTGCCTGGCACAGTCGCAAGCGGCTGCCGGTCGCGGCGACCGCGCTGCGATGGCGGCATTGGTTGAATATTTCGACCAACGCCAGCCTGCGGAAGCGGTGCGCTGGACGCGCGCGGCGGCGAAACTGGGCGAACCGCGCGCGCTCAGCCGGGTGCTGTCTTCATGCGGCACGGCGGGACCGTTCACCGTCGACGAGGCGCAAGCCTTGTTGCCGGCAGCGCCGGCGCTGGAAGCGCTGAATTTCCGCCTCGGGGGTTCGTGCGCGCCGGCAGACATGGAGGCGGCACGCGCGCTGGTGCCGGCCGGGTTGCTGGCCGCGCCGGACAGCGCGGGCCTGTGCAAGGTGGCGCTGCGCTTTGGCCTGCTGCGCCTGTCGCGCGACGGGGCGCAACTGGATTCGCAGGCGGCGCAACAGCTGCTGGCGGAATGCGAACGCCGCCAGCAAGTGCCCGCCGCCGTCCGCAAGGAGGCGGAAACGGTGCGGCAGATGCTGGCGCGCGAAGTCAACCCGGTGCGCATCAGCGTTGATTGACCCAGATCGGGGCTGACCATAACTGCTTGCCGTCGTCCTGGGTCAGGCGCGCGTAGTAAAAATGCGCACCTGGCCGGGGCGTGAAGCTGTGCTGCATGGCGCTCACGCCGGGCAAGGGCTGCACGTCGCCGCGCCGGCCGGGCACGCCTTCCATCACCTCCAGCGCCGCGATGCCGCGTCCCGCGGTGCTCACGTAATGCACTTGCAGCGTGAGCGGGCCGCTATTGTCCATGCGGGCGCCCATCATGTTGCCGTTGGCGGTGAGCGCGATGGCGGCCCGCTTGTCCATCGTGGCGAAAACGCGGCGGGCGCGGATGGCGTCGAGCAGGGCCTCGGCGGTTGGCGTGGTGCCGCTGGGCAGCAGGATGCCGGTGCGGTTGCTGTACGAGGCGCCCCAGTTGGCGCAGTGGTTGTCCTGGTCGCTGCTGAATGCCAGGCGGTAGCCGGCTTCCAGCAGCTTGCCGCAGGCCTCTTCGTAGAAGCTGTGGCGTGGTTCGCTTTCATCCAGGCGTTGCGAGAAGGCGTTGCTGTTCATGACTTCGCACAAGGCCATGACGGCGCCGCCGTCTTCGCTGAAGGCCAGCGCTTCGCCGCCGATCGGGAATTGCCTGGCGCCAGGATGGTTGAACTGCCCCAGCCAGCCTTGCGCTTTCATCACAGCGTATAAGGCGGCGTAATCGTTCTTCGGCGTGACCACGTCGGCAAAGGGCTCGCCATCGGCGCTGCGTTCCCAGCCCAGCAGGGCGGGGCTGTTGAGGATGTTGAGGTGGCCGCCGCCGCTGATCACGCCCCATTCCATGCCGTACATGGCCACGAAGCCGGGGTGCTGGGCGGTGTATTGCTCGGCGCTGGCGATGCCCAGGCGGTACAGTTGGCGGGCGGCCAGCGGGTCGGCATGGGGGTCGCTGCCTTCGCTGCCGTCGTACATGTGGTTGTGTTCCGAGGTGAGCAGGAACTGCAGGCCGTGCTGCTGTGCGAACCGGTAGGCGTCTTCGGGGCCGAATGCGCCTGCGCCGGGCGCCTGGGAACCGCGGCAGCGCGCGGGATCGCCGCCGCCGTCGCTATGGTTGGTCTGGCTGTGCAGGTTGCCATAGACGATGTCGAAGCCCAGGCCGTCGAAGCGTGCCGGCCCGGCCATGCCGTCGGCGGCCACCGTCGCGCTGGCGGGCAGCAGCGGCTGCGCTTGGCCGATCGCGATGGGGCGGTGCTGGCGGATATCGCCGGCTTGCAGGCGCAGCTCGTAAATCCCGGCGGGCAGGGAGGCCGGCGGGCGCCATTTGACCACGGCCTGGCCGCTGCCGCCATGCAAGACGTGGCGTCCGCGCCACTGATGAACCAGCCGCCCGCCCGGCTGGTGCAGGCCCAAACGCCAGTTCACACGGCGCGTCGCGCTGGCACCGGGAAGCGTAAAGTGCACGATGAAAGCCCTGCTGTGCCCCCTTGCCGGCGGCTGAAAAGCGGCCTCCAGCATGGCATCGAATTCGCGGTGTTCCAACACCGGCGCGGGTGGCGGGCGCTGCGGGCCGGTGGGCGCGGCGCCGGCCGGCACGGCAAGGCAGAGTGCCGCGCAATGCGCGAAGGCTAGGAAATTCCGGCCAGCCCGGGATGCCGGTAAGATGTGGAATCCATTTTTCATGATGAGTCCTCCTGTCGCGCTTTGGACCAGGAGGTCACGAATTGGTTCCGTTCAGGCCTGCTTTAATAGTATGCTGCTCAGATGCAAGACTTTTCTCAATGGATGAGGCGTAAGCTGCGGGGCCTGGCCAGCGGGCGGGCTCTACTATGGATTCTTGGCATGTCGCTGGCGGCAGCGGTCGGCGCCACCTTGTTCGCCACCACCTCCAACACGGTGGAGGACGAGGCGCAAGCGCGCTTTGATAATTTGAACCGTGCCACCCAGTACAGCATCTCGGCGCGGGTGAAAGCCTATTCGGACGTGGTGCGCGGCCTGGTGGCGCTGTTCCAGACGTCCGACCACGTGACCCGCCTGCAATTCCGGCAGTACGTGACCACCCTGAACATCAACAAGCATTACCCGGCGATCGAAGCCATCAACTTTGCGCCGAACGTGCCGCAGGCGGGGCGCGATGCCTTTGTGGCTGCGGTGCGCAGCGATATCAGCCTGGCGCCGGGCGGCTACCCGAAGTTCGACATCAAGCCCCCCGGCAAGCGCGAACAGTATTCGCCGCTGACCTATCTTGAGCCCATGGGCCTGATGATGGAGAAGTTTGGCGTGGATATCACCGCCAATCCCGCCATCGACCGCGCCATGCAACTGTCGCGCGACACGGGCGAGATCAGCGCTTCCGGCCAGCCGGTCCTGCTCAAGCAGCCGGTGCCGCACATCGGGCTGGGCATGCGCCTGCCGGTCTACAGGCGCGGCATGCCGGTGGACGATGTGAACAGCCGGCGCGCCAACTTCATCGGTTCGGTGGGCATCGGCTTTTCGGTGGCCAAGCTGATACAGGGCGCGATCGACGAGATGGCCGATCGCCAGGTGCACATGATCCTGTATTCGGACGCCTCCACCGATCCGGAAAAGCGCAACCTCACCATCGAGCCGGAAGACCGCCTGCTGTTCAACGATAACGGCTCGATCGACAAGCCGGCCGCGCTGACGGGCGACCGCAGCGACTATTTCATTTCCGTGCTGCCGATCGATTTCAACGGCAGCCTGTGGAAGGCCCAGTTCTACGCCCGCAAGGATGCGATGATCGTCGGCTTCGACCGCTGGATTCCCTATATCGCACTGGTGATCGGCTTTGTCGGCACGCTGCTGATCTACGGCTACCTGTTCACCATGTATTCGCAGCGCCGCAACGCGATGGAGCAGCGCCGCCTGCTGGACAGCGTGCTCGATAACGTCGAGGCGCACGTCTACATGAAGGACCAGGACCGGCGCTACGTCTACGTCAACGCCAAGATGGCGGAGGTGATCGGCCTGCCGGTGGAAGACATCCTCGGTCGCCTGGACGTGGAAGTGATGCATAAGCGCGAGGCCGACCAGGCCTGGATCGAGGATAGCGTGGTGCTTGCCGACCGCCAGAAGCGCTCGGGCGAAGCCAGCTACACCGACCGTCACGGCGTGGTGCACCACCTGTGGACCGTGAAGGCGCCGGTGCGGCTGGAAAAAGACGTCACGGTGGTGATCGCGCTGTCGACCGATGTCACCGAGTTGCACATGCTGAAAGAGCAGGCGCGCGCGGCCAACCAGGCCAAGAGCGATTTCCTGTCCAATATGAGCCACGAAATCCGCACGCCGATGAATTCCGTGATCGGCATGGCGCACCTGGCGTTGAAGGGGGCCAGCAATCCGAAGCAGAAGGACTACCTGCAAAAGATCTACCACTCCGGCCAGCACCTGCTGGGCATCATCAACGACATCCTCGATTTCTCCAAGATCGAGGCGGGCAAGCTGGACCTGGAAGTGCTGGACTTTGCGCTGGAGTCGCTGTTGACCAATATCTCCGGCCAGTTGGGCGATGCCGCCAACCGCAAGGGACTGGAACTGGTCTTTGAAATCTGGCCGGGCCTGTCGCACCAGTTGCGCGGCGACCCGCTGCGCCTGGAGCAGGTGTTGTTGAACTTCACCAGCAATGCGATCAAGTTCTCCGAAAATAACAAGATCTACATCCGCGCGCGGCCGGTGGAAGACCGCGACAATTACACCGTGGTGCGTTTCGAAGTGCAGGACAACGGCATCGGCATGACGCCGGCCCAGGTTTCCAGCCTGTTCCAATCCTTCCACCAGGGCGACACGTCGACCACCCGCAAGTACGGCGGCACCGGACTGGGCCTGGTCATCAGCAAACAATTGGCCGAGCTGATGGGCGGCACGGTGGGCGTGGAGAGCGAACCGGGCAAGGGTTCGACATTCTGGTTCACGGCCAAGCTGCAGAAGGGCACCCACCTGCTGCAGGCGACCGACACCAACGCACTGCAGCCGGATATGCTGGCGCCGATCCACGGCGCCTCGATCCTGCTGGTGGAAGACAATATCTTCAGCCAGCAAGTGGGCCAGGAACTGCTGGAAGATGCCGGCGCCACCGTGGTGGTGGCCAATAACGGCAAGGAAGCCATCGACCTGCTGCTGAAGGAGCACTTCGATTGCGTGCTGATGGACGTGCAGATGCCGGTGATGGACGGTTACGAAGCGACGCGCATCATCCGCGCCCACCCGAAACTGTCCGGCACCCTGATCATCGCCATGACGGCCAACGCCGGCCGTGAAGACCAGGCGCGCTGCCTGGCTGCCGGCATGGACGAATTCGTGACCAAGCCGATCGCGCCCAACCTGCTGTTCTCGGTGCTGTCCAAGTGGATGAGCCAGCGCGCCGCCGCAGGCCGCATGGCCCAGGTGCGCAGCACCACCACGCCGGGCCAGCCGGCGCCGGCGCCGATGCCGATGCCGGCGGCCATGCCCGCGCCGGCGCCAGCGGCCGGGCCGCAAGCCGATAGCGCCGCCGATGCCTCCGCCGGCGGCGAGCCGGAACTGTTCGATATGCGCGCCCTGGCCCAGACCTTCGGCAACAAGCCCGAAAAGATGCGCAAGTACGCCAATATGTTCCTCGATTCGGCGCAGGACGGCTTGCGCGAGGTGCAGGCGGCCCTGGAGGCGGGCGACATCGTGCGCCTGTCGGAACTGGGGCACCGCATCAAGTCTTCGGCGCGTGCCGTGGGCGCCATGAGCTTTGCCGACCTGTGCCTGGCGCTGGAAAAAATGACCCCGGCCGACGGCATCGATCGGGCCCGCTCCATCGTCAGCCAGATGCAGCCATTGCTGGACCGCTTGCGCGAACATATCGGGCAGGAAATGAACGTCAATATTCCCGGATAGCGGGCTTTGCGGCGATAATGGCACTCCACGCTATTTCGCTGCTTTTACATGTCCCAAAGCATCCAACCCGGACTCCTGATTTTGCACGGCAACCAGCTCGAAGAGTTGCGCAGCGCCGTGTTCCAGTGGTTGCGCGGCCATCCGCTGGCGCCGCTGGAGCAGGAAATCTTCCTGGTGCAATCGAATGGCGTGGCGGAGTGGTTGAAGATTGCGCTGGCCGAGGAAACGGGCCTGTGCGGCGCCACCCGCGTTGCGCTGCCGGCGCGGCTGCTGTGGGAGATTTATCGCGGCATGCTCGGCCATGCGCGCGTGCCGCCGGTTTCCGCCTTCGATAAAGCCCCGTTGACCTGGCGCTTGATGCGCCTGCTGCCGCAATTGTTGGCGCAGGATGCCTTTGCGCCGCTGCGCCATTTCCTGCGCGACGGCGATCCGGAGCGCCGCCTGCAGCTGGCCGAACGGCTGGCCGACTTGTTCGACCAGTACCAGGTGTACCGCGCCGACTGGCTGGAAGACTGGGCCGCCGGGCTTGATCAATTGCGCAATGCGCGCGGCGAAGCCGTGCCGCTGGCGCCCGAGCAGCGCTGGCAGGCCGCCTTGTGGCGTGCGGTGGCGGCCAGCGTGCCGCTCGAGGAACGCGGCCTGGGACGGGCCAGCGTGCACGCGGCCTTCGTCGAGGCGGTGCAGCGCGGCGACACCCCGCTGGGCCGCCTGCCGCGCCGCATCGTGCTGTTCGGCGTATCGGCGCTGCCGTACCAGACCTTGCAGGCCATGGCCTCGCTGGCGCGCTTCACCCAGGTGGTGATCGCGGTGCCCAATCCCTGCCGCTATTACTGGGGCGACATCATCGAGGGCCGCGACCTGCTGCGCGCCGCCGCCCGGCGCCGGCACGCCGCGCGCAAGGATCTCGACCTTTCCTCGGTGCCGCTGGAAGCGCTGCATGCGCACAGCCACCCGCTGCTGGCGAGCTGGGGCCGCCAGGGGCGCGACTATATCCGCATGCTGGACGAATTCGACACCGCCGGCGACCTGGCGGGGCGCGACGACAAGCTGCGCGTCGACCTGTTCGGGGATGAAGAGGGCGCGACGCTGCTGGCGCAGGTGCAGGCCGCCGTGCGCGATATGCTGCCGCTGGCCGAGCATCCCCGGCTTGCACCCGAGGACAGCGACCGTTCGATTGAATTCCACGTGGCCCACAGCGTGCAGCGCGAAGTCGAGATCCTGCACGACCAGTTGCTGGCCATGTTTGCCGCCGACCCCTCGCTGCGCCCGCGCGACGTGGTGGCGATGGTGCCGGATATCGACGTTTTCACCGCCTCGATCCGGGCCGTTTTCGGCCAGCACCGGCGCCACGACCCGCGCTTCATTCCGCACGAAATCGGCGACGTCAACGACCGCAGCGTCAATCCGCTGCTGGTGGCGCTGGAGTGGCTGTTGCGCCTGCCGCAGCAGCGCTGCCGCCAGAGTGAGGTGCGCGACCTGCTGGACGTGCCGGCCCTGGCGCGCCGTTTCGGCCTGGACCCGGACGACCTGCCGACGCTGGGCCAGTGGATCGAAGGCGCCGGCGTGCGCTGGGGACTGGATGCGGAACACCGCGCGGGCCTGGGCCTGGCGCCGGCGGGTGAACAGAATGCCTGGATGTTCGGCGTGCGCCGCATGCTGCTTGGCTATGCCGCCGGTAGCGGCGCCGCCTTTGTCGGCATCGAACCGTATTCGGAAGTGGGCGGCCTGGACGCCGCACTGGCCGGATCACTGGCGCAACTGATCGAGGCTTTGCTGGCCTGGCGCGAGCGCCTGGGCGCGGCGCACCGTCCTGCCGATTGGGCGGAGCAGGCGCGCCTGCTGTTGGCTGCCTTCTTCAGCGACCGTGACGAGGCCGACCGCCTGACGTTGGCGCGCCTGGATGACGCGCTGGACAAATGGCTGGCGACTTGCGAGGACGCCGGCTTCGACGAGGCAGTGCCGCTGGCGACCCTGCGCGAAGCCTGGATGGGCGGCCTCGATGAACCGTCGCTGGAGCACCAGTTCGTCTCCGGCGGCGTCACCTTCTGCACCCTGATGCCGATGCGCGCCGTGCCGTTTCGCGTGGTGTGCCTGCTGGGCATGAACGATGGCGACTTCCCGCGCCGTGCCAGCCGCGCCGACTTCGACCTGCTTGCCTTGCCCGGCATGGCGCGCCCGGGCGACCGCTCGCGCCGCGATGATGACCGCTACCTGATGCTGGAGGCCGTGCTGGCGGCGCGCGACAAGCTGTACGTGAGCTGGGTTGGGCGCAATGTGCGCGACAACAGCGAGCAGCCGCCGTCGGTGCTGGTGGCGCAGCTGCGCGATTACCTGCATGCCGGCTGGAGCCTCGACCTGGCCGCCCGCACCACCTTGCATGCGCTGCAGCCTTTCAGCCGCGCCTATTTTGAGCGCGGCGGCCTGCTGACCTTCGCCGGCGAATGGCGCGCCGCGCACGATGCCGATTCAGATGCGGATACCGATGCGGATGCCGATGCCGATGACGCCGGGGGCGTCGCCGGCGGAAGCGCGTTGCCGCCGTACGAGGTGGAAGACAGCTTCCGGCTGCGGCTGTCCATGCTGGCTGCATTCCTGCGCCAGCCGGTACGGCATTTCTTCCGGCAGCGCCTCGGGGTCTACTTTGCCGAATCGACGATGGTCGGCAAGGACGAGGAACCTTTCCAGCTCGATGGCCTGCAGCGCTATATGCTGGAAGACGCCATGCTGGCGGACGGCGGCCGGATGGAGGCCATGGACGAGGTCCGGGCCAGCCTGCAGGAACGCGCCCAGCGCCTGCGGCGCCAGGGCGTGCTGCCGATCGGCCTGATCGGCGACCGCGTGCTCGATGAACTGGTGGAGGAATTGGTGCCGGTGCGCACCGCGTGGCTGTCCCTGCGCGGGACCTACAGCGAAGAGGCGCCCAAGCTGGCAATCCACCTGGAACTGGCGGGCCTGGTCCTGGAAGACTGGATCGACCAGCTGCACCGCGCCGAAGGCGCCACGGTCTGGCTGATGCAGATGTCCTCGCGGGTATGCGACAAGGCCGCCGCGCCGCGCGGCGAAAAGCTGATTCCGATGTGGCTGCGCCAGCTCGCGGCGGCTGCGCAAGGCCAGCCGGTGACCGGCTTCCTGGTCGCGCGCGATGCGATCGTCATCATGGAGCCGCTTGAGCCGCAGGCGGCCCGGGCGACCCTGGCGCGCATTGTCGAGCTGTGGCGCGCCGGCATGGACCAGCCGTTGCCCGCGGCCTGCAAGACCGGCCTTGCGCTGGTATTGGACGGCGACGCGCGCAGTACCTACGACGGCGGCTTCGAGCTGACCGGGGAAAACGAAGACCCTTGCCTGGCCCGCCTGTGGCCGGACTTTGCGGCCCTGGCCGGGCAGCCGGGGTTTGTCGACATCAGCCGCGCGCTGTACCAGCCGTTGGCGGACTGGCTGGCGCAGTCGGTGACGGTGCAGCCGATTGAAGGCGACGGGGAGGGCGGGGCATGAGCATCGCACTGGACCCGCTCGACTTCCCGCTGCATGGCTCGCGCCTGATCGAGGCCAGCGCCGGTACCGGCAAGACCTGGACCATCGCCGCATTGTACGTGCGGCTGGTGCTTGGCCATGGCGGCGGGAACGCCTATCGCCGGCCGCTGATGCCGAACGAAATCCTGGTGATGACGTTCACCCGCGCTGCCACGCGCGAATTGTCCAACCGGGTGCGCGAGCGGCTGGTCGAGGCGGCGGCCTACTTCCGTGCCGAGGCGCCGCCGGCCGCGGATTCCTACCTGGACGCGCTGCTGGAGGAACTGCCCGACCAGGCGGCGCGCCAGCAGGCCGCCTACCGCCTGCAACTGGCCGCCGAGACGATGGACGAGGCGGCGATCTTCACCATCGACGCCTGGTGCCAGCGCATGCTGCGCGAGCACGCCTTCGACAGCGGCAACCTGTTCGATGAAGAATTGCTGAGCGACGAGACGGCACTGTACGAGGACGCGGTGCACGACTACTGGCGCCAGCAGGTATATCCGCTGGGCGAGCAGGCCTTGGCCGTGTTGCTCTCCGCTTGCCGCGACGTGTCGGCGCTGGGGCGAAGCGTGCGCGAGCTGGCGCGCCGGCCCGCTGCCGCCGCAGCGGCCGGCGACGAGCCGCTGGGCGTCATGATCGGCCGCGTCCTGCACCAGCAGCAAGCCGCGCTGGCGGGCCTCAAGCAGGGCTGGGCCGAGCGTGCCGGGCGCATGGAGGGCTGGATCGCAGCCCAGCGCGAGGCCAATGCGAAGTGTTTCAACGGCACCAAGCTGCGCGCCGACTCGGTCGCCAAATGGTTTGCGGCCCTGCGCGACTGGGCCAACGATCCGGCGCTGGCCGAACCGGAGATGAACGCCACGCCGTGGTTCCGCCTGACGCCGGCCGGCATGGCCGACGCCTGCGCCAAAGGCTTCGCACCCGACATCCCGGCCGACTTTGACGAAGTCGCGCCGCTGCGCCGTGCGCTGGACGCCATCGAACCGGTGCGCCACCATGTCCTGCGCCACGCGGCCGCCACGATTGCCGCCCGCATGGAGGAGTTGAAACGCCAGCAACGCCTGTTCGGCTTTGCCGACATGCTGGAGCGCTTGCGCAGCGCGCTGGAAGGCGCCAACGGCGCGGCGCTGCGCCAGCGCATCGTCACGCAATTCCCGGTGGCGATGGTGGACGAATTCCAGGATACCGCGCCAAGCCAGTACCGCATCTTCAACCTGTTGTACCAGGTTGCCGCCAACGATCCCGATCTCGGCCTGTTCCTGATTGGCGATCCGAAACAGTCGATTTACGGCTTCCGTGGCGCCGACATCCACAGCTATCTCGATGCGCGGCGCGCCACGGAAGGCCGCCATTACCAGCTTGGCACCAACTTCCGTTCCACGGCGCAGATCGTCGCCGCGGTCAACCAGGTCTTCCTGCACGCCGAAGGCGTGGCCGGGCAGGGCGGCTTTGCGCGTGGCGCGTTCCGCTTCCGCACCGAAAACGGCAACCCGCTGCCGTTCGACGCGGTGGGCGCGCGCGGCCGCGCAGAGCGGCTGGTCGGTCCGGCTGGCGATATCCAGGCCCTGACCGCCGGCTGCACGGTGGAGCAGTTGGGCGCCGACGCCTACCGCGAATACTTCGCGGAGCAGTGCGCCGAGCATATCGCCGGCCTGCTGAATGACCCGGCCACAGGGTTCCGGGAGGGCGCCGGATTCAAGCGCCTGCAGCCGGCCGATATCGCCATCCTGGTGCGCGACCGCCGCGAGGCGGCCGCCGTGCGCCGCTCGCTGCAACGCCGCCTGGTGCCCAGCGTCTACCTGTCCGACAAGGATTCGGTGCTGTCGAGCGAGGAAGCGGCCGATATCCTGCGCTGGCTGTCGGCGGTGGCCAATCCTCTGGACGGCCAACTGGCACGCACCGCTTTCGCCACCCGCACCGCCAACTTGCCGCTGTCGGAACTGGCGCTGTTCTCGGCCGACGAGCTGGCCTGGGAGCGCCGCGTTGAACAGCTCAAGGAATTGCACGTGGTCTGGCAGCGCCAGGGCGTGCTGGCCATGCTGCGCCGCTTCATCCACGACCTTGGCCTGCCGGCGCAGTTGCTGGCGCGCGCCGGCGGCGAACGCAGCCTGACCAACCTGCTGCACCTGGCCGAGCTGCTGCAGCAGGCCAGCCGCCAGTTGGAGGGCGAACAAGCGTTGATACGCTGGCTGGCGGAGCAGATCGACGAAGAGACCGACGGCGGCGATGAGCGTGTGCTGCGCCTGGAATCGGATGCCGAACTGGTCAAGGTCGTCACCGTGCACAAGTCCAAGGGCCTCGAGTACCCGCTGGTCTTCCTGCCGTTTGCGGTCACGGTGCGCAAGGTCGACAAGCGCAACCGCACCTTCTTCGAGTACACCGATGCCGATGGCGAGCGCCGCCTCGACATGCGCCTGTCCGATGAGGGCCAGCAAGCCGCGGAGGCCGCCCGTATCGAGGAAGACCTGCGCCTGCTCTATGTGGCGCTGACGCGGGCGCGCCACTTCCTGTGGCTTGGCGTCGCGGCGCTGCCGGCGCGCAAGAAAGATGAAAACACCCTGCACGATTCGGCCCTGGGCTATTTGCTGACAGGCGGCGAGCCGCTGCCTGCCGGCCAACTGCTGGAGAGCTGGCAGCGGCTGCGCGCCGGCTGCGATGCCATTTCCGTCGCCCTGCTGGAGCCTGCCGTGCCGGTGACCCGGCTGGCGCGTGCGGTAGAGCGCCCGCCACTGGAAGCGCCGCAGGCCTATCGGGCACAGTTCGAGCGCGATTGGTCGGTCGGCAGCTTTACCTCGCTGGCGAGGCGCAGCGGCAACGAGCCGCTCCCGGCGCCGATGCACGCCGCGCAGGAAACCCTGCTGGAAGGCGAAGACGCGGGCGCTGCGCTGCGCATCGAGGATACGGCCTGGCACCGCTTTCCGCGCGGCTCCGTGCCAGGCAACTTCCTGCATGACCAGCTCGAATCGCTGGCGCGTGACGGCTTTGCCTCGATCCACCAGGAGCACTATGCGGAGCGCGCGGCGCGCCTGATCAAGCGCGCCGGCTGGGGCCATCGCGAGGCCGACACGCTGGAGTGGCTGCGCATGATCGCCAGCACCGAACTGCCGCCTCTGGGCGGCGCGCTCGACACCATCGGACAACTGCTGCCGGAGATGGAGTTCTGGTTTCCCAGCGAGCGGCTGGACACGGGGCAACTGGACCGCCTGTGCCGCCAGCACCTGCTGGAGGGTATCGCGCGTCCCGGCTTGCCGCAGCGCGAGCTGCACGGCATGCTGAAAGGTTTCTGCGACCTGGTGTTCGAGCATCAGGGCCGCTACTGGGTGCTGGACTATAAATCGAATGCGCTGGGCGGCGGCGACGCGGCCTACCACAAGGCGGCGCTGGCGCACGGCATGGCCGCGCACCGCTACGATGTACAGGGCGCGATCTACATGCTGGCGCTGCACCGCTTGCTGCGCACCCGCCTGGGCGATGTCTACGACCCGGCCACGCAACTGGGCGGCGCAATCTTCTATTTCCTGCGCGGCGTCGGCAATGCCCAGACGCGCGGCTGCTACCTGCTGCCGCCGGACGCCGAACTGCTGGATGGACTGGACGGGCTTTGCCAATGAGTTTTTACGAACATATCGACATGCTGGCCGAAGGCGGCATGCTGCGCCGCCTGGGGCCCGAGTTCGCACGTTTCGTGACGGCGCTGGAGCCGCACGGCAGCCTTGCATCGGGCGCCCCGCTGGCCCTGGCCTGCCTGTTGCTGTCCGAGCTCGAAGGCCGCGGCCACAGTTGCCTGCACTTGTCGGCGCTGTCCGGCGATCCCTCGCCGATGCTGGGCTGGGGCGAAGACGACTGGCAAAGCCTGTGCGCCGAAGCGGGCGACCTGCCGCCAAGCCAGGCGGCCTGGCACGACTTCCTGCAGGCGTGCCCGCAAGTGCTGGCCTGGCCGGGCGGCGCCGACCAGGGCCAGCCGCTGGTACTGGCGGGCGGCCGCCTGTACCTGCGCCGCTACTGGTCCGACGAGAACACGGTTGCCCACGCGGTGCGTGCACGTACCGGCACGCCGCATGTTTCCGAACCGGCGCTGGTGCGCCAATGGCTCGACCGCCTGTTCACCCATGCAACGCGCGAGGGTGGTGCGGACTGGCAGAAGATCGCCTGCGCGGTTGCCTCGCGCGGCGGCCTGGCGGTTATTACCGGCGGCCCGGGTACCGGCAAGACGTATACGGTGGCGCGCCTGCTGGCGTTGCTGTTTGCGGTGGAAGGCGGCAACGCCGCCCAGCTGCGCGTGGCGCTGGCGGCGCCGACCGGCAAGGCCGCCGCGCGCCTCAAACAAGCCATCGACGGCGCGTTGGGGGACTTGGAACAAAGCCTGGCGGGCGCCTTGCCGCTGCGCGAGCTGGCGCAGCGCATGGGGGGCGCCCGCACCCTGCATTCGCTGCTGGGCGCGCGCCCGGACACGCGGGCGTTCCGCCACGACGCCGGCAACCCGCTCGATGTGGACGTACTGATCGTCGACGAAGCTTCGATGGTGCACTTGGAGATGATGGCGGCCCTGCTGGATGCCTTGCCGCACGGTGCGCGCCTGATCCTGCTGGGCGACAAGGACCAGCTGGCATCGGTGGAAGCGGGCTCCGTGCTGGGCGACTTGTGCCACGACGCCCAGGCCGGCGGCTACAGCGCGGCCACGGCAGCGTTCGTGGAAGCGGCATCCGGCCAGGCCATCCCGCCGGAATTCCTCGGCAATGCGGGTGCGCTGGCGCAGCAGACCGTCATGCTGCGCCAAAGCCGCCGGTTCGGCGGTCCGATCGGGCAGCTGGCCACGGCCGTCAACCATGGCGATGCCGACGCCGCGCGCGCCGTGCTGCGCTCCGACAGCGGCGGGCAACTGCACTGGAACGAAGCGGCGCAGCAGGAGGACATGCTGCGCCTGGCGCTCGAGGGCTACCGGCCGTTCCTGCACATGATCGGGCAGGGCGCGGGCATGACCCCGCACGATGAATGGAGCGCCGGCGTGCTGCAAGCCTTCGAGGGCTTCCGCCTCCTGTGCGCCGTGCGCGAAGGCGAATGGGGCGTCTCGGGCCTGAACGAGAGCATCGCGCAGCGCCTTGAAGAACACGGCTTGCTGAAGCGGCGCGGCGACTGGTATGTGGGCCGCCCGGTCATGGTCACGCGCAACGACTACGCCACCGGCGTGTACAACGGCGACATCGGCCTGGTGCTGCCCGACCCTGCACGGAGCGGCTCGCTGCGCGTGTATTTTTCGGACGGCGGCCAGGTGCGCAGCGTGCTGGCGACCCGCCTGCGCAACGTGGAAACCGCATTCGCCATGACGGTGCACAAATCGCAAGGTTCGGAGTTCAGCCATACCGTGCTGGTGCTGCCGCGCGAAGCGTCCAGCGTGCTGGCGCGCGAACTGGTCTACACCGGCATCACGCGGGCCCGCCGGCATTTTACGCTGCTGACGCCCAACCCGGGCGTGCTGCCGGACGCGATCCGGCGCCGCACCGAGCGCACCAGCGGCCTACGCAGCCTGCTCGCCTGACTGATTGCCTGACTGAGCGCCTAACTGAGCGCCCGCTTGCAGGTCGGCGTGGATCGCCTGCAGCATCGTATCCAATGCCGGCGCCAGCTGCGCCAGTTCGGCCGCTGCGTCGCCGCCCGCACGCAGCGCATTGATCACGCCTGCCGCAGCCTGGCGCAAGCCTTCCATGCCCAGCTGTGCCGATAGGCCGGCCAGGGTGTGGGCCATGCGCTGCGCGCGCTGGCGGTCGCCCAGCGCCACCGCGTCGCCGATGGCAGCGTGCAGCGCGGCCTGGCCTTGCAGGAACTGGCCCAGCATCTTGCGCAGTTGCGCGCGGTTGCCCTGCTGGCGCGCCAGCGCCCCGGCCATGTCGGCGCCGAGGGCGGCCAGGGCCGGGAAGGCCGCTTGCGCTGCCGCCTGCGCCTCGGCGGATGCGGCGGCGCCCGGCAGCGCATGGTGGAACAGGGCGCTGAACACGAAGCGGTTGCCTTCGGCCGGATCGCTCTCCAGCAGCAGGTGGCCGCCCATCATAGCCGCCAGTTGGCGCGCCACGGAAAGACCGAGGCCTGCCGCCGAATCGCCTGGGCCGGCCGGCTCGTACAGCTGGACCGCGGCATCGCGCGCCGCGCCGGTGTCGCGCACTTCCCAGCGCAGTACCGTGCCGTCCTGGCTGCCGGCATCTTCCCGCCGCAGCAGCAATTGCACCTTGCCCCGTTCCGTGAACTTGATGGAATGCGCCAGCAGGTGCTGCAGCAGTTGCTGCAGGCGCGCCGCATCGCCCACGAGTTCTTCCGGCAACCCCGCTTCCACCGTGCATTCGAGCAGCAGGCCTTTGGCTTGCGCTGCCGCCTGCCACTCGCTGCAAGCCTGTTCGGCCGCTTGGCGTACGCTGAACACGCAATCTTCCATATGCAGCTGGCCAGCCTCGATGCGCGAAAAGTCGAGGATATCGTTGAACATCGCCATCAGGCTGGCAGCCGCGCCGTCAACCTGCTCAAGATAGCTGCGCTGGCGCGCATCGAGCGGCCCGCGCAAGGCCAGCTCGGTCAGGCCGAGGATGGCGTTCAGCGGGGTACGGATCTCGTGGCCCATATTGGCCAGGAAGGCGCCCTTGCTGCGATTGGCGTGCTGCGCCGCCTCATGGGCCGCGGCCGTCGCACGCTCGGCCTGGCGCAACTCGGTCACGTCGATGCCGAAACTGAGCAAGGCGATCTCGCCTTCTTCCAGTGCGCTGTGGTGCCAGGCGATGCGGCGTTCGTCGCCCGAGGCGGTATGCAGCAGGTGTTCGTGGCCGGCCGGCATGGCGCGGAACTGTTGCGGATGACCGCCCTCGGGCCACTGCGATACGGCCGACATGGGCAACAGCGGCAGGTCGCGCCATACGCGCCCTAGTACGCTGTCGCGGCCGCAGCCGGTGACCTGGGCTGCCGTTTCATTGAAGATCAGCACCTCGCCCTCGTGCCCCAGGCCCAGCACCAGCATGCCGGCGCTGTTCAACAGGCGGTCCAGCAATTGGCGTGTGCAGTGCAGCTTGTGCTCCGATGCGCTGCGCGCGGCCGCAGCCGCGGCCAGGCCTTCCTGCAGCGCATGCAAGGACGACAGCAGCTCGCCCGTTTCGTCGTGGAACGGCTGGGGCGCCGGCGAGGACAGGTCGCCGCTGCGCACGCGCTGCGCGATGGCCAGCGCCTGCGCCACTGGTTGCGTGATGCTGCGGCTGATCAGCCACGCCATGGCGACCGCCAACGCCAGCGAGCCGGCCAGGATCGCCAGCAACAGCGCGCTGTCGGCGCGAATGCGCTCGGCCGCCTGGCCTTCGGTAAAGCGCGCGCGGCTGGCCGCCTGGTTGACCAGGTTATCGATCACTTGCCGGTGCAGGTCGTAATGGCGCTGCATCTTGGCCAGCGCATGCTCGGCGCGCGCCCGGTCGCCCAGTTCCAGCGCGGGCACCAGTTGGCCGAAGGCTTCGTTGTAGAAGGCGGTGGCCTGGCTATTCGCTTGCTTGAGCGATTCCGCCAGGCCGGCGTCGAGCGGCCGGCTTTGCCAGTAATGGACGCGCGCCACCTGCTGCGCATGCAGGGTGCGCAGGCGCTGCGCCAGCTGCTCGCGCTCGACCTGGCTGCCGGCGGCAACCAGCTGCTCCGCCACCAGGAAGGACTCGATGATGTACAGCGGCGGCGGCAGCACGTCCGCAATCAAGTCCTTGCCCTGGATTACCTCGCCATACAGCGGTCCGTTGACGCGCAAGGCATCGAGCGTGCGGAACGACCATAGCCCGTATAGCAGGAAACCGCCGGCGAAGATCCCCACGAGGATCGCCAGGCGGCGCGCGAAGCGCAGGTTGCGCAGCAGGTCCATGGTGCCTCTCGGCAGCGAACCCCGTCAGGCATGCTACATGCGGCGGCGACGGCGTTCCGTTGTGCGCACGGCTTTCTTGCGCGGGCTGGATGCTTTCATCACTTTGGGAGCGTTGTCGCCCGCCAGCAGGCGGCGGATGTTCAGCGCATCCATCAGGCGCGCCGAATTGCCCCCGGCGTTCAGCAGGACCAGGGTGGCTGCGCGGCCGGCTTCGGTGATGCGCATGATCAGGCAGCGGCCCGCTTCTTCGGTATAGCCGGTCTTGGACAGGCCGATATCCCAGCCCTTGGCGCCGACCAGGCGGTTGGTGTTGTGGTACTGCACCATGCGCCCCTTCATCTTGATCACTTCCTCGGTATCGGTGGTGATGCGGCGGATCTCGGGATAGCGGGCGGCGGCGGCGGCCATTTTCACCAGGTCGGCCGCATTCGATGTATTGTTAGGCGACAAGCCGGTCGGTTCATCGATCTGGGTGCTGGTCATGCCCAGCTGCTGGGTCTTGGCGTGCACGGCGGCCGTAAACGCGGCCGGGCCGCCGGGGAAGGTGCGGGCCAGCGCGGCGGCGGCGCGGTTATCGGACGACATCAGCGCCAGTTGCAGCAATTCGCCGCGCGAGATGGTGGCGCCGACCGGCACGCGCGAAGTGCTGTGCTTGAGCGTGTCGACATCGTCCTTGTCGATGCTGATCTGCTCGTCCATATCAAGCTTGGAGTCGAGCACGACCATTGCGGTCATCAATTTAGTCAGGGAGGCGATCGGAACAACGGCGGTGGCGTTCTTCTCGACCAGCACTTTGCCAGTCTCATCCTCGACGACAAGCACGGCTTGCGAGCCCAAGGGCACGGCAAACGCGGCTGCGGAGATCGACATCAGCAGGGCTGCGGTTATTTTCTTCAACATGGTCGGAGCGGGTTCGTTGGGGCGGAATATTGCTAGATTAGGGGCAATATTCTCAATATGGACAATATCACTATCGGGTTAACTCGTCCAGCAAACGTCAATCATGCGCAACTGAACAATAAAAAACATGGCGTGCGGCGTCGGCGCCGGGAATACTGCTATTGTTATTCGATAATATTTCCTTCTTGAAATTTGCCATGTTGGTAATTGAGAGAATTGCAAAATATCCCCTGCGCGCCTGGACCGCGGTGATCTGGTTGGCCTTGGCAGCGGCCTGGCTGGCCGGCAGTGCCTACCGCGCCAGGCTGGAACAAGGACGCCTGGCATTATTGAATATCGACGTACAGCGCGACGCGATTGCCGCCATGTCATTAACCCTGGACAGTAATTTGATGGGGGTGATTTCCCTGCTCGGATTGATTGAGCCGGATATCAAAAAAGAAAGCACCGAAGCAATTCCGTCCAACCAGCCGAAAATATCGGCCTTATTGGAAAACGTCGGTCGCAGCCAGCAAATCCAGGGTTTATTCGTGGTCGGCAAGGATGGTTTTGTCAAATCGTCATGGGACGATAGCGGCCAAGCTTCCACCGGCATCGACGTGCGCTTCCGCCCTTATTACCAGCAAGCCATGGCCGGCCGCAACAATATCTACGCCGCCGTCAGCCTGGCGCGCAGCGACCATGCCCTGTATTTCGCGGCGCCGGTGTATGCCGGCCTGGCGCGCAGCGGCGATCCGGTCGGCGTGGTGGTGGCACGGACCGATATGGAAAAGCTGGAACGCCTGCTGGCGCGCAGCGGCCAGGCCGCCGTCCTGCTGTCGCCGCAGGGCGTGGTGTTCGCCAGCAGCCGGCGTGAATGGCGCGGCATGCTGGCCGGCCCGGTGTCTGCGGCCAGGGTGGCTGAAATCCGCGCCGTGCGCCAGTTCGGCAAGCTGTTCGAAGGGCAGGCACCGCGCCCGCTGCCGGTCAGCCTGGCGCCGGGCATGGCGCAGGGAGAAGGGCGCCGTTACGCGGTGGCATCGGCCGCCGTGGATTGGCACGATCCATCGGGCAGCTGGCAGTTGCTGGTGCTGGAAGACCTGGGCCTGAGCGTGCCGCCGGGCAGCGGCGTGCCGGCCGCCGCCATGGCCGCCAGCGTGGTGTTCCTGCTGGGAGCGGCCGGCCTGCGCGCGGTGCGCAGCCAGGCGGCCCAGCAGCGCGCCCACCTCGAACTCGAACGCGTGGCGCACGAGCAGGAACTGCGCGCCGAGCGCAAGATGCAGCTGGCCCAGGTAGCGCTGCAGATGCAGCAGGCATCACAGCGCCATGCCCGCCTCGCCGTCTTCCTCGATCAATGCCATCAATTGTTCGGCGCCATGCAGGGCGTCATCTACACCGCCGACGCCGATGGACTGGCGCTGGCCGCCAGCTATGCCAGCACGGCGCCGCCGCCACGCCTGGCCCTGGGCGAAGGCTTGCTGGGCCAATGCGCCCTGCAGCGCGAAGCGCGCATCGTCGACACCGCTGGTGCAGGCGCCGCATGGAGCATTCGTTCCGGCCTGGGCGAAGCCAGGGCGGGCGCCTTGTTGCTGGCGCCGGTGCAGTTGCGCGGCCGCCTGTTGGGCGCAGTGGAACTGGCGCTGCTGCAGGCGCCCGATGCGGCCAGCTATGAACAATTCCTGTCAGCGCTCGACCTGCTGGCAATCAATTTGACTGAGTAGGGAGGACGCGTGGCCCGCTTACTGGATAGACTCGAGAAACTGGGGCTGGCGTGGAAACTCGCGCTGGGTTTTGGCGGCAGCCTGTTGATCACGCTGGCGTTCGGGCTGCACAACGTCACCACCCAGGCCCGGATGCATGACGAGATCCTCGGCATCTACAAGAATGACCTGCTGGGCATTTCGGACGCCAAGGATGCCCTGGCCCAGTTTGCGCAAGGCGGCAGTGCGCTGCGCCAAGCCTTGCTGGCCCGCGACAAGAGCGGCCGCGATCGCGCGCTGGGCCTGGCGGAGGAGGCGAAGCGCCAGCAGGACCGGGCGCTGGACCAACTGCGCCCACGCATCATCCGCGAAGAAAATCGCAAGAACCTGGCCGAATTCGAGACTGCCTATGCCGGCTACGACTTGCGCGTGGACCAGGCGGTGCGCTTGTTGCGCGCGGGGCAGGCCGAGCAGGCCGCCGCGGTGGTGGCCGAGCAGGCGTTCCAGGAGCACGGGGTGCGCGCCAATCACGCCCTGGCGCGCATCGCCGCGATCAAGGAAGACAGTGCGCGCCACCAGATCGAGCAGATGCAGTCGCTGTCGCGCTACGAGATGCAGCTGACCTACGGTTTGCTGGGACTGAGCCTGGTGTTGGGCATCCTTTTCAGCTACCTGGTGGGCCGCTCGGTGCGCCTGCCGTCGGAGCGGTTGCGCAGCGCTGTGCAGCAGCTGGCAAAAGGCAAACTGGGCGCCGAAGTGCCGCTGACGGATTTTCCGAACGAGATGGGCAGCCTGGCACGCTCGATCAAGGTGCTGCAGGAAGAGGCCTGCAAGATGGAGGCGCAGCGCTGGCTCAAGACCCACCTGGCCGCGATCGGCAACGACCTGCAGTCGGCCGACAGCGCTGAAGACCTGGCCACGCGCACGCTGGCGGCACTGGCGCCGCTGGTGCAGGCCGGCCACGCGGCCTTCTACCGGCATGAAGCGGAGGAGGGCAGTCTGGCGCTGTTGGCCGGCTATGCGATACGCGGCAGGTCCGCGGCGCAGCACAGCTTCCTGCTCGGCGAAGGGCTGGTGGGGCAATGTGCCGCGCAACGCAAGCCGATCATCATGCGGCAAGCGCCGGCCGGTTATGTCCGCATCGGCTCCGCGTTGGGCGAGGCCGACCCGGCCAGCATCGCCATCGTGCCGTTGCTGCGCAATGAGCGGCTGCTGGGCGTGCTGGAATTGGCAACGCTGGAGCCCTACGGCGACCAGGCCCAGTCGCTGCTGGAGGGCGCACTGCCGGTGGTGGCCATGAATATGGAAATCCTGGAGCGCAATGCGCGCACCCGGATGCTGGAGGAACGCAGCCGGCTGGTACTGGGCACCGTGAGCGACGGTATTGTCGGCCTGGACCTGGCCGGCCGGATCACCTTCGTCAATCCGGCCGCGCCTGCCTTGCTGGGCTACGGCGAAGGCGAGCTGGTTGGCGCGGCGTGGCAGCAGGACGGCGAGCAGTTGAAACGCAAGGACGGCAGCAGCTTCCCGGTCGATTATGTGGACCGGCCAATGTACAAGGATGGCGCGCAAGTCGGTTCGGTGGTGGTGTTTCGCGACATCACCGAACGCAAGGCCTTGGAGCAGGAAATCAAGCGCAGCAATTTCCTCGGCGATATCGCGCTGGAGATGACAGGCTGCGGCTACTGGGTGATCGACTACAACGACCCGGAATACTATATCCAGTCCGAGCGCGCTGCGCGCCTGCTGGGCGAAGCGGCGCGGCCCGATGGCCGTTTCCACCTGCAGGACGAATGGTTTACCCGCCTGGTGGAAGCCGATCCCGAAGGCGCGCTGCGCGTCGCTGCCCGGGTGCAGGGAGCGCTGGACGGCACCTACGACAAGTTCGATGCGGTCTACGCCTACAAGCGCCCGGTGGATGGCCGCATCGTCTGGCTGCACGCGGTCGGCACGGTGGTGCGCGATGAGGAAGACGGCGTGCCGCGCTTCATGTACGGGGTGTACCAGGACATCACCTCGCAGAAGAGCGCCGAAGACGAACTGCGCATCGCCAAGGAGCAGGCGCAGGCCGCAACGCGGGCCAAGAGCGATTTCCTGGCCAATATGAGCCATGAGATCCGCACGCCGATGAACGCCATCATCGGCATGTCGCACCTGGCCCTGCAGACCAATCTCGATAAGCGGCAGCGCAACTACGTCGAGAAGGTGCAGCGGGCGGGCGAGAACCTGCTCGGCATCATCAACGACATCCTCGACTTCTCGAAGATCGAGGCCGGCAAGATGACGGTGGAGCAGGTTGCGTTCGACCTTGACGACGTGCTCGATAACCTGGCCAACCTGATCGGCTTCAAGGCCGAGGACAAGGGCCTGGAGCTGCTGTTCCAGGTGGCTCCCGAGCTGCCGACCGGGCTGGTTGGCGATCCGCTGCGGATCGGGCAGGTGCTGGTCAACCTGGCCAATAACGCGGTCAAGTTCACCGAATGCGGCGAAGTGGTGGTCGGCATCGAGCAGTCGGCGCGCGACGAACAGGAAATCGAGCTGCATTTCTGGGTGCGCGACTCCGGCATCGGCATGAGCGCGGCGCAGAGCGCCAAACTGTTCCAGTCCTTCAGCCAGGCCGATGCTTCCACCACCCGCAAGTACGGCGGTACCGGCCTTGGCCTGGTGATCAGCAAGAACCTGCTTGAGCTGATGGGCGGGCGCATCTGGGTCGAGAGCGCGGAGGGCAAGGGCTCCACTTTCCACTTCACCGCCCGCTTCGGGCTGCAGGCCAATGCGAAACCGCGCCGCATGTTCCGCGCCGACGAATTGCTTGGCGTGCGGGTGCTGGTGGTCGACGACAATGCCGCGGCGCGCGAAATCCTGTCCACCGTCGCCCGTTCCTTCGGCCTGGCAGTCGACGTGGCCGTGGGTGGCCAGCAGGCGCTCGACATGGTGGCGCGCGCGCAACAACAGGCTTTGCCTTATGACCTGATCCTGATGGATTGGAAGATGCCGTCGATGGACGGGGTTGAGACGGTGCGCCGCTTGCAATCCGGGCAGGCCGGCCGCCTGCCGGCCGCCATCATGGTGACCGCTTACGGCCGGGAAGAAGCGTTGACCAGCGCGGAGGAGCGCCGGGTCCAGCTGAAGTCGGTGCTGACCAAGCCGGTCACGCCTTCAGCCCTGCTGGAGGCTGTCGGCGAGGCGCTGGGCAAGGGCGTGCTCGCCGAGGGGCGGCGCGCGGCGGAACGCGACCTGCAGCAGGGCGAAGTCATGGCGCGCCTGGCGGGCACGCGCGTGCTGCTGGTCGAAGACAACGACATGAACCAGGAACTGGCGATCGACCTGCTGGGCAAGGCCGGCATCGAAGCAGTGCTGGCCCGCCACGGCCAGGAAGCGCTGGATATCCTGGCACAGGACGCGCGCTTCGACGGCGTGCTGATGGACTGCCAGATGCCGGTGATGGATGGCTTCCAGGCTTCACGCGCGATCCGCGCCAATCCTGCCTTCGACCAGTTGCCGATCATCGCCATGACGGCCAACGCCATGGCCGGCGACCGCGAAAAGGTGCTGGCCAGCGGGATGCAGGACCACATCGCCAAGCCGGTCAATGTGGCTGAAATGTACGCCACGCTGGCGCAATGGCTGCGGCCGGAGCCGGGCCAGGGCCGGGCCGCCGCGCATCCGGCTGCACCGAACGCGCATGCCGCCGGCGCTGCGGGCGACAAGACTGCCCCCCTGCCTGCGCTGCCGATGGTCGATGTGCGGGCAGGGCTGGCGACATCGATGGGCGACCAGAAGCTGTACCGCCGCCTGCTGGTCAAGTTCCGCGATGGGCAGCAGGATTTTTCCGCCATGTTCGTGCAGGCGCTGATGGGCGGCGATGCGACCGCGCCGGAACGGCTGGCGCATACTTTGAAAGGCGTGGCCGGCAACATCGGTGCACGCAGCGTGCAGGCGGCGGCGCTGGAGTTGGAACAAGCTTGCCAGCAAGGCGCTGCGCGCGAAGACCTGGAGCGCTTGCTGGCGATGGTGCTGGTGGAGCTGGACCCGTTGCTTGCCGCACTGCGGGCGGTCGACGCGGAAATGCGCGGTGGCGCCGCGCACCCGGCGCTGGTACCGGTGGCGCCGGCCGCCGCGGCCCCGCTCGACCGCCTGCAGCGCTTGTTGTCGGAAAGCGACTCCGAGGCGGCAGAGCTGTGGGATGGACAGCTCGATCAATTCAAGGCCGCCTTGCCCGACCACTGGCGCCGCATCGCAAACGGAATTGGTAACCTGGACCTGGAAGCCGCCCTGGCGGCGCTGGATGAAGCAATGGCTAGCCTGGAGGGAAAGTGAGATGGAACTGGAACTGATCGCAAGGAAAACCGTGCTGCTGGTCGACGATTCGCCCGACAACCTGGTGCTGATGAACGACCTGCTGAAAGACCTGTACAAGGTAAAGGTCGCCAACAGCGGCGAGAAGGCCCTGCGCATCGCCAGCACCGGGCAACCTCCCGACGTGGTGCTGCTGGACGTGATGATGCCCGAAATGGACGGCTATGAAGTATGCCGCCGCCTGAAGGCCGATCCGGCCACGCGCAATATCCCCATCATCTTCCTGACTGCCAAGACGGAAGTGGAAGACGAAAAACTGGGCCTCGACCTGGGCGCCGTCGACTACATCACCAAGCCAATCAGTCCGCCGATCACGCTGGCGCGCGTGCGCAACCACCTGATGCTGAAAGAGCACGCCGACTTCCTGCGCGACCAGAACGAGTACCTGGAACAGGAAGTGCGTGAACGCACGCGCGAAGTGGTGGCGATCCAGGACGTCACCATCCTCGCCATGGCGTCGATGGCCGAAACCCGCGATTCAGAAACCGGCAACCACATCCGCCGCACCCAGTTCTATGTCAAGGCGCTGGCCGAACGGTTGAAAGGGCACCCGCGCTTTGGCGCCGTGCTGACCGACAGCTACATCAACCTGCTGTTCAAGTCCGCCCCGCTGCACGACATCGGCAAGGTCGGCATTCCCGACCGCATCCTGCTCAAGCCGGGCAGGTTCGAACCGCACGAATTCGAGATCATGAAGACCCACACCACATTGGGCCGCGCCGCCATCGAACACGCGGAACGCTCCTTGGGCACGCCGATGGCCTTCCTGTCGATCGCCAAGGAGATCGCGTACTCGCACCAGGAAAAATGGGATGGTTCAGGTTATCCGGAAGGACTGGCGGGGGCGAAGATCCCGGTATCGGCGCGCCTGATGGCGGTGGCGGACGTGTACGACGCCCTGATCAGCCGGCGCGTCTACAAGGACGGCATGCCGCATGAGAAGGCGGTGCAGATCATCATTGAGGGCAAGGGGAAGCACTTCGACCCCGACGTGATCGATGCCTTCGTCGGCTTGCAGGAGGAATTCCGCGCCATTGCGGCGCGGTTCCATGATACCGACCATGACATGGCCGAGAAGAAGGCGCAGATTGAGCGCCTGACGAAGGCGTAAGGCTTACTTCGAGCTGTAGATCTTGTCGAACTCGCCGCCGTCGTCGAAGTGCTTCTTCTGGGCCGCGCGCCAGCCGCCGAACACTTCATCCACGGTGAACAGCGAGATCGGCTTGAAGCTGGCCGCATACTTCTTGAATACCGCGTCCGAGCGCGGGCGCAGGTAGTGCTTGGCGATGATCTCCTGGCCGGCATCGGAGTACAGGAAGTTCAGGTAGGCGGTGGCTTCCTTGCGGATGCCTTTCTTGTCCACCACCTTGTCCACCACGGCCACCGGCGATTCGGCCAGGATGGAGGACGATGGATACACCACCTCGAAGTTGTCGCCGAATTCGGCGCGCACCATGTTCACCTCGTTCTCGAAGGTCACCAGCACGTCGCCGATCTGGCGCTGGGTGAAGGTGGTGGTGGCGGCACGGCCGCCGGCATCCAGCACCGGCACGTTCTTGAAGATCTTGCCCACCAATTCGCGCGCCTGTGCTTCATTGCCGCCTTTTTTCAGCACCGAGCCCCATGCGGCCAGGTAGGTGTAACGGCCGTTGCCCGCGGTTTTTGGATTCGGGATCACGACAGCCACGCCAGGCTTGGCCAGGTCGCCCCAGTCCTTGATCGCTTTCGGATTACCCTTGCGCACCAGGTAGACCATGGTGGAGTAGGCCGGCGCAGCATTGTTCGGGAACTTCCTGGCCCAGTCCTGCACCACCAGGCCGCGGTCGGCCAGCATGTCGATGTCGTTGGCCTGGTTCATGGTCACCACCGACGCTTCCAGGCCATCGGCCACGGCGCGCGCCTGCTTGGAGGAGCCGCCGTGCGACTGCTTGATGGTGACGTCCACGCCGGTGCTCTTCTTGTATGCAGCGGCAAAGGCGGGGTTGACATCTTTATACAGCTCGCGTGCCACGTCATAGGACACGTTCAGCAGGGTCACTTCATTGGCCGCTGCGACCGGGGCGAAACCGATGGTGGCCGCGGCCAGGGTGGCGCTGAGTGCAAATGCGAATTTGTTATAAGTCATGGCAATCTCTATTGTGAAAACAGATATGCATGGTCTAGAATCTCGCGCCGAAAGGAAACTACATATTCGTTATAAGCTTAGTATCAGGCTTGGTATCAGGCTTGGCATCGGCCCCGGATCTGCTGGCGCGCACGCGGCCACAGACGGGGTTTTGGCTGCTGGTGTATATTCCGGTTATTGAATACCTGTGAGCACGCATGAGTTTTGAAATTCGCCGCGCGGAAGCGAACGACGCCACGGCTGCCTGTGAGGTGCTGCGACGCTCAATCGCCGAATGTTGCGTGCTTGACCATAAAAATGACCCCGCCATCCTTGGCGCCTGGCTTGGAAACAAGACGCCCGAGACGGTGGCGTCCTGGTTCGCCTCGCCGACCAATTTTTCCCTGGTCGCGATCGAGGACGGCGTGGTCGTCGGCGTCGCCTTGCTGACGGCTGCCGGCAAGCTGGCCCTGTGCTACCTGTTGCCCGAAGTGCGCCAGCGCGGCGCCGGCAAAGCGCTGCTGGCCTGCGTCGAACAGCAAGCTTGCAGCTGGGGCGTGAAAGCCCTGCAGCTCCACAGCACCGCGAGCGGCGAGGAATTCTTTGCCCGCCAGGGCTACCTGCGCGCGGGCAACGTCCGCTCCCCGTATGGTGTCGACACGGTCTTCTTCTGGAAGCAGCTTGACGGCACCGTCTGCGATGTCAGCAAACCCAAACGCTTCTGCGGCTGCAACTAGGGCCCAGGCGAAGTAGCCGAGCCCCGTTGCATGACGGTTGACGTCAATCAGCCGCCTTGTGCCTTTTCGGCGGCCCTGGCGCGCAACGTGGTGACGTTGTCGTAGCCGATGCCCCAGTTATCGGTCTCTACCTCATCGATGATGACGAAGGTAGTGGCCGGATTCTTGTTGAGCACGCGCTGCAGCAACTCGGTTGCACCCTTGATCAATTCCAGTTTCTGTTCGGCGGTCGCGCCTTCTTTGGTGATGCGGAAGTTTACGTACGGCATAGTGAAGCTCCTTTGCTTGGAAGTGGATGTCTGATGCAGTACCAGGCCAACGCGGCGCCCAGCAGCAGCAGGATGGTTGAAACGGAAAGCGCGAATTCGATATTCTGCATGGCGCCGAAAATGGCCACGCCCATGGCGCCGCCAACCTGGCGCGCGGTGTTCAACACGGCCGACGCCGTGCCCGCCTGGCTGCGGTCGACGGCGGCAAGGATGGAGGTCGTCATCGCCGGCACGGCCAGCCCCATGCCGCCCGGGATCAGCGCCAGGCCGGGCAGCATTTCGAGGAAAGTGGCATCATTCGATACCCCAAAGATCCCGAGCAGGGCGTATCCCGCGGCGCCAGCCAGGCCACCGACAATCATCGGCATGCGCGATCCCATGCGTGCCTGCATGCGGCCACTGGCGATATTCGAGATGATGAAGGTGCCGGTCAGCGGCAGGAACACCAGGCCCGCATGCATCACCGAAAAGCCGCGCACCTGCTGCAGGTGGAAGCTGAGCACGAAGATCACACCGTAATAGGCAAAGTTGACCAGGACGCCGAATAGTACCGCGCCCGAAAAGCCGGTATCGCGGAACAGGCCAAGCGGCAGCATGGGCGCGGCGCTGCGCCGCTGGCTGCGGATGAACAGTGCCGCCGATGCCAGGGCCACCAGCAGCGCGCCCTGTACCAGGTGGCTGGAAGCGCCCAGCGCATTGACTTCGATCACGGCACCGATGAAGGTAGTCAGTGCAACGATGGCCAGCACCTGGCCGGCGAGGTCGAAAGAACGCGCCGGATCCTTGCCGCGCAGGGCCGGGACCACGCGCCATGTAAGCCAGAAGCCCAGCACGCAAATCGGAATATTGACCCAGAAGATGCTGCGCCAGCCGGCGAAGCTCATGAGCAAGCCGCCCAGCACCGGGCCGGCCGCAATCGACACGCCGCCGGCGGCCGTCCACCATGCAATCGCCTTCGCCAACTGCGCGCGGTCGTGGGCGTAGCTTGCGTTGAGAATGGCCAGCGAGCTCGGAACCAGCAGCGCGGCGCCGACACCTTGCACGGCACGCGCCAGATCCAGCGCCAGCGCACCCGGCGCCATTGCGCACGCCAGCGAAGCCAGCGTGAACAGCGCAAAGCCCGACAGGAACACCCGGCGCGCGCCAAAACGGTCGCCCAGCACGCCAGCCGACAGCAGGAACACGGCAAAGCCCAGGGTATAGGCATCGACCACCCATTGCAGCGCGCTGACGCTGGCGCCAAGCTCACGGCCGATCTCCGGCAGGGCCACGTTGACGATGGTGACATCGAGCTGGACGATGATGAAGGCAAAGCTGGCGGCCAGCAGTACGGCAGGTGATGGCTTGTTCATGGTGAAGCTCCGTTTGGCTCCCGTTGGATAGCCTGAACTATAAATGGCTTCACGCATCAATAAAAATGAATAATAATGATGAAAGCCATCTCAAACGGAGAACGAAATGGAACTCTCTTCGCTGAGGATATTCAAGACAGTTGCCGAGGAAGGCAGCGTGACCCAGGCTGCCGCCCGGCTGCACCGGGTGCAATCGAATGTCTCCGCGCGCCTGAACCAGCTCGAAGAATCGCTGGGCGTCACCCTGTTCAACCGCTCGGGGCGGCGCATGCTGATCACGGCGGAAGGAACGCGCCTGCTGGAATACGCCGACCGCCTGCTGCGGTTGGCGGACGAAGCGCAGATGTCGGTGCGCGGCGGCCAGGAACCATCCGGCCAGCTGCGCATCGGATCGATTGAAACCACCGCCGCCGCGCGCCTGCCGCGCGTGCTGGGCGGCTTCCACCGCAAATACCCGCAAGTCGACCTGGTGCTGGATACCGGCCCTACCGACTACCTGCTGCAGGCCGTGGCAAACCATAAAGTCGACGTAGCGCTGGTATCGTCGCCGATCGACCGTCCGGAGCTGGAGCAGGTACCGGTGTTTGTCGAAGAACTGGTGCTGCTGACGGACGCGCTGCACGGCCCCGTCACCGGCCCGGCCGACGTCGCACGCCGCACCCTGCTTGGTTTCCGCAGCGGCTGCTCCTACCGGCGCCGCCTGGAATGGTGGTTCGCCGAGGCGGGCGTGGCCCACACGCGGGTTGCCGAATTCGGCACCTTCGAAGCCATCATCGGCTGCGTCGCCGCCGGCATGGGTGTCGCCATGATGCCGCGCGAAGTGCTGCGCCAGCGCGGCCTTGGCCGCACCGTGCAATGCCACACGCTGCCCCCTGAAGTCGCCGAGGTCGAAACGATGCTGGTCTGGCGCCGTGACATCCCCCACCACGCCGCCCGCGACGCCTTCATCGCAAGCTTTAGCCAATCAAAATGAAAGTCGGGGTCAGCTCTGGCAATCGGACATTTCGCTGCGCGAAATGTCCGATTGCCAGAGCTGACCCCGACTTTTAATGTCGAAGCGAAGGGCGGCTTACAGGGCTGCCAGGGCTGCGTTGAAGGTGGCGCTTGGGCGCATCACGGCTGCGGTCTTGGCTGCGTCCGGCTTGTAGTAGCCGCCGATGTCCATGGCGGCGCCTTGCACGGAGTTCAGCTCTTCGACGATCTTGGCTTCGTTCTCGGTCAGCGATTTGGCCAGCGGCGCGAACTTGGCTTTCAGTTCGGCGTCGTCGTTCTGCGCTGCCAGGGCCTGGGCCCAGTACATCGACAGGTAGAAGTGGCTGCCGCGGTTGTCCAGCTCGCCGGTGCGGGTCGATGGGGACTTGTTGTTGTCCAGCAGCTTGCCGGTGGCTTCGTCCAGGGTCTTGGCCAGGATCTTGGCTTTGGCGTTGCCGGACTTGATGCCCAGTTCTTCCAGCGACACGGCCAGGGCCAGGAACTCGCCCAGCGAATCCCAGCGCAGGTGGTTTTCTTCCACCAGTTGCTTGACGTGCTTCGGTGCGGAGCCGCCGGCGCCGGTTTCGTACATGCCGCCGCCAGCCATCAGCGGGACGATGGACAGCATCTTGGCCGAGGTGCCCAGTTCCAGGATCGGGAACAGGTCGGTCAGGTAGTCGCGCAGGATGTTGCCGGTCACGGAAATGGTGTCCAGGCCGCGCGATACGCGTTCCAGGGTGTAGCGCATGGCGCGGGTCTGCGACATGATCTCGATATCCAGGCCGCTGGTGTCGTGGTCTTTCAGGTAGGTTTCCACCTTCTTGATCACTTCCGCTTCGTGCGGACGGTAGGTGTCGAGCCAGAACACGGCCGGCATGCCGGAGTTGCGGGCGCGGGTGACGGCCAGCTTGACCCAGTCACGGATCGGCGCATCCTTCACCTGGCACATGCGCCAGATGTCGCCTTCTTCCACGTTCTGGGTCAGCAGCACTTCGCCGGTGGCCAGGTCGGTGATGTTGGCGATGCCGGCTTCCGGCACTTCGAAAGTCTTGTCGTGCGAGCCGTATTCTTCGGCTTGCTGCGCCATCAGGCCCACGTTCGGCACGGTGCCCATGGTCTTCGGATCGAAGTTGCCATGCCATTTGCAGAAGTTGATCATCTCCTGGTAAATGCGGGCGAAGGTCGATTCAGGCATGACTGCCTTGACGTCGGCGGTGCGGCCGTCGGCGCCCCACATCTTGCCGCCGATACGGATCATGGCCGGCATCGATGCATCGACGATCACGTCGTTCGGCGAGTGGAAGTTGGTGATGCCCTTGGCCGAATCGACCATGGCCAGCTTCGGACGGTTTTCCAGGCAGGCGTGCAGGTCTTTCAGGATTTCGTCCTTCTGCGACGCTGGCAGCTTTTCGATCTTCTCGTACAGGTTGACCATGCCGTTGTTGACGTTCACGCCCAGTTCTTCGAACAGCTTGGCGTGCTTTTCGAACGCTTGCTTGTAGAAGATGCGCACGCAGTGGCCGAACACGATCGGGTGCGACACCTTCATCATGGTCGCTTTCACGTGCAGCGAGAACATCACGCCGGTCTTGTAGGCGTCGTCGATTTCGCGCTCGTAGAATTCCAGCAGGGCTTTCTTCGACATGAACATGGAGTCGATGATTTCGCCGGCTTGCAGTGCGACCTTCGGTTTCAGGACGATGGTCTTGCCGGACTTGGTCAGCAGTTCCATCTTCACTTCACGCGCCTGGTCCAGGGTCATGGACTTTTCGCCGTGGTAGAAGTCGCCGCCGTGCATGTGCGACACGTGGGTGCGCGAGGCCTGGCTCCATTCGCCCATCGAGTGCGGGTTCTTGCGGGCGAATTCTTTCACCGCTTTCGGTGCGCGGCGGTCCGAGTTACCTTCGCGCAGGACCGGGTTCACGGCGGAACCGATGCACTTGCCGTAGCGCGCTTTCAGTGCTTTTTCTTCTTCGGTCTTGGCGTCTTCCGGGTAGTCCGGCAGCTTGTAGCCGGCCGCCTGCAGCTCGCGTACGCAAGCGATCAGCTGCGAGACGGATGCCGAAATATTGGGCAGCTTGATGATGTTGGTATCGGGATTCTGGGTCAGTGCGCCCAGTTCTGCCAGGTTGTCCGGCACTTTCTGGGCGTCGGTCAGGGCTTCCGGGAAAGCTGCCAGCACGCGGGCGGCAACCGAAATATCGCTGGTCACGACGTCAACGCCAGCTGGTGCTGCGAACTTCTGCACGATAGGCAGCAGGGAATAAGTCGCCAGCAGTGGCGCCTCGTCGGTAAGGGTGTAGATGATTTTAGACTTTTGAGACATGTTTATTCCCTCAAATGCGGAGGTTTTCCGCTGAATATTCTTCCCTGGGCCTGCCGGGTTCGACAGGATCGGGGTGTGTGGCGGGTGGGCGATGGCCTACCGGACAAGCTTGACATTGTAGCTCACAGGAATGGCCGTAACAATTGGCGATGATACTTAGACGGGGCATCCGGGGTGTCCAGCCCGACCTGGCCTGGGCCGATCCGGCCCGGCGGCTGGCGATAGGTGCGGAACAGGTGGTCCCACAGCATCAGCCATTCGCCGAAGTTGACCTGGGCGTCCTGATAGTCGCGTTTGTGGTGCCAGCGGTGGGTCTGGGCGACGCCGAACACATGGCGCAGCGGTCCCAGTGAATAGTCGAGATTGGCATGCTGGAAGGCCAGGTGGACGGAAAGTATGGCCAGTCCGGTCGAGATGACCGCAGCCGGTGCGCCGAGGGCCAGCAGGACGGCGAAGCCCGGTGCGCCCATCATCATGGCGTGCAGCGGGTGGCGCCTCTCGCTGTTCAGCCAGTACAGGCGCTCGCTGCTATGGTGGGCTTCATGGAACAGCCACAGGCGATGATGCCGATGGCTCAGCCAATGCATAAAAAACAAGCCGAAGTCGAGCACGATCATGGCGGCACCGGTTTGGGCCCATGCCGGCCAGTGCGACGGCCAGGCCGCCGGTGCAGGCAGCAGGGCGCGCGCCCAGGTCAGGATGGCGATGCTGCCGTACAGGACACTCGCGTTGACCAGGAAGTGCAGGCTGTCGGTCAGTGTGTCGCCATGGCCGGCCAACCAGGCCCGCTCATAGGGTTGCCGGCGTTCGAGCAGGGCGACGCAGGCGACGCCGGCCAGCGCCATCAGCGGCACGCTTGGCCAGTAAGCCAGGCCTTGCGTGGTGGCCCACAGAATCGTCGCGGCGGTACCGCCAAAAACGATTGGATAGCTCAAGAAACGTATTGCCCATTGCTTCATGTTGACCTCCTGTGATGAATGGAGGTCAGCGTAAGGGTCCGCGCGTCAGGCGGCTTGAACGAAAGAGCTGTCCAGCACGATTCCTTGCAGCAGGGCAGCCGGGTTCAGGCCGAACATCTCGCGGAAGGTGCGCGACAGATGCGCCGAATCGGCGAAGCCGGCGGCGTGGGCCGCATCGGTCAGGTTGCCGCCGTGCGCAAGCTGGTGTAGCGCCAGTTCCAGGCGCAGCCATTTGCGGTAGCTGCGCAAGGGCAGTCCGGTTTGCTCGACGAACCAATGGGAAAACCGGCTTGGCGACAGGTTTGCCAGCTGCGCCAGCCGCAGGCGGCTGATGCCGCCGGTGCCGACGCCGGCACGCAGTGCCGCCGCCACGGCAGCCATGCGCGCGTCCGGCGCAGGCGGGCGGGACAGGCCGAACGCATGGCGCAGCGTGGCGCGCAGGGCCTGGCCTGCATCCGCAGCCGCCAGCAATTGGCCGCAGAGATCGGCAGCCAGCGGTAAAGCGGTGCTGCCCCCTTGCTGGAACAAGGCCGCTCCTTCCGGCGTCAGCGGGTCCAGGTAGACCAGCAGGGCCTGTTCCGCGCAAACGCAATGCGCTAGCCCGGCCGGAATGGCAATGCCCGGTGCGCGCAACGGACCGGAGGGCAATGCAACACCGACCTCTCCATTGAGCGCGATCACCAGTTGGTGCGCGTAATGGGCGTGCAGGGCGTGGTCGCCGACCGTGCCGCGGAATGCACCGAAGCCGGCCGACAACAGGGCCTCACCCGACCAATGCCGAGACGCCATCAGGCTGCCGCGCATTTACGCACCGTGTCCCAGGTGCGGGTGGTGATGTCCTTGCCGAAGGTCTTTTCGATCAGGCGCATGAAGACCGGCCCGTCACTGCTGGGCAAATAGGTCGAAAACACCTCGCTGCCGATGATGCCGAGCATCTGTGCGCCGCTGACGGGCGGCGGCAGGACAGTGTCGGGCGGGGCCGCACGCATAAAGCTGACTACCCGCTTGGCGCCCGGATCGGCGCCAAGGCCAGGGTAGGGGTCATCGGCCAGCAAGTCCAGCAGGTGCTGTTGCGGGCGCACGATGGTGTAAAAGCTGCGGCCGAGCGCCTTTTCCATCGCAGCTTCGGCCTTGCGCGCCAGCGCGGCTTCCGTGGCGGAGCGCGCGTCGAATGCTACATTGCCGCTTGATAGAAGCGTCTTGACGTTGGAAAATCCGGCACTTTCGAAAGCAGCTTTCAGTTCCGGCATCTTGCAGTTCATCGGGCTGACGCCGCGGAGCAGGGCAATATAGCGAGGCATTGTGTTTCAGATAAGAGTTGAGCCGAAGGGATTATCGTTCGAAACGGATGGCGAGGCCAGCCTGTTGGTGGCGGCCGCCCGCGCCGGCGTGGTGCTGCCCAGCTCCTGTCGCAACGGCACTTGCCGCAGCTGTATTTGCCAGCTGCGCAGCGGCACCGCGCGCCACCTGATCGAATGGCCCGGCCTGAGCCGGGAAGAGAAGCAGCAAAGCTATATTCTGCCCTGTGTGGCGGTAGCGACGTCCGATCTGGTCATCGAGGCCCCCGCAGCGAAGTTTACGACAAATTGTTAAAGGGGTTTCTCAACTCATTCTCTATTGCTATAGTAATCGTTATTGCAATAGACGGAATCGCCATGACAACTCGCAGAGACTTCCTCCATATGATGGCGGGCACCGCACTGGCAGGCTTGCCGCTGATTGGCCAGGGTCGCGCGCAGTCGGAGCCGGAGCCTCCGCCCGATATTTTCGACGCACAGATGCTCGACCTGGAGTTCTGGATCAAGCCGCGCACCATCAGCGTGATCCGGCCGCAGAGCGGGGAGAAAGCCCGGCTGACGTACTGGAAGGATGGCGAGATCATCGACGCGGCTTACCAGGAACTGTGCCATTTGCTGCGGGATGTAAACGGCAAGGAGACCGCACCCATCGACCCCAAACTGTTTGAAACGCTGTGGGGAGCGCAGGCCTTCGTGCAGCGTTTCGGCATCGAGAGCCCGCTGGAGATCCTGTCGGGGTATCGTACCCAGGCGTCCAACAAGCGCCTGATCGAGCAGGGAATCCCCGCAGCGCGCCAGTCGCTGCATATGAGCGGCAAGGCGGCCGACATCCGGATTCCGAATTTGAATGCGGAGGTGTTGGGTAGCCTGGTGCAGAGTTTCCGCCAGGGCGGCGTCGGCTTCTATTACCGCCAAGGCCCGCGTGGCGGCTGGATTCATGCCGATACCGGCCTGCAGCGAAGCTGGAAAGGCTGACGGCTGTAGGCGGCCACGCTGGTCCCGGTTTCAATGGTAATCAATGGTAATAATAAGCCGGCGTCGGCACCGCATCCGTCCGCGCCAAGCGCTCAGCCTCCAGATCCACCCGATGATCCCACCAGATATTCCAGCCAAGCCGCTGGTCTTCCACCATCTCCGGATGCTCATCGAGCAGCTTGCCGAAGAAGCACTCAAACTCAGATACATATTCGTTTACTTTCATACCGCCTCCTAAGCTTTCGGTTACACTCCTGACCCATGTTTAATCACGATGACGAAGCGGCCAAGCCGCGCTTTCGCCCGGTGCCATGGACCGCACTGGAAACGCCGCAGGACGTGGAGCTGTGGATTGCCGAGCACGACCTCGCGCTGAAGGAACACGTCGCCAAGCAGGAAACCGGTTACGGCGTGTGTTTCAGCCTGGCCGAGGGCGGCGACATTTACATGCAGACCACCGAGGGCGCCGTTATCCTCGATGTTACTCCTGAAGCCGATTGGGTGGAGCCCTTGCTGTGCGCCATCGCCGCTTGCGAGCCGCCCAAAGGCCGCCTGTGGACCCTGCCCGACGACAAACTGGTGCAGCTCATCCTTGGCCTGTCCGTCCTGATCGCCACCACCACCCTCGTAGTAGGTCACGATTTCGGCCGCCGCCATTCTTACTAAAGGATTCCTGATGCGCAAACCCTTGATTGCCCTCCTGCTGGCTGCTGCCGCGCTGCACGCCAACGCCGCCGACCTGCTGCAAACCGTCAAGGCACGCGGTACGCTGAAAGTGGCGATGGAAGGCGTCTACCCGCCGTTCAACTTCAAGGAAAAGAACGGCGAGTTGGCGGGTTACGACGTCGACGTGGCGCGCCTGGTGGCAGGCAAACTGGGGCTGAAACCGGAGTTCGTCACCACCGAATGGGCATCGATCCTGGCTGGCTTGGCCAGCAATAAGTACGACGTGATCATTTCGCAGGTCGGCATCAACCCCAAGCGTGAGCAGGCTTTCGATTTCAGCACGCCCTACATCTACTCCTCGCCGATGCTGATCGTGCGCAAGGACAACAAGAATAACTGGACCTCGCTGGAGCAACTCAAGGGTAAGCGTGTCGGCGCGGGGCAGGGCAGCGTGTACGAGATGCAGTTGAAGGCTGTGCCTGGAATTGAGGTCAAAGGCTACCCGGCGGCGCCGGAAAACCTGACCGACCTGGCGCTGGGCCGCATCGATGCCGCCCTCAACGACAGCCTGATGACAGCCTACCTGCTGAAAACCACCAAGCTGCCGATCAAGGCGGGCGCCCGCGTTGGTGCCATCGAACGCATGGGCATTCCCTTCCAGAAAGGCAATCCCGAATTCAAGGCCGCGCTCAACAAGGTGCTGGCCGATGCCGCGGCCGACGGCAGCCTGAAAGCCATTTCCATGAAATGGTTCGGCACCGACGTCAGCAAGGCCCCGTAAACATGGAGTGGCTGGAGCTGCTGCACGAGGCGGCGCCCGTGATGTTGAAGGGCGCCGGCTACACCCTGGTGTTCGCGATCGCGGCGATGGTGGGCGGGCTGGTGCTGGGCTTCCCCACCGCCGTGATGCGCATCCTGCCCTGGAAAGTGCTGCGCTGGCCGGCCAATGTGTACGTCAGCCTGATGCGCGGCACGCCGCTGCTGGTGCAGATGTTCGTGATCTATTACGGCCTGCCTTCGGTCGGCATCGAATTCACGCCGGTCAGCGCCGGCATCCTGGCGCTGAGCCTGAACGCCGGCGCCTACCTGTCGGAAAGCCTGCGCGGCGCCATCCTCTCGATTCACAAGGGGCAATGGTCGGCCAGCTTCAGCCTCGGCATGGGCTACCGCCAGACCTTGCGCTACGTGGTGATGCCGCAAGCGCTGCGCATTGCCGTGCCATCGATGAGCAACACCCTGATCAGCCTGATCAAGGACACTTCCCTGGTCTCGGTCATTACCCTGACGGAACTGATGCTCTCGACGAAGGAAGTGATTGCCACCACCTTCCAACCCTTGCCGCTCTACTTGGCGGCGGCGGTGATTTATTGGGTACTCAGCCTGGCATTCGAGCAATTACAACGCTTTGCCGAGCAACGCTTGAACCGCGCGCATCGACAAAGTTAGCTGCTCGACATTGTCACAAGGGCATGCTAGGCTGGAACCAATATGGATAAAGACCAGCATGCCAGGCAGGCGGAGCAGGTAACCGCCATCCGCACCGCCGTCCCTGGACTGGCTGGGATCGATGCACTCTTGCCGGGCGAAGCAGTGCTGGCCGCGATGGGCGGCACCCCGCCCGCCGTCTACAGCGGCATGCAGCGCGCCACCGGCGACCTGCAACTGGCCAATGACCAGGACTACTTCAACGATCTCTACCTGCTGGCCCCGGTTGGCTATTTCGTCCTTGCCAGCGACACCACCATCCTGCAAATGAACCTGGTCGGCGCCGACCTGCTCGGGCTGCCGCGCCAGAATCCCGAGGGCATTCCGTTCCGCAACTATGTTGCGCAGCGCTTCATGGCCGATTTCGACGCGTTTGTCAGCAACAGCCTGGCCAGCGAAGAGCCGCAGCGCCTGGCGCTGCAACTGACGCGCGGGCGCGGCGACCGCGGCTTTGCGGTCACGCTGCTGGGCAGCGGCACGCCTGGCATGTCGCAACTACGCGTGGTGCTGGAAATGGCCGAAGGCAAGCTGGCGGCATTGGAAAAGAGCGAAGAACGCTTTCGTCGCATCGTGCACAGCGCGGAAGAGGGCATCTGGGAAATCGACGCCTCGGCGCGCACCAGCTTCGTCAATCCCAAGATGGCTGCCATGCTGGGCTATACGATCGAGGAAATGCTGGAGCAGCCGCTGGTCAATTTCATGGACGATGAAGGGCGCGCCCTGCTCGAGCGCAATATTGCACGCCGCCAGCAAGGCATGGCCGAGCGCCACGAATTCAAGTTCCTGCGCCGCGATGGCAGCGATATGTGGGCCACCCTGGCCACCAACCCGATCTTTGATGCCGACGGCAGCTACCTGGGCGCGCTGGCGCTGGTCAGCGACGTCACCGAGCGCAAGCTGTCGACCGAGCTGATCTGGCATCAAGCCAATTACGACTCGCTGACAGCCCTGCCGAACCGCAATATGTTCCAGGACCGCCTGTCGCAGGAAATGAAGAAGGCCCGCCGCGACGGGCTGTTCCTGGCGCTGCTGTTCATCGACCTTGACCAGTTCAAGGAAATCAACGACCGCCTTGGCCACGAAATGGGCGATGCGCTGCTGGTGGAAGCGGCAGGGCGCATCGGCGCCTGCGTGCGCGCCTCCGACACGCTGGCGCGGCTGGGCGGCGACGAGTTCGTCGTGATCCTGCCCGGCCTCGACCATGTCACCAGCGCCGAGCGCGTCGCACAGCAGATCATCGCCAGCCTGAACCGGCCCTTCATGCTGGGCGAGAGCACCGGCTCGGTATCGGCCAGCATCGGCATCGCCCTGCATCCCTCGGACGCCAACGACCCCGAGCAGTTGCTGCGCAATGCCGACCAGGCCATGTACGCGGCCAAGAATGCCGGCCGCAATCGCTACAGCTACTTCACGCCCGACATGCAAGCGGCGGCCCAGCTGCGCCTGCGCATCACGCGCGACCTGCAGATGGCGGTGGCCAACGAACAGTTCGAGCTGCACTACCAGCCCATCGTCAACCTGCATACCGGCGCCATCGAACGCGCCGAAGCACTGCTGCGCTGGCGCCACCCCGAACGCGGCATGCTGAACCCGGTTGACTTCATCGGCAGCGCCGAAGCCAGCGGCGTCATCCTTGAAATCGGCGACTGGGTGTTCCGCAACGCCGCCGACCAGGCCAAGCGCTGGCAGGACGAGCTGGGGCGCCCGTTCCAGATCAGCGTCAACCAGTCGCCGATGCAATTCCGCACCGGCCCCGAGGCTTTCGAAAAATGGATGCAATACGTTGAGCAATTGCGCCTGGCGCCGCGCAGCATCGTCATCGAAATCACCGAACGCCTGCTGCTGGACGACAGCGCCCCGGTGGTCGAGCGCCTGCGCCAATTCAAATCGATGGGCTTGCAGGTCGCGCTGGACGACTTCGGCACAGGCCACTCCGTGCTATCCCACCTCAAGAACTTCGACATCGACTACCTGAAGATCGACCGCAGTTTCGTGATGGACCTGGCCGGCGACTCCGGCGACCTCGCGCTGTGCGAAGGCATCATCGTCATGGCGCACAAGCTCGGCCTCAAGGTGGTGGCCGAAGGCGTCGAAACCGAAACCCAGCTCAACCTCCTGAAAGCCGCCGGCTGCGACTACGCCCAAGGCTTCATCTACGCCCGCCCCATGCCCCCCGCCCAAATGGGCAGCATGGCCCGCGGCCCCGCCAAACTTGCTTGATTAAAGTCGGGGTCAGCTCTGGCAATCGGACATTTTCCGAAAAGCACTGACCGCCCGGCTGACGGTGCGCACCGAAACTTCGCAAAAGGATGCGATCTCGATCATCGTGTAGTTGTGTGAAAGATAGGCATGGGCCATTGCTTCGTGACGGTCCAGGTAAAGAAGGAAGTACTCCGCCAGTGGGCGCACGATTGCCTGCCGCTGCGTGCGCTTAATTTCCATTAAGTCACCGCGGACTTGCCCTTGGGCTGCATGCTCGCAGAACTCGTCGCTGCCAAGGAAAAGCTGGTTGCGTACCGCTCGGAAGGGGCTTTCTTGTCCTATGCCAGCCAAGACAAAGTCTTCAAACGTGCGCACTGCTTGTTCGCGATTACTGCCAAATTGTGCGAGGACGGTATCGCGCTCGAGCCACGCCGGCGTATCAACCGAGCCGACCAATGCGCCGTAGCTGCTCCATAGCCAGTGGCCAGGGTGTTTTACCAGCCCGGCGCGCACCGGATTCAGGACGGTGTAACGCGATAGCTCCATCAGGTATTCATTCTCCTGGCAGAGTATGGCGTGGTAGCGTCCCTGGAACACGTGCCCGACCAGTCGATGCTGCCGATTGAAATACTGGGAGTAGTTGCCGTTGAGGTAGCGCATGCCGCGCGCCAGCTTGCCCTGCCGGGTCTTCAAGACCAAATGATAGTGATTGCCCATTTGGCAGTAGGCCAGGACGCTGAAATCGAAACGGTCGCAGGCTTCCGCGAGCAGTGCCAGCCAGGTCAAGCGATCGCTTTCAGTGCGGAAGATGGTGAAACGCCGGTCCCCACGCGAAGTGACGTGGTAACAGGCATTGTCGTGCTCGATTCGCAAAGGTCGGCTCATAGACCAAGTTTAGGTCCGGCCGGTGCAGCGAAATTTGCGTCAGCGCAAGAAATGTCCGATTGCCAGAGCTGACCCCGACTTTTAACTTAGTTGTAACAGGGAGACGACGCGGTCGCGGTTGATGCCGACCAGGGCGGAGGTGAGGGAGACCAGGGCGGAGTAGCCGGGCTCGTTGGCGACGTTGGCGAACACTTCGGCCATCTGGCCCATGCCGACCACTTCGATTTCGGGCAGCTCGCTTTGCACGCGCTGGGTGGCGACGGCCAGTTCCATGCGCACCTTGGTCAGCGCGGCTTCGACGTGGGCCAGGGCTTGCGTCACTTGCAGCAAGGTGGCGCGCATGGCTTCGATGTCGCTGGTGCCCCAGCCTTCGGGCATCACCACCGGCGCTTCGGCTTCGGCCTTGAGACGGTTGAGCTGGCCGGCCGGGAAGCGGATGCCGGAGCCTTGTACGGCCAGCGCGTCGCGCACGCCGGGCCAGGCGCTTTCCGGTGCGGTGAACACCAGCTCGCCGTCCTTGTTGACCGAGACGCGCACGCCGGCCGGGGCCATCGCCTGGTCGAAGCGGGAGATGATCTCGGCGTCGGACAGGCCGGGTGCCAGGTGCACCGAGCGCAGGCCGGCCGTGCCGCCGCCGACCGAGATGGCCAGGGTTTCGCGGGCGCCGTTGCGCAGGTTGGCCAGCGTCATGCCGCGCACGGTGAAGCGCTGGGTCGACGGCTGGTTGGAGAAGTTCAGTTGTGCGTCGAGCGTGCCGCCGGAGGCTTGCGTGCGGCTGCGCCAGGTTTCGCTGAACTGGCGCACGCGTTGTTCCACCTGGCCGTCGCGCATGGTGCGCGTGGCGAGCTTGGCGGCGATGTCGCTTTTCAGCGCGCGCAGCTGGGCGGCGCTTTGCTCGAGGAAGTCGATGGCTTGCTGGGCGCCGGAGACGTCATTTTGCAGCGGGGCGTCCATATGGCTCAGGCCGCGGCGCAGGGGGACGGGTGCCTTGCTGGGGGCGGCCTGGTCGATCGCCGCGCCCGCGTCCGCCAGCGTAGTCTCAGGCTGGCCGGCCGCCGGGTTGGCGGTGGCGCGGGCGGAGAGGCCGGTAGTGCTGGGGCGCTGGGCGATTTCCATGATATTTACAGTACGTTAAACAGCGACAAGCCGCTGACCTTCGAATAGGCCTGGTAGGTCGCTTGTAGGGCGCTATTGTAACCAGACAGCTGGGTGGCCGCGAGGCCGTAATCCAATTGCGCGATATCGGTGATCGCGATCTTGTTCGACAGGCTGACGTTGCCGTGGTTGTTGGCCAGGGTTTCCATCACGTTCTGTGCGCCGCCGAATTGGGCGATCCGGCCCGAGATCAGTCCCAGCGCGGTGTCGGTGCCGTCCAGTGCGGTTTTCAAGACGCCTTGCAGCACCGGGTCGTTGGCGTTGACGGTCGGGCTGGACAGCATGCTGATGGCGACATCCAGCTGGTTCAGGTAGTCTTCCATGCCGTCCACCGTCACATTGGCGGGCTGGGTGATGCCGTTGCCGACCACCACTTCCTGGGTGCCGTTATTGCCGCTGTAGCTGTAGCGTGCGCCGGGGGCGGCGGCGGCATTCAGGCTCAGCGCGGGGCTCGAGGTCAGGGTGCCGGAGAAGATGTACTTGCCTTCCTGGTCCTTGGTATTGCCGTTGAAGTACAGCGAGTCGCGCAGCGCGACCAGGCTGTTGACCATGGAGTTCAAGTCGGCCGGCGTGTTGGAGCCGTCCGAGGCCCAGACGAACAGGTCGCGCGCGGCGCCCATGTCGTCGACCATCGAGCTCAGGTAGGTTTCGTTCTTGGACAGGCGGATTTTCACCGCGCTGATGTTGTCGACGTATTGGCTGACAATGTTCTCTTCGCGGCGCAGGCGCGACAGGCGCACATTGGCAATCGGCTCGTCGGACGGCACCTGGATCTTGTTGCCAGTGGCCATCTGCTCGGTCAGCTTGGCGATCACCGTCTGGTTGATCTGCAGCGAGCGGTTCATGGATGCCTGGAACTGGCTGGAGGCGATACGCATGTCAATAATCCTCAGAACAGCGCCAGGGTGGCGTCAAACAGGGTGTTGGCCACGGCGATCACTTTCATGTTCGCCTGGTACATATTCTGGAACTCCACCAGGTTGATCGCTTCCTCGTCCTTGTTGACGGAGCTGGTGGCGGCCCAATCGTCTTCCGATTGCTGGCGGATGGTGCTGGCAGTCTCCAGCAGCGAGTGGTTCTGGCCGCTATCGATGGCCAGCTTGCCCACCAGCTGGGTGTCGGCATCGCCCAGCAGCACCGTGCCGATCGAGGCCAGGGTGATCGGCTGGCCCTTGATGGCGATCAGGTCTTGCAGGTTCTTGCTGTCGCCTGGCGCGCCGTTGGCCGAGAAGGCCAGGTCCTGGGCTTGGATGCCAGGCACCAGGCCCAGGATGCCGCCGGCGCCCGTGGCGTTGAAGGAGAACAGGGCGGTGCCCGGCGTGGCGGTAATGGGCGGACCCGGCAGGCCGTCGGGCTTGTAGCCGGCGGCGAGGGTGGTGTTGACCTTGGTTGCGAGCTGGTTGGCCATGTCGAGCAGCGACTGCTGCAGCGGCTGCAGGGTGTTTTTCTCAAAATCGCCGATGCCGCCAAGCTGGCCGCCGACCTTGGTGTCGTCCAGGCCGAAGGTGGTGCCGGCGAATTTCAGTTCCAGCGAGGCCGGGGTGGTCGAGGTGTTCATCGCCATGGTGCCGGCCAGGTTGCCCACCACCAGCGGCTGGCCGCTGCGCAGGGACACGCTGCGGCTGCCGTCGGGCTGCTCCAGCACTTCCACCGACACCAGGTTGGCCAGCGCGTCGATCGCGCGGTCGCGCTCGTCGACCAGGGCCGAGGTATTGGTGCCGAGCGAGGCGGCCTGGCTGATGCGGTTGTTCAGGGCGGCAATATTGGTGCTCAGGGTATTCAGTTGCGGCAGCATGGCGTCGCGCTGCTGCGTGATCGACACTTGCTGCTGGCGCGTGACGTTGTAGATGCTGTTGAACGATTGCGCCATGGCGTTGGCGGCCGTCAGCACCTGCTGGCGCAGCGGGGTCGACACCGGGTCGACGCCGGCCGCGTTCAGCGCGCGGAAGAACTGGTCGACGCCATTCGACAGGCTGGTCTGCTCATCGCCCATCACGCGCTCGAGTTGCGTGAAGTAGGGCTGGGACTGGGTGCGCAAGCCGAGCTCGGAATTGGCGCGCCACAGTTGCTGGCTCTTGTAGGAGTCCGAGAAGCGCAACAACTTGCTCACTTCGACGCCGAAACCGGGGCCGCCGGAGCCGGTCGCCGGGGCCACCGCCGACAGCAGCACGCCTTGGCGGGTATAGCCCTTCGTTTGCAAGTTTGCAATGTTCTGGCTGGTCGTGTTGATGGCGGCCTGGGCGGCCAACGATCCCGACAGTGCATTGTTGATAATCGACATGGTGCAATCTTCCCTGTGGCTGGGCCGTTGCTCAATGGCATCTTTAGCCCGTTAACGAGTAAAGGCGACCGCGCTGGAGGGGAGATTAAGCGTCGGTCGGATTTTTCTTGGATAAAACTGAAATTTCTTGCGGGGAAGCCGTGGCGGCCGGGGTTACGTCCGGCGTTGCCGGCAACAGCTGGCGCAGGATGGCGTCGGCGATGCCGAAGGCGCGGCGCCCGGCCAACTGGTCGGCCACCATATTGTCGGCCATGTCCAGCATGTCGCTGTTGATCGAGTCCTTATAGATGCTGTCGTCATCGGCCATGGCCTTGGTGGCGTCGCGCATCTTGTGCAAGGTCTGGGCGATGAAGAAGCTCTCGAACTTGACGGCGGCGCCGGTGGCCTTGTCGCGGTAGCGCGCTTCCTCGGTCTGCGGGGCCGGGGCGGCCTGGCCGATCTTGGCGTCGTCGGTGCCGATGTCCAGCTTGCGCACCGGCAGGGGCAGGAAGCGGCTGTCCATCAGATCACCACCAGTTCGCCTTCGATGGCGCCGGCCTGGTCCAGGGCTTGCAAAATTGCCATGATGTCATCCGGCGTCGCGCCCAGGCTGTTGACCACGTCGATGATGGCTTGCAGCTTGGCGCCGGCCGGCCATTTGAACATTTGCGGCTTGGCTTCGTTCACCGCCACATTCGATTGCGGGGTGACGACGGTCTGGCCCTGGCTGAACGGCGCCGGCTGGCTTACTTTCGAGCTTTCCGAAATGACCACCTTGAGCGAGCCGTGGGTGACGGCTGCGGCCTTCACGCGCAGGCCGTCGGCGATCACCACGGTGCCGGTACGCGAGTTGAACACCACTTTCGGGATCTCCTGGCCCACTTCGATCGGCAGCGCTTCCAGCTTGGCCATGAAGGCCACGCGCTGGGTCGGGTTCTGCGGCGCCAGCACGTCGATGCCGGTGCCGTCGGCGGTACTGGCCACGTCGCCGAACTTGCGGTTGATCGCTTCCACGATATTGGTGGCGGTTTCGAAGTTCGGCTGCTTCAGCGACAGGTGCACCGATGGCTTGGTGGCGAAGTCGGTGGCGATTTCGCGTTCGATCACGGCGCCGTTCGGGATGCGGCCCGCAGTCGGGGTGTTGACGGTGACGGAGGAGCCGCTCTTGCCGCCAGCGGACAGGCCGCCCACCACCACATTGCCTTGTGCCAGGGCGTAGACTTCGTTGTCGGCGGCCTTCAGCGGGGTCAGCAGGAGGGAGCCACCGCGCAGGCTCTTGGCGTCGCCCAGCGAGGATACGGTGACGTCGATTGGCTGGCCGCGCCGGTAGCCGGGCGGGAATACGGCGGACACCATGACGGCGGCCACGTTCTTGGACTTGGCATCGGCGCCGTCCGGCATTTTCACGCCGAACTGCTTGAGCATGTTGACCACCGACTGGCTGGCAAACTTGACCTGGGTCGAGTCGCCGGAACCATTCAGGCCGACCACCAGGCCATAGCCGACCAGGGGATTGTCGCGCACGCCTTCGATGGCGACCAGGTTGCGCAGTTGCGGAGCGGCGCTGGCGGGAATGGCGATGGCCAGCAGCAGCGCTGTCACAAACCGGTAAATCGGTGTCTGACCCGCAGGGTCAGACACCAGCCTGCGCCAGCCGCGTACCGGTGTCTGACCCTGCGGGCCAGACACCGTTTTGCCGGTTTTGAAGAACATATCCATCACCTCAGAAAGGCATCAAAGGGCCAAGGAAGAAGCGCGTCAGCCAGCCCGGTTGGTTGGTATCGGCCAGGGTGCCCTGGGCGCCGTATGCAATGCGCGCATTGGCGATGCGCTGCGACGACACCATATTGTTGGCATCGATATCGGCCGCGCGCAGGAAACCGCGCAGGCGCACGAATTCTTCGCCCTGGTTCAAGGTCAGTACTTTTTCGCCGGCCACTTTCAGCAAGCCGTTCGGCATCACTTCCTGCACGATCACGGTGATCGCGCCGCTCAGGGCGTTCTGCTGGGTGCTCTGGGCATCGCCCTTGAAGCCGCGCTCGGCCGAAATATCGACGCCGGCCTTCGGGAACGTCTTGCCCAGCAGGCCAGGGGAGGCGATGCCGACGCTGGAATCCTTGGCCAGGGTGGTGCCGGCACTCTTCGAGGCTTGCGTGGTTTCCTGCAGGATCACGGTGACGATGTCGCCGACGCGGAAGGCGCGGCTGTCCGACACCAGCGAAATGCTGCTGTCGGCATTGAAGACGCCGCCCGAGCTGCCGCGCGGCAGCGCGGAACGCGACAGGGCAGGCGCTTCGTCGTAGGGCGCCGGGCGCACGGTCGGCTGCAGGCTGGAGCAACCAGCCAGCAGGACCAGGGCCAGCGCGGGCAGTGCGGTTTTCATCAGCGTGCGGCCTGTGCCAGGTACTGCAGCATATTATCCGCCGCTGTCAAAACTTTGGTGTTCATTTCGTAGGTGCGCTGGGCCGCGATCATGTCCACCATCTCTTCCACCACCTGCACGTTGGAGCCTTCCAGCGCGCCCTGCTTGAGCTTGCCGAACTGGGCGTCGCCGGCGCGGCCTTCGGTCGGGGCGCCGGACGCTGGGGTTTCGGCAAACAGGTTTTCACCCAGCGCTTGCAGGCCGGTCGGGTTGATGAAGGAGGTCAGGGTCAGCTGGCCCAGTTCGGTCGGCGTGGCATTGCCCGGCACCGTGGCCGAGACGGTGCCGTTTTCGCCGATGGTGATGGCGGTGGCATTGGCCGGCACGGTGATTTGCGGCACCAGTGGCAGGCCGGACGCATTCACCAGCACGCCATCCTTGTCGACTTGCAACTGGCCGGCGCGGGTGAAAGCCGGCTCGCCATTCGGGCGGCGCACCTGCAGGAAACCGTTGCCCATCACGGCCACGTCGAGCGCGTTATTGGTGGTTTGCACATTGCCGTTGGTGAAGATCTTCTGGGTGCCCACCAGGTGGGTACCGTTACCCATCTGTACGCCGGACGGGTTCAGGGTGTTGTTGTCGGCACGCTGGGCGCCCGGCTGCTGGTCGATCGAATAAAACAGGTCTTCGAACACCACGCGGTCGCGCTTGAAGCCGACGGTGTTGGCGTTGGCCAGGTTGTTGGCGATGGCTTGCAGCTTGGCGTCTTGCGCCTGCACGCCGGTCTTGCTGATCCACATTGCTGGATTCATCGGGATTCTCCTGTTAGCCGCTAATCAGTTTATTGCCGACCGAAGTCATATCGTCGGCGGCCTTGAACAATTTCATCTGGATTTCAAAGGTGCGGTTCAAGCTCATGGTGGCCACCATCTCTTCCACCGCCGTCACATTGGCGCCTTCCAGGTGGCCGGCCCGGACCTGCACGGTTGCATCGGTAGCCAGCAACTGGCCATCGCGCGCCACCAGCAGGCCGGCTTCGTTCTTGGTCAGCTCGGACGCTTCGGCGCGCACCAGCTTGAGCTTGTCGATCACCTGCATCTCGGCATTGGCGGTCGGGCCCAGGATGGACACGGTGCCGTCCTGGCCGATCTCGACCTTGCGGTGCACCGGCAGGGTGATCGGGCCGCCTTCACCCAGCAACTGCATGCCGTTGACGGTCAGGGTGCCGTCGGCGTCGAGGGTGATCGCGCCGGCGCGGGTATATGCCTCGCCGGTCGGGCCTTGCACGGCAAAGTAGCCGGGGCCGGAGATCGCCACGTCCAGGTCGCGCCCGGTCTGGCGCAGCACGCCCTGGCGGTCGGTCACGGCATTCGACTGCATCTGCGACATGTGGCGGTCGTCGTAGCCGTAGCCGGGCAGCTTGGCAGCCTGCGCCAGTTCGAGGTTGGCGCGGAAACCGTTGGTATCGAGGTTGGCGAGGTTGTTGGCGTGCACCTGCTGGCCACGCATGGCCCGCTCGGCGCCGCTCATCGCGGTGTAGATCAGCGCGTCCATTCAGTTCGCCTTTACAGCGCTTGCATCAGCGACTGCAGCATCTGGTTCTCCGCGGTGATGACCTTGGAGTTGGCCTGGTAGTTGCGCTGCGACGTCATCAGGCTGACCAGTTCCGACGTCACGTCGACGTTGGAGGTTTCCAGCGACGCGACGGTCAGTGCGCCGGCGATGCCCTGGCCCGCTTCGGACAGGTTGGCGTTGCCGGACTGGACGTTTGCGGTCCAGGACGTTTCGTTGACCGGGGTCAGTGCATCTTCGTCAGGGAAGGTGGCGATGGCCAGGCGGGCAATGGCTTGCTTCTCGCCGTTGGAATACTTGGCCACCACGTTGCCGGCCTGGTCCAGTTCCACACCCACGTAGCTGCCGGCGGCATAGCCGTCGGCCGAGTTGGTCGAGGTGGTCGATTCGCCTTTCTGGAAGGTGGTGCCGGTGTAGTCGATCTCGACCGTCATGGCGGCGGCCGGGGCGGCGCCGAAGCTCAGGTTGTGGGCGTAGGATGCGCCGCCGTTGGCCGCCAGGTCCAGCTGGCCGTTGGTGTCGAACACCAGGGTATAGGGCGAGCCGCCAGCGGCGCCCAGGTCGGTGCCATCCACCGCCGAATACACCTTGACGGTGCGGGCGGCCGGGTCTTTCACGAAGTACTGGGTCACCGTGTGTTCATTGCCCAGCGAGTCGTGCACCACGGTGACCTTGGACATATTGTACATATTCGCATCCGGCACCACGGCGGGGGTGACGGTGGCATCCGGCAGCTTGGTGGCGATGTTGCCGGTCGGTACGGTCCAGTCGGCCGACATATTGGCGACGAAATCGATATTGGTGGTGGCCTTGGCGGTCAACAGGTTGGTCGGCACCTTGATGTCGCCCATCGGGCCGGCGATCAGGCTTGGCGGGGTCAGCTGGAAGCCCTGCACCTTGCCGCCGGCGCTGTTGACCAGGAAATCGGAAGCGTCCTTGGTGAAGATGCCGACGCGGGTGTAGTTGGTCTGGCCGGTGGAATCCTTGGCCACGAAGAAGCCGCGGCCATTGATCAGGGCGTCCAGGCCGCGGTTGGTGGCCTGGATGCCGCCGTTCAGGCCGATCGACTGGGTGGTCGAACCGATGTGCACGCCGGTCGGCTGCGCGCCGGCGTGCAGCGACGCGAAGTTGGCGCGGCTGGACTTGAAGCCGTAGGTCCCGGCGTTGGCGATATTGTTGGAAATCGTACCCAGTTGCTCATTGATGGCCTGGATGCCGGACAAAGCGATATCGAAACTCATGGCGAGGACCTTTCGTTAAATAGCGGTAGTCGGGGTTTTGCCCCGGAATGCGGTAATGGCCGATGGCGACACTTCGCCCACGGTATTGATCTTGACGGTAACGCTACCGGCGGCGCCGACCTGAACACTGTCGAGGCGGCCCAGCACGGCCACCGGCGCGGCCGGATTGCTTTCGCTGGCAATGCGCATCGAATACGTGCCGGCCGGCAGGCCCAGTGCGGCCGGGTCGATGCTGAACTGGTGGGTGCCCGCCGGCAGGGTGCCCATCACCACCTCATATTGCTGGCCGTTGCTGCCGGTCAGCACCAGGCTGGTCTTGGTCGAGTTGCTGGCCAGGGTGGCTTCGCCCGTCACCTTGTGGCCGTCGAGGGTCACCTGGCTGGACTGCACCATCACGTCGGAACCGACCTGGGCACCCATCGCCAGCACCTGCATCGATTGCAGCACGGAGGCGTTGGCAGTGGTCAGGTTGGCCAGGTTTTGCAGCGCTTCGGTTTGTGACAGCTGGGTCAGCTGCTGGACGAACTGGGCCGGGTCTTGCGGCGACAGCGGGTCCTGGTTCTGGATCTGGGCCACCAGCAGCTTGGTGAACATGTCGCGGCCCTCGTTGGAGGCGCCGTTCAGTGCCACGCCGGCCGGGTTGCCGTTTTGCGCAGCGGCGTTAGTGAACAGGTTAGTTTCCATCAGGATTCACCGAGTTTGAGCAGGGAAGCCTGCATGCCGCGGATGCGGCCCAGCACTTCCACATTGGTTTCAAAAGCGCGCGACGCCGACATCATGTCGGTCATCTCGGCCACCTGGTTGACGTTCGGGTAGAACACCATGCCGTCGGCGTTGGCCAGCGGGTTGCCCGGCTCGTACACCTTGCGCAGCGGCTCGGCCGATTCGACCACGTCCAGCACCTGCACCCGGCCGCCGGCCGCGGCATCGAGGTTGTCGTCCATCACGGTGGCGAACACCGGCTTGCGGGCGCGGTAGGTCTCGGCCTCGCTGCCGGCCACCGAGTCGGCATTGGCCAGGTTGGAGGCGACGGTATTCAGGCGCACTGTCTGCGCCGCCATCGCCGAGCCGGCAATTTGCGCAATGTCTTTAAAGCTCATGGGAGGTCCCCTTATTGACCGCTATTGACCGTTACTGACCGCTACTGACCATTAATGGCCTTGGCGATGCCACGCAATTTCATGTTGATGAAGGTCAAACTGGTTGCGAAGTCAGTTGCATTTTGCGAGAAGGCGGCTTGCTCCACGCCAATTTCGACGGTGTTGCCATCGCCGCTGGGGTGGTAGGGCACACGGAACTTGGTTTCGCCGTCGCCCTCGAGGATGGGCGCACCGGACAGCTCCGCTTCGACGCGCGCCAGCGATTCCTTGAAGTCGATATCCTGGGCCGAGTAGCCCGGCGTATTCTCGTTGGCGATATTGGATGCCAGGATGCGGGTGCGTTCCGCACGCAGCTGCAATGCATCCGCATGCAAACCTACCGCGTCCTTGAAATTTATGGCCATTGTTACTCTCCTCTGGTAATGTCCCAGCGAATTTACATACTAAAGGTATTGCCCATGTCCAACAATCCTATTGTACAGGTTTTCGCTGGATTATTGCTCATAGGAATTTTAAATTGCCATGTTGCAACTGCTTCAACAATGGAGGAATTGCTAAGCAAAGTGAAACTAGCTGCAGAAAATCAACTGAAAAACAATGCAGAAAGTCAACGCTGGCTGGCGCCGCAGTTCGATGTCGAAGTAGTAAGGACGAATCGCACGATTCCGGACTGTCCCTCTGAAACGCGGGTGGAGAGCCTGGACCGGCGCGGCCTTGCGCGCATGCGCTTCGTGGTGATTTGCCCAAGCTTGCAAGGTTGGCGTTATGAGTTCATTGCCAAGGGCAAGGTGTCGGCAAACGTTGCAGTTGCGGCCAGCGATTTAATTTCCGGAAAAATTCTGTCGCCTTTAGATTTGTTGCGGGTGCGCCACGATATCACCTTGATTCCCGATGCTTTTTCCGACCTGGGCGAGCTGGAGGGAATGGCGGCAAGGCGCAGTATCCGCGCCGGCGAAGTGATACGGCCGAATATGTTGGCAGCGCCACAACTGGTCAAGCGCGGCGAGCAGGTGCGCATTGTCGCCAGGCGCGAACAGATCGAGGTGTCGATGGCGGGGGAAGCGCTGGACAATGGCACGCGCGGCGCCATCATCCGGGTCAGGAACAGCAGCGGCACCCAGATCCGGGCGCGCGTTATCGATGCGGGGACGGTTGAGCCTGCTGACTTGCCTTGATGCTGGCCGCGACGCGGCCGAGCTTGTCGGCGTAGGCCGGATCGGTGGCATAGCCGCCGGCCTGCAGCGCGTGCGCGAAGGCTTGCGCGTCGCTGCCGGTGTTCAGGGCGCGCCGGTAGCGCGGGTTGTCGAGCAGCAGGCCGGCGTAGTCTTCGAACGAAGCCGCCATTTCGCCATAGCCGCGGAAACGCTCGTTGCGGGTCTGCGCCACGCCGTCTTCCACTTCCATCGTGGCCAGCGCCTGCACCGCGCCTTGCCAGTTGTCGCCGGCCTTGATGCCGAACATATTGTTGCCCGGGGCATGACGGCCCCAGCCTGACTCGAGGGCCGCATGGGCGGCCACCAGTTCCGGCGCCACGCCAAGGCGGGCCGCGGCAGCTTCCGCATGGGGCCGGATCGCTTGCAGGAAGGCTTGCTGGGCATCGTTGGGGACGCTGCCTTCGGCTGTTGCAGCGCTGCCGCCCACGGCACGTGCGGCCAGGCGGGCGCGCAAGGCGGCGCCGTCGGCCGTCAGCGCGCTGCCGGCGCCGGACGCGGCGGCAGCGGGGGTGTCGGCCGTGGCGATGTAGCGCGCCACGTCGGCATGCACCTGGCGGAAAGTCGCGCTGCCCGCGCTAGCCGCGGCCATGCCCGCATTGGCGGCCAGGGCTGGGCTGAAGGCGGCCGGCAGCGCAGGGCGCGTGGCGCTCATATTGCTCACGGTGGCCGCAGTGGCCCGGGTAGGCGCTGTGGCTGCCGTAAAGGCCCGCAAGGGCGTGAATTCAGACCGGCTCATAGGTTTGATCGTCGCCATGCAGCACGCGCTGCATGATGGTGTATTGCTCCGCCAGCAGCTCAGCATTGCGGCGGCCCATTTCGCGCGCCGTCTGCACCATGCCTTCCAGCTGCGCCCAGTCCGCTTCGAGGCGCGCACGCGCGTCGGGCTTGAGCAGGGTGAACACTTGGTCCATGGAAGGCTGGGGACCGACCAGGCGGGTCGCCAGGTCGACACGCTGGGCGCGGCGCGCTTCCAGCACATCGACCAAAGCGCCGATTTCTTTAGCGATTTCGCCCAGCTGTTCGCTCTGGTGGCGAATCGCCGCCTCGAACTGCCGGGCAATCAGGTCCAGCATCTGCTGGTAACTTTGCAAGTCCGCCTTGATGCCGTCGAGCAGCATCTTCATGGCGTCCTGGCGTGACAGCTGACTCACTGCTCGCCCCGGTGGAACTTCTGGATCAGGCCGGCCAGCTTGCCGGCGTCGAACGGCAGCTCGCCCTTGGCCAGGGCATCGCGCAACTGGGCCACGCGCTCGTGGTCGATGTCGCCCATTGCCTGCATGGCTTTCATGGCGGGTTGCAACACGGCCGATTCCAGCTCGCGCTGGGCGGCCGGGGCGGCGGCCGGGCGCGCCGTTTCGGCCGGCGCGCTGTCGGCCACGGTTTGCACCGGGGTGCCTGGGGTGGAACCGGAAATCCGCATACGGTTGCCTCTTGACTTAACGTTAATTGCCATTGCTCTTCCCCTTGCCGGGCAGCAGTTGTTGTCGCAATTGCTGCAACAGGCCGGGCGCGGGCAAATCCGATTCCCGGATGATAGCAGTCTTGCTGCTTGGCATGCCAAACATCTCGGCGATGGCTTTCGCCTGCGTGTTGGTCAGGATCAGCAATTCAATCCGGCGGTTGACGCCAGCATCGGCCCGTTTGGCATCGAGCGGCGCACGGTCCGCCATGCCCACCACCTGCAACACGCTGTCCTGCGGCATGGTGCCGGCCAGCAGTTGCGAACGGGCGGCCATGGCGCGGTTGCTGGACAGGTTCCAGTTGGAGAAGGCCTGGTAGCTGGTATCGGCGTATTGCGACGAGTCGGTATGGCCGACGATCAGCATCTGGTTTTCCATCTTGGCGAACAGCGGCCCCATGCTCTGCAGCAGGCGCGCGAACTTGTCGGTCGGTACCGCCGAGCCGCGCACGAACATGCCCTGGCTGTCGGTATCGTGCAACATCACGCGCAAGCCATACGGCGTGACCACCGACTCGAGGTTGGCGGCCAGGCCGGTTTCCTCGCTCATCCTGGCCAGCGTCTTCGACAACAGCTTGAGGTCTTCCGGCGACTCGTAGCGCACCCGGTTTTCAGCGGTATTGGTGGGGCTCTTGTTGAAGCCCTGGGTGGCGTTGCCGTCCACATCGGTATTGCCGGTGCGCGGCATCGGGAAGCGCTCGATCAGGCTGCCGCGCGGGCCGCCCACCTGTTCCGGCATCACGCCCTTGCCGACGTCGGTCTTGCTGCCGTCGGCCTGGGTCAGCACGTGTTCCAGCGATTCCTGGTTGCGCACGGCCATCAGCCACAGCACCAGGAACAGGCACATCAGGGCCAGGCAGAAGTCGGCAAACGCGACTTTCCAGGCGCCGCCATGTTCATCGTGCTTGTGCTTGCCACCGCCACGCTTGACGATGGTTTGCTCATGGTGCTTGTCATGCGGCTTTAGCACGGCCACCTCCCCGGCGTGAAGTCGATTCAGGCTCGTCGCCGCCTTCCATCGCATTGATCCAGCCTTCGAGCTGGGCGAAGCTTGGCTTGATATTCAACTGCACCAGGCGGCGGCCGGCGTCGATCGCCAGCAGCGGCGGCTTGCCGGCGACGTGGGTCACCAGCACCACTTTCACGCACTCCATGGTGGACGCTTCCTGGCTCACCAGTTGCTTGAGCATATTGGAGATCGGGTCCAGCACGCCGTAGCAGAAGAAGATACCGATGAAGGTGCCGACCATGGCCGCGCCGACGTGCTCGGCGATCTCGGCCGACGTGGCGCCTTCGCCCACGGTGCCCATGGTGATCACGATGCCCAGCACCGCGGCCAGGATACCGAAGCCCGGCATCGCTTCGCCGATCTTGCCCAGCGATTTGGCCGGCTGCGTCAGTTCTTCATGGATGGCTTCCAGTTCCTGTTCCAGCACGCCTTCCAGTTCGTGGGCGTTGATCTTGCCCATCGCCATCAGGCGGAAGTTATCGACGATGAAGGCCAGCAACTTCGGTTCATCCAGGATCAGCGGGTAGCGCTGGAACAGCGGCGATTCGCGCGGCGCTTCGACGTGGGCGTCCAACGCCTTCAGACCGCCGGCGGCCAGCTGCAGCAGTTCATACATCAGCAGCAGCAACTGGCGCTGGAATTCCGAGTCGTACTTCTTGCGCGACATCAGGTGCTTGCACTGGGTCATGGTCTCGGCCAGCACGTGGCGCGGGTTGCCGATCACGAAGGCGCCAATGCCGGCGCCGGCAATCACCAGCAGTTCCAGCGGCTGCCAGATCGCGGTGAAGTGGCCGCCCATCATGGCGTAGCCGCCAAACACCGAGCCAAACACGATCATGATGCCGAATAGTTGCTGCATGGTTTATGCCTTTCGATAGGTCTTGGAGGTGGGCGGCGGCTCAGGCCGCCAGCACCGCTTTCATCTTGTTCAGGGCCTGCTTGTTCAACTGGCAGACGCGGGCGTCGGTCAGGTCCAGCACGGCGGCGATTTCTTTGTAGCTGAGCTCGAATTCGTAATACATCTGGATCACGCGCTGCTCGCGCTCATCGAGGCCGGTCAGCGCTTGCTCCAGGCTGCGGCGTATCATCAATTGCTCTTCCGGGCCGGCCACGCTGCCGGTGTCGGCCAGCGTGTCTTGCAGGATCTCGTCGAAGCTGGCGATGGTTTCCGCATTTTCGTCCAGCAGGTAGGCCTGGTAGCTGTCGGCGTCGAGGCCGAGTGCGCTCATGATGTCCTGTTCGCCCGGTTCGCGGCCCAGCTTGCGCGTCAGTTCGCGCACCGCATCGCGCATCTTGTGGCTTTGCTGGCGCACTGCGCGCGGACGCCAGTCCTGCCGGCGCAATTCGTCCAGGATGGCGCCGCGGATGCGCAGCGAGGCGTAGCTGCCGAAGCCGGTGTCCGGCTCGCCGTAGCGGCGCAAGGCTTCAAGCAGGCCCATCAGGCCGATCTGCTCCATATCGTCGCGGTCGATCGCGCCTTGCACCTGCGAATTGAGCTGGCGCACGATGCGCTTGACCAGCGGCGCATAGGCGAGCAGGTGCTTCTGCTCGTCGGCTACGCTGAGCGCGCCGTAGCTCTCGGCATATGGCTCTGCAACCGTGTCCACCAAGCCCATGGCCCTTACTCCAGGATCAACTTGCCGATCATCACCTGCTCGAAGGGGCGTTCGCGCGCCTCCTTGGCATAGGCTTCATCGTAAGCCTTGTTCAATTCCTCGACAAACTGGTCAATGGTCATCATGGAAGCTTTTTCCATCGGCAGCGCCGACAGGGCGCGCACGGCAACGCTGCGCAGCAGCGGCAGGGCTTCCTTGGCTTCCTTTTCCTGCTTGGCCGTGGTGGAGATGACGAGGTCGGCCGACATATAGTGCGGCACGGTATCGCCCGGCTGGCGGCGCAGCATGACAATGACTTTCTCGATGGTCAGGTACTTCAGCGGCTCGCCCGGCTTTTTCTCTTCGGCCGCCGCCTTGGCTGGCTCGGCGCTCTTGCCTTTCATAAACCAGACGGCGCCACCGGCGGCGCCAGCGCCTACCAGCAGCACGACGGCTGCGATCAAGACCAGTTTCTTGTTCATCTAATGCTTACTCCCGTTCGCCCAACATGGCAAAAGTGGTGGTGACGGCATCACCGTCTTCCAGGGCACGGCCTGGCTGGCGCTGTTGCTCGCGTTGTTGCTGTGCTTCCTGTTGGCGCTGTTGCTGGCCGCCATCGGCCAGGTTGCGCGCAGTGCTGGCGGACACCGTGACCGCCACGTCGCCGAACTGGCGTTGCGACAGGTCCTGGCGCACGGCCTCGCCAATGGTGTTGAGCTGGCGCAGCACTTCGCTGTGGCTGGCCGCGATGTTCACTTGCAGGGCGCCGCCGCTGTGGCGCACCGAAATTTCCACGCTGCCCAGATTGGGTGGTTCCAGGCGGATCACGGCGCGTTCGTCGTTGCGCGCCAGTTGCAGTTGCAGGCGGTCGCCGAGGGCAGCGCGCAGCGGCTGATGCCATTGCTCCGCGCTGCCGCTCAGTTGCACTGCATCTCCCGGCTGGGCCGTGGACGCATTGGCCAGCACGCTACGGAAGCCGGGCAGGGCGCCGGCATCGCTTGGCTGGCGCTGGCTGTCGGCCAGCATGCTGGCGCTGTCCTTGGCCGCGATCGGCGCGGCGGTGCTGTCGGCGGCCCGGCCTTGCAGGGCGTTCAGCGCGGCCGCCAGCGCTTCGCCGGCAGCAGTGCGGGTGGCCGCTGCCGGGGTGCCGGCCGGCAGCGCAGGAGTGACGACGGGGCTCAGCACAGGGCTGACGACGGGACGGGCTGCCGCGGCCAGCATGGCGGCGCGGGTGTCGAGCAGGGATGCCTCGGGCGCCTTGCCCACTTCGCGTTGTGCACCGGCACCGGCGCCGGCGCCGCGCGCGGCCAGGGCGCTGGCCTGGGCCTGTTGGCGCAGCAGCAGGGCGCTATCGTTGGCCGCCGGCTTGATGGCTGGGGCGGCGGTCAGGGCGGCGGCAACGGCTGCTACGCTGTCCGGGGTGGCGCCCGGCGCGCCGCCGGGCAGCGGCAGGTTGCCCATGGCGGGCAGCATGGTGGCCACCGCCTGTGCGGCAGCCGCCTGGTCGTCCGCTACGCCGGCTGGTGCGGACTCGTCTTCGGCAAGATCGCCGGCCATGGCGTCCAGCAAGGCGCCGAATGGCGCCGGTGCGAGGGCCACGGCAACATCGTGCAGCGCGCCGGCCACGGCATTGGCCGGTGCAGCGCTATCAGTCGCTGCGCCGGCAGGCGCGGCATCGCTGGCGGCAGTGCCATTGGCCGCTGGCGGCGGCAGGCCGCTGGCGCCGGTGGCTGGGGGGACGGTGGCGGCAGGCGCCGCAGGCAGCTTGATCATGCTCAGGTTCCGGTAGCAGCGTTATCGCTGTCGAGGGCATAGGCAAGCCAGCCCTCTCTGTTGTGGGTCATATCGTTCAGGTGCTGGCCGGTCTCGACGGTGGCGCTATCAACCTTGGCCACGGCCGCGACGTGCACATCGCGCAACGCCGCCAGCGCTGCGCGCTCGGCCGGCGTCCATTCACCCTGCGCCGCCAGCGCCGGCAGGCTGGCGCACAGCAAAGTATTGATCGCCGCCAGCGCCGCCCAGTCGCTGGCGGCAGTGGCGGCGCTCAGCTGCTGCGCAAGCTGCAGCAGCGTCTTGTGCCTATCCATGCTTGTCGTGCACTCCCTGCCAGCCGGCGCGGATCGTGGTCAGCAGGCCCACCACCTCGTCGATGACAGCAGGGTCCATGTCCACGCCGGCACGGTACAGGCGGGCGGCGCAATAATCGTACAGGCGGCCCAGGTTGGCCACCACCTCGCCGCCTTGCTCGAAATCGAGCGAGCTGGCGAGGCCGTTGATGATTTCCGTGCACTTGTCGAGGCTGAGCGCCTTTTGTTCGTAGCGCTTGCCGACGATATGGCCGCGCGCACGGGCCAGCTCTTCCAGCAGGCCGTCGGTCAGCACCAGCACCAGCTCGATCGGCGTGGCGCGGGCCGTCTGTGCTTCCAGGTTGGTGGCGTGATAGCTGCCGTAGGCGTCGTGATCCATTGTTTAAGACTTTCAGGAATCGGATTTGCTGAACATCGCATCAAACATGCTGCTGGTTCCGCTCATCTGGGACTGCAGGGATTGCAGTTGGGTGAACTGGGTCAGGTAGCGCTTGTATGCGTTGTCGTATTGGTTTTCCAGCACGGCCTGGCGGGCCACCAGCTGGGACTGCAGTTTGGCGTTGGCATCCTTGCGCGTGGCCAGCTGGCCGGTACCGGCCTTGGTCCAGCTGTTGACCAGGGTATCGAGGTTGCCCAGCACGCCGGTCGGCGCGGGGCCGGTCTTGCCCAGGATCGCGTCGAGACCGGTCGGGTTGGTGGCCAGGGCCTTGTCCAGGCGGGTCTTGTCCAGCGCCAGGGTGCCGTCGCGCTGGGCAGTGACGCCATAGTTGACCAGGCTGACGCCGCCGACCGCGGTGCGCAGCAGCGACTGCATGCGCGACTTCAGCGAAGCGAGCCCGGCGTCGGAGGCGTAGATGCCGCTGGCCGCGCCCTTGGTCGGGTCACCGGCTGCCGTCAACTCGCCGATCGAGGCCAGCATCTTGTTCCACTGGTCGACGAAGTTCTGCACATTGGTGGCGGTGGCGCTGCTGTCGCGGGCGACATTCAGCGTCACCGGCACGCCGCCGGTCTGCGCCTTGGTGAAGGTCATCGCCACGCCATCGACCACGTTGAAGGTGTTCGAGGCTTGCGTGATCTTGTTGCTAGGATCGCCCCCCGGGGCGCCGACCCAGACCACGGCATCGGTGCCGTCCTGCAGCACGCGGTTGGCATCGGCCAGTTGCGCTTGCAGGGCCGGGTCGCCCAGGTTGGTGGTGTCGATGCCGGCCACGCCATTGGCCTGGCCGGTCAGGTTGGAGGTCAGCACCAGGCGGGTCTGGCCGTTGACGGTCAGGGTCGAGGCGGTGACGCGCGAGTTGTTGGTCGCTTCCATATTGATGGCAGCGGCAATTTCTTTCGCGCTCAGCACATTGTTCAGGTCCTTGTCGCCGTTGGCCAGGCTGACGGTAAAGCTGCTGCCGTCGGCCAGCTTGACGGCCAGGGTCCCGGCGGCAGCGCCGGTCACGCCGGAATTGCTCATGCCGCTGTACGAGACCTGGCCCACGGTGGCCAGTTGTTCGACGTAGAACTGGTAATTGCCGGCAGTCGCCGAGGCGGTCGCGGTGGCGGTGCCGACATCGGAGCTGAAGCTGGCCTTGTTGGCCACCACCGAGCCGGACGCGGTAGTGCTCGACAAGGCGCTGCGGAAGGTACTCAAGGCCGAGCTGAGCTTGGTCAGCGCCTTGCCGACCGCCGTCGCGCTGGCGGACTGGCTGTCCAGCATCGACTGGCGGCCCTGGATATACATCTGCGCCAGTTGGGTGGCCGTGGTCTTGGGATCGTAGGTGGGGACAGAAGTTGCCATTTCTCGTGCTCCGAAGAAATTAAATGAAGTGTACCAAGGTAAGAGGCGACCAAAGTGATGACTTCATGAAATATTCGGTTCAGCCTTTCATTTATGCCCGCGGAACCACAGTTGGGTTGCCAGTTCGTCATGCCGCTTGCGCTCTTGCGCGCGCTGCGCCGTGACGGCCGCGTCCTGGTGCCGCTCGAGCACCTGGCCCAGCACTTCGCGCTTGACGTAGGCGGCGGTCAGGGCGCGCTGCGAGACGGCCATGTCGGCTTCATGCATGTGCAGGTTGAGGCGCTGGCTGTCGGCCATGGCCATCACGCCCTGCTTGTAGTCGCCGCAGTTGAGGGCCAGCGCCATCGGCAGCCGGCCGGAGGCGCCGCTGCTTTCGTACAAGTTGGTCAACTTGTCGAGGGTCTTCTTGTAGCGCTCGCGCACGCTTTCCTTGGCGGCCATTTCCGTTTGCAGTTTGTCGACTTCATTGCTGCGCATGTCGACCAGGGTCGACAGGCTGCGGATGGTGGTAGAGGTCATGCCATCAACCTTTCAAGTTGGTCCACGCAGTTGGCATAGGGGGCCGGTTCCTTGGTCCCCTGGCACAGGAATTCTTCGATATGCGGATGCAGGTTCACCGCCTTGTCGGTGACCGGGTCGGCGCCGGGCACGTAGGCGCCCAGCGGGATCAGGTCGCGCACCCGTTCGTGGCGTGCCATCGACGCTTTCAAGGCGCGCGACGCCAGCATGTGCTCGCGCGTGATCACGTGGTTCATGCAGCGGCTGATCGAAGCGGCAATATTGATCGCCGGGTAATGGCCGCGCTCGGCCAGCTCGCGCGTCAGCACGATGTGGCCGTCCAGGATGGCGCGCGCGGTGTCGACCACCGGGTCTTGCTGGTCGTCGCCTTCGGCCAGCACGGTGTAGATCGCGCTCATGCTGCCGTACGGGTTTTCGCCGTTGCCGGCCGATTCGACCAGCTGGGGCAGGGCGGAAAACACCGACGGCGGATAGCCCTTGGTGGCAGGCGGCTCGCCCAGTGCCAGCGCCACTTCGCGCAGCGCCATCGCGTAGCGCGTCAGCGAATCGACCAGCAGCAGCACGTTCTTGCCCTGGTCGCGGTAATGGGCCGCGATCGAGTGGCACAGTTCGGTCGCCATGATGCGCATCAGCGGCGACTCGTCGGCCGGCGCGATCACCAGCACCGCCTTCTTCAAGCCTTCCGGGCCGAGCGACATTTCGATGAACTCGCGCACTTCGCGCGAGCGTTCGCCGATCAGGCCCACCACCACCACGTCGGCCACGGTCTGGCGCGTGATCAGGCCCAGCAGCACGGACTTGCCGACGCCGGAGCCGGCCATCAGGCCGACGCGCTGGCCCTTGCCCAGTGTCAGCATGCTGTTGATGGCGCGCACGCCGACGTCGAGCGCGTCGACCACCGGTTGCTTCCTGAGCGGGTTGATGCGCGGCGGCTGGGCGTCGAGCGGGTAGTCGCCGCCCAGCTTGCCGAGCTCATCGATCGGTTCGCCGATACCGTTCACCATGCGCCCCAGCCAGCTGTCGCCAATCTGCAAATTGGTTTTTTCCGCCGACGGCAGCACGCGCGCGCCGGTGGTCAGGCCGGCCGCCTTCTTGAACGGCATCAGGAAGGTCAGCTTTTCGCGGAAGCCCACCACTTGCGCGTCCAGCCATTCGCCGTCGACTGTCTCGATCTGGCAACGCTGGCCGGTATGCAGCTTGCAACCCGTCGCCTCCAGCAGCAGGCCGGAGGCCCCCACCAGGCGCCCGGTCGGGGTGGCCAGCGGTACCTCATCGAGTTCCAGTTTGCGCAGTGCGTCTGCAATCATTCTTCACTCTCGGCATCGTCTCCGCCATCGGCGGCCTGCAACTGATTATCGACCTGTTCCATGACAGCGGCAAGACGCTGGTGGCAGCCGGCGTCGACTTCGCTGTCGCCGGCGCGGATGCGGCATTCGCCCAGGTCGAGGCGGGCATCGCCGATCAGGTTCCAGCGCTTGGCGCGCTTCGGATCGACTTCCATGATGCGCTTCACTTCTTCCGGATTCAGGTAGACATCGATCTCGTCGCGGGTGGGCGGCATCGACGCCAGGGTTTCGTCGACCAGGGCCATGATCTGCACCGGCTGCAGGGCGAGCTCGGCGCGGATCACATTGCGCGCCACTTTCGCCACCAGGTCCACCACTTCCTTGCGCTGCGCGGCGCGGTAGTCGGCGCGCAGCTTCTTCAGCGATTTCAGCATGCCGTCGACCGGACGCGCCAGGTGGTCGAAGCCGACCAGGGTTTCCTGGCGGCCTTCTTCACGGCCCAGCTCCACGCCTTGCTGGCGGCCCGCTTCAAAGCCGTCTTCCTGGCCGCGCTGCAAGCCGATCTCGTAGCCGTCGCGCTGGCCCTGCTCGAAGCCTTCGCTGACCGAGGCCTGCCATTGCGCGGCATCGGCCAGGTGGCCTGGCCCGCCGACGCGCTGGCCATTGGCGCCATGCGTGTGCACGTATTGCTGCAAGGGCGGAAAGCGGAACGGGCGGAACTGTTTCATCACTCGACCACCGTTTCGGCGAACAGCTGCACTTCGACTTCGCCGGCATCGGCCAGCGCTTTCACGGTGGCCATGATTTCCTGGCGCGTCGCTTCGATGCGCGACATCGGCACCGGGCCGGCGCGCCGCATCATGTCTTCGAACGCTTGCGCCTGGCGCTTCGGCATGGTCTTCAGCACCGCATCGCGGATGGCCTGCTCGGCGCCCTTGAGCGCGATGGCCCACTGCTCGAGCGGCACTTCCTCGATGATGCGGGTGAGGGTGACTTCGGTCTGGGTCGACAGGATCAGGAAGTCGTACATCTGCATCTCGATCTGTTCCACCATTTCCGGATCGTGGGCGCGCAGCAGCTCGACGATCTGGGCCCGGTTGCCCGGCAGGCGGTTCAGGATCTCGGCCACCTGGCGCACCCCTTCCACGCTGGTCGACTGCGAGTCGAACGAGGACAGGCAACGGTTCACCAGCTCGTCCAGTTCCAGCAGCAGGTCGCGGTCGATCTCGTCCAGGCGCGCCATGTTCAGCAGCACCAGGTCGCGCCCTTCCAGCGGCAGCGCATCGAGGATCTGGCCGGCCAGCGCCGGCGGCAGGAAGGCCAGGAACACCGCCTGCATCTGCACGTGTTCGTTGGCGATATAGTCGGCCAGCCACTTCGGCGAGGCCCACTGCAGGCGCGCCATCTTGGGGCGCAGCTCATCGCCGTAGATGTTGTTCAGCACGGTGTTCGCGATATCGCCGCCCAGCGCCAGGTCAAGCGAGCGCTTGAGGAAGGAGCGCGAGGCGCCATGCACCCCCGATTGCTGGCGGTAGTCGTCGAAGAAAGTCTGCATGGCAGTCTTCACTTCTTCCACCTTGATGCCGCTCATGCGCGACATGACCTGGGTCACTTCCAGCAACTCTTCGCGCGACAGGCAGCGCAGCACGGCGGCGGCCGGCTCTTCGCCGATCGACAGCAGCACGATGGCAGCCTGCTCGACCGGGCTCAGGCCCTGTTCCGGCTCGTGGTCCAGGTTATTGTTGATGTCGGCCATTTTTCTGCATCCATTGTTTGACGACTTCGGCTACGCGTTCCGGCTCTTTCTCGGCCAGCACCTTGAGGTGGTCCACCATCACGTCGACCGGCGAACCGGCCGGCGGCAGATCGTAGTTCTCCAGCAGCGGCACCACCGGCATCTGGCTGCCTTCCAGGGCGCCCGGCTTGGCGCCGCCTTCCTGTGCTTCCGGAGAGCCTAGTGCAGCTGCCGCAGCGGCGGCGCCCGGGACAGCGCTGCCGCTGCCCGGCATCGGCGCGGCCTCGGCCTGGCGGGCTGCGCCGGCCAGGGCCGGCTTGGCGGCCGGCGCCGGCTTGGCGGGCGCGAAGCGGGCGGTCAGCAGGCGCAGCAGTGGACGGGCCAACAGCAGGTAAGCCAGCAACAGCGCCACCGCATAGCCGAGCCAGTTGGCCGAGTCGACCACCGTATCGCGTTCCTGCCACCACGGCACTTCGGCCGCCTTGGCCGGGAAGTTCATGGCGCTGACCACCAGCTTGTCGCCGCGTTCTTCATGGATGCCCAGGCCACTGCGCAGCACCTTGTCGATGTTGGCGATTTCCGCTGCGGTCCAGCCCGTCTTGGGGAACGGCGCCGCCGCCTGCGCCAGCACCACCGCCACGTTCTGGCGCACCAGGCGGCCGCGGGCGCGCTTGGTCTGGGTGATGCTGCGGTCGTAAGCGTACTGGCGCGTGGTGGCGTTCTTGCGGGCGGTGCCGTCCGGCGCCTGGCCCGGCGCGGCGGCGCCGCCTTGCGCGGCCGCGTCGGCCGCCTGCTGTTGCGGCGGCCGGTTGGACAGGGTACCCGGCACGCCCATGGCGATGCGGTTGCGATCCTGCTCTTCGCGCATGGCTTCGCTGGTGACCTTGGGCTCGGCGCCATATTTTTCAACGGTTTCCTCGACCTTGTCGTTGTCGACATCGGCGGTCACGCTGACGCGGAAATTGCTGTCGCCGACGATCGGGCCCAGCAGGCCCTTGATGTTGGCGCGGATTTCGTCCTGTTGGCGCTTGGCGCTTTCGTTGCTCGAGGTGGAAGCATCGAAGGCTTCGCTCAGGTCGACGTGGGAAGACAGCAGGTTGCCGGCCTGGTCCACCAGGCTCACGCGCGCCGGGCTCAGCGAGGCAACGCTGCCCGCCACCATGTTGACAATGGCGGCAATGTGTTCCGGCGCCAGGGCGCGGCCCGGCTTGGTAGCGATAACTACGGATGCCGACGATTTTTCGCCGTCGCTCGCGACGAAGGAAGTCGACTTGGCGATCGACAGGTGCACGCGCGCATGTGCGATCGCGTCGAGGGTCATGATCGAGTTGGCCAGTTCGCCTTCCAGGCCGCGCCGGAAGCGCACGTCCTGCACGAATTGCGACACGCCGAGCGGATCGCTCTTGTCCATCAGTTCCAGCCCGGCCGGCAATTGCGCGGTCACGCCTTTGGCGGCCAGCAGCATGCGCACCTGGCCCAGCTTGCCTTCCGGCACCAGCACCTGGCCGGTTTCCGGATGGATGCGGTAGGAAATTTTCTCCGCGTCGAGCACGGTCATCATGTCGGCGGTGGCGACCTTCTCGCGCTGGCCGAAGACCGGCTTGTAGCCGCTCTGGTCCTTCCACAGGAACATCAGCACCAGCGCCGTCACGCCGACCGCCAGCAGCAGCAGGGGATACAGGTTCTTCAGGACAGCCGGCGGCACTGCGGGAGCCGCGGCGCCCCGCCAGCGTCCGAGCGCGGACTTGAGGTTAGCAATCACGTCAGGTCTTTCGAGAGGGGAGGCGGAAATAACAGCTTACAGCGGAAGCTTGATCAATTCATCGACCGCACCCATTACCTTGTTGCGGACCTGCATCAGCATCTGGAACGACAGGCTGGCTTCCTGGCTGGCCAGCATGGCGCCGACCAGGTTGTCGCTGCGGCCGGCGTCGACATCGGCCATTTTTTGACCGGCATCAAGGTCTTGCGCATTGACGCCGGCAATCGCGTCTTGCATCGTTTGGGCGAACGAGAAGGTGGCGCCGGCTGGTTGCGCATGGAACTGGGCGGCCGGTGCAATGAGGTTGGCGTGCTGCGTGAGCTCGGCGGCCGCGTTGTTCAGGGATGCCAGGTCGGCCTTGATCAGGCCAGCGAATTCATTTGCCATAGAACACCTCAGGTTGGTTGCGTCAGGGCGCGCGTACGTTACCAATACAGCAACAAGATTAACTTCAAGTTACTAACTAACAATCTAGACTAATTGTTAAATGGTGCCGTACGGGAACATGCAGTGTAACCCGATTCCGGGAGCGTAACAAGCGCTTGCAAATTGCAAAACTTCTTATAAATCATGCACTAAGGATAGTTTTTGCAACCAACTGCTATTGCCTTGCACTAATGAAGCTTACTCTTCGGAAACTTTTATGTAAAGTCTTTTTGACCAATGAGGTACTTGATTCATGGCAATATTGAGGGAATTGAGTTATTCTACGCTTCCAAGATCATCCTGAGCGTATAACTTTGCGATAGGATTGCAGCAGACGGATGGCCACCATGACTACCTCTCAAAGCACTGTGCGATACGAAGTACTTGACCCTTGCTTGCTGGGACGGCCGGTACACCGGCTGCCTGAGTTTGCCGCGCAGTTGCGCGACGACCTGGCCCAGGCCATGCGCCTGAACGTGCATCGCCGCTACTGGGGCACGTTCCAGGTGGACGAGGTTGCCTTCAGCCGCCTCGACGGCAGTGAAGCGCGCCAGCGCTGGCTGGGTTTTGCGGCGCCTTCCGGGCAACTGGGTTTTGCGCTGGAGCGTAAGATCCTTCTGAGCGTATTGAATTATCGTTATGGGCGCGCCACCCGCGCCGAGGCTGCTGTTGACGAACAGGCCGTCCGCGTTACCGCTACCGAGGAGCGTTTGGCTGTGGTTCTCGGGCAACAGTTGGTGAGCATCCTGGCAGCGCGGATTGAAAGTAACCAGCCTGCGGGCGGCCGCGCATTGGGCGAAGAAGACAGCATCAAGGCCGGCAACGGCGCCCAGCCCGGCAAAGGCAGCTGGGTGATCACCGTTTCGCTGAGCGATGGCGAACTGCAGGGCAAGGCCTGGTTCGCACTCGACAAGCAAGTGATGGGCAACGTGCTGGGCGGACTGATGCCCGCGCGCGATGCCGGTAAAAAGGGCAGCAAGCATCCAGAGCCGCTGGCGGCGCGGCTCCAGGTGGGCCTGAGCGGCCGGCTGGTTTCCAAGGAAACCACGCTGGGCGCCATGTTCGACCTGCGTGTGGGCGATGTCATTCCAATCAGCCTGCACAGGGCAGACGTTATGCTCGAAGAATCCCGCCTGTTCACAGCAGCGGTAACTGAGCACAAGGGCAAACTCTGCTTAACCTCTTTTGAAGATATCGAATGAACATGATGAATAACCCGAACGGTTCCAACGACTCCATGCTGGACGATATGTCGGAAGAAATGATCATCGACCAGGTAGCGCAGGATTTGAGCGACGTGCCGGCGCCGCGTGGCGGCCGGCGCGACCTGCCTGCCATGATGCGCAAGATTCCCGTGACGCTGACGCTGGAGGTCGGGTCGGCCCGCCTGTCGCTGCAGGACCTGATGCAGATCGGCCCGGACAGCGTGGTGGAGCTCGACATGCTGGCCGGCGAGCCGCTGACCATCAAGGTCAACGGCACCGCGATCGGCCGCGCCGAGGTGGTGGTGGCCGGCGAAAACTACGGCCTGAAGGTCATCGATCTGGACGGTTTGAATCTGGACATGATGGCGCCATGACCGCGCGCCGCCTGGTGCCCGGCCTGGCGGCCGGTATGGTGTTGTTATGTGCCTGCGCCCCGGCGTGGGCACAGGACTTGCTGGCCGGGGTGGTGCCCGGCGCCAAGACCGACTTGTCGGTGAAGATGCAGATCCTGATCATCATGACCCTGCTGGGCTTGCTGCCCATCATGGTGATGATGATGACCAGCTTTACCCGCTTCGTCATCGTGTTGTCCCTGCTGCGCCAGGCGCTCGGCCTGCAGCAAGGCTTGCCCAACCGGATCATCACCGGCGTGGCGCTGATCCTGACCCTGCTGGTCATGAAGCCGATCGGCGACGCGGTGTGGCGCGATGCCTTCGTGCCGTATGACCAGGACAAGATCGGCCTGCAGGATGCGCTGAAGATTGCCGAGAAGCCGATCTCGCGCTTCATGCTGGCCCAGACCAGCAAGGCTTCGCTCAAGCAGATCGCCCACCTGGCGGGCGAGGATGCGATCAGCAACCCGGCCGACCATGGCTTCACCGTCAAGCTGGCCGCGTTCGTGCTGTCGGAACTGAAGACGGCGTTCCAGATCGGTTGCCTGCTGTTCATTCCCTTCCTGATCATCGACCTGGTGGTATCGTCGGTGCTGATGGCAATGGGTATGATGATGCTGTCGCCGCTGGTGATTTCACTGCCTTTCAAGTTGCTGCTGTTCGTGCTGGTGGATGGCTGGACATTGACTGTCAATACGCTCGTGACGAGCATACAGGCCTATTAGGGGACGGGAAGATGCTGACGCCCGACGTGGCCGTCGACCTGATTGTCGAGGCCCTGCATATCGTAATGATCATGGTCATGGTACTGGTGGTGCCAGGGCTGGTGGCGGGCTTGCTGGTGGCGCTGGTGCAGGCCGCGACGCAAATCAATGAGCAGACGCTGAGCTTCCTGCCGCGCCTGCTGGTCACCCTGCTTGCCATCGTCCTGACCGGGCGCTGGATGTCCAGCTACCTGATGGATTATTGCGTCTCGATCTTCCAGCGCGCGGCAACACTGGTCGGGTAGCGGGCCATGGAACAGGTCCTGGCAAACCTCCTGGTGTGGCTGACGGCAATCTGGTGGCCCTTCGTGCGCTGCATGGCCATGCTGAGCGCGGCGCCGGTGCTGGGCGAGATGATGGTGCCGGTCACGGTGCGGCTGCTGGTATCGCTGGTGCTGGCGATTATCCTGCTGCCGGTGACGCAGGGCCAGGTGGTGCAGGGCATCGATCCGGTGTCGGTGCAAGGCATCGCGGTGACGCTGGAGCAGGCGGTGATCGGCGGCACGATCGGGCTGGCCTTTCATTTTTCGATGTCGGTGATTGGCGTACTGGGCTACCTGGTGTCGAGCCAGGTCGGTTTTTCGATGGCGGTGATGAATGATCCGCTGAACGGCACCTCCTCCGACGTGGTGTCGGCGCTGCTGTCCATGCTGGCCATCGTGATCTTCTTTTCGATCGACGGCCACCTGGTGCTGGCGGGAGTGATCGGGCAAAGCTTCAAGGCCTGGCCGCTGGGCGGCGGCTATCCGGCGCTGTTGCTGCAGACGGTGGCCTGGAACGTGGCGTGGATTTTTTCCGCCGCCATGCTGCTGGCGATACCGGTGGTGTTTTCCGCGCTGGTGGTGCAGCTTGGCTTCGGCTTCCTGAACCGCGTGGCGCCGTCGCTGAACCTGTTTGCCTTGGGCTTTTCTGTGATCACCATTTTCGGCCTGCTGATGCTGGGCCAGGTGGTACGCTTCATCCCGCAGCATTACATCCGCATGTCGAGCCGGGTGCTCGACATGATCCAGCAACAGATGGTGCCACATGGCTGACGACAGCGGCGGCGACAAGTCAGAGAAGGCTTCAGCGCAGAAGCTGAAGAAGTCCCGCCAGGAAGGCCAGGTGGTGCGTTCGCGCGACCTGGCGACAGCCATCGGCATCCTGGTGTCGCTCAAATTGTTCGTGTACATGCTGCCGGCGTATCTGCTGGACTTCCGCGAGATCTTCCACCAGGCGTTCGCACCGCTGGAGAGCGAGGGCGCGCTGGACAACGTCATGAGTACCGTCTGGCTCAGTTGCGCGCTGCTGCTGGTGAAGATGCTGGTGCCGCTGTTCGTGGTGCCGCTGTTCATCGTGCTGGGCGCCATGGTGCCCGGCGGCTGGGTGATGAGCACCAAGAACCTGGAGCCCAAGCTGGAACGTTTCAACCCGGTCACCAACCTGGGGCGCCTGTTCTCGAAAAAGCATGGCTTCGAGCTGCTGGTTTCGATCGGCAAGGCAGCGGTGCTGGGCTGGGTGCTGGTGCACATCGGCACCAGCACGGTCAATGACTACACGCGCTTGCAGGGACTGGGGTTGAATGACGCCATGATTTTCGGCGCCAACCAGATGCTGAATGGCGTGATGGCGATGGTGGCCGTGTTCATCATCTTCGCCATCATCGACGTGCCGGCCCAGGCTTACTTCTTCGCCGAACAGCAGAAGATGTCCAAGCAGGAGCTGAAGGAAGAGTACAAATCGCAGGAAGGGCGCCCTGAAGTACGCCAGCGCATCCGCCAGTTGCAGCGCGCCATGGCCGAACGCTCCGCACGCAAGATCGTGCCGGGTGCCGACGTGGTGATCGTCAACCCGGAGCACTATGCGGTGGCGCTGAAATACGACGAGAAGCGCGCCGAGGCGCCATATGTGCTGGCGAAAGGCGTCGACGAGATGGCCTTGTACATCAAGCGCCTGGCACAGGAGCACGGGGTTGAAGTGCTTGCGCTGCCGCCGTTGGCGCGCGCAATCTACAATACCAGCCAGGTCAACCAGCAGATTCCCGTGCAGTTGTACCAGGCTGTTTCCATGGTCCTGCATTATGTGCTGCAGCTGAAGGCGTTCCGTGAAGGGCGCCGTCCGTCGCAGCCAAATCCGCTGGAAGCGGGGCAGGTACCGGTTCCAACTTCCATGAGTGAGGCAGCAACCATATGAATTTCCTGAAGGGCTTGTTCGCAGAAGCGGGACGCCACAAACTCGCCACGCCGGTCTTCCTGCTGGCGATCCTGGCGATGATCATCCTGCCATTGCCGCCTATCCTGCTGGACGTCCTGTTCACCTTCAACATCGTGCTGGCGCTGATCGTGATCCTGGTCAGCGTGAATGCCAAGCGCCCGCTGGACTTCTCGGTGTTCCCGACGGTGATCCTGGCCACCACGCTGATGCGATTGACGCTGAACGTGGCCTCGACCCGCGTGGTGCTGCTGCACGGCCACCAGGGCACGGATGCCGCCGGCAAGGTGATCGAGGCGTTCGGCCAGGTGGTCATCGGCGGCAACTACGTGGTCGGCATGGTGGTGTTCGTGATCCTGATGATCATCAACTTCGCCGTGGTGACCAAGGGCGCCGAGCGCATTTCCGAAGTGTCGGCGCGCTTCACCCTGGATGCCTTGCCGGGCAAGCAGATGGCGATCGACGCCGACCTGAATGCAGGCCTGATCAACCAGGAAAAGGCCATCCAGCGCCGCAAGGAAGTGTCGACCGAAGCGGACTTCTACGGCGCCATGGACGGTGCCGCCAAGTTCGTGCGCGGCGATGCGATCGCCTCGATCCTGATCCTGATCATCAATATCGTCGGCGGCGTCGCCATCGGTACGGTGATGCAGGACATGAGCTTCGGCGATGCGTTCAAGCAGTACGCGCTGCTGACCATCGGCGACGGCCTGGTGGCCCAGATCCCGGCGCTGCTGCTGTCGGCTGCGGCCGCGATCATCGTCACCCGCGTGTCCGAAACCGAAGGCGCCGATTTCGAGGCCCAGGTGGGCCAGCAGTTGCTGGCATCGCCGAATGTGCTGTTCAGCGCCGCAGCCGTGATGGTGATCATCGGCCTGGTGCCGGGCATGCCGAAACTGAGTTTCCTCACCTTCGCGGCGGTACTGGCCTACGTGGGCTGGCGCCTGTACCAGCGCCAGGGCGCGCCGGTAGTCGACAATATCGCCGCCATCGAGGCTGCGCTGCGCGAAGAAAAGGTGCCGGAGCTGGAATGGCAGTCGCTGCCCGTGGTGCAGCCGCTGCAGGTTTCGCTGGGCTACAAGCTGGTGGGCATGATCGACAAGGCGCACGGCGAGGTGCTGGCCAAGCGCTTGCGCGGGGTGCGCCAAAGCCTGTCGGAAGCGATGGGCATGGTACTGCCGCAGATCAATGTGCGCGATGACCTGGGCCTGAAGCCCTCCCAGTACGCCGTGGTGCTGGGCGGGTCCACCATTGCGGTGGCCGAGGTGTTCGCCGAGCGCCTGATGGCGATTCCGTCGCCGAATGTGTACGGCCAGATTGACGGCATTCCCGGTGTGGAGCCGGCCTATGGCATGCCGGTGACGTGGATCGAAGCCAAGGACAAGGCGCATGCGCTCGGCCTGGGCTACCAGGTGGTGGAAGCGCCAAGCGCCATCGCGACCCACGTGTCGAAACTGATTCGCGAGTACCTGCCGGAGCTGTTCCGCCATGAAGACGTGGCGGCGCTGATGGAGCGCCTGACCGCGCTGTCGCCCAAGCTGGCCGGCTCGCTGGACAAGGCGCTGAGCCATACCCAATTGCTGCGCGTGTTTCGCGTGCTGCTGCAGGAATCGGTATCGCTGAAAGACATCGTACCGATCGCCACGACCCTGCTCGATTCGTCGGAGACCACCAAGGATCCGATCCTGCTGGCGGCGGAAGTGCGCTGCGCGCTGCGGCGCCAGATCGTGTCCGGCCTGTTCGGGCAGAAGAATGAGATGCTGGCCTTCAACCTGGGCGGCGAACTGGAAAACATGCTGCTCGGCTCCCTCAACCAGGCGCGCCAATCCGGCAAGGTGGTGCTGGACAACTACCCGATCGACCCGCATCTGCTGGCGCAGCTGCAGGTGAATATGCCGGTGGCGCGCGAGCAGATGAAGCAGCAGGCGACGCCGCCGCTGCTGCTGGTGCTGCCGCAGATCCGGCCGCTGCTGGCGCGCTACGCCCGCCTGTTCGCGCCTGGGCTGCACGTGCTGTCGTATAACGAGGTGCCGGAGAACCGCGAAGTCTCCATCATCGGCACGGTCGGCTAAAACCGGTAAACTAGGGTCCGACCCACAGGGTCGGACGCGTTACGGTTTTGCTGTTAAAATCCCGCCGCCTGCACCGTGCAGGCACAAAAATTACGTCTTCGGGGCGGGGTGCGATTCCCCACCGGCGGTAAGAACGGCAACGTTCAAGCCCGCGAGCGCCTGCCTGGCTGCATAGGGCAGGGTCAGCAGACCTGGTGCGACTCCAGGGCCGACGGTATAGTCCGGATGAAAGAAGATGTGCGCTGTCGCGCGTGTACCTGTCCGCTTTTTGCGTACGGCTAGCCGCGCCTATTCGCTTGCCCTGGAGCGTTTTTCGTTAACTTTTAGCGAGGAGCGTTTCCTATGTTGTCCCCTGAATTTACCCTTCAAAGCACCGACCTCGAAGCCCGCATCCATGCGGCGCTGGAAGCCATGCGGGCCGGTGTCCCTGTCATCCTGCTGGACGATTTCGACCGTGAGAACGAGGCCGACCTGATTGTCGCCACCGACCGCCTGACGGTGGAAACCATGGCCCTGATGATCCGCGAATGCAGCGGCATCGTGTGCCTGTGCCTTACCGCCGACAAGGTGCGCGAGCTTGAACTGCCGCCGATGGCTGCCGAGAATGGCAGCAAGTACGGCACGCCGTTCACGGTATCGATCGAAGCGCGCCATGGCGTCACGACCGGTGTTTCCGCCGCCGACCGCGTCGCGACGATCCGTGCCGCGGCGGCGCCGGGTGCGCGTCCCGAAGACGTGGTGCGCCCTGGCCACGTGTTCCCGCTGCGCGCCACGCCTGGCGGAGTGATGATGCGAGCCGGCCATACCGAAGGTTCGGTCGACCTTGCCAGCATGGCAGGGCTGTCGCCGTCCGCTGTCCTGTGCGAGCTGATGAACGCCGATGGTACGATGATGCGCGGCGAAGCGATCGAGCAGTTTGCACGGCTGCACGGCATGCCCATCCTCACGATCGCCGAGCTGATCGAATGGCGCAAGCGCAGCTAGAATTCGGTGCCAAAATTCGGTGCCAGGTCTGTCATTCGGACAGGCTGACTACACCTTTGATTTAGATCAAACCACCCGCTCCGACGTAATCGGTCAGCGGGTGTTTTCTTTTGATGGAGAAAGTACTGAGAAATATCAAAGGTATGAGGTGCGTGTCCAAATGACAGACCTGGCACCGAAGCTCTTGGCACCGAAGCTCTTGGCACCGAAGCTCTGGCACCGAAGTTCGTGGCACCGAATTTCGAGCGTCGATGTCGCGCGAAACCTTGCGCTGAGCAAGCGCAGTTTGCAGCGCCAACTATCAAGGATTGGCAGGGTGTGACGCCGGGTGTATTTCGTCACGAATCCGTGCCGGGCTATGCAGCCATGTGACCAGCACTGTCGCGGCGATGGCGCCGAGCATCTGGGCGGCGACGTAGCCGGAAACGTCTTCCAGTCGGATGCCGGCCACCGTGTCCGTCGCGGCGCGTGCCAGCGTGAGGGCGGGGTTGGCGAACGAGCTCGATGCGGTGAACCAGTAAGCGGCAAGGATGTAGGCCGCGACGGCAAATGGCGTAACAGCGGGACGGCTGCGCGCGCAACCGCCGATGACGAAAATCAGGCCGAAGGTTGCCACGAATTCGCTCCACCATTGCGCCGCGCCGTTCCTGGCGTGGGTTGCGGCCGAAAAAAGCGGCTCGCCGAACATCGTATGCGCTGCGGCCACGCCGGCGACGGCGCCCAGCACCTGCGCCGAGGCGTAGGGCAGCGTTTCGCTCCACTTCATGCCGCCTTGCCATGCTTCGGATAGTGTGACGGCAGGGTTGAAATGGGCGCCGGAGATGGCGCCGAACGCCAGGATCAGCGCCAACAGTCCGCTGGCGCTGGCGAGCGAATTGGCGAAGAGGGCAATGGCCGCATTGCCGCCTGCCAGGCGGTTGGCCATGGTGGCGGAACCCACCACCACGGCCAGCAGCAGCGCAGTGCCAAGCGCTTCGGCGACAAGGCGTCTGGCGAGCGTCATGCCTGGGCGCGAACCGCGTCCACTGCATCGAGGATTGCTTCACCGGTGGCTGGGGCGCGCAGCGGCGGGTTGATACGGTAGTTGCCGACCGATGCAATGGCGTCGCGAATGGCCAGGAACACGGAGAAAGGCAGCAGCAACGGCGGCTCGCCGACCGCCTTGGAGCGGTGGATGCTGTCGAACGGGTTGCGGTTCTTGAACAGGCGTACGTTGAAGTCTTCCGGGCAGTCGGAAACGCCGGGAATCTTGTACGTGGATGGCGCGTGCGTCATCAGCTTGCCCTGCTGGTTCCACCACAGTTCTTCGGTCGTCAGCCAGCCCATGCCCTGCATGAAGGCGCCTTCCACCTGGCCCACGTCGATGGCGGGGTTCAGCGAATTGCCGGCGTCGTACAGGCAGTCGGCCTTCAACAGCTTCCATTCGCCGGTCAGGGTGTCGACGATCACTTCCGACACCGAGGCGCCGTAGGCATAGTAGCCGAAGGGATTGCCGCTCATGGTTTCGCGGTCCCAGCTCAGGCCCGGCGTGGCGTAGAAACCGTCGGACCAGAGCTGCACGCGGGCCAGGTAAGCTTTTTGCACCAGGTCGGCGAACGGAATGACGGTTTCGCCGGCGAATACGGTACCGTTGGCGAGGATCACATCTTCGGCCTTGACGCCGAACGATTTCGCGGCGAATTCCACCAGGCGCTGGCGCAGCGTGTGGGCCGCGTCCTGCGCGGCCTTGCCGTTCAGGTCGGCGCCGGTCGATGCGGCAGTGGCCGAGGTGTTGGCGACCTTGCTGGTGTCGGTGGCGGAAGCGCGCACCCTGGAGAGCGGAATGCCCAGTTCATGCGCCACCACCTGGCACACCTTGGTGTTGATGCCCTGGCCCATTTCGGTGCCGCCGTGGTTCACCAGCACCGAGCCGTCGACATAGATGTGCACCAGCGCGCCGGCCTGGTTGAAGTGGGTGACGTTGAAGGCGATGCCGAACTTCACAGGCGTCAACGCCAGGCCTTTCTTCAGCACCGGATTGGTGGCGTTGAATTCGCGGATTGCTGCGCGGCGGGCGCGGTAGCGGGTTTCGCTTTCCAGTTGTGCCACCAGTTCATGGATCACGTTGTCGACCACCTTCTGGCCGTACTGGGTGACATTGCGGCCTTCTTCGTCGTTGCGGCCGTAGAAGTTCAGCTTGCGCACGTCGAGCGCGTCCTTGCCCAGGTTACGGGCGATTTCGTCGATGATGTATTCGATGGCAATGGCGCCTTGCGGGCCGCCGAAGCCGCGGAAAGCGGTGTTGGACTGGGTGTTGGTCTTGCCTGCCATGGCGCGGATATCCACGTCCGACAGGTAGTAGGTGTTGTCGAAGTGGCAGATGGCGCGCGTTGCCACCGGCGCGGACAGGTCGGCCGAGAAGCCGGCACGGGTCACCATCTGCACCTTGGCGGCGCTGATCAGGCCCTGCTTGTCGTAGCCGATCTCGTATTCGTAATAGAAGCAGTGGCGCTTGCCGGTGACCATCATGTCGTCGTCGCGGTCGGCGCGCAGTTTCACGGGACGCTTCAGGTGCGCGGCACTGACCGCGGCGCAAGCGGCCCACAGTGCCGATTGCGACTCCTTGCCGCCAAAGCCGCCGCCCATGCGGCGGCATTCCACCACCACCGCGTGCGAAGGGTAGTGCAGGGCGTGCGATACCACGTGCTGCATCTCGGTCGGGTGCTGGGTGGAGCAGTAGACGTGCATGCCCTTGCCTTCCTTCGGGACGGCATACGAAATCTGGCCTTCCAGGTAGAACTGCTCCTGGCCGCCGACGTGCAGTTTGCCCTTCAGGATGTGCGGGGAGCGCTCAAATGCGGCCTGCGCATCGCCGCGCGTCAGGCGCATTGGCGGGACCACGAAGGATTCGGCATCGCGCGCCGCTTCCGGCGTCAGGATGGCGGGCAGTTCTTCGTATTGGATATCGGCCTTGCGGGCGGCGCGGCGGGCGTTGTCGTGGGTGTCGGCGACCACGATGAAGACCGGCTGGCCGACGTATTCGACTTTCTCTTCGGCGAGGATCGGGTCGTCGTGGATGATCGGGCCGCAGTCGTTGCTGCCCGGGATGTCCTGGTAGGTGTAGACCGCCACGACGCCGGGCATGGCCTTCACCGGCGCCAGGTTGAGCGACAGGATGCGTGCGTGGGCTTTCGCCGACAGGCCCAGCGCGGCGTGCAGCGTGCCTTGCGCTTCCGGAATGTCGTCGGTGTATACGGCTTCGCCCAGCACGTGCAGGATGGCCGATTCGTGCGGGTGGCTCTGGCCCACTTCGGACCAGCCTTTGGCGGCGCCCAGCGTCATGAACTGTTCGGACTTGCTGTTCATGCTGCGGCTCCTTCCTTGAATGCGTAAGCGTTGACGTAGGTGTTCGATACAGCGCCTTCCGGGCGGGTCTCCATCCAGAAGCGGCGCAGCAGGTTCTGCGCGGTGCGCATGCGGTAGTTGGCGGAGGCGCGCATGTCCGTCAGCGGCGTGTAGTCGCGCGCCAGCGCCTCCATGCCAGCGCGCAGCGTGGTTTCATTCCACGGCTGGCCGTTGATGGCGGCTTCGGCCAGCGGTGCGCGGCGCGAGGTGGCGGCCATGCCGCCGTAGGCAATGCGGGCGTTGCGGATCACGCCGTTGTCGAGTTCCAGGGAGAAGGCGGCGCAGACGGCGGAAATGTCCTGGTCGTAGCGCTTGGCCAGTTTGTAGGTGCGGAATTGCTGGCCGTCTTGAGGGGCCGGGATGCGCACGGCTTCCACGAATTCTCCCGGCTGCCAGTCCTTCTTCATGTAATCGAGGTAGAAATCCTGCAGCAATAGGACGCGCTGCCCTTTGTCCGAGCGCAGCACGATCTCGGCGCCGAGCACGATCATCCATGGCGCGGAGTCGCCGATCGGCGAGCCGTTGGCGACGCTGCCGCCAAGGGTGCCGGTGCTGCGGATTGGCTGGGAAGCGAAGCGCTGCCACAGCTCGCGCAGCGAATCGTTCGGATACAGTTCCAGCGCGGCTTGGTAGGCGTCATCCAGCGACACGGCGGCGCCGATTTCCAGCTTGCCGTCGACAGTGGCGATGCGGTGCAGTTCCTGCACCTGGCGGGTGTAGATCACGTCGCCCAGGTTGCGCATCTGTTTGGTGACCCATAGGCCGACGTCGGTCGAGCCGGCCAGGATGGTGGCGGCCGGCTTGGCGGCGCGCAGGGCGCTCATCTCGGCCAGCGTGCGCGGCGCGTGGAAAGTCTGGCCGTCGTGGGTGTAGCTGAACATGCTGTCTCGTTGCAGTCCTTGCAGGACGGATTTCAATGCTGCGCGGTCGAAGCCGACCGCCGGCAGCTCGCCCATGCGGGCGGCTGCATCAATAATCGGGCGGTAACCCGTGCAGCGGCACAGGTTGCCGGACAATGCCTCATCGATCGTTTTGCGGCATGGCGGCGCGCTCTGGCCTTCCTGCTTCAGGTACAGGCTCCAGAGCGACATGGCGAAGCCGGGGGTACAGAAACCGCATTGGGAACCATGGCATTCCACCAAGGCTTCCTGCACCGGGTGCAGGGCGCCGTCCGGCTGTTTCAGGTCTTCCACCGTGAACACCGCCTTGCCGTCCAGGGTTGGCAGGAACTGGATGCACGAATTCACATTGCGCATTTCCAGCTCGCCATCCACCAGCGAGCCGATCACCACGGTGCAGGCGCCGCAGTCGCCTTCGGCGCAGCCCTCCTTGGTGCCGGTGCAGTGCAGGTCTTCCCGCAGGTGTTGCAGCACCGTGCGGGTGGGGGCGGCGGAATCGACTTCCTGCACGCGCCCCTGGTAGAAGAAACGAATCGGTTGGGACATCTTTACTACTCCTTGCTTCATCCTGCGATGTAAATTGTTTTAAACAGGAACACGCCAGCGACACACCAGATCATGGCGCTGACTTCTTTGTATTTGCCGGTCAGCAGTTTCAGCGCGGCGTAGCTGATGAAGCCCAGCGCCAGGCCGTTGGCGATCGAGTAGGTAAATGGCATGACCAGCGCGGTGACGACGGCAGGCACGCTTTCCGTGGTCTCGGCCCAGTTGATCTCCGACATTTCGCGCAGCATCAGGCAGGCGACGAAGAACAGGGCTGGTGCGGTGGCGTAAGCCGGTACCACGCCGGCCAGCGGTGCGATGAACAGGGCTGCCAGGAACAGCAGGGCCACGATGACTGCGGTCAGGCCGGTACGTCCGCCTGCCTGCACACCGGCCGCGCTTTCGATGAAGGCAGTGGTGCTCGAGGTGCCCATCACGGCGCCGGCGATGATGGCGCCGGAGTCGGCCAGCAAGGCCTTGTTCATATTGGCCGGCAGTTTGCCGTCTTTCATCAGGCCGGCGCGCTGGGCCACGCCCATCAGGGTGCCGGTGGCGTCGAACAGTTCAACCAGGAAGAACACCAGGACCACGTTGAACAGGCCGTGCGACACCGCGCCCATGATGTCCAGTTCGAACGCGGTCGGGGAGATTGAAGGTGGCGCCGACACGATGCCGTGGAACTCGTTACCGCCGAAGAAGAAGCTCAGCACGGTCACGGCCATGATGCCGATCAGCAGGGCGCCGGTGACCTTCAAGCGGTCCAGGGCGACGATGACGAGGAAGCCGATGATGGCCAGCACCGGGGCAGGTTTGTGCAGGTCGCCCATGGTGACGAAGGTGGCAGGGCTGGAGACCACGATGCCCGCGTTCTTCAGCGAGATCAGCGCCAGGAACAGGCCGACCCCGGCCGGAATCGCGATACGCAGCGAGGCCGGAATGGCGTTCATGATTTTTTCGCGGATGCGCAGCAGGCTGACGATCATGAAACAGCAGCCGGAAATGAACACCGCGCCCAGGGCGGCTTGCCATGGGAAGCCCATGCCTGCCACCACGCCGTAGGCGAAGTAGGCGTTCAGGCCCATGCCCGGCGCCAGGCCGATAGGGAAGTTGGCATACAGGCCCATGATCAGGGTGCCGACAGCCGCAGCCACGCAGGTGGCCACGAAGACCGAGTCTTTCGGCATGCCGGCGTCGCCCAGGATGGATGGGTTGACGAAGATGATGTACGCCATCGTCAGGAAGGTGGTAATACCGGCCAGCACCTCAGTGCGCACGTCGGTGCCGTGCGCGCTGAGCTTGAAATATTGTTCCAGGAATTGCATGTTGGTGTCTCCGTTTAGTTTTTAGCGCCCGAAATTCCGCCTCTCCGGGCGGACAAATATGGCGTCCTCGCGCTGCTTTTTTTAACAATATCGTTGAAGGTCTCCTTTTCGGCTTATATGCCTGGGCATATCGGCTATTTCGACTTACGTATAGTTGCGCAGGAAGCTGAGCAGGATGCGGGCCGACAGGTCGGCGTCATCGTCGGTCATGGTCTCCAGCGGGTTGTGGCTGATGCCGCCGTTGCCGCAGCGCGTGAACAGCATGGCGACGTCGGTGACGCGGGCCATGAGCATGGCGTCGTGGCCCGCGCCGGAAGCGAGCTGGAAGGCCGGAATGCCATGGCGCTCCACAGCTGCTGCCAGCTGTTCCATCAGGCGCGGTGCGCATGGGGCGCAATCGGCGGCAACGGTCTGCTCGATCTGGAAGGTGATGTGGCGCTTTTCGCACACTTTTTCGATGTGGGCGAGGATGTCGTCCACCGCAGCATCGCGCGCCGCGTTGTTGGCGGCGCGGATATCGAGCGACAGGGTGCAGGCGCCCGGGATCACATTGGTGGAGCCGTTGGGCACCTGAAGCTGGCCGACCGTGCCGACCAGGGCGGAACTCTGATCCCGCGTACAGCGCTGTTCCACGTACAGGATGATCTCAGCGGCGGCGACAGCGGCGTCCTTGCGCATCGGCATAGGCGTGGTGCCGGCGTGGCTGGCCACGCCTTTCAGCTCCACCAGAAAACGCTTGCTGCCCGCGATGGAGGTCACCACGCCGACCGGCAGGCCGCGCTCAAGTAGTACCGGGCCTTGCTCGATATGCACTTCGACGAAGCCCAGCAGGTCGGCCGGGTCGCGCGCGATGTCGGCAATGGCGTTGACGTCATGGTCGGCATCGGTCAGCACATCGCGCAGCAACTGGCCGTCGCGGTCGCGCAAGTCCAGCAGCTTCGGATCGAACTGGCCGATCACCGCACTGCTGCCGAGGAAGGTGCTCTTGAAACGCACGCCTTCCTCTTCGGCGAAGCCGATGACCTCGAGGTGGAACGGCAGGGTTTCGCCGGTTTCGTGCAAGTGCTTGACCACCGCGATGGCGGTCAGGATGCCCTGGCGCCCGTCATACTTGCCGCCGTTGCGCACCGTGTCGTAATGCGAACCGGTGAGCAGGGTGCGTGCCTGCGGATCGGTGGACAGGTAGCGGCCCACCACGTTACCCACGGCGTCGATGTGGGCGTGCATGCCGGCCTCGCGCATCCACTTGGCCAATTGGTTGGCGGTACGGCGGTGGGTAGGCGTCATGTAGGTGCAGGTGAGGCCTTGTTCGTCCTCGCTCAGGGCGCCGATTTCTTCGGCCCACTCCATGATGTCGCGCCCCATGTGCGGCACGTAGGAAAGCAGGGCGTTCAGGCGCATCTCGGCGATACGGTGGATCTGGCGCAGTGCCTCGCGTTGTTCATCATCGGCCTGGTTGCGCAGGCGGCGCCGGAAAGCGGCGATGATGGCCTGGCGCGACAGCCCTTTGCCGTCGCCGCCTTTGACCGCCAGGATGAAGGGGAAGCCGAACTTGCCGTTGTAAGCGCCGTTCAGCTCCTGCAGCGCAGCGAATTCTTCCTTGGTGCACAGGTTCAGGCCGGCCTTGGCCTGTTCGCCGGTGGATTCCGGCGTCAATTCGCCCGCAACGGCGGCTTTGCCGGCCAGTTCCGGGTGGGCGCGGATCAGGCCCAGTTGTTCGTCGTTGCTGGCGTCCGACACCACTCTTTGCAGGCCGAGTTTCAGTTCGTCGATGCTGCGGAATGGGCGCTGCGTGGCGGCGCGCTGCGGAATCCATGGGGAATGCTCATACAGGCCGTGCAGGATCTCGGTAAAAGTCTCTGCGTCGCAGGTGTTCAGTCGCTTCAGGCTCGTCATCGTGCTTCGGGCCGCCGCCTGGCGACGGCCCGCTCCAAGTAAGGTGTTCTGGGGAATGGCGAATTGATAATAGAGGCCCGGCAGGCGCGAGATATAACGCTGGGCCGATATCAGCTATCTGGGGCGGTTTTATTTCACCAGCAGGCGGGCCGCTGCGCTGACCTGGGCGCGCAGCCACTTGTGCTCCGTCGCGTGATGGGCCCGTTCGTGCCATAGCTGGTAGAAGCTCAGCGGCGGGAATTCCAGCGGCACTTTGTAGGACTTCAGCCCCAGCAGATTCTCGTAGAAATTGGCAAATTGTTTGCCGCTCGTCAAAACCAGATCTGTCTGCTGAACGATGTAGGGCAGCATGCGGAAGTGTGCCGATTCCACAACAATATTGCGCTCCATATCGCGCTCCTCGAGGAAGGAGTCGATGTTGCCGTGGTAGCCCGGCAGGATCTGGGCCGGCGCGACATGCGGCAGGGTGAGGTATTCCTCGGGCGTCATGCCGTCTTTCGGGGTGCGGCGGGCGTAGGCGCTGTTGGCGCGCATCAGGCAGACGATCGGGTCGTCGAACAGCTTCGAGATGTGCAGGTGCTGGGGCGGCTCATCCCAGTTGCCGACCACCAGGTCCAGGTCGCCATCGGACAGCAGGCGCACGTAGTCGATATCCGGGCCCAGCGAATGGATCACCAGGCGGCTGCGCGGCGATTCGCGGCGCAGCCGCGCGATCACCTCGGTGAAGAACTGGGTGTTCATATAGTCCGGCGCGGCGATATGGAAGGTGCGCGCCTCGTCCTGCGGCACAAACGCTGTCTTGGGGCTGAACAGGCTTTCGGTTTCGTCGAGGATGCGCTTGGCGGTCTTCAACAGGCTTTCGCCGTGTTGTGTCGGCACCATGCCGCGGCCGCCGCGTACCAGCAGCGGATCGCCGGTCAGGTCGCGCAGCTTGCGCAGCGACCCGGAAATGGAGGGCTGCGGCTGGTTCAGTTTAAGGGCCACGCGCGATACGTTCTTCTCCACCAGCAGCAGGTACAGAATACGGATCAGGTGGATGTCTAAGTGTTCTGGCAATCTGGACATCATGGTCTCCGAATACTATTTATTTAGATTTTTCCATGAGAGGTTCGCACCTTCCGGGTCCCGAAACTATATCTCCAGGACTATGCGAGTTATATAGCAAACGGGAGGTCTCCCGCGCCCGCAACCGATATCGTTCCATCCACGCAGGTCGTAGCGGCGGCGGTATGACGACCGTTTGGTTCATCTGAAGTGCCCGCCAGAGGCAGGTGAACGGACTTATTGGAAAAAAAATCATGGAGACTTTATTCGGCCCTTACGGGGTGGAATGGCTTAATTTGCTGGTGCGCTGGCTGCACCTGATCACCGGTATCGCCTGGATCGGCGCCTCGTTTTACTTTGTCTGGCTGGACAACTCGATCCGGCCACCCAAGCCTGGCAGCCCGCTGGCCAAGAAAGGCGTGATGGGCGAACTGTGGGCCGTCCACGGCGGCGGCTTCTACAACCCGCAAAAATACCTGGTCGCGCCGGACGAACTGCCGGCAGACCTGCATTGGTTCAAATGGGAAGCGTATGCCACCTGGCTGAGCGGCTTCGCCATGCTGTTCATCGTCTACTACTTCAACGCTTCGGCGATGATGATCGATAAGAACGTGGCCGACCTGTCGTCGGTGCAAGCGGTGGCCGTCGGCCTGGGTACGCTGGCGGGCGGCTGGATGGTGTACGACACCCTGTGCAAGACCGCGCTGGCCGAAAAGCCTGCCGTGCTGGGCACCGTGATGTTCGTGCTGATCGTGGGCGCGGCTTATGTACTGACGCATACCCTGAGCGGTCGTGCTGCCTACATCCACGTCGGTGCCATGATCGGCACCATGATGGTTGGTAACGTGCTGTTTGTGATTATTCCTGGACAACGCAAGCTGGTGGACGCGATGGCCAAGGGCCAGTCGCCCGATCCGGTCTACGGCAAGCGCGCCAAGGTGCGCTCGGTGCACAACAATTACTTCACGCTGCCGGTGCTGCTGATCATGATCAGCAACCACTACGCGATGACCTACAGCCACGCCTATAGCTGGCTGGTGTTGGCCGCCATCATGGCCGCCGGGGTGCTGATTCGCCATTTCTTCAACCTGCGCCATGCGGGCAAGGTGTCGCCGGCGTTTCCGATTGCCGGCGTGATCCTGCTGGCTGGCGTGGCTGTGGCCATCGCTCCCGCGCCGCGCAAGGCAGTCGCTGCTCCGGCGACGGTAGCTGCCACCGTAGCTGCCACCGTAGCTGCCACGGTGGATGCCGATGGCCATGCCGCCGCCCCGGCAGCGCAAGCCAGCCTGTCCAGCGTCCAGCAAGTTGTAACGCAGCGCTGCGCTTCCTGCCACTCCGCGTCGCCAACCCAGGCGGGTTTCGCATCGGCCCCGGGCGGCGTGATGCTCGATACCGAGGCCCAGGTCAAGCAGCACGCCGCCAAGATCTACCAGCGCGCGGTGCAGAACAAGGATATGCCGCTGGCCAACATGACCCATATGACCGACGCTGAGCGCCAGCTGATCGGCACCTGGTTCGAGACCAGCGCGAACTGAAAGGAACAGCAATGAGCAACGTAACTATCGACGGCTTCAACCTGACTGCCGAAGAAGTGCTGGCCGTGGCGCGCAATGGCGCCAAAGTCGAATTGTCGGCCACTTCGCGCGCCGCGCTGAAGGAAAGCCGCGACTACATCGAATCCACATGGATGCATGATGAAGCGCCGATGATGTACAGCTTTAACACCGGCGTCGGCCTGTTGAAGGACACCCGCATCAAGGTTGAACACATCGAGCTGTTCCAGACGCAGCTGATCAAGGCGCACAGCGGCGGCATCGGCGAACCGTTCTCGGAAGAAGTGAGCCGCGCCACCATGCTGCTGCGTGCGAACGCCTTCGCCAGCAACTATTCGGCGCCGCGCGTGGAAGTGGTGGACCGCCTGCTGGCCTTCATCAACGCCGGCATCCACCCGATCATGCCGCAAAAGGGTTCCGTGGGTGCTTCCGGCGACCTGGCGCCGCTGGCCTACCTGGCAGCGGCCATCGCCGGCTTCGATGAAGCGGAAGTGATGTACCAGGGCCAGCGCATGCCAGCCGCCGAGGCGATCAAGCGCGCCGAAGTCGGCCCGGTCAAGTTCGACCTGAAGGCCAAGGACGCATCGGCCCTGATCAACGGTTGCACGGCATCCCTGGCAGTCGCCGTGCTGGCCGCCAAGGATGCTCGCGACCTGCTGACCGATGCCTGCCTGTCCCTGGGCCTGACGCTGGAAGCCATGCGCGCCGAGATGTCCGCCTTCGACCCGCGCATCCAGCAGGCACGCCCGCATCCGGGCCAGATCAAGACCGCCTCCGTGGTGCGCAAGCTGCTGAAAGGTTCCACGCGCGCGAGCCACGAAGCGCGTGCCGTGCAGTTTCCAGATGAACTGCGCCGCACCGATATCCCGTACACCCCGCGTATCCAGGACGTGTACTCGCTGCGCTGCACGCCCCAAGTCTACGGTCCCGTGTTCGATGCGCTGGACTACATCGACACCATCGTGAAGAACGAGATCAATTCGGCCACCGACAACCCGCTGATCTTCGGCAAGGATGACGGCGGTTTCGAGATCATCTCTGGCGGTAATTTCCACGGCCAGTACCTGGCGCAAGCGATGGACCTGCTGGCCATGGCGATTACGGACCTGGGCAGCATCTGTGAGCGGCGCGTGGCCCGCCTGATCGACCCAACCCTGTCGTGGGGCCTGCCGCGCAACCTGATGTCCGGCCTGCGCGGCGTGAACACCGGCTATCCGGTGGTGCAATGCTCGCTCAGCTCCCTGGTGATGGAAAACCGCACGCTGTCGATGCCTGGCAGCGTGGACTCGATTCCCTCGAAGGCCAACAGCGAAGACCACATCTCCAACTCGACGTGGTGCGCGCGCAAGGCGCATACCGTGGTGCAGAACACCCAGTACATCGTGGGTGTGGAAATGCTGTTGGCGGCACAGGCGCTGACCATGACCGAGCACCTGCTGCCTGGCTTCAAGCTGGGCGAAGGCACCCAGGCGGCCTATGACGAAATTCGCAAGCAGATCCCGGCATGCCTGGAAGGCGACCGCTGGTTCCACAACGACATCCAGGTCGCACACAGCTTCGTCACCAGCCGCTCGGTGCAGGAAGCGGTGACCGCAAAGGTTGGCGAATTCGTCTGACGGTTCGCAGTTCCCAGGAAAACGGCCCGCATGGGCCGTTTTTTGTGCCGCGCTTCGAAAATAATGGAGTAGATCGGAATGACAAACCTGAAGTGGTTATTAAAGATGGTGGCAAGCTTTCTTGCGTTGCTGCTCCTGTTGATCGCATTCGTGTTCTTCATCAATCGCGAAGACAAACCGCCTTCCGAATCGGTCATCAAGTTGCAGGGTATTGCGTCCGCGACCACGCCGGTCACGGACCGTGACAATGCCTACATTTATGTCATGGGCTTCTCCGCATCGGACCATGCCGATGTGATGTCGGAGGGTGTTGCCCGCGTTGAACAGATGCGCCAGTCAATGGAATCCCCCGGGGTGACCGACAGCGCCGAAGCGCCAGGCCGGAAACAGCTTCAGCGAGAACCTGCCCAATTGATTGAACGCTATGAGCGCCTGCTGGAATTCAAGCAGTGGCGCGAGCTTCGGCTGGGTGACGCGCGCTCGCAGGATGCCGCGTTCAGCCAGGTGTTTGAAGCGCAGCGCCTGATGTATTCGAGGGCCTTGTCGCTTGAGGTAAAGGGAGATGCAGCGGATTGCAAGCGCATGCTGGAAAGGGATTATCGGTTCTGGCGGATGGTCCTGGCCGAGAGTGCCAGTGCGAACGTCAAAATGATCGCAGCGCGCAGCATTGAACTGCATTTTGAAATGGGCAATCTTGTGGTGCGCCGTTTTCCACCAGCGCTGACGATGACGGCCATTCCGGACGGCTGGCGGGAACCGTTCTCCGATCGTGAGCGATCATTGGCGAGGATCATGGCCAACGAATGGACGCTGTCCGACTTGCGGCCCGACGATGAACGCGCCAAGAATTTGGTGACGATGTTGTTCGGAAGCTTCCTGTACCAGCCGCAAGCGACGACCAATGCCAATGCTGATCGCATGCTTCGCGTAGTCGAGCTGTATGACCGCGACTACCCCGCGATCCCGCAGGCGGCTGCCACTTTCCTGGCGTCCCACGGCAATGAGAAGAAGGCCGCAGCCGATATTGGTGTCTACAACCCAGTCGGCAGGATCCTGCTCAATATGGAAGGCATGGATGCATACACCAGGTACGGATTCCGGGTCGCCGATCTGGAAGGAATACGCAGGATGGCGCTGCTGGCTGCGCAATTGAGAAGTAGCGGCGCCAAAGGCAACGACGTGGCTGACGGAGTGCGAACCAGCGATCTGCGCGACCCTTACGACGGCAAGGAATTCACCTGGGATCCGGAGCATAGCTCTTTCTTGTTCAGGCGAACGCTCGAAGGGAAGCCGGATTTCAAGATCGCTTATTGATGTGTGATAGTGCCCCTGAAAATGGCCCAGGCGGGCCGTTCCTTGTCGCAGGTATTCGGAATGCACCGAGTAGCTCCTCCCAATTCCTAATTGCGCCGACTTCGCTCAAACGCTTCGCAAAGTGGCTCAATGCTGCTTTTTCGTGCTCGTTTGCTGCTCTTTTTTGCTCTTTCGATGCTCTTTTTTGCTCCTTTACTGCTCATTTGTGCTCGTTCGGTGCTCTTTTCTGCTCGCCTGTGCAATCGTACGCACCTGGTTTTACCATTCCCCTAGAATTACGTTTTTTATAACTTTGTGAGAGTTGGTATGAAACTGGGAATGCAAAAAGCTGTGGCTGCAAGCGTCGTAATGTTGGTGATGGCCGGCGCCTACGCACAAGAAGATGCGGTCGGCGAGGTTGAGGTGAGCGATAAGTTGATCAGCATCAGTGGCAGTGGGCACCAGCGTACGTTTGCTTGCGATGGGCGGAAACTCGAGGTCGTCGGCACGGGCCACGTAGTGAATACCACAGGCGTGTGCGGCGAGGTTGAAATCCTGGGCGTCGGCAATGTTGTCAATACCGAGGTTAAGCCTAAAGGCCGGCTCAGTATCACTGGCACGGATCATACGGTCCGTTGGAAATCGGAAGGCAAGATTGCGCAAAGCGTCACCGGGACCGGGCATCGGATCACCCGCGTTAAATAGTCGGTCTCGAACGCGAGCAAACGTGCTGAGACCCTGGGGGCCTTTGAAGCCCTCATGGCTCCAGATCATGCGATCTTTCGTGTTCCGGTTGCCAGTGCCAGCTTTGCGGCCAGTTGATTATGGCGCTCAATTGTCAATGGCAGGTCGATGGTTTGCAGGATGCCTTTCTTCACCACGACTTTGCCGTTGATGATGCTGTAGTTGACGTTGGCCGGTGTGCAGAACACGAGTGCGGCTACCGGGTCGTGCAAGGCGCCGGCAAAGCCTATCTGGTCCAGCTTGAACATGACGATGTCGGCCGACATGCCTGGCTTCAATGCGCCGATGTCGTCGCGGTTCAGTACTTTCGCGCCACCCAAGGTGGCCAGTTCCAGTGCCTGGCGTGCGGTCATCGCGTCCGGGCCAAAACCTACGCGCTGCAGCAGCATGGCTTGCCTCACTTCGCCCAGCATATGCGCCCCGTCGTTTGATGCAGAACCGTCGACGCCCAAGCCAACTGGCACGCCGGCATCAACCATTTTACGGATCGGTGCAATGCCGGAGGCCAGGCGCATGTTGGAACATGGGCAGTGCGCGATGCCGGTACCTGTCTTTGCGAACATGTAGACGCCGTCATCATCCAACTGCACGCAGTGTGCGTGCCATACGTCATGTCCCACCCAGCCGCAGTCCTCGGCATATTCAGCGGGTGTCATATTGAATTTTTCGCGGCTGTAGGCGATGTCGTTCACGTTTTCGGCCAGGTGCGTGTGCAGCGATACTCCGTGGCTGCGGGCCAGCGCGGCGGCTTCCTTCATCAAGTCGCGCGACACTGAGAACGGCGAGCAGGGCGCGACGACGATGCGTTGCATGGCGTGGCGTTGCGCGTCGTGATAGGTCTCGATCAGGCGCTGGGTGTCGCGCAGGATCGCCTTTTCATCTTCAACCACGCAGTCGGGTGGCAGGCCACCTTTGGATTGGCCCACGCTCATCGAGCCGCGGGCGGCGTGGAAGCGCATGCCAATCCTGGCGGCGGCTTCGATACTGTCATCGAGCCTGCAATCGTTCGGGTAAATGTACAGGTGGTCGCTGCTGGTGGTGCAGCCTGACAGGATCAGCTCCGACATGGCGGTCAGCGTCGATACGTGCACCATTTCGGCATCCAGGTTGGCCCAGATCGGGTACAGATTGGTCAGCCAATTAAATAACTCGCCGTTCTGCGCGGTGGGGATCACGCGCGTCAGACTTTGGTACATGTGGTGGTGGGTATTGACCAGGCCGGGAATCACCACGTGGCCGGTTGCGTCAATCACCTCGTCGGCCAAATGCGGCAGCTCGGAGGTGGCACCGACTTGTTCGACGACGTTGCCGCGCACGTAGATGGCGCCGTTGTCGATTTCGCGGCGTTGTTCGTCCATCGTGACAAGCACGCGCGCATTTTTGATCAGGAGAGTTTTACTCATTCAGTTCTTCTCGAAATGACTAAACACTGCGGAAACAATGCGCGGAGCAATGCGGAAACAATGTCGGTGAAAGGATCGGTCCTGCCACTTGCAGTGCAGGACCGGGGGAGTTTAGCCGACTTTCGGGATCAGCATCGGCTGTGGAACATCATCTTCCTCATCTTCGTCATGTTCAGCGACCGGCCGGTCGGGCAGCACCAGGTTCAGCACCACGGCCACGATGGCGGCGGTGGAAATGCCGGAGCCGAAGATTTCGTGCACGAAGGAGGGCAGCTTGGACAGCAGTTCCGGACGGACCGATACGGCCAGGCCGCAGCCTACCGATACCGCGATCAGCAAGCCGGTGCGCTTATCGTGTTCGACGTTGGACAGCATCTGCACGCCGGCCGCGATAATCATCGCGAACATCATCAGGCCTGCACCGCCCAGTACCGGCTGCGGGATCGTCACGACAATCGCGCCGAGCACCGGGAACAGGCCAGCAGCTGCAAGGAGGACGCCGGTCAGCGCAACCACGTAGCGGCTTGCCACGCCGGTCAAGGAAATCACGCCCACGTTCTGCGCGAAAGTCGAAACCGGCGGCGCACCCAGCACCGAGACGAAGGCGGAGCCCAGGCCGTCGCACAGCACGCCGCGGCACAGCAGTTTGCCTTTCATCTTGGTGTTGGTCGCGGAACCCAGCGCCATGAAGGTGCCGGTGGTTTCCACGATGGTGACGACGTATGCCAGCGCCATGGCCAGGATGCCGCTAAGCGGGAAGGTCATGCCGAAATACAGGGGCTGCGGCACGGCGAAGACTGCGGCCTTTTGGACGGCGTCGAAATTGACCAGGCCCAATCCCAGGCATACGCAATAGCCGATCGCGATGCCAATCACCACGGCGGCGGCGGAGATGATGCCTTTGCCGAATTGGACCAGCGCGATCACTGTGGCCAGCACGAACAGCGCAATGCCCAAGTTGGTAGGATCGCCGTAGTTCGCGCCGGCATTCTTGCCGCCGGCTGCCCAGTCGACTGCGACCGGTACCAGCGACAAGCCGATCATGGTCACGACTACGGCAGTCACCTGGTGCGGGAACAGCTTGCGGATCTGCGGCATGAAGAAGCTGCCGAGGATCATGATCGCGGAACCGGCAAGAGATGAGCCGAGGATACCGGGCACCCCATGTTCCAGGCCGACGCTAATGGCGGCCCCGACGAAGGCGAAGCTGGTGCCCATCACGCAGGGCAAGCGGATGCCGACGCGGCCTACGCCGATGCATTGGATGGTGGTGACGATGCCGGAACCCAGCAGGGCGGCGTTGACCAGGGCGACCACCTGGTCGGCGGGAAGTTTCAGGACCGCGCCGACCACCAGGGGAACGGCGATGATGCCGCCCAGGGCAGCCAGCATGTGCTGGGCCGCCAATAGCGCGGTTGTAATTGGCGGTGGACGGTCGTCCACCTGGTATAGCAGGTTGTTCATGGTGTCTCCGTTATAGGATTTTTATCTGAACTACTTTTTCCGGTGCTATCCGGCGTGCCGCTGTGGGTCAGTTTTTTAGAAATGGTACTCCGCGCGGATCATCGGGGTCTTTGCCGTGCTGCCGGGGATATTATGGGGATTGCCGAATTTGTTGCGCCAGTATTGGTATTCCAGGCCGACTTTGAAGCTGTTTGGCTTGGCGCCAAGATGGCCGCTCAGGTCATACATCACTTGCGCGTCAATGTTTACTTCCGGTGAAGTCTGGCCGCCGAATTCATCCTTGCCCTTGTTGCCGATCCAGTTGGCGTAGCCTTCGAAGCTGAAGCCCGAACCGAGCGGAATGCCCCAGGAGGCGCTCAGCATGGCGTGGGTGTCGTATTTGTAGCGCTTGGCGATGCCGAGCGGCTGGTTGCTTTCCCACATGCCCAACAGGCTCACATTCAGGAAGCCCGGCACGTCCAGCATCAGGGTAGGGCCGGCCACGATCATGCGCTTGCGCGAGTTGTAGGTGTCGTCGTTCTTGGTGTTCCAGTCGAAGCCTGCGGTGATGCCGACGCCGCGTACCGGGCCGAATTTGAAATCCTTGCCACTTACTTTGCCCAGGTCCAGGGTGTGGCGGTACAACAGATAGGCTTCGTGCGCGTTGTTGTCCTTCGCGTCGGAACGCAGGAAGTCCAGGTTCATGTAGTTGCTGCCGTACTTATAGCCGTCGACGTAGGTCCAGTTCAGGATCTGTTTTTGGATGTCGTTCGGATTGTACGGTTCTGCGAATTTGCTGCCGTAGCGGTAGCCGATGGAGGTGTCGCTCCAGTCGGCGGCACTGGCTTGCTGTGCGCCCATCGTGAGGGCCAGGACAGCGATGGTGCCGGCTGCCGCTACGCGTAATGCTTGCTGCATGGTGTCTCCTGTATTTTTTGATATGGAGTCCCGATTATGTCCGTGCAGGTCATGATTGATATTCACCGCCGTGTATATATCGCAATGGCCCGCCGTATATGATTTTCTTCATTCACAAGAGGAGACCATATGGGCAAACTGAGTACACACGTCCTGGATATCACCCAGGGCAAGCCTGGCGCGGGCGTCAAAGTCAAACTATTCCGCGTTGAGGGCAACACAAAAGTGTTGTTGAAGACCGACACTACCAACCAGGACGGCCGTTGCGAAACGCCTTTGCTGACTGGCGGCGAGGTCGTGGCGGGCAAATACGAGCTGGTGTTCGGCGCCGGCGATTACTTCGCGGCGCAAGGCGTGGCGCTGCCGGAGCCGCGCTTCGTCGACGAAGTGATCATCGCGTTCGGCATTGCGGACGTCAATGCGAACTACCACGTGCCTATCGTGGTGTCGCCGTGGGCGTATTCGACTTACCGCGGCAGCTAGGAAGGCGTCATGACTACTTTGAAAGCTTTCCGCGCCAGCATCCTTCATTTCACGGCGGATCCGGCCTTCCATGCCAACGCGCATACGTGGCACGAGGATGGCCTGCTGGTGATTGACGACGGCCGCGTACAGGCGGCTGGCGAGTACGCGCAGTTGAAGGATACGCTGCCGCCGGATACCCAGGTGCGCGACTACCGTGGCAAGATCATCATGCCGGGCTTTATCGATACCCACATCCACTACCCGCAGACGGACATGATCGCCTCGCCGGCGCCAGGACTGCTGCCTTGGCTGGATACCTACACTTTCCCCACCGAGCGCCAGTTCAAGGACCCGGTGCACGCAGGGGAGGTGGCCGATTTCTTTATCAAGGAGCTGCTGCGTTGCGGCACCACCACTGCCATGGTGTACTGCACCGTGCATCCGGAATCGGTGGACGCCTTCTTCGGCGCTGCGGAAGAGCGCAACCTGCGCATGGCGGCCGGCAAGGTGATGATGGACCGGCATTGCCCTGGCTTCCTGCAGGATACGGCGGAAACCGGCGCGCGCGAGAGCGAGGAGCTGATTCATCGCTGGCATGACAAGGGCCGGAATATGTACGCTCTGACGCCGCGCTTTGCACCGACTTCCACCGAAGCGCAAATGCATATGTGCGGCGAATTGGCGCGCGCTTATCCGGACACCTACGTGCAGACGCACGTGGCGGAAAACACCGATGAAGTGGCGTGGGTCAAGTCGCTGTTCCCGGATGCGCGCAGCTACCTGGACGTGTACGACAAGTACGGCCTGCTGCGCCCACGTTCCATGTACGCGCATTGCATCTGGCTGGACAACGAGGACCGCGCACGCATGGCTGACACCGGCGCAGCCGTGTCGATGTGCGCCACCTCCAACCTGTTCCTGGGCAGCGGCCTGTTCGATTTCGCGGCGGCCGACAAACAGAACGTTGCGTTGTCGTTGGCGACCGACGTCGGTGGCGGCACCTCGTTCTCCATGCTGCAGACCATGAACGAAACCTACAAGGTAGCGCGCATGGGCGGCACCTACTTGCCCGCGCTGCGCATGTTCTACATGGCGACGCTGGGCGGTGCGCGCAGCATGCAGCTGGAAGGCACGGTAGGCAGCTTCGCCGCCGGCGCCGAGGCGGACTTTATCGTGGTCGATCCCAAGGCCACACCGTTGCTGGAACGCCGCACCACGCGCTGCGACAGCCTGGAGGAGCTGCTGTTCGCGCTGGCTTTGCTGGGTGACGATCGCGCTATCGCAGCCACCTATGCGGCAGGGGTGCAGGTGCATCAGCGCGGGGAATAAAAAAGACGCCGGTTGGAGGACCGGCGTTAAAAGAGAAAGTCTGTACTTTGAAGCTTATTGGGGCCAGATTTCCGCCAGGCGCAGCAGGTTGGTACTACCCGGCTGCCCGAACGGCGTCCCTGCGGCGATGGCGATCTGGTCGCCGGCCTTGACGAATCCTTCTCGCAGCGCGGTACGGCAAGCCGCCGCCACCATTTCATCCACACTGTTCACATCCTGGCTCACGGTGCTGTGCACGCCCCAGGCCAGCGCCAGGCGGCGCGCCGTCTCCGGTTTCGGCGTGATGCTCACGATCGGCGCCATCGGCCGCTCGCGCGCGGTGCGCAAGCTGCTATGGCCGGAGGTGGTGTAGGCCACCATGGCTTTCGCGCCCATGATGCGTGCGGCATCGCGCATGGCGGCGCTGATTGCGTCGCCCTTGGTCGGCAGCGGCACCTGGTGCTGGGCTTCGATCATGGCCGGATACAGCGGATCGCGCTCGACTTCGGAGATGATCCTGTCCATGATGGATACCGCCTGGACCGGATATGCTCCGCTGGCCGATTCGGCGGACAACATCACCGCGTCCGCGCCTTCATACACGGCGTTGGCGACGTCGGACGCCTCGGCGCGGGTTGGCACCGGTGCGCTGACCATGGATTCCAGCATCTGCGTAGCAACCACAACCGGCTTGCCGTGCTTGCGGCACAGGCGCACGATGCGTTTCTGCACGCCCGGCACGCGCTCCGGCGGAAGCTCGACACCCAGGTCGCCGCGCGCGACCATGATCGCATCGGACACGCCGACGATTTCTTCCAACCGGTCAAGGGCAGCCGGCTTCTCCAGCTTGGACAGCACACCGGCGCGGCCTTGCACCAGTTCCTTCGCCTGCACCACGTCTTCCGGCAACTGCACAAACGAAAGCGCGATCCAGTCCACGCCCAGGCCGAGCGCGAATTCCAGGTCTGCCTTGTCCTTTGCCGTCAGCGCCGGAATCGGCAGCACGGCATCGGGCACGTTCACGCCTTTACGGTCGGACAGCACGCCGCCGTTCACCACGCGGGTGCGGATGGTGCCTGCGTCGCTGGCCAGCACTTCGAGCCGGATGCGGCCATCGTCCAGCAGCAGCGACTGGCCTGCGGACACGGCGGCAAACAGCTCAGGGTGCGGCAGCCGTACGCGCGAAGCGCTGCCCAGCGCCGGGGCCTGGTCCAGCTGGAATTCCGCGCCTGCATGCAAGGTCGCTTTCCCGCCTTCGAACTGGCCGATGCGCAGTTTGGGGCCCTGCAAGTCGGCCAGGATGGCGATGGGGCGTCCCAGTTCCTGTTCGATGGCACGCACGATGCCATAGCGCGCCTGGTGGTCGGCATGGCTGCCGTGGCTGAAGTTGAAGCGGAACACGTCGGCGCCCGCCTCGAACAGGGCCTTGATGGTGGCGTAGTCGCTGCTTGCGGGGCCGAGGGTTGCTACTATTTTTGCTTTGCGTTCGCGACGCATATGGGTGTCTCTCTCTATTCTCAATCAATCAAAGAATCAGGATGGCGCGGAAGTCGTTCACGTTGGTGCGTGTCGGGCCGCTGGCCACCAGGTCGTCCAGGGCGCTGAAGAAGCTGTAAGCGTCGTTGTTGGCCAGCAGGTGCTTGCCACTCACGCCCTTGGCATTGGCGCGGGCCAGCGAATCCGGCGCGTAAATGGCACCGGCGTTGTCTTCCGAGCCGTCGATACCGTCCGTGTCGCAAGCGATCGCATGCACGCCATCGGCCCCTTCCATCGCCTGCGCGAAGCTGAGCAGGAATTCGACGTTACGGCCGCCGCGTCCATTGCCGCGCACGGTGACGGTTGTCTCGCCGCCTGACAGGATCACGCAAGGACGCTGGAAAGGCTGGCCGCGCGTCAGCACCTGGCGCGCCAGGGCTGCGTGCATCAAGCCGATGTCGCGCGCTTCGCCTTCGATGCCGTCGGACAGGATGTACGGCGTCAGGCCGGCCTCGCGCGCCTTGGCGGCGGCGGCTTCCAATGCGTGTTGCGCCGTCGCGATAACGTGGTGGCTGTGTCCTTCGAAGCGTGCATCGCCCGGCTTCGGTGTTTCGCTGGCCGGCGATTGCAGGTGCACCAGCACGCTTTTCGGAATCTCTATCCGGTATTTGCACAGGATTGCCAGCGCTTCGGAACTGGTGGTGGCATCGGGCAGGGTAGGGCCGCTGGCGATCACGCGCGGATCGTCGCCCGGCACGTCGGAAATCAGCAGCGTTACCACCCGCGCCTTGCCGCAGGCCAGCGCCAGGCGCCCGCCCTTGATCGCGGAAAGGTGCTTGCGCACGCAATTCATCTCGCCGATGGTGGCACCGCTTTTCAACAGCGCCTTGTTCAACGCCTGCTTTTCGGCCAGCGAAATCCCTTCGGCCGGCAGCGCCAGCAAGGCCGAGCCGCCGCCGGAAATCAGGCACAACACCAGGTCGTCCGCGGTCAATCCCTGCACCATTTCCAGCATGCGCGCCGCGGCTTTCTGGCCGGCGTCATCAGGTACCGGGTGGGACGCTTCCACCACTTCGATATGCTGGGTGTCCGCACCATGGCCATAGCGGGTGACCACCAGCCCGGACAACGGCCCTTGCCAGCTGCGTTCCACCGCTTGCGCCATGGCGGCGGCACCTTTGCCGGCACCGATGACCAAGGTCCTGCCATTGGTGGGCGGCGGCGGCAGGTAGTCCTGCACCAGGTTGCGCGGGTGGACCGCACCGATTGCTGCGTCATACAGATCGAGCAGGAGCTCGCGTGGGGCTGGTGCGGACGTCATGTCAGGCCTGCGAAATGCGGTGGTTGGACATCAGTTCGATTGCCTGGCACAGTGCGGAGTGGTCGAGCCCGGACAAGCCGTTGGCCGCGCAGGCGTTCATCAGTTCCTGCGTAGCCGAGGTGTTCGGCAGCGACACGCCCAGCGCCTTGGCGCCTTGCAGCGCCAGGTTCAGGTCCTTCTGGTGCAGGGCGATGCGGAAGCCCGGGTTGAAGGTACGCTTGACCATGCGTTCGCCGTGCACCTCCAAGATGCGCGAGGAAGCGAAACCACCCATCAGCGCTTCACGCACCTTGGCTGGGTCGGCACCGGCTTTGGATGCGAACAGCAGCGCTTCCGCCACGGCCTGGATGTTCAGCGCCACGATGATCTGGTTGGCGACCTTGGTGGTCTGGCCGTCGCCGTTGCCGCCGACCAGGGTGATGTTCTTGCCCATCAGGTCGAACAGCGGCTTGACGGTGTCGAAGGCTTCCTGCGGGCCGCCGACCATGATGGTCAGCGAGGCCGCCTTGGCGCCCACTTCGCCGCCGGAGACCGGGGCGTCCAGGTAAGCACAGCTCTTCTTGTTGATCTTCTTGGCGAATTCCTTGGTGGCGATCGGCGAGATCGAGCTCATGTCGACCACGATCTTGCCTGCGGAAAGACCGGCGGCGATGCCGTCTTCGGAGAACAGGACTTCTTCCACCTGCGGGGTATCGGGCACCATCAGGAAGATGATGTCGGCGCGCTTCGCCACTTCCATCGCGGAGGTGCAGACCGTGGCGCCGCCTTCGACCAGGTTGGCCGGCGGGTTCTTCACGTCGTGCAGGTAGAGTTTGTGGCCTGCTGCCTGCAGGTGGCCGGCCATTGGGCCGCCCATGATGCCGAGACCGATGAATCCAAGTTTTTGCATGGTACTTTCTCCTCTAGGTTTTATTCAGGCGGCCAGCACTTGGCGCCACCCCAGGCCCGCTTCGGTGCCGGCCTTTGGTTTGTATTCGCAGCCCACCCAACCGTCGTAGCCGATTTCGTCCAGGAAGTTGAGCAAGTAGCGGTAATTGATTTCACCGCTCCCGGGCTCGAAGCGGCCCGGGTTGTCGGCCAGCTGCACGTGCTTGATGACCGACAGGTGATTCTTGATGGTGTTGGCCAGTTCGCCTTCCATGCGCTGCATGTGATAAATGTCGAACTGCAGGAACAGGTTGTCCGAAGCGACCGACTCGATCAGGTCCAGGCCCTGGCGGGTGCCGGACAGGAAGAAGCCTGGGATGTCGAAAGTGTTGATCGGCTCGATCAACAGCGGAATGCCGGACTTTTTCAGTGCGGCGGCCGCGAACTTCAGGTTGCTCACCAGCGTGGCCCGGGCGTCGGCATCGGCCACGCCTTCCGGCTTGATGCCGACCAGGCAGTTGATGTGCCGGGTTTCCAGCACGCTGGCGTAGGCCAGGGCGGTTTCCACGCCCTGTTCGAACTCGCCGATGCGGTTCGGGTGGCAGGCGATGCCGCGCTCGCCGCCGGCCCAGTTGCCGGCAGGAAGGTTGTGCAGCACCATTTCCAGCTTGTGCTTTTCGAGCTGTTCGTGAAGCTGTTGCGGCTCGAACTCGTAAGGGAACAGGAACTCGACGCCCTTGAAGCCGTTGCGCGCGGCGGCGCCGAAGCGTTCCAGGAAAGGCTGCTCGTTGAACAGCATGGTCAGGTTGGCAGCGAATTTAGGCATTGCGGTTCCTCTTAAGCGGCGTCGATGATGTCGTTGAACTCATTGATGGCGTTGATCTCGGTGCCCATCGCGATATTGGTCACGCGTTCCAGGATCACTTCCACCACCACCGGCACGCTGAACTTCGCCATCAGCTCGCGGGCTTGTTCGAAGGCAGGGATGATGTCGTCCGGCTTGTGCACCCGGATCGCCTTGCAGCCCAGGCCTTCCACAACCGCCACGTGGTCGACGCCGTAGCCATTCAGTTCCGGTGCATTGACGTTCTCGAAGGACAGCTGCACGCAGAAATCCATGTCGAAACCGCGCTGCGACTGGCGGATCAGGCCCAGGTAGGAGTTGTTCACCAGCACGTGGATGTATGGCAGCTTGAATTGCGCCCCCACGGCCAGTTCTTCGATCAGGAACTGAAAGTCGTAGTCGCCGGAAATCGCCACGATGTCAGTGCTTGGGTCGGCAGCACGCACGCCCAGCGCGGCAGGGATGGTCCAGCCCAGCGGGCCCGCCTGGCCGCAGTTGATCCAGTTGCGCGGCTGGTAGACGTGCAGGAACTGGGCGGCGGCGATCTGCGACAGGCCGATGGCCGACACGTAGCGCGTATTGCGGCCGAAGTATTTGTTCATTTCCTCGTACACGCGCAGCGGCTTGACCGGCACGTTGTCGTAGTCGGTACGGCGCAGCATGGTGCGCTTGCGGTGCTGGCACTGCGCTACCCAGCCGGTGCGGTCGCGCAGCTTGCCGGCGGCTTTCCACTCCTTGGCCACTTCGATGAACAGTTCCAGTGCGTAGCCGGCATCGGACACGATGCCCAGGTCCGGACCGAACACGCGGCCGATCTGGGTTGGCTCGATATCCACGTGCACGAAAGTGCGGCCTTCGGTGAACACGTCGACGGAGCCGGTGTGGCGGTTGGCCCAGCGGTTGCCGATGCCGATGATGAAGTCGGAGGCCAGCACGGTGGCATTGCCGTAACGGTGGCTGGTCTGCAGGCCGGCCATGCCCGCCATCAGCGGGTGATCGTCCGGGATGGTGCCCCAGCCCATCAGGGTCGGGATCACCGGCACGTTGACGATTTCGGCGAAATCCTGCAGCAGGGCGGAAGCGTTGGCGTTGATGATGCCGCCGCCGGCGGTGATCAGCGGGTGTTCCGCGTCATTCATCATCTCCAGGGCCTTCTCGACCTGGGCACGCGAGGCGCGCGGCTTGAAGGCGTCCAGCGGGGTGTAGGTCTCGGGGTCGAATTCGATCTGCGCCATCATCACGTCGAACGGCAGGTCGATCAGCACCGGGCCTGGACGGCCGGAGCGCATCAGGTGGAAGGCTTGCTGGAACACGCGCGGCACCTGGGCCGGTTCCAGGACCGTGGTCGCCATCTTGGTGACCGGTTTGGCGATGGACGAGATGTCCACGGCCTGGAAATCTTCCTTGTGCAGGCGGGCGCGCGGCGCCTGGCCGGTGATGCACAGGATAGGGATCGAGTCCGCTTGTGCCGAGTACAGGCCGGTGATCATGTCGGTGCCGGCCGGGCCGGAGGTGCCGATGCAGACGCCGATATTGCCTGGCGCGGCGCGGGTATAGCCTTCCGCCATGTGGGAGGCGCCTTCAACGTGGCGGCCCAGGATGTGCTTGATCTTGCCGTTCTTTTTCAGTGCGGCGTACAGCGGATTGATGGCGGCACCCGGGACGCCGAATGCGACCGAAATGCCTTCTTTCTGCAGTACGTGGACAGCCGCTTCGGCTGCCGTCATTTTTGCCATGGTGGTCTCCTGATATGCGTGTAAAGCGTGTTGTTGATGTTTTGTATGCTATCGGCGAACGGTTGACCTGATAAGACGACAAAAAATCGTTTCATTCAATACTCCAGGTATGGAATAATCAAAACCATGGACAAGCTCAAACAAATTGAAGCCTTTGTTGCCGTGGTGGAGAAGGGCAGCCTGGCGCGCGCGGCGCTGGAACAGAACATCACGCCGGTGATGCTGGGGCGCCGAATCGATGCGTTGGAAAAGCGCTTGGGGGTAAAACTGATGCACCGCACCACGCGCCATCAGACGTTGACGGAGCAGGGCAATGTGTTCCTGGAAGATTGCCGCAAGCTGCTCTCTGGGCTGGACGTCGCCGAGCGCAATATTTCGGAAGGGCGGCACAAGGCCACGGGCCACCTGATCGTGTCCGCACCGGCCTCGTTTGGACGCCAGCATGTTGCACCGCACGCGCCGGCATTCCTGGCCGCCAACCCGGACGTGCAGATCTCCTTCAACCTGACCGACCAGGTGATCGACCTGGTGCGCGAAGGCTATGACCTGGGCATCCGTATCGGTGGCGTGATCGACCCCAGTTTCGTGGCGGTGCGGCTGGCGAAGAACCGCCGTGTTGTATGCGGCACACCGGAATACTTCGAGCGCCACGGTATTCCGCGCACGCTGGACGACCTGGCGCAACATAACTGCCTGGCCTTCAACCTGCAGGGCGGCCAGCAGCGCGGCTGGTATTTCCAGCAAGGCGGCAAGCCGGTCACGGTAAGGGTGCAGGGGAACCTGGATTGCAACGACGGCGAACTGCTGCACCGCTGGGCATGTGAAAGCCTGGGGCTGGCGTGGCGTTCAACCTGGGAGATCCAGGCGCAGCTTGCCGAAGGCAGCCTGATTACGGTGCTGGACGATTTTGCGCTGCCGGACTACGACATCATGGCGGTGTACCTGCAGCAAAGACATTTGCCGGCGAAGATACGCTTCTTCATCGACGAATTGAAAGAGGTGTATGCGCAGCCCGGCTACTGGACTAGGCCGACAGCGCTTGTTCCGGCAAGCGTGGCTGCGACAGGAACACGGCAACTTCCGCCATCGCCTTGAACAGGGCGGCGGTCAGCAGGGCGACCTGCGGGCGCGACGGCTCGTTGTCGAGATGATTGACCGGCGTCAGCTCGCGCATCAGGCGCGCACGCACGATCTGCAGGCCGCAATGGCCGATGATGGAGGCAATGCGCGGCAACATTTCGCGCACCTGCTGCATGGCTTCATTGCTGGCGGCGCCGATTTCCAGCACCACGCCAAGTTCCGAAGGCTCCATCTGCACCACCACCTTGCCGATGCCGGGCAAGTTCATTTCCAGCCGCAATGCCACGCGCGGCCGGCGGCGCCGCTGCTCCGGCGGGCCATCTTCCTGGCCGGGGTCGCGCGCCACGACACGCAGCGTGAGCTTTTCGGCGCCCCAGGCGTAGACGGCAAAACGCCAGGCATCCAGTTCGGACACCAGGCCCGGATAAGGGCGGCCATCGCGCAGCACGGGCGGCGGCGGGTCGGCCATGAACAGGCTCGATGGCACATGGCGGCCTTGATTCTGCTGCTGCAGGGCGGCGCGCTGCTCGCCGTAGGTGCGCACCATGACCTGCCAGGAAGCGGCCAGCAAATTGGTATCGGGGGTGTGCCAGACCATCTGGCGCAAGGGGAATAACTGGTTGGGCTGCATCGACAACGCTTCCTGCGACAGCAGGGCGCCAATCGTTGCGCCTGCGGCAGCCGTGCTGCGCATCAGCTGGTTGTGCTGGGCACCTTCCATCGCTTCGATCAGCGCGCCGACGGAAGCGGGCAGGCCGCTTTGCAGCGCGAACTCGGGCGTATCGCCCGGCGGCTGGGCAACCGGCGGAACCGGCTGGGCATTGACCTGGCCGGGATTTTCCCGCACCTGGCGATCGTGGATGCTCAGGCTCGGATTGGACGAAGTGACGCGATCGATTGCCATACAAACTGATAGTAATACGGCGATATAAAAAAAGCCAACCGCGCACGGTTGGCTTTCTCAGGCCACCTGCGGGATTACTGCAGCAGGGACAGGACCAGGGAGGACTGGCTGTTGGTCTGCTTCAGCATGGCGGTGCCGGCTTGCAGCAGCATCTGCGAGGAGGTCATCTTCGCCGATTCGGAAGCGAAGTCAACGTCCATGATGCGGCCGGTTGCGTTCTTGGTGTTGGTCGAGATGTTGGACAAGTTGTTGAACACGTGGTCCAGGCGGTTCGCTGCTGCACCCAGGCTCGAACGGGTCGAAGCGACGTTGTCGATCGCGGTCGACAGCTTGTCGATGGTGGCGTTGGCGGCTGCGGTCAGTTCGGTGCCTGGGGTGCCTGGCACGCTGAACACGGAGCTGGCAGCGTTGATGACGTTAGCGATCGTACCTGCGGTACCGACTGCGCCGAAGTTGGCGGACAGGTCCAGTGCCATGGTCTCGCTGGTCGATGCGCCGATCTGGAACGTCACTGCGGTGGCCAGGGTGCCGCCGGTCAGCAGCTTTTGGCCGCCGAAGCTGGTGTTGGTCATGACGTTGGACAGTTCCTTGCCCAGCGCGTCATATTCAGCCTGCATTGCGGTCTTGTCGGCGGCGCTCGAGGAGGCGTCCGCTGCCTGGGTTGCCAGGTCTTTCATGCGGGTCAGCATATTGCCGACTTCGTCCAGCGCGCCTTCAGCGGTCTGCAGCATGGAGGTCGAGTTCTGGGTGTTGCGCATTGCTACCGACATGCCGCTGGTCTGCGATTTCAGGCGGGTGGCGATCTGCAGGCCTGCTGCGTCGTCCATGGCCGAGTTGATGCGGAAGCCGGTGCTCAGGCGGGTCATCGAAGTCGACAGGGAATTCTGAGTGCGGGTGATCGAGTTCTGTGCGGACAGGGCCGCTGCGTTGGTGTGAAGGCTCAGCATGATAACTCCTGGGTGGTTGGTTCGAATCGAGCAGCGGGTCTTTTTCTGCGCTCTCAAAAGTACAAGACGACCGTGGGACCGGGAGCATTAAATGCCGAGTGGAAATTTTTTCGATTTTTTTTGGGCCTTGCCAGGGTGACCATGAAAAAGGGGGCCGAAGCCCCCTTTGCTATTACATGTTCGGATAGTTCGGCCCGCCGCCGCCCTCTGGCGTGATCCAGACGATATTCTGGGTCGGGTCCTTGATATCGCAAGTCTTGCAATGCACGCAATTCTGCGCGTTGATCTGCAGGCGGTCCTGGCCTTCGTCGGTTTTCACGAATTCGTACACGCCAGCCGGGCAGTAGCGCGATTCCGGACCGGCAAACTTGGCAAGGTTGACATTCACCGGGACCGCATTGTCTTTCAGCGTCAGGTGGATAGGCTGGTCTTCGGCGTGGTTGGTATTCGAGATGAATACCGACGACAGGCGGTCGAAGGTCAGCTTGCCATCCGGCTTGGGATAGCTGATCGGGGTGAATTCCGACGCCGGACGCAGGCAGGCATGGTCCGGTGTCGAATGGTGCAGGGTCCAAGGCGCTTTGCCGCGGAATACGATCTGGTCGATGCCGGTCATCAGGGAGCCCAGGTACAGGCCTTTCTTCAGCCATGGCTTGACATTACGCGCCACGTGCAGCTCTTCGTGCAGCCAGGACTGTTCGAAGGCGGTCGGGTAGGCTGCCAGCTCATCGGCGGAACGGCCGGCACCCAGCGCTGCCACGACAGCGTCGGCGGCCAGCATGCCGGACTTGATTGCAGCGTGCGAACCCTTGATGCGGCTCATGTTCAGGAAACCGGCGTCGCAACCGATCAGCGCGCCGCCCGGGAACACCAGCTTCGGCAGCGATTGCAGGCCGCCGGCGGTAATCGCGCGGGCGCCATAGGAGATCCGCTTGCCGCCTTCGAGGAAGGTGCGGATTTCCGGGTGGGTTTTGTAGCGCTGGAATTCTTCGTACGGCGACAGGTATGGATTCTCGTAATCCAGGCCGACGACGTAGCCGATCATCACCTGGTTGTTTTCCAGGTGGTACAGGAAGGAGCCGCCGTAGGTCTTGCTATCCAGCGGCCAGCCGGTGGTGTGGATCACCAGGCCCGGCTGGTGCTTGGCCGGATCGATTTCCCACAATTCCTTGATGCCGATGCCGTACGACTGGGGATCCTTGCCCTTGTTCAGGTCATATTTGGCCATCAACTGCTTGCCCAGGTGGCCACGCGCACCTTCGGCAAACAGGGTGTACTTGCCGTGCAGTTCCATGCCGAGCTGGAAGTCGGGGCCGGCTTCGCCGTCGCGCTTGACGCCCATATTGCCGGTGGCAACGCCCTTCACCGAGCCGTCGTCGTGGTATAGGATCTCGGCGCCGGTAAAGCCAGGGAAGATTTCCACGCCCAGTGCCTCAGCCTGCTGGCCGAGCCAGCGCACCACATTGCCCAGCGAAATAACATAGTTGCCGTGGTTCTCGAAACACTTCGGCAGCATGAAATTCGGGGTCTTGAAAGCCTTGCTCTCGGTCAGGAACAGCACGCGGTCTTCGGTGACTTCGGTGTTCAGCGGAGCGCCCAGTTCTTTCCAGTTAGGGATCAGTTCGGTCAGGGCTTTCGGGTCCATCACGGCGCCGGACAGGATGTGGGCGCCGAGCTCGCCGCCTTTTTCCAGCACGACGACGGAGGTATCCGCGTTCAGCTGTTTGATCTTGATCGCTGCCGCCAGGCCAGCAGGGCCGCCGCCAACGATCACAACGTCGTACTCCATTGCCTCGCGTGGGCCGTACTGTTCTACAAGGTTGCTCATGGTGTTTTTATAAGAATGATGGAAAATGTGGTGCTGGAAATAGAACGAGTGTGCTCTTTTTTCCTTGGTATTGCAACGGTGGCGCCATTGTGAGGGCTAATATTAGACGTGGCAATCTAATAAGGAGGTTTTTTGTGTCATCATGGCGGAACGGAATCATAAGGAGTAGCCGGTGGGGATCGAAGTTAATTTTGAGGGCAAAATCGCCCTGATCACAGGCGCCTCCAGCGGGCTTGGCGCCCGTTTCGCCAAGGTGCTGGCCAAGGCCGGATGCCAGGTGGTGCTGGCCTCGCGCCGCATCGAACGCCTGAAAGAACTGCGTGCCGAAATCGAAGCTGATGGCGGTGCCGCCCATGTGGTGACGCTGGACGTGACCGATTACGCAAGCATCAAATCCGCCATCGCCCATGCCGAAACCGAGGCGGGTCCGATCGACATCCTGGTCAATAATTCCGGTGTATCAATGACGCAACGTTTGCTTGACGTGTCGCCGGAAGATTATGACTTTGTCATGGACTGCAACCTGCGCGGCGCCTTTTTCGTGGCACAGGAAACGGCCAAGCGCATGATTGCGCGCGCCAAGGGCGATCCGCGCAAGCAGCACCGCATTATCAATATCGCTTCGGTGGCCGGCTTGCGCGTGCTGCCGCAGATCGGCGTGTATTGCATGAGCAAGGCAGGCGTGGTGCAGATGACCAAGGCGATGGCGGTGGAGTGGGGCAAGTATGGCATCAACACCAACGCGATCTGCCCCGGCTACATCGAGACCGAGATCAATGAAGATTACTTCGCCAGCGACCAGGGCAAGCGCCTGATCGACATGCTGCCGCGCAAGCGCGCCGGCAAGCCGGAGGACCTGGATGGGTTGCTGCTGCTGCTGGCGGGCGACGAGGCGCACTTCATCAATGGCGCGATCATTTCCGCAGACGATGGGATGATGGCTGGTTAGCGCGCCCCAGCCAGCTTGTGCACCAGCTCGGTCGCCGTCGAAGCCCCAAATTTGCGCATCAGCGAAGCCCGATGCATCTCCACCGTCCGCGGCGACAACCCCGCATCGCGCGCAATCATCTTGCTGGTCTTGCCTTCCACCAGCAAGGCCGCGATTTCCCGTTCGCGCGGGGTGAGGGCGGCCGACACCGGCCGCTGTTCCGACACATCTTCAAACGTCCAGATGCCGGCGCCCAGCGGCTGCGCCGCATCGAGCGCGCGTCCGGTCACATGGCACCAGAACAATTCACCACCGGCACGGCGCATGATGCGTTCATCCGAATAGCGCCCCTTGGCGTTCATGATCGGGATGATGCGGTCCCCGGTACGCTGGTATTCATCCTGCGTCGGGTACAAGACCTGGAACGACTGCCCATCCAATTCCCCCGCACTGTAACCGAACATGGCCGCCAACGCATCGTTGCCGGCCTGGATCACGCGCTTGTCCGACACGCACATGCCTACCGGGGCGAATTGGAAGATGGACTCGTAATTGATCGGCATTGCGGTATTTCTACGGTATTGATGTTTGAGCGGGCGTATTCTATCCTCAATCGCCTTCTGGCCATTTGAACAAGGAGACATAATGAACAAGATTTACCCGGATGCCAAGGCCGCCCTGGCCGGCATCGTGGCCGACGGCCAAACCATCGCGGTCGGCGGTTTCGGCCTGTGCGGCATCCCGGAAGCGCTGATCGCCGCCCTGCGCGATAGCGGCGCCACCGGCCTGACCGCGATCTCCAACAACGCCGGCGTGGACGGCTTCGGCCTGGGCCAGTTGCTGGAAACCCGCCAGATCAAGAAGATGATCTCGTCCTACGTGGGCGAGAACAAGGAGTTCGCACGCCAGTTCCTGGCAGGCGAGCTGGAGCTGGAATTCACCCCGCAAGGCACCCTGGCTGAAAAGCTGCGCGCCGGCGGCGCCGGCATCCCTGCCTTCTTCACCAAGACCGGCGTCGGCACCATCGTCGCCGACGGCAAGGAGATCCGCGAATTCGACGGCGAACAGTACGTCATGGAGCGCTCGCTGGTGGCCGACGTATCCCTGGTTAAAGCCTGGAAGGCCGACAAATCGGGCAACCTGGTGTTCCGCAAGACCTCGCGCAACTTCAACCCGAACGTGGCTTCCGCCGGCAAAGTCTGCGTGGTGGAAGTGGAAGAAATCGTCGAAATCGGCGCCATCGACCCGGACGCCGTGCACCTGCCTGGCATCTACGTGCACCGCATCGTGCTGAACGCCAGCCCGGAAAAACGCATCGAACAACGCACCGTGCGTGCCAACTAAGGAGAACACAACATGGCATGGACCCGTGATGAAATGGCCGCGCGGGCGGCGAAAGAGCTGCAGGACGGCTTCTATGTAAACCTGGGCATCGGCCTGCCGACCCTGGTGGCCAACTACGTGCCGCAGAATATCGAAGTGTTCCTGCAATCGGAAAACGGCCTGCTGGGCATCGGCCCGTTCCCGACCGAAAGCGAAGTGGATGCCGACCTGATCAACGCCGGCAAGCAAACCGTGACCGCACTGCCGGGCGCGGCGTACTTCAGCTCCGCCGATTCGTTCGCCATGATCCGCGGCGGCAAGATCAACCTGGCGATCCTGGGCGCGATGCAGGTATCGGAAAAGGGCGACCTGGCCAACTGGATGATCCCCGGCAAAATGGTGAAGGGCATGGGCGGCGCGATGGACCTGGTGGCCGGCGTCAAGAAAGTGGTGGTGCTGATGGAGCACGTCGCCACCGCCAAGGATGGCTCGGTCTCGCACAAGCTGCTGAAGAAATGCGACCTGCCGCTGACCGGCGTCGGCGTGGTCGACATGATCATCACCGACCTGGGCGTAATGGAAGTGACCCCGACCGGCATCAAGGTGACCGAACTGGCCCCCGGCGTAAGCCGCGAAGAAATCGCCGCCGCCTCCGGCGTGGAGCTGTCGTTCGCCTGATTCCCACGCCAGGCTAGCAGTAAAAAAGTCGGGGTCAGCTCTGGCAACCGGACATTTTGCGCAGCAAAATGTCCGGTTGCCAGAGCTGACCCCGACTTTTAAGCATGTAGCCTTAGGGCATGGCGTGGTTCCGTCTTTATTTACTGGCCCTTGACGTAAGTGTATTTACGTTTCCGAACCGAACTGATCTTCGGCTTCACCGTGGCCGAGTTAATCGCGGACGGGGTGTAGCCGGAGCCGATCACGACCGAGACGCGGCGGGACGGGCTGCCCGGTTCGCCGCGCACCTGCACGCCGCTGGCCATCACCGGGGAAGGCGGCAAGCCGCCGCCGGCAAAGGAGGAAGAGCGATTGCCGCCGCAGAAGCCGTCGGCGCTGATGGCGCCGGACGCATTGAACAGGTTGACGACGTAGCCGCGCGCTTCGCCCAGTGCGGTCGAGCAGCTGGCGGCGTTGCCGACGATCGGTCGGTTGGTACTGAACATCACGGTGCCGCCCACGATCAGGGAGGAAGTCACTACCTGCTCCCCTTTTTGCAAGCCCATGAACCAGCCGCGGCTGCTGCCGTTCGGCAGCACGTTCGGCGCGTTGCAATCGGTCGGCGAGGTGCTGTCGGTCAGGCTGGTATCCATGTTCAGGCCAGCTTCGTCCGTCTCCGGCTTGGTGGCCAGGTTGTCCAGTGCCACGTAGAAGCGGTTGGCGGTCGAGTCATAGGGGTACTGCCAGGACAACGGGTGCTCGCGATCACCGCTGCCGAGTGCGACATAAACGAAGCCCTTGGTGAACAGCAGGGCCGGGCCGAACATGAACTTGCGCGGGCTGCTGGCCTGGTTGGTGTAGGCCACGCGGTACATGCGCCAGGCACTGGCGGCCAAGGCGCCCCGGGTGGTCGGGCCGTCGATCAGGTCGATGCGGTAGATGTTGCCGCCCATATCGGCGGCGTAGGCATAGTCGGGCATGCCGTCATTGTCGATGTCGACCATGGAAATATCGCCGACCACGCTGCGCTTGGTCTTGAAGCTGGCCAGCAGGGATCCGTTTTCGGCATCCATGATGTACACGAAGCCGCCTTTGCCGGCCACGCAGGTCGGTGCGCCAGTGTTGGCGTCTTCGCAGTTGTCGTAGCCGCCGCCCATCATGATCAGGGGGCGGGTGGCCGAGTAGCCTTTGACGAAGGCGACGCCTGGAACTGACCAGGTCTGGCCGATGCCCTCAAAGCCGGTGGTGCAGCCGGTGTCGTTGGCCAGGTTCGGGCAACCGACCGACCACATCAGGCGCGGGTTGTCGATGTCGGTGACATCCATGCCGTAGACCATGCGGCCGCCGCGGCGCATGGTCGGGTAGATCCAGATTTTCTTGGCCTCGCTGGCAGTCAGCGGCTGGTTCTGGAACACGCCGGTCGACCCGTCGAAGAAATAGTCTTTCGGGCTGCCGATGGCCGAGACGTCGCCGGGACCTGCCACGTTCGGGTAGTTCACCAGCGGCGTCTGGTCCTTCAGGCGTCCCAGGCGGCTGAAGAATTCGGGCGCGATAAAGGCCCAGCGTTCCTTGCCGTTGCTGGCGTCCACAGCGCGGAAGAAGCCATCGTTGGAGCCGTAGAATACGAACACATTGTTCTCGTCATAGGCCAGCGGCAGCGGGCGCGAATGGATCACGTCGCCATGGATCGACGGACGGGTGGTGGTGGCCGGATTGTCCGGACCGCGCTCCTGTGTGACGTCGGCGCCCTTGATAAAGTTGACCAGGTCGGTCGGCAGGCCGCTATTGGTGGTGTTGAAATCCACCAGCGTGCTGCCGCCGGCGGTGCGGGTGTACAGCCGGCGGTTGACCGCATAGCTGGGAGTACCGGCGTTGCCGGGATCGTTGCCGTTGCGAAGCATTTGCGCCATCGCGCCTTTTTCAACCGAGGGGCCGTCGGGCGCATCGGAATAGGGCGAGACGCCTTTCGCCAGGGTGCGGCAGCCGCTGGCCGGGTCGGGGTTGATGCCGAGCTTCTCCCAGTAGGCGCCTTTGTCGACAGTCCAGTAGCTTTGCGCGCAATCGGTAATGAAGCCGGTATTGTCGTTGACCGCCAGCTGGCCGTTGGCATCGCCCAGCTTGACGTCGGAGCCATCCATCACCAGCTGGTAGCGCTTCAGGTTGCCGAACCAGCGCGGCTTGGCATCCGGGTCTGGACGGAACATGCCGATGAAGACCTGGTTCTGGTTTTGCGAACGGTTGGTGGAGTTCACCGGCAGCGAGGTTGATGCAAAGGTGGAGTTCACCGCCAGCACTTCGCCCAGGATCTGGTTCAGCGCATCGGTGATCGCTTGCTGGTTCTTGGCGGCGAAATACTTGCCGCCGCCAGCCTTGGCCATGCTCAACATCAGCTTGGTGTGCTCGACATTCTGCTGGGCGTTGTAAACGTCGATGGTGTAGAACGTTACCTTGGACTTCATGCTGCTGGACGGGATCGGTACGCCCTTGTCGTGCATGAAGCGCGCCCATTCGTCCGAGTTCCAGGGATTGGCGTCGGTGCTCTCGCCACCCGTCGGTACGTTGGTCACCGTGCTGTTGACGCCGTTGATCGCAAACGATGAGGTGCCGACCGGGCACACCTTGCTGCCGTTGTTCAATGCCGAACCGATCTGGCAGCCGTCGGTGTAGTTGCCGCAGGTGGTGGGCCATGGCGCCATGTTCAGTTCGGCGGCAGCGGCGCTCTGGCTTGAGTAGCAGACCGAGGTCTGGCCGATATTGGTGACGCTCTTGACGGTCTGGGTCGAGAAGTTCGGCAGTCCGAGCTGTTTGGTATTGCCGCCCAGGCTCTGCAACTGGCTGGTGTTGGCGGAATCGTCCTTGGTCGGTCCGCTCTGGTCCGGGTTGGTGACGAAAATCACAATGGTCTTGGCGCAGCTTGCATCATCGGTCAGCGGGGACTTGAACGGCACCCATTTGCTGACATAGCCGGCCGGGTCGGCAATCGAGCCTGGCGTCACGCCTTTCGCTGCGGAGTAGCCGGGCAGGCCGCCGAGGTAGTTGTACACGTCGTACATCAGGTTGCCGTACATGGTGCCCGAATTGCGCTTTTCGATCGGGCTGGTAATGCCGGTATCGATGGTGTCGAGGCGATTGCCGAAGGCGTTCCTGGCCGACGGCGTCATTGGCTGCACCTGGAAGCGCACGAAGCCGCCGTTGTCGTTGGCATTGCCGTCGGTGACGAATTCGAACAGGCCGACGTTGACCTTCTCGTCCAGGCCGGCAATCGCGCTCTTGATGGCGCGCACCTCGGACTGGCCCTGGGTCAGTCCACCCGGCCATTTCTGCGCCTGGCGCGACCAGTTTGACGTGTTGTCCAGCACGATCAGGATGCGTGGGTTGATCGACGTGCCGGCGGAGGCGCCGGTGAAGATATCGATGTCGTCAGCGCCAGCAGGGAACGACAGGAGGGTGGCGCATGCACCGAGCCCGGCGGCTGCGGTGAGTAATAGCTTTTTTGGCATGGCTGGCTCTCAATAAAAAGCGGGCTAGTTATTCTCTATTTGCATGTGGTGTCCGCGTTGTCGGTCGGGATGCGCATCGCAACGCCCTGTACCATGACGACTTCGGATTGGACTTGCTGGTCCTGGCTGGTGGCCGCCATTTCCCAGGTGGTATCGGCACACATCGAGTTGCCCCTCTGGGCCTGTCCGCCGACGATGCCGAAATCGCCCGGCGTACCCAGGCTGCAGCCGCGGTCCTCTTCACTGCCGGTGATGTCGAGCTCGGTCGACTTGATGGTGCGCACCTTGACGCATTTTGGCGTGCTCAAGGCGGTCACGATATCGATCACCTTGTCGCCATTGAGGTCGAAGCAGCGATGGTTGCTGTTGAGGCATGGCTGGTTCAGTGCGTCGCTTGGCGTATCGAAGAAGCGGGTACTGGACATGGCTTCATCGAGCACGCTGCGGCTGGCGGCGATCCCTTCATCGCGGTTTTGCATATTGTTGACAACCTGGATGCTCGATTTGCCCAGGTTGAAGGTGGTCATCGCCAGCAAGGTGATCAGCACGAGCATGACCAGGGCCACCACCAGGGTCATGCCGCCTTGCCGCTGGAGTGCGCGGTGTGTCATCAGGATTTCCTTCCGGCCACGTTCGGCAGGCCGATCAGCGAGGTGAAGACGTGGCGTTTGAATTTATCGTTGCTGGCGTTAATGACGTTGGGTTGGCCCTTGTCGTCCGCGCCGAGCACATAAGTCTTGGTATCGGTATGCCCGAGCGACGGGCTGAGGGTGCGCGCCAGCAGGTGCAGCTTGACCGACACCACATTGCCCCAATCGGCATCATTGATCTTGCTGGTGAAGCTGTCGGCCACGCCGTCTTCGTTACTGTCCAGGCCGTACTCTATCTGCATGTTCTCGATTCCCTCGGCCAGCGGCACAATCTGGACCGACATGACCCCGTTCTTGCTCACCACTTCGGCACGCTTGAGGGTAGGGACGCCGTCGCCCGCCAGGCTGTTGTTGGCAACGAAGTAGATATGGGTCAGCAGCCGCCGCACATCGGCCGGGGTGCCGCTGTCATTGACTTCAGTGCAGTTGTACTGGTGCAAGGTGAAGCCGCTGTTGAGCGTGGAGATCTGGTAGTGCTTGGTCTTGTCGCTTGAGCCGAGTTCGTACTGGTTCGAGCATTGCGAGGCCTGGAAGAACGGACCGCCGGCGCTAGCGTCTTCACAATCGGCCGCGCCGACCACGCAGGTGTGGGTATGGCGTACCACCACCACGTCGGTGTTGGCCTTGACGTCGGACAGGCAACCGAGCGCATTGCTGTTGTCATAGCCCTGTACCGCGAAGGCGAGGGCGTCACGCAGGGTGGCCATGTCGATGGCGCAAGGGTCGGGCAGTGCCGCCGGTACCGCCAGTTCGATCGGGTCGTACTCGGAATAATATCCGGCGTTGCGCAAGTCGCCGGTCATCAGCTGCATGGCATAGCGCCCGTTTTCCACCTGGCGGTTGGCGCGTTCGATTTCCATCTGGGCAGCGCTATTGCTGGTGAACAGGGACGACAAGCCGGCGAGCAGCAACAGGCCGATGGCGACTGCCACCATCAGCTCGACGACGGTAAAGCCTGGCTCGCGACGGCGCTGGGTATGCATGAATGGGCTCCTCATTTGCATTCGAGTTGAGGAATCAGGACCTGGGCGGCAATCAGGCGGCGATAGGTCTCGTCGCCGAACTGGTTCTTGCCGCAATCCATGGATGGCGCCTGGGTGGCGTGCAAACCCTGCCAGGCCACTGCAACCTGCACGATGCCCGGTTTGCAAACGCCAGGCGAGGGGTCGGCAACCTGCAGCATGGAGATACAGCCGCGTGCGCCGATCATCGCGCCGACCTTGGTATTGCTATCGCTTTCCGCAGCACCTTTCAGCGAGTTGCTCCATTCGCAGACGTCGCGTGCTGCGCCCGCGCCAAGGGCGTTGCAATCGGCCGGTTGCGCGTCGCCGGTGCCGATGTTGCTGGATTCGTAGGCCGCGCTGTTCTTCGGGTTGCCTTGCACGCGGGCGGTCATGTCGTCCAGCAGGATGACCGCCTGGGCGCGTTGGTAGGATTCGATCGAACCGACGCTGGCCTTGGACTGGAAGACGGCAATGCCCAGCAGGCCAAAAGCCAGGATCACGATGGTGACCAGGACCTCGATCATGGTGACGCCGTGTTGGTGGTTTTTTAGCATGATTTGGCTTGCACGTTCGGGCGACCGCCGAGGTCGATCCTGATGCAGCTGGCTTTGCCAGTGGAAGACGTAATCGAAAACTGCAAGTCGGTATCACCCTTGACCCGGCCTGCAGGGTTGAAGGTCACGCCGGCCGCCGGTCCGGCGACCGTAATCTGCGAACGCGTCGTAAAACTGGCCAGGGCCGGTTCGCCCGGGTTCGGGCTTGGAATGGTCCAGCCCGTGTTCCAGTTGGTGGTCGGGGCGATCGTCACGTCCTTATTGCGCTTGATGGCCTCGCTGCGTGCCCGCAGAATGCTGGTGAACAAGTCGCTGGACGTGCTTTTAACGCGCTGGTTGGTGATGAAATCCTGCATGGCCGGCATGCCGACCGCTGCCAGGATGGCGATCACAGCCACCACCGCCATGGTTTCCACAAGGCCGAAGCCGGTTTGGCGCTTCATGGCATCACCACTTGTCGGCCGGCAGCTTGGCGCCGGCCTGGTCGATGCTGATGTCGCCATCGTCTACCTGGCTGGTGCCGGCGACAGGCGTGGCAATGATCTTGAACGTGGGGGGCGGGCCGCTGTCCGTCTGGATGGCGATGCTGTAGAACTTGGAGACGGAAGGCGGGGTTTGCATGTTCAGGCCGCTGACCGAGTCCTTGTAGACGCGCGCATCGGCGAGGAATTGCTGCTCGCGCTGGGCCAGGTCGATCAGGTGCTGCTGCGCAGCTGCCCGGTTGCCGCGCACCACGTGGCGCGTATAGCTGGGAATGGCGACTGCAGCGAGGATACCGACAATGGCGACGGTGATCATCACTTCAATCAGGGTAAAACCACGGTGGCTGGGGAGTTTCATCCTGGCTTCCGTTATGTGCATTATTAGTGAGTTTATTCTAGGTTTCGTGTTTCTGTGAGTCAACATTTAACTCGCTACTCTTCGTTACATTTGCGCCACAAAAAAAAGACGGGCCCCATGCAGCTTTGCATGGGGCCCGTCTTAGTGCTAGCGGAGGGGCGGCTTACTCGGCGGTAGCAGCCAGTGCCTCGCTTGGCGCCGCCTGGACTGGCGGATTCAGCGGGGATGGATTGGCCAGTTCACGCTGCAGGGTGTCCATGTCCAGTTCGCCTTCCCACTTGGCGACCACCAGGGTTGCCACGCCGTTGCCCACGAAGTTGGTCAGGGCGCGGCATTCGCTCATGAAGCGGTCGATGCCGAGGATCAGGGCCATGCCTGCCACCGGGATGCTCGGTACCACGGCCAGGGTTGCGGCCAAGGTGATGAAGCCGGCGCCGGTGATGCCGGAGGCGCCTTTGGAGGTCAGCATGGCAACGCCCAGGATGGTCAGTTGCTGCCACAGCGTCAGGTCGGTGTTGGTGGCCTGCGCTACGAACAGGGCGGCCATGGTCATGTAGATATTGGTGCCGTCCAGGTTGAAGGAGTAACCGGTCGGTACCACCAGGCCAACCACCGGCTTGGAGGCGCCCAGCTTTTCCAGCTTGCGCATCAGGGAAGGCAGGGCGCTTTCCGAGGACGAGGTGCCCAGCACGATCAGCAGCTCTTCCTTGATGTAGGAGATGAAGCGTGAGATCGAGAAGCCGGTGTACTTGGCGATCAGGCCGAGCACGATGAACACGAACAGGAAGCAGGTCAGGTAGAACGAACCCATCAGCTTGGCCAGCGGCAGCAGGGAAGCGATGCCGTATTTGCCGATGGTGAAAGCCATGGCGCCGAAGGCACCGATCGGGGCGGCCTTCATGATGATGTTGACCATGCCGAAGAAGGCATGCGATACCTCGTCGATCAGCTTGGTGACCGGACGGCCACGCTCACCCAGCAGGGACAGCGCAAAGCCGAACAGCACGGCAACCAGCAGCACCTGCAGGATGTCGCCCTTGGCAAAGGCGTCGAACACCGTGTTAGGGATGATGTTCAGCAGGAAGTCGGTGGTGGTCAGTGCCTTGGTTTTTTCCGTGTACTGGGCGATCGACTTGGTGTCCAGCGTATGCGGGTCGGCGTTGAAGCCGGCGCCAGGCTGCATGAAGTTGGCAACGGCCAGGCCGATCACCAGGGCGAAGGTGGAAACGATTTCGAAGTAGATCAGGGCTTTGCCGCCGACGCGGCCGATCTTCTTGACGTCCTGCATGCCGGCGATGCCGCTCACCACGGTACAGAAGATGACCGGGGCAATGATCATTTTGATCAGTTTGATGAAACCGTCGCCAAGCGGTTTCATGGCTACCGCGTCGGTCGGCAGGTAGGTGCCGAGCATGACGCCGCAGAAAATGGCGAACAGTACCTGAACGTACAGTACTTTATAGAAGGGTTTCTTTTCCATGATGAGGGGGCCTCGTTTGTCTCCGAATATCCCCATCATGGCAAACGGGTTGTCTTGCCGCTATTGTGTCTATCCCCATTGTGGAAAACCACAATCGGGTGGCTGCCGCAGCGCCGCAAGCCATATAATCCTGGCATGACCCTGCAATCCTACCTCGACACCTTCCCCCAACTGGCAGACGGCGTGTTCGTCCACCCGTCCGCGCAAATCATCGGCGACGTCAGCATTGGCCGCGATGCCTCGATCTGGTGCAATGCCGTGCTGCGCGGCGACGTCAACCGTATCACGATCGGCGCAGGCAGCAATGTGCAGGACTTTGCCATGTGCCACGTGTCGCACCGCTCGGCGGCCAAGCCTGAAGGCGCCGCCCTGACGATCGGCAAGCACGTGACGATCGCCCATTCGGTGCTGCTACATGGCTGCACCATCGGCGACGAATGCCTGATCGGCATGGGCGCGATCATCATGGACGACGTGGTGATCGAAAAGCATGTGATGGTGGGGGCGGGCAGCCTGGTCGCGCCCGGAAAAGTGCTGAAGAGCGGCGGGCTGTATGTCGGCCGGCCCGCGATGCGCATCCGCGAGCTGACCGAACAGGAGATCGCGCATTTCAAGTACTCGGCCGAGCACTATATGCGCCTGAAGAACAACTACCTGGCGCAGCAGGACTGATTACTGGGCGACCCAGCCGCCATCCATATTCCAGGCCACGCCGCGCATCTGCCGGGCCGCAGCCGAGCACAGGAAGACCGCCATCGCGCCCAGCTCGTCGGGCGTGACGAATTCGCCGGACGGCTGTTTTTCTGCCAGCAGTGCCGCTTTGGCAGCCTCGTTGGACAAGCCTTCTTTCTCGGCCCGCGCATCGACCTGCTTTTGCACCAGGGGCGTCAATACCCAGCCCGGGCAAATCGCGTTGCAGGTGATGCCGGTCTTGGCGGTTTCCAGCGCGGTGGCCTTGGTGAAGCCCACCAGGCCATGCTTGGCGGCGACATAGGCCGACTTGCCGGCCGAAGCCACCAGGCCGTGCACCGAAGCGAGGTTGATGATGCGGCCCCAGTTGCGCGCCTTCATGTGCGGCAGCGCCAGGCGGGTGGTATGGAAGGCGGAGGTCAGGTTGATGGCGATGATCGCGTCCCAGCGCTCGGCCGGGAAGTCTTCGATATTGGCCACGTGCTGGATGCCGGCGTTATTCACCAGCACGTCGACGCCGCCGAACTTGTCGGCGGCATAGGTCATCATGGCTTCGATGTCGGCCGGCTTGCTCATGTCGGCGCCGTGATAGCCTACCTGTACCCCGAATTCGGCAGCCAGCGATTCCTGCAGCCTGGCGATTTCACCCGCGTCGCCAAAGCCGTTCAAGATGATGTTGGCACCTTCCGTTGCCAGGCTGCGCGCGATGCCCAGGCCGATGCCGGAAGTCGAGCCGGTAACGAGCGCGGTTTTGCCGCGCAAAGTCGTGCTGACCATTTGGTCCCCTATAATTAGTTAGCCAATGTAGAATGTAGCGCAAAAACCAATAGTACGGGGAGCGAGGAACCGAATGCCAGAAGCTAAAATCAAGTCCGTTCAGTGTTTCTCCATGTCTGGCCTGCACCAGATGGCGTACAAGGAATGGGGCGAAGAAGACAACCCGAACGTGCTGGTTTGCGTGCACGGTGTGACCCGTGTTTCGGACGATTTTGACAATCTCGCACAGTCACTGTGCAAGGATTACCGTGTGGTTTGCCCCGACGTGGTGGGCCGCGGCCGCTCCGGCAGCCTGGTCAACCCGCAGCTTTACCGGCTTCCCCAATACGTGAGCGATATGGTGACCTTGCTGGCGCGCGTGCTGGCCAATGGCGAGCGCCAGACGGTCGACTGGTTCGGTACCTCAATGGGTGGCCTGATCGGCATGGGCCTGGCTTCGCTGCCGGACAGCCCGGTCAGCAAGCTGGTATTGAACGATATCGGCCCCACCTTGGACTCGGTGGCGATCCAGCGCATCGGCGACTACATTGCGCAGGAAGTGCGCTTCCCGACCTTCAAGGCTGGCGCCGAATTCGTGAAGATGGTGTCCACCACATTCGGCCAGCACACCGACGCGGAATGGCATAAGCTGGCCGCCGACGTACTGCGCCAGGACAGGGACGGCTCGTGGGTGCGCCATTACGATATGGGCCTGGCCTTGCCGTTCCAGTCGGTGACGCCGGAATCGGCCAAGGCCGACGAAGCGATGCTGTGGGCCGCCTACGATGCGATCCGCTGCCCGACCTTGCTGGTGCGCGGCGCTAATTCGGACCTGCTGTCGCGCGAGACGGCGCAAGCGATGACCCAGCGCGGCCCGCAAGCCAAGCTGGTGGAAATCCCGGACGTCGGACATGCGCCGACCTTCCTGCACGACGACCAGATCGCGATCGCCAAGGATTTTTTGTTGAACCACTAAGAAGGCAATATGGAAATCAATCGTTTTCACGTAGGTAAGCGCCTGTCCGAAATGGCAGTGCACAATGGCACCATCTACCTGGCAGGCATGGTTCCCGCAGTCGGCGGCGACATCCAGGCCCAGACCAAGGACGTGCTGGCCCAGATCGACAAGCTGCTGGCCGAAGCAGGCAGCGACAAGTCGCGTATCCTGATGGCGCAAATCTACATCACTGACCTGGCCAATTTCCCCGGCATGAACGAAGTGTGGGATGCCTGGGTCGTCGAAGGCAACACCCCTCCACGCGCAACCGTAGTGGCGCAACTCGCCCGTCCCGAATGGCTGCTGGAAATCGTGGTGACGGCCGCACAAAACTAAGCTGTATGAGGTAAGAAGTAATGGTTTCAATCGCGGCTCTCAATAGCGCAACGTCGGACCAGTTGGTGCAAGGCTTGTCCGGCGATGATGGGGCGCGCGTTCTGGCTGCGCTCGACCACGCCAGCCAGGCGTATAGCGGCCGTATCGCCGGCCACGGGCAGGATGCCCTGGAATTCGCCATCGGGGTGGCCAGCACACTGGCCATCCTGCGCACCGATGCGGAAACCCGCATCGCGGCACTGATGTTCGAGCTGACCCTGCTCGACGCCGATACCGCGCCATCCATCGAGCCGCGCTACGGCCAGGAAGTCAACGACCTGGTGGCCGGTGTGCGCCAGCTGATCCGCTTGCGCGAACTGACGCTGGCGTCCTCCGGCAGTGCTGCGCGCTCCAAGACTGCGGCGCAGCAGGCTGTCGCCCAGGTCGAGTCGCTGCGCAAGATGCTGCTGGCGATGGCCACCGATATGCGCGTGGTGCTGGTGCGGCTGGCTTCCTGCTGCACCACCTTGCGCTACTTCTCCGATATCAAGCGCTTTGATGAAGTCACCCGCGCTTACGGCCGCGAGACGCTGGACCTTTACGCGCCGCTGGCCAACCGCCTCGGCATCTGGCAGATCAAGTGGGAGCTGGAAGACTTGTCGTTCCGCTTCATCGAGCCCGATACCTACAAGCGCATTGCCAAGATGCTGGAAGAGAAGCGCATGGCGCGCGAGAGCTTCGTCACGTCTTCCATTGCGCGCCTGCAGTCCGAACTGGCCTCCGCAGGCATCAAGGCTGAAGTGTTCGGCCGGCCCAAGCACATCTACTCCATCTGGAACAAGATGAAGGGAAAGGACCTGGACTTCTCGGAACTGTACGATGTGCGCGCCTTCCGCGTGATCGTCGACGACGTGAAGACCTGCTATACGGTGCTCGGCGTGGTCCACAATATCTGGACCCCGATCCCGAAAGAATTCGACGATTACATTTCCCGCCCCAAGCCGAATGGCTACCAGTCGCTACACACCGTGGTGACGGCGGACGACGGACGTCCCCTCGAAGTGCAGATCCGCACCCAGGAAATGCACAACTTCGCCGAATACGGCGTGGCGGCGCACTGGCGCTACAAGGAGGAGGGCGGTTCCAATTTCAAAGGCCAGCAGTACGATGAGAAGATCGCCTGGCTGCGCCAGCTGCTGGCCTGGAAGACCGAGGTGGCCGATGCGGTGGTCAATAACGAAGACCAGCAGCGCGAGTGGGTGGAGAAACTCAAGTCCACCACGCTGGACGACCGCATCTTCGTGCTGACGCCGCAGGCGCGCGTGATCGAGTTGCCGGTCGGCGCCACGCCGATCGATTTCGCCTACCATCTGCACAGCGATGTGGGCCACCGTTGCCGCGGTGCGCGGGTGGACGGCCAGATGGTGCCGCTGAATACGCCGTTGAAAAGCGGGCAAACTTGCGAAGTCATTACCGCCAAAGGCGCGCCGGGCACGGCTGGCCCGTCGCGCGACTGGCTGAGCCCAGGCTATACCGTATCGAACCGTACCCGCACCAAGGTACGGGCTTGGTTCCACGCCATCGACGTGCAGGAAACTGTCGCCAATGGCCGCTCCCTGGTTGAGAAATCGCTGCAGCGGGAAGGCAAGACTGCTGTGAACCTGGAAGCGTTGGCGCAAAAGCTGGGCTTTGGCAAAGTCGATGACCTGTTCCTGGCGGTTGGCAAGGATGAGTTTTCCCTACGTCACGTCGAGGCCGCCTTGCGCGACCCGGCCGAGGAAGAAGATTCCACCGACCAGGTGGCGGTCAACAAGAGCCGTAATTCGAGCGTCGATTCGGGCGCCAAATCGGGCGTATTGGTGGTTGGTACCGATGGCCTGATGACGCAATTGGCCAAATGCTGCAAACCGGCGCCGCCCGATCCCATCGTTGGTTTTGTCACGCGCGGCAAAGGCGTTTCGATTCACCGCGCCTCGTGCAAAAACTTTGCCGAAATGCGCGCCAAGGCGCCGGAACGCGTAATCGTGACCGCGTGGGGCGCTGCCCGATCCGATACGGTATTCCCGGTCGATTTATTTGTATTGGCTGCGGACCGCCAGGGATTATTGCGCGACATTTCCGAAATTTTCTCGCGCGAGAAAATCAACGTCACCGGCGTAAATACCCAATCGGCAAAAGGCCAGGCCCGTATGACATTTACGGTCGAAATCGGCGCTACCAGCCAGTTGCAAAAAGCGCTGGCCGCGATCAGCGAAGTCACCGGCATCCTCGAAGCACGCCGCGCCTGAGGGGGAGCGGATCACCTCCCACTGAGCTCTTGCCCGCAACGTGCCAAGGCTTGGCGCGTTGCTGCCAGAAGCTAGCGTGCAGCGGTGCTGAACAGTTCTGCCAGCAGGTCGGCAGTGCGGCGCACGCGCTGCGATTTGCGGACCTCGTCGTGAATTACCATCCAGAGTTCGCGCTGCACCGGGCAGATAATGTCGGGGATAATCAGGCCGGCCGCAAGATAATCGGGCAAGGCTGCAATGCCTGCACCGAAACGCACCGCCGCCGCAATTGAGCCCAAATCGTTGCTGCTGAATACGAACGGCCGTCCTGCCGCAAATGCGTTTAGCCATTCCTGCTGCGGGGTTTCAGCCAGGCTCTCGTCGTAGCCGATAAACTCCCATTCGTCGGCGCTGCGTGAAGCAATATATTCCGGCGCCGCACACAGATGATACTGGACTGTCGCGACCACCCTTACCGCCAAATCGGGCGTTTGCGGTCGGCGAAAACGGATCGCAATATCGGCCTCGCGCCGCGATAGATCCACCAGGGCGGGCTCAGCGCCCAATTCGATTTGAATACCAGCCAATTGCATGCGCAAAGCGGGCAGGCGCGGCGCTATCCATTGCGCGGCAATTGCCGGCGGCGCCGAGATGCGCACAGTGCCGCCGCCAGCACCCACGCCCTGTGCCTGCCGCAACAGGCGTTGAATTTCTTCCTCCACGCGCCGGGCTTGGGGCAGCAGGCCTTCACCAGCCTCCGTCAACAACCAGCCGCGTGCGAAGCGGTCAAACAGCCGTAGGCCAAGGACGTTCTCCAGCGTCTCGATGCGCCGCGAAACCGTCGTGTGCTCGACGCCTAGCGAGCGCGCAGCCGCTGACAGCGAGCCGGCGGTGGTGACGGCGAGGAAATAGCGAAGGTCATTCCAGTCAGGGGTATCCATCGGTGCAATTATGCACATGTAACGCGAATTTTTTGCAATTTTGCTCCGCTGGCAAGCTGGCTATCCTTTGTTGCATGTCCAACGGAGGGAGGTTTGCAATGAGGAAGTTTGTTTTGGCTGCGTTAGCGTGGTGCGGTGCGGCGGCAGGCGCCGATATGCCTGCCACTACGGCGGGCTTGTCCGGCCCCTGGGAGCTGATTGGCGCCTATCGCGAGCATCGCGACGGCAGTCGAAGCGAGGACTACGGCGCAACGCCGAGCGGCACTCTGAGCATCGCACCCGATGGGCGCTATGCGCTTCAGATCTATCACGCCGAAAGGCCGCCGTTCGCAGGCGAATTCCGGGCGGCCGAAGCCCAGGAATACAAACGCCTGTTGCTTACCATGAGCGCACACTTCGGCATGGTTGCGGTGGAGGAGGGCCGGCTCGTCTTCCGCATCGCCGCCGCATCGAATCCCCAGTGGGATGGCAGCGTTCAACGCCGCGCGTATACGCTGAAGGGAGAGGTTCTTGAATGGCGCGTGCCGCCCAGGCCCGATGGTGATGTCCCTATTTCAGTTTGGCGGCGGCTGCGCTAGTCCCTCATGATTGTTGCGTCGGTTCGGCTTGCAGGGTGATGTGATCGATCTTGTGCTTCAAGAGGAGCATGGCTTTCACGTTGTGCAGGATTTGCGGCCATTCCTGCAGGTCGTTGATTTCGAGGTGGCCGATCAGGGCCGGCTGGCCTGGCGACATTTCCCACACGTGCAGGTCGTGCACCGACAGTACACCGGGCACTTCGGCCAGGTCCGCGCCGATCCGGGCGTAATCGGCGTTGTCGGGCACGCCTTCCATCAAATGGTGGAAAGATTCACGCAGCACGCCGATGGTCGATTTCAGGATCAGCAGTGAAACAAGCAAAGAGAGGATGGGGTCAATCTGCATCCAGCCGGTTGCCATGATCACGCCACCCGCGATCAGGGCAGCGACAGAGCCGAGCAAGTCGCCCATCACGTGCACCAGCGCCGCGCGGGTATTCATGCTTTCCTTGTCGCGCGACAGGCTCCAGGCCACGAGCAGGTTAACAGCGAGGCCGATGCCGGCGACCACCAGCACCGTGCCGCCTTGCACCGGCTCCGGCGATGCAAAGCGTTGCACTGCCTCGAACACAATCCAGCCCACCACCAGCAGCATGGCGAGCCCGTTGACGAAAGCCGCCAGCGCCTCGGCGCGGCCAAAGCCGAAGGAGTAGCGTGCGGAAGGGCGGCGCTTGGCAATCAATTGCGCCAGCAGCGCCAGGCCAAGTGCCGCGGCATCGGTCACCATATGTCCTGCGTCGGAAATCAGGGCCAGCGAATTGGCCATGAAACCGGCCGCCACTTCGACCACGGCAAAGCCTAAAGTCAGTGCCAATGCGGCTGCAAGCGCTGCCTGGCTGCGGTGTTCGTTGAAGTGGGCGTGTTGCGCGTCGCCGTCTAAATGCGCGTGAAGGTGCGTGGAATCGTGGTTTTGCATAGGCTCTGAATATAGCAGCAATGTTTTCTTCGGAAAACACTTGTCACAGAGGGAAGTGCTCTCTATAATGCTGGCTCTCGGGCGGTTAGTTCAGCTGGTTAGAATACTTGGTCGACATCCAAGGGGTCGGGGATTCGAATTCCTCACCGCCCACCAGAACATTTTTATGTAGTACCATTGCAAAAGACACGGGCGGTTAGTTCAGCTGGTTAGAATACTTGGTCGACATCCAAGGGGTCGGGGATTCGAATTCCTCACCGCCCACCAGACATTTTGTAAGAGCGAGAAAGGCACACCGGTTATGACACCGCGAACTACCATCAAGGTTGGTGAGTGACGCTAGTCGATCGGCTTTCTTTTGCTTGTTCAATTGAAGAAAAACGCGGCTAGCCCGCGTTTTTTTTCGTCCATTTTTTCCAGCATTACCTTTTTCTTCCGGAGATCCATGATGGTTTCAGTCCGACTGCCCGACGGTTCCGTCCGTCAATACGATGCCCCGCTGACCGTGGCACAAGTTGCGTCCAATATCAGCACCAGCCTGGGCAAGGCAGCCCTGGCAGGCAAGGTTGATGGCAAGGTCGTTGACACTTCCTTCCTGATCGAGAGGGACTCCGACGTCGCCATCGTGACCGACAGGGATCCGGAAGGCCTGGACGTCATTCGCCACTCGACCGCCCACTTGCTGGCTTACGCTGTCAAGGAGCTGTTCCCTGATGCGCAAGTGACCATCGGTCCAGTCATCGAAAACGGCTTCTACTACGACTTCTCGTACAAGCGCCCGTTCACCCCGGACGACCTGGTGGCGATCGAGAAGAAGATGGCGGAGCTGGCGAAAAAAGACGAGCAGGTGACCCGCAAGGTCCTGCCGCGCGACGAGGCCGTGGCTTACTTCAAGTCCATCAACGAGCACTACAAGGCCGAGATCATCGCGTCGATCCCGTCCAACGAGGACGTGTCGCTGTACACCGAAGGCAATTTCACCGACTTGTGCCGCGGCCCGCACGTGCCATCGACCGGCAAGCTGAAGGTCTTCAAGCTGATGAAGCTGGCCGGCGCTTACTGGCGCGGCGACAGCAAGAACGAGATGCTGCAGCGCGTATACGGTACCGCCTGGACCAAGAAGGAAGACCAGGAGCAGTACCTGTTCCAGCTGGAAGAGGCGGAAAAGCGCGACCACCGCAAGCTGGGCAAGCAGCTGGACTTCTTCCACTTCCAGGATGAGGCGCCGGGCCTGGTGTTCTGGCACCCGAAAGGCTGGACCATCTGGCAGCAAGTGGAGCAGTACATGCGCCGCAAGTACCAGGAAAACGGCTACCAGGAAGTGAAGGCGCCGCAGATCCTGGACGCATCGCTGTGGGGCAAGACCGGCCACTGGGAAAACTACCGCGAGAACATGTTCGTGACCGAATCCGAAAACCGTTCCTACGCACTGAAGCCGATGAACTGCCCGGGCCACGTGCAGATCTTCAACAGCGACCTGCGGTCCTACCGCGACCTGCCGCTGCGCTACGGTGAATTCGGCCAGTGCCACCGCAACGAACCGTCCGGCGCGCTGCACGGCATCATGCGCGTGCGCGGCTTCACCCAGGACGATGGCCACATCTTCTGTACCAACGACCAGATCGAGCCGGAAGTGGTGGCCTTCCACCAGCAGGCGATGGAAGTCTATAAAGATTTCCATTTCGAGAACATCGACGTCAAGCTGGCGCTGCGCCCTGATAACCGCATCGGCGACGACGAGGTGTGGGACAAGGCGGAAGAGGCGCTGCGCTCCGGCCTGCGCGCTTGCGGCGTGACCTGGACCGAGCTGCCGGGCGAGGGGGCTTTCTACGGTCCGAAGATCGAGTACCACCTGAAGGACTCGCTGGGCCGCCCATGGCAGGTCGGCACCATGCAGGTCGACTTCTTCATGCCGGGCCGCCTGGGCGCTGAATATGTTGCGGATGACAACACCCGCAAGACCCCGGTCATGCTGCACCGTGCTATCGTGGGCTCGCTGGAACGCTTCATCGGCATCCTGATCGAGAACTATGCCGGCGCGCTGCCGATGTGGCTTGCGCCTCAGCAAGTATCGATTCTCAATATCAGCGATGCACAGGCCGATTACTGCAAAGCGCTTGAATCCAGGTTGCGCAAACTGGGCTTCCGCGTTGCCGCCGATTTGCGCAACGAGAAGATTACGTATAAAATCCGCGAACATTCCGTCCAAAAAGTGCCTTTCATCCTCGTGGTGGGCGACAAAGAGCGGGATGCCAATACCGTGGCCGTGCGTGCCCGGGGTAATATCGATCTGGGCGTCATGTCGATCGATGCCCTGGTGGAGCGACTTGAGAAGGACGTCGCTACCAAAGCCTGATGCGTGAAACACCGCAACCGGCCGACTAACCAAAATTGAAGGAAACACCATAGCTACTGACAAGTCTTCCCATCGCATCAATGGCGAGATCAACCACCCTGAAATGCGTCTGTCGGGTGTGGATAATGAACCGCTGGGCATCGTAAGCCTGGCCGAAGCCTTCCGCTTGGCGGAAGAGGCCGATGTCGACCTGGTCGAGATCGCGCCGAACGCGACCCCACCAGTCTGCCGACTGATGGATTACGGCAAGTTCAAGTATTCGGAACAGAAGAAGGCGCACGAAGCCAAGTTGAAGCAGAAGGTGATCTCGGTGAAGGAAGTCAAATTCCGTCCGGGCACCGATGATGGTGACTACAACATCAAGCTGCGCAACCTGATCAAGTTCCTGGAAGAGGGCGACAAGACCAAGATCACCCTGCGTTTCCGCGGCCGTGAAATGGCCCACCAGGACATCGGCATGCGCATGCTCGAGCGTCTGAAAATGGACCTGGAGCCGCATGGCCAGGTCGAGCAGTTTCCTAAGATGGAAGGCCGCCAGATGATCATGGTGCTGGCGCCTAAGAAAAAGAAGTAATTGCCGCTTTGGCAAAGAAGGCAGACGTCAGTCTGCCTTTTTTATTTCCTGGACAGACATTGATGCCTTCCATTCGTCTTCCGCCTGCCGTGCTGGTGGCGACTTGTTGCCAGTTCGCTGATGCTGTCGTGATTACAGATACTGCCGGCTATGTCGCGGCGCTGGAGCGGGGCTCCCAGGAGATCAAGCGGGCGGAGGGTGACCCGGCGTATCCCGCGTGGAAACTGTTGCGCTCCTATTCCAGTGTCATGAGTATGGCGACGCTTGCCGGGCGCCCGGCCCAGGCCGTCGAGCTGGGGCGCCGCCAGGTGGTCCTCGCCGAGCGCAAAGGCAATGTGTCGGATCGCAATTCTGCCCTGCGTGAACTGGTTGAGGTGCTGTTGTGGTCGGGGGCTGCCGCCGAGGCGGTCGAGCCTGGTCGCCGGGCCCTGGCCTTGTCGGAACTGGAATACGGCCTGGCCGGGCCGCGGACTTTGCTTAACCTGGGTAATTTGGTGAAAGTCTATGTTGCGCTGGGCCGGCTGGACGATGCGGCGCCCCTGATGCGCCAGGGTCTGCAGGTGGCTGACGACATTCCTGCTCCAGCCTATGCAAAGAGCGAGTTCTACGACGTGGCCGTTAGCTATTATCGCGCCAGGGGCGAAACGGCAGCGGCTGAAAAAGTGCTTGCGAATGCGCCAAAAGAACGCCATGCGTTCGGCAGCACCCTCGTGCTGGATCCGCCAAGCCGGATGCCGGTGCCGGTCGATGGGGCGTGCAAACAGGTTTATCCGGACGAGGCCAAGGCCTACGGTCTCGAGGGCGAGGTCCAGGCTGATATCCATGTCGCGCGAGACGGGGCTGTGAAAGGCGTGGCACTGTCCCGCAGCAGTGGATGGGCCGTGCTGGACAAGGCGGCCGTGGCCGGTTTTGCCAAATGCCGATTTGTTCCGGCGGAGCGGGATGGGCTGCGGGTTGCCGAGAGTATGGCGATGAAGCATCGTTGGGTATCCGAGCGTCCCGCGCGCGCGATTCTTATTCCGGGCACCTGCGCCTGGGGCGAGTCCTTCGTTGCCGTTGATGCGGGGCGGCCGGCGGCGATACGAATTCGATTCAAGGTTGGTGCGAAAGGCAAGGTTGCCGAGCCGGTCATCGAGTACTCGCAAGCTCCGGACCGGGTCAGTGCGCAGGCGCTGCGCCTGCTGAAGGCGTGCCGCTACAAGGCGGCGGGCGCGGGCAGTGCCTGGCTGGACTGGAAAGGATAGGCAAGTTAGTTGCCCCGCGCCCGAGTTGTGCTATACTCCCGGGTTCCCGTGAGAGTAGGCGCCAAAAGTGCAGCGAAGTGCTGCCACCTACAATCCGGCATATTTGGAGCATTCACATGCCAAAAATGAAAACTAAGAGCAGCGCGAAGAAACGTTTCCGCGTTCGCCCAGGTGGTACCGTTAAATCCGGTATGGCTTTCAAGCGTCACATCCTGACCAAGAAGACCACCAAAAACAAGCGTCAACTGCGCGGCACCCGTAACATCAATGCGTCGGACGTGACTAGCGTTCTGCGTATGATGCCATCCGCTTAATCTCACACTCATTATTTAAGGAGCTACTATGCCTCGAGTAAAACGTGGGGTTACTGCACGTGCCCGTCATAAAAAAGTACTGAACCTGGCCAAGGGTTACCGCGGTCGTCGCAGCAAAGTATTCCGTATTGCCAAGCAAGCAGTGATGCGCGCTGGCCAGTACGCATACCGCGACCGTCGTAACAAGAAGCGCGTCTTCCGCGCCCTGTGGATCACCCGTATCAACGCGGCTGCCCGCGAACACGGCGTGACCTACAGCGTGTTCATGAACGGTCTGAAGAAGGCCGCTATTGAACTGGACCGTAAGGTCCTGGCTGATATGGCTGTGATGGACAAGCCTGCGTTTGCAGCGATTGTCAACGTCGTCAAAGCCAAGATCGCTGCTTAATTGCCAGTGATGTGCGCTGTCTCCGGGCAGCGTTCATAAGAAGCGGGACATGGCTTAGCTATGTCCCGTTTTTAATTTCCAAAACAGGAAAAAAGTCGGATGAACTCGCTCGAACAACTCGTCGTCTCCGCGCAGGCTGACTTCCTCGCCGCCGTAGACGCTGCAGCACTTGAAAACGCCAAAGCCAAGTACCTTGGCAAGACTGGCCAGATCACCGAAATGATGAAGGGCCTGGGCAAGCTGGACCCTGAAGAGAAGAAGGCGCAGGGCGCCCTGATCAACGCCGCCAAGGTGCAGATCGAGTCCGCGCTGACCGCGCGCCGCGATGCCCTGGCCGAAGCGCAACTGCAACTGCGCCTGAATGCTGAAGCGATCGACGTCTCGCTGCCGGGCCGTGGCCGTTCCAAAGGCGGCATCCATCCTGTGATGCGCACCTGGGAGCGCGTGGAAGAGATCTTCCGCTCGATCGGCTTCGACGTCGCCGCCGGCCCTGAAATCGAAACCGACTGGACCAACTTCACCGCACTGAATTCGCCCGAGAACCATCCTGCGCGTTCGATGCAGGACACCTTCTACGTTGAAGGCAACGACAGCACCGGCAAGCCGCTGCTGCTGCGTACCCACACCTCGCCGATGCAGGTGCGCTACGCCCGCAACAACAAGCCGCCAATCAAGGTGATCGCGCCGGGCCGCACCTATCGCGTCGACTCCGATGCGACCCACTCGCCGATGTTCCACCAGGTTGAAGGCCTGTGGATCGCGGAAGACATTTCCTTCGCCGACCTGAAGGGCGTGTACCTGAATTTTGTTAAAGCTTTCTTTGAGACGGACGACCTGCAAGTGCGCTTCCGTCCCTCGTATTTCCCGTTCACCGAACCTTCGGCGGAGATCGACATCGCCTTCGGCAGCGGCCCGCTGAAGGGCCGCTGGCTGGAAGTGTCCGGCTCCGGCCAGGTGCATCCGAACGTGGTGCGCAACTTTGGGCTCGATCCCGAGAAGTACATTGGCTTCGCGTTCGGCTCCGGCCTTGAGCGCTTGACCATGCTGCGCTATGGAGTCAATGACTTGCGCCTGTTCTACGAAGGCGACCTGCGCTTCCTGAAACAGTTCAACTAAAGAATACGAAGGCACAAGAACATGCAATTCTCTGAAAACTGGCTGCGCACGATGGTCGATCCGAAGATGACTTCGGATGAACTGGCACACATGCTGACCATGTCCGGCCTTGAAGTCGAAGACATCGATCCTGTCGCTCCGCCATTCACCAACGTGGTCGTTGGCCACGTGCGCGAAACCGCCAAGCACCCGAACGCCGACCGCCTGAACGTCTGCCAGGTCGACGTGGGCACCGGCACGCTGCTGAACATCGTTTGCGGCGCGCCGAACGTGCGCCCAGGCCTGAAAGTGGCATGCGCCATGGCCGGCGCCGTGCTGCCGCCGGGCGCCGACGGCAAGCCGTTCGAAATCAAGGTTGGCCAGCTGCGCGGCGTCGAGTCGCAGGGCATGCTGTGCTCCGCGCGCGAACTGAAGCTGTCGGAAGATCATGGCGGCCTGATCGAGCTGCCGGACGACGCGCCGATCGGCCAGAACATCCGCGACTACTTCGCGCTGAACGACCTGAAGTTCACCATCAAGCTGACCCCGAACAAGGCGGACTGCCTGTCGGTGCTGGGCGTGGCACGCGAGGTAGCGGCCCTGACCGGCTCGCAACTGAGCCTGCCGCAGAACCGCATCGTGCCGGTCACGCTGGACGAGAAGCTGGCGGTGAAGGTGTCCGCGCCGGACCTGTGCGGCCGTTTCGCCGGCCGTGTGATCCGTGGCCTGAACGCGAAAGCGGAAACCCCGGCCTGGATGAAGCAGCGCCTGGAGCGCAGCGGCCAGCGTCCTGTATCGGCGCTGGTGGATATCTCCAACTACGTGATGCTGGAGATGGGCCGTCCTTCGCACGTGTTCGACCTGGATAAGATCCACGGTTCGCTGGACGTCCGCTGGGGCAAGAAGGGCGAGCAGATCAAGCTCTTGAACGGCAACACCATCGAAGTCGATGAATGGGTTGGCGTGATCGCCGACGACAAGGAACTGGAATCGTTGGCCGGCATCATGGGCGGCGACGCCACCGCCGTGTCGGACGACACCACCAACATCTACCTGGAAGCTGCGTTCTGGTGGCCGAGCGCGATCCAGGGCCGCGCCCGCAAATACAACTTCTCGACCGATGCGGCACACCGCTTCGAACGCGGCGTGGACTTCGCCTCGATCCCGGAACACCTGGAGCGTATCACCGCGCTGCTGGTTGAGATCTGCGGCACCGCTGACACCAAGGTCGGCGCCATTGACGACCAGGTCGTCAACCTGCCGCAGCGCGAGCCGGTCAAGATGCGCACCGCCCGTGCCGCGAAGGTGATCGGCGTTGCGCTGAACGACGAGATGGTCGCTGACATCTTCAGGCGCCTTGGCCTCGAGTTCACGCTGGCTGACAGTGTATTCAGCGTCATCGCGCCAAGCTACCGCTTCGACATCGAAATCGAAGAAGACCTGATCGAAGAAGTGGCCCGCGTGTACGGCTTCGAAAACATCCCGACCATGCCGCCGGTGGCTGCAGCGGAGATGCTGATCGCGCCGGAAAACACCCGCTCGATCTTCGCCGTGCGCCACCAGCTGGCCGACCTGGGCTTCCAGGAAGTGGTCAACATGAGCTTTGTGGAAGCGCAGTGGGAGCTGGACTTCAACGGCAACGACAGCCCGATCAAGTTGCAGAACCCGATCGCATCCCAGATGTCGGTCATGCGTTCGAGCCTAATTGGCAGCCTGGTCGCCAATGTGCGCTACAACGTCAACCGCAAGCAGCCGCGCGTGCGCCTGTTCGAGGTGGGCGCCATCTTCAAGCGCGACGCTTCGGTGCAGGATGGACCGGTGACCGTGGCCGGTTACGACCAGCCGCAGCGCGTCGCCGCCATGGCCTACGGCCCGGCAGCCGACGAGCAGTGGGGCCAGAAAGCCCGCGACGTCGACTTCTTCGACGTCAAGGCGGACCTGGAAGCCCTGTTCGCCCCACGCCAGCTGCGTTTTGCCAAACTGGCGCACCCGGCCCTGCACCCAGGCCGTGCCGCTTCGGTGGAACTGGATGGAAAAGTGATCGGCTTCATCGGCGAACTGCATCCGCGCTGGCTGCAAAAGTATGACTTGCCGAAGGCGCCGGTCCTGTTCGAAGTTGACGCCGTTGCGCTACAGCAACGCGACGTGCCAGAATATGAAGAGATTTCAAAATTCCCTGGCACCACGCGCGACGTCGCCCTGGTGGTGAAACAAGCCGTTCCAGTGCAGGACCTGCTCGACGCCTTCAACGGCGCCGTCACGGCCCATGCTCAAGGGCGCATTGTGCAAGCCATTGTTTTGTTTGATGAATATCGCGGCCAAGGCTTGGAAGGCGACGAAAAATCGCTTGCTTTCCGCTTTAGCTTGCAAGATACTCAAAACACCCTGCAGGACGATGTAGTGGACGAGTTGATGAAGACTTTGACCGCCCATGTTGTCCTGGCACACGGTGCAAAACTGCGGGCTTGATTTAATTTTTCAGCAACACCAGCGAGTCCGGCACTGCCGGACTCATGTACTTTAAAAGGCAGGGCAGCAAAATTAACAATAACGACGTCGATTCCGCCGTACTTGAATCCGCATTGGACGCTGAACTGCACAGCGCAATGCAGAATGCCAAGGTACGCCAGGAAGCTGAAAAAGATTTGCCTACGCTGACCAAGGCAGAACTGGCCGAACTCTTGTTCGAACAAGTGGGCCTGAACAAGCGCGAGGCCAAGGACATGGTCGAAACCTTCTTCGACGAGATCCGCAACGCGCTGGAGCGGGGCGAAGCGGTGAAGCTGTCGGGGTTCGGCAACTTCCAGTTGCGCGATAAACCGCAGCGTCCCGGCCGCAATCCGAAAACCGGCGAGGAGATCCCGATCACGGCACGCCGTGTGGTGACCTTCCACGCCAGCCAAAAGCTGAAAGGCATGGTCGAAGACAGCGCCGGCACGGCGCGTGCATCCTGAGCTGCGCGGGTGCGTGAATGACCGACCGTCCTGGCAAGGCAGACCTGGTGGTGTTGCCGCCGATTCCGGCGAAACGCTATTTCACCATTGGCGAAGTGAGCGAATTATGCGGCGTCAAGCCGCACGTGCTGCGCTATTGGGAACAGGAATTCACCCAGCTAAAACCGGTCAAGCGGCGCGGTAACCGCCGCTACTACCAGCATCATGAAGTGCTGCTGATCCGCCGTATCCGCGAGCTGCTGTACGAGCAGGGCTTCACCATCAGCGGTGCCCGCAACAAACTCGATAGCCGCGCTGCCGATTCGGCGCAAGGCGAGTATGATGAAACTCCCGGCATGGCACACGAAGCGGCGCCGCTGGACCACGAGATGCTGCGCAGCGAGCTGCAAAGCATCCTCGCGCTACTAAAGTTGTAAGCAGCTGTAGCAAGGGCGCTTAGGCGTCCTTTTTTTCGGTTAGACTCGGCTAAACTGTTAAACCATTGGTGCTACAATATTAACGTTATGATTTTGCTAGTGATACTGCAGACGCTGGCTCCGTTCCCAAGCTAGGAATTCAAGAGGGAAGACAATGATTCGCGTAGCCATCTGTGATGACCACCAGATTGTACGGGCGGGTTTCAAGCAAATCTTTTCGTCGTCGGACGAATTCAGCGTAGTCGCCGAAGGGAGTACCGGGCGCGAGGCGCTCGACATCGCACGCAAGGAAGTGTGCGATGTGCTGTTGCTTGACATCGCCATGCCGGACCAGAGCGGTATCGATACTCTGCGTACCATCCGCCAGGGCCAGCCGGACTTGCCGGTGCTGATCCTGTCCGGCTATCCAGCCCAGCAATATGCGCTCAACCTGTTCAAGATGGGTGCCAACGGGTACCTGAACAAGGAATGCGAGGCGGAAGAGCTGATCAACGCCGTGCGCACCGTGCACCAGGGCCGCCGTTATGTCAGCTCGCAGGTGGGCGAGCTGCTGGCGCAGAGCTTCGACCGCGACCCGAATACGGCCCTGCATACGGAGCTGTCGGACCGTGAGTTCCAGGTGTTCCTGCGCCTGGCGCGCGGCGCCACCGTGTCCGATATCGGCACGGCACTTTCGCTGAGCATCAAGACTGTCAGTACGTATCGCACGCGCATTATGGAGAAGATGGGCTTGCAGTCGAATAGTGACTTGACGTACTACGCAATGAAGAACAACTTGCTGGACTGATACGTCTGGTTACATTTTTGCGGTGCTGCACAATTAGCTTTCCGTGCGGCAGCATCTTGCTGCGGGTCTATAATGGGGAAAATGTACTTCACCATCGAACCAGCGCCCCGGCACCGGCTGCCGCTGTATAAAACGCTATTGTGCGTCACTTGCGCGCTGATCCTGATCGTCAACGGTTTCAGCCTGTTCCATAACCTGCAATCCCTGAAGGGTGCCAATGAGCAATTGGCACTCAGCTCGCGCGTGGCCGAGCGCCTGCAGTACCTGAATGTGCTGGTCTTGGATGCCGACAGCAGCGCGCGCGGTTATTTCATCTCCGGCAAGGAGACTTACCTCGGGCCGACGCGCTCGGTGGTGACCGAATCCGAACACCAGTTCCGCGAGCTGGAGAAACTGCTCGCCAATAACCCGATCCAGCTGAAGAACCTGCAGCAGTTGCAGGTGCTGGTGCGCAAGCGCGTTGCCACCCTGACCCAGGCGATCGAAGTCTACAAGCACGGTGGGCTGGACGATATCGTCAACATCGCCAAGGTCAGCGACGAACGCAGCGGCATGGACGAGATCCGGCTGCAAGTGGTGATCATGGTGCGCGAGCAGGGCGAAGCGATGTCGGCGCGCGCCGCCAGCTTCTACCAGGAATACCAGAAGGCGGTCGTGATGGGGGCCGGCATCAATGCCATTGCCATTGTGGTGCTGGTGATGTTCTACCAGCTGGTGCGGCGCAGCTTCGTGCACCGGGCGGCGGTGGAGCATGCGCTGCAGCTGTCGAACGAAAGCCTGGAATCGATGGTCCAGCAGCGTACCGAGCAGCTATCCGTGCTGTCGCGCCACCTGATCTCGATCAGCGAAGAAGAAAAGATGCGCCTGTCGCGCGAACTGCATGACGAGATGGGGGCCAACCTGACCTCGATCAGCATGGATATCGCGGCAGTCGCGCACCAGCTGCAAAAAACCAACCCGGAACTGGCGGCCCAGTTGCGCCGTGCGCGCGGCACCCTGGTCGATACGGTGGAACTGAAGCGCCGCATCATCGAAGACCTGCGCCCAAGCCTGCTGGACAACCTGGGCCTGTGCGCGGCCATCGACAGCTACTGCGAAGACTTCACGCGCATGACCAATATTCCATGCGAGACCGAGATCGGCACCGATATCGATGCCGTGGCCAAGGCCGGCGACAGCAGCCTGTCGATCGCCTTGTTCCGCATCGTGCAGGAATCGCTGACCAATATCCGCAAATACGCCAAGGCTGGCCATGTCAACGTCTCGCTCAAGCTGCAACGCGACGATATGCTGGTGCTGCGGATTATCGACGACGGGATCGGGATTGCCGCGCCGACGCTGGCCAAGCCAATGTCGCATGGCTTGTTGGGGATGCGGGAGCGGGCTTTGTTGCTGGGCGGGATATTGAATATCCGCCGTGGGCGGGGTGACCGGGGAACCTGCATCGAGGTGTATATTCCCCTGAGGGGCCGGGGCCAGCGCCCTGCAGGCGTGCCCCCGGCAGTGCTGCATCCTAGCAGCAAGCTACATCAGCGAGCAGGCGATCATACTCAACTTTCGCCACCTTATAGCACTCGCCCGCATAACGTTCCAGACCTTCACGGTCAATGACGGTGATGTTGCCGCGGCGGTAGGTGATCATGCCGTCTTCCTGCAGCTTGCCGGCTGCGGCGGTGATCGATTCGCGGCGCACACCCAGCATGATCGAAATCATTTCCTGGGTCACCTTCAGTTCGTTGCTTGCCGAGCGGTCCAGGCGATCCAGCAGCCAGCGGCACAGCTTCTGCTCGATCGAGCTGTGGCGGCCGCCGACGGCGTTCTGGGCCATCTGGGCGAACAAGGCAGCGTTGTAGCGCATCAGCAGCTGGGGCAGGGCGCCGCCCTGATTGAAGGCGTCGCGCAGGGCTTGCGCCTTCAGGCGGTAGCCGTAGCCGGCGCTTTGCACCACGGCGGTGCTCATGGCGCGCTCGCCGGCAAACATCGACACCCCCACCACGCCCTCATGGCCGACCACGGCGATCTCGGTGGTCGCGCCGTCTTCCATCACGTACAGCAGGGACAGGATGGCGGTGGTAGGGAAGTAGACGTATTCCAGCTTGCTGCCGAATTCAAACAATTCCTTGCCGAAAGGCAATTGCACCAATTCCAGGTGCTCAAACAGGGCTTCCAGGGCTTCACGTGGGAGGGCTGCCAGCAATTCGTTTTGCTGGGCGCCGCTGTAGCTGACAACAGGCCGGGACGCAACTTTGAACTCCGTCGAACCAATCGGCATCGCTTGCGACAGCGAGTTCTTGGCAGAAACGCTAAGTTGAGTGTTGTTCATTTTATCCTCACAGAACGAAAGTACACGGTATTGCAGTCGGCATTCTTAGGGGTGCTGCTTGCCGATCGCGTTGGTAATACTTTAATTTTCTATGTGAGAGATGAACATAAGACCTGTTACCTCCATCATGTAGGCTGGCAACATGGCAGTTTGTCAGGCTAGTCCTACAACATTGTAATTTTGGCTGGCGCACTGTTGAAAAAATGGGGTCCGTCCCTCTTTTTCGAAAAATGGGGTACGTCCCTCTTTTTCGCGTTGGCGCCGCCATAATGATCCAGGGCAATTGTTGCCATGTGATGAATCGGGGCATAATGCGCGGTAATCAACTCATTCCACACTCCATGCACGTAATCCTGGTAGAAGACGACGCAGTATTGGCCGATGGCGTGGTGCGGGTCTTGTCCGGCCACGGCATGAAGGTGGAGCTGCTGCAAAACGGCACCGAAGCCGATGCCATGCTGCAGCGCCCGGGCCCGGTCGACGTGCTGGTGCTCGATATCGGCTTGCCGGGCCTGGACGGCTTCGAAGTGGTACGCCGCTTGCGCGCGCGCGGCAGCCAGCTGCCGGTGCTGCTGTTGACGGCACGCGATGCGGTGGAAGACCGTGTGCGCGGGCTTGAACTGGGCGCCGATGATTACCTGGTCAAGCCGTTCGCCACGCCGGAACTGGTGGCGCGTTTGCGCGCTTTGGCGCGCCGTCACGCGCCGAGACCCAGCGTGCTGCAAATGGGTTCCCTGGTGCTGGATCTCGGCGCCAAGCGCGCCCGCGTGCGCGACACGGTGATCGATCTCTCCGTGCGCGAATGGGCGGTGCTGGAATACCTGCTGCAGCATAGCGCGCGGGTAGTCAGCAAGCAGCAAATCATCGATGCCATCCTGCCTTGGGGCGAAGACGTGACGCCGAATGCGGTGGAAGTCTATATCTCGCGCATCCGGCAGAAAACGGCGGACGCGGGTATCAGCATCCGCACCATCCGCGGCTTCGGCTATATGCTGGAGGCGGCAAATGGGTAAGCCCGTTGGATAGCATCCGCCTGCGCCTGCTCAAGTGGCTGATCGGCCCGGTTCTCCTGTTGAACCTGGCCGGCGTGGCACTCAGTTATGCGCTGGCATGGATTCCGGCCCAGATCGCATTCGATCAGTCGTTGAGCGATGCGGCGGCCATGCTGGGGGCGCACGTCAGCGAGCGTGAAGGGCGGCTGGTGCTTGACTGGCCTGCGGCGGCCGAGCGCGCCCTGCGCGGAGACAATCTCGATCAGGTGTATTTTTCGGTGCGCGACAGCCACGGCCAGCTGGTTGCGGGCGATGCCGTGTTGCCGATTCTGCCGGCGCGTGCCGGCGCCCCTGTGGCGGATGGGGTGGTGGCGCGGAACCCGGTGCGCCTGGTGGCGCTGCCGGTGGTGTCCGGCCAGCAGCAGGGCATCGTGGTGGTGGCCAAGACTTTGCGCAAGCGCGGCCAAGCCCGCACCGCCATTGTGCGCGCCATGCTGCCGCTGGCGGCGGTATTCACCCTGGCATCGATCGGGCTGGTGTGGTTTTCGGTGACCAACGGCCTGTCGCCGCTGCACCGGGTGCGGGCCGGCATCCAGGCGCGCGGCGCCGAAGACGTGTCGCCGATTCCGGCCGGCGACGTGCCGCTGGAAGTAATGCCGATGGTGCATTCCTTCAATGGCTTGCTGGAACGCGTGCGCGAAGGAGCCCAGGCGCAGCAAGACTTCCTGGCCAATGTGGCGCACCAGTTGCGCACCCCGCTGGCCGGCATGCGCACCCAGATCGAGCTGCTGGCGGCGCAGGAGCGCAGCCCCGCTGCGGCATCGTCGCTGGCCATGATGCAGGCTGCCACCGAACGCATGATCCGCCAGGTCAACCAGTTGCTGGCGCTGGCGCGCGCCGAGCCCGGCCCGCTGCGCAAGACGCGCATGGAGCGCCTGTCGCTCGACCAGTTGCTGGAAGAATCGATCCAGAATTTCGTCGAGCAGGCGCTGCGCAAGGATATCGACCTCGGCTTCGATTTGCGGCCGACCAAGGTGACCGGCGACCGTTTCCTGTTGCGCGACCTGGTCGACAACCTGGTCGATAATGCGATCCGCTATACGCCGGCCAAGGGCAGCGTGACGGTGAGCTGTTTCCCGCACCTGGGCGGCGGCATGCTGACGGTGGAAGATTCCGGTCCCGGCATCCCGCCGGCCAAGCGCAGCGCGGTCTTCCAGCGCTTCCAGCGGCTGGACGAAAAGACCACCGGCAGCGGCATCGGCCTGGCGATCGTGCGCGATATCGCCACCGCCCATGGGGCCAGCGTCGCCATCGATACCCCTACCAGTGGGCAGGGCGCCCTGTTTTCCGTGTATTTCCCCTCCTAAAATTGTTGTTGTCAGGTGTTTGTCAGGTTTTCCTCAGGGAAATGCAAGCTTGCTTGTCTAAACTGGCAACATCTAATACCAGCATTGGAGCTAAAACATGGACCAGCAAAAGGCCGTCTCCTCCCGTCAGGCGGGCGTGACGCTGATTGAACTGATGGTGGCACTGGCAATTGTTGCCATTCTTGCCTCGGTGGCGATCCCAGCTTATACCGATCACGTCAAGACCGGACGGTTGCCGCAGGCCACCAACAACCTGGCAGCCATGCGCGCCAAGCTGGAGCAGTATTTCCAGGACAACCGCACCTATATCGGCGCCTGTGCCGCCGCCTCCAGCGCCGCGCTGCCGGCAGCGGACGACTTTACTTATACCTGTCCGACCCTGACGGCGAACACCTATATCGTCAAGGCGGAGGGCAAGAACGCGGTGGCCGGCTTCACCTTCACCATCGACGAGTCGAACAACAAGAAAACCACGGCAGTGCCAACCGGCTGGGGCACCGCGTCGGAAGGCACGCCGATTACCTGCTGGGTACGCAAAAAGGGTGGCGCATGTTAAGCCGCCGCCAACAGGGCTTGACCCTGATCGAGCTGATGATCGGCATCGTGATCCTGTCAGCGATGCTGGCCATGGCCATCCCGGCATTTTCCAGCTGGATCCGCGATACCCAAAACCGCACTGCAGCGGAATCGATCCTGAACGGCTTGCAGACCGCCCGCGCCGAAGCGGTGCGCCGCAACACGGTGGTGCGCTTCATGCTGACCGATAAGGATGGCCAGGTAAGCTGGACCGTCGGCTGCCCGACCGTGACCGCCACTTGCCCCGCTGAGATCCAGAGCCGTTCGGCGGCCGAGAGCGGCACGCTGGCCAAGGTGACGGTCAGCGCCGACGCGCTGCCGGTACCGGCACCGGCCGGCTATTTCAGCGCCACGATCTCTTCCGCCGGCGAACTGCCGGCCGAGGTCAACTTCGACGCGTTGGGCCGCGTGTTCACCCCGCCGGTCGGTGCAGTGTTCACGCGTGCCGACGTGACCAGCACTGCCAGCGAAGAAGCGCGTCGTTACGTCGTCGTGGTTGGAACCGGCGGCCAGATCCGCATGTGCGACCCGAAAATGGCGTTCGCGACCGATCCACGCGGCTGCAGCTAATGGAGAACAGAATGAAATCGCAACGTACATTGCGCCAGCAGGGCGGCATCGTGCTGGTGGAAGCCCTGGTGGCGATCGTCATCTTCGCCTTTGGCGTGCTGGCCATCGTCGGCTTGCAGTCGGCCTCGGTGCGCCAGGTGAGCGACGCCAAATACCGCATCGACGCGGCCAATGTGGTCAGCCAGTCGCTCGGCGCGCTGTGGGCGGACCGGGCCAACATCCAGGCGCATGCCGTCAAAGACCAGGCGGTTGCCTCGCTGCCGAACGGCAAACTCACCATCGTGGTGCCGGGACCGTGGTCTGCCGCTGCCGGCGTGACGGTCACGGTGACGGTGACTTGGCAACTGCCGGGTGAAAGCAAGGTTCACACACAGACCAGCGTGCAGTTCATCGCTGGTTAGAAGAAGGAATAATCCAAATGCACGATAAGCAAAACGGTTTTGGCCTGGTCGAGATCATGGTGGGCCTGGGCGTCGGCATGCTGGCCATGGTGGTCGTGATGCAGGTGTTCAGCCAGATGGAAGGGCAGAAGCGTACCTCGACCGGCGGCGCCGATGCGCAGAGCAACGGGGCCATCGCCTTGTCGATGATCGAGCGCGACGCCAAGATGGCGGGCTGGGGCATGGCGAACTCGATGTTCTCCGGCTGCAATACAACCTATTCCTACTGCGACGGTGATTTAAGCTGTGGCGGCAAGGAAGGGGCCATTGATGGCTTCTCCCTGGCGTCGGCGGTGATCACCGATGGCGGCGCCAAGCCCGACAGCATCCTGGTGCAATATTTCGCCAACCCGACCGAAGGCTCGTTCCGCTACCCGGCCAACACGGAATTGCGCAGCAATATGCCGCAGCCCTCGTCCGAGCTGAACGTCGGCAATACCTCCGGTTGCCGCGAGGGCGACCTGGTCCTGGTGCAGCAGGCGGGCAATTGCACGCTGATGCAGGCCACCCAGATCCAGGAACAGGCCTTGAAGATCCAGCACAACCCGGGTGGCAGTGGCCACTACAATCCACCGGCCAACTACCAGAACGCCAATAACTGGCCGAAGTACACCAAGCCGGCGCAGCTGTCCTGCTTCTCCGCACCGCCGGCCGGCGCACTGTACCAGCGTGGTTACAGCGTGAATGACCTGCGCCAGCTGCTGCGTTCGGACAATTCGGCCAATCCGGCCGTGGTCAATGAAGTCGTGGCGCCCGAGATCATCGATATGCAGCTGGAGTATGGTGTTTCGCTGCCCGGCCAGCCATCGGTCAGCTCCTGGCAGCCGGCGACCGGTGCCTGGGCCAAGCCGACGCCGGCCCAGTTCCTGCAGGTCAAGGCGCTGCGCGTCGCCCTGGTGGCACGCAGCGTGCAGTACGAAAGGCCGGCAGCCAACCAGGAATGTGTCACGACGTCCGCTACCGCAGTGACCAAGTGGTCGAGCTGGGCAACGTTCAACACCACCAACTATCCGGCCGACTGGAAGTGCTACCGCTACAAAGTGTTCGAGACCATTGTGCCATTGCGCAATGTCATTTGGGGATAAGACGATGAATCACAGCAAACGAGCCGGCGCATTCCGGCATGCATGGGAGCAGGGCGTGATCCTGCCCGTCACCCTGATCGTCCTGGTGGCGATGACGCTGGCAGGCATTGCGCTGCTGCGCTCGGTCGACACTTCTGCCGTTATCGCCGGCAACCTGGCCTTCAAACAAAGCGCCACCGCCAGCGGCGATGCCGGCGTGGAAGCGGCGATCGCCTGGCTGGTCCAGACGGCACCGACCGGCTCGCTGGACCAGGATATGCCGGGCAATGGTTACTACGCCACGCGCCAGGACGCACTCGACCTGACCGGCAACAAGCGCATTCCTGAGCCGACCGCGGACGACGACCTGGACTGGACCGATGGCGGCGCGGTGACCAAGCTGGCCACCGATGGTGCCGGCAACCAGGTGGCGTATGTCATCCACCGCATGTGCGACGGCCCTGGCGCCCTGGATGCGCGCACCTGTTCCACCCAGCAGGTGTTCAAGAAGGGCCAGGACGAAGGTGCGCAGGGCCCGATGGAGGGCTACCGGCCGCCGAGTTTCGATAGCTCCGCAACACGTGCTTTCTACCGTATTACGGCGCGGGTGACCGGGCCGAGGAATACCACCAGCTACGTTCAGGCTGTGGTCTCAATCTAACGCAGGAGAATTCAGATGGACTGGACCAATGTCCCACAGCCAGGCCTGCGTGCCTTGCTTGCATCGCTCGGGCTGAGCCTGGCGATGGCCGTGCAGCCAGTGGCTGCCGCACCAACCGAACTGGCCGATATCCCGCTGGCCAACGCGTCGACTTCCCCGATCTTGCCCAACATCATGTTGGACCTCGACAATTCAGGCAGTATGGCGTGGAGCTATATGCCCGATTATGTGCGCTACACCTCGCTGGGCAACTTCGGCACCATGTGCCGCGGTCCCAACAGCAGCAATACGCTGGTCGTGTGCGAACCGGGTGACGCGCCATTCTTCGCCAGCGCCTTCAACGGCCTGTACTACAACCCGGCGATCCGCTATTCCTGGCCGACCAAGGCGGACGGCAGCCTGCTGCCCGACCATAAAGGCAAGACCGTGTATGGCTCACCGTGGAATGCCGTGGCCAGCGACGGTTATGGCGTGCAGGCGATCGACGAGACCAATGCCGAACAGCCAAGCACCAACCCTTGCAAAGGGGTGGTCTCCGGCGGCAACTGCCCGCGCCTGTCGAAAACCGCTACGGTCAACCTGGTGACAGGCTATCCGGAGCGCGTATGGTGCAAGAGTTCCAACGATGTGCCGCCCAGCGCCAATTGCAAGTCCGAGGTGGTGAACGGCAGCTATTCTTATCCTGACGGCACTTACAAGAACCTGGTGTCGATCGATGGTGCGCCGTTCTACTACAACGTGAGCGTTGAGTGGTGCAAGACCGCGGATAACGCGCCCAACCAGAATTTCGGCAAGGCCGGCACCTGCCAGGCCAAGAAGACCAGCACCTACAAGTACGTGCGCTACTTCAACTGGTCGCGCGTCGACATCAAGCCGACCACGGTGTTCCCGGCCAAGGCATCCGGCCGTACCGATTGCGCCGGCACCAGCTGCAACTATGCCGAGGAAATGTCGAATTTCGCGAACTGGTATGCCTGGTACCGCACCCGTACCCAGATGACCAAGAGCGCGATCGGACAGGCCTTCAAGGACGTGCGCGGCACCCCGGTGTCCACCGATCCCGACGACTCGGCCTATCTGCATGCCCGCATTGGCTTGACCTCGATTAACAACCCGATCGCGCTCAATATCGAGAACTTCGACAAGGCCCAGAAGGAATCGTTCTACAGCGAGCTGTACAGCTTCGATCCGCTGGGCGGCACGCCGCTGCGCAACTCGCTCGATTCGCTGGGCAAGATGTATATGGGCACCAGCACCACGTACAAGGACCCGGTGCAGTATTCCTGCCAGAAGAACTTCACCATCCTGGCGACGGACGGCTATTGGAACGACAACTATAGCGGCGTAGGCGATGCCGACGGCGCGTCGGGCGTAACCCTGCCATCGCGGGATGCCCTGAAGACCTCCAACACGCTGGCCGACGTGGCGTATTACTACTACCACACCGACCTGCGCGCATCGTGCTCGGCGAAAGACGTCTGCACCGATAACGTGGCGGCATCGGGTGCCAACGCGGACGTGGACGACGTGGCCCAGCACCAGCACATGACCACGTTCACTATCGGCCTCGGGGTCGATGGCACGCTGACTTACGATCCGAACTACAAGACCAATACCTCGGGCGACTACTTCAACATCAAGCAAGGCGTCACCAAATGGCCGGCGCCAAGCAGCAACCAGCCCGAAACCATCGACGACCTGTGGCACGCCGCAGTGAACGGCCGCGGCACCTACTTCAGCACCCGCGACCCGGAAGCGCTGGAGGGCGGCTTGCGCCGTGCGCTGCGCAGCATCGACAGCGTGACCGGTAACGGTGCGGCGGCGGCAACCAGCGCGCTGCAGCCTACCGCGGGCGACAACTTCATTTACGTGGCGACCTACCGCACCGTGAAGTGGGACGGCGACGTGGCCGGCTACTCGATCAACCTGTCGACCGGCGAAATCTCGAAGACGCCTTTCTGGCAGGCCGAGCCACTGCTGCGCAACAAGATCGCCGCCACCGGCGATAGCGACACGCGTGTGATCTATACCGCCGACGGCACCAACCGTACCCTGTTCTCCACCGGCAAAGGCGGCCTGACCGCTACCCAGCTTGCCATGTTCGATACCAGCAAGCTGAGCCAGGCCAGCGAATGGTCCAGCACCCAGAAGACCGCCGCCACCGCGGCTTCCCTGGTGAACTACCTGCGCGGCCAGGACCGCAATGAAGACCAGGAACGCGACCTGAAATACGGCGCCTACGAGCGCCTGTACCGCGACCGCGAGAAAGCGCTGGGCGATATCGTTCACGCGCAGCCGATCTATGTGAAAGCGCCGCCGTTCAACTTCGACGACGATGGCTATCTCGATTACAAGGCGGCCAATGCCGACCGCCAGCCAATGCTGTACACCTCGTCCAACGATGGCATGCTGCACGCCTTCGACGGTGAGACCGGCCAGGAGCGCTGGGCCTACGTACCGCCAATGGTCTTGCCAAACATGTGGCGCCTGGCCGACGGCAACTATTCCAGCCAGCATAAATACTACCTGGACGGCCCGCTGGCCATGAGCGATGCCAAGATCAATGGCAGCTGGAAGACTGTCCTGATCGGCGCCATGGGCAAGGGTGGCCGCGGCTACTTTGCGCTGGACGTGACCGACCCGGACGATCCGCGTCCACTGTGGAACTTCACGGCAGATAACAATGCGAAAATGGGTTACAGCTTCGGCACCGCTTTCATCACCAAGATGGCCGATGGGCGCTGGGTGGCAGTGCTGCCATCGGGCTACAACAACGTACCGGAAGGTACGAAGTATGCCGGCGGTGACGGTGGCGGTTATCTCTTCATCCTCGACCTTGCCAACGGCACGCTGCTGAAAACCATTGCCACCGGCGTTGGCACCAGCGCGAATCCAAGCGGCCTGGCGCGCATCAACGTCCGTTCGCCGGACTTCACCACCAATAACACCGCAGTCGGCGCCTACGGCGGCGACCTGACCGGCGTGATGTGGCGATTCGACCTGGAGAAGGGCACTGCCAGCAAGCTGGTGAACTTCCCTGGCAAACCGATCATGGTGGCGCCATCCATCGGCCAGATCCAGGACAAGCTGGCGGTCTTCTTCGGCACCGGCCGTTACCTGGGCCAGAGCGACCTGGACGACGTGGATACCCAGTCCATCTACGGCATCAAGGATGACGGCAGCAGCACCGTGACCGACAATAGCAAGTTGGTGAAGCAAACCGTGACCACCAGCGGCACCACGCGCAACATCAGCAGCAATGCCGTTGAATGGTCCAGCAAAATGGGCTGGTACCTGGACTTGCCAGATGCCGGAGAACGGATCACCCTGTCGCCGCAATTGTTCCTGGGTACGCTGATTTTCGCGTCCACGGTACCATCGGTGTCGGCATGCCAGCCTGGCGGCTATAGCTGGCTGTACCAGCTCGACTACAGGACCGGCGGCAACGTGCAGGTGAATGTGCCGGGCGCGTTGAAGTACACCTCGCCGATCGTCGGTAACAGCGTGGTCAAGCTGCCTAACGGTACCCCGATGATCTATCCGGTCGGTGCATCGACCGGCATGGGCGTCCCGCAGGTGCTGCGCGTCGGTCCGGATGATCCTAATTCGGCCAAGATCCGCGTCCTGTGGCGCGAGATCACCGACTGACAGGACGACTGATGCAGAGCCGTCTGCGGCCCTGGCTGGCGCTGGCAGTTTCAGCGCTGGTGCATGTTGGCCTCGCACTGTTCCTGCTTGGCCAGGCAAGCCGTGTCGCCAGCAACGGCGGTAGCGCGGCGGCACCCGGTCCGGCCATGATGGTGCGCCTGGTCAGTGCAACACGGCCGGCGGCGCTGGACAGTGCGCCGCTGGCCGCTGCCGCGGCGCCCGCCGCTGCCGTGCCGCCGCGTACTGAAGTTGCCGGCGGTGGCGGCGCCGAGACGGTCGAGAAGCATTATTTCGGCGCCAGTGCCATGACCCAGCAGCCGGAAGCGGCAGAGGGCCTGGTGGCTGGCAAGCTGTTGGTGGTGCCGGGCATCACCCCGCAAACCGTAGCGCTGCAGGTCTGGATCAGCGACGAAGGCACCGTGGAACGCGTCGCCCTCGATTCGCCCATGTCAAAAGAAGAAGAACAAATGCTGCTGGCCGCTTTCGCCAGCGTGCGCTTCCAACCGGGACGCATCGGCCGGATTGCCGTGCGCGGCCGCCTGGCCATGCAAATCATGCTGGACGATACCCTCCGGATGTGAGGGCAGTGGTGGTAAAATAGCGGGTTTTCCGTCTGCGCCAACCGCTGGCTGCCATCATGTCTGACGATATCCAAATTCAAACTTCGGGCAAGACCCCCGCGCTGATTGCGCGCGAAGTCGCTCGCCGCCGTACTTTCGGCATCATTTCCCACCCGGATGCGGGTAAAACCACGCTGACCGAGAAGCTGCTGCTGTTCTCGGGCGCGATCCAGATGGCCGGTACCGTCAAGGCGCGCAAGAGCGGCCGCCACGCCACCTCGGACTGGATGGAAATCGAGAAGCAGCGCGGCATTTCCGTGGCTTCCTCGGTGATGCAGTTCGAGTTCCGCGACCACATCATCAACCTGCTCGACACCCCGGGCCACCAGGACTTCTCGGAAGACACCTACCGCGTGCTGACCGCGGTCGACTCCGGCCTGATGGTGATCGACGCCGCCAAGGGTGTGGAAGCGCAGACCATCAAGCTGCTCGACGTCTGCCGCATGCGCAATACGCCGATCGTCACTTTCATGAACAAGCTGGACCGCGAATGTCGCGATCCGCTGGAGCTGCTCGACGAAGTGGAATCGGTGCTGAAGATCCAGTGCGCCCCGGTGACCTGGCCGATCGGCATGGGCAAGAACTTCCGCGGCGTGTACCACCTGATCAACGACGAGATCCTGCTGTTCCGCGCCGGCGAAGAGAGCGTGCAGGCCTTTGAAGTCATCAAGGGCATCGACAACCCGCGCCTGCAGGAGATGTTCCCGCTGGAGATGGACCAGTTGCGCATGGAAGTGGAACTGGTGCACGGCGCCTCGCATCCATTCAGCCTGGAAGACTTCCTGGCTGGTAAGCAGACCCCGGTATTCTTCGGCTCGGCGATCAACAATTTCGGCGTGCGCGAGATCCTGTCCGCGCTGGTCGATTGGGCGCCTGCGCCGGAATCGCGCGATGCGTCGGTACGCACCGTGCAGCCGACCGAAGAGAAGTTCTCCGGCTTCGTGTTCAAGATCCAGGCCAATATGGACCCGGCGCACCGCGACCGTATCGCCTTCCTGCGCGTGTGCTCCGGCCGTTTCGAGCGCGGCATGAAGGTCAAGCACCTGCGCCTGAACCGCGAGGTCAAGGTGTCGTCGGTGGTGACGTTCATGGCGTCTTCGCGCGAGCAGGTGGAAGAGGCTTACGCCGGCGACATCATCGGCCTGCCTAACCACGGCAATATGCAGATCGGCGACTCCTTCTCGGAAGGCGAGATGCTGCAGTTCACCGGCATTCCTTACTTCGCACCGGACTTCTTCCGCCAGGTGCGCATCCGTAACCCGCTGAAGATCAAGCAGCTCCAGAAGGGCTTGCAACAGTTGGGCGAAGAGGGCGCAGTGCAGGTGTTCAAGCCGGTGCAGGGCGGTGAAGTGGTGCTGGGCGCGGTTGGCGTGCTGCAGTTTGAAGTCGTGGCTTCGCGCTTGATGAACGAATACGGCGTGGACGCGGTGTTCGAGGGCACGTCGATCAGCACGGCGCGCTGGGTATCCAGCGACGACAAGAAGGCGCTGGCCGACTTTGAAGCAGCACTGGGTCACAACGTGGCTTATGATGCGGCGGGCAACCTGGCCTACCTGGCAACTTCAGGCGTCAACCTGCGCCTGACCCAGGAACGTTGGCCGAAGCTGACTTTCCACGCAACCCGCGAGCACGCGACCAAGCTGGACTAAAACCGGTAGTTCAGTGTCTGACCCGCAGGGTCAGACACTGGAGATGCGCGGGCCGCAGGTTTGGGTTTTGCGACCTTGATGTTCGTCGAGATTCAAGGCACCAGATCAAACTCGTAACAGCGCCGCAGTCAGTGTCTGACCCTGCGGGTCAGACACTGGTTTACCGGTTTGCTAAGCCGCCCACAAGCGCCTCTCCCGCAGCAGCGCCTCCAGCTTCTCCGCCGGCATCGGCCGCGCAAAGTAATACCCCTGCATCACATCGCACCCCGCATCCGACAGGAACGCCACCTGTTCCTCGGTCTCCACACCCTCCGCCACCACCGTCATATTCAGCGAATGCGCCATTGCAATGATCGCCTTCGCAATTGCAGCACCATCGCCCGGCACCGCATTGACGAAGCTGCGGTCGATCTTGAGCTGGTCGATCGGGAAGCGCTTCAGGTAAGCCATTGAAGAATAACCAGTCCCGAAATCGTCGATCGAGAGATGAATGCCGGCCGCCTGTATCTTGTGCAGCAAGGCGATATTGGCATTCACGTTCTCCATCAACACGCCTTCAGTAATCTCCAGCTCCAGCAAGCGAGGCGGCAGGCCCGTCTCCATCAACAAAGCCTGCACCTCGTACATCAGCTGCGCGTCCTTGGTCTGGCAGGCCGACACGTTCACCGCCACGTGCTCGATGTCCTCCATCAATCCCTCCTTGCGCCAGGCTGCGGCCTGACGGATCGCCATCTGCAGTACCCAGCGCCCCAGGGGCACGATCACGCCGCTTTCCTCCGCCACCGGAATAAACTCCGCCGGGCTCACCATGCCACCCAAGGCCTCGCAATGCCAGCGCACCAGCACCTCCATGCCGATCATGCGCCCGCTGCGCACATCGATCTGCGGCTGGTAATGCAAGGACAGCTCATTGTTCTGCAACGCCTTGCGCAGGTTCGCCTCCAACGCCAGGCGCTTGCTGGCCCGCTGCGCCATCTCCGCATGGAACACCTCATAGGCGTTCTTGCCCTTGTTCTTGGCGTGGTACATCGCGATATCGGCGCAGCGCACGACGGCCGCCGCATCCGGCGCATCCTGCGGATACACGCTGACGCCGATGCTGGCGCTGACAAAGAGCTGGTGGGTTTCCACCATGAAGGGATCGGCCAGCGCGCGCAGGATCTTGCGGGCCACCTGGTCCGGTTCCAATTCATCTTCGGCCGGCTCGACGATCACCACGAATTCGTCGCCGCCGATGCGGCAGATGATGTCCGTGCTGCGAAGCGTCTGTCCGAGCCGTTCGGCCACCTGGCGCAACAGCATGTCGCCAATGTCGTGCCCCAGGGTGTCGTTGACGACCTTGAAGTTATCCAGGTCCAGCAACAGCAGGCTGACGCTGGTCTCCTGCCGGTCGGCGCGCTTGAGCGCATGGGCCAGCCTGTCGTTGAAGGCATTGCGGTTCGGCAGGCAGGTCACCGGATCGATGTGCGCCAGCACGTGCAGGTTCTGCTCCGCCTGCGCCACTGCCGCGCGCATGCGCCGTACCAGCAGCCAGGCCAGCGCAAAGGAACCCAGCGTCGCAAACGCGGTGAACGAGGCAAAGGCCAGCGCGCGGCGGTATAGCGGCAGCAGGGTAGCACGGATCGAAACGCTGCCGATCAGCTTGTGATCGACCGTGATCGGCTCCTGCACCTCGATATAGTCCATGCCGTATTCATGCAGGGGCTCGCCTTGCTCGCTGATCGGCAGTTCCGGCACCGACGCGTTGTTGCGGCGGAATTGCGCCAACGGCGTGCTGCCGAGGATGATGTTTGCGCTCTGCACGCTGGGCGAGGCCGACAGGCCGTTGAGGATTTCCTCCGCGGCACGGGCATCGCTGAAAAGCAGGGCGGCCGTGCTGTTGTTGCCGACGATCCGGGCCTGGACTTGCAGGTCAAGCAGCAAGGTACTGCGCAAAGCCATGAACTGGAACACCACCATCAGCATGCCGGCCAGGCACAGCGCCGTACCCGCCGCAAGCATGGTGGAACGGACTACCTTGCTGCCGATCGGCAGCAGCGCGATGTGGGCGCGCGACTTCATTGCACACTCCTTGCCAGCCGCAGCAGCTTGGAGCTGAGCGTCAGGCGCGCCTGGCGCACCGGCACCAGGTCCACGTCGAAACCCACGCGGCGATTGTCGATACCAAAAGAAATCATGGCGCCGTTGGCGCCGATGATCCTGTCGTCCGCGACCGTCAGCACGCTGCTGGTCGCCAGGTCATGTTTGAGCAGGGCCCAGCGCTCCCGGTCCTGCGCATCCAGCACCAGCAGGTGGCAGGCCGCCAGTTGCGCGCCGCCCGGCGCTGCAGGCAACGTACGGATCGAAACGCGATGCCCGTTGACCTGTTTTTCCTGCAGCCCGCTCAAGGCAGTCAGCAAGGCATTGCCCTGGAAGACGCACAGGCGCAACGGCGCGCTGGCGGGCAGGGTGTCCGCCGGCCACTCGGTGAACAGCGCAAAGTTGTACAGGATCGCCGCCTTCAATTCTCCCTCGTCCGCGCCGCCAGGAAGCTGGGCGCGTGCTTGTCCTGCCGCTATGAGCAGCAGAAGCAGCACGGCGAACAGGTGGCGCATCATCAGTAGGCCGCCTTCAGCTTGAGGTATACGCGGCGGCCATCCTGTTCGATGGAACGCTGCAGCAGGCCGAGCGAAGACGGATCCGCATAGCGCCGGTCGAACACATTCTGTACGCCGATCGAGGCGTCCAGGTGGCGGGTCAGGCCGACGGTAAAGAAGTTGACGTTGGCCAGTACGAAGCCTGCCGTTTCGCCGCCATCGAGCAGCCTGCGCGGGCCAACGTATTGGCCCTCGACGCCGACATGCCAGGCGCCGGCCAGCCGCCCCGTTGCGTTGAACTTGGCAAGCCACCGCGGCGAATTGACCTCGCTGGTCCCGCCGGTGACACGCTGCCGCGAAACGCTGCCACGCAAGCTTGCGCCGTTCTTGAACGAGCGCTCGTATTCGACTTCGATTCCGCGCGCGCGGGCGCGTCCAAGGTTGCGGAAGATAGGCAACCCGAATTCTTCGTCTTCGACTTCTGTCACAAGGCCGGAAGCCGCGTTGGCGTAAGCAGCCAGCGTAAGGCGGGCATTGGCGCCCAATTGCCGCACCATCGATAGCTCATGGCTTCGAATGCGTTCCCGGCCCAGGTTGGGGTTTGCCAGTTGGCCGCCTTGACTATCGATGCCGTAGAACAGTTCATAACTGTTAGGCGTGCGGAACGCGCTGCCGTAGATTGCCTTCACCGTTGTTGCAGGCGAGAGCTCGGCAATCAGTGCCAGGCGCGGATTGAATACGCCGCCAGTGCTGCTCTCGCGGTCGTAGCGCAGGCCGGCGTTCAGCAACAGGCCTGCCGCCAACGTGATCTCATCCTGCACATAAATGCCGAAGCGCTTGCTTTGCGAACGGTCATCCAGGTAACTGACGAATGGTGTCGTATCGAAGTTCTGCTGCACCACATCGTGGTTGTACTGGTAATCCGCTCCGACGACCACCTTGTGCGATTCAACCAGCTGCAGGAACAGATTGACATCCGCACCCCACCATTTGGCGCGGGTCCGGTCCAGGTTGATGGTGCCGAATGGATCCTGGTTGACGAAATGCCCGTCGTACAAGTATTCGGAATGGTAAAACCGCGCCGAAAGCTCGCCATGCAGCGGCAGCATCGCATTGCGGTAACCCACTTCCGCCAGTCGAAGTTCGTCCATCGTCAGCCCGCCGGGAATGTTGAATGGCTGGCCGTAGGAAGCGGTAGGCATGCCTTTGGTACGCTTGCCATCGATCAGGGACAGCGACCATGCGCCGAACTGGCCGCGCGCATAAAAGCGGGAGTACCGCTCCCAATCCAGTCCTTGCGCAGTGCCGCCGAACTCGGGGAAATAGAGGTCGCGACCATCGCTAAGGCCACGGTTTGCGGCCAGCAGCAGTTCGGCGTCGCCGTTGCGCCAGCCATAGCTCGCGCTGGCTGCACGCGTACCTGCCTGCCCAGCTTCCAGTGTGGCGCGCGTACCCTCCAGGTCGGGCGCGCGACGCGTGATCACATTGATCACGCCGAAGAATGCGTTGGTGCCGTAGATCGACGACCCTGGCCCAGGCACGAACTCGATGCGGTCAACCAGTTCAAGGTCGAGCGGGAACTCGGCGCCAAGTTGCGCCTGGTCGAACACCGGATCGTTGATGCGCGTGCCATCGATCTGCAGCAGGAAGCGCGTATTCAGGTCGCCCGGCCGCAAGAAGCCGCGCGCGCCGAGGTAGCTGTAGCTGCGGTCATTGCTGGTGTACAGGCCGCGAATGCTGCGCAACGCGTCGGCGAGCGTACGCCATCCGTAAGCTCGGATATCGGCCGAGGTCAGGACAGTTACGTTCGAAGGAGCTTGCGTCGCTTTTTGGTTAAAGCGCGACGCGCTATACACCTCCAACGACATCAATTGCTCAAGCGGCAAAGTAGTCAAGTCGGCATCTTGCGCGCATGCGTTGGCCGCCGCGAGCAGCAAGACTGCCAGCGGCCTGTAGCGAAGGCCTTGCAGTGCTGTGAATCTCATCCCGATGGTGTGCTTTTTTAGGTGTGTTCACATGGTGGCATTGCCCTGAGGGAATGTACAGCCCGGCAGGTCCGGCCAGCACTATTAAACAACAACCGTTAGCTGTCGATTAATGCACGCCAGGCACTCGGCGCATGGCCTGCCACCTGCTTGAAGGCGCGCCGGAACACGGCCTCGTCGCTGAAACCGGTTTCAATTGCAATGCGCCGCAAGCTGACGTTTGGTTTTGCCAACATGCGCTTGGCTTGCTCGATACGGCATTGAAGAATGTACTGCAGCGGCGTGCGGCCCAGCGCCGCGCTGAATCGCCGCGCCAGGTTGCGCTGGCTCATGGCAATGTGCCGCGCTACGTCGTCCGGTGTGATGCCCGCGCAGCAATGTTGTTCGATATAGCGCTGTGCTGAATGAATGCGGGTGTCACCATGTTCGTGCCCGCTTGCCATGCCGACGTCCGTCAGCTGGCGCGCTGAATTCGCATAGCGGGCGAATTTCAATGCGGCCTTCTCGCCGTGGAATCGCCGCACCAGATGCGCACAGGCGTCGATGGTAGGCGTGATGCTGGCCGCAGTGATCAACCGGTCATCCACGACCAGTGGCGACTGTGGCGACAGGCGAACTGCGGGCCGCGTTGCTGCGATTGCGCGTCGGTCGGCCAGGTTGCAAGTCGCGTCGCGGCCATCGAGCAAACCTGTTTCGGCCAGCAGCAGGACGCCGCTCGCCGACGCGAGGATGCAGCCGCCAGCTTCGTAATGCCTGACGATCCAGCGCAGCAGGGCAGGGCTGGCGGGCACGTCGCCGTAGAAGGATGGCAGCACCAGTACCTGCGCCCGCTGCGCATTCCGCAGGCTGCGCTCCGGCAGCAACGCCGGTCCTGTGAAGGAGCGAACCGGCTGCAAGGTCGGTCCGACCAAGGTCACGTCGAACATTGCCGCAGTCTGCAAATCAGGCTCACGCGCGTTAAGCGTGCCAGCGACAGCGAGCAGTTCACGAATCAGCATGACACCGCCCGCCCAGCAATTGTGGTCGATATAGATATTCGTCTTTATGGCCGAAAAAGTATGTTGCATGGCGGTTAATGTACCATGCGGCGCAAGGTCCAGGGCTAGGATGACCACATGAACATCCTCTCCTACATCGACAAGCAAGAGCTTAGGTCCTTCACCACGGCAGACAACTGGCGTGCTACCAGGGTCGTAATCGTCAATGTGGCGCTGGTCGCCGCCGGATTCGCGCTGCCTGCGCTGTGGCGTCATCCGATCGCCTGGGTACTGGCCAGCGTGCTGCTCGCCGGGCGCGCGCTCGGCTTCGCGATCTTGACGCACGACGCGGCGCACCTGAACTTCTTCACGTCGCGCAAGGTAAACCAGTGGATGGGAAAATGGGTTTTCGGCGCATTGCCGAATGTTCCTTATGCGGCCTATCGGCGCGGGCATTTGGAACATCACCGTACAGCAGGCACTGGCGACGACCCGGATTTGGCGTTCGTCACCAGCTACCCAGCGACCCGCGCCAGCCTGGTCCGGAAGCTATTGCGTGACATCTCGGGCGTGAATGGTGTGAAAGGGATCGTCTACCAGTTCCAACCGACCGATCGCGGCGCACTGTATCCGGTGTTCGTCATGCACGGACTGATCATCGCCGTGCTGTGGACATTGGGCGTGCCAGAGGTGTACGCCTGTTGGTGGCTTGGCCAGTTGTTCGTTTTCCCACTACTTCTGCGCCTGCGCGTGATGGGTGAGCACGGCGGCGTTCCTGACCACATGGACCGCGATCCTCGCCGCAATACGGCTACGACCTTGGCCGGGCCGGTAGCCCGCTTACTGGTCGCCCCCAATTTCGTCAACTATCACGTTGAGCATCATATGGCCGCGACAGTGCCGGGCTACAAACTGCCAGAGCTGCATAAGCTGCTCCGCCAACGCGGCTATTTTGAGGGCACACAATGCCTGGCCGCATCTTATTGGGATGTGATTCGACGCTGCACGGCAGCCAATGGAAACACCGCGGTACGCCGAACTAGCGGCGCCTGCGGCGCTTTGGATAATATGCGCTGACAGTCAGCCCGGTGCTACATGCTCTTGCTTGTAGGAGTTCATCTTAAAGATCTCGGTCTCGTCAACGGCGAGCTCGAAGTTCTCAATCCTCAAAATGGCACTCCTTTCAGGGCGGTCTTAGAGTTGAGCATAGGAGAACGATAGCCCTGGTTGCTCTAACGTCCGTTTTAACGCAAGTTTATTGGCCTGGATCGTTGCCTTGTTCCGGTTCTAGCATGACCATTGCTATCGGACCATCGCCCAGTTCGAATTGACCTGGATCGTTAGCCACCTCTGGATCCACATCGAACTCCAGTGCATCCGAATCTTTAAACTTGATCGTAAGATTTAGGACTTCTTTAAAGGTGTTGGCATCTGTCATGACCATCAGCTTCCCGCTTTGACTGATTGTCGGCGGACTAATTTGCTCTGGAACTTTACCTTTGACCTTCAATGATTTGAATTGAACACCAGCAGGGGTCGGCGCAACTAGCTGATAGCTCAGAATCGTATCCGGTTCAGTCACCTTGATTGATTCAGGCGTAAAAGTTGTATCGTACTTTACCTTTTGAGTTTTTGGGTCGACGGACGGAGTCGCGACGACTTGCACCTGAATAATCGGTGCTGCGACGGATGCGTTTTGGATTTTAGACATTTGAGCCTCTTTTTATCTTTACTGTGACGAAATAATTCGAAGATAGCGCTCGTCACGGTACGCTATCTGGGTTAGTTTGTTTCTTTCTTCGGCAAGTTCGACGGTATTCCCAAGGCAACGATGGGCTAAAGCCTTAGGTACTATGAAATGATAGTCCCGGAGGTCGCCGTTTGATCTTGTCAGCGTGAGGAGCGCTTGGCCACAGTCTTGTTGGGATTCTGGCTTCCCCCACCCACGTGCTTGAGCTCGTCCGAGTTGAGCTAGGGCGTAATTTTCGAGCAACAGAGCATCAGACTTATTCTTGCCCAGCAGCTTCTCCAATTCCGCAGTAGCGACGTCAAAAGAATTCAGGGCCTCGGAATTGCGATTCGCCATCAGCAGTACCTCGCCCTTCAAAGAGTTGATACGTCCTTTCAATGCTCCGGCTCGCGCCATTTGAGGTTCGGCGGTCCGGGTAGGCGAAATATTTTTAAGCAGTAGGTCGAGATTGGTCAATGACGCCAGTGGATCCTTGGACGAAATTTCCTCCCGAATGATGCGCAGCTGGTTTTCCGCCAATGTGTAGAACCATTCTTGATTGCTGGAGTCTTGGCGGACAAGTCGTGTCAGGATGACACTTGCCTCGCGATACTTCTGGGTTCCCTGAGCTGTCTGACCCATAGCAATATTCAATTCTCCTTGGAACCGCAGCGTATTGCTTAGCCTTGTTTGCCAAGTTGCGTCGTTGGGGCTTTGCGAGTGAAGCTCCTTAAGCAGTTCTTCCGATTGCTTATAAAGGGCGAATGCTTCTGAGAGGCGCCCTAACCGGACCTTTACGGAAGCTAGTCCCGCGATACTATTGGCCAGGCCAGCCGTAAGCTCTTCAGTCTTGCGTTTGTTAAGGGCCTGCTCTTTTAGTTTGATTGAGGTAGTAAATGATTCGGATGCACGCTCCAGGTTTCCTTGCCGCAAGGCAACGGTACCCAAGTTGCCATGGCTATACGCTAGTTCGATTATCGCGTCTACGTTTTCAGGGGCTATGGACCGCCATCGCTCACCCGCCCTCTTGTACTCGGTAAAGTACATTGCTGCCGTTTCAAATTCTCGTTGAATTAAATAGACCGAACCAAGCCAGTAGGCATTCGCACCGAGCGTTTTAATATGCTCTTCCGTGTTTGTGGGAGCACCAGTCGAGTGCAAGAGCTCGCGCGCGGCCAACAAGGCTTCCTTAGCTTTTGCCGGGTTTGCCCGAGCTACATTGACCTCTGCAATCACCTGCAGAGCTTTAGCGTTTTGGATTAAGGATTCGGGTGTCGCTGTAGAGTATTTGGTCGCGGTTAAGTATTGAAGCGCTCTTGCGCTCACATCATCGAGTAACTCAAGCCGCCCCAAGGGCCGAACCTTTTCGACGAATTCACCCAACATATAACCCATCAAGCCTTCAGCTTCGATTCGATGTTCTTCGGATTCACGCTGGGCGTTTCGTGCGCTGAGGCCGAGAACTGTAGCGAGGACCGCAAGGAGTAAAATTGTGGCGACTACGGTAATATTGATGCGTTCGCGAAGCTTTGCGCGTGAAATCGAGTGCCGAATGAACTCAAGCTCAAGAGGGGCGATCGCGAAATCGCGGAGTTGAAGTAATTCAGCGGCCTGTTGCGTTTGCATACCTTGAGGTAAGAGTAGGTCGGGCCGCCTCATCGCTTGTTCCCAACGTTCGGCCTGTCCGCGTAAGCGTGTGCACAACTGCAAGGCTTGACGATGCCCCTCAACCCAAGCTGATACCCGCGGCCATCGCCGTAACAGCGCTTCATGCGCGACACCAAAACTTGGGACCTCGCCTGCCAATTCGCTTACAAACAAGCGCGCCTCAACCATAACACGTACAAGTTCGCGCTCATCTTCAGTGCGAAGCATAGATAATGGACTACGACGGGAAGTGACCGAAGCTTGATCTTCGCCAATGTTCACCAATAGAGAAAGAACACGAGGCAATGCATCAAGTTGGGGTACGGTTAGGCGCCCAACGACCTGTTCAGCCCGCACGCCAACCGCCCCGTCAATGCCTCCAAGTTCGTGATAGACCGCGAACTTGAGTTGACCTTCCTCACTGCGCAGACGGTAAAGCTCATTCAAGCAGTACTGGAGAAGGGGGAGGGTATCAGGGTTGCCGCGAGACGCATCACAGAGCACGTCGTCAAGGCTGGCCCCAGTTGCTTCATCGCGCTCAAAACTCAAGTTGGCGGCAACTGCCGGTCGGCGAACGATTTGAGCTATTTCGGCACCATCCGGCGGCAGGACGTCAAAGTGGCCGCCGCGCGACTTCAGAGCGAGCAAGACGGGTTGTGCCATCACTTCAGGGTAGAAGTCGTTGCGGCATGCCATCAGTATGAGCAGACAGTTCGACTTGGCAAGAGCATCAAGTACTTGCAAGAAGCGATTAGCATCGCCTGGCTGCGCACGGAAGACTGCTTCGAGGCGGTCAACGAATACGCCAACCGCCGTACGTTGGCAGGCGCGTTCGCGCAGTTCGGCGGACACAGCGTCAGGATCGGAGGCCAAGCGCTGGCCGAGGCTGTCTGCGCTAGCGCCGGGGAACAGCGGCTCGCCGTTAATCTCAGCGTCGATCAAGGCACCGGCTAAAGCTTGAAATAGTGTGCCGCTGCCGAGGTCGGCGCAGTCGAGGTAGACCGTGCTGGATAGGCCAATTGGTTCGTCCGATCGAATGGATCCGGCCATTAACTGAGGCAGGAGGCCGGCGCGGACCAGCGAAGTTTTCCCAGAGCCGGAAGGACCGAGCACCAATGCCATAGGGCAACCATGGGCCGCCTGTGTAAGGACCAATTCACGCAACTGGGCGGTGGCTTGCACCCGGCCGAAAAAGATGGCGGAGTGATTTTCTTGAAATGCCTCCAGGCCACGGAATGGTGAGCCGCTTTCCCAGGTTGTTGCAGGTGGGGCAGCAAAGGTAATAACAGGCGCGATCGCCCGATATCCGCGCTTGCGGATCGTCTCAATATAGCGCGGCTCGGTGCTCGAATCGCCGAAGGCGCGGCGCAGTTGGGTGATGGCTTTGTGGACCGGATTGTCGCCCAGCTCGCTGCTTCCCCAGCAGGCCTGCAGGATCTCTTCCGCTGGAATTACCGCCCCTGGGTGGCGGCAAAGATAGCGCAGCACAGCCATCACGCGTGGCTCGAGCTGCGTCTTCGCATCCCCATTGCTGACGATATTGGCTTCTGGGCTGACCACCCAGTCGCCGAATTGAAACTCCATGGTCTGTCCAACCTTCTTTTTATCTGTCTCTTATAAATCAATGACTTAGAAACCTTCCGGAGCATTTCTTCCGGTCCGGAAGGTTTTCTTCCGGCCTCCGGAAGGTTGCCGGAAGGCGCGGGAAGGATTTTTTTCTTACAGTGCAGTCATTGCCAAACGGCCAAATCTTAACATTCTTAAAAGCAAAAATGGTCACAACTAAAGCGGTATTTTTTGAAATCGGCGCCGACACTACCACTTCGGTGCAACAGCTGTCAGCCAGCTGGTTCACCTCTGGAAAGTTCCTCGAGAGCACGATTGACGCCTTGCGCGCCGCCGGAGAGTTTCCTAATGACATCCGCTACGGGAGCATGGAGGTGGGTAGCCTGGCCCTCGGCGGCGAAGGCGACGACAAGGCCGAGCTTCGTCCGGTCGAAATCCGTTACGACTCGGCGGCGCCAACGACCGCTCAACTGACATTGACCCTTGCATCCGGGAATTTGCGTTTTTACAACGCTTACGGCCGGCACGAGATCCTGCGCCAGTCGGTCGCTGGCTGGCGCCTCGAGTTCACGGCCGCGGTTAACGAATATGGCGGCCTGGTGTTGCAAGCGGCCCTGTGCGATGTGGACAGGTCTCACTTGCCATGCGACAACGGCCCGCTGAAGGAGTTCTTTATTACTGCTGTTGGGCACTGGCTGCGCAGCCAGGCGCCTGCAGTGCTCAAGAAAACGGCGATGCGCCGTGCCGTGATCGGGCGCGAAAGCTTCCTGCGCCAATACATCTATCCGATGGTAGTGGAAAAACTGCAGCGCCGCCTGGATTCGTTGCCGGATTACGTCGCTTCACGCGACGACGTGGCACATGTCAATAAGCAGGCATGCCAGAACGAGAAATCGGGTGTTGAGGCGACCATGAGCAATGGCGAGCGTGCCCGCTTCATCCGCAACAGCAATGGCTGGACTTATCGCGATCACGTGCTGCTGAACTGGCAGGAAGCCAACCGTACCTTGCATGACCGCGAGTCGGAGCAGGACCTCCAGTGCACGGTGACCATGGGCCGCCAGGCCGGCCCGGACGGGGTGCCACGTCCGACCATCGATATCAGCAGCGTGCTGGGCCGCTATGAGTGGGACAGCGTGAAGCAGGAATTGCCTCTGTCGCGCCAGCGCAGCTATATGGGCAAGGCATGGGCGCGCGCCACGCTGCAATGGTCGTTGCGTCTGCAATGGCATGCCGAGAACGGCCGCGTGGGTGTCGTAGCGCTGGCGCGCAAGGGCGTGCCTGCCGCAGATGCCGGAACCACGGGCATCTACGTGGTGTCGGACCCGCTGCCGCACCTGCTGAACGTGCAGCGCGTGAACCTATGGTGGGAGGGCAATGCCGCCAGCCTGTCTTCGGTTCAGCAGGATATTGCCGGTTTCCTGGCAACGGCCACGGGCGACATGTTCGCTGCCGTTGCCGAGGGACTGGCCCCAGGACGCAAGCTGGGCTGCCGTGACTTGCGCATCAACGAGTCTGGTGACATAGAAATCGAACTGGGGGAATGAAGCATGTCTGTTCTGATGACATCTGTGCCGGTGGCGCAGGTACGGAAGTGGGGCGGTGCCAGTGCGTCGGGTGCCTTGAGTTTTGCTGCCGCGCGCGTGGCGCGCATTGTGCTGCAACGTGAACCGATGGCCAGCGAGGCGCTGTCGTGGACTACTCTTTATAGCTGCCAGGGCGAGGCCGTGCGCGGCCGCGCCGAATTGGCGCTGAATTTGCTGGCACGTCCGGAACTGGCGGAGCTGGATGTGAAAGAACGTCTGCTGCGCGCCTACAACGCGGTGTTCGACCGCTACGATGGGTCGCAGCCGGCCGACATGGCTTATTGGCGCAGCCAGGTGACGGCCGGCCGCGAGCTGCCGGCGCTGGTGCGGCAGGAACTGGTGCCGCTGTACGAGTCGGGCTACCGGTCCAGCCCCTGCGCGGCGCCGGCCATGGCACGCTCGCCGCTGTTCGTGGTGCGCGACGCTTCCGGCTTGCCGCTGGTCTTCACCGTTGGCGCCAACCGTTCGCTGTATATGTTCCGCCGCACGCCTTTCGGGCGCTGGTCGCAGACGGACCTGAGCGCCATGCTGCCTTTGAACCAACCGGGCAAGGTGCAGGCGCTCGACGTGCAGCAGGCGCCGGACGGCACGATTGCGCTGGCGCTGGCAGTCGCGCCGTTGGGCAGCAATGGCGGGCCGAGCTTGCATGTGGCGGTCGGTATTCCCAATCACCTCGACGAGGCAGCTTGGGTCGAGACTATGCGCGGCATGGCGCCGCGCCACGTACCGGAGGTGGAGGACGACGTCACGCGCATCTCGTTCGGCCTGCTGCAGTCGGGTGCCGTGCCGATGGTGCTGGTGACGGCCGCGAATACCTGGTATTTCAACGCTGCCGTGGAAGGTCCTTTGACCGCTTGGGAAGAGCAGGAGGACGAGGATTCATTGGCGACGGCAATCGGCAGCTATCGCGTGCCGGGCGCCTGGCGCTTGAGCGATACGCCATGCGGCCGCACCTTGCGCTTCAATAGTTTTGCGCGCGCTGCTGCGTGGGGCATCGCGATCGATTACCAGGGCTTGCCGCGACGTGCGACCAACCTGCATTTGGCGCCATCCAACGTGCCGAACGTGCCTGATGTTTTTGTCGCCGGCGACAGCATCGTGGTGTATCGCGGCGGGCAGTCGGTACCGCAACCGGTTGCCAATATCGGCGGGGCTTGCGTGGTGTGGAGCGAGTCCAATGCAATCGGCGAGCACCTCGCTTACGCCGATGGTGCCGGCGGCCTGTGGCTGGTATGCAGGAAGCAGGGCGGCCGCTGGGGCATGCCGGTGCCGATTGCCAGCACACTGGTGATGGCGGCCCTGTTGGCGGCGCCGAACCACGGAGGGGTGCACGCGATTGGGGTGACGCCGGGCGGCGCGCTGGCTTGGCTGCGCTTTAACTCCGATGGGGCCCAGGTGGGGGCGGAAGAAATTACCCAGGCTGCGGTGTGGGACGACCAGGCGCAGGATGTGCAGCGCGCCACACGGGTGGCGCGCAGCGTCGCTTAAGGCTTGTCGCGCGTCAGCAGGGCGTCGACGATGCTGGCGATCCAGCAGGCGAGCAGGATCCAGCCTGCGATGGAGGCTCCCGGCACGACGCTGGCCTTGGTCAGGCGCTGGGCGATCAGGATCGGGTCGGGCGGCAAGGCGCCGCTCAAGGCTTCGTCCATCAGGACAGAGGTGGCTTTCCATACGCCATACATCAGCCAGCAGAAGACTGCCGCTGCCGGCAGCATGAACACCAGGCCGCGCGCGGTCCGCTTCAGGACAAGCATTTGGCCAAGGCCGGGGAAGCCTAGTCCGGAAAACAGGGCTGCTTTGCTAGATTGCTTCATTCAGGTTCCATAAAAAAACGCCGGCACCTAACGGTACCGGCGTTTGTCGTTTCAGGCAAGCGTTCGCTTATGCGTAGTCGCTGACTGGAATGCAGGCGCAGAACAGGTTGCGGTCGCCGTAGACGTTGTCGGCGCGGCCGACCGGCGGCCAGTACTTCTGCTTGCGCAGCGAAGGTACCGGGTAGGCTGCCACTTCGCGGCTGTACTTGCGGTCCCATTTGTCGGACAGCAGCACTTCCGCAGTATGCGGAGCGAACTTCAGCGGGTTGTCCAGCTTGTCGAACTCGCCCGATTCCACTTTGGCGATTTCGGCGCGGATGGCGATCATGGCGTCGATGAAGCGGTCCAGTTCAACCTTGGATTCCGATTCGGTCGGCTCGATCATCAGCGTGCCCGGAACCGGGAAGCTCATGGTCGGGGCGTGGAAGCCGAAATCCATCAGGCGCTTGGCTACGTCTTCGTTGCTGATGCCGGTGGCATCGGTCAGCGGACGCAGGTCCAGGATGCACTCGTGCGCCACCAGGCCGTCGTGGCCCGAATACAGCACCGGGAAATGCGGCGCCAGGCGGCGCGCGACGTAGTTGGCGTTCAGGATCGCGGTTTCGGTTGCCGCGGTCAGGCCTTCACCGCCCATCATGGCGATGTACATCCAGGAGATCGGCAGGATCGATGCGGAGCCGAACGGTGCGGCCGAGATCGAGCCGATGCCGTCTTCGCTGCGCACGTAGCCGTTGGAGCGCTGGTTCGGCAGGAACTTGGCCAGGTGTGCGCCAACGCCGATCGGGCCGACGCCCGGGCCGCCGCCGCCGTGCGGGATGCAGAAGGTCTTGTGCAGGTTCAGGTGCGATACGTCGCCGCCGAACGCGCCCGGGCCGGCTACGCCAACCAATGCGTTCATGTTGGCGCCGTCCACGTAAACCTGGCCGCCGTGCGAGTGGATGATTTCGCACAGTTCGGTGATGCCGTCTTCGAACACGCCGTGGGTCGACGGGTAGGTCACCATCACGCAGGCCAGGTTCCTGGAGTGCTGTTCAGCCTTGGCTTTCAGGTCGGCCAGGTCAACGTTGCCCTTGTCGTCGCAGGCGGTGACCACCACCTGCATGCCCACCATGGCGGCGGAAGCAGGGTTGGTGCCGTGTGCCGAGGATGGAATCAGGCAGATGTTGCGGTGGCCTTCGCCACGCGATTCGTGGTACTTCTTGATCACCAGCAGGCCGGCGTATTCGCCTTGCGAGCCGGCGTTAGGCTGCAGCGAAACGGCGGCGTAGCCGGTCACCGCGCACAGCATTTCTTCCAGCTGGGCGATCATTTCGCGGTAGCCGACGGTCTGGTCGTTTGGCGCGAACGGGTGGATGGTCGAGAACTCAGGCCAGGTCACCGGGATCATTTCGCTGGTGGCGTTCAGCTTCATGGTGCAGGAGCCCAGCGGGATCATGGTGCGGTCCAGCGCCAGGTCCTTGTCGGCCAGCGAACGCAGGTAGCGCAGCATTTCGGTTTCGCTGTGGTAGCGGTTGAAGGTCGGGTGCTCCAGGTAGGCGGAGCTACGCACCAGCGCTTCCGGGAAGCTGGTACCGACCGATGCTTCGACTGCGTCGAAGTCCGGGGCAGCCTTGCCGCCGCTGAACACGTTCCACAGTGCTGCCAGGGTGTCGCGGTCGCAGGTTTCGTCCAGCGATACGCCCACGTGCTTGGCGTCGATCTTGCGCAGGTTGATGCCGGCGGCAACAGCCGCTGCGTGCAATTCGTTGGCCTTGTCGGTGGCGACGGTCAGGGTGTCGAAGAAGGATTCGTTGACCGAGTAGCCCAGCGACTTCAGGTTGGCGGCCAGGATCCCGGTGTAGCGGTGGGTGCGCTCGGCGATCTGCTTCAGGCCTTTCGGGCCGTGGTAGACGGCGTACATCGAAGCCATGACGGCCAGCAGCACCTGTGCGGTACAGATGTTGGAGGTCGCTTTTTCGCGACGGATGTGCTGTTCGCGGGTTTGCAGGGCCAGGCGGTAAGCCTTGTTGCCGTTCTGGTCCACGGTCACGCCGACCAGGCGGCCCGGCATGGAACGCTTGTATTCGTCGCGGGTCGCCATGTAGCCGGCGTGCGGGCCGCCGAAGCCCAGTGGTACGCCGAAGCGCTGCGAGTTGCCGACCACAACGTCGGCACCCCATTCGCCTGGAGGGGTCAGCATGGTCAGGGCCAGCAGGTCGGCGGCAACGATCACCATGGCGCCGCTGGACTTCACGGTTTCAACGGCGGCGCGGTAGTCGCGCACAACGCCGTTCACGCCTGGGTATTGCAGCAGCACGCCGAAGGCGTCGGTCACGCCGGCCAGTTCGGACGGGTCGAAAGTCTTGACAGTGATGCCCAGCGGCTCGGCGCGGGTCTGCACCACTTCCAGGGTCTGCGGCAGCACGTCGTTGGCGACGTAGAAGGTGTTCGACTTGGACTTGCCGACGCGCTGGATCAGGGTCATGGCTTCGGCAGCGGCGGTGCCTTCGTCCAGCATGGACGAGTTGGCGATGGCCATGCCGGTCAGGTCGATCAGCACCTGCTGGAAGTTCAGGATCGCTTCCAGGCGGCCCTGGGAAATCTCCGGCTGGTACGGGGTGTAGGCGGTGTACCAGGCTGGATTTTCGAAGATGTTACGCAGTACCACGCCCGGGGTATGGGCGTTGTAGTAGCCCTGGCCGATCAGGGATTTCAGCACCTTGTTCTTGGCGGCGATGCCTTTCAGCTTGGCCAGCGCTTCGTTTTCCGGCAGCGGCTGGAAGAATTGGCCCAGGGGCAGGGCGCTCTTGTTGCGGATGCCTGGCGGTACGATGGCATCGATCAGGGCGGCGCGGCTTGCGTAGCCGAGCACGTCCAGCATTTGCTGCTGTTCTGCGGCTTCCGGGCCGATGTGGCGGGCGATGAAGGCATCGCGGGCTTCAAGTTGGGTCAGGCTGGTGCGGGTCATGGTGGGAAATCTCTTGGCCAGAATGTGAAAAGGGCCCGCACACAGCGGGCCCGATAATGCAGTAATTAGTGTGCTACGTTGCCGTAAGCAACGGCGTCCAGCAGACCGTTGATGGCGTTGGCGTCGCTTGGCTTGATCTTGAACAGCCAGTTTGCATAAGCATCGGTGTTGATCGACTCAGGTGCGCCGACCACGGCGTCGTTCACGGCAACCACTTCGCCCGATACCGGCGCGTAGATGTCGGAAGCGGCTTTCACCGACTCCACCACGGCAGCGTCGTCGCCGGCGGTGAAGGATGCGCCTACTTTTGGCAGCTCGACGAACACGATGTCGCCCAGGGCGTCTTGCGCGAATTCGGTGATGCCGACGGTCACGGTGCCGTCCGCTTCAGCGCGTACCCACTCGTGGGACTCGGTGTACTTCAGGTCTGCTGGAATGTTGCTCATGTTGGCTCCAAGGCTAAGGTTATTGTTTGGGTATTCTGCTCAGTTCTGGCTCAAGCAACCAGGATTTTACCGTTACGGACGAACGGCAGCTTCACCACGGTGGCGGCCAGTTTCTTGTCGCGGATTTCCACGTGCACAGTGTCGCCCACGTTCACGCCCATCGGCACGCGCGCCAGCGCGATCGCCTGCTGCATGGTCGGCGAGAAGGTGCCGGAAGTGATTTCACCGGTTGCGCCGTCGGCGGCGATGACTTTCTGGTGGGCGCGCAGCACGCCGCCTTTTTCACGCAGGATCAGGCCGACGAATTGCTGGTTCTGGCCTTTGGCTTGCAGGGCCGCCTTGCCGATGAAGTCGCGCTCGGAGACCAGGTCGATGGTCCATGCCAGGCCTGCGTCCAGCGGGTTCACGGTTTCGTCCATGTCCTGGCCGTACAGGTTCATGCCGGCTTCCAGGCGCAGGGTGTCGCGCGCGCCCAGGCCTGCCGGCTTGACGCCAGCGGCGTTCAGCGCGTTCCACAGTTTTTCCGCCTGTTCTGCCGCCACGCCGATCTCAAAACCGTCTTCACCGGTGTAGCCGGTGCGGGCAACCATGGCTTCGCCGAAGGCGGTGCCCGGCACCAGGGCCACGTTGAATGGCTTCATTTCGGCGGTGGCAGCTTTGGATTCCGGAATGACTTCCCAGACCTTGGCGCGGGCGTTCGGGCCTTGCACGGCGATCAGGGCCATGGCGTTGGCGCCGTCGCGGCGCTGGGTGATGGTCAGGCCAGCGTTGGTGGCTTGATTCTGCTGGTTCATCCACGCGATGTCTTTTTCCGCGGTACCGGCGTTGACCACCAGGCGGAACCACTCTTCGTTGATGAAGTAGATGATCAGGTCGTCGATGACGGTGCCTTCCGGGTTCAGCATGGCGGAGTACAGCGCCTTGCCCGATACCTGCAGCTTGTCGACGTTGTTGGCGACCAGGCCGCGCAGGAAGGAACGTACGTTGGCACCCTTGATGTCAACCACGCACATATGGGCCACGTCGAACATGCCGACGTCGGTGCGCACGGCGTGGTGCTCTTCGATCTGGGAGCCGTAGTTGACCGGCATGTCCCAGCCGCCGAAGTCGACCATGCGGGCGCCAAGGGCACGATGAGCGTTGTTGAGTGGGGTTGCTTTGAGCGTCATTGATACCTCAGGGCAGAGAATAGGGGTTAATAAACGTAAACATGAATACGCCTACCCCTCTGTCCTTGGTACCTGAGAGATAACGGGAAGGTATTCCCGCACGCCCCTTCGGTGGGCCCCGCGCCGTGGCGGGCCGCTCTCCAGAGTTTTAGCCCTTGCGGGCCCTTGTTCGGTCCTTTTGCCTGAGAGTTTCTGGGTAATGCCCCTTCGGCGCCAGCGTGCGCTGGTCTCTCCCGATCAAGACTTGAGACTATATGACAGGAGGACAATAAAGTCAAACTTGACGCCCCTTTGGCGCGGCCTGCGCTAGAATGGTCGGACATCCATTTCCATAGTGGAGCGACCATGAGCGAAGAAAAGCAAAAACGCGATACGGAGGCCTGGTTCACCCTGTCCGGAGACGTGAACAGCGATATGGTGCACCGCGTGTTCGACGCGGTGGCGGACATGACGGAAGACGGCATCGAAACCGCCCACATCCTGATCCAGTCCAACGGCGGTTACGTCAGCGACGGCCTGTGCCTGCACAATTACCTGCGCAACCTGCCGATCAAGATCATCACCTACAACGGCGGTGCCGTGGCCTCGATTGCCGTGATCCTGTTCCTGTCCGGTGAAGAGCGCTATGCCAGTGAAACGGCGCGTTTCATGGTGCACAAGTCGCACGCCAGCGCGCCGCACGGCGCCCGGCCGGATGCGCTGCGTATCATCGTCGAAGGCTTGCAGGCCGACGACGCGCGCACCGAGTCCATCCTGCGCAAGCACGTCCGCCTGAGCGACGAGCACTGGAATATCCACGCCTATTCCGACCTGCACCTGACCGCCCCGGAGGCCGCCAAAGTCGGCATGGTCAACGAAGTGGCCGACTTCAAGCCGCCCAAGGGCAAGCGCGTAACGAACATCTGAAGCGCGCTACCCCAAACGACAAGGGCCTGGAAGCACGCTCCCAGGCCCCTCATGTGCTGCCGCTCATCTAGCGATTGCCGCTACGGCTGGCGGGCGTTTTCTTGTCCGTCTTACTCTGGCGGCCGGTATCGGACTGCTGGCTAGCCGGCTGCGCAGCCGAACGCGAGCCCTGGTCGGCACTCTGGCGCGTGCCCGAGCTCGAACTCTGCTTGCTGGATTTTTGCTTGGATTTCATGATAGTTCCTTTCTGAAGGATCGGAACTTCATCATGCTTTGTGCAATAGTAAAGGTGAATCGGAATGCAACGGCCAGGTTTGTAGGACTAGTCCTGCACCATCGTGGTGCAAACTCAACAATTTCTCCACGTCACCCTAAATATTTCGAAATTCTCTTCGTTTACCTATTGCCACTTGGCAATAATCTGCGACAATGTGAATAACCACCAAAGCCAGGCCAGACCATGCTTCCAGAAAACCCAACATCTTCGGCGCTCAAAAAAGCGGTCACGCCGCGGCATGCCTTGCTGGAAAACCTGATCAGCCTGGTGAACAAGCACATCAGCGAGCAGTTCGTCGAACTGTCGACGCATTGGGCGGCCGAACTGGTCGACGCGGATCACGCGGTCGACGTCAAGACCTTGCAGGCGCGCCTGCGTGCCGGGAATCGCCTGCGCACCGATCATTACGCCTTCCTCGGCATCTTCGCCAAGCAGCTCGAAAGCGACCTGCGCGTGGAAATCGCCCAGCTGGCCCCTGGCCAGAAGGCTCCGGCGCGCAAGATGTCCGACGCGCTGTCGCTGGTGTCGATGGAGGAAATGGACACCAAGGTCACCTTGGGCAGCTATAGCAAAGCGTTCGAGGTCAAGTACTCCGATGGCCTGGCCACCCTGAATGTGCGCCTGGCGTTCCTGTTGGACCGCGAGATCCTGCGCATCAACCAGAATCCTTTCCGCCCCGAGGTGTTCCTTGGTTCGTTCCAGCAGGCGTGGATCGATTTCGTCAAGGACGAAGAAGCGCATGAGCTGATGAAGCCATTCCTGCGCCCTGAAGGCTTCTTCAATTTTGGCGCGATGCTCGAAGAGCTCAGCTCCGCGCTGGAGCGCAAGGGCGTGGGCCCGGGCTCGGTGGAAAAACACAAGACGCGCCGTGCCGACTCGCACGACGCTTCGCAAGCGCCTTCGCGCAAGAAAAACCAGCAAGCTGCCCTGGCGGAGCAATTGCGCCAATTCTTCTCGGGCGCGGGCGACGCGCCTGGCGGCGGCAGTGCGGGGCCATCCGGGTTCGAACAGTTGGGCGACCTTGACCTGTCGTTGCCGACGCTCAGTGTGACGCCGGGCCTGTACGGCACTCCGGCGCATACCACGGATACGTCCGCTGCCGCGGCGGCGGCCATGGGAGTGGGGCCGATGGCCGCTCCCGGCCAGGCAATGCCGGCACCTGGCTTCGTCCCAGGCGCAATGCAGGCTGGCGTCGGCATGATGCCGGGAGCTGTCGGCGGCGGTGTGGCGCCAATGATGGCGGGCATGCCGGGTGTCCCGGCAGCCGGCGGCATGATGATTCCTGCCGGTGGCGTAGTGCCGGGCGGCGGCATGCCGATCATGCCCGGCGCCGGCGCGATGGACATGGGCGTGCCGGGCGGCGTCCCGGGCGGGATGTTGAGCGGAGTCGCAGTGCCTGGCGTGCAGGGCGGCGTGGCGGTTCCTGCCGGCGGCTGGGTGCAGGGTCCGGCGCAAGGCTTCCATGGCGGCGCGAATAATGAAGCGGCCCAGCGCGCATCGCTGATCAGCGCCAAAGAACCGCTGATGAATTTCCTGGCCCAGCTGCAGCGCGGCGTGCCGTCGGGGACCGTGTTTGCCAGTGCCGATCCGGGCGCAATGAACGCTCCGGGCATGCAGGTCAACCTCGCGCCGGGCTTCGCTGTAGGTCCGGTCCAGGCTGGCGGCGGCGCGATGCCGGCGCCTGGCTTCGCGGCGGGCGGCGGTTCGATGGGTAACGTATTCCTGCTGCCGCAGATCAAGGAACAAGCGCCGGCAGGCAGCCTGACGCGTGCCGACGAAGGCACCATCGACCTGCTGTCGGCGGTGTTTGAGTCCGTATTCCGCGACGAGAGCATTTCGCCGGAAATCCGCAACCTGATCCGTTTCCTGCAGATCCCGGTGCTGAAGGCTGCGCTGGTCGACAAGAATTTCTTCTTCCAGGAAGCGCATCCGGCGCGCCGCATGATCGACCTGCTGTCGCGCATGGGCTGGGAGAACCGCAAGGACCCGGAAGACCCGCTGTACAAGGCCATGCAGCGCAGCGTGGAAAAGGTCAGCGAGGATCACGAAGAAGAGATGACTGTCTTCACCGAGGCGGTCAACGAGCTGGAAGCGTCGATCAAGGCGGAGGAGGCTGCAGCGGCGGCCGCCATGGCGGAGCCGATCGCCCAGGCGCTGAAGCAGGAGAAGATGTCGGTGGCCGCCAAGTCGGCCAAGGATGCCGTGGCGCTGCGCATCGGCACCGGTGAAGTGGTGGCGATTGTCGAGGCCTTCCTGGAAAACAAGTGGGTGTCGGTGCTGACCATCGCCTACAGCGTTGAGGGCGAGAAGCCGGGCGCCGTCAATAATGCCACCCAGACCATGGATGACCTGATCTGGAGCGTGCGTCCAAAGATTACCCAGGACGAGCGCAAGAAACTGATTTCCAAGCTGCCTACCTTGCTGTCCACCCTCAACAAGTGGCTGGACGTGATCAAGTGGCAGGACGCCGACCGCCTGCAGTTCTTCGCCGAACTGGCGGAGTGCCACGCGTCGATCGTGCGTGCGCCAATCGAAATGTCGCCTGAGCGCCAGGTTGAACTGGCGCTGGAAGTGGCGAAGAAGGATGCCGAGCGCCGTATGCAGCTGCAAGCGGTGGCGGAAGTGAAAGCTGAGGAAGCGCCGCCGCCGGACGACGATGCAGCGATCGAGGTGGATAGCCTGGCCCGCGGCATGTGGCTCGAGTTCGACCAGGGCGAAGGCGGCAAGCGCAAGGTCAAGCTGGCCTGGATCAGTCCACTCAAGACGCTTTACATCTTCTCCACCACGGGTCGCCAGGAGGCGTTCTCGATCACGGGCGAGGCCATGGCGGAGCAGTTCCGCAAGGGTACCGTACGCCTGATCCGCACCGAGGGTGTGGTCGCCGCCGCGCTGTCGGTGGCAATGGGTGGTGTCGCCGCCGTCAACGACGACCACCACGACTTGCCGGCCAACGGCACTTCGGCCTAAGCTTAGGCCTAAAGCTTAGGCCTATGTCTTGCGCAGGGCGGCCAGCAGGCCGTCCGATGCGTCCTCGATGTAATCCAGCACCGTATCGAAGCCATTGGCGCCGCCGTAATACGGATCGGGCACCACGTCCGATCCCGAGCGCGAGGCGAATTCCATGAACAGCCTGACCTTGTGGCGGAATTGTGCAGGGCAGGCGCGCTGCAGCATTTCCAGGTTGTCGCGGTCCATCGCCAGCACGTAATCGAAGCGCTCAAAGTCTTCGGCGGACACTTTGCGGGCGCGCTGCGTGCTCAGGTCGTAGCCGCGGGCTGCGGCGTGGTGGGTCGAGCGCGGGTCGGGCGGATTGCCAATATGGTATGCATGGGTGCCGGCCGAATCGATATGCAAATCGAGCCCGGCGGCCTGGGCGCGGGCGCGGAATACACCCTCCGCGGTCGGGGAGCGACAAATGTTACCCATGCATACAAACAGGATGGCGGTTCTGGTCTTCATTTTGTTCTTGCTATACAGGGAAAATGGTATGATTAGCCACTTTTTTAACACGTCCCAGCGGGCGAAGTACAGATAAAACGTGCGTCTATCTTCCATTAAATTGTCGGGATTTAAGTCGTTCGTCGATCCCACCAATTTCCAGGTACCGGGGCAGCTGGTCGGCGTGGTTGGTCCAAACGGTTGCGGCAAGTCCAATATTATCGACGCTGTGCGCTGGGTGCTGGGCGAGTCGAAGGCGTCCGAGCTGCGCGGCGAGTCGATGCAGGACGTGATTTTCAACGGTTCCACCCATCGCAAGCCAGCCGGCCGCGCTTCCGTGGAACTGGTGTTCGACAACAACGAGGGCAAGGCGTCCGGCCAATGGGGCCAGTACGCCGAGATCGCAGTCAAGCGCACACTGACGCGCGACGGCACCTCCACCTACTACATCAACGGCCAGCCGGTGCGCCGGCGCGATATCCAGGACATCTTCCTGGGTACCGGCCTTGGCCCGCGCGCCTACGCGATTATCGGCCAGGGCATGATCTCGCGCATCATCGAGTCGCGCCCGGAAGAATTGCGCGTGTTCCTGGAAGAAGCTGCCGGCGTATCGAAGTACAAGGAACGCCGCCGCGAAACGGAAAACCGCCTGCACGATACGCGCGAAAACCTGCTGCGCGTGGATGACATCCTGCGCGAGCTGAATAACAACCTGGAAAAGCTGGAAGGCCAGGCAGCGGTGGCGACCAAGTTCCACCAGCTGCAGTCCGACCAGGAGGAAAAACAGAAGCTGCTTTGGCTGCTGCGCAAGAACGAGGCGCTGGCCGAGCAGGCGAAGTATTCCCGCGAGATGGAGCAGGCGCAGAACGACCTGGAAGAGCAGACCGCCAAGCTGCGCAATGTGGAGCTGACGCTGGAACAGATGCGCCAGGCCCACTTTGCCGTCGGCGACCGCCTGCACCAGGCGCAGGGCCACCTGTACCAGACCAATGCCGAAATCGGCAGCCTGGAAGCGCAGATCAAGTTCGTGATCGAGTCGCGTACCCGCTTGCAGCAGCAGCTTGCCACCCTGACCGCGCAGCGCGACCAGTGGGCGCAGCAGGCCGAGGAGTACGGCGGCCAGGTCGCCGAAGCGGAAATCAACCTGGAAGAACTGTCGGCGCGCGTGGAAGAAGCGCGCATGCTGGCGGAGCAGAAGGGCGAGCTGCTGCCGGTGCTGGAGCAGGAGTGGCGCGAGGCGCAGACCAGGAGCACCGAGTCGCGTGCCCGCATCATGCAGGCGCAGCAGCAACTGGAGCTGGAATCGGCGCACCAGCGCAATGCCTCCAACATCCTGGCCGGCCTGGCGACGCGCAAGGAGCGCTTGCAGCAGGAGAAGGGCGGGCTGGCAATGCCCGATTCCTCGCACCTGGCCAACCTGAAGATGCAGCTGGAAGAAAAGCAGCAGTCGCTGGAAGAGCAGAACATGATGCTCGAGGAAGCGCTGGAGCAGCAGCCAAAGCTCGAGGAGGAGCGCCAGGCCGCGCAGGCTGCCGTGCAGTCGGAATCCGCCGCCACGCACCAGCTGGAAGCGCGCCTGAACGCGTTGCGCCAGCTGCAGGAGCGGGTGCAGACCGAAGGCAAGATCACCCCGTGGCTGCAAAAGCATGAACTGAATGAGCTGCCGCGCCTGTGGCAGAAGCTCGATATCGAACAGGGCTGGGAAACCGCGCTCGAAGCAGTATTGCGCGAGCGGACTTCGGCGCTGCAGGTGTCCAATATCGAATGGGCCAAGCATTTCTTCAACGATGCGCCGCCGGCCAAGCTGGCCTTGTTCGCGCCCGCTGCGGGCGGCGCTGCACCTGCGCCTGCGCCTGCCGGCGATGCGGCGCTGCGGCCGTTCATTGACCTGCTGAAGCTGAACGACCCGGGCTTGCGCGCAGTGCTGCAGGACTGGCTGCACAATGTCTTCCTGGCTGACGACAACGCCAGCGCCTTCGCGGCGCGCGCCACGTTGCCGGCCGGAGGCTGCTTCGTCACCAGGCAAGGTCACATCATCACGCAATCGTCGGTGCGCTTCTACGCCGCAGACGACGAGCAGGCCGGCATGCTGGGCCGCCAGCACGAAATCGAGAACATCACCAAGCAGTTGCGCGCACAATCGATGCTGGCCGAAGAAGCGCGCAGCCGCGCCGTGCGCGCCGATGCGGCGCTGGGCAACCACAGCCGCCTGCTGACCGAGCTGCGCGCCAAGGTGCAAAGCCTGACCGCCAGCGTGCACACGCTGCAGCTCGAAGTGGTCAAGCTGTCGGAAATTGAAGCGCGCTTCAACCAGCGCAGCAACCAGATCGAGACCGACCTGGCCGAAATCTCGGCGCAGGAAGAAGAGCAGATGCAGGTCAAGCTCGAATCCGAGGAAAAGTTCGAGCAGCTCGATATGGAGCTGGGCAATCTGCAAGGCGAGCATGAAGACGGCCAGACCGCCTTCATGGCGAAAGAGCAGCGCCTGGCCGATGCCCGCGAAGCTCTGCGCGAACTGGAACGCAAGGCCCAGGAAGCCGAATTCGCCGAAAAATCGGGCCGCAACCGCATCGACGAACTGCGCCGCAATATTGCCACTGCCACCGCGCAGGTCGCGCAAGTGACGGAAAGCCTGCAAGCGGGCAAGCTGGAACTGGAGGGCCTGGAAGCCGGCACCGCCAACGAGGGCTTGCAGGACCTGCTGGACCGCCGCACGCAGCAGGAACGCGCGCTGGCCGACGCCCGCCATGAACTCGACCAGATAACGCAGCAACTGCGCCAGTTCGAAGACTCGCGCATGCAGTCCGAACGCAGCCTGCAGCCGCAGCGCGACAGGATCACCGAGATGCAGTTGAAGGAACAGGCGGCGCGCCTGAACCAGGAGCAGTTCGCGCAGCAACTGGCTGAAGTACAGGCTGACGAAGCCGCGCTGGCCGAAAAACTGCACCCGGACATGAAAGCGTCCTACCTGCAGGGCGAAGTGACCCGCCTGACCAACGCCATTACCGCGCTGGGCGCCGTCAACCTGGCCGCGCTGGATGAACTGGCCACCGCGTCGGAACGCAAGAATTTCCTGGATGCGCAGAACCGCGACCTGAACGAGGCGATTGCGACCCTGGAGGATGCGATCACCAAGATCGACAAGGAAACCCGCGACCTGCTGCAGGACACCTTCGACCGCGTCAACCAGAGCTTCTCCGAACTGTTCCCGATCCTGTTCGGCGGCGGCCAGGCGAAGCTGATCATGACGGGAGAGGAAATCCTCGACTCCGGCGTGCAGGTCATGGCGCAACCGCCAGGCAAGAAGAACGCCACCATCCACCTGCTGTCCGGCGGCGAAAAAGCGCTGACTGCCACGGCCCTGGTGTTCTCGATGTTCCGTTTGAATCCCGCGCCATTCTGCCTCCTGGACGAGGTGGACGCGCCGTTGGACGATGCCAATACCGAGCGCTTCTGCCGCATGGTCAAGCGCATGTCCGACCAGACCCAATTCCTCTTCATTTCGCACAACAAGATTGCGATGGAGATGGCCAATCAACTGATCGGTGTGACGATGCAGGAGCAGGGCGTATCGCGCATCGTGGCGGTGGACATGGAATCCGCCGCATCATTTGCTACAGAGGCTCAAGCCGCATGATTACAGATTTTCAAATGAGTTTGATTGCCGCCGGCGGCGTGTTCGTCGTTGGCGTCATTAGCTACAACAAGTGGCAGGAGTACAAGCTGAAAAAGCGCGTCGAGCGTGCCTTCGACGGCCAGCACGACGACGTGCTGATGCGGACCGATGACGGCGTGCGCGCCGAGCCGCGCTTCCACCTCGACGACGTGCCGATGCCGGACGCCGGCTCCGGCGCCTACGGCGTGCCGGAGCATGTCGGCAGCCACGTCGGCAACGTCGCTGCGCCGAATTTCGCGCCCAACGTCGCGCCGGACAGCAATGAAGCCGCGCTGCCGGTACGTAGCGCCGATGCGGATGTGCCGGCCGAAGAACTGGCCACCTGCCTGGTCGACCCGCTGATCGATTGCCTGCTGCCGCTGGAGATGGAAGCGCCTGCGCGCGGCGAGAAGCTGCTGCCTGCGCTGCAGAAGCTGCGCTTTGTCGGCAACAAGCCCATCCACTTTATCGGCCTGGCCGTCAGCGGCGATTGGGAGCCGGTGCGCCACGGCGTGGTGTACACCAGGCTGCAAGGCGGCGTGCAACTGGCCAGCCGCAGCACGGCATTGAACGAACTGGAATACTCCGAGCTGGTGAGCCGCCTGCGCAGCGTATCCGACGAAATCGGCGCCGAACCGCAGATCCCGGACATGATCGAGGTGATGCAGGATGCGAAAAACCTGCACCGTTTCGTTGCCAACCACGACGCCCAACTGGGCGTGAACCTGGCTTCCAACGGCGCGCCATGGAATATCGCGACCCTGCTGGGCGCGCTGGAAAAGCTGGGCTTCGATGTGCGTCCCGACGGCCGTTATGCGATGCCCGACGGCGAGGGCGGCTACCTGTTCTCCCTGTCCACCAACGTCACGCTGGCCGAGGAAACCACTTCGCGCCTGACGCTGTTGCTGGACGTGCCTTGCGTGGCCCCGGCGCGCGACGGCTTCGGCTCGATGATCGGCTGCGCCAAGAACCTGATGGCACGCCTTGACGCGACCATCGTCGACGACGCCAACCAGCCGCTGGCCGACGAAACCCTGGCCAGCATTGCCGGCCAGGTGAGGGAGTTCTACGACGACATGGCGGCATCGGATATCCCGGCCGGCTCCACCCGCGCGCTGCGCCTGTTCAGCTGAGCGGAAGCATGAGCGACACCCAACACGCCACACCAGCGGAACGCGCGGCCTGGCTGAACGCCGAGTTGAACCGCCACCTGCACGCCTACCACGTGCTGGACGCGCCGACCATTCCGGATGCCGAATACGACAAGTTGTTCGTCGAACTGCAGTCAATCGAGGCGGCGCACCCGGAATTGCAGGCGCCCGATTCGCCAACCCTGCGCGTCGGCGCGCCGCCGCTGGGCGAATTTGCCGCTGTGACGCATGCGGTGCCGATGCTGTCGTTGAATAATGGTTTCAACGAGGAGGATATCGAGAACTTCGACCGCCGCGTGCGCGAAGGGCTCGACGCCGTGCAACTGGTCGAATACGCCACCGAGGCCAAGTTCGACGGCCTGGCCATCAACCTGCGCTACGAAGACGGCGTCTTCGTGCAGGCCGCAACGCGTGGCGATGGCTACACGGGCGAAGACGTGACCGCCAATATCCGCACCATCAAAGGCATCCCGCTGCGGCTGAATACCGATGCACCGCCGCCGGTACTGGAAGTACGCGGCGAAGTGCTGATGTTCAAGGCCGATTTCGCCGCCCTGAACGCTCGCCAGCGTGAATTGGGCCAGAAGGAGTTCGTCAATCCGCGCAACGCAGCGGCCGGCGCGCTGCGCCAGCTCGACTCGCGCATCACCGCGCAGCGCAAGCTGAGTTTCTACGCCTACGGTATCGGCGAACTGACCGGCGCCGAGCTGCCGGCAACGCATAGCGCGCTGCTGGACTGGTATGCCGAACTTGGACTGCCGGTATGCGCCGAGCGTGAAGTCGTGCGCGGCAAGGACGGCCTGCTGGGCTATTACGAGCGGATCGGAAAAGCCCGTCCATCGCTGCCGTACGAGATTGACGGCGTGGTGTACAAGACCAACCGCTTCGAAGACCAGCGTGCGCTGGGCTTCGTATCGCGCGCGCCGCGTTTCGCGCTGGCGCACAAGTTCCCGGCCGAAGAAGCGCTGACCACGGTGCAGGCGATCGAGGTGCAGGTTGGGCGCACCGGCGCGATTACGCCGGTGGCGCGCCTGGCGCCGGTCTTCGTCGGCGGCGTGACCGTCACCAACGCCACGCTGCACAACGAGGACGAAGTGCGCCGCAAGGACGTGCGTGTCGGCGACACCGTCATCGTGCGCCGGGCCGGCGACGTGATCCCGGAAGTGCTGTCCGTTGTACTGGAAAAACGCCCGGCACCGGAGCCGCTGATGTGGGCATTGCCGGCCGAATGCCCGGTGTGCGGTTCGCACGTGGTCCGCGCGGCAGACGAAGCAGTGGCGCGCTGCTCCGGCGGCCTGTTCTGCTCGGCCCAGCGCAAGGAAGCGATCCGCCATTTCTGCGGCCGCCGCATGATGGATATCGAAGGCCTGGGCGACCGCTATATCGACAACCTGGTCGAGTGCAATCTCGTACATGGCGTGGCGGACCTGTATCGCCTGACGCTGGACGACCTGCTGAAAATGAAACGCCTGGCCGACGAGCGTGACGGCAGCACGCCGGAAACCGTGGCCCAGGGCAAAGTACCGACCAAGTGGGCTGAAAACCTGCTGGACGCCATCGCCGCTGCCAAGAATCCTCCGCTGGAGCGGCTGCTGTTCGCCCTGGGCATTCGCCACGTCGGCGAATCGACTGCCAAAACCTTGGCCGACTGGCTGGGCAAGCTGGAATTGATCCGCAAGGCCCCGGTGGCCGTGTTGCGCGTGCTGCCCGATATCGGCGGCACCGTGGCCGAATCGATTGCGGACTTCTTCGCCGAAGAGCGCAACCAGGAAGCGCTGGACGCCTTGCTGGCAGCGGGCGTGGCGCCGAAAGGGGAGCACGCGCCGAAAGCCGCATTGCGCGAAAAACTGGAAACGGTCGCGCTGCTGGCGGCGATCGGCATCCCCAAGCTGACCGAACCACGGGCCCGGCAGCTTGCCGAGCAAGTCGAACAGGTCAAGCCGGGCGCCACGTTGCTGGCACTGGCCCACCTGCCGGTCTTCAACGTCTTCGGCCTGCCGGCCAACGTGGCGGAAGCATTGGAAGAGTGGATGCGCGAGCAGGCCAACCGCGACGCGCTGGTGGCCTTGCACGAACTGCGGGAAGAGCTGCTGGCGGAACTGCCGGCAGTGGCCGAAGCGGAAGGCGCCATGAGCGGCAAGACCTTCGTGCTGACCGGCACGCTGACGACCATGAGCCGGGACCAGGCGCAAGCCATGATCGAGGCCGCGGGCGGCAAGGTATCCGGTTCGGTGTCGAAGAAAACTTCCTACGTCGTCGCCGGCGCGGATGCCGGCAGCAAGCTGGCCAAGGCCGAAGAGCTGGGCGTGACGATTCTTGACGAAGCGGGCTTGCTCGCGCTGCTGGGAGGCTGAGCATGGCCGTACGTGAAATCCTGAAGATGGGCGATCCGCGCCTGCTGCGCGCGGCCGAACCGGTGCGCGAGTTCAATACCAAGGAGCTGCACGCCCTGATCGTCGACATGTTCGACACCATGCACGCCGCAAACGGCGCCGGCCTGGCCGCGCCGCAGATCGGCGTCAACCTGCAGCTGGTGATCTACGGCTTCAAATCCAATGCGCGCTATCCGGACGCGCCGCAGGTGCCGGAAACGGTGCTGATCAACCCTGTGCTGACGCCGATCGGCGACGACATGGAAGAGGGCTTCGAAGGCTGCCTGTCGGTGCCGGGCCTGCGCGGCAGCGTGCCGCGCCATACCCGCCTGCATTACGAGGGCTATGACCAGTTCGGTGAGCGCATCGTGCGCGACGCGGACGGTTTCCACGCCCGTGTGGTGCAGCACGAGGTGGATCATTTGCTGGGAATCCTTTACCCGGCACGGATCCGCGACTTCTCCAGGTTCGGCTTCACCTCGGTGTTGTTCCCCGACCTCGATCCCGGCGACGACGATTGATTTGTTTGGCGGCGCCGCGAATCTGGCGTAATATCCCGGCCACTTTGTATCCTTATCAACACAACGGATTACCCAGATGAGCAACCAGTCGCAGAATAACCCGCTCGAATTCAGTGTCCGCGGCATCGTCCTCGGTATCTTCATTACGCTGATCTTCACCGCCGCCCAGGTGTACCTTGGCCTGAAAGTCGGCCTGACCTTCGCCACCTCGATTCCCGCCGCCGTGATTTCCATGGCCCTGCTCAGCGCATTCAAGGATGCGACGATCCAGGAAAACAATATCGTGCAGACCATCGCTTCGGCCGCGGGCACGCTGGCCTCGGTGATCTTCGTGCTGCCTGGCCTGCTGATGATCGGCTGGTGGGCCAAGATCCCATTCTGGCCAACCTTCGGCGCCTGCGCCATCGGCGGCGTGCTGGGCGTGATGTACACCATGCCGCTGCGCCGTGCGCTGGTGTCGCAGTCGGACCTGCCGTATCCGGAAGGCGTGGCTGCTGCGGAAGTGCTGAAAGTCGGCACCCAGTCCCGCGCCGGCGCGCAAGAAGGCAAGGCTGGCCTGTGGGCTGTGATCTGGGGTTCCGTGGCTTCCGCCATCTTCGCCTTCCTCGCCGCGGCCAAGCTGGTTGCCGCCGAAGTGGCGCATTTCGCCAAATTCGGCAACGGCGCCACCGGCCTGGGCGCATCGAGCTCGCTGGCCCTGGTCGGCGCCGGCCACCTGATGGGTATTGCGGTCGGCATGGCCATGCTGGTTGGCCTGGTGATCGCCTGGGGCATCCTGGTGCCCTTGCTGACCATGGCCAACCCGGCCGCACCTGGCGTTTCGGTGGCCGACCACGCGCTCGGCATCTGGAGCACCCAGGTACGCATGATGGGCGCGGGTACCATCGGCGCCGCGGCAATCGTGACGCTGGCGACCCTGGCCAAGCCGGTCATCGGCGGCTTGAAGTCGGCCATGGAATCGGCGCGCAGTGCCAAGGCAGGCGGCGCCGATGTGCCGCGTGAAGACAAGGACCTGCCGATCTTCATCGTCGGCCTGGTGACCCTGCTGTCGATGGTGCCTGCCGGCTGGCTGCTGTCGTCCTTCCTGTCGGGCGGCCCGCTGTCCTCGATCTCGACCCCGCTGGTGGTGGTGGGCATCGGGTACATCCTGATCGCCGGCATGCTGGCTGCCGCGGTCTGCGGTTACATGGCCGGCCTGATCGGCTCCTCCAATTCGCCGGTGTCGGGCCTGGCCATCCTCTCGATCCTCGGCGCCGCAACCTCGGTGGGTTGGGTGGGCCGCGAAATCATGGGCCCCGACACCGCCCAGGCGCTGATCGCGTTCGCGCTGTTCGTCACCACCGTCGTGCTGGCCGTCGCCGTGATCGGTAACGATAACCTGCAGGACCTGAAGACCGGCCAGCTGGTTGGCGCCACCCCATGGAAGCAGCAGGTTGCCCTGATCATCGGCGTATTCGCAGGCTCCTGCGTGGTGCCGCCGGTGCTGGAACTGCTGAACCACGCGAACGGCTTTGCCGGCGCACCGAATGCCAACGCGATTTCCGACCAGCCTTTGGCCGCGCCGCAAGCGACCCTGATTTCCACGCTGGCAAAGGGCGTGATCGGCGGCGACCTGAAATGGGACCTGATCGGCTATGGCGCCCTGATCGGCCTGGCGCTGGTGGCGCTCGACTTCATCCTGAAGAGATCGAGCCACCGCAAATATAGCTGCGCACCGCTGGGCGTCGGCCTGGCAATCTACCTGCCGTCGGCGGTGACGTCGCCGGTCGTGGTGGGCGCAATTGGCGGCTACTTCTTCGAGCGTGCAATGCGCGGCAAGAAGCATGGCGAAGCGGCTTCCCGCCTCGGCGTGCTGGTCATGTCCGGTTTCATCGTCGGCGAAAGCTTGTTCAATGTAGCCTTGGCCGGCCTGATCGTGCTGACCAACAAGGGCGAACCGCTGGCAATCGCCAACAGCATGAGCGAGGCGACCACGATGCTGATTGCGTTGGCCGTGGCTGGCGCGGTGGTGGTGGGTCTGTACCGCTGGTCCGCGAAGTCGGCCAGCGCCATTGAGGCTTGACGCAACACTTTCGGAGTGCGGCCATGACGCTTTCGAGGATCGGGCAGGGTACGTGGAATATGGGCGAGCGCGCTGCCGGCAAGGCAGCCGAAGTGCGCGCCCTGCAGCTTGGGCTGGACCTCGGCATGACGGTGATCGACACGGCCGAGATGTATGCCGACGGCGGCGCGGAAAAGGTGGTTGGCGAAGCGATCGCCGGCCGCCGGAGCGAGGCTTACCTGGTCAGCAAAGTGCTGCCGCAGAATGCTTGCCGCAAAGGCGTGGTGGCAGCCTGCGAGAAAAGCCTGAAACGCATGAAGGTCGATCACATCGACCTGTACCTGCTGCATTGGCAGGGTAGCGTGCCGTTTGCCGAAACACTGGAAGGCCTGGTCGCCTTGAAGCAGGCCGGCAAGATCCATGAATTCGGGGTCAGCAACTTCGATCTTGCGCAAATGAAGGCAGCCACCGCATTGGCGGGCGGCGATGCCATCGAAGCCAACCAGGTGCTGTACAACCTGCGCCGTCGCGGCATCGAATGGGATCTGCTGCCCTGGTGCCAGGAGCGGGGTGTCCTGCTGATGGCGTATTCGCCGCTGGAATCGGAGCGCAAGGAGCAGCAACGTTTGCTGGCCGAACCGGCGCTGCTGGCGGTCGCGGCGCGGCACCAGGCCACGCCGGCACAAATCGCGCTGGCATGGCTGCTGCGGCAGGACGGTGTCATGCCGATCCCGAAAGCGACCAGCGAGGCGCACGTGCGCGCCAATGCGGCGGCCATGACGTTGCGCCTGGACCAGGAAGACCTGGCCCAGCTGGACAAGTCGTTTGCGCCGCCGCGGCGTGCCACCCCGCTGGACATGCTCTGACAGCGTCTTCCTAGTAGCGATAGCTGGCGTAGAAAGCGGCCGTCGGCGCCGTATTGCGCCGTGTGATCGGGCTGCGCGCCGCTTCGCGTACCAGCGTGCTCGAGCCCAGCATGCCGGTGAGTGTCCAGCGCTGGTCGACATGGTGCTCCCAGGCGAATTTCAGCACAGCCTCGTACATGCCGGCCTTCGGCGAGAACTGCTTGTGACCGGTGCGCAAGGCTTGCGATGCGCTCACGCCGTGGTACGTCTGCATATACTTTTGATCCGCGAAATTCGCGCCCAGCGACAGGGCTAGCTTGTCGCTCTTGTCTTCGTGCAGCACGCCGCTGATGTCCAGGCCCGCGGTCTTGCCGTTCTCCTTATGCGACAACGGCAGCGAAGCGCTGGCGCCCAGCACCAGGCCCGGTACGATGCTGTAGCCGGCGTGCAGGTTGGCCGTGGCGCTGGCCTTGATATCGCCCATGCCGCGCAGCTCGGTACTGCCGCGGCTGCCGATAATGCTGGACTCGTTCTTCTCCAGGCGTTCTCCGCGCACGCCCAACGCTGCATCCAGCGAGAGATTTCCCAGCGCAGTGCCATATCCCAAGCCGCGCATGCTGCTGGCATACAGGCCGTTGGCCATCTGGTAGTCGAGGATGATGACGGGGGCGAGTTGCATTTCCTTCGAGCCGGCGTAGCGCGGTGCAGCGGCCAGGCCGCCGCCAAGGGTGAGCGTGTTTTCCTGTGCATAGGCACTGGTGCAGCAAGCGAGGATGAGAATTGAGACTGGAAGTTTCATGACTTGTTCTAAAAAAAGTGATGGAGGCGGCAGTTTCCCAGCGCTCCATGAAGATTGGATAAAGCGCATCTTCATGCTTCCTTCAGGTAGCTGTGTTTAGAATGGCGGCATGAAGATCCTTCTGATTGAAGACGATATGGACCTTGGCAACGGCATCCGCATTGCGCTGACCGACCAGGGAATGGACGTGACCTGGGTGCGCCAGCTGGCCGATGCGCAGCGCCAGCTCGAGCAGCGCGGCTTCGACCTGCTGCTGCTGGACTTAGGTTTGCCGGACGGTAATGGCATGGACCTGGTGGCCAGCCTGCGGCGAGGGCGGGAGGGCGTGCCGATCCTGATCCTGAGTGCTCGGGATGCCTTGTCCGACCGGCTGCTTGGCCTGGATAGCGGCGCGGACGACTACCTGGTCAAGCCGTTCGAGCTGGCGGAGCTGCTGTCGCGGGTCCGCGCACTGGCCCGCCGCAGCTATGGGTTTGACGGCGAGACCATGGAGCTGCGTGGCATCGTGCTGCATGTGCCGACGCGGCGTGTCACGGTCAACGGGCGTCCCGCCGACCTTACCGGCAGCGAGTATGAATTGTTGCGTATCCTGATGATGCGCGCTGACCGCGTGGTGACCAGGCGCAGCCTGGAGGAGCAGGCATTGCCTGGCTCCCAGGCCAACGCCAGCAATTCACTGGACGTCCATATGGCCAACCTGCGCCGCAAAGTGGGGGAAGGCCTGATACGCACCGTGCGCGGCGTGGGATATGTTATCGACCAGCGCGAGGTGGGCCGGTGATCCGCACCATCTGGCGGCGGCTTGTGGCGCATAGCATGGTGGCGCGCCTGTTGATGGCGCAGATGTTTGTCCTGTGCCTGCTGTGGCTACTCGCGCTGGTCTACGTGGTGCATGACGCGACCCGGGATAAAGTCACGCTGGAGCTGGATTCAAGCTACCACGCGATCATTGCCATCGCCGAGAACGAACTGGGCCACCCGGTAAAGATGCAGGATTCCATCCGAAAAGTGGAAATCGCACTGCGCGAAATGGCCGGTGTCGAAATCAACGCTTTTCCCGGCCCCAGCTTCATTGTCGAGAACAGCAACGGACTGCTGTACCGCTCTGTTGAAGTGCCGCCGGGCACAAGAGCCGGTGCGCTCGGTGAACTCTTGCTGTTCGAAAGTGGCGGTAGCACGTGGCGCAGCCGCACCGTGCAGTCGACCAGATCGGACGTGCGCATCACCAGCATCATGCCTGCCGATGGCGTCAACATCTTCTTACGGCTCGTATCGCGCGGCACGTTCTTGCTGCCCTTGTTGATCAGCTTTCCTTTCCTGATCCTGCCGGCCTGGCTGTCGATACGGCTGGCCCAGGGACCCTGGACCAAGGCCATGGCGGACCTGGCGACGCGCGGCCCGCAGGACTTGCGCCCATTGCCGGTCGATGGCCGCCCGCGCGAGCTGGTTGCCATGTTCAACCGGATCAATGCCTTGCTGGCACGGGTCAGCGACAGTGCGGAACGTGAGCGCGCCTTCATCGCCGATGCCGCGCACGAACTGCGCACCCCGCTGGCGGCCATGCGCGTGAACGTGGAAGCGTTGCAGCGCCAGGCCAGTGACCCGCGCCAGCAGCAGCTGCTGGACGGGATTGTCAGCGGCAATGCGCGCGCCACACGGCTGGTTGGCCAGCTACTGGGGCTGATGCGAAGCGACGCGACAAGCGGCGACCAGGATGAGCAGATCTGCTTTGACGCGTTGGTGCAGGAGCGGATGGCTGCCCTGGCCGGCATTGCCGACGCCAAGGGCGTCGAACTGGAGCTGAGTGGCGACGAAGGGCTTCACCTGTCCGGGCGCAGGGAGGGGCTGGTGTCCCTGGTCGACAACCTGCTCGATAACGCCATCAAGTACAGCCCGGAGCGTGGCAAGGTGCTGGCCGATGTGCGGCGCGCCGACGGCAGCGCCGTGCTGCGCATTTCCGACCAGGGGCCCGGCATCACGCCCGAATTGCGCGAACGCGTGTTCGACCGCTTCTTCCGCGATCCGCGCCAGGCGCAGGCGCATGCCGGCAGCGGCCTGGGATTGGCGATCGCCCTGGCGGTGGCGCGCCAGCACGGCGGCAGCATCGCGCTGGATGCCGCCGGCAGCATGGGCCTGTGCGTGACGGTGCGGATGCCCCTCAGCGCGGGGAACGGGTACTGAGGCGTTCGAGGATGCGGTGCAGTTCATCCTGCATCGCGGGCGACAGGTTCTGGAACTGGCAACCGATCTGGACCTGCTCGCCGAGCAGGAAGGAGCGGAAATGGCGCGACAGGCGGATTTCCAGGTCGCAGATCAGCACCGAACCCGGACCCATGTCCAGGCGCACGCGCTGCAGCTTGCGGCCGACGTGCAGCCCGACCGCGTCGCGCGGCGAGCAGCGCATGCCGACGCCGCCGACTGCGAAGTCGTACAGCTGCAATTCGTACGGCTTGCCATTCAGGACAAACGAAGCGGTGTGGTAGGTGCCGAGCGGCGTTTCCAGGCGCGGCGCGGCGCGGCGGTTGAGCACCTGGCAGCGCTCGGGAAACTGCGCGGGAATCAGCGTCGGCTGCTCGGGCAGGGCATTCCAATGCGGATCGTCCAGCTTGAACTGGAACTTGGCACCGCGCAGCCACGCCACGAAAGTGCACTCGCCGGGCGGCAGGGACGAACCTTCGTTAAGCTGGATGACGAAATGCGGCAGTTCGGGATCGACCGAGAGCAGGCGGGCCATCACCGCTTGGGCGTTGTCCCGATGGTAGATGGTAATCGCGTCGCCCGCATCGGCCAGCGCCGTCAGTGCGTCGCCGATGTCGTCGGGGTCCACGATATCGTGTGGATGCGACCCCGCGGGAATCGGATCGACCGCGTCTTGTGGACGGGGCGGCCCCTTGCGGAAGTCGTTTGGCATTGGATCGTTCACAGCTCAGGTTCTCGTTTTTTAGGAGAAGACGCCAATACTTTACCGCGTTCTGAGGCCCAGCGCTTGCTAAACGGCAATGAATGCTGCCTTTCTGTTGCGTTGATGCCGACTCAGAATCGCTCGTCCGGGCTGAGGTAGCGCCATTGCCCTTCAGGCAAGTTTCCAAGTTTGACACGACCAATCCGCACGCGCTTCAAGCCTAACACGCGCAGCCCGACCATCTCGCACATACGGCGGATCTGGCGCTTCTTGCCTTCGCGCAGGGTGAAGCTGAGCTGGTCGTCGTTCTGCCAGCGTACCTTTGCCGGCAGCAGCGGTTTGCCGTCCATCCACAGGCCGTGGTTCAGGCGCTGCAAATCGCTGTCGGGCAGGCGGCCCGGCCTGGTGTACTCGACGCGCACCAGGTATTCCTTGTCAACGTTGGTGTTTTCGCCAATCAACTGCTTGGCTACGCGGCCGTCCTGGGTCAGCACCAGCAGGCCGACCGAGTCGATGTCGAGGCGGCCGGCGGGCACCAGGCTGCGCAGCTGGTTGCGGTCGAAGCGTTCCGGCGAACTGTCTTCGGCCCAGCGGTTTTCCGGCTTGATCAGGACCACGGCCGGCTGGTAGCCGTCTTCGGCCTGGCCGGACACATAGCCGACCGGCTTGTTGATCAGGATGGTGACGCGGCGCGCCTGTTCGGCGGCAGCCTGGCGCTCCACGGTGACTTTCTGGCTGGGGTAGACCTTGGTGCCCAGTTCGGACACCACCTGGCCATCCACGCGCACCCAGCCCTTGGCGATCCATTCATCGGCTTCACGGCGGGAGCACAGGCCCAGTTCGGACATGCGTTTGGACAGGCGTAACAATTCTTCGGACATCAGATTTTCAGTACATCGAGTAAGTCGGTTTCCAGCTGGAGCTGGGTGCGGGCATTGGCCAGGGCCGGACCGTCGACGATGAACACGTCTTCCACGCGTTCGCCGAGGGTCATGATCTTGGCCGTATGCAGATTGATCTTGTATTGGGTCAGCACGTTGGCGATCGAGTACAGCAGGCCGGTGCGGTCGTTGGCCGCCACCGACAGCAGGTAGTACTGACCACGCTCGTCGGGCCGCAGGTCCACTGTCGGCTGGATCGGGAAGGTGCGCGACAGGCGCGACAGGCGTCCCTTGCTGGGCGAGCTAAGCGGCCCTTGCGTCACCAGCAGCTCGCACAGTTCGTGCTCGATCAGGTTGATGATGTCGCGGTAGCTCTTGGCGAAATTCTGCTCGGTGACCAGGAAGGTGTCGAGCGCATAGCCATGCTTCGTGGTGTGGATCTTGGCATCGAGGATGCTGAAGTTCTTGCGGTCGAAGTAGGAGCAGATGCGCGCGAACAGGTCGGGCTGGTCCTTGATGTAGACCGCCACCTGCAAGCCTTCGCCGATCGGCGCCAGGCGCGCTTTCACCACCGGTTGCTCGCTGTCCAGGCGGTCCCATAGGGCGCGGGTCTGCCAGGCGATATCGCTGGCGTCGTGGCGCAGGAAGTAGGCCAGGTCGAGCTGCTTCCACAGCGCTTCATGCGCATCGGGCGGCAGGCCGTACAGGCGCAAGGTGGCCAGCGCTTCCTGCTGGCGGTTCTTCAGCTCGCGGTCGGCGGAATGCGGTTCGCCGCCCAGTACGCGCAGCGTCATCTTGTACAGGTCTTCCAGCAGCTTGCCTTTCCAGGCGTTCCAGACCTTCGGGCTGGTGCCGCGGATGTCGGCCACCGTCAGCAGGTAGAGCGCGGTCAGGTGGCGTTCGTCGCCGACCGTCTTCGCAAACGCCTGGATCACGTCCGGATCCGACATGTCCTGTTTCTGCGCCACGTGCGACATGGTCAGGTGCTGTTCGACCAGGAAGGACACCAGTTCGGTGTCTTCCTGATTGATGCCATGCTCCTGGCAGAATTGCTCGACGTCGGCCACGCCCAGCTTGGAATGGTCGCCGCCGCGGCCTTTGGCGATATCGTGGAACAGCGCGGCCACGTACAACAGCCATGGCTGCGGGAAGTTCGCCATCAGCTGCGAGCAGAACGGGTATTCGTGGGCGTGCTCGGTCATGGTGAAGCGGCGCATATTGCGCAGCACCATCATGATGTGCTGGTCCACCGTATACACGTGGAACAGGTCGTGCTGCATCTGGCCCGTGATCTTGCGGAAGCTCGGCAGGTAGCGGCCCAGGATGGACAGCTCGTTCATCCGGCGCATATTGTGGATGATGCCCTGTGGCGCCTGCAGGATGCGCAGGAAGTAAGCCTTGTTGACCGGATCGGCGCGGAAGCCGGCGTCGATCTTGAAGCGCTCGTGCCACAGCGCGCGCATGGTGCGCGCGGTCATGCCTTTCAGGGCAGGGCGCTCGCACAGCAGAACGAAGATTTCCATGATGGCCGACGGCGTCTTTTCAAACGTGTCGTCGTCGTTCATGTCGATCATGCCGTTCACTTCGCTGAAGCGCTCGTTGATGCGCAGCGTCTCCCCGGCATGCGGGAACAGGTAGGATTCGATGTTCTGCAGCAGGATGGTATTCAGCTGCACCACGGTCTTGGCGGCCCAGTAGTAGCGCTGCATCAGGTATTCGCTGGCGCGGCGCATGTGGATGCCGGAGCCGGTGGCTTTCAGGCCCAGGGTTTCGGCCACGGCGGTCTGCACGTCGAACACCAAACGGTCCTCGCGGCGGCCGGCCACCAGGTGCAGGCGCACGCGGATATCCTTGAAGGCGCGCTCCTTCTCCATCAGCTGGCGCGCCTCGGTCTGGGTGATCAGGCCGCGCACGGCCAGCGTGCGCCAGGAATTGGCCAGGCCGGCAGCCTTGGCCATCCACAGGATCACGTGCAGGTCGCGCAGCCCGCCCGGGCTTTCCTTCACGTTCGGCTCAAGGCTGAACGGGGTGTCCTCGTACTTGGCATGGCGCTGGCGCATCTCGATGGTCTTGGCCTCGAAGAAGGCGCGCGGGTCCATGACCTTGTTGTAGGCGTCCTGCAATTGCGCGAACAGCACCATATTGCCGGCCACAATGCGCGCTTCCAGCAGGCTGGTTTGAACGGTGATGTCGGCCCTGGATTCGGCCAGGCATTCGTCGATGGTGCGGATGCTGTGGCCCACGTCCAGGCCCAGGTCCCATAGCAGCTGGACGAATTCTTCCAGCTTGCCGCGCGTGGCATCGTCCGGCGCCTGGTGCAGCAGGATCAGGACGTCGACGTCGGAATAGGGGAAAAGCTCGCCGCGGCCGTAGCCGCCCACCGCCACCAGGGCCGCTTGCGGCGGCAGGCGGTTGGCAGCCCAGGCTTGCGTCAGGACGTCGTCGACGCTGCTGCGCAGGTTGCGCAACAGCTTCTCGGGCATGCCGTCTTCATGGAAGTTGGCAATGATGCGCTGGCGGTCCGACTTGAGTCGGGCCTTGAGCTGTTCCCGCAGGTCCTTCTTCATCGCGGCGTGGGGCATGCGTGTATCGGCCGAATCAGGCTGCGGCTTTTTCGGTGACAAAGGCCGGCGGCGGCGGGCTGCCGGCGGACAGGGTGAACACTTCGTAGCCGGTCTCGGTGACGACCAGGGTATGTTCCCATTGTGCGGACAGGCTGCGGTCCTTGGTCTTGATGGTCCAGCCGTCAGGCATTTCCTTGATTTCGCGGCGGCCGGCGTTGATCATCGGCTCGATCGTAAACACCATGCCCGCTTGCAGCACCGGGCCGGTGCCCGGCTTGCCGTAGTGGAGGATCTGCGGTTCTTCATGGAACACCTTGCCGATGCCATGGCCGCAGAATTCGCGCACCACGCTGTAGCCGTTTTTCTCGGCATGCACCTGGATGGCGTGGCCGATGTCGCCCAGGGTGGCGCCCGGTTTCACCTGCTCGATGCCGAGCCACATGCATTCAAACGTCACGTCGGACAGGCGCTTGGCCAGGATCGACGGCTTGCCGATGAAGAACATGCGGCTGTTGTCGCCGTGGTAGCCGTCCTTGGTGATGACGGTGATGTCGAGGTTGACCACGTCGCCATCCTTCAGCACCTTGTCGCCCGGGATGCCGTGGCAGATCACGTCGTTGACGGAGGTGCAGATGGCCTTGGGGTAGGGCGTGTAGCCCGGCGGGCAGTAATTCAGCGGCGCCGGCACCGTGCCCTGCACATTGGTCATGTACTCGTGGCACAGGCGGTCCAGCTCGCCGGTGGTGACGCCGGCCTTGACGAAGGGAGTGATGTAATCGAGCACTTCGGAGCCGAGGCGGCCGGCCTCGCGCATGCCTGCGATGTCCTCGGGGGTTTTGATATGGATAGTCATGGATTTTGCAAAGGGTGCGTTGTCCCCGGGATTATAAACGACAACGCTATGCCGACTTGGCGCCTGGCCCCGGCGCAATCGGCTCATGCCATGAAGCGGTCATAAATGCGGCTTAGGATCCTGCATTCCGCCTTTGCTTGCGGTCGAAAGTTCATTGCTGTGGCTTTTGGCGGTATTTCGCAATTTAGCGGCGCATGAATCTTTCGAATGCCGTGTGCGGTCTGTGCTGAACTGTTGTTTGCTTTCGTTTATTGATGCAAAACGCAACTTCGCGGCGTGCCGGCGCGTGATTTCTCGCCATAATCGAACCACCCAAACTGACCTGAAGGAACCCCGATGTCCACCAGCCGCCGCAAGTTCCTCGGCTTCGCCTCCGCAGGCGCTGCCAGCACCTTCTTCCCCGACCTGATCAAGCAAGCCCTGGCTGTCCCGGCCTACAGCGCCACCGGCACCCTGGCCGACGTGCAGCACGTGGTCATCTTCATGCAGGAAAACCGCTCCTTCGACCATTACTTCGGCACCTTGGCCGGGGTGCGCGGCTTCAACGACCCGCGCGCCATCACGCTGCCGGGCGGCAAACCGGTCTGGTACCAGCCTAACGGCACTGGCAGCTACGTCCTGCCGTTCCACTTCGACGCCAAGAACACCAGCGCGCTGTCGCTGGGCACCAACCATAGCTGGAAAGGCTCGCAAACCACCTGGCAAGGCTGGGACGCCTGGGTCAAGCAGAAAACGGCACAGAGCATGGGCTATTTCGATCGCGCCGACCTGCCGTTCTATTACGCCCTGGCCGACGCCTTTACCATCTGCGATGACTACCATTGCTCGATTTTCGGCGCCACCGACCCGAATCGCATGTATTCGCTGACCGGCACCAACCAGAACTGGCTGGGCGCGATGGGCAGCCTGTACAACATCGACTCGGCCGGCTACTACAACAATGATCCGAAGTACGACAACATCACGCCGGCCGTGACGGCCAGCGCGCCGAACTGGCGCACCTATGCCGAAATCCTGGAGGCCAACAGCGTCAGCTGGAAGGTGTACCAGGAATGGGACAACTACGGCGACAACTACCTGGCCTATTTCCGCAACTTCCGCGTCAACGCCGACGGCACCCGCCTGTCGGAAAGCAGCCCGCTGTACCAGAAGGGCCGTGTCATCGCTCCCGGTTCCACTGAAACCAATGCGCGCGGCACCAAAGGCGACTGGCTGGTGAATGCCTTTGCCGATGACGTGCGCAACAACCGCTTGCCGCGCGTTTCCTGGATCGTCGCGCCGAACGATTACACCGAGCACTCGCCGAACTCCCCAAACGCAGGGGAGAACCTGACCGCCCGCCTGCTGGCGGCGCTGGTTGCCAATCCGGATGTCTGGTCAAAGACCGTGTTCCTGATTACCTACGACGAAAATGACGGTTTCTTCGACCACGTGCCTTCGCACATGGCGCCGCTGAATACGGGCATGGGCCGCAGCACCATGGCCGACAACGGCCAGTATGAGAACTACAATGGCGTGCCGGTCGGCCTTGGCCCGCGCGTGCCGATGCTGGTGATCTCGCCCTGGAGCAAAGGCGGGCGCGTTTGTTCGCAACTGTTCGACCATACGTCCAAGCTGCGCTTCCTGGAGGAGTGGCTGGTGGCGGGCCTTGGCAAACAGCGCGCGAGCATCGCCTGCGACAATATCTCACCGTGGCGCCGTGCCGTATGCGGCGACCTGACCTCCGCCTTCGACTTCAAGGCGCCCAATGCGAGCTGGCCGTCGACTGTGCCAAAGTCGACCACCTATCAACTGGTATCGGGCAAGCCTTACCCGCAACCGCCGGCGGTACAGGCTTTGCCGGCGCAGGAAGGCGGTAGCCCGCGCTACTCCTGTGCCTTGCCGTACGCTTTTGCCGCCACCGCGCGTGTCGCTTCGGCGAAACAGGTGGAACTGTCCTTCTTCAACCAGGGCGCGGCAGGCGGCGCATTCATCGTCTATTCCCAGGCCCGCAGCGACGGCCCCTGGTACTACACCGTGGAGGCGGGCAAGAAGATCGAGCGCGAAGCCTGGAATTGGAACACGCCGAACTACCACCTGAGCGTGGTCGGCCCGAACGGCTTCCAGCGTGAATTCGGCGGCGTGCTGGCGCTGGCCGCGGCAGCCGGTGGCGCCCGCCCGGAAGCCTGGCTGAATGCAAAGCCATCGGCGCTGTCGGTGGATGTCGTGCTGTCCAACCTGGACGGCGGCCGCGCCGCCACCTTCCGCCTGGGCGACAACGCCTACGGCCGCGCTGCGACCAGCCACACCGTGGCCGCCGGGCAGCAGGTGACGGTCAATGTGCCGCTCGGCGCGAGTTACGGCTGGTACGACCTGAGTGTGACCTGCGACGTTGATGCGCAATACCTGCGCCGCATGGCTGGCCGTATCGAAAATGGCCAGGCAAGCCGCACCGATCCGGTGCTGGGCCGCACTGCGGCTGGCCCGCAAGCAACGCTGTCGGCCAGCGCGGGCTCGGTTGTGCGCGGTACGCCGGTCAGTTTCACTTATTCGGTACCGGCATCGCAGGTCAACAGTAAGAATTGGATCGGTATTTACCGGAGTGGTGTGACTCCCGGTTCCTCCGCTTCGCTGTCCTGGCAATACGTCAGCACCGGCAGCGGAAGCGCCACGTTTGCCACGTCCGGACTGGCCGCCGGCAGCTATGTGGCTTGGCTGCTGTACAACGATGGCTACACCACCTTGACCAGCCCGGTGGCGTTTTCGGTGACGTGATGGAAGTGCGCGATTGTGCCGATTTCCGCACCGCGCACATATAAATTCATCAAGACTTGCACAATCGTGCGTGATTTACTTTCCTTTCTTTACAACAACAAATGGAGAGACCGAAATGCGATTGAAAGTTGCAACTGCTGCGGTGATGCTGCTAACCAGCCTGTTCGCGCAGGCTGGCTTGCCTTACAAAGACAGTATTTATGAGTTCAAGCAGCCGGGCGGCGAAAAGCTGCGCGTGCACCTGGACGGTAACGACTATTACGCCGAACAGCGTACCGACGACGGCTCGTTGATTGTCTATGACGCGGCCAGGAAGGGCTTCTGCTACGCCACGGTGAACGCCGCCGGCGACGAGCTGGTGTCGACCGGCGTGCTGGCGACCAATGCCAAGGTGCGCAGCCTGGGCGGCGGCACCGCCAAGAAACAGGATGGCCTGAGCCCGGACGCCCGCGCCCGCAAGGCGAAGGAAAAGTTTGAAAAGATGAACAACCGCTCGCTGGAGAGTGCCCGCAAATCCGCGAGCATCGCAGCGAGCGCACCGCAGGCGCTGGCCGCCCCCGTGACAGGGCAGGTGAAAGGCCTGACCGTGATCATCGACTTCCCGGACGTGCCGGGCACGATCACCCAGGCGCAGGTCAATTCCTTCCTGAACGATATGCCTTACACCGGCTTTGGCAACGCGCAATCGGTGCGGGGCTACTGGCAGTCCGTCTCGGGCGGCAAGCTCGATTACACCAATGCCACCACGGTCTACTACCGCGCCAAGCGTAACAAGGCCTATTATGCGGACAGCTCGCTCGATTCCGGCGTGCGCTCGCAGGAGCTGATCTCGGAGGCGCTGAATTGGCTGGAGTACACGCAGGGCTTCAACTTCGCTTCCCTGAGCGTGGACGCCAGCAAGCGCATCCGCGGCCTGAACTTCTTCTACTCAGGCGGTGCCGACAGCGCCTGGTCCAAAGGCCTGTGGCCGCATATGGGCTGGCTGGGCAAGCAGTTCTGCGCGGACGGCGTTTGCACCGGCTACTACCAGATCACGAACATGGGCAACAGCCTGGCCATCGGCACCTTCTCGCACGAGACGGGCCACCTGGTGATGGGCTGGCCGGACCTGTACGACTACGACGGCAGTTCCGAAGGCTCGGCGGCCAGCTATTGCATCATGGGCTTCGGCAGCATCGGCGCGCAAAGCCAGTATCGCCCGGTGCCGCCAAATGGGTTCTTCCGCTACCAGGTCGGCTGGGACACGGTGACCGAACTGAATCCGGCGCTGAATGCCAGTGCACCGAAAGGGCGCCTGAGCCACACTTCCGGCTCGCACGCGCTGTATCGTTGGACCAACCCGGCCAAGACTGATGAAGCGTTCTACGTTGAGGCGATCTACAAAGCCGACCAGAACCTGTACCAGCTCGGCTCCGGCCTGGCAGTGTGGCACGTCGACCCGGCCGGCAACAATTCCAACGAATGGCATCCGTACGTGCAGATGGAGCACGCCGACGGCCGCCGCGACCCCGAGAACAATGTGAATCGCGGCGACGGCACCGACCTGTATGACGGCGCAATCTACAAAGCCTTCTACGATACAGTGCCGAACAACTATGCCAGCCATGGCACCAACTCGCGCTGGTGGAGCGGCAGCGGTTCGAACTTCGGCCTTGCCAACATCAGTGCGGCTGCGAAGACGATTTCCTTCGATGTGGTGAAGGGCGACGGCTCGGCGGGCGGCGAGACGTATACCGGCTACCTGTCCGGCACCAATGCATCCGCCATCCATCCATCGCCATATTTCTACTACAACGGCGGCACGATCAAGGCCAATCTGTCCGGCCCATCGAATGCCGACTTCGAGTTGAAGATCGAGAAGTGGAATGGCAGCGCGTGGGTGCAGGTGGCTTCATCGACCAGCCCGACGTCGACCGAGGCAATCAGCTACAGCGCGGCCTTGGCTTACTACCGGATCACCGTCTACTCGTATAGCGGCTCAGGCAACTACACGCTGACCGTCACGAAGTAACTCGCCTACGGCAAAGGTGCCTGCTGGCCGCCGGCTTTCTGCAGGGCGGCCAGACGGGCATCAATTGCGGTCAGCAGTGCTTCCGTACGCTGGCGCTGCGCCGCCATGTCCCGCTCGGCCGTCGTGCGATAGCGCGCTGAATCGAATGCTGCGTGGTAATTCTGGACCAGTGCCAGGTAGATCGCACCAACTCCCAACACGGTGCTGAGGGAAGCGCCCACGACGAGCTTTTTCAAGCTGGCAATCGAGGCCTCGATTCGATCAAACCTGGCCTCGGTAGCCCTTTGGCGCTCGTCGGCCCTTGCTTCATAGCCATCCATACGCTGCTCGAAGGCTTCCGCCCTGATGGCCTCGCGCTCCACAATGTCGCGCATGCGTTGCTCAAGGGCTTTTGCCCGAAGCGCATCGCGTTCACGCGCAGCAGCTTCGCGCTCGCGGGCAGCAGCCTCGCGCTCGTCAGCCCGCGCGGTGTACGCTTCAATCGTGGAGCGGAATTCCGCGAGTCTTGCGTCCGAGCGACCCTCAGTGATCGCGAGGTTGGAATCAACATACTGTTTGGTTGCTGGATCCATGATTTCATCTTCGGCGGGGAGGGGATGGATGTCAACCAGGCTCATGAGGGCACCACGACGTGTTCCCCCATTGTGGCGACGCTCCCCGCCCACCGCTTGGACGCGGATCAAGCTTTGCCGTTCTCCGCCTTGAAGTGCGCAACAAGGGCATTGGCATGGCCGTGGCCCATGCCGTGGTCGGTCTTCAGCACCGCCACCATATCCATATGCTTGACGCCCTTCATGCCTTTCAAGAGCTTGAACCAATGCTCGACCGGCTTGCCATATTTCGCTTCGATTGATGGAAAATAAGAGGAGGGAGTTCCCATGGTCGTCTCCTTATTGCTCAACCAGCAAAGCGAGCAGGGCCAGCGACTGTTGCCAGCCGACGTAGCACTGTTCGGCGGGGATCACGGCCGGTACGCCTTCCTGGGTGATGTCGACTTCCGTGCCGCAGGACACCGCGCGCAAGGTGATGGTGGTTTGCATCTGCCCCGGCAGGTTCGGGTCGTCGAACACTGCGGTGTAGCGGATCTTCTCGCCTGGATGCAGTTCCAGGTATTCGCCGCCGAAGGAGTGGCTGAAGCCGGTGCCAATGTCGACAAAGGACATGCGGTACTTGCCGCCGACGCGGGCGTCCATTTCATGCACGTCACCCAGGTAACCATTCGGCGGCAACCATTTGTTGAAGGCCGAGGCGGTGGTCCAGGCCTTGTAGACGCGATCCGGAGCAGCGCGCAGGACACGGTGCAGTTTGATGGTATTCGTAGCCATTTCAGTAGTCTCCAGGTTTGGGGTGGGTTGGTAGAGGTACGACGCGCCGGCGCGTCCGGAATCGACACGATCACGACAAAAAATACACAATAATTCAGAATTCTTTGTATTTATTATCAAGTTTGCACTAAGATGCCGTCCGGCGCACTGCGCGGAAGGCTGCAACACGCTTGCATGAGCCCCCTCCAATACGCTAAAATTTATGGTTGCCTGACCTAGCGTCTTGCAATAGCAGCAAATTTTCTTATTTTATAAACCCGAATCCCCCCAACAAGGGTGCCCGCAAGGGTCACTGGGAGGATTCCAGACCAAACCCTGGAGTAAATAATGTCTGTAACGATGCGTGAAATGCTGGAAGCCGGCGTCCACTTCGGTCACCAAACCCGTTTCTGGAACCCAAAGATGGCTCCGTTCATCTTCGGCCACCGCAACAAGATTCACATCATCAACCTGGAAAAGACCCTGGCCATGTACCAGGACGCGATGAAAACCATCCGTCAAATCTCCGCTTCCCGTGGCACCATCCTGATGGTTGGCACCAAGCGCCAGGCTCGCGACATCATCGCTGCTGAAGCTCAGCGCGCCGGTGTTCCGTTTGTTGACCAGCGTTGGCTGGGCGGCATGCTGACCAACTTCAAGACCATCAAGACCTCGATCAAGCGCCTGAAAGACATGGAAGCTTCCATCGAAGACGGTTCCGTCGAGAAGCTGTCGAAGAAAGAAGCACTGCTGTTCCGTCGCGAACTGGACAAGCTGCAGAAATCCATCGGCGGCATCAAGGATATGGGCGGTGTTCCTGACGCAATCTTCGTGGTTGACGTTGGTTACCACAAAGGCGCGATCACCGAAGCCGCTAAGCTGGGCATTCCAGTGATCGGCGTGGTCGATACCAACCACTCCCCAGAAGGCGTGACCCACGTCATCCCTGGTAACGACGACTCCTCCAAAGCGATCACCCTGTACGCTCGCGGCGTAGCAGACGCGATCCTGGAAGGCCGTGCAAACGCTACCACTGAAGTCCTGGAATCCATCAAGACTGCAGCTGGCGACGAGTTCGTAGAAGTTAACGAGCAGGCTTAATTGCCTGGCCGTCGCAAGACGGCTTCAGCTTGAGAAAGGGGTGGCCCACCAGCTCCCCCTTTTTTTTAAACAGAATACTCCGGAAGAGCTGGCTGCCTGTGGCGCCGCCCCGGAACAGAATCCCAACCGAATACAGGAGAAACACATGGCAGCAATTACTGCAGCAATGGTAGGCGAACTGCGCGCAAAAACCGACGCGCCAATGATGGAATGCAAAAAAGCGCTGACCGAAGCCGGCGGCGACATGGACAAAGCGGAAGAGCTGCTGCGCGTTAAGCTGGGCGGCAAGGCTGCCAAGGCATCCGCCCGCGTTACCGCGGAAGGCGTGGTTGCCTCCTTCATCGCCGGCGGCGTTGGCGCCCTGGTCGAAGTGAACTCCGAGACCGACTTCGTTGCCAAGAACGACGACTTCCTGGCCTTGGCTGCCCTGGCTGCCAAGCTGGCTGCTGAACAAAACCCGGCTGACGTTGCAGCCCTGCTGGCACTGCCAGCTGGCAACGGCCAGACCCTGGACGAAGTGCGCGCTGCCCTGGTTGGCAAAATCGGCGAAAACATGTCGATCCGTCGCTTCCAGCGTTTCGAAACCACCGGCAAGCTGGCTTCCTACCTGCACGGCACCAAGATCGGCGTGATCGTCGAGTTCGACGGCGCCGACGAGCAAGTTGGTAAAGACGTGGCCATGCACATCGCTGCAATGAAGCCGGTTGCCCTGTCGTCCGAGCAAGTGCCTGCCGACCTGATCGCTAAAGAGCGTTCGGTTGCCCAGGCCAAGTCCGACGAAGATGCAGCTGCTGCTGTTGCCGCTGGCAAGCCTGCCCAGCCAGCCGACATCGTTGCCAAGCGCATCGATGGCGCTGTTGCCAAGTACCTGAAAGAAGTGTCGCTGATGAACCAGGCTTTCGTGAAGAACGACAAGCAGTCCATCGAGCAGATGCTGAAAGCCGCCAACACCACCGTCAAGGGCTTCACCATGTACGTCGTGGGCGAAGGCATTGAAAAGAAAGTTGACGATTTCGCGGCGGAAGTCGCAGCCCAGATGGCTGCCTCCAAAGGCGCATAATCAAGAGAACGGGCCGAAAGGCCCGTTTTTTTAAGCCTGCTGTAAAGGGGTGTTAAGTCTTTTTTAAGGCTTTCAATCCTGAATTAAACGGTGGACAATGGCATTTCCGTTATCATTGCCGCCGAAGCCACACCGAACAAAACATTTAAAAGGAGCCCCAGCTCATGTCAAAACCAGCCTTCAAGCGCGTCCTCCTGAAATTGTCCGGCGAAGCCCTGATGGGCGATGACCCGTACGGCATCAACCGCGGCACTATCGAACGCATGGTGGCGGACGTCGCCGAAGTAGCAAAGCTGGGCGTTGAACTGGCGGTCGTGATTGGCGGCGGCAACATCTTCCGTGGCGTGGCGCCTGGCGCCCAGGGCATGGACCGTGCAACCGCCGACTACATGGGCATGCTGGCCACCGTGATGAACGCGCTGGCCTTGGCCGACGCGATGAAACACGTCGGCGTGACCGCTCGCGTGATGTCGGCCATCGGCATCGAACAGGTGGTCGAGCCTTACGTGCGCCCGAAAGCCCTGCAGTACCTGGAAGAGGGCAAGGTCGTCGTCTTCGCCGCCGGCACCGGCAACCCGTTCTTCACCACCGACACCGCAGCGGCTCTGCGCGGTTCGGAAGTGAGTGCGGAAATCGTGCTGAAGGCCACCAAGGTCGATGGCATCTACACCGCCGACCCGAAGAAGGATCCGAACGCCACCATGTACCACAAGATCAGCTTCGATGAAGCGATCGCCAAGCACCTGCAAGTCATGGATGCCACCGCCTTTGCGTTGTGCCGTGACCAGAAACTGCCGATCAAAGTATTCTCGATTACCAAGCCGGGCGCGTTAATGAACGTGATTATGGGCGAGGAAGAGGGTACACTGGTCCACGTTTAAAATATTTCAAGTAATTGCAACAGGAGAGCAGCAATGTCTATCGCTGACATTAAAAAGAACACTCAGGACCGCATGGTCAAATCGCTGGAAACCCTGAAGGCCGACCTGGCCAAAGTGCGTACCGGCCGCGCCCACGTGGGTATCCTGGACCACGTGATGGTTGACTACTACGGCAACCCGACCCCGCTGAACCAGGTTGCCAACCTGACCCTGGTCGACGCGCGCACCATTGGTGTAGCCCCGTTCGAAAAGAAAATGGGCGCCGTCATTGAAAAAGCGATTCGTGATTCCGACCTGGGCCTGAATCCGGCTTCGCAGGGCGACATGATCCGCGTGCCGACCCCGCCGCTGAACGAAGAGCGCCGCAAGGAAATGGTCAAGCTGTGCAAGGGCGAAGGCGAAGACGCCAAAGTCGCGGTGCGCAACATCCGCCGCGACGCCAACGAAGGCTTGAAAAAGCTGGTGAAGGACAAGGCGATTTCAGAAGATGAAGAGCGCCGCGCAGTTGACGAAGTGCAGAAGCTGACCGACAAGTTCATCGCCGACATCGACAAGACCGTCGCCGAAAAAGAGAAAGAAGTCCTGACCGTCTAAGGTCCCGAAACCGGGGAGGATAGGGGTATTGCCCCTGCCTCCCCGGATTTTTAGTTTACGCACCTATGAAATATTCGAGTTCGACAACCGCAGTTCCTGAGGCGCCCAAGGTGCCGCGCCACCTGGCGATCATCATGGACGGCAATGGGCGCTGGGCCACCAAGCGTTTCCTGCCGCGCGTGGCGGGCCACGTCAAAGGCGTGGAAGCGGTACGTACCGTGGTGGAAGCCTGCGCCGAGCGCGGCATCGAGTACCTGACCGTCTTTGCATTCAGTTCCGAAAACTGGCGCCGTCCGGAAGAGGAAGTTTCGCTGCTGATGAAACTCTTCGTTACCGCCCTGGAGCGCGAAGTGGCGAAGATGCATGCGAACAATATCCGCTTGAAGGTGGTGGGCGACCTGTCGCGCTTCGACCAGAAGCTGCAGGACATGATCGCCAATGCCGAGCGCAAGACCGCCAACAACACCCGCCTGACCGTCACCGTGTGCGCCAACTATGGCGGGCGCTGGGATATCATGCAGGCAGTCGGCAAGATGGTGGCCGAGCATCCGGGTGCGACCGATTTCTCGGAAGAGCAGCTGGCGCCGTACCTGTCGATGGCGTATGCGCCGGAGCCGGACCTGTTCATCCGTACCGGCGGTGAAGAACGCATCTCCAATTTCCTGCTGTGGCAACTGGCCTATACGGAGCTGCATTTCACCGACACCTACTGGCCCGACTTCAATGCCGAACGCCTGGATGAGGCGATTGCCTCCTACCAGGGCCGCGAACGCCGCTTTGGCCGCACTGGCGACCAGGTGGCAAAGAAAAGCTGATACAAGCGAATAAGCTGACAAGCGCTAACAAGAGCCAATAACAATGCTGAAAACCCGCGTGATTACCGCCGTCCTGCTGCTGGCGGTATTGTTGCCTGTCCTGTTCTCCGGCTACCAGCCGGCGGTGAATGTGGTGGTGGCTGTGTTCTTCGCCGCCGCCGTGTGGGAAGCCTTCCGACTGTTCAAGAACCGCGCCGCGATCGTCGTGGCGGCGGCATGGACGGCGGCCTTTGTCTACACCTTCTTCTTCAATGCAGGCCTCGGGCAAGCCCAGTTCTGGCTGGCCATCGGCGCCGCCATCTGGCTGATCCGCTTTGCGCCGTCCCTGAAGCTGGGCTTGCCGCCGGCCGAAGGCATGGGCAACACCATGCTGAGCATGGTGTACGCGGTGACCCTGGTGGCCTGCTTCGTCGCCATCCTGCTGCTGTTCGCGCGCGGCCCGGTCTACCTGCTGTCGGTGATGGCTATCGTGTGGGCGGCGGATATCTTCGCCTATTTCTCTGGCAAAGCCTTCGGCAAACATAAGCTGGCACCCACCATCTCCCCCGGCAAGTCGTGGGAAGGCGCGGTGGGCGGCCTGGTCGCCGTACTGCTGCTGGCCGGCGCCACCGTGCTGCTGGCGCCATCGGTGCCGCTGCTGCAGGAAACCTTTGCGGTGCGCCTGGCCGGCCGCATGGGCTGGGGCATCATGCTGGCCGTGCTGGTGCTGATCGTCGCCGCCTCCATCGTCGGCGACCTGTTTGAATCCATGCTCAAGCGCCGCTCCGGCATGAAGGACAGCAGCAACCTGCTGCCCGGCCATGGCGGCGTGCTTGACCGTATCGACGCGCTGGTGCCGGTGCTGCCCATCGCTGCGTTGATCACCCCAAGGCTGTTCTAAGGAATTCCATGCAACGCATTACCATTCTCGGCGCTACCGGCTCGATCGGCGTCTCCACGCTGGACGTCGTTGCGCGCCACCCGGACCGCTACGCGATCTACGCGCTGACCGCCCATAGCCGCGTCGAAGAACTGGCGGCCCAGTGCATCCAGTTCCGCCCGGCGCGCGCCGTGGTGGGCAGTGCCGCCGCAGCCGGCCAGCTGGGCGCTTTGCTCAGTGCCGCCGGTTGCCGCACCGAAGTGGAGTGGGGTGAAGCCGCGCTGTGCGCCGTTTCCTGCGCCGCCGACACCGATGTCGTGATGGCGGCCATTGTCGGCGCCGCCGGCCTGGCGCCGACGCTGGCGGCAGCCCGCGCCGGCAAGAAAGTCATGTTGGCCAACAAAGAGGCGCTGGTCATGTCCGGCCAGCTGTTCATGGATGCCGTGGCTGAAAGCGGCGCCGTGCTGCTGCCGATCGATTCCGAACACAATGCGATCTTCCAGTGCCTGCCGCAAGGCTATGGCCGGGTGCCGGCGGCCGCCGGCGTCACCAAGATCCTGTTGACCGCTTCCGGCGGCCCGTTCCTGAAGCGCGACGTCGCGACGCTGGAAAACGTGACCCCGGACGAGGCTTGCAAGCACCCCAAGTGGGTGATGGGCCGCAAGATTTCGGTCGATTCAGCGACCATGATGAACAAGGGCCTGGAAGTGATCGAAGCCCACTGGCTGTTTGGTGCCCCGGCCGAACAGATCGAAGTGGTGATCCATCCGCAATCGGTGATCCATTCGATGGTGTCCTACAACGACGGCTCGGTGCTGGCGGAGCTGGGCAACCCGGACATGCGCACGCCGATCGCCCATGCCCTGGCTTACCCGGAGCGCGTCGCCTCCGGTGTGGCGCAACTGGACCTGACCCAGGTCGGCACCTTGCAATTCGAAAAGCCCGATTTCAAGCGCTTCCCCTGCTTGGCGCTGGCCTTCGATGCCTTGCGGGCAGGCGGCACCGCGCCGGCCTTGCTGAATGCTGCCAACGAGGTGGCGGTGCAAGCCTTCCTCGACGAGCGCATCGGTTTCCGCCGCATCGACCGGGTGATCGCCCAGGTCATGGACGAATTGCCGCATGGCGCGGCCAGCAGCATCGAAGCCGTGATGGCGCAGGATGCGCTGGCACGGGCCGTGGCAGAACGGATTATCGCCGGATAAGCAGCACAGAAGCCCATGGACACTTTCCGCACCATACTCGCCACGATCGTCTGCCTTGGCTCCCTGATTATCATCCACGAGTTGGGGCACTACCTGGTGGCACGCTGGTGCGGTGTCAAGGTGTTGCGTTTCTCGGTCGGCATGGGCCGCATCGTCTGGATGCGCAGGTTCGGCAAAGACCAGACTGAGTGGGCCCTTTCCGCCATCCCGCTGGGCGGCTACGTCAAGATGCTGGACGCGCGCGAAAGCGATGTGTCCGGCCTGCCGGCCGAAGACCTGGCCCGCGAATTCACCCGCCAGAATGTCTGGAAACGCATCGCCATCGTGGCCGCCGGCCCGCTGGCCAACTTCCTGCTTGCTATCGCCTTGTACGCCGGCCTGTACATGTCCGGCGTGCGCGAGCCGACTGCGCGCCTGGCCGAACCTGCGAAGGCAACGGCTGCCGCCAACGCCGGCCTGCACCGGGGCGACCTGGTCAAGTCCGTCAACGGCGATGCGGTGCAGGGCTGGTCCGAGCTGCGCTGGGCCATCATCCAATCCGCCATCCACAAGGACGGCCTGAAGCTGGTGGTCGAGCGCCCCGGCTACGGCGAGCTGCGCGTTGCGCTGCCGGCCGAAGCCGCAGCCCATGTGAGCCTGGAAGACGACGTGCCGGCCGTGATTGGCCTGGACCTGATGCGCCCGCCGCCGGTGATTGGCCGCATGCAGGAGGGCGGTGCGGCCCGCCGCGCCGGCATGCTGAAAGGCGACGTCATCGTTGCGGTGGACGGGCAGCCGATCGACGATGCGCGCGGTTTCGTGGCCGAAGTCCTGCGCTCCCCAGGCCGCAAGCTGGTGGTGACCGTGCTGCGCGAGGGCCGCCAGCAGCAATTGGAACTGACCCCCGACGCGGTCGAGGACCGGCAGGCAAACAGCAAAGGTCTTGTAACAGTCGGTAAGATCAAGGCCGAACTGGTGGGCGCAGTTGATACGATGGTGGTGCATTACGGGCCGCTGGAGGCGACTGCCAAAGCCGTGCGCCAGGTGAAGGAAATCTGCACCATGACCTTCAAGATCCTGGGCCGCATGATTGTCGGTGAAGTCTCCCTGAAGAATATTACCGGCCCGTTGACCATCGCCGAATATGCCGGGGAAACGGCGAAAATGGGCGCCGAGCCATTTATCGCCTTCGTCGCCTTTATCAGCGTGAGTCTTGGACTGATGAATTTGCTGCCAATTCCTGTTCTGGATGGGGGGCATTTGCTGTATTATTCGCTGGAAGTTTTGACAGGGCGCCCCGTTTCCGAGCGCTTTGGAGAAATGGCGCAGCGTATTGGACTGGGATTGCTGGTGTCGTTAATGGCGCTGGCGATATTCAATGACCTGGCCCGGCTGCTTTAATTTTTTTCGATTTGCCGATGAAATTACACACTGATCGTATCGCTCCTCAATTCCGCCGCACCCTGGTAGGCGCTGCCGTCCTGGCCTTCTGCTCCGGCAGCGCAATCGCCGCCGAGTCGTTTGTCGTCAAGGACATCCGCGTCGAAGGCATCCAGCGTACCGAAGCCGGTACCGTGTTCAGCTACCTGCCGGTGCGCGTGGGCGAAACCTTCAGTGACGACAAATCCGTAGCCACCATCAAGGCCCTGTACGCCACCGGCATCTTCAAGGATGTGAAGCTGGAGCGCGACGGCAATGTGCTGGTGGTGATCGTGGAAGAGCGCCCGGCCATCGCCAAGGTGGACTTCAAGGGCACCCACGAATTCGAAAAGGACATGCTGGTCAAGGCGCTGAAGGACATCGGCGTCGGCGAAGCCAAGACCTTCGACAAGGCATCGGTCGACCGCGCCGAGCAGGAATTGAAGCGCCAGTACCTGTCGCGCGGCCTGTACGGCGTGAAAATCACCACCACCGTGACGCCGATGGAGCGCAACCGCGTCAGCATCGACTTCGAGGTCGATGAAGGCGACGTGGCGCGCATCAAGCAGATTAATATCGTCGGCAACAAGGCTTTCAGCGACAAGGAGCTGAAAGAGCAGATCGCCCTGAATACCGGCGGCTGGTTCAGCTGGTACACCAAGTCCGACCAGTATTCCAAGACCAAGCTGAATGGCGATATCGAGACCCTGAAGTCCTGGTACCTGGACCATGGTTATATCGAGATGAACGTCGATTCGACCCAGGTCTCGATTACCCCGGACAAGAAGGACATCTACATCACCATCAATATCACCGAGGGTGAGAAGTACACGGTCTCCGACATCAAGTTCGAAGGTGAAATGTTCGGCCGTGAAGACGAGTTGCGCCAGCTGGTGCTGCTGCAGAAGGGTAAGCTTTACTCCGGCAAGCTGCTGACCGGCACCAACAAGCTGATTACCGACCGCCTGGGCACCTTCGGCTTCGCTTTCGCCAACGTGAATGCCAACCCGGAAATCGACCAGGCCAAGCGCGAAGTCGCGTTCACCTTCTTCATCGATCCGGGCAAGCGCGCCTATGTGCGCCACGTGAACATCTCGGGCAACACCACCACCCGCGACGAAGTTATCCGCCGCGAATTCCGCCAGTTCGAATCGAGCTGGTACGACGCTTCCAAGATCAAGCAATCGCGCGACCGCGTCGACCGCACCGGCTACTTCAAGGACGTGACGGTCGATACGCCGGAAGCACAGGGCACCTCGGACCAGGTGGACATCAACCTGTCCGTGGTCGAGCGCCCGACCGGCAACTTCCAGATCGGCGGTGCGTTCTCGCAAGCCGAGAAGTTCACCTTCAACGCGGCGATCCAGCAGGCCAACTTCGCCGGCTCGGGCAACACGGTGGGCCTGGAACTGAATACCTCGAAGTACAGCCGTACCATCGCGTTCTCGCACACCAATCCCTACTTCACGCCGGACGGCATTTCGCGCAGCTATGAGCTGTACCTGCGTACGTTCCGCCCGCCAGCGGTGAATACCGGCTTGTACACCATCAAGCAGACCGGCGGCCGCGTGAGTTTCGGCGTGCCGTTCTCCGAACAGGACACCATCTTCTTCGGTATCGGCCTGGAAAAATCGAACGTGGAAACCGACGAATCGTCGCCGACCTACTTCAAGCAGTACGTGCGCGACCTGGGCGGCCCGGCCAACGGCGTCGGTTCCGTCAACGCCTACTCGGTACCGCTGACCGCGGCCTGGGCGCGCGACAGCCGCGACTCGGCCATGACGCCGACCCTGGGTTATATGCAGCGCATCAACCTGGAACTGGACGCGATCGGCGAGTCGAAGTACTGGCGTGCCGTGTACGAAACCCAGTGGTACAAGCCGCTGACCAACAAGATCACCCTGGCGCTGAAAGGCGAGGTTGACTACGGCCGCGGCTTCGGCGGCAAGAACTACCCGGTGTTCAAGAACTTCTACGCCGGCGGCATCGGTTCGGTGCGCGGCTACCAGAGCTCCTCGCTGGGCGCGGTCGACCCACGCTACGGCGACTCGCTGGGCGGTGCTTCGCGCCTGATCGGTAACGCCGAACTGCAGATGCCGTTCCCCGGCCAGGGGCAGGACCGTTCGCTGCGCTGGTTCGGTTTCCTCGATGGCGGCCAGGTGTACGCGGAACGCCAGAAGATGCGCTTGTCCGAGCTGCGCTTCTCGGCCGGCCTGGGCCTGAGCTGGATTTCCCCGGTAGGCCCGCTGAAGTTGAGTTATGCTTTGCCTCTGAACGACAAACTGGGTGACCGCCTGGAACGCTTCCAGTTCCAGATGGGTACTGGTTTCTGATGCATTTAGTGCACCAAAGCAACTTATTTGGACGGAGAATCGAGTTGAAGACTGCAACCGCTACCCTGGGCAAGATCGCTGCCGTACTGGCGCTGGGCATGATGGCCTCGGCACCGGCGCTGGCGCAGTCCTCCCGGATTGCCTGGCTGAGCGCCGAGCGCATCTACAACGAATCGAAGCTGGCCAAGCTGGCCGACGGCAAGCTGCGCGACGAGTTTTCCAGCCGCGAAAAAGCGCTGCAGGAACTGGCCATGCGCTCCAAGGCAGCCGCCGAAAAATGGGAAAAGGAAGGCACCGCCAAGCCCGAGCCTGAGCGCAGCAAGCTGCAGCGCGAAGCTTACGAGGCGGACCTGAATTTCCAGCGCCGCCAGCGCGAATTCCGCGAAGACTTGAACCAGCGCACCAACGAAGAGCGCGCTGCGATCGCCGAAAAGGCGACCAAGATCATCAAGCAGCTTGCAACGACCGAAGGCTACGACATTGTCCTGCAGGACGCCGTGTGGGCCAGTCCGCGCATCGACATCACCAACAAGGTGCTGGAAGCGCTGGACAAATAACCGATAGATTGGATTTAAGATGGGCCTTCGACTAGGAGAACTGGTCGAGCGCCTGGGCGGCCAACTGGTGGGGGACCCGGAACTTTATGTTGCCGGGATCGCGCCGTTGACCGATGCAGGCGCTTCGCATATCAGCTTCCTCAGTAACAGCAAATTCCGCTCGCAAGCGGGGCAAAGCCAGGCGGCAGCCCTGATTGTCAGCGCCAATGACGATGCCACCGTGGCCGAGACCTATACGGGTGCCCGCATCGTCGTCAAGAATCCCTATGTGTACTTTGCCCGTGCCGCGCAGATCTTCGAAGCGCAGACGGCGTACGTGCGCCCGGCAGGCGTGCACCCGACGGCTTACGTCGACCCGGCTGCCAGCGTGGACCCGAGCGCCCATATCGGCCCCAAAGTGGTGGTCGAAGCCGGCGCCGTGATCGGCGCCGGCGTGGTGCTGGACGCCGGCTGCTATATTGGCCGCGACGCCCAGGTGGGCGAGGGCAGCCATTTCTTTGCCAACGTGACCTTCCATTCGAAGTGCGTGATCGGCAAGCGCGGTATCATCCACTCGGGCGCCGTGATCGGGACCGACGGCTTCGGCTTTGCCAACGACGGCGGCGTCTACGTGCGCATCCCGCAGGTGGGCCGGGTGGTGATCGGCGACGATGTCGATATCGGCGCCAACACCACCGTCGACCGCGGCGCGTTGGCGGACACTATTATTGAAGACGGCGTGAAGCTGGACAACCAGATCCAGATCGGCCACAACTGCCATATCGGCGCGCACACGGCAATGGCCGGCTGCGTCGGCGTGGCGGGCAGTGCGAAAATCGGCAAGTACTGCACCTTCGGTGGGGCGGCGATGATCCTGGGCCACCTGACGATCGCGGACCACGTCCATATTTCGTCGGGCAGCCTGGTATCGCGTTCGATCACCGAAGCGGGCCAGTACACGGGCTTTTACCCGTTGGCCAAGAACAGCGACTGGGAGAAGTCGGCTGCGATTGTCCGGAACTTGCCGACGATGCGCGATAAAATGCGCGCCCTGGAAAAAACCATTAAAACTAAAACCGAAGACGAAGAATCATGACGACTACCGAAAACAAAACGATGGACATCTGCGAGATCAAGGCGTACCTGCCGCACCGCTACCCGCTGCTGCTGGTCGATCGCGTCATCTCGTATGAAGAGAACAAGTCCATCACCGCGATCAAGAACGTCACCGTGAACGAAGAGTTTTTCAACGGCCACTTCCCGCACAAGCCGGTGATGCCTGGCGTGCTGATGATCGAAGCGATGGCGCAGACCGCAGCCCTGCTGTCGTTCAAGTCCATGGGCATCAAGCCGGACGAGAATTCGGTGGTGTACTTTGTCGGCATCGACAACGCGCGCTTCAAGCGCCCGGTTGGCCCTGGCGACCAGTTGAAGATGGACGTGGAAATCCTGCGCAATGCGCGCGGCATCTGGAAGTACAAGGCGGTCGGCTCGGTCGACGGCCAGGTAGCGCTGGAAGCTGAGCTGATGTGCACCATCCGCTCCGTGGAGTAAGCAGCATGGCGACCATCCACCCAAGCGCGATTGTCGACCCGAAGGCCGAACTGGCCGCCGGCGTCGAGATCGGCCCATACACGATCATTGGCCCGAACGTGGTGATTGGCGAGAACACCGTGGTGGGCCCGCACGTCGTGATCGAGGGCCATACCACGATCGGCAAGAACAACAAGTTCTTCCAGTTCTCGTCCATCGGCGCCGCGCCGCAGGACAAGAAATGGAACGGCGAACCGACCCGCCTGGAGATCGGCGACGACAACACCATCCGCGAATTCTGCACCTTCAACGTCGGCACGGTGCAGGACAAGGGCGTGACCAGGCTGGGCAACAACAACTGGATCTCGGCCTATGTCCACCTGGCGCATGACTGCGTGGTCGGCAACAACACCATCTTCTCCAACAACGCCCAGATGGCGGGCCATGTGGAGATCGGCGACTGGGTCATCATGTCGGGCTTCGCCAACGTGCACCAGTTCTGCAAGATCGGCGCCCACGCTTTTGTCGGCATGAGCACCAGCCTGACCCAGGACGTGCCCCCGTTCGTGCTGTTGAACGGCAATCCGGCGGCAGCCCACGGCGTCAATATCGAAGGCCTGAAACGGCGCGGCTTTACCCGCGAGCAGATCAATGCCATCCGCAACGCCTACAAGCTGCTGTACCGCTCCGGCCTGACGCTGGACGAAGCCAAGGCGGCGATGATCGCAGCCGAAGCCGAACTGCCTGAGGCGGACGTGCTCCACGCGCGCGCGATGCGCGAATTCCTCGATACGACCACCCGTGGCATCGTCCGCTGACGTATCGATCGCAGTAGTCGCCGGCGAACCTTCCGGCGACCTGCTGGCAGGCCGCCTGTTGGGCGGCCTGCGCCCGCACCTGCCCGACGCGCGCTTCCACGGCATCGGCGGCCCGGCCATGATGGAACATGGATTCGAGTCGCAGTGGCCGATCGAGAAGATGACCGTGCGCGGGCTGTTCGAAATCATTCCACGCTACCGCGAGCTGAAAGGCATCCAGGACACGCTGCGCGACCAGTTGCTGGCCGATCGGCCGGCCTGTTTCATTGGTGCCGACTATCCGGGCTTCAACCTGGGGCTGGAAGCGCAGTTGCGCGCCGCCGGCATCCCGACCGTGCATTACATCGGCCCGCAGATCTGGGCCTGGCGCGGCGGCCGCATCAAGAAAATCATCAAGTCGGTATCGCATATGCTGGTGATCTTCCCGTTCGAGGAAGAGATCTACAAGAAAGCGGGCGTACCGGTCACCTACGTCGGCCACCCGCTGGCCGAAGTGATCCCGCTGCAGCCCGACGAAGCGGCCGCGCGCCGCCAACTGGGCCTGGCGGACGACGCCAACGTGGTCTGCGTCATGCCGGGCAGCCGCATGGCGGAACTGAAGTACAACACGGCCGCCTTCATCGGCGCCTGCAAGCTGCTGCTGCAGCGCGACCGCACGTTGAAGTTCGTGGTGCCGATGGCGGGAGAAAAGCAGCGCAAGTATTTCCTGGAACTGATCGCCGAAGCCGGCCTGCAGGATGTCGAGCTGATGCTGCTCGATGGCCAGTCGCACAGCGCCATTTGCGCCGCCGACGCCGTGCTGGTTGCCTCCGGCACCGCTTCGCTGGAAGTGGCGCTGTTCAAGAAGCCGATGGTCATCGCCTACAAGATGATGGCCGCGTCCTGGCATATCATGAGACATATGGGCTACCAGCCATGGATCGGCCTGCCGAACATCCTGGCGCGCGAGTTCCTGGTGCCGGAAATGCTGCAAAACGCAGCCACTGCCGAGACCTTGGCCGACGCCATGTGGAAACAACTGAGTGACGTGCCGCACCGCCTGCAACTGGCGCAGCGCTTCACCGACATGCATCACAGCCTGCTGCGTAACAGCGCCCAGGAAGGCGCCGCCGCAGTCCTAAAGGTCATCAACAGATAAGCCCGTGTCCCACCATGGGGTCACACCCGAAATGAGACACGATCCCAGCCGTATCGCGGATCAGCCCGTGTCCCGATTCGGGTGTGACCCCAAGGTGGGACACGAACTGGACAGTAGAAAGAATTGAGTGATGTCCCAACAATCCGGTCTGTTTGACGACCTTCCATATTCCCTCGACGAGATTATCTGCGGCGTTGATGAGGCGGGGCGCGGCCCCTTGGCCGGTCCGGTGTTTGCCGCGGCCGTGATCCTGGACCGCAACCGCCCGATCGCCGGCCTGCGCGATTCCAAGAAACTCAACGAGGCCCGCCGCGACGAGCTGGCGCCGCTGATCCGCGAGCACGCAATCGCCTGGGCCGTCGCCAAAGCTTCGGAAGAGGAAATCGACCGCCTGAATATCCTGCAGGCTAGCCTGCTGGCGATGAAGCGCGCGGTCTATGCGCTGCAAACCATACCGACCCTGGCCCTGATCGACGGCAACAAGTGCCCCGTGATGCGCATCCAGAGCATCGCCATCGTGGAAGGCGACGACAAGATCGAATCGATTTCGGCTGCCTCGATCCTGGCCAAGACCGCGCGCGACGCGGCCCTGGTCAGGCTGCACAGGAAATACCCGCAGTACGGCTTCGACCAGCACAAAGGCTATGGCACCGCGCTGCACCTGGAGCGCTTGCGCGAGCACGGCGCGTCGCCGGTGCACCGCCGCAGCTTTGCGCCGGTACGCGAAGTCCTGGAGCGCGCGCTGTGAAGCACATCACTTCGCGCGACAACGCGCAATACAAGGAACTTAGCAAGCTGGCCACCAACTCGCAGGCCCGCCGCAAGGCCGGCCGCAGCCTGCTCGATGGCGTGCACCTGTGCGAAACCTGGCTCGAGCTGCGCGGCCACCCGGAACAGGCCATCGTGGCCGAAGGCGCGCTGCGGAATCCGGAAGTGGCGGCCATCATCGCCCGCCTCGAAGCCGGGCATGCCCACGTCCTGTGCCTGGCCGACCAGCTGTACCACGCTGTCAGCCAGGTGGAGCATGGCGTCGGCCTGATGTTCCTGATCGGCACACCGCAGAAAGAGGTGCCGCAGGCTTTGACCACCAACGCAGTCCTGCTCGATAACGTGCAGGACCCGGGCAACGTCGGTTCCATCCTGCGCAGCGCCGCCGCGGCGGGCGTGAAGGAGGTGTATTGCGCCCCCGGCACCGCCTTCTGCTGGTCGCCGAAAGTGCTGCGCGCCGCCATGGGCGCCCACTTCGTGCTGGACATCTACGAAAACGTCGACCTGCCGCAACTGGTGCAGAGTGCCCGCATCGCCACCCTGGCCACCAGCGGCTACGCGGCCGAGCAGCTTTATCAGCTGGACCTGAAACGACCGGTCGCCTGGATCTTCGGCCACGAAGGGCAGGGCGTATCCGAGTCGCTTTTAAGCAACGCCACGCACCGCGTGATCGTGCCGCACCTGGGCAAAGTCGAGTCGCTGAACGTCGCCGCATGCGCGGCAGTATGCTTTTTCGAGCAAGTCAGGCAAAATCTGACTTAGTAAAACTAAGCAAGTGGGATTGGCGTTATGGAAATTGCAAGCTTGCACTTTCTGGTCGCCGAGGGCGAACCCATCCAGCGAGAGCTACTGCTTGGCATGCTGCGCCACCTGGGCGCCCAGCACGTCACGCCGGCGTCCGACGGAGTCGGTGCGCTGCGCATCCTGGAAATCGGGCTCAGTCCTCCCACCAACATCGCCCTGATGGACTTGACGCTGCCCGGCATGGACGGGCTGGAAGTCATCCGCCGCCTGGCCGAAATCGACTGCCGGGCCGGCATCATCATCCTCGCCGCGGAAAATGCCGACGTGCTGTTTTCGGTCGAGACCATGGCCGAAGCCTACGGGCTCGATGTGCTGGGCAGTTCAGGCAAGCCGATGACCTCGGCCCGGCTGCTGGAACTGATTGCCAACTACCGTGAGCCTGCCGTCGAACCGGACCCCGGTCCGGCACACCCGGAATTCACGTTTGCGGAAGTGGAGCGCGGACTGCAGGAACGCCAGTTCGGACCTTACTTCCAGCCCAAGATTGAACTGGAAACCGGTGCCGTCACCGGACTGGAAATGTTCGCCCGCTGGCACCACCCGGAGTATGGCGTGCTGGGCCCGTCAGCCTTCGTGCCGGTGCTGCAAAGCGTGCGGCGAGTTGACTTCCTCGACTGGTGCATGATCGAACAGTCGGTGGCGGCCTGCCGCAGCCTGCACGACCAGGGCATTCCGATTTCATTTTCTTTCAATGTCGACCCGAGCACGCTGGCGCACCCGCAGTTCATCGCCCAGATGACGGCCTGCCTCGAGCGCCACCGCGTGCTGTCGGACTACGTCACGTTCGAGATCACGGAAGCTTCGGTGCTGACCACCAACCCGCACTTCCTGGAACGCCTGCTGCGGCTGCGCATGATGGGATTTGGCCTGGCGATCGACGATTACGGCACCGGGCGCTCCAACCTGCAACTCCTGGCCGCCATCCCCTTCTCGGAATTGAAGATTGATCCCAGCTTTGTCGATGGCGCCTCGCGCAAGCGCCCCATCGGCACCGTATTGAAATCCTTTATCGGGCTGGCCCGCAGCCTGTCGCGCGACGCTTGCGCGGTCGGGGTCGAAACCAGGGCGGATTGGGACTTCCTGCAAGGCCTGGGCTGCGCTTACGCCCAGGGCTTCTATATAGCCAACCCGATGCCGCTGGACGACATTCCGGGCTGGCTGCACGACTGGAAAAGCTTCTTCTGAGCGGAAGCTCAATACACCGAACGATTCGGCTTGATTTCCTGCAGGATGGTGGTCGAAATCTCTTCGATCGACTTGGTGGTGGACGACAGCCAGCGGATGCCTTCGCGGCGCATCATGGCTTCCGCCTCGTTGACTTCATAGCGGCAGTTCTCCAGCGAAGCGTACTTGGAGCCGGCGCGGCGCTCGTTGCGGATCTCGGACAGGCGCTGCGGCTCGATGCTCAGGCCGAAAATCTTCGATTTGAAGGCATACAGCGCGGAAGGCAGTTTGCCGCGCTCGAAATCGTCCGGGATCAGCGGGTAATTGGCGGCCTTCACGCCATATTGCATGGCCAGGTACAGCGAAGTAGGGGTCTTGCCCGAACGCGACACGCCGACCAGGATCACGTCCGCCGACGACAGGTTCTTGTTGGACTGGCCATCATCGTGTGCCAGCGAGAAGTTGATCGCCTCGATACGGTTCTTGTATTCCTCGCTATCGACCACGTTGTGCGAGCGGCCGATGGTGTGGGTCGACTTGACCCCCAGTTCCTGTTCCAGCGGCGCCACAAAAGTCTGGATCAAGTCCATATGCATGGCGTTGGCGCGCTGGATGACCTCCGACAGCTCCGCCTTCACCAGGGTGGAAAACACGATCGGCTTGGTGCCGTCCTCGGCCCCGACCTCGTTAATTTTGCGCACTGCATCATACGCTTTGTCGCAGGTGTCGATGAAAGGCAGGCGGATCTGGCGGAAGCGCAGGTCGAACTGGGTCAGCACCGAATGACCGAAGGTTTCAGCGGTGATGCCCGTGCCGTCAGAGACAAAGAAGACGGTGCGGCTAGACGATGGCAATAAACGTTGATCTTGTGGCATCAAAAAAGCTTTTCCAATGGATGAATCGTCAATTTGCTCGGCAGGCTGTAAAATGCCTGCCAACAGTAAGATTGTGCTGCACGGCGCCAAGAATGACAAGAACGATGCCGCGCGCACCTGCGTAAAGATTTTTATCATCAAAAAGGTGTCTTTATGACTAACGCAGCATTGAAGGAGCAATCCGACGGGGTGTACGTTGCCTCGTTCGAGACCTTGCGCATGACGGATGTCGAATCCGTCGGCGGCAAGAACGCGTCGCTGGGGGAGATGATTTCCCAGCTGGCTGGTGCCGGTGTTCGGGTGCCTGGCGGTTTCGCAACCACCGCGCAAGCCTTCCGCGACTTCCTGTCGCACAGCGTTGACGGCGGCCCATCGCTGGCCAAGCGCATTGCCGACCGCCTCGAACACTTGAACGTCGACGACGTGCGCGCCCTGGCCGCCTCGGGCGCCGAAATCCGCCAATGGATCATCGACACCCCATTCCAGCCACGCCTGGAAGCCGAGATCCGCGCCTTCTACGACCGCCTGGTCGCCGATTCCAGCACTGAAGTGTCGTTCGCCGTGCGCTCCTCCGCCACCGCGGAAGACTTGCCTGACGCATCCTTCGCGGGCCAGCAGGAATCCTTCCTGAACGTGGTCGGCATCGACAACGTGCTGGAAGCGATGAAGCACGTATTTGCATCCCTGTACAACGATCGCGCGATTTCCTACCGCGTGCACAAGGGCTTTACCCACGCCGAGGTGGCGCTGTCGGCCGGCGTGCAGCGCATGGTTCGCTCCGACACGGGCGCATCGGGCGTGATGTTCACCATCGACACCGAGTCGGGCTTCAAGGACGTGGTCTTCATCACTTCCTCGTACGGCCTGGGCGAAACCGTGGTGCAGGGCGCCGTGAACCCGGACGAATTCTACGTCCACAAGCCGATGCTGGAGCAGGGCAAGTCCGCCGTGATCCGCCGCAACATCGGCTCCAAGCTGATCAAGATGGAATTCACCAATGAAGCCAAGGCCGGTCGCTCGGTGAAGACCGTCGACGTGCCGATCGAGATGCGCAACCGCTACTCGCTGGTCGACGCTGAAATCGTCGAACTGGCCAAGTACGCCATGATCATCGAGAAGCACTACGGCCGTCCGATGGACATCGAGTGGGGCAAAGACGGCCGCGACGGCAAGCTGTACATCCTGCAGGCCCGTCCCGAGACCGTGAAATCGCAGCAGAAAGCCACCGATTCGCAGCAGCGCTTCAAGCTGAAATCGACCGGCACCGTGCTGACCTCCGGCCGTGCCATCGGCCAGAAGATCGGCGCCGGCCCGGTGCGCGTGATCAACGATCCAAGCGAGATGGAACGCGTACAGCCGGGCGACGTGCTGGTGGCCGACATGACCGACCCTAACTGGGAACCGGTGATGAAGCGCGCATCGGCCATCGTCACCAACCGCGGCGGCCGTACCTGCCACGCAGCGATCATCGCGCGCGAGCTGGGCGTGCCGGCAGTGGTGGGCTGCGGCGACGCGACCGACGTGCTGAAGGACGGTAACTTCGTGACCGTATCCTGCGCCGAAGGCGACGAAGGCAAGATCTACGACGGCCTGCTGGAAACCGAAATTTCCGAAGTCCAGCGCGGCGAACTGCCACCGCTGAAGACCAAGATCATGCTGAACGTGGGTAACCCGCAACTGGCCTTCGACTTCCAGTCGGTGCCGAACAACGGCGTGGGCCTGGCCCGCCTGGAGTTCATCATCAATAACAATATTGGTGTGCACCCGAAAGCGATCCTGGAATACCCGAACATCGACGCCGACCTGAAGAAGGCAGTGGAATCGGTGGCGCGCGGCCACGCTTCGCCAAAGCAGTTCTACATCGACAAGCTGGCGGAAGGCATCGCCACCATCGCCGCGGCCTTCTGGCCGAAGAAGGTGATCGTGCGCATGTCCGACTTCAAGTCGAACGAGTACAAGAAGCTGATCGGCGGTTCGCGCTACGAGCCGGACGAAGAAAACCCGATGCTGGGCTTCCGCGGCGCCGCGCGCTACCTGTCGGCGGACTTCGCTGCCGCATTCGAGATGGAATGCGTCGCCATGAAGCGCGTGCGTGAAGAGATGGGCCTGACCAACGTCGAGATCATGGTGCCATTCGTGCGCACCCTGGGCCAGGCGGAGAAAGTGGTCGGCCTGCTGGCCAAGAACGGCCTGAAACGCGGCGAGAACGGCCTGCGCGTCATCATGATGTGCGAAGTGCCTTCCAACGCCGTGCTGGCGGAGCAGTTCCTGGAACACTTCGACGGCTTCTCGATCGGCTCCAACGACCTGACCCAGCTGACCCTGGGCCTGGACCGCGACTCCGGCATGGAGCTGCTGGCAGCCGACTTCGACGAACGCGATCCTGCGGTACGTGCGCTGCTGGGCATGGCCATCTCGGCCTGCATCAAGTTGAACAAGTACATCGGCATCTGCGGCCAGGGCCCGTCCGACCACCCGGAACTGGCCGTGTGGCTGATGCAGCAGGGTATCGAGACCATGTCCCTGAATCCGGATTCGGTCATCGACACTTGGCAGAAGCTGGCAGAAATGCAACAATAAACCAACGATAAGCCTCGTTGCCCGAACCCCCGTGGCCTTGTCGGCGACGGGGGTTTTTTTACTTTTGGAGATTGAGATGGCTGACTGGATGTTGTGGGCGATTGGCGCGGGCGTGCTGGTCACTCTCGAACTGTTTAGCGGCACGTTCTACCTGCTGATGATTGCCATCGGCATGGGAGCGGGCGCCCTGGCTGCGCTGGCCCGCGTCGATATGCCCGGCCAGATGCTGGTCGCGGCCATCGTGGCGGCGATTGCGACGCTGCTGCTGCGCCGCAGCCGTTTTGGCAAGAGCACGCAGCCGCCGGCTCAATCCAACCCGGACGTCAACCTGGACATCGGCCAGAGCGTCAACGTGCCGGCCTGGCAGGACGGCGTCGCGCGCGTGATGTACCGCGGCGCCATGTGGGACGTCGAACTTGCGCCGGGCGAAGCCGCGGCGCCGGGCGTATTCAAGATTCGCGAAATTCGCGGTAGCCGGCTGATCGTCGGCGCATAACAAGGAGAAGTGAATGGAATTCAGTTTTGGCACAGTCACGCTGGTCATCTTCATCGTAGCGTTGGTGTTCGTCTTCAAGACCATCAACGTGGTGCCGCAGCAGCACGCCTGGGTGGTGGAGCGGCTTGGCAAGTATCACGCCACGCTGGGGCCCGGCCTGAACATCGTGGTGCCCTTCATCGACCGCATCGCCTACAAGCACGTGCTGAAAGAGATCCCGCTCGACGTGCCGTCGCAGGTCTGCATCACCAAGGACAACACGCAGTTGCAGGTGGACGGCATCCTGTACTTCCAGGTGACCGACGCGATGCGCGCCTCGTACGGCTCGACCAACTACGTTGCCGCGATTACGCAGTTGGCGCAGACCACCTTGCGTTCGGTGATCGGCCGCATGGAGCTCGACAAGACCTTCGAAGAGCGCGACCACATCAACACCACCGTGGTGAACGCGATCGACGAATCGGCCGCCAACTGGGGCGTGAAGGTGCTGCGCTACGAAATCAAGGACCTGACGCCGCCGCAGGAAATCCTGCACGCGATGCAAGCCCAGATCACGGCCGAACGCGGCAAGCGCGCGCTGATTGCCGCCTCCGAAGGCCGCAAGCAGGAGCAGATCAATATCGCCACCGGCGAACGCGAAGCAGCCATCGCCCGCTCCGAAGGCGACAAGCAGGCCGCCATCAACCGCGCCCAAGGCGAAGCCGCCGCCATCCTGGCGATCGCGGAAGCGACTTCCGGCGCGCTGAAGCAGGTCGGCAGCGCGATCCAGCAACCGGGCGGCGAAGCGGCGATGAACCTGAAAGTGGCCGAGCAATACGTGGACGCCTTCGGCCAACTGGCCAAGACCAACAACAGCCTGATCGTCCCCGCCAACGTCGGCGACATGAGCAGCCTGATCGCCACCGCCCTGCAAGTCGTCAAAACCCAAAAATAGCGATGGCCGAGGCCGTGTCCCACAATGGGGTCACACCCGTTTCGGGACACGGCCTCGAGTGTAGTTCGCATGAGCTCGTGTCCCATTTCGGGTGTGTCCCCACGGTGGGACACGGGCTGTGCCGTAATTGCGTACAATGCGGCCTTATATCGAACAGGAGGCGCATGTGGGAACCTGGGCTGTTGGGCCGTTTGGCAATGATTTCGCGCAGGATTGGGCGCAAGACCTGCAGGAGTCAAGGGACCTTTACTTTATCGAGGACACGCTGAACAACGTGTTGCAGGCGGAGACCACCGAGTATCTGGAGGCGCCGTTTGGCGCGGAGGCATTGGCCGCCGTGGAAACCTGGTCGCGCCTGCAGGGCAAGGGCGGTGCGAAGGATGAGGATTCCGGGCGCGTCGATGAGTGGGTGGCCGAGGTGCAGGCGAAGCTGAGCAAGCCGCGTGCCGATATCGCCGACAAGGCACAGCGCGTGTTGGCGCTAGTGTTGTCGGAAGCTTCGGAATTGCGCGAATTGTGGGAAGACAGCGAGCATTTCGAGGATTGGCGCGCCACCGTGACCGACCTGCAGCGCAGGTTGTCGGCATGAAGCGCATTCTGGCCGTCGTCCTGGCATCCGCTGCGTGGTCGGCGCATGCGGGCGATGCCGCTACCGATGCTGCTGTCAGCGGCCGCATCTCCCAGATCCGCGCCATGCCGCCAGCCGCGAATGCTGCTGCGGCGGGTGCGCAGCGCCGTGAACTCGATGCCGCTTGGCGCTTCTTTGGCGATTATCGCGACAACGCGCTCCCGCTGCTGCGCCGCGAACTGGTCGCGGAACTTCGCGCATCGCGCCCCAGCCAGCCTTTGCTGCTGGACGCTGCGTGCTTCCTGGTCGCCTATGGCGCCGAAGCCGACAAGCCGCTCGCCGTCCAGGCCGCACTAGCGATCAATCCCGATGCGGCGCTGGATGGCCCGCAATTGTTCCGCCTGATGCATGCCGCTGCGGCAAGCCAGGATGCACGCCTGCTGCCCCTGATCGACCGCATCTTCCTGCGCAAATCCGTCACCATTCCGCTGCCGCAGCAGGGTTCGATGATCGACGAAACCGGTGTGCGCGCCTTGCTGTATGGCCGCTTTGGCGCGGCAGGCGAGCGCCATCTTGTCGCGCAATTGCGCGACCCGGCGCTGGTCAAGCCGGTTCTCGATGTGCTGCAGATCGTCGGCTCGCCAGCCAGCGTGCCTGCGGTTGAGCCGCTGCTGCAAAGCGCCGACATGGAGACCTTCACGCGGGCAGTGAACTTCCTGGTGCGCTCCGGCGGCCCGCAGGGCCGGCAAGCGCTGCTGGCACTCAAGCCGCAAGGGTTGTCGAAAGAAGCGGTGGCGTTCTTCGCTCCGATGCGCCAGCAGCTTGCGCAGCAACCGGCGCCGCAAGCAGGCAAGGGCGCTTTAGCCGATGCTGAAGTGAGGCGCCTGCTAGATGCGCTGGAAACGAGCGGTGGACGCTACCAGGGCATCGACCCGTCGGCCATCGTTCAATCGCGCTTGCCGAAGCAGGAATTGCTGGAGCGCCTGACGCGTATCCGCGAGCGCAGCTTTGGGCGCGCGACGAACGAGGCACTGGCCGACATCGACACCACCAGCGCTTTGCTGAACGCAATCAGCTACCGACATCAATAAAGGAACCTCGACATGCTGCAAATGCGACCCAACTGCGAATGCTGCAACAAGGACTTGCCGCCTGGTGCGCAGGACGCCTTGATCTGCTCATTCGAATGCACCTTCTGCGCCGATTGCGTGAACGATACGCTGCACGGCAAATGCCCGAACTGCGGCGGCGACTTCGCTCCGCGTCCAACCCGTGCCGCATCGAAGCTTGAAAAGTACCCGGCATCGACCGAACGCGTCTTCAAGCCAAATGGATGCGCCGCAGCCGAGTGAGACTCAACTGGCGCGCTGGCTGGCGCGCCACAGCCGCGTGCTGGTTCTCACCGGCGCTGGGCTGAGTACTGCCTCCGGCATCCCCGGCTACAGGGACAAGGACGGCGTGCGGCGCGGCCGTACCCCGATCCAGGGCCCCGAATTCCGTCGCAACGAGGCGGTCAGGCGCCGTTACTGGGCCCGTAGCATGGTGGGCTGGCCCACAGTCTCGCGCGCCGAGCCGAACGCCGGCCACCGCGCCATCGCCGAGCTGGAAGCCGGTGGCCACGTGCATAGCGTGATCACACAGAACGTGGATGGCCTGCATCAGCGCGCGGGCAGCAAGCGCCTGATCGAGTTGCATGGCAACCTGCACCATGTGATCTGCCTCGCATGCCAGGCCCGCTATTCGCGCGCCAGCCTGCAGCCGCAGCTTGAGCACGACAATCCGGATCTGGCGGACCTGCTGGCCCAGCCGCTTCCTGATGGCGATGCCGCCATCGAACCGGATGCGCTGCAGGATTTCCATGCGCCGGCGTGCGCCGCCTGTGGTGGCGTGCTGATGCCGGACGTGGTCTTCTTTGGCGATAACGTGCCGGCCGCGCGCACGGCGCAGGCCTTGGCTGAAATGGAGGCCGCCGATGCGCTGCTGGTGGTCGGGTCTTCCCTGATGGTGTTTTCCGGCTACCGCTTCTGCCGCATGGCTGCAGCTTCGGGCAAGCCGATTGCCGCCATCAACGCCGGCATCACCCGCGCCGACGACCTGCTTTCACTGAAACTGGAGCTGCCCGCGCAGGAGGTCCTGCCGCTGCTGGTCGACCTGCTCAGCGTCCCATCAGCATAGAACGCACCACGCTGTCTTTGGCGAGCACGTAATCGGTAGCGGCCATCACCTGATTGGTTTGCGGCTGCACCACTTTGATGTTGACGAAGACGGCGTCATTGGTTTCGCCGTAGGAGCCGACCACCACCGCCTGGGCATTGTGGTTGTGCGCCATTTCGCCAACTTCGCGCGTGAGCATCATTTCGCCTTGCTGGCGTTTCATGTAGAGCGAAGTACGCAGCTTCATTTCGAGCATGCGCAGCCCGCCTTGGGCGAGACGGGTCGATACTTGTTCGGAAACCAGCCGGCCCAGCGTGGAGCTCTGGTCCAGCGCGTCGATGTTGACGACGGTCGCCATGATCAGCGGCTTGTCACCCGCCAGGCGGCCGTTCAATTGCGAGAGCAGGGCGTCGGCGGCCTTGTAACTGGCGCCGACAAACTGGTTCTGCGACGTTGCGGCGTAATTGTTTTCCTGGGGCTTGTCGGAGAACCAGGCGCAACCTGCCAGCGCAAGAGGAAGAAGTAGGACAGCAACAGCTCGCATTGACGATCTCCTTTTACCTGAGTGTAGCACTCGCGTTGCTGCTTGGAAACGTAGCTAGCCTTCCGTTTATCGACGGTGTTGCTTCATAGCTTGCGCCACTTCGCGGCTGGCGTCGCGGTCTTTTTCCGAGGCGCGCTTATCGTGTTGCTTCTTGCCCTTGGCCAAGCCGATCTCGCACTTGATGCGGCCGCCCTTGAAGTGCAGGTTCAACGGCACCAGGGTATAGCCGGAGCGCTCGACCTTGCCGACCAGCTTGTCGATCTCGGCACGGTGCAGCAGCAGCTTGCGGGTACGCACGGCTTGCGGGTGAATATGGGTGGAAGCGGTAGGCAGGGCGCTGATGTGCGCGCCAAACAGGTACAGTTCGTTATCGCGGATGGTAACGTAAGCTTCCTTGATCTGAACGCGCCCATCGCGGATCGCCTTGACTTCCCAACCTTCGAGCGCGATTCCGGCTTCATACTTGTCTTCAATGAAGTAGTCGTGGAAGGCTTTGCGATTATCGGCAATGGACATGGGTAAAAATGCGTGGGTCGGTTAAACTACGGGTTCTTTGGACAACATCATAGCAAACGGTTACTCAATGGCAGTAGTGCACAAGTCGGTATTCCTGGGATACAGCGCCGAGCAAATGTTTGATTTAGTGGCAAAGGTCGAGGATTATCCCAAATTTTTGCCCTGGTGTGGCGGAGTTGATGTCCGCGAACGGGGTGAGAACCATGTTGTGGCCAGCGTTGGGATCAATTTCCATGGTGTTAAGCAGCATTTCACCACCTCCAACTCGAATACGCCGTTCAGCGAAATCCGCATGAAGCTGGTCGACGGCCCGTTCAAAACCCTCGATGGCACCTGGACGTTCAAGGCCTTGCGCGAAGATGCCTGCAAGGTCGAACTTGATTTGCACTACGAGTTTTCCAGCAAACTGCTGGAGCAGGTGATCGGCTCCGTATTCGGCATGATTGCCAACAGCATGGTCGACTCCTTCTGCAAACGTGCCGAGACTGTCTATGGCTGACCGCATCAAGATTACGGTGTGCTATGCACCGGCTTCGCAGCCTCTGCTGTATGCGCTGGAAGTGGATGAGGGCACCACCATCGGCCAGGCCATCGAAATCAGCGGCATCCTGCAGGAAGCGCCTGAGATCAACCTGGTGACGATGCCGGTTGGAATTTACGGCAAGAAAAAGACGCTGGATACGGTGGTGCGCGCGCGCGACCGGATCGAAATCTACCGGCCGCTGATCGCCGACCCGAAAGACGCCCGGCGCCGCCGGGCGAAGAAGGCTTAACGCGTTCCTGCTTATTTACACATGCTGTTGACGGACTCGCGCTGCTCCTTGACCTTCTGTGCGCGGGATTCATCGGACATGTAGTTGCGTTCGCCGTTCGGGCCCATTTCGGAAACGCGCATGCCGCTTTCCAGCATGCCGATGTTGCTCTTGGCTTCCGCACAGTACTTCTTCTTCTCGGCTTCGCGCTTGGCATCTTCAGCGGCCTTGGCGGTCTTTTCAGCCGTTTCCTGCTGGCGCTTCTTGTAGTCCGCGTTGCGTTCCGCCAACGAAGGCTTCGCAGACGCGGCTTTGTCGTCGGATGCCGGCACCTCTTCGCCTTCGGCGCCAGGCGTTGCAGCCACATCCTTGCGCATGTCGGCTACGGGCGCGCCGCGCGGGGCTTTCAGGATGCGGTTTGGCGGCGTGCCGGGTGGAGGCGGCTGGTCCGACAGCTGTTTCACGCCTTTTTCGTTCACCCACATCCACTGCGCTTGGGCGAGGGAAGTGCAGGCAATCAGCGCCGTTGCCAGCGCCAGGCGGGTAATACGTTGATTCATAGGGAGATTTCCTTGGGTGAGAGTGTACATTTCACCCCGAAATCCCCCTGTTGTCAAATTTATTTCCCAAAAGAATCGTCGGGTTACCCCTTAGGCTTGCTGTTGCAGGGTTTGCAGGATGGTGTCCACCAGCGCTTGCGGCGACTGGGTCAGGTCAAGGCGTATACCGGCTTCGTCGGCTTGGAGTGGTTCCAGGTCGCGCAGTTGGCTGTCCAGTAGTGAGGCCGGCATGTAGTGGCCGGGGCGGGCGTGCATGCGCTGTTCGAGCACATCGCGCTCGCCATGGAGGTAGACGAAACGGAGTTCGGGATCGCCGCTGCGCAGCAGGTCGCGGTAGCGGCGCTTGAGCGATGAACAGGACAGCACCAGGCCCTCGCCACGTTCGCGGGCAGCGCTGATCTCTTTGCGCAGCGTTTGCAGCCAGCCGGCGCGGTCGTCATCATTCAGCGGAATGCCGGCTGACATCCTGGCCAGATTTTCCGGAGGGTGATAGCTGTCGCCCTCCAGGAAAGTCACGCCGAGTTCGGCGGCCAGTCGCCTACCGATTTCGCTTTTGCCGGCCCCGCTGACGCCCATGACGACGACGCGCAAATTGGTATTGATTTTCATGTCCCCTGGAATGCCTGATAGCGCTATCTGTAGGCGCCAGTTTAGATCAACTGTCAGCAGGCCGTCCAGCAGCGGTTTGAGGATTGCCGAGACGAAAGCGAATGTTTCCTGTATAATCTGCTTTTGCGCCTATAGGAAATACTATGCGTCTGCTCCAAAAAGCACTCACTTTCGATGACGTGCTCCTCGTCCCCGCGTATTCCAACATTCTGCCTGCGGATACGTCCCTCAAGACTCGCCTGACCCGTAACATCTCCCTCAACATTCCTCTGCTGTCCGCAGCGATGGATACCGTTACCGAAAGCCGTTTGGCGATCGCAATGGCACAGGAAGGCGGCATCGGCATCATTCACAAAAACCTGAAGCCGAAAGACCAGGCGCGTGAAGTGTCGAGGGTCAAACGTTTCGAGGCCGGCGTGCTGCGCGACCCGATCACCATCCCTCCGGACATGAAGATCCGCGACGTGATCAAGCTGACCGAGCAATATGGTATTTCCGGCTTCCCGGTTGTTCAGGGCAAGGAAGTGGTCGGCATCATTACCAATCGTGACCTGCGCTTCGAGAAAGAGCTGGACGCCGAAGTGCGCGCCAAGATGACCCCGCGTGAAAAGCTGGTCACCGTCAATGAAGACGCCAATACCGAAGAAGCCAAGCGCCTGATGAACAAGCACCGCTTGGAGCGCGTACTGGTGGTGAATGAAGCTTTTGAACTGCGCGGCCTGATCACCGTCAAAGACATCCAGAAATCGACCGAACACCCGAACGCATCGAAAGACCAGCACGGCAAACTGCTGGTTGGCGCGGCAGTCGGCGTCGGCGCGAAAGATGAAGAGCGTATCGACCTCTTGGTAGCAGCAGGCGTGGACGTGCTGGTGGTGGACACCGCCCACGGCCATTCGCAAGGCATCCTGGACCGCGTGAAGTACATCAAGACCAAGTACCCGCATGTTGACGTCATCGGCGGCAATATCGCCACCGCCGCCGCTGCGAAAGCGCTGGTGGAATACGGCGCGGACGCGGTCAAGGTCGGTATCGGCCCAGGCTCGATCTGCACCACCCGTATCGTTGCAGGCGTGGGCGTGCCGCAGATCACCGCGATCTCCAACGTGGCAGAAGCACTGAAGGGCACCGGCGTTCCATGTATCGCCGACGGCGGCATCCGCTTCTCGGGCGACATTTCGAAAGCACTGGCAGCCGGCGCATCCACCGTGATGATGGGCTCCATGTTCGCCGGGACCGAAGAAGCACCGGGCGAGGTGATCCTGTACCAGGGCCGTTCGTACAAGTCCTACCGCGGCATGGGCTCCCTGGGAGCGATGGCCGATGGCTCGGCCGACCGCTACTTCCAGGACGCCAGCGCCAAGCAGGACAAGTTCGTACCGGAAGGCATTGAAGGCCGTGTGGCCTACAAAGGCTCCGTGCTGGCGATCCTGTTCCAGCTGGTGGGCGGCGTGCGCCAGTCCATGGGCTACTGCGGTTGCGCCACCATCGACGAACTGAAAGAGAAAGCAGAATTCGTCGAGATCACGTCGGCCGGCATGCGCGAATCGCACGTGCACGACGTCCAGATCACCAAAGAAGCGCCGAACTACCGCTCCGAATAAGTATCCCCGCAAAGCGGCGACCAAGTGTCGCCGCAATTTTTTTTTGCCCCCGCTATGCACTCAAAAATCCTCATTCTTGATTTCGGTTCCCAGGTGACCCAGCTGATCGCACGCCGCGTGCGCGACGCGGGCGTGTTCTCCGAGGTTTACCCGTACGACGTAGACGACGAATTCATTCGCAACTACGGCGCATCGGGCATCATCCTGTCCGGTTCCCATAACTCCACGCTGGAAGGCGATTCCCCGCGCGCACCGCAAGCCGTGTTTGAAATCGGCGTGCCGGTGCTGGGTATCTGCTACGGCATGCAGACCATGGCTGCGCAATTGGGCGGCAAAGTGGAAAACGGCCTGGTACGCGAATTCGGCTACGCCGAAGTGCGCGCACGCAACCACACTGCGCTGCTGAACGGCATCAACGACTTCGTCACCGACGAAGGCCACGGCATGCTGAAGGTCTGGATGAGCCACGGCGACAAGGTCCTGGAAATGCCGGCCGGCTTCAAGCTGATGGCGTCCACCGAATCCTGCCCGATCGCCGGCATGGCCGACGAAGACCGCAAGTTCTACGCCGTGCAGTGGCACCCGGAAGTGACCCACACCGTGCAGGGCAAGGCCATGCTGGGGCGCTTCGTGCACGAAATCTGCGGCTGCAAGGCAGACTGGAATATGCCGGACTACATCACCGAAGCGGTGGAGAAGATCCGCGCCCAGGTCGGCACCGATGAAGTGATCCTCGGCCTGTCCGGCGGCGTCGATTCCTCCGTGGCCGCAGCCCTGATCCACCGCGCCATCGGCGACCAGCTGACCTGCGTCTTTGTCGACCACGGCCTGCTGCGCCTGAACGAAGGCAAGATGGTGATGGACATGTTCTCCAAGAACCTGGGTGTGAAAGTGATCCAGGTCGATGCGACCGAACAGTTCATGGGCCACCTGGCCGGCGTCACCGATCCAGAGCAGAAGCGCAAGATCATCGGCCGCGAATTCGTCGAAGTGTTCCAGGCCGAATCGGCCAAGCTGGTGAACGCCAAGTGGCTGGCACAAGGCACCATTTATCCTGACGTGATCGAATCCGCAGGCAAGGGCAAGAAAGGCCAGACCATCAAGTCGCACCACAACGTGGGCGGCCTGCCGGAGACCATGAAGCTGCAGCTGCTCGAACCGCTGCGCGAATTGTTCAAGGACGAAGTGCGCAAGCTGGGCGTGGCACTGGGCCTGCCGCACGAGATGGTGTACCGCCATCCATTCCCGGGCCCAGGCCTGGGCGTGCGCATCCTGGGTGAAGTGAAGAAGGAATACGCCGACCTGCTGCGCCGCGCAGACGCCATCTTCATCGAAGAACTGCGCAACACCCCATACGAAGGCGCCGTCATGGCTGGCGAAGACGCTCCGCAAAACTGGTACGACGCTACCTCGCAAGCATTCGCCGTGTTCCTGCCGGTGAAATCGGTCGGCGTGATGGGCGATGGCCGCACCTACGACTACGTCGTGGCCCTGCGCGCCGTGCAGACCCAGGACTTCATGACTGCACACTGGGCGCACCTGCCACATACGTTGCTGGGCAAGGTCTCCAACCGCATCATCAATGAAGTGCGTGGCCTGAACCGCGTGGTGTACGACATCAGCGGCAAGCCGCCGGCGACCATCGAGTGGGAATAATTTCCCATTAGGCTGCAACTAGCAGCACTCGGTTAAAATCCAGAGCCAAGCCCCTGATTTTTCAGGGGCTTTTTTCATTTCTGGTGGCGAAATCTGGCAACGTCAGGCACCCCCAAGCGGCTCCTTTTGGTGGTGCGTTGGATGGTACTGCGGGACCGTGTTTGCCGCGGCTCTCCGATGCCATCAAACGTGTCACAAACGGTTGATGGTATCGAAATCGCGTAAGTCACTGATTGGATTGGGAAAAGCGCCCGATTCATCATCATTTTCGCTGATGGTATTGGAACACGGTTTTTGGCCGTTTTCCACCACGAAAGCGGGCTTTTTTAGTGCCGCTAACTTGTTGATTTGATGTGGGAAATAGGCAGGATGATGGTGCCGGTTGAGAGTGAAATATGCTGACAGACACAAAACTGCGGAATTTGAAGCCCGGGCCGCGCGCTTACAAGGTCGTGGACCGCGACGGCCTGTATGCCATGGTGCTTGTATCCGGCGTGGTGTCGTTCCGGTTCAATTACCGGATCAACGGGCGCCAGGAGACGTTGGTACTCGGTCGTTATGGCAGGGACGGGCTGACGCTGGCAGAGGCGCGCGAAAAGCTCGATGCGGCCAGGAAGCTGGTGGCGTCCGGTCTATCGCCCATGCAGCACAAACGGCGCCAGAAGCAGCGCCGGGCAGGGGAGGAATCCTTTGGGGAGTGGGCGGAGCGCTGGCTCACCAACTATCGCATGGCTGAATCGACGCGTGACATGGGGCGCTCGGTGTATGAGCGCGACCTGGAACGACCTTTCGGCAAGCTGCTGCTGCACGAGATCACGCATGAGGAACTGCGTGCCTTGTGCGACAAGATCGTGGCGCGCGGCGCGCCGGCCACGGCGGTGCACGCGCGCGAGATCGTGATGCTGGTGTTTCGCTATGCCGGCCAGCGCGGGCACGAACACCCCAATCCGGCCGACAAGGTGCCGCCCTGCGCAATTGCCACGTTCCAGCCGCGCGACCGGGCGTTGAGCAGTACGGAGATCCCCTGGCTGTACGAATTCCTGGAGCAGGTGCAAAGCGCGCCCACGCTAAGGCTGGCGGTCAAACTGCTGCTCCTGACCTTAGTCCGTAAATCCGAACTGACGGACGCGACCTGGGACGAGTTCGACTTTACGCACGGCATCTGGACCATCCCCGCAGAGCGCATAAAGCGGCGCAACCCGCACAACGTGTATCTCTCCCGTCAAGCCATCGACATGTTCATCGCGCTGCGCACCTGCGCTGCTGGTTCGCGCTACGTGCTGCCATCAAGGTACGACGCCGACCTGCCGATCTCGAACGCTACGCTGAACCAGGTGACGACGTCGGTGTCGCGCGTGGCGCGTGCTGCGGGCCGGCCGCTGGCCGACTTTTCACCGCACGACTTGAGGCGTACTGCGTCGACCCTTCTGCACGAAGCCGGCTACAACATCGACTGGATCGAGAAATGCCTGGCCCATGAGCAGAAGGGTGTACGCGCCGTCTACAACAAGGCCGAGTACGCGCAGCAGCGGCGTGCCATGCTGCAGGACTGGGCCGACATGATCGACGCTTGGGTCAAGGGCGCTTAGGGCCTGGTGCGGGCTGCGGAACTGCTGCGGCCTGTTGTTGCGCGATCCAAGCGTCGACCTAGTGCAGGTCCCAGGCGACGGCCCGTGTCGTGATGGAGAAACGTTTGGGGAACTTTCCCGCACGTTCGAGTTCGAGAATGGTGCGTTCGCCAAGCGGCACCTTTTGCAGCAGCTGCTTGCGTTTAATGAGCACGCGGCCGGGTGTCATCATTTCCTGGGAGGTCAGTGCGCGGGCATTCATAGGTGGCTCCTTCAATCGACGAAATGGAATGATTGTGCCGGCTGAGACTTCAGCGCTTGGCGATTCGGACTGTGAGGATATGTTTGCACCGTAACCGGAGTAGGCAACGGTGCGAACAGAGCCAATCGTAGGTGGGGACGAATACCGTGCGATCTGCGCGGTCGTCCATGGGGAGAACTGATGGACTAGCTTCTCGGATTTCGTGATAGGGCTCGCCAACATCAACAGGGCCAGCTTCTGCAAATGAAAATTTAGATTGGCAAGAGAGCGGTGTCAAACTTTGTACACCGAAATCAGGCGAGGGCTGTTGAACGCATGGAAAAGGAAGTGTTAAAAAAGGCAACGGCGTACTTTGCGGGGGAGTCGCTGCCAGGTACGCGTTCATGAAGTCGGTGCGACTCGACGGATACCCGATGGATTTGCTTTGCAGGGTCTTCAATGTCTCTCGCAGCGGCTTTTACGCATGGCAGGGGCGCAAGCCGTCGCGCCGCGCTCAGGAGGACGCCAAGC